>CAVXKZ010000020.1:0-84482 GCA_963762495.1 uncultured Acidobacteriaceae bacterium
GACCAGCGGGGCGGTAATTGTCACAGATACCAGATCGATTAAGAGAGTAAGCTGGTTCCGACCGTGCTTCCAGGTTCAGGCGAAATTCTTGGCGATCTGCGCTACGCGGCGCGCTCGCTGCTCCGGAATCCCGGTTTCACCTTCACCGTACTAATTACGCTTACGCTTGCCATTGGCGCCAATGCGGCGATATTCACGCTCGCCAACGCGCTTCTGCTCGCCAGCATGCCGGTCCCTCATCCGGAACGCCTGATCGAGGTCTCCACAATCGATAAAAAAGGCGAGAAGGGCAACCTTTCGATTCCTGCTTTCCAGTCGATCCAACAAAGGGCGGATGTCTTTTCGAGCGTACTCGCTTGGAACGGCGGCGGCATGGAGAACCTCGAAATGAACGGAAGTTCGTTCGCGGGCTCCGTTGACGAGATCGGCGGCGATTACTATGTAACGCTGGGTATTCGCCCGGCTCTGGGCCGGTTCATTACGCGCGAGGACATCGGACTCGATCACTTCACCCCATCACGGGTTGCGGTGATTGGCTATCGAGCCTGGCAAGAACGTTATGGAGGCGATACCGGAGTGCTCGGCAAGGCCATTCTCATCAATGGAAAGCCGTACACTATCATCGGCGTACACCCGAAATCTTTCCCGGGTTTGATTCGCGAGGTTACCGCCGATGCCACGGTTCCAGTGACCGACTACGCGTCCAGCGCCGAACATCTTTACGATCGCAAGCACGACTATTACACGGTAATCGGGCGGCTTCGTGACGGGATCAGTTTCCAGCGAGCACGCGCTCAGATTGAAGCCGTTTGGCCCGCCATTCGAAAAGCCACCGCACCGGATTCCGCGCCTGAGCACGCATCGTTTCTCGCGTTTCGCATTCAAGTCGAACCTGCCGGCGCGCGGCATTTCTTATCTGCGGAAAGAGTTCACGCGGCCGCTGTACACATTGTTAGGAATAGCAGGTCTGCTGCTTCTGCTTGCGTGCGTAAACCTGGCGAACGTCGCACTGGCAAGAGCCGAGAGCCAGGCGGCCGAATTGAGCGTTCGTGCGGCTCTTGGAGCGAGCCGCTGGCGTCTCATCAAAGCTTCGCTAGTTGAATCCTTGCTGCTTGCACTCGGTGGCGTGGTGCCAGGTTTAGCCTTCGCCTACTGGGGCAGCAGTTATATGGCTCGATTTATGTGGCAAGGCTACGTTCCGCTCGCGCTTTCACTCACACCCGACACTCGCGTGGTGCTGTTCACGATTTGCGTGGCAGTTGCAGCCGCCGTCCTATTTGGAATCGTGCCCGCGTGGAGGGCTGCGCTTCAGGATCCGGGCGCCGCAATCCAGCAGGCCAGCTCGCGGGTGGTCGGCAGAATGGGGTTAGTTGGTCCGGCCCTTGTTACCGTTCAAATCGCTCTCTCGTTTGCGATCCTGGCGGGAGCTCTGCTGCTTGCGCGCAGCTTAGGAAATATTTTGCGCAGCGATCCGGGTTTCAATCCGAATCGGCTGCTGGTAGCGCAACTGTTCCCGCGCACGACTTACGCGGGTGTGGATAAGCCGGTGTATATGCGGCACCTCCTGAAGCGCTTAGAACGTTACCGAGTGTAACAGCGGCGACGATTGCGCACGATCGGCCGATTGGGATGCCGTGGAAAGAGACGGTCCTACCGGCCAATGTCAGCGCAAACTACCATTTGGTGACGCCCGGCTTCTTCGACACATTGGGCATGCGCCTGCTGCGGGGCAGGGACTTCGGGTTACATGACGATGAGAGCCGTCCGCAGGTCGGGATCCTGAGCTTGCCCGCCTGGTGTCTCCGCATCGAGACCCGATTGGACAGCGCGTAAGGATTGGAGACTTGAAAGGAGAATTCGAAGTTATCGGCATCGCGAGTGACGCCACGCTGGACGATCCGCGCGCGCAGAAGGAGCCAGCGATTTACGTTTCGCTCTTTCAACGGCCCGATTATCTGGGCTGGTCGGAAGCGATTGTTCGTACATCTGGCGATCCCGTCCGTCTCTCGCGCGCACTCACAGCCAAGGTTGAATCGCTCGGCCACGAGTATCCGTTGCGGATTGAGACCGTCAGCGAAGAATACAATCATGCCCTAAGACCAGAACGCGTGCTTTACGCGAGTGAGACCTGGAGCGGTTTTTCACAGCCCAGTCATACAAAGTGCACCACGCTGGTGCAGCTTTGACATCGGGCGACAACGCCAGGTTGGCAGGAATTGTCACGCAAAAGCAACCGTTGGGTCGCAAAGGCGGTGTTCAAGGCAACAGCGGGACGGCATATTTGTATCTGGGGAGCGAGGCGAATAATATTGCGGCGACCGTAATCATTCCGAATGAGGTGAGCAGCACGAGTTGGTAGGAGCCGGTATGGTCGAACATGCTGCCCATCACCCAGGGACCGAGCGCGCCCGCTATCGCGTAGACGCACCACGTGTATCCGTATAGCTCGCCGAATCTGCGGAGACCAAAGTAGCGGGTAAGCAAATAGGGAACTGCGTCGGATTCTGCTCCCATGCCTAGGCCAACCAGTACGGCTGCGGCAAATGCGAACCAGGTAGCGTGTCCGAAGATGACGGCAAGAAATCCGGTAGCACACGCGGCCAGCAGTCCGGCTGCGGTGCGCCCCGCGAAGAACCGGTCCAGCAAGTATCCCGTGGATAGCTTGCTTGCGAGCGTAGCTAATCCGGCAACAGAAAGGACGGTGGCGGCGCGCCCGGCGGCAAGTCCCCGATCCGTGAGAAGCGCGGCCCAATGGGCGTTCAGGCCGTTGGTGGCAAAAGAGAACAGGAGCAAGGCGGTCACGATGCCTAGAAAGCGAAAACTGGTAATGGATTGCCAGATCGGTCCATCAGCGTGGTCTGGTTGTGGGGATCGCTGGTTTTTTCCGGCGCGAGGCTCATAAAGGAAGGCAGCGGCGAGTGGGATGCCAAGTAGAAGAATTGTGGCCCCGAGGACACCGTACGCTGCGCGCCAACCGTAAGCAGAAATCAGAGCCTGAGCAATGGGAGGAAACACCATGGACCCTAGCCCCGATCCGGCCATAACGGCAGCGAGAGCGCGGCCGCGTTCCTGATCGAAGCAGGCGCTAACAACGCGCGCATATGCCAGTTGGGTTGTTCCGTTTCCGACGATTCCGAGGATGACGAAGACACAGAGCAGATGGCTCAGATGCGGCGTGAGGAAGGCGAGCGAGAAGAACGCGACACCATAGATGACTGTGCAAGGGATGATAATTCGACGCGCGGCGTAGCGATCAAGCAGGCGGCCGATGAAAGGAGAAGAGGCGGCGACACTAAGAGCCGCCAGAGTAAAAGCGAGGGAAACCTGACCGCGGGACCAGCCGAATGTGGCAGTGAGCGGCTTCAGGAAAACGCCAAAAGTGTAAACGACGACGGAGGCGAAACTGACAAATACTCCGCAACAGGCGGTGAGTAAAATCAGGGCCCGCCTGGGAACTCGGCCCTTATTATTCAGGCGGCTTCGGTGGTGGCTGAGAGCTTCTTGAGTAACCATGGATTGCCGATCGTTTTGCCCCCGCCGCATGCGCTGCATCGCTCATCGGATGAACGCCACTCGCGTCAATCCACCGGTTGTAGAAATTAAACAGCGCGCAGACCGTGATTGCATAATAGATTGCCTCGTCCGTGAATCCCGCGTCATGGAGCGTTTCAATATCCGCGGGCTGAATAGAAACGGAATCGTCATTCACTTCGCGGATAAATCGAAACAGAGCCTTATCCGATTCAGAAAGCAAAGATGTTTCCACATCGGCCAGAACGCTAGCAACCAATTCCTTACTGCCGAGTAATTCCGCCGCGACCGCGGCGTGAGACTTCGTTCAAAACGGGCACTGGTTCAAATGAGAGGTATAGGCAGCAATCAACTCGCGGATTCCTGGAGATAGCGGCGCAGCTTCGCGCATCATCTCCTGCGTGAATTGCTCCAGGTACGCTGTGGCTTTGATTTTGTAGGAGAACATATGCAGAATCTGGGGGTATTCAGATCCTGCACGCTTCATCATTTCAATGGCGCGGGTGTAGTTGTCGTCACCCCGATGCTCTTCAACATCCTTCAGAAACATAGGTTCCATAACAGCCACTCTCCGTTAGAAGAAGAATTTGACAGCCAACTGTAGCAGGCGAGGCGGCGCCGCCTGAAGGATTTGGCCGAACTCTGGCGATGCGAGGTCGTTCTCCGGCAACGCGAAGTTCGCGCGATTAAGCGTGTTGAAGGCTTCCGCCCGGAACTGAACCCGTTTCGACTCTGTTACCGCGAAGTTCTTGAACAGAGAGACATCGACTGAAGCGAGCCCAGGGCCGCGTATTGCGTTTCGACCTTCGTTGCCGAACTGTCCCGGATTCTGAGCGGGCGTCAGCTCCTGAAATGCGCTTCGGCTTACCCACTGGTTTGGCGTGTGCGAGCCGGCATTCGGATCGGAGATCACGTTTGGACGGCTGGAATAGAATCCAGTGATTTCCGGAGAGCTTCCCTGCATGGACGCATTATCGCTGTCGTATACCGTAAAAGGCGTACCGGAAGAGAAACTAGCAATCGTATTCAACTGCCATCCATTCACAAGGAAGCCGGCGGCGCGTGGGGCAGAGTGCCAGTGCGGCAAAACATAGGTACCGCTGAAAACAAATCGCTGAGTGGCATCGAACAAGGATGGGCCATGTTCGGATCTCAGATCAAATGGATTCTGAGCCAGATCGTTCTCGCCAGCAACCAGAGTGGGCGCGGAACCGGAGAGGTTCAGGGATGAGACGTAATCGAGGCTTTTGGACCACCAATACGAGGCAAGAAAAGAGAAATTGCCTGTGAAGCGATGCGAGAATGCCACCTGCAGGGCATGATATGTGGAGCTGTTGTTGTCGGCGATCAATCCGACAGATGCGAAAGCGCAGGACCCGAGTGCCGAACAGCCGGCGTATTCACGGCGTTGATCGGCGTTCCCGGTCGTGGCGCCCGGTCCATAGATGGCCGGATCTGCTTCGATGAAGCGCGGCAAGTGGGTGCCTTTGTTTCCGACATATCGGACATCGAGAAGATACGAGTTCGCAATCACGCGTTCTATGGAGAAGTCCCAGTCTTGCGAGTAGGGAGGCAACATGCCGGATTGGACCGTAAGCACTGTTGCGGGGCGAACGAACTGCTGCGTGACGAATGGCGGAGTTTGCCCATTGTATGGGTCCGCGAAGTTGAGGCCGGGCCCGGGCAGTTGGTAGGCCTCGGTCCAGGGGAGAGCGCTAACGGCGGCCTGAAGAGGACCGCCCACGCCGTTCGTATATCCGTCGTAGAAGATGCCGTAGCCGGCTCGGACAGTAGTGCGTCCGTCTCCGATGGGGTCCCACCCCAGACCAATGCGCGGCATAAACTCGTGGTAATCGATGGACGCGATTCCGGCCGGGACGCCGGGTTCGCCAGGGAATAGCAGACCGGCTGGAGCATCCGGCCTGACTTCCGATTGCCGGCCGGGCGCCCAGGCATTCATCCGGTTCCGAATATCGGTGTATGGTGTGTTGATTTCGTATCGCAAGCCATAGGTGAAGGTGAAGTGCGGCGTGACACGCCACTCATCCTGCGCGTACCCGGCGACGATCCACTTTCGGAGCCCACGGTTGAAATCGCCGCCGCCCTGGAAGAACTGAACGGGTTGGCCGAGCAGGAAACTTGCGAAAGAGTCGCTTGCAGGGAACGGAGCAAAAACGAAAAAGCCGTTGGTTGCGATACCGAGAAGCGCATTGATCTGCTGGCGGTCGAGATCCGCGCCGAATTTGAGATTGTGGTTGCCGCGAGTGGACGCGAGTGAATAGTAGGCCTGGTAATCGTTTTGATAGGTGTTTTGCGGGCCGGTAATGGGGTTACCCACAGATCCGTAGCCACTGACGATCAAATAAGGGGATCCGACAACGGAGGACAACGTCGGCTGATAGGTAAAGCCGAGGCTGCTTGCAGGCGTGTGGTTCTGGGCAGTTCCCTCCAGGAATACGTTGCGGAAAAATGCCACTCGCAGTGTCTGGACGGTTCGGGGTGAAAACAGATGAACGTCCGAGATGGTCGCGGAATTCGTCGTGATGTCATCCGTGACCGGGAATCCGGGAACGTTCGATCCATTGATCGGAAGCGGATCGAGTTCGTGCAAAGAAGACGTCGCGTATCGTGCGAAGAGCTGGTCCGAGTTGCTGAAGTAGTGATCGAGGCGAAATCCGCCTTGGTCGTAATTGTTGGTCATCGTCTGCGTAGATGAGAACAGGGATGGAGAAAGATTTCCGAGCGGGTAGAGCTTCTCCGCTTGCTGCGCGATGGGGCTGATCAAGAATGACGGGATCTGATTATTTGGAAAGGGTTGGCCGGTGAATTCATTAATGAGCGGTATGGGCTGGCCGGTGCCGCTGTCAACCAGCCCGGAGAAATCCCCGGTCCGTTCAGCGGCGGTAGGGACGATCGCCGTTCGGGTTTCCCCTTGCTTGTCACGCTGACCTTCGTAATAGACAAACAAAAAATCTTTGTTGCGCCGAATTGGACCTCCCAGAGTGGCACCGAACTGGTTCTGATGGAGCGGCTCAGTCCCGGCGGCGAAAAAGTTTCGAGCGTCCATCGCGTTGTTTCTGAAAAAGTCATAGAGGTCGCCGTGCAATTCATTGGTCCCTGACTTAGTTATGACGGTGCTGGTCGCGCCACTCGTTTCCCCATACTCGGCCGGAGCATTGGAGGTCAAGATCCGGAATTCGGTCACGGCATCTACAGGGGTATGCAATGCGAAGCCACCGTTTACACTATCGACGTTGCTCACTCCGTCCAGAAGATAATTATTGGACTCGGGTGGTTGTCCGTTGACGGCATAGGCCTGACCGCTACGAGCAATGCCGCCCGCCTGGGCAAGGCCGAAAGTCATAGGGGCGACACCGGGCTGGAGAAGTCCAAGCTGGGTCAGATTGCGTCCGTTAAGGGGAAGGTCGACGGCATCGCGCGAAGAGACAACGTTGCCGAGGGTGGAACTGACGTCGACAGTCTCGGGATTGGCCGTCACGTCGACGAGATCGCCCCTCGGCCTTATGTCCAAAAGGACGGAAAAATCCACGATCCGGTCCACATCGATGCGGATTCGCGTTGCCTTGAAGTCCGTGAAACCCGGTGAAGAGACCTGTAGATCGTATTCGCCGACGGGCAGATAAGAAAAACGAAAACTGCCGTTCCTTGAAGATTGCTGAGCAGCAGTAAAGCTTGTCGCGACGTTCCGCACGACTACTTTTGCGTTCGGAACGGCCGCCGCGGAGGGATCTGTAACTTGGCCCTGGAGCACACCGGTGGGATCCTGGGCGAGAGCGAGAGGCACGCAGACGATGAGCATCTGCAAGCCGACGACGACTTGCGTAACCTGCATAGAAACCGTTCTAGGTAGCTTGGCCGAAGAATGTGGGTTGTGTCTTGGACACAAAGATCGAGACGGAAATCATTCTTCAGGTGGAGAATCGCCCGGCAGCTGACGGGGCGACGATTGGTTGCTCGGCTGTCTATCTCGGATAGGGATGGCCGCGGAGAGTGGTGAAGGCGCGGTAGATCTGTTCGGCGAGCATGGCGCGGGCCAGCTCATGAGGGAACGTCATGGAGGAAAGGGACAAGAGAACGTCGGCGCGAGGCTTCCACTCGGAGGGAAGGCCATCATGTCCGCCGATCAGGAATACGAGATCGCGAGCGTCGCGTTCGGCCTGACCAATGAGTTGAATGAAAGCAGCGGAGTCGAGATTCCGGCCGGTAGGATCGAGGAAGATCTTACGGGCGGAGGGCTGACGATCAAACAGGTTGAAGCGCTCGGGGATAATCTCCCGCATTTCGCACACGGCGTAACGGCTGCTACGCTTCAGGAACTCGGCGGCGATGGCGTTTGCGTGAGGGTCGCGCGCTTTCCCAATGTAATAAACGAAGATCTTCAAGTCTTCAGTATCAGATTTCCTTGCATTAGGCTAACTTCCGTTACACAATAACGAGCTAAGTAGCGGGAGGCGTGTTTGAAGATTGTTTGGATTATTGGCGCTCTGCTGTTCTTACCGTTCGCGCAGGCTGCGAACATTCAGGTAGCCGTTCCGGGCGTAATCGAAGTTGCACATCCCGCGAATACGGGCAGCCGCATTGTCGATGATCGAGGTATATTGTTGATAGTCGTGGTGTCGTCATGCCAAAGCCATCAGATCTTTTGCAAGGAACGCTAGATCTCCTGATCCTTAGGACCATTGCGAGGGAGCCGCTTCACGGATGGGCGATCGCTAAGCGCATTCAGGCGCGCTCTGGCGAGGTTCTCTCCGTCGGCCAGGGTTCCTTGTACCCAGCACTGCATCGCCTCGAACACCAGGGCTGGATCAAGGCGGAATGGAAGGACTCCGATCTTGGACGTCCCGCCAAGGTCTATTCGTTGACGCGGGAGGGCAGGAAGCAACTCGAGCGTGAGCTTAACAGTTGGAATAGGCTCTCCTCCGCCGTCCAGCTTCTAATCGAGACGGCCTAGGAAGGGAACGTGTATGCGATTCAGTCGCGTGATTATGCACCGTCTTCGTTCAATACTCCGGCGATCTCGCGCCGAGGCGGATCTGCAACGCGAGATCGGACTTCATTTAGAGCAACTCGTGAAGGAAGCCCTAGCCTCTGGTGTGAGCGAGTCCGAGGCTCGCATGATGGCGCGCCGCCAATTTGGTCCGATGGAAAAAACGAAAGAGGAATGCCGTGACATGAGACGAGTGAACCTGATCGCGAATTTTATGCACGACTTGCGATATGCGCTACGAATGATTCGAACCAAACCAGGCTTTAGCGTGCCTGCGCTGCTTTCGCTGGCCCTGGGAATCGGTGCCAACATTTCTATCTTCAGCGTTGTGAATGCCGTGCTAATTCGCCCCCTGCCTTATCCTGAGCCGGAAAAGCTGGTGGGCGTTTTCAACTCCGCCGCCTTTTCAGGCCAGGTCATAAAGGAGTGGCCGCTCTCCCTGGAACTGTATGCTGCCTACCAGGAGAACGCACGGAGTTTTGAGGAGTTCGGTGTTTGGACTCCCGGCGCAGCGGCCGTCACTGGCGCGGGAGAACCAGAACAGGTTGCGACAGTAGCTATGACACACGGAGTCCTCCGCGCGCTGGGCGTGAGGCCCTACCTGGGTCGGTGGTTCTCCAGCGCAGACGAACTACAAGGCGCGCAGAAGACTGTGATCCTCTCTTATAAGTACTGGCAGCGAAGGTTCGGCGGGGACGAGCACGTGCTGGGCCGGTTAGTCCTCGTCGATTTTGTCGCTTATCAGGTAGTCGGAGTAATGCCTCGGAATTTTGAATTCCTCAATCTCGCCCCCGACGTTTTCCTCGCACAAAGTGTTGTCGCCGGAGCGCCAGGATCGCAAGATGCTGACTGCCCCGGGGTCGCGAGGCTCAAACCCGGCGTTAGCCTTGCACAAGCCGATCAAGACATCACCCGCGTATTACGAATTTGGGGCGCCAAGGCGGATCTAGAGAAGATGCTTGAGCAGCTTCGAGTCAAACCCAACATCCATCCACTAAAGGAGGATGTCATTGGAGACGTTGGCGCGGTTCTCAAAATCCTCATGGGAGCGCTGGCTCTGGTGCTCTTGCTCGTGTGCGCGAATGTCGCAAACTTAGTACAGGCGAGGGCGCAAGCCCGGCGTGAGGAATTTGCGACTCGGGCTGCGCTTGGCGCTGGCTGGGGGCGAATCGCGGGTCAGGTATTAATAGAGAGCCTCGCGCTTGCTACTCTCGGCGGCGCTGCCGGTCTCGCTCTTGCGTATGCAGGACTTCGGGTACTGGCAACCTATGGCCCGGCAACTCTACCCAGAGTGGTGGAGATATCGATTGACGCAACGAGTATATTGTTCGCGCTGGCCTGCTCCTTGTTGTCGGGCATCTTGTTTGGATTGGTAGCGGTTCTCAAATCAGGACTGAACAGCAGACTGCAAACTGCGCGAGGCGCTAGCCAGAGTGCGGAGCAGGTGCGTGCGCAAAATGCGTTCGTGATCGCGCAAGTGGCGGTCGCTTTGGTGCTGTTAGTGGGGGCGGGATTACTGGTTCGCAGCTTTATCGCATTGAGCGCCGTGAGACCTGGGTTTACTCACCCCGAGCAGATTCAGACAATCCGGCTGTTTTTTCCCGAAGTTCAGATACGTGAGCCAGAGCGAGTGGCCCAAGTAGAAGCTGATATTCTCCACAGAGTTGCCGCTATTCCGGGTGTTACGGCTGCAGGGTTTGCCACTGCTTTGCCGCTCGAACTGGAATACCATAACGGCAATCCCGTCTCCGTCGAAGGCAAGACGCCAGTTGGCCGAATTCCACCGAACCGAACCATCAAATCCATTTCGCCAGGACTCTTTGCGGCGCTCGGCACACGGCTGATCGCTGGCCGGGATTTCACATGGAACGATCTGATCAGTCATCACCCCGTGGCGATAGTATCGGAGAACATGGCTCGCGAATATTGGAGCGAGCCGCGGGAGGCGCTCGGGAAAGGCATTCGAATCAGTGGCGAAGATGGGCCGTGGAGTGTCATCGTGGGCGTTGCTGAAAATGTCTATGAGGATGGCGTCGATCATCCAGCGCCGGGGTTGGTCTACTTCCCAGGTGTTCGCCGCGGCGTTGCCTTCGCGATACGAAGCAGCCGCGCCGGCACGCAGGGCCTACTCAAAGAAATCACAGCGGAAATCCATGCTGTGGACCCCAGCTTGCCACTGGCGCAAGTTCGAACTCTAAACGATCTTTATCGACTCACGATGGCGCGCAGATCCTTCGCTCTCGTTCTGCTTGGAATCGCCGCAGCTATGGCCGTGACACTTGCGATCATCGGAGTTTATGGCGTTCTGGCGTATGCTGTTGCACAACGTCGCAAAGAGATAAGCATCCGTGTCGCTGTGGGTGCCGAACCCCGAACGATCAAAGCGCTCTTTTTACGGCAAGGCGTAATACTGACATGCGTTGGCGGCGCGATTGGATTCGTTTCGGCGCGAGGACTTTCCCACTGGATGGCCTCTCTACTTTTTGGAATTACGCCCGGTGATCCAGTAACGTATGGAATTTCAGGCATCATGATTCTGGCGGCCGCCTTGGCCGCGAGTTACCTACCAGCGCGAAGAGCCGCATCCTTGAATCCAATCGAGGCGCTACGCAGCGATTAAGGTGTGCGCTTGACTGTGAACAAATAGTCCGAATTCCTCGGCAGCGTTGTAAGTTAACGCCCCAAGGGGCGGACCAGTTGGTCCCGCCCTGACAATGCCCTGCAATGCCCTGCAGTGTGGTACCAGTTCTATGGTGGGGGATCAACTGGTAAGTACTGGGTTGCAAACGACATAACGAAACGATATTGTTTTAGGAGCGGTACCGAAAAAGGAGCGGCATGGCTTCCACAGTCTGGAAGGGCTATATTACATTCGGCCTGATCACGATTCCAGTTCGCCTATACACGGCGGCGCGGACGGAACGCGTAGGATTCAATCAGATTCATCAGCAGTGCGGCGGGCGCATCAAACAGCAGACGTTTTGCCCGCAATGCGATCGCACGGTAGAACGAAGCGAGCTGGTGAAGGGATACGAAGTCGAGAAGGATCGTTATGTAATCGTGAACGACGAGGAGATCAAGAGTATCGCGCCACCTTCGAGCGACAACATGGAGATTGTCGAATTCGTGAAGGCGGAGGGGATCGATCCTATTTACTTCGACGCTTCCTATTTCATGGTTCCCGAAGAAGCCGGCAAGAAGGCCTATCATCTCCTGTTTGAAACGATGCGGAAATCGGGTTACAGCGCGGTGGCGAAGATCACCATGCATCAACGGGAGTACACGGTGATTGTGCGGCCGCACGCGGATGGGCTGCTGCTGCACACTGTGTTCTATCCGGAAGAGGTGCGCGAAGTTCCGGAGTTCCGGCGCGATGAGAACGTGAGCGTGAAGCCCCAGGAAGTGGCGCTGGCGGAGAAACTGGTGGAAGGGCTGGCGTCCGATTTCGATCCATCGAAATATCACGACGATTATCAAAGCCGGCTGATGGGGATGATCGAGGCCAAGCGAGAAGGGTTGAGCGTTCCGTCGGAAGCGCCGAGGAAACGCGCTCCGGTGATCGATCTCATGCAGGCCCTGCAGAAGAGTCTGGGGGAACTACCGAAGAAACCGGCGGCAAAAGCGGCTGGAAGCGAAGCGGCCGGTGAGCTGCCAGCGAAAAAACAGACTGGCGGAAAGCGCCCGGCACGGACCGCACACGGCTAGCCCGAGTGAGCGAGCCGCAAGCTTCAGGAACAGAACCCGAACGACTTCTGGCCCGGCGTCTGGGCGTGTTCGACACGACGATGATCGTGATGGGCGGCATCATCGGATCGGGTATTTTCGTTAACCCCTATGTCGTTGCGCGGCAGGTTCACACCTCGTCTCTGATTCTTGGCGCGTGGGCGCTGGGCGGCATTACGGCGCTCGCGGGGGCGTTCATCTATGCGGAACTGGCCATGCTGCGGCCCAACCTCGGCGGGCAGTACGCTTACCTGCGCGAGGCGTACCATCCGGCGGTCGCATTTCTCTATGGCTGGGCGTTGCTGCTGGTCATGCAAACCGGAGGAATGGCGGCGGTGGCCGTCACGTTCGTGCGGTACGCGAAGGAACTGGTGGCGCTTCCTCTTCCCGACGGACTTGTCGCAACAGGCGTGCTGGCGGTGTTGACCCTGGTCAATTGCCTGGGAGTGCGCGTCGGCAGTACTGTACAGAGCGCCCTGATGGTGCTGAAGATCGCCGCGATCGCGGTTCTGATTGGAGTCGGTTTTAGCGTGAGAGCAGTAAGGCCGCCGGGTCCGATGCCGAGCGCGCCGTTCAGTCCGGAGTTGCTGGTAGCATTTGGAGCGGCGGTTGTTCCGGTACTGTTCGCCTACGGTGGATGGCAGACAGCGAGCTTCATGACGGGCGAGATGCGCGACCCCAGGCGCGATCTGGCGCGAGCCTTGGTATTCGGCGTTTTGGGCGTAACAACGATCTATATATGCGTCAACCTGGTCTGCTTGCGCACGCTGGGTCCCATTGGATTAGCGGCGACAATTACCCCCGCGTACACGGTCATGCAGACAGCGATCGGCACAGCGGGGGCGGTCTTCATGGCGGCGGTGATTTCAGTCTCGACTTTGGGATTCCTGAGCCAGGGGATGTTAACCGCTCCACGAATCTACTTCGCCATGGCGAATGATGGCCTGTTCTTCCGGTTCATCGCCTGGGTCCCGAAGAGTACGCGCGTGCCAGTGGCCGCGATTATTCTGCAAGGAGTGTTCGCGTCGATCATTGCCGTGGCGGGCGGCTATGAGCAGATTTTGAACTATGTTGTCTCGATCGATTTCATCTTCTTCGGACTGACGGGCCTTTCGCTGTTTGTGTTCCGGAGGAAAATGGGAGCGGCGCCGCAGCATCGCACGCCGGGACATCCGTTCACGACCATTTTTTTCGTGAGCGCCTGCTGGCTGGTGGTGCTTGCGACGTTTTATCATTATCCGGGGAACAGCTTTGTTGGGTTAGGTCTGCTATTGCTCGGAATACCCGTTTATTTCTATTGGAGCCGGAGGAAATCACTTGCGCAACGGCATCGGAATGCGTAGCGCAACAATGGGCTCGGCCTATATGGAGTGGGTCAAAACCCGGACACATGTAGGATTCAACCTGGCGAATAGCGGAGTGAAGAACTACCCGCTTTCCGGTTTGCCAGTAAATTTTCAAGCGCTGGTGTTGAGCGGGCCGGGCGCGTACGGTTACACGCCACTAGTGAACGCGATCGGAGTGAAATGCGGAGTTCCAGCGGAGTGCGTCGCGACCGCGCAGGGTACTTCGATGGCGAATTATCTGGCGATGGCGGGAACGCTCGATCCAGGCGATGAAGTATTGATCGAGCATCCCGCTTATCCGTTGCTCTGGGAAGCGGCAGAGTATGTCGGCGCAAAAGTGAATTTCTTCGAACGCCGGGCGGATGCCGGGTTTGCGATCGACACGGATGCTGTGGAGAAGGCGGTCACACGGAACACGCGGCTCATCGTGATTACAAACTTGCATAATCCGAGCTGTGCGTTCACGGACGAAGCGACGCTCAGGAGAATTGGCGCATTGGCGAAATCGGCGGGCGCCCGAGTTCTGGTGGATGAAGTGTATCTGGATCTGCTGTTCGAGGATGCTCCGCCGACTGCGGCAAAGCTGGGACCTGAGTTCGTGGTGACGAATAGCTTATCGAAGGTGTACGGATTGAGCGGCTTGCGCTGCGGCTGGATACTTGGCGATCCGGAGTTGATTCGAAAGATTTATCGCATGAACGATCTGCTGGGAGTGAACAATCCCTACGTGACGGACCAGATCAGCTGTGTGGCGCTCGAAAATCTGGAACGGATTGCCCAGTGGTCGAGAGATCTGCTGGACAGGAATCGTGCTCTGGCGAACGAGTTTGTGGCGGCCACGCCAGAGCTGGAGTGTGAACCTCTCAAAACCGGGACGGTGCTGTTTCCGCGGCTGGGTGTGCCAGTGGACGAGTTCTACCGGTCGTTGCGCGATCGGTACGACACAGTGGTAACGCCGGGCCACTTTTTCGGCGCGCCGGAGCGGGTTCGAATCGGAATCGGGGGCGATACGAATCTACTGGCGGCGGGGCTGGAGCGCATTCATGACGCGCTGCACAAAATGAGCGGACAATAAGGTTTTACGATTTCGTCAGCCAGGCATATTGCTCAGCCGTGAGAGGCACGACAGAGAGCCGGCCTTGCGTCACCAGCGGTGAATCGGAGAAGAGCTTTTCCGCTTTGATTTCGGCCAGAGTGCGCGGATGGGCAATTTTTTTTCCGGCTTTGATGCGAATGGCCGGGACCTTCGGATCGGAGATATCGACGCTGGCCACTACGGCTGTACCGACGGCCTGCCGCTCGTCTCCGGTGTGATAGACGATGAGCTTGTCTCCGGGCTTCATGCCGCGCAGATTCTTGACTGCCGTCGGGTTGGTTACGCCATCCCAGACCGTCTCGGTATCTCGTTCGAGATCGGAGAAGGAGTAGGCGTCAGGCTCGGATTTGAGCAGATAGGGCATGGTTGCGGCCATCATACTGCGAGACTTCCAAAAAAACAAAAAGCGGCTCGAACCGAAGTCCAGCCGCCTTTGTGTACAAGAAGGAATTGCTGTTATTTGTGACTGCCGCCACCACCAGCGGACGTTCCACCGCTGGCGTGACCGCCACCGGAGAATCCGCCGCCCGAGAAGCCACCACTGGAACGAGCTCCGCCTGAGAATCCGCCGCTCCCCCGGAGGAGTGTGCCACGCCTTCACCGCCACCAGCTGAGCCGTGGGCGAAACCGCTGCTGCCCATGCGAACGCCGCTGCTTCCGCTCATCCGGCCACCCTCAAATCTCGCTGCCGGCGCGCCTGTGGCAGTGCGGAATCCGCCTTGCGATGCGAAGCTGCGGGCCATCTGAGAACGGGCCATTGCGGCCGCTGCAGGCGATCTCGCCAAGCCGAGAGCCGGAGGGGCCTTCGGGTTCACCGGAACGGCTGCGACCTGGCCGCCCTTTACAGGCGCGGTGGTCGCGCCGGGATGCGTCTTCTTCCAATTTTGCCAATTTAGTCCGCCCCCGCCACCATAAATGGGTGCCATGATCACAGGAGCATATCCGACTACTCCTGGACCGTAGAAGCCGTAGCCGAATGGGCTGAAGAAAGCGGCATTCATGGGTAGCCAAGCGTAGCTGTTAAACCCGCTATTCCAATACCAGCCCGGGGCAGCCCAACCGCCAAAACCGTAACCACCCCAAGCGCTGTTATAGGTGTTGCCGTAGCTGTTGAGGTTTACGTTCTTAGCCGTCTGATAGCTCGCGGCCGAATCGTATTCGGAGCGAGCGTTGCTCCAGGCGTAGAGGTCGTCCTCTCGTTTGGCGTCGAACTTTTCGGCGCGAAGACGCCCGGTAAGAACAGTTTCGTGACCTTTGCTCAACTGAATATGATCGTCACCTAGATAGATCTCAGCCTTGCCATCCATAGTGGCCGCAGTGGGCTGGTCGCCGCTCGTGAAGCGGTACAAGCCAGTTTTCTGGACGACAATCGAACTGCCATGATCGAGGAGGCTGATGTGATTATCTTTGACGAGCTCGTCCACTTCGAGCATCGCCTCGCCGCGATTCAATTCCACTTGCGTGTCCGTCAACGACGGCGAGATCATACGAACCTGACTGTTGTCTCCTATGCGGAGAAATACTCCCGGCGTGAGGAGAACCTCCGCCTTGCCAATGTCCGTCGATAGCGTGTCGTTTGCATTAAGGAACGTGGACCTCTGTTGCTTGGCCGAAACCGGCTGGCCATTCAGGTAGGCACTCCCCTCGATGTAGTTGACGACTCCAGGTCTAGCGGAAACCGTGTAGGCCTGCGGCATCGCGCACATGACTGCGGCAAAGAACCCGGTCAGGACCTTTGCCGATACCTGCCATACGCGTTTCATGTTTTACTCCCTGTATCCGATACCTATATACCTTTAGAGCGTTGAATGGACCGGAATGGTTACACGGTCCCGGCACGCCAAGGTAAGTCTTGTCACAATTGTACGCCTGATTTTTGAATCCGGGCAGAGATTGATGCCGAAATGTAGAGCGCGCCGTCATGCGTCCGCAGCGTGTGCTTCTGTCGTGCGACGTAGGGCTGCAGCTATTTTGCGCGGCAGTTCGCGTTTCTGCAGTTCTTCAAGGGTTAGCGGCAAGGACCTCGACCAATTCGGATGGCGGTCCTCGAGGGTAGCGGGCATGTTGGGCCGTTCCTGGACGGCTGCCGCATCCTCAAGCGCAGCAGTCAAGATCCGAGAGGGCGCCCTCGCCAGCAGTTGATATGCACCTGTTATCACGCGGTCCAACGGCGAGTTTTCGTCCAGGTCCGCGCTTTTTTTGAGGCGTTGGCGCATTTCGGCTGTGCTCTCTTCATTCGGTTTCAAACGAAGATTGCGTTGAGTTTCCAGATCCGAACCGGTCCACAGCCCGGCTACCGTCGGTAAGTCGTGCGTCGTTACCGCCGCCAACGCTTCCGGCGGATACGTAGCGGGATCCTCTTTTTCGAACCAAAACAACCGGTAAGACAGGACTCGATGATCAGCCAGTTTCTCTCTTGCCTCCTCCTCGACGGTTCCCAGGTCTTCGCCCACAACGTAGGCTTTTGCGCGCTCACTCTCCAACGCGATAAGAGCCAGCATTTCATCCTCGTTGTGGCGGACGTAGGCGCCGTCCTTGGCGTCCATTCCCGACGGGATCCAGAACAGCCGGAACAATCCCATTACGTGGTCGATTCGCAACCCAGATCCGTGCCGAAAGGCTGCACGAATCGTCTGAATGAAGGGTTCGTATTCGGCTGTGCGCAATTTGTGCGGCACGAAGGGCGGTAGTCCCCAGTTTTGGCCCTGGGTGTTGAATTCGTCCGGGGGCGCGCCGACAGTTACGCCGTTTGCGAAAACATCCTGCCATGCCCACGCATCGGCGCCTTCCGGATCGACACCAATCGGCAGATCCTGCATTAAAGGCAGGATCGAGGAGCAGCGTGCCAACTGAACGTCCAGTGACCACTGCAGCCATTTATGAAACTGCACGCGCTGCACATGCTCACTGGCGAATTGCGCCACAGCGCTGTTGGACGGATGGCGGTACTGTTCCGGCCAGCTATGCCAGCCCGACTTGAAGTGCTCGGCCAACGTGCAAAAGACGGCGAACCGATCCAGATCGGTCCCGTGGGTGTGACAGAAACGGCCGAAGCCTTCGTCGCCGGGGAACTGCAGCCAGAGCAGTTCCAGAGCGCGCAATTTCAAATCGAATACGGTGTCACGCTCGATGAGCCGCTTGGCATTCAAGGCGCGCCCCGCCGCCGCAATCTCATCGAGTTGCGGTACAGTCCCGGAGTTCGCTCCGGGCACCCACTCGACATGTATCCAAAGCGGATTAAAGAAGCGGCGCGATGTCGGATAGTACGGGCTCGCCTGCTGCGGGTTGACCGGAGTGGCCGCACTCAGTGGATTGACCATGATCATTCCCGCGCCAAGTTCGTTCCCCGACCACTTTGCGAGCCGCTCCAGATCGGCGAAATCGCCGATGCCCCAGCTATCTTGGGATCGCGCCGCGTATAACTGGACTGACCAGCCCCAGGTCTTGAGTCCCTCCGGCAGACAGCACTTCGCGGGGCACACAATCAGCCGCGCTGCGCGGCTCGCGCCATCCAGTTCCATACGGTGATAACCGAGCGGCAGATCCGCGGGCAGACGCTTTTCCGCAGAAATGGTTTCGCCTGTTTCGAGTAGAATCGTTCCTCCGCAAGGGATCTCACGCTGCTCGCCGGCGCACGCGATGATCACCGAATCATTGTGGACCGGCGCTAGTGTACCCGGCTCGGCATCCATTGCGGTGTGAATGGCTCGAATGGTTTCTTCCGGAACCTCATGCCATTCGCCGAGCGCATCGCGATAATTAAGGTCAACGCCCCACCCGCTGGTTCGTACGATCGTTCTGGCTTGCTTACCTCCATCGGCCTCATCACGCATCGCTGCGTATCCTCCTATACACAAGTGGATGGTGGCTCTGAGTGGGCCATTACGATTTTCTTCAATCGCGTGGAATCAGGCGATTCTACTTCGAACGTGTTCGGGGCGCACTCCCACTCCAATCAATCGGCCTAAGAGTTGCTGCCGTCCCGGCAATCGCATGAACAGCTTCAGCGCTAAGGGTGCCCTCAACTCGGCGCGATTGTGAAAAACACGATGTAACAAATTGTGAATGCCGCGCTGCAGGCGCTGGGTTACACGCACGGGAAACTCGCGGCGCTTCTGCACGCGATCGAGCAGCGCTCCCGAAACTCGCCGTTCACGTAACGGCTCGGCCAGGAGATTTGCCGCGGCCACTGCATCTTGAATCGCCAGGTTGATTCCTACTCCTCCGGCCGGAGACATCGCATGCGCGGCATCTCCAATGCAAAGCAGCCCCGGTCGATGCCATTGCCGCAAACGGTTAATCTGCACCGAAAGCAGCTTTATCTGGTCCCAGTCCGTCAATTCCTCTACCCGATCTCCCAGATAGGGCGCAGTCTGGCGAACACTCTCGCGAAATGCAGGCAGTCCCTCGCTTTTCAGCGATTCGAATGAATTTTTGGCGACGATCATACCGGCTTGGAAATAATCGCCGCGGTTTATTAGGATCAACGCCTTGCCGTAATTAATGTTTCCTAGCGCCTCGTTGGGGTCGTTTGGGTTTCGACTGATCCGAAACCACAGGACATCGATTGGTACCCCAATCTCATCGACTTCGAATCCCCCGGCTTCCCTGGTTGTCGAATGGCGCCCATCGCAGCCCACCACCAGATCCGCGCGAATCTCCACATTTCCATTCGCTGCCCGCACTTGGACACCGGTAACACGGCCATTCTCCTGAATCAGATCAACCGCCTCGTGCCCCATGCGGAGGTCGAAGGAAGGAAAGTTCTTCGCATGCGCCGTAAGGAAGTTCAAGAAGTCCCACTGCGGCATCAGGGCTACAAATTTGCAACGCGTGGGCACGCGGCTAAAGTCAACAGCGTGAAAAGTGAAGTCGCCATACACGCCGCTAAGACTGGTGAGCTCCTGGTGCGGGACTTTCAGGAATTCTTCTAAAAGCCCGAGCTCGTGGATTAGGTCGAGCGTGGACGGGTGCACTGTATCGCCGCGAAAGTCGCGAAAAAAGTCCTTGTGTTTTTCAAGCACGATAACGGGCACGCCTGCGCGCGCAAGCAGGAAACCAAGCATCACGCCGGCCGGTCCGCCGCCTACCACGCAGCAAGTTGTCTGAAGCGCCTCTGTCGCCATGGTTCAAGCCGCCGTGATCAAGATCGGCCTTCCCTTCGTAATCACGATGGTGTGCTCGTAATGAGCGGAAAGGGAGCGGTCCCCCGTTCTGATCGTCCAGCCGTCGCTCATATGCTCTTCACGGCCGGAACCAGCGGCAACGATCGGCTCGATGGTAATCACCAACCCTTCGATAAGGTGAGTTTTGCAGCGCTTATCGAAAAAATTGGGCACCCTGGGCTCTTCATGAATCAGTCGGCCGACCCCGTGGCCGCATAGCGACTTCATGACATTAAAGCCCGATTGCCGTACTTCTCTCTCCACTGCGCGCCCGATCTCGTAAACCCGGTTTCCTACACGCGCGCTCTTCGCTCCCTCCTGAAAGGCTCGCTCGGCACATCGCACCAGAGCGTCCGCCGTGTCGGATACTTTCCCAACTCGCACGGTAACGGCGGCATCGGCGATGAAACCATGCTTTTCGGCAGTCAGGTCAAGTTTGACCAGATCGCTGGACTTAACAACCCGGTCTCCCGGAATCCCATGGATAGCCTCGTCATTGATGCTGATACAGACCGCTCCAGGAAACCCGTACACCTTCGGCGGCGACGATTCGGCCCCATGCTCGGAAAGGACGCGCGCTCCGATCTCGGCAAGCTCGGCCGTAGTCACGCCGGGCTGCACTGCTTGAGACATCCGGTCCAAAGCCTTTCTGACGATGCGGCCAATTTGCCTCAAACCTTCCAACTCGGATGTGGATTTGATCGACATGCAATAAGATCTCGTCGCAATTGTAGTTGACTCCGGCTCCCCTTTCCGTGCTATATATAGTCTGGACAAGGGAGATGATGCGCGCCGAAATACCGGAACTGCTTCCCGGAACTCTGTATCTGCTGATCCTGCGCACGCTGCGCAGTGGACCGCTGCATGGCTACGCGATAGCCCGGCGCATCAAACAGACCTCGGAAGAATCGCTGATGGTGGAGGAAGGATCGCTTTATCCGGCGCTGAATCGCATGCTGGTGAAGGGTTGGCTGACCGCTGAATGGGGTGTATCCGATAACAATCGAAAGGCGCGTTTCTACAGGCTTACTCCCGTGGGCGCGGCGGAACTGAAACGACAGGTGACGCAGTTCGAAGATATGGTACGCGCCATATCGCTGGTTATTCAAACCGCGTAAGGAGACCAAGGTGAATTGGTGGAGAGAACTGCGGAACAAGCTCAGTTTCCAACGCAGCCGAGCCGGATTCGACGAGGAGCTAGATAGTGAAATCCGGTTTCATCTGGAGAGCCGTGCGGAAGAATTCATGGCTGCGGGCGTGCCTGCACGTGAAGCGAGAGCGCGAGCCCAACGAGAGTTCGGCCCCAGAATGCGAGTACACGAGGACAGCCGCGGAGCATGGCAAATCCAGTGGCTGGAAGACCTGTTTTCAGATCTGAGCTATGGCATTCGCGCACTGCGCCGTAATCCCGGTTTTGCGGCGGCTGCCGTGTTGTCACTGGCGCTGGGTATCGGCGCCAACACGACGATTTTCAGCTTGACGAATGAATTTCTTTTCAGCCAGCCCGCCTGCAGGGAGTGCTCGGCGTTGCGATATGTGCTGGTCGGCGGGAACAGCCACTCGGAGTTAACAGAGTATCGCTTCTTGCGCGACTCGCATGTGTTTGCCGGGGTCGCCGGCTCCAATGAGGCGACGGAGGCAAACTGGCGGAACGGTGACCATGCCGAACGGATTTGGGCCGCAAACGTTACCAGTAACTTCTTCGATGTAGTTGGGGCGCCAGTTGCGCTGGGACGCACGATTCACAGTGGGGAGCAGAATGAGCTGGTCCTGAATTACAGTTTCTGGAAAGGAAAACTGGGCGGTGCCCCCGATATCGTCGGACGCAGGCTGGTCTTGGATGGACAGGCTTATTCCGTGACCGGCGTGCTTCCGCCGAATCATCGCACGCTATCGGGATTCGGCCTCTCGCCCGACCTGTACAAGACATTTTCCGAAGCGCACTTCCCGCTCATGCTGTACGTGCGGCTTCCGCGCGGCATGTCGCACGCCGAAACGTATGCGCATCTGCAACAACTCTGCCAGCAGCTTGATCATATTTATCCAAACCCCGATTTAAAACGGACCGAAGGATTAGCGATTCGCGCGGTCTCCGGCTTCGACCGGCTTCGGTCTTTTTCGATGCTTCCGATAACGGCATTTTTCGGAATGTTGATGGTGGTGGTGGGACTGGTATTGTTGATCGCTTGCGCCAATGTTGCGAGTCTGCTGCTTGCAAGAGCAACCAGCCGGCAACGCGAACTGGCGGTGCGTCAGGCAATCGGCGCGGGCCGCGGCCGCATTGTTCGTCAACTGCTTGCGGAGAGCTTGTTGCTGGCTGGGCTTGGTACGGCCGCAGGCTTGGTGCTGAATCTTGCGGCGGGCACCATTATGAACGGCTTTCGTTTGCCGTTGCCGGTTCCCATACGGCTCCACATCGAGCCCGACTGGAGGCTTCTGAGTTACTCCTGCGCGCTGGCTCTTGCAACCGCCCTTATCTGCGGCCTTATCCCGGCTTTGCGATCAACCCGACGTGACTTGACCGGCGGCTTGAAAATCGAGGAGCGGGCGACCGCGGGAGGTCGTTCACGCATTCAGCGGCTCCTCGTGGGCGGGCAGCTCGCCGTATCGGTACTGTTGCTTGTTGTTGCGTTCCTGTTCGTGAAGAACCTGCTGTTAGCGGCTGGAATGAGCCCGGGTTTCGATGTGCATCACACCATCTGGGCTTACATGCGATTGGTCCCGGAGAGGCATGCCACACGAGAGCAGATCGATCCAACTATCCGGACCGCATTGGAGAAATTACGATCGCTTCCGGGCGTGCAATCGGCGGCCACCCTGCGAGTTGTGCCTTTTAACGATGAGCAAACCATGGAAACTGACGTTCGGCTGGACGACAGCGCCAAAGGCCAGATGATCTCGTATGACTACAACGCGGTCGGCCCCGCCTACTTCCGGACTATGAGGATTCCCCTCTTGGCAGGACGTGAGTTTCTGCCTGCCGATACCCGGAGCGCGCCGTCGGTCGTTATCGTCAACAGCACTCTCGCCCATCGGCTTTTCGGAGACAAGAATCCTGTAGGCCACACTATTCGGCTGCACTCCGGGCCACCCACAACTATCGTCGGAGTTGCTGAGGACAGCAAGTACTTCACCATGGGTGAGCGAAATGTCTCCGGGATGTATTCGTGCTACTTCCAAGGAGATCTTACGGTGGTCAATCTGAATTTCGTGATCCGCAGCGGCTTGCCGCCCGTGAACCTGATTAAGCCGATCGGCAACGCGCTAGCTTCTATAGACTCAACGGCCGCGATTGAAGTGAAGCCGATGGAGAAAGCAATCGTCATGGCCATGCTGCCCAGCCAGGTCGGCGCCATACTGCTCGGCAGCATGGGCGTGCTGGCATTGCTGCTCGCGTCTGTGGGACTCTACGGAGTGCTGCTCTACTCGGTTACCCGGCGCTTGCGCGAGTTTGGCGTTCGCATGGCGCTTGGCGCGGCGCAAGGAAGGCTTCGTAAAGCTGGTTATACGGGATAGTGTTTGGATGGTGAGCGGGGGCGTTGCGGTTGGAATGCTTTTTGCTTTCGTCGCTACTCCGGCATTAGCGCTGTTCCTTGTTCCAGAGGTGGGCGCGCGCGATCTTACGGCATTCGCCTCAGCGTTTGTCTTGCTGGCCGGAGTTGCCATCGTCGCGAGCGTATCTCCCGTCCTGCGGGCGCTCCGCGTAGATCCGGCCGTGGTTCTGCGGTATGACTGATCTGCGGTACGACTGATAAGAAGATCTAATCGCCTAACTGGAAGCGGTATCCAATGCGCAGTTCCGTAATCAGGTGGCGCGGTTTGGCAGGGTTCAGCTCGATTTTCTTTCTTATCTGGTTGACGAAGACGTGCAGATATTCAATCTCATTGCCGTAATCCGGCCCCCACACGGTCTGCAGAAGCTTTCCGTGGGGAATCGTCACGTTGGGGTGAGTGGCGAGGTAGTGAAGCAGGTCGAATTCCTTTGGTGTCATGCGCACGTCGTGGCCGCTGACGAAGACGTGGCGTGTTGCCAGATTCATCTCCACAGTGCCGAAGGTGATTGATGCAGGTCCGCTCGCCGTGGAATAGGGAACCCGGCGCAGATGTGCGCGAACGCGGGCCAGTAGCTCGGGCATGCTGAACGGCTTAGTAACGTAATCATCGGCGCCCGCGTCCAGCGCCGCTATTTTATCCGCTTCGCTGTTTCGCACCGTTAGCATGATGATCCCGACATCAGAGGTCTTCCGGATCTCAGCGCAAGTTTCGAGTCCGCTCATGCCCGGCATGTTCACATCCAGCAGCAGGAGGTCATAGCGATCCTGACGCAATTTCTCGAGCGCCTCCATCGCAGATCTTGCATCGGCAACCAGGTAATCGTCCGTCGCCAACGCCGCCTTCATCACGCGCCGGATTTGCGGTTCATCATCGACGACTAATATCTTCGCCGTCACGCTACTGTGCGCCCGCCGTCTGCGCGTCCATCTCTTGCTCAACCAGGCGCTTGGGTTGAATAATCGGCAGCGAGAAAGAGAACCTTGCTCCTTCGCCGGGCTCGCTTTCCACCCAAACAAGGCCCCCGTGCGCCTCGACAATTTCACGCGTGATCGCCAGTCCCATGCCGCTTCCCGCGACACGCGCGCGCGCTTCCCGCCCGCGATAGAACTTTTCGAAAATCGATTTTTGTTCGGACTCGGGAATCCCGGGCCCGGCGTTTGAAACGGTCACGACGACGAAATCGCCGTCTTCTTTAGCTCGAACTTCGATGCGGGACGATACAGGGGAGTACTTGACCGCATTACTGAGCAACTGCCGCAGCGCCAACTCGCTGAGTCTGGGGTCCGCATCGATGAGCGGCAGTTCTGGTTCCAGCTTGATCTCGATCTCCCGGCCCTCGAGAAGGGTGCGGAGTTGCGCCATGCCTGATGAGACGATCAGACTGAGCGAGCATGGTTCGCGGTGCAATTTGACCGGACCGGAACCAATCCGCGCCAGTTCGATGGCATCGGAAACCAAATTCGTCAGATTGTCGGTCTCCTCGTCCACAACACTCAGTAGTTCGCGCCCCAATGAATCCAGCGCGCTGCGGGACAATACCGTTGTGGTGGCGGCTTTGATGGCTGTCAGCGGTGTCTTGAACTCGTGCGCAACCGCATCCAGCAAAGTGGACTTGAGCTGCTCGTTCTGGCGAGCGGCCTCCATTCGGTTCGCTAGCGCCTGGGCATGGGTCCTTTCGATGGCAATCGCAACCAACTGCGCGATCGCTTGCAACGCCGTTTCCGGCAGAGGCGCTTTCCCGGACACTCCCAGACTTCCGTAGCACTGTCCCCCCAAACGGATGGGCAACGCCAGCGCATAGGATCGCGCATCTCGCCAGAGATTCCCGCTGCTGGCGGCGTCGCGCAGCAGTTCTTCGCTCAACGGAGACTTAGCAGCGCCGCCTCGCGCGATTGAGTCGGTGGCGGCGTCGTAAAACCACACGTCTTCCAAATCGAAAAGAGATGACAGGTGTTGAATCGTCTGCGTGCCCAGGCTATGCTCATCGTCGCCAACGATCAGCGCTCGGCTGAACTCGTACGTTCGTTCCAGTTCCTGCCGCCGCGCTTCCGCCTCGTCGGCTTTCCTTCTGGCGCTCGCCGAGAGTTGGCTTGCCGTGATAGCCGTCGCGAGAAAGACAAACAGCGCTATCCAATTTTGGGGATCGGCAATCGTGAACGTGCCTACGGGAGGAAGGAAGAAGAAGTTGTATGCCAGCATGCTGGCCAGCGAAGCTGTGACGGATTCGCGCAGTCCCACGCGGGCCGCTAAGCCTAGAACCAGCAGAAGATAAGTGAACGCGGCCGTCGCACCGTTTGAATGAGCAACACGGAAATCGACGGCGGTTACCGCCCCACGGCGGCAAGGACGCCGAGGTAGCGAAAGACAAGCGTTAGGATCTTACGCATGACTGTGCCGAGCTAGTTAGATTATCAGCTTCTCGAGCGGCCCGGAATCATAATAGGCGGAAATCATAATAGCCGGAAATCATAATAGGTGGATATGCCACTTACCGCGTACGCTCTGACCGCAGCGCTCGCAGTACTCTTACCCGCTTCGGCCCAAACCAATTCCACCCCAAACGCCGTGACAAAGCATCCCTTTGGCGCGAAGGATTGGGCGGCGATTCACAGCGCCTCTGCCGCTGCCGTCTCGCCCGATGGCAATCTGATTCTGTATCAGGTCAGCTTCGGGGCGGAGAAGGGCAAGACCAATCACGAATGGCATCTTATCCATCCGGATGGCAGCGATGCCCGTAAACTCGATCTTCCCGCCGACTTTACTCCCTCCGGCTTCACTCGTGACGGCAAAGGCCTGTACGGCTCTTTCAAACTCAACAACGTGCCGCAATTCGCGATTTTTGCGCTGGAAAAAGCCAATGAGAAATCGACGCCGGTTACGACGGTCATGCTGCCAAGAGGCATCACAGGGGCGCTCCCCTCGCCCGATGGCTCACGCTTCGCGATTCTCGCCGACCCACGTCAGGCGGACGAGCATCCGGATGTCCACACAATTGTCGAGCCCGATCAAACGAGCCTGTACGTTATGAAGGCTGACGGTACTGGCGGTCAATGGTGGTGTTCCGATCTGAAGGACCTTAGTGGCGGAATCGCGCCCGGCGGGGGAAGCCAGGCGATCGCGTGGTCGCCGGACGGCGATTCGCTGGCGACACTGTCGATGACTCCCAAAATCGGCTACCACTATGTTCGTGCTTTTGTCGATGTTTGTTCCGTATCCGGAGCCCGCCGGCTGGCTGAAATTCCGAACTCCGCGGGAGGTATCGGTTGGACCAACGACGGAAAGGACATCGCCTTGCTCAGCACAACGACCTCCGTGCTCACGCCCGACCACGTCTGGACTGTCGCCGTTTCCGGCGGCAAGCCTGTGGATCGCACGCCCGATCTCGACGCCACGGCCCTAGGTATTGCTCAGGATCCTCACGGGCGTCTCTGGATACAGGTCAATCGTGGGCTGCACACCGAAATTGACGAGTTTCGCGATAATGCCCTCACTCCGGCTTTCAAATGGCCTGACGGCTTTATTAGCGGTCCCCCCGTTTTCTCCGAATATGCTGCCGGATCCGATCGATTAGCCTTTACAGTCGGAGACCCGGAGCATGCCGACAACGTTGCTGTTCCGGAGGCCAACCAATTGCGCAAGATTACCAACGAAGGCGATGAGCAAATTGGGAAAATCGATCTCGGCTCGGTGCGCGCTGTGCATTGGACCAGTAAAGAGGGGATTGCTCTAGAAGGAATGGTTACGTTCCCGGCCGGTTACGTGGAAGGCAAGAAATATCCGTTTCTTGTGCTTCCGCACGGGGGACCTGAAGCGAGCGATCTGCTCGGTCTCGATCCGTTCTCGCGTACGATCGCGGGGCTCGGGTATGTGGTTCTTCAG
Organism: uncultured Acidobacteriaceae bacterium; assembly: GCA_963762495.1. GTDB lineage: Bacteria > Acidobacteriota > Terriglobia > Bryobacterales > Bryobacteraceae > Bog-105. Next base: position 27,304 of record CAVXKZ010000020.1, read on the forward strand.
CCGGAATACCGCGGCTCCACGGGGTACGGAACCAAGTTCCTCGACGCCATTTATCAGCATTTCGGCGATCGCGCATTTCGCGATGTCGATAGCGCTACCGATTTTGCCATCGCACAGGGTTGGGCCGATCCGAATCGGCTCGCCATTTTCGGCTGGAGCGCGGGCGGATTCATGACCTCCTGGACCGTCACCCAAACGAATCGGTACCGTGCTGCCATTGAGGGCGCTGGCATTACCGACTGGGGCAGTTTCATGTGGACCAGCGATGTGCAGCAAATCGACTACGACGGGCGCTGGCCCGGCGAATTTCCAGAAGCTTTTCGGAAATTTTCCGCGGTCGATGATGCCGCCAAAGTGACCACGCCGTTACTGATCCTGCACGGGGCGGCCGACCATCGCGTACCGACGTTTCAGGGCCAAGAATATTTCGAGGCTCTTGCGGCTCGTGGCAAAACCACTCGTTTCGTGGAATACCCCGGGTCGCCTCATTTCCCGATTCTCTGGGAGCAACGAATCGATGTCTTCAGCGAAATCTCAGACTGGCTGAAGAAATACAATCCCTAGCCGGCTCCGCTATACTCGTTCTGTAACGGCTATTTCCCAGCGTGGCCAGAAGTGCGCCCACGCATCCCGCTTACCTCCCAGTCAGAAACGCAATGTTTGACAATCTATCCGACAAGCTGCAGCGCGTTTTCAAGAACCTGCGCGGCGAAGGAAAACTGAGCGCCGCCAACATGGAAGAGGCGTTGCGCGAGATTCGGGTGGCTCTTCTCGAAGCCGACGTTCACTTCAAAGTCGTTAAACAGTTCATCGAAGAAGTCAAAGTTAAAGCCATGGGTGAAGATGTGCTCACCGCACTCTCTCCCGGCCAGCAGGTCGTGAAAATTGTTCGCGACGAGCTTACTAAAATGCTGGGCACCCACGCCTCCCGGCTGCGCTTTGCAAATGAGCCCCCGACCGTCATCCTGATCGTTGGCTTGCAAGGCTCCGGTAAGACCACCAGCGCCGCCAAGCTGGCTCGTTTTCTCGGCAAAGAAGGGAACAAACCGCAGCTTGTCTCGGTAGACGTGTACCGTCCCGCCGCCCGTCATCAGCTCACCATTCTTGCCAAGACCGTCGCCACACCTATATATGAGGGAACGGCCGAGGAAGCGAAGCCGCTCGAGTTGGCCCGCTCGGCACGGCGGGAAGCCATGCAAACCGGGCGCGACGTTCTTCTGGTCGACACGGCCGGTCGCCAGCATATCGACGAGCAGCTCATGCAGGAACTGCACGAACTGAAGGAGGCCCTGAACCCGACCGAGATCCTATTCGTCGCCGATGCCATGACCGGGCAGGACGCGGTCAAATCGGCCGACGAGTTCCATAAACGCCTTGGCATCACAGGCGTGATTCTCACCAAAATGGATGGCGACGCACGTGGCGGCGCGGCTCTCTCCATCCGATCCATTACCGGGCAGCCTTTGAAGTTCGTCGGCGTAGGCGAGAAGACCGATGCACTCGAGGCCTTCCATCCCGATCGCGTTGCCTCCCGGATTCTCGGCATGGGCGATGTCCTTTCACTGATCGACAAAGTTCAATCGACCATAGATCAGAAGACCGCGGAGAGGATGCAGGAAAAGCTTCTCGGTGATGAGTTCTCGCTGGAGGATTTTCGCGAGCAGATCAAGCAGGTCCGCAAGCTCGGCTCGCTCGGCGGCCTTCTGGATATGATGCCGAAGGTCGGTCCCCTGAAGGATCTGAAGGACGCCAAGATCGACGAGAAAGAGGTGGACCGTATTGTCGCAATTATCGATTCCATGACGCCCAAAGAGCGCCGGAACCACATGCTTATCAACGGTTCGCGCCGCCGTCGAATCGCCAAAGGGAGCGGAACCAGCGTGCAGGACGTAAACAATCTCCTGAAGCAATATGCGCAAGCGCGTAAAATGATGAAGAGCTTCACCGGCCAGACTGGATTCTTAGGCAAAAAGTTGGCCAAAATGAAGCTGCCCGGCCTGCCTGGGTTCTAGTGTCTTCTGTGTGCGCCCGCTTCGGGCTGCCTGTGAACTTAGAGTTTGTAACAATATAAAAAAGAAAAGGTTACGATGTTAGCAATTCGCCTGGCGCGATTCGGCGCCAAGAAGAAACCCACCTATCGCGTGGTCGTCATTGAGAAAGACCGGGCGCGCAATAGCCGTTCGGTGGAAGTGGTCGGTCATTATAATCCGGTCGCCAAGCCCGCGGAGGTACACCTCAACCGTGAGCGCATCGATTACTGGATGAAGAATGGCGCGCAGCCGTCCGATACGGTGACTCGTCTCCTGAAATCGGCTCCCGCGGAAGCGCCCGCCGTCGCTTGATGGCCGGATTGGAACTGGGATGGCGTTCGCCCGCATCCGGGCGTGGACGGAACTGAAATGAACGACAACAACGGCGTAAAAACGCTGGTAGAAGACATCGCGAAGGCTTTGGTAGATACACCGGCCGGAGTTGTGGTCAACGAAATTGCCGGCGAGCATACGACTGTTTTTGAATTGCGCGTGGCGGAAGGTGATTTGGGTAAGGTGATCGGCAAGCAGGGACGAACTGCCCGCTCTATCCGGACGCTGTTGGGTGCGGTCGGTACCAAGCTAAACCGGCGTTTCTCGCTTGAAATCCTCGAATAGCCGATCGGCGGAGAAATGCGAGCGCAAAGGGCACGGATTCAGTGCCGCCAAACAGGAGACGAACCCGCAAGCTCTTTGGGCGGCACGGTCGGCCCGTGGCCGCCTTGCGCGCGTTCCCCCGAAACCGGACGCGTTGTTATTGCCGAGATTCTGCGGCCGCGCGGCAATCGAGGTGAGTTGCTGGCTCGCTCACAGACTGATGTGCCGGGACGCTTGTCTCTTCTGCGCGGTGCAAATGCCCGCTTAGCGGACGGTTCGGATGTCCCTCTCGAGATCGCCGGTGCTTGGGAGCATAAGGGCGACTGGGTCCTTAAGTTCTCCGGTGTTGATTCTATCGACGCGGCGGAACGTTTTCGCGGCGCGGATCTGTGGGTGCCTTTCGCCAATCGGGGCGCTCTCGAGAAAGGCGATTTTTTTGAGTCGGACCTGATCGGTTGCCGGGTCATCGACAAATTAAACGGCGAGTGCGCGGGGGTTGTGGAGGGATGGCAGCGCTGCGGAGGACCACCGCTGATGGAGGTTCGCGCCAAGGGACGTGAACACCTGATCCCCTTTGTCAGCGCATTGTCCGACGTGGACTTGGCTGCCCGGACTATCCGGATGGATTTACCGGAAGGATTGCTGGAACTATGACGTTCCATATTGTCACCATTTTCCCGGAGTTCTTCGCCGGGCCGTTTGCGCACGGCGTGGTTCATAAGGCCAAACAGGCTGGCCGTTTGGAAATTCAGATTCACGATCTGCGAAACTGGACATACGACCGTCATAGAACCGTAGATGATCGCCCGTTTGGGGGCGGCGAAGGTATGCTGCTGAAGCCGCAGCCTTTATTTGAGGCGGTGGAGGCGATTCTTCCGCAACGTACGGCGGGGCAAAAGGTGGTGTTACTTTCGGCTCAGGGGCGGCGTTTCGAGCAGTCCCTCGCCCGCCAGTTCGCGGCGTTTGACGATCTGCTGTTGCTTTGTGGCCGATATGAAGGTGTGGACGAGAGGGTGGCCGAGCATCTGGCGGATTATGAAGTGTCAGTCGGGGACTTTGTTTTGAGCGGCGGAGAGTTGGCGGCCGCTCTGATAGTCGATGCGGTGGCCCGGCTTTTGCCCGGCGTGCTCGGGAATCAGGATTCCTCGCGGAACGAAAGTTTCAGCGCGGAGAATGAGGGTTGGTTTGATTGTCCGCAGTACACCCGGCCGGCGGAGTTCCGCGGCTGGAAAGTGCCCGAAGTGCTGCTGGGTGGAAATCACGAAGAAATCAAGCGCTGGCGCCGGGCTGCGTCGCGTGAAAAAACAGAGCGCTTCCGGCCCGATTTAACCGGCAGCCGCAATGAGAGGCAGAACTAACATGCAAAACGCACTTGTCAGCAAGTTCATCAGTAAACACGCTCGCGCGAAGGAGCACCCCGAATTTCGCCCCGGCGACACCATTCGCGTGCACGTCAAGATCAGAGAAGGCGACAAGGAACGTCTGCAGGCCTTCGAAGGAACTGTCATCGCTCGCAAGAACACCGGCTTGGGCGAGACCATCACCGTTCGGAAGGTCAGTTTTGGCCAGGGCGTGGAGCGCATCTTTCCTGTTCATGCGCCGGTGATCGATCACATCGATCTGGTGCGGACCGGCCGCGTTCGGCGCGCCAAGCTGTATTATCTTCGCGGTCTCAAGGGCAAAGCGGCCCGGTTGCGAGAGCGCGATTAAACCGTCGTGCCCGTCAGCCGGAATATCGGCTCTGGACGCGCCCGGCAGTCTGCCGGGGCCGCGCAATCCAGGTCTATCCGCTGTGTCAGCTCTTATGAACGCGAAGCCCGCGAGCGCGGCTTCTCTACGATTGCCGGTGTGGACGAAGTCGGCCGCGGCTGCCTCTTCGGACCTGTTTTCGCCGCCGCCGTCATACTTGACCCAAACCGCCCTATCCGCGGTTTGCGCGACAGTAAAATCGTCGAAGCCGAGGAACGTGAGGCGCTTGCCGCGCAAATCAAAGCGCGCTGCCTGTGCTGGGCGCTGGGCGGATCCGACGCTTTCGAGATCGATCAGATCAACATTTATCAGGCCTCTCGCGTGGCCATGCGCCGCGCCGTCGAAGCCCTTTCGCTTCAGCCCGATTACCTTCTGATCGACGCCATTAAAGTGGACCTTCCTATTGAACAGCTTCCGCTCATCGATGGCGACGCCCGCTGCCGCGCCATTGCCGCCGCCTCGATTGTTGCCAAAGTCCATCGCGACGCAGTTCTGGCGCGTTGGCACGAAGTCTTTCCCCAATACAATCTCGCCTCGAACAAAGGCTATTCAACTCCGGATCACCGCCGCGCCTTAAAGAAGCATGGACCTACCCTCCTGCATCGCTTCAGTTTCTGGCCCGTTCGAGTGAACTGCGCCGAAGTGCATTGGACCGGCTATATCACCGATCCGCCCGCGCAAGGCGATCTTTTCGATGCCGAGGCCGTCGCGGCGATCTCGACTGCGGGAGCATCGCTGTGAGCGCCTCTCCCGTGGCCCCCGCGCCTCCGCCCGCGAAGCCGGGCTCCTTCATGAAGTGGCATCGGCGCGTGCTTGAACTTTGCCTGATCGTGTTCACCTTTGAACTCGGCCTGTTTCTGGTAGTGTTCCCATGGTTGAGGAGTTGGGAGTTGAGCTGGGTAGCAGCGCATTCGCGCCACTTCGGCGTCATCTGGCTGAGTCCGTACTTCCGCGGAGCGCTGAGCGGCCTCGGTCTGCTGAATATCTATATCGCGGTCGCGGAAGCCGTCCAGCAGCTCAAATCGCTATTCGGCCAAGAACGCTCATAGGCGAACTACTGGTCACGTAATGCCACGTTCGGGTCGATCTGTGTAGCGCGTCGCGCTGGTACGTAGACCGCGAAGGTTGTCACGATCAAAATTGCCGCCAGCACGATCAGGTAAAGTTCCGGCGCGCCAAAGTGGAGACCAACGAAGATAGCATCGAAAAGTCTGGGCAGCGGCAATGCCATTACCAGGCCAAGCGCCGATCCGATGGCGGCCATCTTGAAGCCTCCCCTCAGGATCATGTGTAATATGTCCGATCTTTTGGCTCCGAGTGCTACGCGCACACCAATCTCATGGGTCCGCTGGCTCACCGAATAGGCCACGAGGCCATAAATCCCAATGCCTGCAAGGATCAGGGCAAGCAGCGCGAAGGTGCTCAGCAAACGGGTGAACAATGGATTTCCGGCCCGCTGGCGTTCGATGACGGTGTCCATGCTCATTACACGAGCCAGAGGAAGCTCAGCATCCAGATGTGCAACGACGTGGCGTAAAGGGGATATCAGACTATTCGGTTCGAGATTCGATCGAAGCAAGACAGAAAAAGAAGCGACAGGCCGCTGAAGAAAAGATTCATAGACCTCCGGATCAACGCGAGTTCCTTCGGAGTAGCTCTTTACGTTGCTGACCACTCCCACAATCTCGCTCCAGGTGGGCGCAGCCCCTCTGATATCCAGTTCGATCTGCTTTCCCAGCGGATCTTGATGCTCAAAATAGCGGTGTACAAACTGTTCGTTTACCAAAACTACGCGGGGCGCCTTGGCATCATCTGTCTCCGTGAATGTGCGGCCACGCAGCGGCGGGAGGCCCACGGCGTGGAAATACTCTGTCGTAACTACCGCATCAAGCGCGCTGTGCTGCTCGTTGGCCGACAATTTGGGCTCACCTTCGATATGGACCGGAACAGTGTACGGACTAGTGGCCGGAAGAGCGGAAGCAATGGCGGCATCCTCGACGCCGGAAATCTGTTGCAAATCGCGGATCAGGCTCTGAACAAAGCGGAGCTGCTGAGAGCCATCTTTGTATTGTGTCTGGTCCAGTCCCAAGCTGGCAGTAAGAAGATGGTCCGTCCGGAATCCTAGTTTTTGATGATCGAGCAAAAATACTCCGTGGATCAAGAGGCTGGCTCCGATCAACAGAAATAGCGCCAAGGCGATTTCAAGGCTCACCAGCACGGCACGCAGGCGGCTTTGTGAGCGGCCGGCAGAGCTCGTCCGGCTTTCGCTCTTCAGGCCCGCATGGGCATCGGCGTGCGAAGCCTTGAGTGCGGGAACAAAGCTGGAGAGCGTGGCGGAGACCAGCGAAACACCGAGGAGAAATAGCAAAACGTTGGTGTCGAGGCTCAAGGGAACAGCGCTGATTGCCTCATTAAAAGTCAGGTTGGCCCGAACAAAACCGATCCCGAAGTACGTGAGGAGCAGACCGACGGCACCGCCGAGCAGTGCGATCACCAGACCCTCCGTTACTAATTGCCGGATAACGCGGGCACGGCTGGCCCCGAGGGAAACGCGAATCGCCAATTCTTTCTGGCGTCCCGCCGCGCGCGTCAGTAGCAGGCCGGCAACGTTGGCGCAGGCAATTAGCAGAACAAAACTCACTGTGGTCATGAGCACAGCCAACGCCGTGCGAATACCGAAAGAGTGAATAAGGAAGTCGCCCAGGGTCCTCACCGCCGCGCCCCATCGCTTCTCGATCGTAGGAAAATCCGCTTCAGACCGCTTTGCCAGGATAGTCATTTCCGCGCGCGCCTGCTGGAGCGTTACACCGGGCGCAAGTCTCGCAAATAAATATAAAAAGCGCTGGTTCCGCGCCGCCACGGTCTGATCCGCGGCGCTCAAAACCAGTGGCGTCCAGATCTGTGGCGTGAAACCGAGGAGCTGAAAATCGGCCGGCATCACTCCGACCACCACATAGTTTTCGCGATCTAGGCGTACGGTCCGCCCAACAATCGAAGGATCCGAACCGAAACGACGCGCCCAGAGACCATGGCTGAGGATAAGGACATGGTCGCGTCCAGGCTGATCCTCTCCCGCGATAAAAGAACGCCCGAGCTGCGGGGAAACGCCGAAAACGTTGAAGTAGTTAGACGATACCGCCGCGTAGCTAACCGACTCCGGCTCTCGCTGCCCCGTCAAAGCAGCGGTGCGATATTCATCGGCGGCTGCCATTTCCGCAAAGACGCGGGTATCTGCGCGCCAAGCGAGATAATTGGGCGCCGAAACAGGATTCGTGTCCGGCAGGAAATTCTGATTCGGATTCACCGAGGAGACAACCACCACGTTTTGCGGATTACGCCCCGGCAGATGGGGCAGGAGAAAAGCGCTGACCGGACTGAACATGGTGGCGTTGACGGCGATGCCCAGCGAAAGCGTCAAAACCGCCGTCGCCGTAAATCCCGGGGTCCTGGTGAGCTGGCGCAGAGCAAACTTCAGATCCGCCCCGATGCTTTCGAGCGTTGGCCATCCCCAAACCTCGCGGCTGCGCTCTTCGATCAGGGTCACATTCCCGAACTCCCGGCGCGCGGTTCTCTCCGCAGTTTCTCGAGACATGCCATCTTCCATCAGCTCCTCAATCTTTTCTTCGAGGTGTTCTCTAATGGAAACCGCAAGGTCGTCATAACGCCGGCCCCGCGTAAACAAGTGTTTGAACAACTGTTTGAACCATTGCATACGGTCGCCTACGCCTCTGCCACTGCCAGCACACGAGTGATCCCGGCCAACATCTTGTCGAAGCTGGAAAGTTCGCGCTCGAGGCGCCGTTTGCCCGCCGTCGTCAATCGATAAATGCGGGTGGGGCGGCCTTTCGCTGAAATTCCCGCTTTCGATTCCAGAAATCCTTCTTTGAGCATGCGCTGCAGCGCGGGATAGAGAGAGCCTTCCTCGATTTGCAGCAGATTGTCAGAAACTAGCTTGATGTGCTTGACCAAGGCGTAGCCGTGCATGGGCTTCAGCCGCAGCGAGTGCAGAATCATCAGTTCCAAGGCGCCAGAGAAAAGGTCGCGGTGTTCAGGATCCTTCGGCATAAGTTAAGCCTATCATGCTATAGCTATGCACAAAATAGTATTTAGTCAAAAAGGTATTCACTTTGGGTCCCAAACGCGGTTAGCGGACGTGGCATCATCGAGGATGCTTTGATAATCGTAAGCGGAGAGGCATCACATGAGCGGGTCCAGCCAAAACACAACACAAAAAGCAATCATTGAGCCTTGGCCGGCATTGCCACTCGAATCCTGGCAAGACACCTATGCCACGCTCCACATGTGGACGCAGATCGTAGGGAAGATTCGCAAGACGCTCACTCCAGTGGTGAACCATTGGTGGAACGTTACGCTGTACGTAACACCTCGAGGGCTGACTACCTCAGCGATTCCTTACGGAACCCGGGTGTTCGACATGGAGTTCGACTTTCTCGATCACCAACTGGTGATCCGAACGAGCGAAGGCCTAACTCGATCGGTCCAGTTAAGACAGCGTTCCGTTGCCGATTTTTACCGTGAAGTCCTGCGAGAGTTGCATTCGCTCAGCATTGAAGTGAAAATACACGCAACTCCCGACGAGGTCAGTGACCCGATTCCGTTTGACGAAGACAATATCCATGCGTCTTACGACCCGGAGTTTGTGACTCGATTCTGGAGGATTCTGGTTTCCGTGGATGAGGTATTCCAGGAGTTCAGATCCGGGTTTATCGGTAAGTGCAGTCCGGTCCATTTTTTTTGGGGAAGTTTCGATCTGGCGGTGAGCCGGTTTTCCGGACGCCGCGCGCCGACGCGTCCGGGAGCGGATCCCATTACGCGAGAGGCGTATTCGCACGAAGTGATCAGCGCGGGATTCTGGCCCGGCGGTGGAGAAGTGAAAGGTCCCGCGTTTTATTCCTATACGGCGCCCGCGCCACTCGATCTGGACAAACAGCCGGTCGGCCCCACGGGGGCCTTCTATCATCGGACGCTCTCGGAATTTATTCTTATGTACGACGACATCCGGCGTTTAGAAGATCCGAAAGCCGCGATACTCGAGTTTCTCCAAGCTACGTATGAAGCCGGCGCGAACCTTGCCAAATGGGACCGTAGCGCTCTCGAGAGAACTCCGGAGCGGTCAGCTCACAACTTCATCGCATCATGATTCTTCCTCAACTTTGCACTCGTCTTAGCACAATTGCCCTGATCCCGTTAATTGTCGGGTTGATGGGCAAGTCCGCCGCCGAGACGCAAGAAGCGGTGCAGGTCACCGAGGTCACGCCGAACCTGCTTGTGTTTGCGACGAGCACGGGCAACGTCATCGCTTCGGTTGGGCCGGACGGCGCGTTGCTAGTGGGAACGCCGTCAGCCGCGAGCACGCCTGAAATCAGCAGCATTCTTGCGCGCCGGACGAAATCGGCAGTTCGCTACGTCGTCATCGCTCCGCAAGACACCGCCCATTCCGAGGGCGATGCCGGATGGGGGAGCCGGGGAGCGTTCGTCGCCATGCAGGAGAACGCGCTCGACCGCCTGGGCGGGCATGCGATGGGTGCTCCCAAACCCTTGCCGCCCCGCTTGATCGAACTCGGAGTCGACCGTCCGCGCGTAGCATTCTCGGAAGTCTTGACGTTCGACCTGAACGGCGAAGCGATCCACGCCGTTCACCAGCCGCCTGGTTACAGCAATGCGGATGCTATCGTGCATTTTCATGTCGCAAATCTGATTTATCTCGGCGAAGTATTTCCCGGCGATGGCTATCCGAGAATCGACCTGGAGCAAGGCGGTAAGTTAGACGGCTTAGTGAGTTTGCTCAACAGATGGACCGGCAATACTCTCCGTATCGTGCCGGCGCGCGGGAAGGTGACGACTGGGGCGGATGTCAAAGCTTTTCACGACATGATCGTGACCGTCCGCGACCGCGTGCAACATCTGATCGCGGCTGGTCGAACCGAGAACCAAGTGCTGGCGGAGCATCCAACCGCTGAATTCGATGCGCGATGGGGGCGCGGGCGCGTGCGTCCGGACGAATTTGTTCAGGAGATCTATAGCGCGCTTAAGGCTCCTTAGGATGCCCTTACGGTGAAGCGCCAGACGGAGGCGGGCGGGAGATTCCGCCAGACGCGGCCGAGGCACTCGCCTTCGAGGCCGAGCCGACGAGCTGGGACCGGACAACCCGCGCCATAGGTGTATTGAATAAGCTGCCCTTCGGGCGCGAGTGCGCCGACCATGGCGCGCACGTGCCTGATTCGATCCACTCGGGGAAGGTTGCGAAGCGGCAAGCTTGAAACAACGGTGTTGACCGCTCCGATCGATTCGTTGGAAAGTATGCGGCTTAAGTGAATCGCCTCACCACAACGAACCCGCACACCAGGGAATTCATGACGGAGAAAAGCGGCAAGAGAAGGATCGCGCTCGATGAGGAGCAGACGTTCCGGATCGAGGTTCCTTTCGAGAAGCGCGCGCGTGATTGCTCCAGTTCCCGCGCCGATCTCCAGCACGGACGAGTTCGCCGGATCCACTGACGATGCCATGAGCTGGGAAAGTCTCGGAGAACTAGGTGTAAGCGCTCCCATGGCTTTCGGGTTCAGCAGCAGCGAGCGAAAGAAGAGAAAGGGGGCGGGAACGGTGAAGCTCATAGTGCCTATCTGGAGGATAACCGACCGGCCTATTCCGCCTTTCCTCTTCTCCACGCCCGAGCATCGGCATGCGCTCGCGCCGCGCCTGCCGCCCGAAGAAAGCTAAGTGCCTGATTCCAATCGAAGAAATGAATCTTGCGACCCCTAGGGTGGATCCCAGGGATCCCGGAGTTCGTTTCGTAAAGATCCCTTAGGCAAAACTCCGCTCTTCTGGTATTCTGGCCCTAAGCGTTCCCCGTGAGAGCGTCTGCCTCGGTCTCCTAAAAATTGATCCGATAATCAATGTCATGGAGTCCGCCTCGTAGTTAGCGCTGGTGTGCAAGCTCCGGCACTCTGTGCCATGGAGAAGCCTAAAGGCGCTCGGAGGATTCCCCCCTGGATTCATAGGGGTCAATGACGGAGGCTGAGCCGGACGCCTCGCGGGACGCGTTCCTCCCGCGCTTCAGTTGATGAATATTCTTTTTGTGGGCGATATTTTCGCCTCGGGCGGACGCGGCATTGTCGCTGAAAACCTGAACCGCCTCATCACCGAGCACAAAATTGACTTGGCCATAGCCAACGCGGAAAACAGCGCGGGCGGCTTCGGAATCACTCCGTTCATCAGCGAGGAACTACTGTCCTTGGGCCTGGACGTCCTCACCGGCGGCAATCACAGTTTCGACAAGCGCGAGATTCACGATTATTACGAGCATCAGCCGCGGCTTTTGCGGCCGGCGAACTATCCTCCGGGGTTGCCCGGAAACGGCGTGTACGCGGCGACCGCGCGCAACGGTGTTCGTTACGCCGTCTTGAATCTCCAGGGCCGCGCGCACATGGCCAACATCGACTGTCCCTTCCGGAAAGCCGATGGTGTGCTGGCTGGGCTCGATCCGGCCATTAAGATCCGCTTCGTCGATTTTCACGCCGAGCTGACCAGCGAAAAGGTGGCCATGGGCTGGCATCTCGATGGCCGCGTCACTGCCATGATCGGCACGCACACCCATGTCCCGACTGCCGACGCGCGCGTGCTGCCCGGGGGTACGGCGTATCAGACCGACGCCGGTATGACCGGTCCCTATGACGGAGTGATCGGCATCGAGAAGGAGACCATCATCCGCCGTTTTCTGACTGGAACCGCCGGGCGTATGGAAGCGGCACGGCACGGGATCGAACTGCACGGAGCAGTGATCCGCGCCGATGAGGCGACCGGCAAGGCAATCCTGATCGAGCGAATCGCGATCAAGAAGTAACCGCGAAGATCCAATCGGGCGCGAGTAAGCCCCAGAAGCGTCTCACCGCTGCGAAGGTGGCATACACTTCCGCCTCGACTACACGGTTGATGTTCTACGCTCATCCGTGCTATGGATGCATCATGCCGGCTTGGTTTGATGATTTCGGGAAAGATCTGCGCGGGGCGGTGCGCGGGTTGGCTGCTAATCCGCTTTTTGCAACCGTTGCGGTGCTTATGCTCGCTCTGGGAATAGGCGCGAATACCGCCATTTTCAGCGTGATGAATGCGGTAGTACTGCGATCGTTGCCGGTGCGCGATCCCGGGCAAATCTTCCTTTTGAGAACCGATCCGAACCAGCCCAATGGTGCTAGCAACACCGGTAACAGCGATTCTTCTTTCAGCGTGTCTGTGTTCGAGCAGCTCCGTCGCGATCACCAGGCGTTTTCGGACGTGATGGCGTATGTGCCGATGGGCTTCAACAAGATCGCCGTGCGTTCGGGTAATGCGCTTGAAGAGGTCGCGGGTGAGATGGTAAGCGGGAATTATTTCAGCGGACTCGGGGTGCGTCCCGCATGCGGAAGGCTGCTCTCCCCGAGCGATGAACGCGATCATACGTCCGTTGCGGTCTTGAGCTATGGATACTGGAACCGCAGCTTCGGGCATGATTGCCGTGTGATTGGGCAATCGATTTTCATCAAGGGCGTTCCATTTACGATCGTCGGAGTAACCAGTCCGCGTTTTATCGGGCTGGGCGGCGATCCGACGGACCTCTGGGTACCGCTGCAGATACGGCCGGACTTCAATGCCTGGGGTTCGCAGGACGACAATTATTATGCAGCTCCAAACTGGTGGTGCATTTTGCTGGCAGCGCGACTCGCGCCGGATGTTACGAAGAAACAGGCTGAAGCCGCAGCTGATCCTGTTTTCCTGCGGGCCGCCTACGAGCATCTGGGTGGCAAGCCGAGTCGTGGCGAGAAGGCTCCCAAACTGCGCCTGGTCGAGGCCCGCGGCCTGGGAGGATACAAGGAGGCCTACGAGCAGCCGCTCACGATGCTGCTCGTGATGGTCGGGGCCGTCCTCATCATCGCGTGCGGTAATGTTTCGATGTTGTTAGCCGCTCGCAACACGGCGCGTCGCCGCGAGTTCAGCATCCGGCTTGCTCTCGGTTCAAGCCGCGGACGGCTGTTCCGGCAGCTTCTGGCGGAAAGCCTGGTCCTCGTTGCATCGGGAGCGCTACTGGGATGGTTGTTTGCACTCGGAGCGACGCGGGCGCTGGCGCGCTGGTCGGACATCGAGGCGAGTCTCTCACCGGATGGTCGCGTGCTGCTTTTCACGCTTGCCATTTCACTCGTTGCGGGGCTGGTCTTTGGGCTGGCGCCGCTGGTTCGTATGGCGAAGGTATCGGTTGGCGATGTGTTGAAGACTTCAGCCGCTACTGCGTTTCGCGATACGTCCAAGGTCAGGGTGGGCCGTGCAACGGCGGCACTGCAGGTTTCGCTTTGTCTTGTTTTGCTGGCGGGAACGGTGCTGCTGGTAAGGACGCTGCGCAATCTGGAGAGTGTCAATCTCGGCTTCCGAAGCACCGGGCTGCTGGTCTTCGGAGTGAATCCACGGGTGCAGGCGCATTCAGACGAACGTACAATTGCGTTTTATAGGAGCTTGCTGAGCAAGCTCCGTTCCTTGCCGGAAGTTGAGGCAGCTACGCTCATGCAGAACCGGATTGGTTCGGGCTGGAGCAATAATACCGGTGCTGTTCTCGACGGAAAAAATCCGCATCCCGGTCAGGACTCGCCCATGAGATGGAATGGTGTTGGTCCCGATTACTTCCGCACGCTCGGGATTCCCATCCTGTATGGACGGGAGTTTGATGAGGGAGATGGAGCGAAGACCGCTAAGGTTGCAGTTGTCAACAGCACATTCGTCAAGAAGTTTCTCAGCGGCCGGCAAGCGATCGGACATACGGTTTCCTTCTCGCCGAAGGTCCCGTTCACCATCGTAGGGATTGTGCCCGATAGCAAGTACACGCAAGTGAGAGAAGATCCCATACCCATGGCCTATTTCCCATATACGCAGTTGGAGGGGCTTGGAGCCATGCATGTGGAACTACGTACGCACGGCAATCCGAAACTTTTGATTCCTCGCGTTCAGCGCATCCTGCTGAGTTTTGCTCCCGATTTGGCGCCGCTGCAGCCGATGACTCAGACTGAGCAGTTCAATGCTTCTATCTCGGGCGATCGCCTCATTGCAAGGCTCGCGATGTTTTTTGGATTGTTGGCAGTGACGCTGGTGGCTTCGGGACTGTATGGCACTGTTGCCTACAATGTCAGCCGCCGAACCTCCGAGTTGGGGATTCGTATGGCCTTGGGAGCGGAGCGCGGGCAAGTTTTGTGGATGGTGCTGCGGGAGGGATTGCAGCTTTGTATTCTCGGGATTTTGGTTGGTCTGCCGATTACTTTTGCTGCTACCCGTCTGCTTGCTTCGCTGCTCTATGGGTTGAAGCCGTATGATCCGCTTTCGATTTGCGCGGCTACGGCGGGTATTGTGGCGGTCACGGCCATTGCTTGTGTAATTCCTGCACAGCGGGCGGCTTCCATTAATCCAGCTCTTGCGCTGCGGAATGAGTAGGCACGGAGTATCTGTGAGTTCCTTTGATCCCGAATTGGAACTGGTCGTAGTTTTGGATACCGACGAACCCGTCGCAATTGCGCTGGCAAAGGGATCGCTGGAAGAGGCCGGGATTCCGTTCGTTGTTTTGAACGAGATCAGCACGCTGGTCGAAAGCGTGGACCCGTTCCTGCGTAAGCGGGCACAAATACAAGTCGGGCGCGACCGGCAAGCTGAGGCAATAGAACTGTTAGCACCGCTGCTCGAACCAGAGGCAAACGGGAACACACCCGATGATGCCTGAGGCGCCGGAGCTATTTTAATCCGCCTGTCTCCTTCCGGTGCGGATGATTTGGTGGCGCAGCATGCTGGTGTAGCTGAGCAATTCGGGCGAGCGCAGGTCTTCGACCTTGACGCGCATCTTCCGCTGCCAGTTGGGATACTGAGCGGTGCTGCCGGGAAGGTTCTGCTGGTCCGCCTCCTTCGTGAAATCTTCCTGGTTCAGAAGGAGAATCATCGAAGGAACCTGTGCGAGGAAGCCGATAGTGGCATTGTGAAGATCGCCATCAAGCTCAATAATGTGCTCCGCGTCGCGCGTGTAATCTGCGGGGAGCAGATTTTCCGAGTGAAGCCGGTCAAGCATGCGCTGCTTCTCGCGCTTGCGGTCGCCGATCTGGATCCAGTAGCCGCCTTCGTCAATCAATCCCGCTGCCCGGCGCGCTTCGATGTCGCGGTTCTTCCAAAAACCGGCCATGGTAGGGAGATCGTGAGTAGTGGATGAGACGAGCGCTTGTCTTGAATACTCGTAGCTATGCTTAAACGTGTTGCCGGGCTGATGTTTTTCGAAATAAAAAAGCCGGTAGCTGAGAATACCGAAGCTCGAAAGCATATCACGAATTTCATCGGTTACGGTGCCGAGATCTTCACCGATAATGACGTTCTTGCTTCGGACGCTTTCGAGCGCGAGAACCCTCATCAGGTCGGTAGCGTGGTCACGCACGTACGCGCCTTGACGCGCCTGCATCGCTTCGGGAATCCAGAATAGGCGAAACAGCCGCATCACGTGATCAATTCGCAACGCCCCGCCGTAGGCAACAATTTTGCTAATACTGTCTCGAAACAGGCGGTATCCGTTTTCGCGGTGGGCTTGGGCGCGAGGCGGCGGAAATCCCCAATCCTGACCCTGTGGCGAGAAATCGTCGGGAGGAGCGCCGACCCGGCAACCGTTTGCGTAGAAATTGCGATAGCCCCAAAGATCCGATCCACAGCTGTCCGTAGCAACTGCCAGATCGTGATACAAGCCGATCGACATGCCACTTTCGCGGGCGTAGCTTTGCGCCGCATGAAGCTGTTCGTCAAGAACGAACTGAATGTATTTGTAAAACTCGATGCTACGCGGGTGTTGACGCGCGAACGCCTCAACTGCCTCAGATTCCGGCGACTGATATTCAGCAGGCCAGTCGCGCCAAGTCCAGAGATTTCGATTCCGTTTGTGCAACGACTCGTCTAGCGCGCAGTACAGGGCGAACCTTCGGAGCAGCTCCCCTTCGGCATCGCAGTAACGCCCGAAGGCGAGCGAGCGTTCCGAACCACCTCTGTTTTCGCGGCGAAACTGGCGATAGAGCAGCTTCAAAAAACGACGCTTCAGCCGATCTATTTCCTCGTACTGCACAAATTCGGCGCCGCGCAGATTACGGATCTTATCCTGAATCTGCATCGAGCGGAAGAGGCATTGCGCTGACCGGGCATTCTTGAACTCGGGCACACCTTCGATATCGATGTAGATCAGGTTCTTGTAATAAATCGAAAGCGGCAAATACGGGCTGGTGTTGTAGGGCACTCGATTGTGCAGCGCGTGGAGAGGATTGAGGCCTATGAAGCTGAAACCGACCTCGAACCGAGCCCAGTCAATCAGCGGCCGCAGATCGGCAAAATCACCGCATCCCCAATTGCGATCGGAACGGAGCCCATAAAGCGAAATATTAAAGCCGGCAGTTTTGCCCGACCCGCGCAGATCCTCGGGAAGGTAAGCTTTATCCGGACAAACGATCACGTGACTTTCGCCCATAGATTCGCCATTTATCGAGGCAGTGAGCAGGTGATAGCCCAGCGGCACTTCAGCCGGAAGAGGAAGCTTATAAGCGTTCCAAACCTGATCTTCCAAAATGATCCGGCGGGCGAGAGGAAGCTGCGCTATCTCGACAGATCCGGCTATGCTTTGGCCGTCCTCGAGTGCGAGTTGGTAACAAACGGAGCCGCCTTGGATGCGAAGTGTAACAAGGACGGACTTATCGGTTTGACTAACGACCGCTGTCCTGGCCAGAGCCGACGTAAAATTCTCCTGAAATCGACGCTTACGGTCGTGCTCCAGAGATTCATGGTTCGACACGTCCCAGCCCAAAGCCAGAAGAATGCCCTTTTGGGCTTCGAGAGAGACCTCATGACGCTTATGGAAGATGTCCCAATACTCTCGGTCTACGCCGCACTCCTCGGCGGCGCGAATAAGAGATTCATTATGGCTGCCGGCGGGCAGGAAGCGAATTTCGGGGACAGGCATTAACACTTCGATTTTAGGGTGAGTCGCCTAAAGTCCCCGTTTATCTCAACCGGGCAGTTGCGGGGCGAGTTTCTGCACCGCCGGATCGTCGCCGCCGAGCCAATCGGGGTGATGGGCTGTTCCGTCGAAATGCGCCGAAACCTTGAAGAGCTCGTACTTCCCCGTTATGGCAACCTGTTGAGTTTTCGCTAACAGCGCGGCAAACTGGCCGTCATCCATGGGACGGAATGTTTTCGCGGCCTGGAACGCCTGATCCAGCACCTGCTGTTTATCGATGCCAGTGATGACAACGTTAGTCGGCAGATTCAGCGCATAGTGAAGGCAATCGACCGGATTTTGAATAGTGTTGCTCTTCAAGATGATGCCGTCGCCACCGCAGAATGGCTTCATTGTCTGAATTCCGATTTTCTGCGATACCAGCTTCGGCATGACCAACTGGGCGAAGCTGCGAAAGTGAGCGTCCATAAGGTTGGAAGGCATCAACACGGCATCGAAGCGAAAACCGTGTTTCGCAGCCACTTCCAGCATGTAGAGATGAACGTGCGGATCTTTGTGCCCTGTGAAGCCGATGAATCGTATCTTTCCCGCTTTCTTTGCGGCCAGAGCCGCTTCCAGCGCGCCGCCTTCGCGAAAGATGCGATCGGGATCATCGAAACGCAATATTTCATGGAACTGGAGTAGGTCGACGTGATCAGTCTTCAAGCGCTGAAGCGAATCATTGAGCTGGTCGGTAGCATTGCTCTTGTTACGGCCGTCGATTTTCGTCATCAAGAAAATCTTGTTCCGGTAGCCCCCTTGAGCCAGGGCCTCGCCCATCCAGCGCTCGCTACGACCTTCGTTGTAGTCCCAGCAGTTATCCATGAAGGTAATTCCGCGGTCGATGGCCTGATGAATCAGCCGGGTCGCCTCAGTTTGCGTCAGAGTCGCTTTGCCGATGTGGGAGCCGCCGAGGCCGATCGCGGAAACCGTCTCGCCGGTCTGCCCCAATTTGCGGTATAGCATTTCGCCGCGCAGCTCACCCGGATCAGTAACACGCGGAATCGCGGAGATCTCCGCGTTCGCATCGGGAACGATGGCGGGAGTGGCACTCTGCTGCGCTACTACCGCCGGTGCTCCGAGTCCGGTGGCCATTATGCTTTGTAAGAACCTTCGTCGCTGCATACCGCCTCGCTTTGTATTCAGGACACGCAACTAGAAGCGAGGGTTTCAGAGCGGGTGAAAGCCCTAGTGATCTTCACAGCATGGGATAATTGATGCGTGGGCGACTCGGAAGCATTCGTACTTAGTCAACCGCCCGGGCTGTTCGCGCGGACTGATGACGACGACACTGGATTAGTCCGGGACAGCGTGATCACGACGACCCTGGACAACGCGCTAAATTGGGCCCGCAAGAACTCCTTATGGCCCATGACATTCGGCTTGGCGTGTTGCGCGATCGAGATGATGTCGATGATGGCATCGCGATACGACGCCGCCCGTTTCGGCGCGGAGGTTTTTCGAGGATCGCCGCGTCAATCGGACCTGATGATCATCGCCGGACGCGTTTCGAATAAGATGGCGCCCGTAATCCGCCAGCTCTATCGGCAAATGCCCGAGCCTAAGTGGGTCATTTCGATGGGCGCTTGTGCTACATCGACAGGCGTCTTCAGCAATTACGCCCTTATTCCCGTAAACCAGGTCATACCGGTCGATGTGTACGTGCCCGGTTGCCCGCCGCGTCCGGAGCAACTGATCTACTCGATCATGCTGCTCCAGGAGAAGATTCAGAGCGAGCGCGGCACAGTCCGGCAGACGTTGAATCTGAAATAGTTCACCTTTTCAGAGGGTCTTCGACCCAGGGTGGCGTGGCCTGGACCAATCCACCCAGCAGGGGATCGAGGGCATCCAGTGCCTGTTTCATCTCCCACGCGACTTTTCGATAAGAGAAATGGCCTTTCACTCCGCTTCGCAAACGCGAGATGTATTCGAGCTCCGCGAAATCCATCTTGAATAAAAATCGGGAACGGGCCGCCAGCGGAAGCAGATACTGCGCTGCCGGCTGAGGCAACCGTCCGATGGCTTCGTCCGCAATCCGCAGCGCCTGAAAATAGATCTGCTCCGCCCCGCACTGGGCCAACACTTCAGGCGCCTCATATCCGAGGCGATTCGTGTACCGCTGGCGCGTTTGTTGGCAGCGGCGGTGACGGTGCAGATCGCGGTAAGCGCCGATATCCATGACGATATCGAACACATAAGGCGCCGAACGGAACTGCCGAGGCAATTCGTCCCGCCGGCTGCGCTTGCCAAGCGCAACGTCGAAGATCTCCTGACGCTTGGCGGATGACCAGTTGCAGGCCGCTTGATAGAGTACCCGGTACGGACGATCCGTCACCGAGTACAGCAGGGTCGCGCAGATATCGGCCACATGGTCGGAAGGCTGGAGCAAGTCAACAGGAGTGAAGGCCGCGTTTTCCGCCTTGGGCAAATGATGAGCAGCCCACTCGCTCAGGTCCGCGTGCAAACGAATGGCGTATTCATCCGCTTCCGCATGGCGAGCCAAGGTAGGAGCGACCGGTTCGCTTTTTTCTGCATCCCAAACGCAAGCAGGTGAGGAACTGCACGCCCGGGCAAGCTCAACGCCGATGTCACGCAGTTCCTGAAACTCGGAAGCTTTCAGACGCGCAATCTGTTTCTCCAGAGTGCGGATACTTGTGACTTGACCGACCCCGGTAGGAATGCCGAACGGCAGAAGGTAGCGTGCCACATCGAAGGCTCGCGCGGCCAGATTGCGCCGGTATGCGTCCTCCTTCATATCCGGAGGTTTGGGGTATTGCTCGCGGAGATATTCGGCAACCCGGCTCTGGACGGTTCCGTAAGCATTCAGAAGCTGGCCGGCTGCGGATTCATAAATGGCGGCTTCATCCGCGCTCAACTCCGGAGGAACGATGGCGCTCGATTTCGAGAAGTCCTGGTAACGGGAGCTGCGCGCTTGGCCGTCCCAGAGCTGCTCGTCTTCGATTTCAGTGGCGGCTAACTCCGATACGCCTTCGAAACAAACGGTCACATGACCGAGATCGGCGATAGAAGCATGGCCGTATTGGAAATAGAAACTCTCCAGAAACTTCGCCGAATCGTGCGTGCGCACCCACCCGATGGAATCGCGAATGGAATCGGGAGAACGGCTATAGCGCGCCAAGGCGTAGGCGAGCTTTTCAGGCGGCATTGGCGCAACGGTCAATACGCGCCCTTGTTCGGAGCGTGGCGGCGCAGTGCTAGGTCCGGACATGAACCGCTATGATAACGGATTCGCCCCAGATGCTGATCCGAATCAAAAAACTGAACGAGACCGCCTCGTTGCCCGAATATGCGCATGGACCTGCGGAAGATGCAGGGCTGGATATTCGCTGTGTGGCCGGCGCGGTTCTGGAACCTGGCATACCTCAGGCAATCCCGACTGGGCTTGCAATGGAGATTCCAAGCGGTTATGAAGTACAGATTCGCCCGCGCAGCGGTTTAGCGTTAAAGCACGCGATTACTTTGCCGAACGCGCCTGCCACAATCGACCCCGGCTATCGGGGTGAGCTGAAAGTGATTCTGCTCAATCTCGGGAGGGCGCCGTACGAGATCCACGCGGGCGACCGGATCGCGCAGATGGTGGTCGCGAAATACGAAGCCATCGAGTGGCAGGAATCCGAGCTGGCGGAATCGGCGCGAGGAATCGGGGGATTCGGGTCGTCCGGGCGCTAGGGTTTGACTTCGGCGGTGAGGCGGCTGGCAAGCGGTTGAGTCTGGCCGGCGTATTTGTTCCCGACCTTCTTGTAGTAAGGCACAGATACCGGCGAAGACAACTGCTCGAACGTGAAGGAACAGATGCGCATGCCTGGATAGAGCGCGACCGGCATGATGCCGAGATTGCTGAGTTCCAGCGTGGCTTTACCGCGCCAGCCGGGGTCGAAGAGTCCGGCCGTTCCGTGAACAATAATTCCGATGCGGCCCAGGCTGGAGCGTCCTTCCAGGCGTCCGAGCACGTCATCATCCAGCTCCAGTGTTTCCTCGGTAATGGCGAGAGCGAATTCGCGGGGTTGCAGGATAAACGGCTCGCTGGGTTTAACGTGGACCGACCGCATGATGTCTTGAATAGCGCTCTTGTCGCGCACGTCGATGTAGGCGTGACGGCTATGCTCGAAGACGCTGAACTCGGGACCTAAGCGAAAATCCACCGAACAGCTTCCGAACTGCTCAGGCGGCAATTCGGGAGAGATGCGGATCTTGCCGCGCTCGATGTAGCGGTGAATATCGACATCGGAAAGGACCATAATAGGAGGGTTGTGAACAGCCATCCTAGCACGGGTAAGCTGCTATATTGAGAGGGTCGCGGCGATGCCGCAGCGCGCGAACACAAAGACGTTTCGATGCGCTACCTCGATAGTGGGCGGCTAGCTCAGCTGGGAGAGCACCACGTTCGCAACGTGGGGGTCGTGGGTTCGAATCCCATGCCGTCCACCAAGATAGTCCTTTTCTTTTCTGCACCGGAAATCCGCTGCTGCCTCCGGGGCGACCACTGGACTGGGCTAACCCCGGGCATCATCCGTCCGATTCGCACGGCGCGTGACTCTCGATGCCGCAGATAGTGCGCACGATCAGGATCTTGCTTTACGATCGAGGAATGCCCGTCTGCGTCAACTTACTGACTGTTAAGCCGCGCAAGTTGGCCGCAGTGCGGCGTGAGGTCGCGCCGGGTGCCGTTGGCTCGGGCGTGGGGGCCGGCCCTGGACAAGGTCTGGGAGTTCATTCGCAGCCAGCCAGGCCTGCGGACTGATGGCCACAACATTTTTCTCTACCACCACCCCACACAGGGCGCGCCTATGCTGTGCGACTTCGGTGTCGAGGTCACGTGCACATTTGAAGCTGCGGGCGAGGTGTATGCGACCGAAACGCAAGCGGGCGAGGCTGCCGTCGCCGTGCACCGCGGCCCATACAAGCGCATGGACGAGGCGCATGACGCGATCAGAATTTGGATGGCGGCGAATCAGAGGGAGTCCGCTGGGCACTCGTGGGAGATATACGGAAATCCGACGCCGGATCCGGCTGACACTGAGACGACGGTCGTGTACCTCTTAAAGTAGCGTTCGCGCTCTTCGGGCGGATAGTCCGCAATCCGGAAACAATGCGCAAACAAGTCCCGCTGGCGTGATTACCTTCGCTAATCGGGATTGTTGAAGGTAAAACGCCGTCACTTTTGGCATGCCGACTGTGCGGACAAGTCGGAAAGCATGTGAGCGGCGTTTTGCGACTAAATACAGCGTTCTGTCGGAAAATTTCTCGAAGCCGACCTCGGGACCGGATCGATCAATTTCACTTTCCGGGTGGCTCGTCATCCGACAGCAATCCGCCAAAGGGGCGCGACCTTCTGCGCGATCAGTGCCATTTGACAATCCCTCGCCTCCATGCCAAGCTCGCGACTGTTCGATGATCATTCCCGAGCAACTTAGCGCAAACTGCTGCAAGCACCGCGAACGGCAGGCATGGCTCGACAGTTTGCCGGCAATGTTGGAGGAATTGACGGGCCGCTGGTCGCTGTGCGCTGGTCCTCCAATTGAGCACGCGAAAGTAACATGCTCCTGGGTCGCGCCTGTCGTTTGCGCCGACGGCGCATCAGCCGTCCTCAAACTCGCAATGCCGCACATGGAAGGCGCACATGAAATCCAAGGACTGCGCTTCTGGAACGGCAACCCAACGGTGCGACTGCTGGAGGCGGATGATGACCTTGGGGCGATGCTACTTGAGCGCTGCGAACCCGGATCTACCCTTCATTCCGAGCCAGAGTACAAGCAAGATATCGTGATCGCGACCTTACTCAAGCGCCTTTGGGGACGATCTGCTTCGCCGAACGATCTACAACAATTCCGGCACTTGTCGGAAATGCTGGAGAACTGGCGCCGTGAGACGCTGTCCCAGGCTCAGCACTGGCCCGATGCCGGGTTGGTGCGTGAAGGATTGCGGCTGTGGGAGGCGCTCGCGACCCCGTTACCTACGGACACACTACTTGCCACCGATCTTCACGCCGGGAATGTTTTGCGATCCGAGCGGGAGCCGTGGCTGGTGATCGACCCGAAGCCATTCATCGGTGACGCCTCCTATGACTTGGTTCAGCACCTTCATAATTGCGAAGCGCGGCTTCACGCAGACCCGATCGGTATGGTCAAGCGTCTCGCTGATCTTGCCGGGGTCGAAACGGAGCGGGTCCAAATTTGGACATTCGCACGTGCCGCCGCTGACCCCAGGCCAGAGTGGAGCAATATGTTGTGGATTGATATCGCCAGGGCATTAGCTCCGTAATTGGGGAACAGCACTTGTCCCACGTGCGGTGAGAGGTTATCGGCAAACGGGAAATTGAGCATCGAATCAGTTTTGCAGTAGTCAACTTCCACGTCGCCCGTGATCCGCCAGGTAATTCGCCGAAGCAGGGGCGCCGTTGGCGGCCTCGTACGCCTCTCCCGCAAGCCGTGAAGGCACCAGTTTCTCGAGCGAAGCGCATATCTTTGGATAATGCTCTATCCCTTTTCTCTAATGCGTCAACCAACCATTGGGGGTAAGTGAAGCCGAACTAAGTCGAATTCCGAGTTATCTGGTTGCATGCATTAGGGCGACTATCTTCACAAAACGTTGGATCTATATCCTGCTGTAACGGCCAGCCTGCTGCAGCAGTATCGGCATGAAAAACTCACCGCACGTCGGTATTCAAAATCCGGGCGCCTCCATCTCTAATGGAACGCCTCATTCATCTACCATGCAGCGCTCACGGACCAAATCCCTGACACGCTTGCTCGTCTTTTCTGTTTTTATTGCTGGTCCTGTCGGGCAATGCCTCGTCACGCCAGCTATCGCACAAGAACAGTACTATCGATTGCAGCTGAAAAATGGAGGACACTATTTGGATGCTGATCATTGCTCAGACAATGTCGCCCTGAACCCTGGTTCAGATTTTGCCGACGGGGCGTGTCAACTATGGCGGTTCGTTCCAGCCGGTGGTGGATGGAGCCGTCTTCAGCTGAAGAATGGGGGACACTATTTGGATGCTGATCATTGCTCAGACAAGGTCGGCCTGAACCCTGGTTCAGATTACGCGAACGGGGCCTGCCAACTATGGCGGTTTGTTCCAGCCGGTGGTGGATGGAGCCGTCTTCAGCTGAAGAATGGCGGACACTATTTGGATGCCGATCACTGCTCGGACAAAGTCGGCCTGAACCCTGGTTCAGATTACGCGAACGGGGCCTGCCAACTATGGCGGTTTGCCCCTGCCGGTCACCGGATTGACTAATTGTGTCAGTCCCCGAGAATCTCGATTTCAATATGAACTCGTTTTCGCGTGGGTCATGTCGCGGGATGCTCCACGCGTAAATCTCCCGACGAGGTTCGTTCTCGTTTTCAGAGCTGTGCCATTTCCGCGCGACGGTGTTCGCTTTTGAACATTGCCATCCGTCTTGGGTCTGTGTTGTGCTTTAGACTCAGCCGGGCGCTTTGTATTGTGATTTGCGCTCCGACAACGAACAACCTCGTCGCAAATCTCGTTCTTTTTTTTGTGCATTACCGATGGCCAGGTGATCGTTCGCGCTGAAAAAGAGGCAACGTACGTGCTCGGGACCGCCGCATTGACGGTAGATTGGGTCGATTGCGCTCTCCCGGGACGTTGCGATACAGCCATTGCCCAGCTTGAGTTCGAGGTCCTGGTGCGAAAAGGAACGCCTCCCAAACCCGGAAAAGGACGTGGAGTTGAAGCGATGGGCCACGCACTCTTGCCGTTAGATGAACCCGGGTGTTATGTTGTGGCTTTTTACGGCAACGTTCAACGTATCACCGAAAACACTGGAACCATAGGAGCAGGAGAGTTACTTGGCTGCGTGATCGCTCACGAGATCGGACATCTGCTGCTTGGACCGCAACACGTACAGGGCACAATCATGAAGGGGCAATGGAATGAATCAGACCTCAAGCTGATGACTGGGCGCATTGCGCTTCAACAGTTCGCAGGGAGCCTCTAGAAGTTTGGCCATGACACAAATCCGAAGACCGGGCGATCAGATCCTGATCGCGTAACTGGCGCGATGACAAGCTGGCCGGCCCGCAAGAGTCAATCCGCACGGTCGCGAACAGGAAGTAATCAGCTCGCCCATTCGCTTTACGTTCGACAATTGCCCTTTTCGAAGGTAATCACTTTCCTTGAGTGCGACCGATCATGGTCGCGCTCGATGTTCGGTCTGGATACGCGGCAACGTCGGAGTGAGACCAGATTGCTTGAGCGGTAAGGGGCCTACATTTGATCGGACGCTCCTGCGCCGCGCTTCGTTCCAGAACGTTTCTGACGGACTATGTTCTATAGGATTTTTCCGAGAAGAACGCGCTCGCTCCGTGCGAACTGGCCGGGGTGTTGTAGATACGCGCCTGGGGCTTCGAAACTCCGGAGCGCAATCAGTTTCGCAGGAATATCGTGAAAATAGACCGGATGTCATTCGCGATCGCGAATCCGTGAGTTGCCGAACGTGATGAATTGGTTGCCAATCGTAGTGACGTGGCCGAAATACTCGTCGAGCCGCGCCGTCGCACTCTCACAAATGTAACCCCTTCGGAAATCGGGACCTGGTTGCGGGAATCCTGATTCCTCCATGGGGTCTCGCCCGTCCATACGGTCACAGCTCGACCCAACTTTATATCTATCCTGGAATCCGCCGCTTACAAGCATTTTCAAACGTACAAAGAACGTTTTCGCGGTTTCGTGTGCTACGCTCTCGCAGGCTCGCAACACGTCCGTCGTGTCGCGGGCCATTTCTTTTTCAGGAGCCCATCGAACGATGACACCCCGATCCATCCGCCGCGCCGCCGAGCGCCAAGCCGCCAAACTCGCCCGCAAAGCCGAGAAAACCGCCGTTCACTCCGTCGGCATCCAGCTTGATTCCGAGCCGGAAGCGTCAGCGACCTATACCGTTTCCCCGGCCCAACTGCAGGCCAATCGTGCCAACGCACAGCTCAGCACCGGCCCCACAAGTTTAGACGGTAAAGCCACTTCCTGCCTCAATGCGGTCAAAACAGGGCTTACCGGTCGCACCGTCCTGCTCCACACCGACGATGCCGCCGACTACCAGCGCCACATCGCCGCCTATGAAAAGGAACTCTCTCCCGTCGGCCCGCGCGAGTGCGATCTGGTCCAATCCATTGCCGATACCGCCTGGCGTCTCGGCCGGATCCCCGGGCTCGAAATGGCCATCTATGCACGAGGCCACGTGCAGTTTGCCGACAAGTTCAAGGATCACGACGAGGCTCTCCGTCCCGGCCTGATCGAGCTCGAAACCTTCCTCGCCTACGAAAAGCAGCTTCGCAACTTGCAGCTTCAGGAAGCGCGGCTGGCCCGCCGTATGGCAAAGGACGCCGCCGAGCTGCGCGAGCTCCAGCACGCCCGCCGAAAGAAGGACCTGCAAGCCCAAAAGGATGTCCTGGTGCGAGCCGCTCACGCAAATGGGTTCGAATTTTCAACTGCGGACGTCGAAGGCTATTTACGAGGTGCGATGAGCCCGCGGGTTGTCAGCGAGGCGAAGACTCAAGCAAAAGATGCCGCTCAAATCGCCCGTGCCGCTCTCAATCCCGAAAAATCGAGCCAACACGCCGCTTAACCCATACCGAGCCGCGATCATTAAACAACCAGATTCCGCTTGTTTTCTACAATCTGAGAACTTCCGCGCTCGATTTCTCTTGACCTGTATTGCAATTAGCGATATCGTAATTGCAGATCGCTATATGACGGTCTCTGAGAAAATCCGCTATCTGCGAGTCGTCGAGGGCCACCTTCGCGGTCTCAACCGTGAAATGACTCAAACGGAAGTCGTGGCTGCCGTTCGTAAGGAGCTCAAGAAGTCCATCAGCCAGCCGTATCTTTCTCAACTCGAGAACGGTAGCCGTCGGCATTTGACCAACACCACTCGGCTGCTGCTCGCTAAATTCTTTCGTGTCCATCCGGGTTATTTAGTGGACGACCCGGAGGGTTTTCAAACCGAGCTGATCACGGACTTTCGCGATCAGGAAGACAAACTGGATCTCTGGCTCATTCAAGGAGCGGAGCGGTTCCGTCGCGATGCGCCCCTTTCGGAGGCGTTGCTGAAGCTTGCCCGGCATGATGACACCCGCAAGTGCGTCCTGCTGCTCGGAGAGGTTCTGGAAACGCCGGACCTCTTGGACCGCCTGTGGGACGTGCTCAAACCGAAGGAGGAGGTTGCCTCATGAGCTGGTCTGACATTTACTTGCTTTGTTTCGCCATTGGAGCCTTCTGGGCGCTGGCGTCCTTATTGCTCGGCGGCTTGCATCTTGGCCACGCCGCTCATGGCGGCCACGCGGCACACTTACACGGCGCAGCAAAGGGACCCATGCGGCACGGATCGGCGCCGAGTTGGATCGGTACCATGATCAACCCGAGTTCCGCCGCGGTATACCTTACCTGGTTCGGCGGTGTCGGGTATCTGTTGACGCGCCACTCTGGTCTCGGCTTTTGGATTGACCTGGTGATCGCGATTGCCGTAGGTCTCACCGGCGCGTGGTGTCTCGCTGCTTTTCTTCGCTTCCTGCAATCGCGCGAGCAGCCCATGGACCCTGCCGACTACGACCTGATCGGCGTTCTGGGACAGGTCTCGAGCACCATTCGGCCCAATGGCGTTGGCGAAGTAATCTACCAGCGCGATGGCGCGCGGCAGGCCACTCAACGCCCGCAGTGAAGATACGCGAGAGATCGCGCGCGGCGAGGAAGTCGTGGTGACTCGCTATGAACGAGGGATTGCTTATGTACGCACCTGGGAGGCAATGACCCAGTCGGGAATAGCATTCGGCCCGGAATCGTCGCCAAAGGAGACAAAAGATGTCGAATGAAATTGTATATATCGCGGCGGTGGTTGTCCTCACACTGCTGGTGTTGATGATGGCCATGGCCACGCTTTATCGAAAGGCCGGCCCCCATGAGGCGCTGATCGTCTACGGTCTGCGCGGAACGCGCATTGTCAAAGGCCGCGGGACCGTCATTTTCCCCATGGTCGAAAACTTTCGCCAGCTCTCGCTCCAGCTCATGTCGTTTGATGTGGCGCCGGTGCAGGATCTCTATACCAAACAGGGTGTTGCGGTTACCGTCGAGGCGGTTGCTCAAATCAAGGTGAAGAGCGATCCCGAATCCATTCAAACCGCCGCCGAGCAGTTCCTGACCAAAACCGATCAGGCCCGCGAGGGACTCATTCGGCTGGTCATGGAAGGTCATCTGCGCGGCATCATCGGCCAGCTCTCTGTCGAACAGATTGTGAAAGAGCCCGAGATGGTCGGCGACCGCATGCGTGCGACCTGTGCGGACGACATGAGCAAGATGGGGCTGGAGGTCATCTCCTTCACCATCAAGGAGGTTCGTGACAAGAACGAGTACATCAGTAACATGGGCCGGCCCGACATTGCGCGCATCAAACGCGATGCCGACGTGGCCGCCGCCGAAGCCGATCGCGATACCGCCATCCGTCGCGCCGAAGCCATGCGCGCCTCCGCCGTCGCCAAAGCGCAGGCTGACCAGGAGCGCGTGCTCGCTGAAGCCCTGTCGTTAGCCGCTCAAGCCCAGGCCCAGCGCGATCTCGAGATCAAGAAAGCGCAATATGTCGAGAGCATCAAGCGGCAGCAAGCGCAAGCCGACAAAGCGTACGAGATCCAGGCCAATGTGATGCAGCAGCAAGTCACCACCGAAGCGGTCAAAATTCGGCAGATCGAGAAAGAGCAGGAGATCAAGGTTCAGGAGTTTGAGATTCTGCGGCATGAGAAGGAACTCATCGCCACTGTGATCAAGGGCGTCGAAATCGAACGCCAGCGTATCGAGATGCTGGCGGAGGCCTCTCGCCGCAAGATGACCATTGAGGCCGAAGGCAGCGCGGCTGCGACACGCGCCCAGGGTGAAGCTGATGCCGACATCATCTTGAGAAAGGGTGAGGCTGAAGCCCGCGCCATGAACGTCAAAGCCGAAGCCTACCAGGAATGGAACCAGGCTGCCGTGGTCGACAAGCTCATCACCGGCTTGCCGGAGGTGGTCAGGGCCTTGGCATCGCCCCTTTCCAACATCGACAAGATCACCATTGTTTCCACTGGAGATGGCGATGCCGCGGGCATGCACAAAATCACCGGCGATATGACCAAAATTGCCGCCCAAATACCGGCTCTCTTCGAGACTTTGTCCGGTATGCAAATGTCTGAGCTGCTCGGCAAGGTCCGTACCATCACTGACCGCCCGAACGACTCAGGCAAGTCCAATGGAACGGTAACCCATACAGAACCGCGGCCGTGAGGAAGCGGCCACTCAGTGTCGAAAGGAGAAAACAATGCCCTTATTAGATCGAGTAACTACGCTGATCAGAGCCAACCTCAACGATTTGGTGGACAAAGCGGAGAATCCGGAGAAACTGTTGAAGCAGTTACTTCTCGATATGCAAAACCAGTTCATGCAGGTAAAGACCCAGGTGGCCATCGCCATTGCCGATCAGCACCTGCTCGAAAAAAAACAGCAGGAGAACCTGAACCAGCAAAACGAGTGGCTTCGCAAAGCCGAATTAGCGGTTCAGAAGAACGAGGACGACCTGGCCCGTATGGCGCTGGAGCGCTCCGTCACCTACGAAAACGGCGCTAAGAATTTCGCGCAGCAGATTGAGGACCAGTCTCATCAGGTTCAGATTCTGCGTGACGCTTTGCACCGTCTGGAACAGAAGATGACCGAAACCAGAATCAAGACGGAGTTGCTGATCGCGCAACATCGGCGCGCCAAGCTGTCCGTGCGTACTGGGTCGGCAACTTCGCAGGATACAAAACACGACCTCGCGTTCGACCGCATGCGGGACAAAGTACTCGAAGCGGAAGCGCTAGGGCAGGGAACTCTCGAAGCCGGGAAGCCCGATATGGACCACCGGCTGGCCGTGCTTGAGAAATCGGACCAGGTAGATCGCCTGTTGGCGGATCTGAAGGCCCGGGCCACGAGAGCACTGACTTGATTCGCTAACATGCCAATGTGATGAAAGCTCTCTTGCTTTCCGAATACGGAAGATTAGAAACCGTCGAAGTCCCCATGCCGCGTCCTGGACCGGAAGAAGTTCTGGTTCGTGTCGCGGCATGCGGCATTTGCGGGAGCGATGTTCATGGCTATGACGGTTCATCGGGGCGCCGCATTCCGCCGATCATAATGGGCCATGAAGCGTCCGGAACTGTCGCTGCTCTTGGGAAAGGCATTTCCGGCGTCCATGTCGGCGAACACGTCACCTTTGACTCCACCGTCTACTGCGGAGAGTGCGAATACTGCCGCAAAGGACAGGTGAATCTCTGCTCTCGCCGCCAGGTGCTGGGCGTCTCGACCCCCGAGTACCGGCGCGAAGGTGCATTCGCTGAGTACGTCGTCGTGCCCGCCCGAATCGTTCATGCTCTCCCCGAGCGGCTGAGTTTGGAGGAAGCGGCGATGGTCGAACCATTGGCGGTCGCCGTCCATGCCGTATCGCTTGCTGGCGTTTGCGCTAACGATACAGCTCTGCTCGTCGGAGCCGGTATGATCGGCTTGCTTGTCCTGCAGGCGTTACGGGAGGCTGGCTGTTCGCGCGTGATTGTTACCGATATCGACGACACGCGCCTCGCGCTCGCTAAATCGCTCGGCGCAACCGAAATTGTCAACGCCAAAACAGCCGATCTGGGGAGTGAGGTTCAACGCATCACCTCCGGCTCAGGCGCGGACGTCGCTCTGGAGGCCGTCGGCAGCACGCCGACTATCAGGGCGGCGATCGAGGGCGTAAAGAAAGGCGGAACGGTCGTTCTCATCGGGAACATCGCGCCTTCCGTCGAGATTCCGTTGCAGACCGTAGTGAGCCGGGAGATCCGATTGCAAGGTTCGGCGGCGTCTTCTGGCGAGTATCCGCGCTGCATCGAAATGCTTGCTCGCGGTTCGGTCCAAGTGAAGCCTCTCATCAGCGTCGTCGCGCCGCTCGAAGAGGGTTCGCAATGGTTCGAGCGTTTACACGAACGCCAGCCCAATTTGATGAAGGTGATTCTTACTCCCGGGAACGCTGCGGAGAAGGACCGTGGATAACATCTTCGATCTCACCGGCCACGCCGCCATCGTGACTGGAACCAGCCGCGGCCTCGGCCAGCAATTCGCACGCGCTTTGGCCAGAGCCGGCGCGGACCTTGTGCTCACCAGTCGCGACCGTGACCACCTCCGGAATTTTGAGACGGAGATCATGAGCATGGGCCGTCGGGCCGTCGGCCTGGAACTGGACGTTCGGGATCAGAGCAGTATCGACAAAATGGCCGCCGCTGCCGAACAGGCCTACGGCAAGATTGACATTCTGGTAAATAACGCCGGGATGAACATCCGCAAACCGGCCATCGAGGTCACTTGGGATGATTGGAACCAGATTCTCGATACCAATCTGCGTGGCAGTTTCTTTGTAGCCCAAGCTGTCGCGAAGCGCATGATCCCGCGGGGCTACGGCCGCATTATCAACATCGGTTCCGTTACCAGCGTCGCGGGGTATGCGGGTCTCGCGCCTTACGGCGCAAGTCGTGGCGGCATTCGTCAGTTAACCATGAGTCTCGCGGACGACTGGGGCAAACACGGCGTAACCGTGAATTGCCTTGCGCCCGGCTGGTTCCGCACCGAGCAGAACAAAGTGATGTACGAAGACAAGGAATGGGTCGAGTACCTGAGTGATCGCATTCCCATGAAGCGGCCCGGTCAACCCGGTGACCTGGATTCCGCTGTGGTCTTTTTGGCCGCTGAATCCAGCCGTTACATCACAGGGCAGACGCTGCTTGTCGACGGAGGCATCTCGACGGGCGCTGTCCGGGCCTTACCTAAAAAGAACTAACGGGCTCGGGCACGTGCTCGATTTTGCCCAGCAGGAAAACGTATCCGGCAATCCCGGCCAGCAGAATAATCGCGGCCGCTCCGAACGCTCGTGAGAACGAGTTAGTCGGCCCCGCGAAATAGCCCGTCGCAATCGGCGCCACAATCCCGGAAATCTGGTTCCCAAAATTTACGATTCCGCCGATTTTGCCCACGCTATCGCGCGGCGCGATCAGCGATGGAATGGACCAGGCCACCGGCGCCGCGGCCGACAATCCTCCGAGTGACAAGCTGATCCACAACGCAGCCATGTAAGGGTTCTGTGTGAAGGCCGCTCCACCGACCGCCATTCCAAGAGCCATTCCGGCAACCAAAACACTCTGGCGGACCAGCGTTTCCTTGTGCCCTCGCCGCACCAGCACATCCACCAGCCAGCCGCCGATCAGCAGATCCGTCAGAGTGCCGAATAGCCAGGGCACGCTGGTGAAGAGAATGGAATGCTGCAAATTCATGTGCAGCGCCGAGAAGTACGCCGGCAGCCACGTAAGGAACAGATAAAAGCAATAGTTGTAAGCCGCGAAGCCGATAGCCAGTCCCAGTACTTTTCGCTGTGTCAGTAAGTAGGTAAGTGGAGCTCCTGTCGTCTGCTTGTTTCTGGCGTCGGGATTAGCGCCTCCGCTCTTGATGTATTGCAGTTCGTCGCTCGTGAGGCCACGATCGTCCTTCGGATCCCGATAAACCACGTAGAAGGCGATGAAATAGAGGAAGCTAACCGCCCCGGTTGCGGCAAAACTTAGCCGCCAGCCGAAATGGATGAGAACGATTCCTATCAGCGGAACGCCAATTCCTGAGGCAAATTTAGCCGCCGCGTCGAAGAAAGATGTGGCAAAGCTTCGCTCCTGCCGCGGAAACCAGTAACCGGTCGCCTTGGCATTCGCCGGAAACGTGGGCGCTTCACCCACCCCCAGCAGCAACCGCGCTCCCACGAAGCTGCGCAAGCCGGGCGCTGCGGCGGCGGCAAACGACGCAATGCTCCAAAGCAAAGCGCTGACGCGGCCGATTGCCTGTACGCCAAAGCGATCGAGTAGCACTCCCATCGGAAGCTGCAGTGCCGCATACGTCCAGTTATAGGCGCTTACGATGTACCCGAATGCTACGTTTGAGACGCCAAATTCGCTCTGAAGCGCATCGTGAGCGACCGACACGTTCACCCGGTCGAAGTAGTTGATGAGAACCCCGATTCCGAGCAGCACAGCGATTCGCCAGCGTCTGCGCGGAATCATTCTTCGGAGCTACTTACTCAGTCCTACGTAGATGTCCACGTGAGCGCTCGTGGGGCTTTTCGCAAGGCCCTCGTAATAGACATCGAAGTCGGTCTTGTAGGCACGGTGCAGTTCGTGTGCATCTTCCAGCGACCAAACCCGTTTCCACAGACCCACAATTATCTGCGACACGGCTTGACCCTGCGACGTAAACATCGCATAATTGCCCGCCTCGATTTTCTGCACGACCATTCCCGGCGGTACGTCCTTCGTTGAAGTCACCTTTGCGCCTAG
This sequence comes from uncultured Acidobacteriaceae bacterium, assembly GCA_963762495.1. Taxonomy (GTDB): domain Bacteria; phylum Acidobacteriota; class Terriglobia; order Bryobacterales; family Bryobacteraceae; genus Bog-105. The sequence continues at coordinate 61,099 of CAVXKZ010000020.1, forward strand.
CGTGTAGGTGTACATTCCGTTCCTGTCGGATTCGTAGTCGCTATACACTGCAACGACGCGGGCGTCCGCGCGATTGACAATCCGGACCAGAACCTCCTCATCCCGGAACCGTTTCCAGAGCTGAGCAATCTCACCGGTACCACCCATTTCCTGCGCATTCGAAGTCCGCACGGAAATGCCGACGACATTGAAGGAATCGACGTGCAGCCTGACCATATTGATCTCGTCAGTTGCCGCCGAGACGAGTCCCGCGGCTAAAGCGAGCACGCATGTTAGTGAGACCAAGCCACGCTTCATAAGAATGGCCAGCGCCTTCAATTGTATCCACAGCGCATTATCGAGCTATCCCGTGTCCCGTGATTCCCGGCACTAGCAACTATATTTCGTTTCAATTCAACGACTCCCGAGGAGCGCTGTAACGGTTCAAAGGCTGCGATCACAGAATAGAGAAGTCTGCAGAGATGACGCTGGTCGGTCAGGTTCCGCTGTCTGCTCGTACGAGCCCCTATCGCCCCTTTACTCCTTCGTTATACGATCGAGTCTATCGGGTAAGGGGAAATTTGGAGCGCCAATCATTTGATCGCAATTACGTCGAGCGCCTCATCCGGGGCGACGCGGAAACTGAGAGGCATTTCACGAGTTATTTCGGGGATCTCTTGCTGATAAAACTGCGCGGACGCCTTCGTTCCCCTCAATTGGTGGAAGATGCGCGGCAGGAGACCTTTCTTCGGGTTCTGAATGTCCTCAGAAACAAAGGTGGTCTTGAATATCCGGAACGGTTGGGTGCTTTTGTCAATGCGGTCTGCGAAAACGTTCTACTCGAGACTTTTCGCTCCAGTGCGCGCCTGCAGCAACTCCCGGAAGATGCGTCCGAACCGGTGGACCTGGCGGCCAGCGCTGAATCGGAGTTCGTCAGCGCCGAGCGTAAAACGCTGGTGCGCAGCTGTTTTGAACGAACTGTCGGACACCGATCGCCGGATTCTTCGGCAGTTATTTCTTGAGGAGAGAGATAAAGACGAGATTTGCCGCGAGTTTCGCATTGATCGGGATTATCTTCGCGTCCGGGTTCATCGTGCCCTGGCGCGCTGCCGGGTTGTCCTGGAGAAAAGAGATCGGCCTGCCGCTTTGACTAATGCGGCGGGACAATGATACGGACGGCCCCCTTATGTCACAACAAGGCGAAGGCTATGGACCACAAAGAGGCTGAGCGGACTAGCGCCGTGGAGAAGTACCTTCTCAATGAATTCACGGCCGGTGAGCGGCTGGAATTCGAGGCGCATTTTTTCGATTGCCCGATTTGCGCCGACTCGGTACGGCAGACTGCGATCTCGATCGACAACCTTGGGAGCGTCTTGCGAGAGCGCCCGGCCGGCACAACGGTTGCGAACAAAGACCCAAAGCCGAAATTCGGGTGGTTTTCCTGGCTGCGCGCTCCCGTTCTTGTCCCTTCACTGGCCGCACTCATTTTGGCATCTATCGTCAGCTACCAAAACACCGTTTCGATCCCTCGGCTTCAGCGTCCTCTCGTGCTCTCTACCACAGTGCTGACTTCCGTATCGCGCGGAACTGCGCCAGTCATCAGAGTGGATCGCAAGCAGGCCCTCTTCAATTTGAATTTTGAAATCGATTCCCCGCGAGTATACTCCGCGTATGAATGCGATTTTCAAAATCAAAAAAAGGACACCATTTTGAGTGTTAACTCCGGACAGCAAAAAGTGGCTAGCTTCACTTTGGATCTCCTGCTTCCCACAAAACGATTCCCGCCAGGCAATTACGTCATGGTGCTTCGGCCTGATTCCAGCGCCAATATCGAGTTGCAGCGAGTATGATTTTGTTATTCAGAACGAGGTCGATACTCAGTGAAGCCAGCCGAAACAGCTAGGACCGATAGAGAAGCGCTTCTTTTTTCACGGAAACGCGGTCGCTCTTGCAGCCCATATCCGCCGTCCCGACGATTACTTCATTCCGGCTGTGGCGAGTAGCTGCCTCCCGGTCACCGGCGGGTTGGCCCAGGCAGAGGCCGGCGCCCAAAGCTTTCATGACTTGATTTCGTTCGGCTCAGCCGCGACTCGCGCAACCGGCGATTTTTCCGATGCGCGCGGCGCGGCCGACTACACGCAAGGCAATCACGGCGAGAACAATTTGCCGACCAACACCTTCGTCGAAAGCACAGTGAAGGGCTTCAAGATTACGTCCGGCCGTGTCTTCTCGGTTGATGAATTGCTCGTTCGGCAAGAGAACACGTCCGACCGCCGGAGCCCGACTTCATTCCGTTCTCTTCACGTGACAATCAGCGGTGTTTCAGTAGACGGCCATACGCTCGTTGTCAAAACCAATCCCGAAATATTTTCCGAGCACGACACCAAAGAGAAACTGAAACAAGTTTTCGAGCGTGACAACGATTTCCGCAAACAGTGCGGACATCAGTTCTTTCTTCCGGGAGAACCGCCTGAGCAGAACCCATTGGGAAAACTGTTTTCCAAAAGCGAAATTCCGGAGGCGGACGGACTTATCTACGGAACTATCGTGACCAGCCTGACCTGGGCGTCAACGCCCGCTCCCGAAACCGAAATTGATCAAAACCGATTGATAATTTCCGGCCTGGGGTCAATCTATTTCGGTGAAATTATCATTGAAGAAGATTTCCGCCGCATAACGCTGGTACGCTTTCAGCTAGGCTCTCCTTATGGCGGCGACGGTTCAACGTGTGAGGTGCAGTCAAACGGCCAAACCTGGCCACCAAAGCATTAGGACACTTTGCATTTGCTTCACTCTGTTTGCGGCTTATAGCTGCACGAAGCCCCGCCCGGATGCGGCGCAAGACTTCGCACGCATCAAAACGCTGTACCAGCAAGGCCGCTTCGCCGTGGCGAGGCAGGCTGCGGAAGAAGAATATCGGTCATTAAATCCCCGATCGAAATGGCAGTGGAGATTTAAGCTTCTCTTTGCCGAGCTGCTGCTTTTCAACGGCGAGACCGGCAAAGCGGAGCACCTGTTGAACGCTCCTCCGCCGCCCGAAGCTGCTTCTCTTCTGCCGCGCTACCGAATGCTTCAGGCGTATTGCCTTTTCGTGCGCGAGAAGGGAAGGCAAGCGGAGGCGCAGGCGAAACAAGCTCTCACTGACGCGCAACACACGGGAGACTACGAAACGATCTCAGATACCAATTTGCTACTCGCCGCCTTTCTGGTTGACCAGCAGAAAGCGGAGCAGGCATCGAGGGTCGCGCTGGCGACCGCTGCTGCTCACAGGCTCACCTACCAGGAAGCAGGGGCGCTGATTGATCTGGGAATGGTCGAGCTAGGACGTTCTCACTACGGCGATGCCACGCAGATTTTCGAAAAGGCAGCTCTTATTGCCGAGCGTATGGGTGCCATTTATTTGCGGGCCGCGGCGCTAGATAACCTGGCTACCTGCCGCTACAACGTCGGTGATTTACAGAACGCAGCGAGCACGTTGCGGCAACTTCTACCGGTCCAGAGGCAGTGTGGTCTAAACCCAGGCATACGCGATAGCTATCTCGAGCTCGGTAATATCTACCTGCTGCAAAAGGACCCAAAGGGCGCGATTCAAAATTTCCGCGCGGCGATGAACTATGTAAATAAGAAGGACGATCCCGGCCGATTTGCAATGATTTCCGCCGGCATTGCCCAAGCCTTGATCGCCGCCGGTTCACTGGATGAAGGGGAGCATTACAATAATCAGGCGCTCGCCGCCGCTGATCCGTTAGACAAACCGCAGCTCGCCGAGATTCACCTAAATGAGGCCGATCTTCTGGCCAAGCGATCCGAGCATGAGAAAGCGATCGACGCATACAGGCAGTCCCTTCGACTTGGCGCCGAGGTGCCGTCCGTTCTTTGGCGTGCCCACGCAGGAGTGGCTTTGGAATACGCGCAAGTCGGGAAAATCCAGGACGCAACAAGAAGCTTCGATAGCGCCTTGTCGGTAATCGAACGGAATCGGTCGGAGCAATTGACCAAGGATTACCAAATCACATTCCTCTCGGAATTGATTCGTTTCTATCAAGAGTACGTCGATTTTCTGATCAGTCATGGGCAGGCGAGCAGAGCGCTCGATGTTGCGGATTCCAGCCGCGCCGCAGTGCTCCGAGAGGCGCTGAACGGAACGGCGCAAGCGCCCGTCAGCAAAATCGAGTCGAGAGCAAAACTTGTCGCTCAGCAAGCATCGTCCGTCTTTCTTTTCTACTGGCTTGCGCCGAGGCAATCCTATCTTTGGGTGATCGGAGCGAAAAGCAGCAAAGTGGTTCCGCTCCCGCCTGAAGCTGATATCCGCAAAGACGTCGAGTCATACAGCTACTTCATTGAGCAGGAAAAAATCGACCCTCTTACGAATTCAAACGGCGTAGGCAAACGGCTCTTTGATACTCTGATTGCTCCCGCCTGCATTCCGAAAGGCAGCCAAGTTGTTATCATCCCGGATGGACCGCTTCATAGTCTAAATTTCGAAACGCTTCCGGTGTATTCGCCTGCGCCACACTACTGGCTCGAGGACGTTACTGCTTCCATCGCACCCTCGTTGAGCATGGTTAGTGCTGCTGCTTCCAGCGGCCGCGCCGACAAGCCTCTTCTGCTGATTGGAAACACCGTCACCCAGGGCACCGGGTTCCCTCCTTTACCGCAATCGAAACAGGAGATTGACGATATCAGAAAGCATTTCCCTGCAGTTCAAGCGACCATGTACACCGGGCCTGGCGCTACGGCCGAAGCATATATGCGGGCACGCCCGGACCGATTTCGGTATATTCACTTCGCGACCCACGCAGATGCGAACGAGCAGAGCCCGCTAGACTCCGCGATCATACTTTCTCCCAAACAGAATGCCTGGAAGCTTTACGCGCGAGACGTTGCGGAAATTCCTTTAACAGCCGATTTGGTCACGATTTCCGCTTGCCGTAGCGCGGGCACCCGAACGTTAGCAGGCGAAGGGTTGGTCGGCTTTGCATGGGCTTTTTTTCAGGCAGGCGCGCGGAATGTAATCACAAGCTTGTGGGACGTAAACGATTTATCGACCGCGCGTCTTATGGATAATTTCTATGCCCAGGTTGCTTTCGGAAAGGGGTACGATACGGCACTCCGAAAAGCCAAGCTCGCGCTCATACGGGAAGGCTATGCAAAACCCTACTACTGGGGGCCATTTCAGGTATCGAGCCGGTTCCTGGATGTGGACCCGGCGGGCTTTAACTGATAATCCCCTTGCGTACAGCGTAAAGGATCAATTCGGGGATGCTATGGACATTCAGCTTTTGCATAAGATTCCCGCGATGCGTGTCAACGGTATGAGGGCTCAAGTTCAAGAGGTCCGCGATCTCTTTCGTGGGCTTAAGCTCCGCAATAAGTTGCAGTAACTCTCGTTCCCTGGGGGTAAGTAACTCATACGGATCTTCTACCCCTTGCTGCGCAACTTGCCGAAGGTAATCGTCTGCGAGCACCTTGCTTACTGCAGGGCTGAAGAAAGCCTTCCCGGCAGCTACGGAGCGAACCGCTTGGATCAGATCCGCTTCGGCCGAGTCTTTGAGAAGATACCCACGAGCTCCAGCTCTAAGCGCCCGTAAAATGTAGCTTTCATCGGAATGCACGCTCAAGATGATGACGGCCGTTTTCGGCTGGGAGGTGCTAATTCTCTTTGCTGCTTCGATGCCGTTCAAAATCGGCATGGCGATATCCATGATGACCACGTCCGGCGGATGCTGGAGCACCAGGTCGACCGCTTCACGCCCGTTGCTCGCCTCACCCACCACGGCGAAATCCGAATGCCGTTCGAGCAGCAAGCGTAGTCCGTTTCGCAGAATCGTGTGGTCGTCAGCGAGTACAATCCGTATCGGCGCCATGTTAGGCCTTAGCTGCGAAAGCAGGAAGCGGCAGCTCTATTTCGATACGGGTGCCCTTGCCGGGCTGCGATTCCAGGTGAAAGGTCCCGTGTAAGTGCATTACCCTTTCTTCCATCCCAAGAAGGCCAATCCCTTTCTGTTTGTCCGGAAGAAATCCTTGTCCATCGTCCTGAATAGCTAAGCTGCAGCCCCTCCTGATTCTGAGCCAGATGTATATGGACAGTTCTGGCCTTGGCATGGCGCGTCACATTGCGGAGGGATTCCTGTACCACCCTGTAAATGCAAGTTTTGTATTCGTCAGGTAGGTTTTCGGAAACTGAATTCGCATGCGACGTCGACACGGAGGTTGTTCATTCGGAACACCTCTCGAGCCTGCCATTCCAAGGCCGGCAGTAATCCTAGATCGTCGAGCATGGAAGGGCGGAGAAGAAGCGACATGTCTCTTACGACAGCAACAGTTTTCTCGGCAAGACGCCGGATATCCTGAAGCTGCCGGCGGGCTTCGACCTCACTCTCGCCTGAAATGATGGCCGCTACGTTGCCGATGCCCAGCAGAAGAGCCGAGAGCGATTGACCTACTTCATCGTGCAGCTCACGGGACAAAGAGCGCCGTTCCATCTCCTGGACGTCGAGGAGGCGAGCAGATAAATCGCGCAGCGCACTCCGCGCTTGCACGATCTCCTCGAATCTCGCGGCGGATAGGCGTTCGAGCCGCAAGACGCGTTGAATACTTACGCTCGCCAACAAAGTACCGCAGAGCAGGGCGAGGACCAGCAGGAGAACTAGCGACCTTCGAAAGCTCGCAAAAAGCTCGCGAACTTTCTGATTTCCGTTTTCCATCTGCTTCTCGTTCAATCGGCCAATCTGATCCGCGAGTTGAACGATAACCATACGGCGAGGCAGAAGGGAGGTTTTCATGAAAGCATAACCCAGGAGGCGCCGTTGCTTTGCATCCCATTGAAGGGCCGGCCGGAGGGAATCGAAGTAGGATTGCACTTCCTTAGTGAACTCGGTAAACGGCTCTCGTTCTTCTCCCCGGAGAATACCGTTATAGGCAGCAATCATCGACTGGATGCGCACACGAGCCGTCTCCAGCTCCTGCCGGTGAACATCGGCAAGAGTCGGGTCGGGTTCAAGAAGAAGGTCGCGAACGTATGTTCCGGACAGGTAAATGTCGGACCGAAGCTGCTGGACAATTCGGTCCCTATAGACATAGTCCTGGCGGATGCTTTCATTCCGCGTTTCAATTTTCCTCAGAACAGAAAGCGCATTGAGGCCCGTGAAAGCGAGCAGCAACAGCAACCCGCCGAACCCTACCAGAAGAAGCCGCCGGCTCTGGCTCGCGCTATTGTTCATGACGTGCTTGCTTGTTGCATCGGGTCGGATGTGGCCCGATCAAGATCAGCTAATGCAATAAGCCGAGTGTATATTGCAGCGAAGCGTAAGTTTCTTGATAGCTGTATTGCGCGCCGAAATATTGAACTTGAGCCTGAGTCTGCGCTAGCTGCGCCTGTGTCAACTCAACGATGGAAGCAAGACCGAGATTGTAACGCCCTTGCGAGAGATTGAGAGCCAGATTGGCCTCGGTAAGAAGCTGTTGGCTGGGTCCTATGGCTTCAAACGAAGTCCTCGCGTGTTCCCAAGCCGCCCGAACATCGCGCGCAATCCGATCTTGCAGGTCGCGGAGGCGCTGATCAGCGCCCTGTAGTTCGTACTCTGCCGCCCGGCGCCTTGCGGCAAATAAATGCCCATTAAATATGGGGATCTGCACGTTCACGGCGGCCACTTCATACTCCTCCGGTATGCCGGGATTTGCGTTTCCGGGATCTATATACGGCAGAACTCCGCCCGCCGCGGTAAGGGCAACCGTCGGCCGCTTAAGATCTCGTTCGGCATATACCATTCTTTGCGCCGCTTCCTGTTGAAGATGCAAACTCGCCAGCTCTGGGCGGTTCTGATAGGCTTCGGCGATCAGTTGATCTGGATCAGCCGGCGGATTCGGTGGCATCGGCTGGGGAGTCAGCTGATAGGCAATGGCCTGATTTGTCCCAAGGGCTTGCCCAAGACTCGCATAGGCGGTAGCGAGGCGATCTCTTGCCGTGATCAACATCAATTGTGCGTCTGATAAGTTTACTTGTGCAAAGCTCAAATCGACCTGGGATTTTAATTGATTCTTGGTCAACTCACTTACTTGATCAACCACGGTCTGGCGAGTAGCCACGGTCTGCTGCGCAACCTTGATCAGTTCCTGCGAGAGCAAAACTTCGTAGTAGGCTTGATCAACGGCAAGGACTACATCGTATCGCGTTGCCTGGTAATCCTGACGGCTGGCCTGGGCCTGTAATCGTGCGTTGGCCACCAAGTTGGGAGTTCGACCTGAGTCTGTGATCAATTGCGAAAGCGCCACGCCAGATCCGAAATGGTTGAACAAACGAGGATCGTTAATAGCCCCTGCGCCCAAGCGGCTGTTTACATTGGCCTGAGCTCCCGTGATCTCGCCGTTCAGTGCAGGATAGTATGCGGAACGTGCTTCCGTGACTATTTCACCGGCCCTGAGGTAGTTGGCCTGCGAGGCAAGCACCTGTGGATGGTTCTTGAGCGCCATCGCTTGCGCATCTTGCAAAGTAAGTGGCGGCGGAGGTGCCTGTCCCCAAGCCAAGCCCGGCATGGACACGAGTATCGTCGCCACGATAACGGCAGTTCGCCTTAGCATCAGGAAGCTACGCACGGACCAACTCATTGTCTTGAAGCCGTTGCCGATCCTTCTTTCCGTAAACGAGCAAATACGCTGCCGGAACGATAAATACGGTCAGAATAACCGATGAAGTCAGGCCGCCAATAATCGCGCGGGCCATGGGCGCATATTGTTCAGAGCCGGTTCCGAGCTTGAGAGCCATCGGAAGCATTCCGATAATCGTGGCGAGCGAGGTCATAAGGATTGGCCGGAGCCGGACGCGGCATGCCGTAATGACGGCGTCTCCGACTGAAAAGTTTTGTTCTTCCAGTTTATGAGCGAAATCGACGATCAGAATACTGTTGGACCCGGCAACGCCGATCAGCATCAGTACGCCCATAAGTGACATAACATTGAGAGTCGTCCCGGTTAACGGAAGGATGATTAGAACGCCGATAAAGCCCATTGGTATCGCCAGCATGATAAGAAATGGATCGATAAAGGAACGGAACTGAGCAACCAGTACCAGATACAGGAGCATCGCCGCAAGAATGAATCCTTGAGCGAAACTCTTGAAGGATTGATTCATGCCCTCCACCATTCCACGAAGATTTACGCGTACATTGCCGGGAACCTTCATATCCGTAACAATTTTGGCGATTGCGCTCGAAACGTGGCCAAGATCTTCGCCCTTCGGAGTGACGTAAACGTCCGCGGCGCGTTGAATCTGATAATGGTCGATTTCAGTGGGCGTCTCAGTGTGCTCGAGCTTAACCACGGAATCGAGAGTTGTGGGCTCCTTGAGGTTCGGCGCTTTCAAAGGAATATTCGTGAGGTCCAGAAAATTGTGAATCGCCGGCCTGCCGTGCTCGTAATATTGCACCGTCAGGAAGTAATCGTTTCCGGTCTTGTAATCGACCCAGTAATTGGGAGCGATCATGACATTGGAATTTAGAGCGGTAATAACGTCATCCACAACGTCTTTTTCAGTCAATCCTAGTTCGCCCGCATGGACCCGATCGATATTCATTCGTACGGCGGGATAGTTGATATCCTGCGGGATATAGATCTCGCCGACACCCCGCAATTTCCGAATCTGGTTCCCAAGTTCCTGGGCCAATTGGTAGTTCGCCCGGTTGTTTCGGCTGGTAACTTGTACGTCGATCGGAGCCGGCATACCCGAGTTCAACGTGGCGTCCACCATGGAGCCGGTTTGAACGAAAGTCCGAATCTCCGGAAACTGTTGCGCAATCTCATCTTGGACCCGATCCATATATGCGAAGGTGCTCACTTTGTGGTCGTCCTTCAGGGCCGCTTGCACGGTTGCTGTGTAAGGTCCCGCATTGTTGGTATAGAGGGCTGAAAAATCGGGGACCACGCCGATATTGGAAACGACCATTTTGAGGTCGGGGCCAACGGTTTGACGAATCAGATTTTCAACTTTGGCGACATATTCGTTCGTCAACTCAATCCGAGAGCCGGTGGGCGCCTTCATGTTAATGGTGAATTGACCCGCATCGGTTTGTGGAAAGAAAGCAACACCGAGGAACGGATAAATAGCCAAACTGAGAACGAAGACGCCGGTGAGGGCGATGACTGTGAGCCCCGGGCGCCTGAGTGAGCGCCTCACCCACGATTCGTAGAAATTGAGGACCCGATTGAAACCGGCGTTAAAACCTTCATTGAATCTGGTCCACAGCGATCTCTTCTCACTGGCGGGCTGTTCGACATCTGAATTGTCAGCGTGATGAGTCGCGTGGGGTACGCTCTTTAAAAATCGCGAACAGAAAAGCGGGATTACGGTCATGGCAACCGCGAACGAGATAAATAGGGACAAACAGAACGAGAGCGCCAACGCCGAAAACAAAAACTTGCTCACACCGGCCAAGGTTGTGACGGGAAAAAACGCGACCACGCCCACGAGGGTAGCGGCCAGAACGGCCAACGTAACCTCCGACCCCCCAGCCTCGGCAGCCATCACGGGCGGTTCTCCCAATTCGAGGTGACGATAAATGTTCTCGAGTGAGATCACGGAGTTATCGATGACACGGGAAAAGGCCAACGCCATACCGCCGAGAATCAACGTATTAACCGTTGCGCCCATCAAATCCAGAATGATGAAAGTAGCCAGCGCCGATATAGGGATCGAAAGCAGAACCGCTGTTGTAGCCCTCGGACTTCCCAAAAAGACGAGAATCATGATGCTTGTCAGCGCTAGACCGATGAGGCCTTCGTGAAGCACAGTATCGATCGCATTCTTCACAAAGACAGACTGATCGAAAACTATGTTGGTGACGAGCTGCTTCGGGATATCGTACAGATTGGTAAGCAGTTGACGCACTCCATTGACGACCTGAATCGTGTTAGTGTCACCCCCCTGCTTCATGATCGGGATGTAAGTTGATTTTTGGCCGTCTACACGCACAATGTTGTATTGGATTGCGCTGGCGTCTACGGCCTTGCCCACGTCTTTGATTGAAACCCATGAATCGCCGACGGTCTTGATAGGAACATCATTGAGTTCCTTCATGTTGTTCACAAGGCTGTTGGAATAGACGTAGTAATCGAACGGGCCTAGCTTGACGTCGCCGGCCGGCAAAATCAAATTAGATTTGTTGACGGCGTTCACCACGTCCATGGGACTCAACTCCCTCGACATCAGCTTGTACGGATCGATGTACACCATGACTTGGCGGTATTTGCCGCCAAACGGCGGAGGAATTGTCGCGCCTTTGACGACGGCGATTTGGTTACGAATAGTGAATTGCGCGAGATCGTGAAGCTGGGTTTCCGTCAGCCCTTGCCCCTCCACTGTAACGAGGCAGACAGGTTGGCTGGAAGCATCAAACTTCAGCACAACGGGGGGTAATGTCCCGGGAGGTAAACGCTTTAGATCTGCCAGTGCCAGGTTTGATAACTCGGTAACGTCCGTGTCGGCGTTTGTGCCGGGCTGAAAGATGACCTTGATCATGCTGACCCCCAACATGGAGCGCGATTCCATGTGATCCACGCCGGCGGCCATCGTGAAAAATCTCTCCAGGGGGTTGGTAATGTCGTCTTCGATATCCGCGGGGGGCATTCCAGAGTAGAAGGTCGCCACTACGACTGTGGGGATGTTAATTGGCGGAAAGAGATCAACCGGCATACGCACAATGCTGGCCGCCCCGATCAGGCAAAGGGCAAGGCAAAGCGCGACGATGAAGTAGGGATTGCGAATCGAAAAAATTGACATAGAGCTGGAGGGTTCGCGTTACTTTTCTTTAGCTTTGACTCTGATAACTGGCGGCTTGTGTAACCTTTGGATTTACCGCTTCACCGGGATGCAAGCCGCTCTTATCGCTGATTACAACCTGATCGCCCTCATTAAGGCCGGATAGCACCTCGGCATTGTTTTCCGTTTGAATACCTAACGTGATCTGGCGATCTTGAACCTTATTCGCTTGATCGACCACGAAAACGCTCGCGCGGTCACCTCCCTGGTTTACAGCTTGCAGCGGAACGACGAGCGCATCTCCTTTCCTGTCGAGTGTGAGCGTCGCCTCCGCATAGAGTCCCGGAATCAGGACACCCTTTGGGTTCGGTACATCGACTTCCGTGTGCATGGTGCGTGTTGCCTCTCCGACGTCCACCGAAAATCGAGCGACTCGCCCGGGGAAATCTCTGTCCAAAGAGGAGACCCGGACGTTCACCGGATCTCCGATCTTGATATAGCGGACATACGATTCCGGTACCGGTATCACCAAACGGAACAGATCTTCCTCAGAAAGCTTCACAAGCGGCAGGGCTTGGGTGGAATTCGTGCCGCCTTGCATCAAGGTTCCGTAATTTGCGTATCTTTGCGTTACCACGCCCGTAAACGGAGCCGTTATCTTCGAGTAGTCGTAAAGGGCCTGGTCGCGTACCAGTTTCGACTGCGCAACAGCCATTTGACTTTGCGCCGCCTGCAAGCTTGATTTGGCGCCTTCAACTTGAGCCTCGGCCGCCAAGTCCTTCCCTTGCGCATCGTCAACTTCCTGTTGTGCGACAAGACCCGGTTTGCTCTTTGACACGCTGTTTAAGCGATCGTACTGGAGGTGTAGAACTTTGTGTTGGGCTTCTACTCGCCCTAACTGGTGCTCCGCGTCGGTCACCTGATCCGATGCATTCTTAATCGCCGCCTGGTCCTCTTGTAACTGCGCTTGCAGCTCTGGTATTTCAAGAACCGCCATCAGCTGCCCTTGTTTTACATGAGATCCATAGTCGACGTAGAGCTTCGAAACGAAGCCGGATTCTTTTGCGTATACATCGATTTCCTGGAAAGGCACCAGCTCAGACGAGATAGTAAGACGACGCGCCATGGGCCTTCTGGTTACTTTTGCGACCGCGACGGCCGGCAATGAGCTCTGTGCGGACCCTGCGCCCCCCGCCTGAGCAACGTCGTTTTTTCCGCAAGCGGCGAGCAATGACAGCAAGAGAATGGTTACAGAAGACAGCCAAACCTTTGGACGAAGATTCGCAGGAAAGTACCGAAAGACAGTTGGGCCGTCAAGGAATCGCTTGTGCATCATTTTGGATCTTTGTCCGGCAGGCCGACCTTCCCGGACGCACGCTGAATTTTTTCGGAGAGTTTGTGAAATGAAAAGTCCTTGGATTTGCAAAACTGTATCAACTCTCTTTCACTTCTCAACATCTCTTCCGCCGCTTTGGGGATATCGCTCGCGATCGAAACAGGAACAGAGACAACTCCGTGCTGGTCGCCATGGAGCAGGTCGCCGGGCTTGATCTTCAAGCCGCCGATTTCCACGGGCTCGCCAAATTCCACGACGTGAGCGTATGAATGCGAGACCGCTATGCTCCCGGCGAACGCCTGCAAACCGGAAGCTTCAATGCCCGGCAAATCACGGATTGCTCCGTTACTGAGAAACGCAGCGGAGCCAAGGGCGATGGATATGTTGGCATGAATTTCTCCGAACAAAGCCCCCAGCCCCGGAGTGTGATCGACATCTTCGGCCACAATAAATCGAGGAGCGGGGATGGTGAGCAGGTAAGACCACCAATCCAGACGATCGTAATAGCATCGACCGGCAATTGGAGTCGAGGAAGAACGGATTCGCGCGGTTACCGCATAGCCAATTCTGGGTGAAAAGTGAGGGAATATGCAACGGATCGACCCGTTTACAAAACCTTCATTTCGCGTCCTGACCTGAAACAGCTCTACCGCATTTGAAACTGTGCATGAGTCAAGCCGCTGTAACGCCTCGAGAGTTTGTTCGGGTACTGTCCTTGAATGGGAATGTGTCAATGCGTCACCTCAAGGCCGCTTTTGGGGCAGCGCGACTTACTGATAAGACACAAATGCGCACGTTAACCGTACACGTTGTTATAAACCCAATGTAGAGATTTGAGGAGCTTGATGCCATACCCTGAGGAGGGGATTCTTTCGGCGGAAGGGCGGTAGACGGAGGCATTCCGATTGCACCGTACGCGCCGGTAGCGCGCAGTTGCCTCAAAAATACTCCGCAGAAGGGATATCTTCCGATGCAAGAAGCCGCTAATATTCCGGTATCGCTCAGGTATGGAGCTCCTCCAAGTCCTCCTCGCAAACCCGCATCCGCTCATCCGAAATAGCCTGCGTTCGTTGCTCGAACGAGAGCAGGATTTTCGGATTGTGGGCGAGGCTGCCAATGGCCGTGAAGCCGTGGTGCTGGCCGAGTACAGACATCCCGACGTGGTATTACTCGATATCCAATTTCCGCATCTCGACGGGCTTTCGGCGGCCCGTGAAATCTCTTCCAAAAATGAGAGACAAGGCATAGTATTCGTTACAGCTAAAGCCGACCAGGAGTACGTCTCCGAGGCGTTCAAGGCGGGAGCTCGCGGGTACGTGCTTGCCGATTCAGCTCAGGCGGAACTGGTTCGCGCGGTACGGGTGGTGGCGCGAGGGGGCAGCTTTCTGAGCCCGATCATAACCTCACAAATTCTCGAAGAATATGCGAGGACGCACTGGCCCGAGAAGGAGCTGATATCCGAGCGCGACAAGCAACTGTTTTGTCTGGTTGCCGAAGGATATGACGATCGTGAAATCGCGCTGCATCTGAACTCGAGTCCCGATACCATCACATCCGATTGTCAAGACGTGAAGAAGGTCCTGCTCGATGCCGGCATGCCGGAGCTCATCAAGCATTCAATAGGAAGCTAACCTAGACGCTCTCGGCGTCCGGATGAATCCACGGCCCACGGTACTTTCGGCGCAAGAGGGCGTTCGCCTCGTCATCATCCCGGACTTGCTGCTTCTCCGGATCCCACGCGAGCGTACGGCCAAGGCGGAGAGCGTTGTTCGCCAGGATGCACGAGGCTGTCGAGATGTATCCTTCTTCGATGTCCGAGATCGGCCTGCCCCTGGTATCGATGGCGTGGAGGAAGTTTTGCATGTGATAGCGTTCGGCCGGCGCGACGTGGCGCTCCAGATCTTTCTCGGTCCGGTCTTCCGGGTAGCGGTCTAATTCGTAAGTAACATCGCGATGGACATTTTCCTTTCCATCCTGCGATGTGAAATCGTAACTGAAGACGCTTGCTTTTAGCGTGCCCTTTTCGCCGTAGAAAGTCGCGCCCCAGGGATACTTGGGATCAGCCGACTCTCCCCAAGAGCGGTGCTGCCAGACAACGCGCAAGTCCGGATAATCAAAGGTTGCGGTCTGCGTGTCGGTGATATTGGCCTTACTGGCTTTGTCGACCAGAATTCCTCCCGTTGAAGCAACGCGCGATGGCCAGTCGAGGCCGAGCATCCAGCGCGTCATGTCGAACATGTGTACACACATGTCGCCAACGATTCCGTTGCCGTATTCCATAAAAGCTCGCCAACTCCGGGGATGGACTAGACGGTTATACGGCCGCATGGGCGCAGGGCCTGTCCACATCTCGTAATCGAGGTTTGCAGGAGGAGCGGTATCGGGCGGGTTCTCCGTCGCACGCATATGGTAGTAGCAATAGATTTCGACAAGCGCGATCTTTCCGAGTTTGCCTGTGTCTAGGAATCGCTCCTTTGCCTCAACTAGATGAGGCGTGCTCCGGCGCTGCAATCCGACTTGCACGACGCGATTGTGCTTGCGGGCTGCCGCCAGCATCGCTTTGCCTTCGACGATGTCCACGCTGATTGGTTTCTGAACGTAGATATCGACGCCCGATTGCGCGGCCTCAATCATCGCCAGCGCGTGCCAGTGATCGGGAGTGCCGATCAGCACGATATCCAGATCGCGGGCGCCGAGCATTTCGCGATAGTCGTGATAAGAGCGGGGAGTTTTCTTAGAAGCCTGCCGCGAAGCCACGATACTCGCAGCTTCCGACAGCATTGTGCGGTCCACATCGCACAGTGAGACGACTTCAACGGGAGAGATCTGGATCAGCCGAAGTAAATCGATCTTTCCGTACCAGCCGCAACCGATCAGTCCCACCCTTCGGCGCTTCTGATCGTCGAATGGGGCCGCATACGCTCCTAAAGCGCCGGCCGCAAGTCCCGCACCTGCCGTCCTCAGGAATTCTCTTCGGATCATCGTTCCAGTCTATTGTGTCGCCGTTTCAGTTTGGTCTGCACTGAAATCCACATAGTCCACTCAGGTGCTATTCTGAATCGCGATGACGAAGGTCCAGACCACGTTTAAGCTTTCTCGACCGCTCATTGAGAAGGACCTGGAGAGCATTGCCCATTTGCATGCCGTGATCGGAATGTTGGCCGTGCGCCTCCAGCCGTCGGGAGATGAGCTTTTCGTCGAATATGATTTTTCCAGGCTCAAACCCGACGAAGTCAGGGGTAATCTTCAAGAGAATGGAATCCCGATAGCATAAAGCTCAGTGGACGCAGTAACTCGTACCTACATACCGCTTCGCCGGATCAAGTGGCGTATCGTCCTGAGCGCTTTCACCGTAGTGGTCATCTGTCTGTTCTTCTACAGGCAGCTCGATTTCGTCGCTAATGGCGAATACCGATCACCGCTGCTTACTTTTTTAGAAGAAGCTGTCGGCGGCGTAGCGGGTCTGGCGGTATTTCCGCTGATCTATTCGGTAGCAATTCGTTTTCCGCTCCCCTCAGATAAGTGGCGTCGTAATGTCGCCGTGCATTTGATCGCCTTGTGTCTCATCTCGGTCGTTCATACAACTCTGATTGCAAGCCTGCGGGCCGTATTTTTTCCGCTTTTCGGCTTACATGAGGGTTACGGATATTTGCCTGTTCGTTATCCGATGGAGTTTGCGCATCTGTTCATCTTTTATTGGGCCGGAGTAAGCCTGATTTATCTTTTCCACGAAGTGCGCTTCGCTCGGGAGCGCGAAATAGCCCAGGCGAAGCTTCAAGCGAATCTTGCAGAAGCGCAGCTCGAGAACTTGCGCCTTCAGTTGGAACCTCATTTTCTATTTAACGCTCTAAATGCTATTTCCGAGGTGGTCTACGAGGATGCGCGCGTTGCCGATGAAATGATCGGCCGCTTGAGCGAACTGCTCCGGCGATTATTGAAGAGCGAGCATTCTCAGGAAGTTCCATTGAGCCGTGAAATGGATCTGCTGCGGCTCTACACGCATATCATGAAAGCTCGCTTCGAAGAGCGGTTGCAACTGAGCTTCAGCCTGGATGAATCTGTGCAGGACGCACTGGTCCCCCAGTTTCTGTTACAGCCGCTGGTCGAGAATTGCATCCGTCACGGCATTGATCCGATGCACATTCCAGGTCGTGATTGACGTCCAGACCGCTCGCGTAAAGGACCGCTTGATTATCACCGTTCGTGATCACGGGACTGGTATCGTTGCGGAATCAGCCGCCGGCGCAAACCGGGATCGGACTACGCAATACTGCCGAGCGACTGTTGCGCCTGTATGGAAACGAGCAGCAGTTCCATCTCCGGAACGCCGCGGATGGAGGCGCGGTGGTTGAGATCGTGATACCGTTCCGCCCGGCTGCAGCAGCACAGCTAGGAAGCGCCGCCGAGCAGGTTCCAGCATGATCCGGGTGGTGATAGTCGATGATGAGCCTCCAGCCCGCCGCAAACTCCGCCGTCTCCTGTCGAACGAAGCGGATTTCAGTATCATCGGCGAGGCCGGTTCGGGAGCGGAAGCTGTTCATCTGCTCAACAGCTTGCAACCGGATCTCGTATTTCTCGACATAGGTCTTCCCGACTGTAACGGGTTCGAGGTGGTTGAGGCCATTGAGCGCTGCGATCATCTGCATATCATCTTCGCCACCGCTCTAGACGAGTTCGCGCTTAAAGCTTTCGAGCATCATGCCCTCGATTACCTTTTAAAACCGATAGAGCCAAGCCGTTTTATTCAGGCAGCGGCGAGGGCACGCCGCTTCATCGAGTCTGGAAACACCGGGGGAGTCGTCAGCCGTCTTGACGAATTGGTGCGCAGCCTGCGCGCTGAATCGGCCTATGCGGCGCGTCTTCTCATCCAAGAGGAGGGCCGCTCCTTCTTTCTGGAGGTAGACCGCATCGATTGGCTGGAAGCTGCCCGAAACTACGTTTGCATTCATTCGGGAGCGAATACGTACGTTCTACGCGCGACTCTGGAATCGACCGCCGCCAAGCTCGATCCTCGAACCTTTCGGCGTATTAACAGATCTGAAATCGTCAATCTCAATGGCATTACGGAAATCCGCGCCTGGTTTCATGGGGATCAGAAGATAATTCTAAAATCTGGAACAGAGCTGACTTGGAGCCGTCGCTATCGCCCCGCGTCGATGGAGGAACTGGAAAAGGCATGAGGGACCAGTTACTGGACTGGCCGCGACGATCTTTCATGCCAAGGTATTCGCGAAGGCCCTGCCGCTCTACTCGCACCACGTCGGTCCAATCCCTAAGTCGCCGCCATGATCTGCCCTAGACTTGGTTCCATGATTCGTCAGATCGCCCCTCAGTTCTTCACTATGAATATTCCCGCCACTCTCGCCTATTACAAGGACAAGCTTGGCTTCGAATGTCTGGGCACGTGGCAAGATCCGCCGGTCTACGCCATCGTTGCGCGAGACGAGCGCGCGATTCACTTCCGCTGCGCCGAACCGCCCACAGCCAATCCCGACAAGTATTCGGACGAACTCCTCGATGCTTACCTATTGATTGAAGATGCAGACGCGCTTTATGCCGAGTACGCAGCTCAAGGCGTGGAATTCACTCGTGGACTCGCCAACATGCCATGGCACTCGCGCGAGTTTGTAGTGAAGGATTGCGATGGCCGTCTGCTCGCCTTCGGCGCGAACGTGTAGTTCACCTCTAGAGTAATGGAAAGTTTGCATCGCTGACGGTACTGCGGCGACACTGCTGAAGCGAAGTTGGCTCTTACGACCTCGTGCCTTGCGCAGGATGAGCCTTTTGGGCCTTTTTGAAAAGCTAGAGAGTGAGTTCACGAGAGTAGCAGATTTTCGACCTCATTCGTGCTACAAATTCTGTTGGACGGGAAAACGGCGTGCCGATGACCGCGTAGAACTGATTTACGGTGCGCTCGATATGCTGATCCTGCGCACGCTGCGATGCTCGCCTTGCGGTATGAGTAACCGCCTGGTGTAGAGCAGCATTGGTCAAGATAAGACCTTCGCGACAATAATTTACGGGAGACAGATCCCGAAAATTCGATAATTCCTGAATGGAAGCCAACGGATTACCCTCACGCACCTCGATTCTGACCGCCGCGGCGCGTGCGTTTGGCGCGCGCGAGCCCGATGCCAGCGTGCGCAATCCCGACTGGCTTGCCGAGCGGCTGATCGGCCCGGCTGAGTTGAATTTAATAGCCGAGCATCCGATCAGCAAGGCTCTCGATCGGGATTTTCAGGAAGGCATTTCCGATCCCGATGTCTTTGGGTTCACCTGGCTGATGCTGGTGCGGACGCGCTTCATCGACGAACTGATGGAGCGCGCCATTCGTGGCGGGGCGACGCAGCTAGTGATCCTGGGCGCGGGGTTCGATACGCGGGCCCACCGCTTCTCCGAATTGTTGAAGGACGCTTCTGTCATTGAGATCGATTACGGCACCACCCAAGAGCACAAAAGGCGCCGCGTCGAAGCGACTTTAGGCGGCGCTCCCGCCAACGTGGTATATGCGCCTATTGATTTTGCGCGAGAAAGCCTCGGCGAGGTGCTGCGCCGTGCCGGCTTCCAGCCCGGACGCAAGACCTACTATTTGTGCGAGGGCGTCAGCATGTACGTCCCGGAAGAAGGGATGAAACAAACCCTGCGCGCAATCGCCGCCGAATCCGCTCCGGGCAGCGCACTGCTGCTGGAGTATTTCAACCGCGGCGGGCTCGAAGTGCTCACAAAATATCCAATGGGGATGATCAAGAATGCTATCGACTGGGGCGAGCCGTTCGTGTTCGGCGTGCCCGATGGGCAGGACCGCGAGTTCTTCCTCGAAGCGGGTTTGGAAATGGGTGAGACGCTGAAGATCGGCAGCCCCGAATCGGTGAAACGATACGCCATGCGCCAGGATGGGAGCTATTACGGCGCGCATCTGGAGAAAGTGTTTCAGCAGCGGCGCGAAGCTGCCCTGAACGCCATGGACGATGCGGGTCGCCAGCAAGCTGCGCAGGCCGCGGCTTCGGGCTACTGGCTGGCCGAATTGGCCGTTCCATAACCCCCTTTTGTCGGGTACAGCAGCTTCTTAACGACTTGATCGCAAGCGTCGCGATTAGCGGCGTTCGCCGTGCAGGGTGCATTTTCGAGCCAGCGGTGCATCTTCGAGCTGAGGATTCACATCTCAGCGTTCTCGATTCCGCGTCCCTCCCTCTGCCTATGTCCTGAGTCACACCTAACTGGCAGGGATAAGGTAAACGACGGCCGCATAAGATTCAGCCTGCCTGTAACGTCCACCATGGGTCGATCACTACCGGTTGAGCCACAAACAAATGCACGATTTGGCTTCAAAAAAAAGGAGAAAAGTTTCGATGTCTATTAGTTTCAACCACCGCACACGTTTAACATCGGGCATTGTGTTGCTCGCTGCATCCGCGACTCTACTGCCGACCGGCACCGTACTCGCACAGGAATTAAGGCCATTTACAGGCGAACACGAAGTCCACGTGATGCCGCCACCGAAAAAAGCGGCTGCAATGGCGGACTTACCCGCCGTATCTTCGATGCCACTCACTTACCATGGTGGTCCGGTCATGACTTCGGCTAAGACATACGCCATATTCTGGATTCCCTCGAAGCTGCAAAACGGAGCCGCGACCAGCCTTCCCGCGCATTACCAGAGTGTGCAAACAAGTCTGCTGTCCCTGTACCCTGGCCACAGTCTCGATAACAACAACACGCAGTATTACCAAACGTCGAAGAGTGGATTTTTCTATTTCACCAACTACGTCCAGAATACGGGTAGCTTTGCCGGTTCTTATGTGGATACCAATCCGTATCCTGCCTCCGGCTGCTATGACTCTGCCACCGCCTATAACTGCATAACTGACGCCCAAGTGCAAGCCGAAATTCAGCGAGTTATTACTCTAAACGGCTGGACTCCTAACATTGATACCATGTTTTTCCTCTACACTTCGAGCGGTGAGGGTTCGTGCGCTGGCGGCAGCTGCGCGTACAGTGATTACTGCGCCTATCACGGCTATTTCGATAACCCCAGCGGTGCGCCGGTAATTTACGGGAACGAGCCCTACGCCGACACCAATTACTGCCAGGTTTCGGGCACTCCTTCGCCGAATGGCGATGCGGCCGCCGATGCTGCCGCTACCGTTACCAGCCATGAATTGACCGAGGCCATCACCGATCCGGAACTCAATGCCTGGTATGGCCAGGACCTCAGTGACGAAATCGGAGACAAGTGCGCGTGGAACTATGGAACCAACACTTGGGGCTCGCAAGCGAACCAGTCCTGGCCCGAATCGCTGGGAATCTACATCATCGGCCGCGGTCCTATCTATAACTTCGAGTTGCAACAGGAGTGGGATCAGCATGCCAAGGCTTGCGTGCAAGTCGGTCCCTAAGCCAAAAACATTGCTGCCGAAAGAACGGACCCGATGTGCTAGATGCATCGGGTCCATTGCATTGAGAACCGCGGAGACCTATTCAGGGCGGGCAGGCGTTCAGTTTTCCGAAAACCTGATGTAAGCGCCAGAATCTGAAATACGTTGGTTAAAGATCTCAGTCGGCGATGGTGAATTGAAGGTATGGTCTGGACACGCTGATGATGATGTCGCGGTCGTCTTCCTCAAGAGTTACTCGGCCTTCGCCATCGCGCTCTGGGGGTCCAACCGGCTTGAACTCGACGTCTACTTTGAAGTACGGGCAGTCCTGAGTGACAAAGGTTCGGTGCAAGCGAGTCGACAACCCTCCTTCAGTCTTGAACACCTTTAGCAACTGGCTCCTGGTCATGCCCGGCTTGATCGTTTCCATGGGTCTGAGGCACTGCTCAACCCAAGCAACATGATCAGATGCCGCTGAGGGTCGTTCCGAGTCCGCCAGCGCCGGCAAGACGAAAGCGCCAATCATTGCCGAACTCAGAAAGTTTGAACGTGTGAGCATAATGGCATGGCTCATGTGTACCAAACTAACTCGTGAGCATCATCCCTCGAATTGGATTCGGAGCCGAGCGTAGCATCAAACAGCAAGCGCTTGATACGCCAAGAAAATTGTTCAACGCAGCTTTAGGACGCCGCGCTGCGTTTCAGTGGGTCGCCAGCGAGATTATCCGAAAGCTCAGAAAATATAAAGAACTTTAGAAACGGGAGACTAGCAGTGGTGCGTGAACAGCGCGAGCAAAATGATGATCGGAATCGGCACACCCAGCAGATAAAGTAGGACCGAACGCATCGTTGATCTCCTCTCGTGAAGTCTTACTGCCTAACTCAGGCTTCGGCGCTCACAGCGCTGGCATATGGTCCCGCTGTCTGCCTCCGATAGTTGCGGCATAGCTCGCACAAAACGCCCCAATCAGCAGAGCCAGAAAGGTCCAGAGCAGCAGGCGCGCTGTCGCTTTGCGTGCTGCATCGGCCGCCTGCCGCGCCTGTG
Organism: uncultured Acidobacteriaceae bacterium; assembly: GCA_963762495.1. GTDB lineage: Bacteria > Acidobacteriota > Terriglobia > Bryobacterales > Bryobacteraceae > Bog-105. Next base: position 83,586 of record CAVXKZ010000020.1, read on the forward strand.
CGACGACATCGGAAACCCGTTGGGCCGCATCGTTCTGGCTCAGTCCCGTTCTCGCGCTCACCAACTGGGCCAAATAGTCTCGGTCGGCTGCCGCGGTCTCTCTCTGGCGCAGCGCATTCGCCAAAATGCTTGCTGCCTCGCCGCGTGCTGCGTCATCCGCTGCGCTTGCAGCAGGCGCGTTCGGTGCCGCAGCGCTCCCGCTCGGAGCGGGACGGAATAGCGTGTCCACAAAATAGGCGTTTTCCGGACCGGCCGTTTCGGCACCCAGGGCCGTGCCTCCGACCATGGCTGTCGCCGCTGGACCCAGGAAGGCGGCCGTGATGACCACTGCGACCGCCCATGCCAGAAACCCATGCGCCGTATCGCGGAAGTACACTTCGTGGCTGTGAATCGCCACCCATTTCGTGCGCAATCGGCCGGCGATGTACCCGCCCATACCGGACGCTGCGATTTGAATCACGATCAGCCAAATGATTGCCCCTGTTCTCACCGCCGATGCGGTTCCCGCATTCGACCACGGCGACACAGACAGCAATCCGAATCCCGCGCCTAACGCGAGGAGGGTGAGTGACAATGCTGCGGCGACGAACGCGCCCGCTATGACGGCGCCCCAGGACACTCCCGACGAATGGGCTTCTCGATTCGACGAGGCCTCGCCGTAACCGGAGTAAGCGCCCGAAGATGTAGTCTGTTCCACAGAGAACGTTACCTCCCGAGTAGGTCTGTGACACCAGCCAGAACATCCGAAGCGGCCTGTGTCCGCCCGACTAGTACATCGCTAATTTGATCCGCCGGATTGATCTTTATTTCCTACTTTCCTCGGAACGCAGTTCTCTAAGCCGTTTTCATACCCCGTTGTGGCCACCCGCCATGAGGCAGTCACAAACGACTAAAATA
>CAVXKZ010000021.1:0-599891 GCA_963762495.1 uncultured Acidobacteriaceae bacterium
TAATTGTGTGGAATGTCTACTGAATCATCGGCGAGCCCAAAAGCGCTCACGTGTGTGACGATGCTCTTCGCTATGGTTCCCGAACGGGCCTTCCGTTCACGCCAGATCGAATTTTTCGTGATGCAGCGTCGGATCGCCCTTCACCAGCACTGGCCGCCTCAGAATCTCTTCCAATTCTTCGAGGTATCGATTGTCGCTGGCCTTCAGCACTTTCGCGACATCCGGATGAACGCGAAGCATCACGTCTTTGCCTTCGATCGCCTTTGAAATTTTCTGCGCCTCGGCCAGAATCTCGCCTATGATGGTTTGGACGCTTTTCACATAGCCGGCGCCTTCGCAGTATGGGCAGGAAGCGCAAAGCGTCCGCTCCAGGCTCTGCTTGACTCGCTTACGAGTAATCGCAACCAGGCCGAAATCGTTGAACTGAAGAATTTTATAAGGCGCTTTGTCCGCGCGCATCGCGTCTTCCAGCGCCTGCATCACCTTCTGGCGGTTCTTGCGCTCGTCCATGTCGATAAAATCGACTACGATGATGCCGCCCAGATCGCGGAGCCGGATCTGCCGTACGATCTCCTTCACCGCCTCGATATTAGTTTTGACGATAGTGTCTTCGAGGCGATTCGATTTTCCTACAAATTTCCCGGTGTTGATGTCTATCGCAACCAGCGCCTCGGTCTGATTGATTACGATGTAACCGCCCGATTTCAACCAGACCTTTGGGCGGAGCGCTTTCTCCAGTTCTTGAGTAATGTTGAAAGCATCGAATACCGGCGCGGCGCGGGTGTACATTTTGACCCGGCTCACCAGACCCGGCTGGAAGCGCTGCATGAAGGTGACGACGTTTTCATACATCTCCTCGTTGTCCACCCAGATGGCTTTGAAATCGTCCGTGATCTGATCGCGCAAAATGCGCTCGACAATGTCGAGGTCGTGATGCAGCAGCGCCGGCGCGGGCCGCTTTTCCGCTTTTTGGCGGATATCGAGCCACAGCGTATAAAGCGAGTTCATGTCCGCGGCAATCTCGTCCTCCGGCACTCCTTCCCCGGCTGTGCGTACGATGAAGCCGCCCGTCGTCCCCTCGCGGTGCGCTTGCAGGATGCGCTTCAACCGCTGCCGCTCTTCTTCGCTCGACACCTTGCGCGAAACGCCGAGATGCGTCACGCTGGGCATGAATACGACGTACCGTCCGGGCAGCGCGATGTGCGAGGTGATACGCGCTCCCTTTTGCCCCAGCGGCTCCTTGGCAATCTGCACAATAATTTCCTGACCCGCTTTCAGCAGATCTGAAATTGAAGGATACGCCCGTTCCGGTTTTTCGCTCGAGCGTTCTTCATAGCTATCGCGCCCCGCTTCCGTTCGCGATTCGGAAACGCGAGCTTCCGGTTCCATCGCCGGAGCGGCTGCTGTTCCACCCATGCCTGGCTCCGTGCCAAACTCGCGCTGCTGATGCTGGAACCGATTGCCGCCACGCCGCCGCCGCATTCTCCGCGAGCCGCGGTGCTGCATGTATTGGCCACTCTGCTCGCGAACCGAGGCAGTCTGAGCTTGCGCCTGTTCCCCACCTTCGCCCTGACGACCCGGATCACCGATAGCGCCATCGGCTCTGGGACGATCCGCTATCGGAAGAGCGTTATCTTCCAGCCCCTCGTCCACTGCCGGCACGCCTTCGTCGGCGGCCTCCAACTCAGACTCGTCCGGCTCGCCCGTATCTTCGGCTTCGTCCGCTTCGAAATTCGCGTCCTCCGTCTCCCTTTCTTCGATTGCGTCCAGAACGCGATACTCGCGGCCTTCGTCTTCCTCGCTGGTTTCCGATCGAATGGGAACGACATTGGTGAGCAACTCCTCTCCCGATCCTGCCTTCGTTTCGGAAGGCGGCGCGGGGGTGTCCTGCTTCACTTCCTCGATCTTCTGCTCTTCGGCTATAACTGGCTCTCGTCGTCGCGATGGCCGAAGATCTTATCGGTGAGTTCAATCTCCTCGGCCTCCGCTTCAAGTTCTTCATGCGTTGCGTCATCGGTGCCGCTTTCGGGTTCCTGCGGGAGCTCCGCTTCCTCACTTTGTGGAGAAAATGTACCCTCGCCGGCTGTCGCGCGACGATACTTGGCGAGCGATTCGCCCGGCAGGATAATCGCTTCGGCCGCCTCTTCGTTAACTTCTCCGCGGCCTTCTTCAGCCTGCTGCGTCTGGGACGTTGTTACCGGTTGAGCGTACTTGTTTTCAGGGAACCCTCTGCCGCGTTGTTTTCGATGGCGGGACCTCCTGCCGCGGCGATCGCCACGAAATCCCCGGTCACCCTCGGGCGAGCGTTCTCCGGGGCGGACCGCGGAGGGTTCGCTTGCCGCGGGAATCTCTGGCGCGACGCTCGACTCAAATGCAGGTAAGTCCGCGGATGGCAGAGTACTTTCTGCTTGGGGCGGCGGGATTTCGATTGGCGCTCGCGCCTGTCTCTCCGGTGCCCGATTCTGAGGCCGATCGCGCCGATCGGTGCGGACCGGCTTTTCCTCGACCGTGTCGATATCCTCGTTCTCTTCGAAAAAATCGGAAACATAGAGAAACGTGTCGCGTTCTAGGCCCAGGTCGACGAATGCCGACTGCATGCCCGGCAGTACGCGCGTTACTCTTCCTTTATGAATGCTTCCAGCCAGCGAATATTCATTGGCCCGCTGGAAATAAATCTCGACTAGCTGATCCTCTTCAAGAATCGCTACCTTCGTCTCGTGGCGATTGGAGCCAATCACCAGTTCCTTACTCATGAATCACCGCCTTAATCGGGCCGACAGTGAGAGTACATAGAACTCCGGAGTTTGCCCCGCGTCCTTATCCACTAACCTAGTGGACCGACGCAAAATCCTTTGCCGCGAACGCGAGTGGAGGCTTGCTCGGGAACACTCGCCTACGTTGCTTGACGCCTCCGCGCCAAGGTGGCGGTTTCGTTTGCGGTACGTTTACATCGTCCTTCCAATCAGCGAAACCCTGCCAGCAAATCCGAAAGTCTCTTGTCCTGCTCAGTTCGACCCATTTTCATCGAACCGGCCTACTCATAGGCCGCACTTACTAATTCACAAACCTACGTAACCTGACGCTGTTCACCAGTCCCAACATCAGAAAAATCGACCACGTGTTCGAGCCGCCCGAACTCATCAACGGCAGCGGAATACCCGTAATCGGCATCCTGCCAATTACCATACCTACGTTCACCAACACGTGAAATAACAGCAGAGCGGCGACCCCCATGCACACGTACAGCCCGGCCTTGTCGGTCGCCGTTTGCGCGTTCTGCACAATCTGCATGATCAGCAGGAAATACAGAACCAGGGCAATTACTATCCCAATAAACCCATGCTCTTCCGCAAACGACGAGAAGATGAAATCCGTGTGTGGAACCGGCAGAAAACCTAGATGAGTCTGCGAACTCTCTTTGGCGCCGCGGCCCCATATGCCGCCATTGCCTACAGCAATTTTGGACTGAATCACCTGAAACCCCGTTCCCTTCGGATCGCGGTCCGGGTAAATAAAACTCACCAGCCGGTCCTTTTGATAGGGCTTAAGAAAATGATATCCAATCGGCAGTGTGACCACCAGGACCGCGGTAACAATCAGCAAGTATTTCCACCGCAGACCTGCCATCAAGATGCCGCAAACCAAAATTGGAATGTAGGTGAGCGCTGTCCCAAGATCCGGCTCCTTCATCACCAGCACCATGGGAACGCCAACGAACGCGGCGAGCTTCGCCACATCGCTCCACTCCAGAGTCTCCGCTTTGATATCGGTCAGGTACTTTGCGACCACCAGAATCAGAACAATCTTGACGAACTCGGACGTCTGCAGTGTAAATCCCGCGACGTGAATCCACCGGGTAGATCCGAACACTTTGTTGCCTATCACGGCGGTGGTCAAAAGAAGGGCAATCGCGCCTATATAGAAGTAAAAGACTCGTCCCAGCAGCGCGTGATAATCCACCATGGACGCGACCCACATCATCGCCAGTCCGGTGCCCACCCAGACCATCTGCTTCCACCAGGCATCGTGCCACTTAGTGTCGAGCGTTGCGCTATAGATCTGCAGCACACCCAGAGTGCAGAGGGCCAGCGTGATTATCAGCAGCGGCCAGTCCAAATCGCGGATGGAACGATAGCCAGTCACTTACTTCAGGCCTTCCAGCAATGTCGGTTTCAACATTGCCATTGCGCGCGGCCGCGTAAATAGCGTACGGGGGCTTTCGAGACGTGCGTTAGCGGTCGCGGCGTTCTGTTCGCGCGCCTTTTTGTCGAAATAAGCCTTCAACACATCGCGCACGATTGGAACGGCGTTAGTGCTTTCCTCCCCATTCTCAAACAACGCTGCGACGACAATTTCGGGTGAATCCATGGGGCCGTAGCCGACAAACCAGGCGTGGTTCGCCATCGCGCTCCTTATCTTTGCGCCTTTGGTCAGTTCGGTGGAGGCAACCTGCGCCGTACCGGTCTTTCCGCAGATCTTGACCTTCGGCAATTGCGCGGCGCGGCCAGTGCCGCCTTCGTTCACGACACCATACATTCCTGAAATTACTTGCTCCAAATTTCCGGGCTGGAAATTCCCCTGTCGTAGCAGAACCGGAGCCTCACCTTTGATGAGATGCGATTTGTACCACTTGCCGCCAACTCCGAGCCCTCCCAGCGCCGCCGCGATCTGTAGGGGAGAAACGGTCACCGCTCCCTGTCCGATTCCGACCGATATTGTCTCTCCCGCGTACCACTTTTGACGGAACATGCGCATTTTCCATTTGGTGGATGGCATCGTGCCTTGGGTCTCATTCGGCAGATCGATTCCGGTTTTGTGACCCACTCCCGCCAACTCCGCATACTGCGCAATGCGGTCGATGCCGAGGCGGTTTGCCACGTTGTAAAAGAAAACGTCACAAGACTGCGATATGGCGCGATGCAACTGAATGTCGCCATGACCGTGTTTCAGATGGCAAGCGTAATAGTGGCCGTAGAAAGATGCGCCCCCGGAACAATGAAACTGGGTGTCGTCGTCTATCACGCCGGTCTCGAGGCCGGCGATCGCCATGATTGGCTTAAACGTCGATCCTGGTGCAAACTGGCCCTGAATGGCACGATTCATGAGGGGCTTATATGGATCGCGAGCGATTTCATTCCAGTCCGTGCGGCTGATTCGCCCAGTGAATTTGTTGGCATCGAAAGTGGGACGGCTCACCATGGCGAGTACTTCGCCGGTGCGTGGATCAAGGGCAACCACCGCCCCCCGTTTGCCCTCCATCGATAATTCCGCGACGGCCTGCAAATCGAGATCCAGGGTCGTCTTTAAATCCTTGCCTGGAACCGCCTCCTGCGCGCCTTCGATCTGGCGCTCGTGGCCCCAATTGTCGACCAGCACCCGTTGCTGCCCATCTACCCCGCGCAGCGTCTGATCGTACTCGCGCTCCAGGCCGTCTTTGCCGATAACGTCGCCCTGTTGATAATCGATGAATTGCGGAGAATCCAGCTCCGCTTCGCTGATTTCGCCCACGTAACCAATCACGTGCGCCGCGAAACCGTCTTGCGGATACTGCCGCCGCCACGCTTTGATCAACTGCATCTCCGGATACGCGCTCGCGTCCTGGTGGGATTCAACCCAAGCGATATCGTCCCGCGTGAGCTGATCTTTGATGATGATCTGCGGCAGGTTTCCCGTTCGGCGGATCTTGGCGGCGAGATCTTCATAGTCGATTTGCAGCGCTTCGGCGATGGCGGGCAAGTGTTCGGGCTTGATCTCGTCGCGGTTGAGCAGCAGTGAATAGGATGCTTTGTTATCGACGATCACCCGTCCATCGCGATCCAGTATCTTGCCGCGGGGCGCAAGAATCGGAGTGCTCTTGATCCGGTTCCGTTCCGCCGCCTCGCTGTATACGTCGGGATTCTTGACCTGCAATTGCCAAAAACCCGACATCAGGAAAACAAAAACACCCACCGTCAGGTATTGGAAAATAGCGATTTTGCTGGATACGCTCTTGGGATCGTCCCGCGGTAGCCCGTCGGAGGAAACAGCCTCGCTGTCTCTCCTGCGCTCGCCCTGAATCAGTGCCACTGGGTCATTCCGGATTACAGGCTGGACGTGCCCGCCAGCTTCATTCTATCGAGAAGGGCGAACAACGGCAGTGCGATCACCGCGTTCAGCGCGCCGTGCACAAATGTCTCCTGGGGATCGAACGGCACAATCTGCCCGAGCAGCGCTCGCCGCATCACCCAGTAGAAGAAAGCATGAAAAAAATAAAAAAAGAAACACAGCACCAGCCGGATGCCCGAGCTTTCTACATTGAATCGCACGCTGACGGAGGCCGCGAAATAGCCGACTAGCGTCTTGGTGATTCCGTACATCCCGATCGGGATGGTCGCGGGCGAAAGCGAATCTTCCGCCAGCCCGACGAATGCGCCGAAAAACAGGGACGGTATGGGGCTTCGCCTCGTCAGCCCGAAATAGACCGTCAGCAGCAACGGTAGCTCCAGCCATTCCGTGTGTGGGATTAGCCGGGGTAGATAGAACTTGCCGATTATCGCGATCAGCGTAATCGCAAGGAGCGCGAGAGCCTCGAAGCGGCTGAACAAACTCTCCTGAACAGGCCGTTTGATCAGCGTGTCGCTTGTCTCGTTCATCACTGGCCGGGCGGCTCCTGTTGCGCCGGCTCGGGAACTTTGTTCGTTCCGGTTGCCGGCTCCGCTGCTTTATGTCGCGGCGCTCCCAAGGGCAGCACTGGCTCTGTCATTGCCGGCTTCTGTGGCGGCGGCTTTCGGTGCGGCTGGTTTGATACCCGGCTTCGCGCCCAGAATCCCCGGTGTGTTGCCATTTGTTGCGTTGTCCGTCGCTGCCGGTGCGGTCTGCTTCGGCGCTCCGCCGGCGCTCGTCGAGGTGCCGCCTTGGCTTTGTTTAGCTACATCTGGCTTAGCCACTGCCCCCGGCTTTACGTTGAAGTCTGGAATCCCGGAGCCTATCGCCCCATAAACGTGGCCTTCGTCCTTGCCAATCTCCTGATATTTCTGTTGGACTTTATCCGCTTCCGTCTGCGGCTTGGCCGCCGCGGCGGCATCGTCTCCGCTCTCCGCCGGCGGAGGCGGAAGCACCGCGCTCGCCGTTTCCTCCGGTGGAGCGGTGGGAATCGGCTGGTGTACGCCTTTCAATAAAACCAGCACTTCCTCTACTCCGCCGGGTGCGCCACTCAAGTTCAAGTTGATGTCTTTTGTCCCCTGCCCGGGGCCGGCTGACAACACCGTCCCGACGGGAAAACCTTTCGGGAAAATACGATCCTCTCCCGACGTGAAGAACCATTCGCCGATGCCAACCTTATCTTCGTTCGGAATCTCTTCGACTTTACACTTGCCGCTGCAATCGAGAACTCCGTGCACATGCCCCTTCTGCGACTCGACACCCACTTTAAAGGTTGGATCTGTTACCAGGAGCACCTGCGAGACCAGCGGATACACCGCGACCACTTTGCCAACGATGCCGTCCGGCGTCACCACCGCCATGCCGTTCTCCACGCCGCTCGTCGATCCCCGGTCAATAAACACTGCTTTCGCCGTTACCACCGTACTGTTCCCGATCACCCGCGCCGCGATCGACTTCGAAGGCGATTGGGCTTGAAACAGGATTAAGGCACGGGCGTGTTCCGCCGTATCGAGCTGGTTCCTGTAGTACACGTTTTCCATCCGCAGTTTGTCGTTGACGCTCTTCAGTTTCCGGTTCTGGTCGCGGACGTCCAACAAAATGAAATAATCCTGAAGAAAGCCGATAGTGTTGTGGCGCACATCTTCCACCATCCCTGCCATCGGCGTCACAGCGCTCACCGCCCACACGCGGATTAACCGCTCATCCCGATTGGTCTTCACCTGGTATGCCAGATAGAGCAGTTGCGCTACCACGACCACTACTAGAACCGTCAGGTTCCGGTAGCGGCTCAGCAAGGCTTCCATTGACTTCAGGTTTCCTTATCTAACTGTAAAAGGGGTGCGGGCTGGAATGCTACTCGTCTCTATTAACATCTTCGCCCTTTGAGACGCGGTGTTCTTTTACTCAATTGCGATTCGGCGCAGGAGTTTGAAGTCGGTCAGCATTTTTCCCGTCCCCAGCACCACCGAAGCCAGCGGATCTTCGGCAATGGAGACTGGCAGGCCGGTTTCTTCGCGAATGCGGCGATCCAGGTTCTTAATGAGAGCCCCTCCGCCCGTCAAGACAATGCCGCGATCGCTAATGTCGGCGCTCAGTTCCGGCGGCGTGCGCTCCAGCGCAACCCGGATCGCGTTGAGTATGGTCGAGATGCACTCGGAGAGCGCCTCGCGGATCTCAGCGTCGCCGATGGTGACCGTCTTGGGAACTCCCTCGATCAGGTGCCGTCCCTTGATTTCCATCGTTTCCGGTTTGTCGAGCGGATAGGCCGAGCCAAGCTGAATCTTGATCTGCTCCGCCGTCCGCTCTCCAATTAGCAGATTGTACTTGCGCTTCAGGTAGCTCATGATCGCGTCGTCCATTTCGTTACCCGCGACACGAACCGAACGGGAATAAACGATGCCGGACAGCGAAATCACGGCGACATCCGTTGTACCGCCTCCGATATCGACAACCATGTTGCCCGAAGGCTCGGTGATCGGAAGACCCGCGCCTATCGCCGCCACCATTGCCTGCTCAACCAGATGAACTTCGCTCGCCTTGGCCCGGTAGGCCGATTCGCTCACCGCGCGTTTTTCCACCTGCGTGATCTCGCTCGGCACTCCGATGACGATCCGCGGATGAACCAGCATCTTGCGTCCGTGCGCCTTCAGAATGAAATAATTCAGCATGCGCTCGGTCACTTTGAAATCGGCGATGACGCCGTCTTTCATGGGCCGGATCGCCACTATATTGCCCGGCGTCCGCCCGACCATATCCTTGGCTTCTTTGCCGACCGCTTCGATCTCGCCGTTATTCTTGTTGATCGCAACAATGGACGGCTCGTTGACCACAATGCCTTTGCCTTTTGCGAACACCAACGTGTTCGCCGTCCCAAGATCAATAGCTAAATCCGAGGAGATAAGACTGAAGACGGACCTAAAGTTCATGAAGTGAAGCGTTGTACGGGGAAGGGAACAAATTCAGAGAGTAACATAGGAACAGATCCTCCCGACAGACCTAAAAGAGTCGTATTTTCAAATGGTTGCGTTTTGATTCAGTTAACCCGCCGTCGGTGGCTTTCAGTCGGCGGAATGCTGCTTGCCGCCGCTTGTGGCCCCAAAAAAGGTACCGGGTATCCCGGCTACGCATTGATCGCAACGGCCGGAGACAACAGCATCGCCGCCGTCGACCTGACCCGCTTTCAACTCGTCAAAACTATACCGGTCGGCGCGCCTCCGAGTGCGGTCGTTCCCGATATCGCGAGCAACCACAGTTATGTGCTCACTCCTGGAAATGGCAGTGTGCATATCGTGGACGGAAATCTCAATGTAATCGCCTCCCGTAAGCTGGCGGACGATATCGCGCAGATCGGCCTTACTTCCGACGGCAAGCGTCTGCTCGCCATCGCCGGCTCCGCGCGTGAACTGATCGAGGCAGACCCGGTCCGTCTCGCGGTGACGGCTCGCCACCCTCTATTCGCCGACCCGAAGCAGGTTGACATCTCCGCCTCCGGCCACGTCGCCATTTCCAGTGGCGAGGCTGGCTTGGTCGAGCTGGTAGATCTGGCAAGCGGCAGGCATGCTTCCGCGCGGATGAGCGGCGCTGTGGGACAAGTTCGCTTCCGGGCGGATGGCAAGCTCCTGTTGGCGTCCAATCTGGGCGACCGCTCACTGACTGCGTTCAACGTTCCGGGTTTGCGGGTCGTGACCGAGTTGCCGCTCGCCATGCAACCCCAGAATCTTTGCTTCAAAGCCGATGCCGGCCAACTCTTTGTATCGGGTCAGGGGATGGACGCTGTCGCGATCGTTTTCCCCTATCAATTTGAAGTCGACCAGACGGTATTGGCCGGGCGAGATCCGGGCGTGATGGGATGCTCGGCGTCGTACCTCTTCGTCGCGAGCGGCAGCGGCTCCGATATTTCGATCCTGGACATCGACACGCGCAAAGTGATCGGCATCGTGGAGGTTGGTCAAAGGCCCGCGTTCATCACCGTCACGCCTGATGACCAGTACGCGCTGGTGCTGGACGAGCAGTCGGGCGATATAGCCGTGATCCACGTGCAAGCCATTCGAGCGAACCGAACAAAAACAGGCGCATCATTGTTCACCATGCTGGCAGTCGGGAACAGGCCGATTCAAGCCGCTGTCGTGCCGCGAGTCATCTAGCTCGCCCACACCGCTTGCACAACGGCCAGGGCGGCGATGCCGGCGGTTTCCGCTCGCAAAATGGTCTCGCCCAGCGAACACGGAGCCCAGCCGCCGTCGATTGCCTGAGTACGCTCCTCGGCGGTCCAGCCGCCTTCCGGTCCCAGTAGCAAGGCGATTCGGTCCTCGGCGCTGCGCCGATCTGGAACGACCCTCAGCAGCGGTGGAGCTTGTTCGCTCTCGTCAAGCAGCAAGCGAACAGCCGCCTCTACGTGCACCGCGTCGGCAAATGTGCCAGCCCGGGCAATGCAAGGCAGGTGCGCCCGGCGGGACTGCTGGCTGGCTTCGACCCCAATTCTTTCCCAACGAGTAACTCGCTTCACTCCGGCCTGCGCCAACCCGCGCTCGCTGCGAGCCGCTTCGAAGGGTAGAATCGCCGCAACGCCTAGCTCCGTTGTCTTCTCGATCAACCATTCAAACCGGTCGAATTTGATCAGGGCAGCGCAAAGCGTGATGTGGGCGGCCGGGGGCGGGGCAGGGAGCTTTTGGGTTACCTGGAACGAGACCACGGATTTCCGCGCCGTGGTGACCTCGGCCAAGTACACGTCGCGGTTGTCCGAGATTTCATAGACGTGCCCCACTTGGGCCCGCAGAACACGAACCAGGTGCTCGGCATCGGGGCCGGTGAGCTCGGCCATGCCGCGCCGAATTTCCGGAACGAAGAAGCGGCGGCGAGACATCTGGAGCCAAGTTTACGGAACGAAGCCTCAGAATAAATCATGCGCGACCTTCCGGAGAAATTGAAAAAACGAACCCAATCCAGTTCGTTTGGTAAAAAGCGGCCAGTTCGTTTGGTAAAAACCGCTACGCGCCTGGTCCTCCCGCTTGTGTTCAACTGTCGAAATTCTATTTTCCCTCCCGTAATCAGCCACTTAGCTCGGAAATCCGCCGTTTCTCGTTCGGCCGCGTGGGAGCCTCGTATGTTCTGCCGCTGTGTTGGAAGGATTGGCTCCCGACCGCAGCCCTGAAAGGTTTTAACCTGTTACGATGAGGGTTCCGAACCCCTCCGCGACCATGCTCCGCACCCCATCCGGCATTCTTGCCGGGATCGTTCAGGACAAGCAGAAGGAAGTCGCGGATCTTCACGCCCGGGCCTCGGTTCTGGAGCAGGCAGCATACGAACACAAATCTCGCGTCCGCGGATTCGCGCGCGCCCTCAAAGGATCGAAACCGGCCATCATCGCCGAGATCAAGAAGGCCTCGCCCAGTAAGGGATTGCTTCAACCGGACTTCCATCCAGCGCTCATCGCTCATGCCTACGAACAAGGCGGAGCCGCCTGCCTTTCGGTGCTCACCGATAAGCCCTATTTTCAGGGCTCTCTGCACGATTTGGAGGCGGCTCGCGCTGCCGTCAACGTCCCCGTGCTGCGCAAAGATTTCACCATTGACCGCGTTCAGGTTTTCGAAGCAGCCGCTCACGGCGCGGACGCAATCCTCCTGATTGCTGCCATTCTGGATATTCAAGAACTGCTTCACCTGCGCGAGCTGGCATCCTCGCTCGGCATGGATTCGCTGGTCGAAGTGCATGACCACCCGGATTTGGAAAGAGCCATCGATTCCGGGGCCGACCTGATCGGCGTCAATAATCGGAATCTGGAGACCTTCGAAACTTCGCTCGATACCTCGCTCCGGCTCAGTTACCTGATGCCGCCGAATGCTATTCGGGTGAGTGAGAGCGGAATTCACACCAGGAGCGATATCGAACTTTTAATGGAGGCCGGCTACGATGCGTTCCTGGTTGGCGAATCGCTCATGAAATCGCAGGATCAAAGCGCCGCGCTTCGCGGTCTGCTCCAGCACGCATGAGCAACTCATCGTCCCTGCCATTCCTGATCAAAGTTTGCGGCATTACGTGTGAAGCGGATGCTGCGGCGGCCGTGGAAGCTGGTGTCCACGCGTTGGGCTTCAACTTCTATCGGCAAAGCCCGCGTTACATCCCGCCCGCGGTGGCCCAAAGGATTGCAAATATCGTCCCTCCCGGAATCCTGCGAGTCGGAGTTTTTGTGGATTCGCCTGAAGAAGAGGTCATTGATTTCGTCCGCCGGGTTCCCCTGGATGTGGTCCAGTTGCATGGCCCATCTGTTCCGGGCCGGTTTTCTTGGTCCTGTTTCACTTGGAGAGCAGTGGCCGCGAAACGCGGAGCGGCCTGCGATTGCATCGCCGATGCCTACTTGCTCGATAGCCACACAGCGTTGCACGGAGGCTCGGGAGAAACGTTTGACTGGAACCTGGCGGCTGAATTCGGGCAAAAAATAATCATCGCCGGCGGACTGGACGCTTCAAACGTTCGTTTGGCAATTGAGACCGCCAGACCCTGGGGCGTAGATGCCTGTTCGCGGCTCGAATCCAGCCCGGGCAGAAAGGATCCACGTCGCGTCCGAGAGTTCGTCGAAGCGGCGACGCTGGCTTTCGCCGCCGTGAGCATCCAGGAAAAGATACCCGTATGAGTTCGCCCGTTACGTTACCGGACGCCCTAGGCCATTTTGGACCGTACGGTGGCCGCTATGTGCCCGAAGTGTTGATGTCGCCGCTCGAAGAGCTCGAGGAGGCGTACCGCGAAGCATCCCGCGATCCCGCTTTTCAAGCCGAGCTGAAGTGGCTGTTGCATCACTATGCGGGGCGTCCTACTCCTCTTTATCCGGCCGCGCGCCTGAGCCACAACCTCGGCGGTGCGCAGATCTGGCTCAAACGCGAAGATCTACTTCATACCGGCGCCCACAAGATCAACAACTGCCTTGGGCAAATTCTGCTTGCCCGGCGTATGGGGAAGCAACGAATTATCGCGGAAACGGGTGCTGGACAACATGGAGTCGCAACCGCTACCGTCTGCGCACTTTTTGGATTGCAATGCGTAGTTTATATGGGCGAAGAAGACATGCGCCGGCAACGCCTGAATGTCTTTCGCATGCGTTTGCTCGGAGCCGAAGTAGTCAGCGTCGCCAACGGCAGCCGCACGCTTAAAGACGCCATCAGCGAGGCCATGCGTGACTGGGTGACGAACGTGGCGACTACGCACTACCTGCTCGGGTCGGCCCTCGGCGCGCATCCATATCCTATGATGGTGCGCGATTTTCACAAGGTCATCGGCGAAGAGACGCGGGCCCAGGCGCTCGAGCAGATCGGCCGGTTACCCGACGCCATCCTCGCCTGTGTCGGCGGAGGCAGCAATGCCATCGGCATTTTTTTCCCCTTCATGAATGATTCCTCCGTGCGGTTGATTGGCGTTGAGGCTGGCGGCAAAGGCATCCAGCTCGGCGAACATGCCGCCCGATTCAGCGGTGGTTCGCCCGGCGTGCTGCACGGGACCCTCAGCTATCTCTTGCAGGATGCCGAGGGCCAGGTCGGCCTCACGCATTCAGTTTCGGCGGGCCTGGACTATGCCGCTATCGGGCCCGAACACGCCTGGCTGCATGATGCCAATCGCGCGGAGTACGTCTCAGTCAGTGACGCCGGCGCGCTTGCCGCTGCTAAAACATTGGCGCGAACTGAAGGAATCATTCCGGCGCTCGAGTCCTCCCATGCCATCGCGGAAGCCATCCGCCGGGCCCCGCTCGAGGCTGGCTCAATCTTCGTCGTGAATGTTTCCGGCCGAGGGGACAAAGACATCGATATCTATCGCGAGAACATGCCGGAGCTGGACGCCTGATGCCGCTCGAAACGACTACGCGAATCACAGGCTTGTTTCAAAAGAAGAAAGCGGAGGGTGGCAAAGCCTTCATCGCCTACCTGACTGGCGGAGATCCAACGCTCGAACACACTGTGCCGCTGGTCCTCGCGTTGGAGCGCGGCGGCGCGGATCTTATCGAACTAGGTGTTCCGTTTTCGGATCCCATTGCGGATGGCCCTGTCATTCAGCGAGCCTCCGAACGTGCGCTTCGCGCCGGTACCAGCCTGCCAAAGCTGCTCTCGCTGGTGCGGGAAATACGGCGGCAGTCGGATATTCCGCTCATTTTGTTCAGCTATCTCAACCCGCTCCTCCGCTATGGTTTCGAAAAGCTGGCCCGCGATGCCTCCGATGCCGGTGTCGATGGGGTGTTGCTGACCGACCTTTCTGTCGAAGAGGCGGCCGATCCCGTGAGCCGTTTGCGTAAGTACGGCTTGGACACCGTCTTTCTCGCGGCGCCCACCAGTACGGAACGGCGTCTCCAATTGGTTGCTGAGCATTCTTCCGCTTTCGTCTATCTGGTCTCGCGAACTGGCGTAACTGGTGAGCAGGTCTCGCTGTCGCACGCTGCGGCCCCGCTCGTCCAACGCATGCGCACCTGGACGAACTTACCGCTCGCGGTTGGCTTCGGCGTCAGCACAGCGGAGCAGGTGGCGCAAGTGGCTGCCATTGCTGACGGAGTGGCCGTCGGCAGCGCCATAGTCAAGTGCATTGAGAGACATGCCGGTTCGGCCGACCTCGATTCACAACTCGAAAGGTTCATCCGGGAGCTGACCGCTCCCTTACGAGGCGCATGAGCGGATATTCGGCGGCAGACCTCCATCGTTGCCGCGACCTTATCGATGCGGTCGATTTGCGGCTGCTTGCTCTGTTGAACGAGCGAACGGCCATCGTGGAGGAGATCGGGCGCGTCAAACAGGAATTGCAAATGGCCGTCTACGAGCCCAAGCGGGAGGAGCAGGTATTCGCGAACGTGCAGAGCCACAATGACGGGCCTTTGGCCGATGATGCCGTTAAGCGAATCTTTGAGCGAATTATAGATGAGATGCGAAACATACAGAAGCTGAAAATCGTGGAACGGCAGGTTCCGGAACGCCGCCAGGGATCATGCTAGTCGTCATGCAGGAAGGCGCTACTGAGGCGCAAACCGAAGCGGTGATCAACCGTCTGGTCGAGATGGGTTTCACCGTGCATCGATCCACCGGGGTGCGGCATACCGTTGTTGGTGGCGTCGGTCCGATGGATGATTTCGATCCCGTCGCTCTCGAAGTCATGGAGGGAGTCAAAGAGGCTCACCGCATCGTTTCGGCTTACAAACTGGCCAGCCGCCACTTTCGCCCTGCAGGTACGGTGATCAAGATCGGAGATGTCGAGTTTGGCGGTCCGTCTATCGTGGCGATGGCTGGCCCGTGCAGCATAGAATCTGAGAAGCAGATTGAAGAATCGGCATCGATCGTCGCCTCCGCTGGCGCTCGTGTTATTCGCGGCGGAGCGTTCAAGCCCCGCAGCTCGCCCTACAGCTTTCAAGGGATGGGAGAAGACGGTCTGCGCATTCTGCGTTCGGCAGCCGACCGCAATAGCCTGCTGGTCGTGAGCGAGGTGATGGATCAAATGCAGATCCCGGCGCTTACGAAATACGCCGACATTTTGCAGGTAGGCGCTCGAAACATGCAGAACTTCAACCTGCTGCGCGAGCTAGGAAAGATTCGCAAACCGATTCTGTTGAAACGCGGTATTGCGGCCACCATAGAGGAACTGCTGCTCTCGGCGGAATACATTCTCTCAGGCGGCAATTACGAGGTGATGCTGTGCGAGCGCGGCATCCGCACTTTTGAAACCAGCACGCGCAATACCATGGACATCGCCGCCATTCCCGTGCTTCGCCGGTTGACGCATCTGCCAGTCATCGCCGATCCGTCTCACGGCACGGGAAAACGCGACTATGTTTTGCCCATGGCTCGAGCGGCGATCGCGGCTGGGGCGGATGGTCTACTGATTGAAGTTCATCCCGATCCGGACCACGCCTTGAGCGACGGAGCTCAGACTCTGCATCCTGGCCAGTTCTCCGATCTGATGAGGCAGGTGCGCGCGATAGCCGCTGCCATCGGTAGGGCCGCCTGAGCCAATTTCGGATGCGCACGGTAGCTATTGTCGGTGTCGGACTGATCGGAGGTTCTTTGGGACTGGCTCTGCGCAAGGCCGGCTTCGATGGAGAATTGATTGGCGTCAGTTCCCCTCCGGCGCTTTCGGCGGGTATCGAGGCCGGCGCCATCGATCGCGGCGGAACCCTCGAGGAAATAGCGCAATCCGCAGATCTGATTTATCTGTCCCAGCCGGTTGACCGCATCCTCTCGACCATTTCCCTCCTCGCCGAAGTGGTGAACGCGAATTGCCTCGTTACCGACGCTGGCAGCACGAAAGGACCGATTGTTGCCGCTGCGTCGGCGGCTCGCCTGAAGCAATTTATCGGAGGCCATCCTATCGCCGGTAAAGAACAACGCGGCGTTGGCGCTGCCGATGCAGATCTGTTTCGCAAACGCCCCTATGTCCTGACGCCTGTTGCCCAAGAGCCGAGCCAGACCGGCGAGTTTAGATCGTGGCTGGAACGGATCGGCGCACATGTAATTGATATGTCACCTGGCGAACATGACGCGACCGTCGCCCTAACCTCCCACCTGCCCCAACTGCTTTCGAGCGCTCTGGCCGCCACCTTAGCGAAACAAGATAACCGAAATCTCGATCAAGTGTTCGGCCAAGGTCTTCTCGACATGACCCGCTTGGCGCTGAGCGCGCCGGATGTGTGGGGAAGCATTCTGTCCACGAATTCGCAAGCGATTACTCAGGCGTTGGACTCTTTCTTGTGTTCTCTCTATGAGTTACGGAACTCGATCGGACGACCGGAATTGGAGAGCCGGTTTACTGTTGCCAGAGGATTTGCTCAAAAAATCCGGCGGCTGTCCCGGACGGAATGAGCCTCGCTCAGTACCCGAAAACCCTGGTACCTCGAACTTTTTCTATGCATCGAATGTATAACTTCATATAATTAGGAACGCAATATTCCCTGGGACTATTCTGGTGACCTCACTTACATCTCTGCTACACAGTACGTTGCTCTCCAAACCCGAAGTGAGCCGGCTTACGGGTCTTCGGCGTTCAAGCTCCCTGTTCTCACAAGGTCAGGTAGCCGATTCGCTCTACTTCATCGAGCAAGGCTTGGTCAAGCTCACCCGCAGCAGCGCGAATCACGGCCGAATTATCCTTGGCGTCTGCGGCCCGGATCATGTCATCGGCGAAGAGGCCCTCCCCGAGGGAGTTCAGAACTACTACTCGGAAGCTGAAGTGCTCACCGAAGCAGTCGTTTACCGCATCGCCCGGGAGACGTTGCTGGAAACTTTAGCAGTCAATCCGGACCTTTCGAAGGCGCTGATTGAGGAACTTCAGGAGCGCAAACTTGGATTGGCCCAGAAAGTTGAATTGCTCTGCCTTCACGATGTTGAGTATCGTATTCTTTATTACTTAGCTGAGTTGTCTAAACTCGTGCAGCCGTCCGATGGCGACGGCAGCTATCAGCTTCCGATCACCCAGCTTGAGCTCGCGGATCTCATCGGTGCGACTCGCGAGACTACCTCCACTACCCTGAACCAGTTGGAGCGGCGAGGATTGGTCAAACTCTCGCGGCGACTGCTGACAATCCCTTCTCCGCCGACTCTGCGCAATGCAGCCATGGAGAAGTTGACGACGGTCAACGGCGCGCCGTAATAACGCCGATTTCCGTGGCAAATAGTACTTCTAGAACTTATCGGGTAAGTACTTTATTACCTTTAGTTTCAGCATTTTGCTTGATGGACGACCCAGCCATCTGGTAAACTTCATTCCAGATTTTTAGATGCAAGCTGGTTGTATTCCTGCGAGCCCTGAGATTTTAGGAGGGCTCAGCTCTCCTGTAAATCTGCTGTCCGGGCAAACGGGCGTCATCTCGCATCAATTACAGGAGATTAGCAGTGAGAGAAAAAGGTGTTGTGAAATGGTTTAATGCCGCTAAGGGCTACGGATTCATTCAGCGCTCGAACGGCGATGATGTGTTCGTGCATTTCTCGGCGATCCAAATGAATGGGTATCGCACTCTTGAAGAGGGCGCGGAGGTGGAGTTCGAGGTGAAACGCGGGCCGAAGGGCCTGCAGGCCGAGAACGTCGCCCGTCCGTAAGTACAAACCAGCCAAAAATCAGGCCGCCGTCGTTTCATTTGCGATGGCGGCCTTTCTGTTTCCGGTCTTTCGCATTGCTTACCATATCTTCTCCAGAGGCGGTTCGTTCACTCGGCTCTTACTTGAGCAACTGTGGTTACACCGCCAAGAATTTGATCGAAGAACTAGACGTGCAGGAGAGTCTGCATCCCAGCCTGGAAAATCTTGAGCCTCTTCTGGAAAAAACAAATGGCGTGTCCCCTGTGCATCTGCTCGCCAGATTGTTTTTTGTCGGATGGCAGGCCGACGCTGATCTCTGCTCTCGTGTCTTGGGCCCGGCCGCGCTTTCTACGGCGCTGGATTGCGGGCTTCTCCGGAAAACGGGTACACATTTTGAGCCGCTCGCTCTTTTGGTGCCCTTCAAGGAGTTAATCGTGGCCTGCGACGCTATTGCTCTTTATAAGGGCACGGACGTAGTGGTCGGGCCAAGTTCGTCCACTAGAACTCTACACCAATGCGATTTACCAGGCGACCGCGAAACTACGCTCGACATATGCACCGGAACCGGCGTGCTGGCGTTCAGTGCCGCAGCCTATAGCGCGCAGGTAGTGGCGGCCGACATCAACCAGCGCGCGCTACAGTTTGCGCGTTTCAGCGCGGCGCTGAATGGGATTGAGAATATCGAATTCCTTTGCGGGGATGCATTCGAGCCCGTCCAGGGACGCACATTCTCCAGAATTATCGCGAATCCGCCGTTCTTTCTTACGCCGGCAAAGAAGTTCACCTTTAGCGACAGCCCGCTTGAATTGGATGGATTTGCGCGAAAGCTCGCGCTGGAAGCCCCGGCGTTCTTAACGGAAGGCGGTTTTTTTCAAATGATCTGCGAGTGGGTGCAGATTGAAGGCGAACCATGGGCCCAACGACTGCAATCCTGGACTCAGGACTCCGGTTGCGACGTGCTGGTACTGCATGGTTCGCGCAGAACTCCAGTTGCTTATGCGGAAAAACGATCAAAAGAGATGAAGGCCGTCGATTCAGCCCGGCAAGATGGCCTGTTCAGCAGCCGGCTCGATTCGCTTCGAGCATCCCGCGTGGAGGCGGTCCTCGGCGGCATCATCACCATGCGTAAACGAAGCGGCGCAAATTGGTTCGCGAATATTGTGGCCCCTGATGTAAGCGAAGCTGCCGGCGCCTCCATCCGCGAAAAGTTTGATGCGCTTACCGTTCTTGCGACTCACTCGGAGGAGGATCTCTTGAGAGCGGCGTTTTGTTTCTCTGGGAGCGCCATGATTGTCCTACAAACGGCGCTGGGCCATGCGGGGTGGGAGGCGGCGAGCGCCTTGGTTAAGGAAACCGGTCTGAAAGATCGAGTGCAACTGGACTCGGTTGTGTTGCAGTTTATCCCGCTCTTCGACGGCCGGCGCAGCACCGAGGAAATCGTGGACGCGGTAGCGCGCCAGCTTGAAATTTCAAAGGAAGAAGCGCAGCAGCGCTGTTTGCACCTAGTGCGCAGGATGCTGCAGGGAGGCTTCGTTCATCGGGCAGGCTAATAGTAGTACATGCACTATCGCAAACTCGGATCAACGGAAGCGGAGATCAGCGAGATTGGTTTCGGAGCCTGGGGCATCGGCGGCAATCAGTGGCAGGGGGGCAACGACAAGGATTCACTCGCCGCGCTCAAGCGCGCCTTCGAACTCGGCGTCAACTTGGTGGATACAGCGCTTGCCTACGGAGATGGCCATAGCGAGCAGCTCGTGGGCCACGCCGTGAAACAGAGCTTTGGGAAGATTTATGTCGCAAGCAAGATCCCGCCGAAGAATCGGATCTGGCCCGCATCACCCTCGACGCCCATTTCGGAAGTGTTCCCGTACGACTACATCATTCAATGCACGGAGGAGAGCCTGCGGAATCTGAAAGTCGAACAGATCTACCTTCAGCAGTTTCACGTCTGGACCGACGCCTGGATCAATAACGACGAGTGGCGGCGCGCCATGGAACGTCTGAGAGCAAGCGGGAAGGTCCGCTACTTCGGCGTCTCGATTACCGAGCACGAACCCGATTCCGCGTTGGAAGCCGTCAGAAGCGGCTTGTTCAACGCGGTCCAAGTGATCTATAACATCTTCGATCAGACTCCGGAAAAACATCTGTTCCCGCTCTGCCAGGAGATGAAGGTGGGTGTACTGGCCCGCGTTCCGCTGGACGAAGGCGGATTGACGGGGACCATTACGGAGAGCACAGAGTTTGAGCCAGGCGAATTCCGCGAAGAGTATTTCCGCGGGGACCGGAAAAAGCAGGTTGTCGAGCATGTGGAGGCCCTCAAAAGGGATTTGAAAGATACACCTGGGACCCTGCCGCAAATTGCTATTCGCTTCTGCCTTTCGCACAAAGCCGTTACCAGCGTGATCCCCGGAATGCGGCGCATCGTAACCGTAGAGGACAATTGCCGGGCTGCTTCGTCCGGAATGCTCGATCCGCGCACGCTTTCCATCCTGAAGCGGCACGCCTGGGATCGTAATTTTTATCAATAATGCGTATCGCGATTCTCTCCGATATCCACGACAATCTGTGGAATCTCGCCCCCGCGATCGCCGCCGTTCAAGGTGCCGACGCGCTGATCTGCTGCGGCGACCTATGCTCGCCGTTCGTCATCGATGAGCTCGCAAAATTTAGCAGAGACGTTCACATCGTCTTCGGGAATAATGATGCCGATCTGTATCGAATCACCGCGAAAGCGCTCAAGACGCCGAACGTGAAGGTTCACGGCGAGTTATTTCAAACGGTGCTCGACAATGTCCGGCTTGCTGTCAACCACTTCGACTATCTGGCCCGGCCCATCGCGAAATGCGGCGACTACGATGTGGTTTGTTTTGGGCACAACCATGAGTTCGAGATTTCACGAGCGGCATCCTGTTTGCTCATCAACCCGGGACCCATTATGGGGGCGAAGTTCTCGCGCGGCAAGTGGGAGGATGTGACGCCTACTTTCGTGATCTACGAGGCTGGTGGGCGCGCGGAGCGCTTCGAGATCGACGCGAAAACAAAAGCAGTGCGGTCAGCAGCGGCCTAAATTACCAGACGCGGCAGGCATTGGCCCGAACCATCGGCTGGCCCACTTTGCAGCCGAAGGCCTCTCCGAATTGGGGCAGATCTGATACCACGCCGTTGATGCGATATTCGTCCGGCGAGTGCGGGTCGGTGATGGCGTGCAGGCGCTTACTCTCAGGCCGTTGTTCGCCGCATGCCCACTGGGCCATGCCGATAAAAAAGCGTTGATCCGGAGTGAAGCCGTCGATCGGCTTCAGATCCTGCCCCTCCGTGGAATGCTTCCAGGCGATGTAAGCAAGTAGCGTGCCGCCGATGTCGGCGACATCTTCTCCAAGTGTCAGGCTGCTATTGATGTGAATATCGTCGATGATGACGTAATCCGCATATTGTTTGCGAACGCAACCGACCCGCTGCTCGAACGCTTTGGCGTCGGCTGGCGTCCACCAGTCACGCAAGTTGCCTTGCGCATCAAACTGGCGCCCCTCGTCGTCAAAGCCATGCGTTAACTCGTGGCCGATGGTTGCGCCGGTGTTGCCGTAATTCGGCGCGGCATCCCCCTTGGAATCGAATAGCGGTGGCTCCAGGACACCTGCCGGGAAATTGATGTCGTTCATTTGCGGATCGTAATAGGCATTTACGGTCGGCGGGGACATGAACCATTCCGAGCGATCCACCGGTTTGCCGATTTTGGCGAGTTCGCGGTGTGACTCGAACTCGGAAGCGCGAGTCACATCGCCGAGGAAATCGTCAGGAGCGATTTGGACCGAGCTGTAATCACGCCATTTGTCGGGATAACCAATTTTGTTTACTACGGCGCGCAGTTTTTCGAGGGCCTGCTGTTTGGTGGGTTCGCTCATCCAGGTCAGGTCCTTGATGTCGCGGCCCATTTCGGCTTCAATTTGCCGTGTGACGCGCAGCGCATCCTCTTTGGTTTTCGGCGAGAATGTCTTGGCTACAAATACTTGGCCCAGAGCTTCCCCGAGCTCCCTGTCTACCAGACGGGTACATTTTTTCCAGCGCGGCGGCATTTGCTTGACGCCCTGAAGATACTTGCTGAAAAAATCGAAATTCTCCTGAGCGAAGCGGGACGGCAAATAGGGCGCCTCGGAATCAACCAGGTGCCATCGCAGATACGCACGCCAAGCCGCCAGGTTCTGAGTGCCGAGCTGGGTGCTTAGTTGAGCGAAGAATTTGGGTTCAGTGACATCTATCGTTTGGAACTCAGGGGCGCCGATCTTCTGAAAATAAATATCCCAGTCAAATGCCGGATACGTTTGGCGTAGGTCCGCGGTGCTGAGCTTGTGCTTCAAATTGTACGGATCGCGTTTCTCTACCCGTGTAAGCGACGCCTGCGCCAGCCCAGTTTCGATCTTCATAACGTTCTGAGCATCGGCTTTGGCGTCCGGACCCGACTCGCCCAGGAGTTCGAGCATGCGCTCCACATGCTCGACGTACTTCTGCCTGATCTCTTGCGACCGGGCATCGGTTTTCGTGTAATAGTCGCGATCCGGCAATCCCAGGCCGCCGGCCCAGGCGAAGGCCATCATTTGGGAGGAATTATCGTAATCCTGATCGGAGCTGAAGCCGAACAGCACGCCGCGATCAACGCCTTGTCGGTGTTCGTCCGCGACATAGCTCGCAATGTCGTCAGGCGATTTGAGATTGGCGATCCGGTTCAGCATCGGTTCGATAGGTTTTATCCCAGCGCTCTCGACTGCACCTTCATCCATGCAGGCGTGAAAATAGTCTCCGATCTTCTGTTCGTTGGGAGTTCGCGAAACTGCCGGTTGCGCCGCCTGCTGCAGAATACCCCAGAGGAAGCGCTGGTTCTCGTTGGTCAGTTTCGAGTACACATCCCAACGAGCCTGATCGCCCGGTATCGGGTTCAGTTTGTTCCAGTTTCCACAGGAATACTTATAAAAATCGACGCACGGGTCCGTCGCCTTGTCCATAAACTGCGTGTCGAGAACAGGCGTATAAGGGAGTTCGGTAAGAGGCGTTTCCTGGGCGGCGAGAAATCTGGCCGGAATGACAGCCGCGAAGAGGAGAAAGATGGCAACACGCATGACGTCGATTATGGCAGCACCTGCGCCCGCAACCAGGCGAGATACGGCTCGGACCCACTCACTACCGGTAACGCGATGATTTCGGGAACTTCGTAGCTGTGGATCTCGCCGATGCGGTCTCGAACAGCGGCGAACTGCTGTTCCGTCGTTTTGACGATTAGAAGGATTTCACGCGCCTTCTCTACCGCGCCCTGCCATCGGTAGATGCTCTCGATCGGCGGCAGGATGTTCACGCAGGCCGCAAGTTGCGATTCCACCAGATCGTTGGCGATGCGCCCGGCTTCCTCCTCGGTCGGGCAGCTACAGAAAACTACTAAGGCGTCGATCATCGGTTTTCGCTGGACCTTTCGTTTGAAACAAGTTTATATAGATATGTAAAGGTAAATTCTCGAATGTTCGGCTCTCTCCTTCGACCTGTGGCGGCGCTCGCGGCGCTCGTCGGCTTAGGTGCTTATGCAATCATCATGCTGCGCGGACCACAAGGTTTAGCGGCGCTGTCCGAAAAGCGTCAATTGGTTCGTAGTCTGGAGGAGCAGAATGCCAATCTTCAGCGCGATATCGAAGCGAAGAAGCTTCGGATCGAGAGACTCAAAACCGATCCCAGCGCGCAAGAAGTCGAACTGGAGCGGCTAGGTTTCGTCCACCAGCACGATACGCAATTCAAAGTGACCGGGCAGCATATCGAGCCCACACCGGCCGCCGGGACGCAAGCTACTGGCGATTCAACGCAGGCTCCGCAGTAAGCGGCATAGGATTCCGGCTGGAAATCGCCGTGCGGATCTCATTCGCGATTTGGCGAATCGAATCTTCTTCGGCAAGCAGCACGCGATGAGGCAGCCAGAACGAGTCGTGAATGCGCGTTTCGGCAACGGGACACGGCAAAACGTGGCACTCCGCTTTCCGATAGATGGGATTCTGATACAGAGTGTGTGGATAAAATGGCGTGCACGGCACGCCCGCTGAAATCAGCCGCTGGCAAAAGCGATCCCGCGGAACCTTGCCGCCATTCGTCCGGCCAATCAGCAGATAATACGGATTTTGGGTGATGCCACCCGGCTGCTCTTGCCAGGCGATTTCCGGCACATCCGAGAGCAGATGTTTCAGGAGATTGGCATTAACGGTGCGAAGCGCAATCTGTTCGGGCAAACGCTCAAACTGGGCGAGCAGAACTGCTGCCTGAAACGCCGTCAGACGGAAATTGGTTCCCAGATGAACGTGACTGTAGAAATCTTGCCCGGGAGCGCGCCCGCAGTTGGCGATCGATCGGGCCCGCTCGGCGAAGGCCGGGTCGGAAGTCACCAACATGCCCCCCTCGCCCGAGCACAGCACCTTACCGTTTTGAAAGCTGAATGAGCCGGCGATGCCGAAACTGCCCGCGCGCTTGCCTTTCCATTCGGCCCCTTGCGCATGGGCAGCGTCCTCGATCAACAACAGATTGTGTTCGCGGCAGATCTGCTCGAGTTCCTGAATCCGGCACATCGCGCCGCCGAAGTGGACAGCCATGACGGCTCTCGTTTTTGGTGAGATCGCCTCGCGTACCCGCTCTGGATCGATATTGAAAGAATCCGGCTCGATGTCGACAAATACCGGCGTCGCGCCCACTCGCGAAATGGCCGTAGCAGTCGAGATGAACGAAATGGCCGGCACGATTACCTCGTCGCCGGGTCCGATACCGAGAACGGTCAGCGCTAGCTCAAGCGTCACCGTACCGTTGAATGCGCTGATCCCATGGGCGGCGTGCTGGTAAGCGGTGAAGCTCTGCTCGAATTCGGCCACGAACGGATGGAAGCCGCCCCACTGCGGGCTTTCGAGCACCATACGAAGCAGCTCGGCTTCGCGCTCGTCTGCCTGCGGCCACGAGGGAATGTTCATGCGCGGAAACTGCCTCCAGTGTAGAAGATGAACTGGCGCAATGGCGTGTGAGAATTGAGACGAATGTCGGTTTACGAAGAGCGCAAGCAGGAGTTGGAGCGGTATGAGTTTATGATGGGGCGCGAGCGCGGACGCCTGGCCGTCACGCTCGATTGCATTACGGATGCGCTAGTACTCGTCGGCCAGCATGGGGTCTACTGCCAAAGCGTCCGGCAGTTGGGCAAGCCAGCGATGGATATCCAGATGATCACTAAGAGCCTGACCGATGCGAAAGAGCTGATCGCGAGCGTGCTGGAGATCAAGCCGAATACAATGGCCGAGCCTCAGAGCCCCTGAAGAAAGGGATTGCGCTCTTTTTCACGGCCAATCGTGGTCGTCGGACCGTGGCCGGGAATGACGACGGTCTCGTCCGGCAAATGGAGCAAGCGCGTTTTGATAGAGGCAAGGATTTGGCGGGAATCGCCGCCCGGAAGATCAGTCCTACCAATCGAATCGCGGAACAAGGTGTCTCCCGCCACGAGTTTGTTTTCTTGCGGAATCCACAGGCACAGGCTGCCTTGCGAGTGGCCGGGCGTGAGCAGCACCTGGAAATCGGCTGAGCCAAGCTGAAGGATCGTTCCCTCGTTGGCGGTGACGTCAATTTCGGTCCGTGGCGGAGTCGCTACACCCAGCCATGCGGCCTGGACATCGAGCATGGCAAGCAGTTCACGGTCACGCTCGTTCATGTAGACCGGAGCGCCGGTCAAAGCGCGCAGCTTGTGAGCACCTGCGACGTGATCGATATGGGCGTGCGTAATGATAATCGCCTTAACCTTCAGCTGATGTTGCTCAAGAACGGCCGTGATCTGCTCGATTTCATCCCCGGGATCAATCACGATTGCCTCCCGCGACTGCTCGTCTCCAAAGATGGAGCAGTTGCACTGCAACAGACCGACAGGCAGAATCGCGTGAATCATTGCCAATAA
Source organism: uncultured Acidobacteriaceae bacterium (assembly GCA_963762495.1). GTDB lineage: Bacteria > Acidobacteriota > Terriglobia > Bryobacterales > Bryobacteraceae > Bog-105. Next base: position 26,122 of record CAVXKZ010000021.1, read on the forward strand.
CTGAGCTGTCCCTATCCTAGCCGCAGGGCGGCATGATAACGCTCGGGTAAGCGGACCGGCCGCCACTCGCGATTCAGCCAGACGTGGCGCGTAGAGCCCCGGGCCAAGAGGCGATCCGGGTCAGCGGAACGGATCTCGTACGCGAATTCGATCACACGGGGGTTTGACTTCGCGACTTCCGTCTGGATGACGATCTCCTGGTCATAGCGTGCCGGGTGAATGTAGCGGCAGTTTGCTTCCGTAACGGCCAGGTAAAGGCCTTCGCGTTCGAAATCTTTGTAATTGAACCCCCGGAACCGAACGAGCTCTACCCGGCCTATTTCCATCCAGACCAGATAATTCGCGTGATAAACCACGCCCATTTGGTCAGTCTCGGCATAGCGGACGCGGAAGCGCGTCTCATTACGGGAGCGCGGATTTAGTTCCTGTTGCAAGACTCTCCTCTCCTGAACTATAGCGGCGATCTCTGTACGACCGGTTCACGCCTGCTTGCTAGCATTTGGACATGCGGGTGAGGGTCCTGTTCTTCGGAGTGTTGAAGGACATCGTCGGGTGCTCGGAAGACTCAATCGAAATTGCGCCTGAGGCAACCATCTTAGGCCTTTTCGAAAGCTACGCGGAACGGTTTGCAACCCTGCGGGATAAGCGTCCGTCGATTGTATTTGCTAGAAACCGCGAGTTTGCGCCCGCGGAGACACGGCTTAGCGAAAATGACGAGATTGCGTTTCTGCCGCCGGTGAGTGGAGGTTTGGATACAGTGGTTCGCGATCCGGCCGGTCATGTGTTCGCCATCACGCGGCAACCGATCGACTGCCGGGTGCTTAGCGATGCGCTGCAGCGGGCCGAAGATGGTGCGGTGGTTGTATTCGAGGGCGTGGTGCGCAACAACACGAACGGGCAAGCGACGGCGCACCTTGAATACGAGTGTTACGAGGGGATGGCGGTTGAACAGATGACGCGGATCGGAAAAGAAATCGCTTCGCAGTTTGCCATCGGCCGCATCGCGATGATCCATCGGCTTGGACGGCTTGGGATTGGCGAGGTGAGTGTGGCGGTCGTAACGACTGCGCCGCACCGGAAACCGGCTTTCGAGGCCGCGCTGGCGGGCATCAATCGGCTGAAGCGGGAAGTACCAATCTGGAAGAAAGAGTTTTTCGCGGATGGCGCGGTGTGGGTGGATGGGGAATGGGATGAGCGGCTGCTCCAGAGCGCCGCGACGAATGAAGTCCGGTAGTCTTCGACCGTTTATCATTGCTGGGATACTCGGCCTGGCGGCGCTGGCATCTTGGGCTCAGTTCAAGCCCGCGGATGGGGGTCGCCCAGCGCAGCAACCACCGCTCCAGCCCCAGGGACAGACGTCCGAAGGTCAGCCCAAGTTCTCGGTTAAGGTCAACCTGGTGCATCTGCTCGTCTCTGTGCGGGACCAGAACGGCGCGCCGCGGACGGACCTCAAGCGGGAGAATTTCCGAATCCAGGACAGCGGAGTGCCGCAGGAGATTGCGTTATTCGAGCGGCATACCTCTCTCCCGCTATCGGTGGCAATCCTGGTCGACACCAGCGGCAGCACGGAACAGGATCTGCACTATGAGGAAGATTCCGTGTTACGGTTTATTCCCACTTTGCTCGGGGCCGGGAATCCTGCGGACACCTTCGCCGTGTTCAGTTTCAACTGGCGCACCAGCATGGAGGTGGATTATTCGCGAAACCGGCGCCGCGCGGAACGCGCGCTCCATGCGCTGCACGGCGAGGGTGGTACTTCGTTGTACGATGCGCTGTACTTGGCAAGCGACACTTTATCCGAGCGGGAGGGCCGCCATGTCCTGGTGGTCGTGACCGATGGCGGCGATACGACTAGCTACAAGCACTATCAGGACGCGTTGGCCGCTGCTCAACGAGCGGATGCGGTTATTTATCCCATTGTGGTCGTTCCCATTCCGGGCGATGTGGGACGGAACACTGGTGGCGAGCATGCGCTGGCTACACTCGCTGAATCCACCGGCGGACGCATTTTCTACCCGGAGAGTTTTGAGCGGATCGACCAGGCATTCGCCACGATCATTGAAGAGTTGCGCACTCAGTATCTTCTCGGGTTCTATCCACGAGGCGTGTTGGAAGAGCCGCGCCGCTATCATCCGGTTCGTCTGGAAGTCTATCCGCCCACTATGCGAGTTGCGGCGCGGAGCGGGTACTACGAGCCGTAGAGACAAGGACTGCTTCCCATCTCAGGAGCTGTTGTCAGACTCAGGTTGGGATTGTAAATCGGAATAAGCGATGGCTTGCGGAAGAATCTCCGTCACCTCATCAAAGCGATTCCAGTAAGGGGTTTTCGGATCAGCTGGAATCAGATCGTAGACGAATCCTTCATCGTCCACCGAGACAACCATCACGTCTTCTTTCTCGCCATCGTCCCAAAGTACCTGGACGCCACGGTCAAGATTCGCGTTTAAAAGCTCGCGAATCTCAATGCTTGTCATAGTGCTCCGACCAAAGCTTGCCCGAGCCAGCACGCGCGAGCGTGAAATCGCGATATGGCTGGCGATTGGAGCGGATCGCCGACGCCTCATCCGGCAGCTAATTATTGAGAGCCTAACTCTCGCGCTAACGGGTGCGCTTGCCGGCGCGTTCCTGGCTCAGTTCCTCAGCAGGTACCTGGGTTCTTTTTTGAGCACGGGCGATAATCCGATGTCGTCGATCTCGCCCCGGATTGGCGTATGTTCGCGTTTACCACGGCGCTGGCGATTCTGACCTGTATTCTTTTCGGGCTGGTGCCGGCCATGCGCGCTACTCGAACCGATCCAGCTGCGGCGATGAAGGCCGCCGGACGTGGCCTTACCGCGGACCGGCAGCTTCGGCCTTCGGCGGGTGCTGGTGATCAGCCAAGTGGCGCTCTCACTGGTGCTGCTGATAGGCGCTCTTCTGTTTGTGCGCAGCTTGCGCAATCTGCTGGCGCTCGATGCGGGTTTTCAGCGCGATGGGTTGCTGATCACAGGTATAGATGCATCGCGGCTCGGCTATACTCCGGCGCGACGTGCCGTTTTGTACCGGACTTTAATATCTCGGCTAGGCAGGACACTATGTCACGGGCTCGGAGCATCCGACTTGGAGGTATCGGGCTGCGGCTACCCGGCAGTCTTTCCCGCGATAGCCGCAGCCGCAATCTGCGCAATATCCAGCAATCGTGGGGGATTCTCGGACACTACGCCCAGCGCATCGCGGAACATGCTGTTGCAAAACGGGCACGCTGTGCCAATTACCGGCGCCCCCGTCGCCACTAGTTCGTTCACGCGCGCCACATTTACGCGCTCGCCCGTTTCTTCGCCAAGGAAGACCAATCCGCCGCCGGCGCCGCAGCAAAACGACCGCTCTCTCGATCGTGGCGGGTTTATCACTTCATTCGATCGCGCAATCACCTCGCGAGGCGCGTCGTAGATGCCGCGATAGCGTCCTAGGTAGCAGGGATCATGGAACACGACCCGCTCGCCCCCGTTCTTGGGCAACTGTTCCGCGTGCCGCGCCAGAAACTCGCTGTGATGCTCAATCTCGATCTTAGCTTCAAACTCGCGCCAATCGTCCTGAATGGTCCGCACGCAATGGGGGCAAATCGAAATAATCTTCTTCACCTTCGCCTCTTGCAGTGCCGCCAGATTGGTTTCCGCGAGTTGCCCAAACGCCAGATCGTTCCCCAGTCGCCGCACTGGATCTCCCGTGCAGCGTTCCTTCTTCAGCACGCCGAAGGAAGTCCCCAAATGCTTCATCACCGTCGCGAACGAGCCGATGATTTCACGGCCGCGCGGATCGTATGCCCCCATACAACCGAGCCAAAGGCAATACTCCTGCGAACCATTGAAGATCGGCAGTTCCTGCTTAGCGATAAATTTCTCCCGCTCCGTCTGCGAAAAGCCCATTGCATTCCCGTTCCGCTCCAGGTTCAAGAACAGCTTGGTACCGTACTCGTCTTCCCACGCGCCTGTGTTTACAGCTCCGCGGCGAAGGCCGACAATTGCGGGTAAATGTTGGATTCCCACCGGGCACTGATACTCGCACGCTCCGCATGTGGTGCACTGAAAAATCGCCTTCTGCGACACGGTGGCACTCAGAATCGCCGTTTCGTTCTCATTGTTGTACTCATTCAGGTAGGCCCGGATCCCCAGGACGATCAGCTTGGGATTCAGTTCCTTGCCCGTGTTATTCGCCGGACAATGCTCGGTGCAGCGGCCGCACTCCACGCAAGAATACGCCTGGAGTGCCGTAATCTTCGAAATATCTTTTCCGGCCACCAGCCCGAAATCTTCATCGCCCACCAATGGCGGAATGTGGCTGAACCCTTGACGCTCCAGAAAAATCGTTATCGGGCTCAGGATCAAATGCAGATGCTTGGTATGCGGAATTAAGGGTAGAAAAGCCAAGATGGTCAGCGTGTGAATCCACCACAGCGCGCGCGCTCCCCGCGAGGTCTCGCCGATCCACCAAACCGGGATATACGTGATCATCAGGATGAAAATTAGCGCCGCGATAGTGCCCGATTCATAAGATAGCGGTTCCAGCCATTTCGGCCGCATGATGAAACGCCGGAAAGCCAGTCCCGCAATCGAGACCGCGCACAACGCCGCGAACGCAAACGCAAACCACCAGTAAGAGCGGCCAAACACCGACTGGTGATAGTCGAGAAAGGGCCCGCCGAACGCCATCGCGAAGTGGTTGATGGTCACCAGCGCAAAGGCACAGAAGCTCCAGAAGACGAACGCGTGCGCCAACCCGGGCAACGGCCGCTCGCGAATCACCTTCGCCTGGCACATCACCTCCCAAAAAAATTTCCAGAATCGCTGTGCAATCGGTTCAAACTTGAAATCCGGATCCCGCCGCGCGTGGCGAATACGCTCCACCACTCCCCCGAATCGGATCCAGAACAGCCAGACGGAAGCAATGATGAGTGCGAAAAGCGCCGCTCGCGAAATCCAGTTGAAGCCCATCTTTAATGAGGACTGATGCGGTCCGGCGCTTCGCCTCTAGTAGCATGAATAAGCGTGAGATATGTCATTTCGGGAGCAGCTGGCTTCATTGGATCACACGTCTGCGACCGGCTCATTGGGCAGGGCCATGAGATCATCGCCCTCGATAATCTGATCACCGGCCATCCCTCGAACATCGAGCATCTCCTCGGCAACTCCGGCTTCCGGTTCATCGAGCACGACGTCTGCCGGCCTGTCGACATCCCTGGTTCAGTCGATCGCGTCTTCCATCTCGCTTCGCTGGCCAGCCCCGTCGATTATCTGAATCACCCGATCGAAACTCTCGAAGTCGGGTCGGTGGGTACTCGCAACATGCTCGACCTCGCGCTGCGGAGCAATGCCCGATTTCTTCTGACGTCCACCTCCGAGTGCTATGGAGACCCGCTTGAGCACCCGCAGTCCGAAACGTATTGGGGTAACGTGAATCCCGTCGGCCTTCGGTCCTGCTATGACGAGAGCAAGCGCTATGCCGAAGCCCTCACAATGGCTTATCACCGCGTTCACGGCTTGCGCACCAATATTGCCCGGATCTTTAACACCTATGGTCCGCGCATGGCGCTGAACGATGGCCGCGTGGTGCCCGCCTTCATTGACCAGGCGCTGAAAGGGGTAAACCTCACCGTTTTTGGCGATGGATCGCAGACGCGCAGTTTTTGCTTCATCTCCGATATGGTTCGCGGGCTGCTCCTGCTGAGCGAATCCAGCGAGCCCTATCCGGTGAACCTGGGCAACCCCAGCGAGATGACGATCCTGGAATTCGCCAACGAGATCCTCGCCCGCTTCAACAACTCCGCCGGTATCGAATTCAAGCCGCTCCCTTCCGACGATCCCAAGCTGCGCCGGCCGAATATCGCTAAAGCGAAACGCCTGCTCGATTGGCAGCCGGAAGTCTCGTTGCGCGAAGGACTGACCGTCAGTATCGATTATTTCCGTACGAAAGCGGCAACTGCAGCTTAGACGTGACAGTGGCGCAATCCCCGTTTTGCGAGGTATTGCTGATGGTACTCTTCGGCGCGGTAGAAAGTCTGCGCAGGAACAATTTCCGTCGCGATAGGGCGCCGGAACTTCTTTGAAACCTCCAGCTTTGCTTTTGAGGCTCGCGCGGCCTGTTCCTGCTCGGGCGTGTGATAGAAGATCACTGTCCGGTATTGCGTCCCGGAATCCGGACCCTGCCGGTTCACCTGCGTCGGATCGTGCGAATTCCAGAAGATATCGAGCAGGCGATCATAGCCCACCTTCGTTGGATCGTACTCAACCTCCACTACTTCGGCGTGGCCCGTCAGGTCCGTGCATACGTCTTTATACGTCGGGTTGGCCGTGTGTCCGCCTTCGTAACCAGCGGCGGCATCCACCACACCATTGATCTCGCGGAATGTCGCTTCCACGCCCCAGAAGCAGCCCGCTCCAAACGTCGCCTTTTCCGTCATAGTTCCATTTTCTCTTGCTACTCGCTCGATCACTCTACCGGCAGCGTCAGCGACTCCGATTTCTTCTGTCCGGTTCCATTTTCAGCAGTAATCGTGTATGTCGTCGTCTTTTTCGGTGCGATCTCCACACAATGGAAATACATAGGTTTGATCGGCTCTACCGGCGGGTCCAGCTTCACCGTTTTCGCGTTCACCACGCCGTAGCAAAGCTGCGCCGTTTCACCTCGTTTTAATACCCGCGTGTCAATTGAAAACGTCGTAAAGCGAATTTCACCCGAGCCGTAGATCTCATTAACCACTTGCTTCCGTTTTTCCGCCTTCTCTGCCGCGATCCGCTCCACAGCTTCTTTGTTGCTCTCGTAGCGCGAGTAGAATGTCCACGCGACGTACAGCGCAGCGATGATCATGGCAACAGTCGTGTAGGGAAGAAGCTTCTCAAGTATCGGCCGGTGTTTGGGTTCGGGCGGGTTGGGGGCGTCGGTAAGGGACATGGCTGTCCTCGACCGCTATTATGACCTCTCGCTTCTTAAAACATGACCAGAAATTTAGCGGGGCCGCACTTGCTCGAGGTTTAGTTCTACGAAGGATGGCGCGCTGCTCGACCGGTAAATTCGTTCTGTCGCTTTCACGAACTGCTCCGATCTGGCGTGGGGTATATCAGTGAACGTCTGCGGGTTCCTATCCGTAAGCGGGAACCAAGAGCTCTGCACCTCTACGAGAATCCTGTGCCCCTTCAGGAAGCAATGGTATACGTCGGGCATCGCGAAGTGAATCTGTTGCACTTCTCCTGGTTTGAAGGGCTGCGGGCGCTCGAAGCTGTTCCGGAATTTCCCCCGGAACGGCTCACCTCGAACCAATTGCTCATAGCCGCCCAGCCCGCCCGCGGCGTCGTCCGGATAGACATCGACGAGTTTCACATCGAAATCTGAATCCGTTGCTGTAGTCGAAACGAAAAGCGTCGGCGAAATCGGCCCCGCCACTGTCGTATCTGTTGCCAGCGGTTCGGTCACATACGACAGCACATCCGGCCTGCTCTGCACGAACCTTTGATCCGCATCCATGTATTGCGGTTCCATATACAGCGAGGACTTATTTAAGAAGGGCACCGCTTTATTTGGATCGCTCACATATTCATCGAACCCGGATGGCTCCGTCGGCGCCTCGAACGACAATTTCCCGCTCGCATGCAGATATAGTTTCCGCGGTTGTACATCTGCTGGTGGCCACTGCCGCTCCTTTTGCCAAACATTCTTTCCGGTCTCAAAGACATAAGCCTTTGGTAAGCCGGGATCCTCAGCTCCCTTCAAGTAGTGCCGAAAAAACGGCAGCAAAATTTCGTCTTCGAAGAACGGGCCGGTATCGGACCCAAACGAAATATCTCCCAGCTGCGCGCCCTTCCCCCGCTGCCATCCTCCATGCACCCATGGACCCATCACCAGCTTATTGTCTGTTTCCGGAGACTGGGCGTCGATCGCGCGGAATGTCTTCAGAGTCCCCGATAGATCCTCCGCATCGAACCATCCGCCCACTACCAACACAGCCGGAGTGACTGCTTTAAGATGAGGCAGAATGTTTCGCGCTTGCCAGTAATTGTCGTAAGTTGTGTGCTCGATCAGGTCGGTCCAGTATGGATTCTGATGATGGAAGTAGCGCTCGTCCGCGTTCGCAAGTGGGCCCATATCGAGGTAGAACTTGTAACCATCTTTTGTGCCGTAGTCGAATTCTTTTTCTTCTTTCCCGGGAAACACGGGATTGCTCTGCTTCACGAATTCTGTGTAGAAACTGAAATTCGCAACCAGCATGAACGCGCCATTGTGATATGCGTCGTCGCCCTTGTACAAATCCGCCATGGGCGCTTGGGGCGACGCTGCGACCAGCGCGGGATGGGCATGCACCAACCCCGCGTCGGTATAAAAACCGTCGTACGAAATGCCAAGCATCCCGACTTTGCCGTTATTATTTGGAACGTTCTTGATCAGCCAATCGATGGTGTCGTACGCATCAGTGCTCTCGTCCGTCGTCTTGCTTCCGGGCGCATCGCTGGTCACCGGCCGGTCGTCTATAAAGTCGCCCTCCGACTGGAACCGTCCCCGCGCATCCTGATAGACAAAGATAAATTTATCTTCCGCAAACTTGTCGGACGGCCCGATGTGCTTCGGATACTTATCCGTCCCGTAAGGGCCGACGCTGTAAGGTGTTCGGGTAAGGAGAATGGGCCACTTCTGAGAAGTGTCTTTGGGAACGTAAACCGCCGTGAACAGCCGCACGCCGTCGCGCATCGGGATTCGATATTCGAACTTCTGATAATTCGCGGGCACGTCGAACGAATCGGCAGCCCGCAGACAGAACGCGCAAGCGGTCAGTAACGCCACCAAACGCAGATTCATGAGAGATCATCCTATAATGGCAAAGAAAAGGCGAATCCTGGAATGCTCGACATTGACGATCAACTGGCCCGTCTTCGCGAGCGCATCTCCATTGTGCATGCCCGCTTCGCTAATCGCCCTCTTCAGAGGCACCCACCGCCCATTGAAGCGGAAGAACCCAGTGCCCGCTGTTTTATAGAGCAATGGTCAGAAGGCCAGGTTGTCAGTAATGAATTCGGCGATCACTTCCAAACCGAGCGCCTTTTTCCCGCGCGAAAACAGCACGGCTCGGCCGATATTGGGGCGCTTGTCGAACTACCGGAAAGCTTTCTCGATGCGCTCGGTGACAGTGAGATCCCACCTGCGGTGCCGCAGCGTTGGGCGTTTCTCGACACCGAAACTACCGGCTTGGCGGGCGGGTCCGGCACTTACGCGTTCCTGATCGGCGTGGGCCGAATCACAGCGGAAGGTTTCTACGTCCGTCAGTTCTTCATGCGGGAGTACGCCGAAGAGCGTAGCGTGTTAGCCGCGCTCGAATCCCACCTTGCGGAATTCGATGTCCTGATCACCTATAACGGGAAATCGTACGACCAGCCGCTGCTCGAAACGCGTTATCGCATGACGCGTAATAAGCCCCCATTCGCTCGTCTCGGTCACCTTGATTTGCTCCATGGCGCACGCCGCCTCTGGAAGCTGCGCCTCGAAAGCTGCCGGCTGGTTCAGCTTGAGCAGGAGATCCTAGGCGTTTATCGCGAAGGCGATCTCCCGGGTGAGCTGATTCCTTACGTCTACTTCGAATATCTGCGCTCGCGCGAAGCCCAGCGCCTGGTGCCCATCTTTCATCACAACGCGATGGATATCCTGACGCTCGCGTGTCTTACCGCCATTGTGCCCGCAGCGTTCCGCAGTACCGATTCGGACTCCCTTTCCCGTGTTGGCGTCCGCCGTGGCGAGGATCTTGCCGGTATCGCGCGTTGGCTACGTGCGGCCGGTGAACACGAGCAGTCGCTGGCGCTGTTCAAACGCGCGGTGGACGCCGGTCTTCCCGATCGCCTTCTCTTCCGCGCTCTCTGGGAAATCGCTCTGCTTGAAAAAAAGATGCAGCGGCCCCACGCCGCTCTCCAGGTCTTGACAGAACTTGCCGGCTGCCGCAACGAATATCGCGTTCTCGCTCTGGAAGAGCTGGCCAAATACTATGAGCATGACGAGCGCAATTTGGTTATTGCCCTCGAGTTCACCAATCAGGCCCTCGCCTGCGGTGAATCGGACGCTCTTGCCCACCGCAAGCAACGCCTCGAAAAACGGCTGTCGAAACCGCGGCCTCGGCGGCTGCTCTAATGTCTACGCCGATTTGATCTCAGTCCAATAACGATCCCGAATTTGCTGCACTCGTCCGGGCAGCGCCTCGAACCACTCGCCGCGCGCGAGCGTTTCCGCCTTGGGGTACAGAACCGTGTTGTTCCGCTGCGTTTCGGGTAGCATTTGCCGCGCGCCTCCGTTTGCGGTCGCCGTTCTCATTTCCCTCGCAATCGCTGCCGCTACTTTGGGCCGTAAAAGGTAATTCACAAATTCGTATGCGAGATCTTTGTGCTTGCTTTCCCGCAAGATAGAGCAGTTGTCGGCATACAGCGCGAAACCCTCAGTGGGAAAGGAGAAGGCGAGATTCGGTGAATTGTCCATAGCCACCTGAGCCACTTGCGCCCACATCTGTGCCACCAAAACGTCGCCGGCAATCACCTGATCCCGCACTTCTTCGCTCAGATACGCGCGTAATAACGGCTTTTGCTGAATCGCCAAATCGCGGGCTTTTTTCAGCTCGCGCGGATCTCCGGAGTTGATCGAACATGATATTCGTTTCAGGCATGCGCCGAACACCTCCGCCGAATCGTCGAGCATAGTTACCCTTCGCTGGTAGGAATCGGTCCACAGATCGGCCCAGGCCCGGGGCCGTCGCGAAACCGATCTTGAATAGAGGATTCCGGTCGCGCTGTGCATGTACGGCACACACCAATCGAGCGAGGGGTCCCATTTCGGATGTCGAAACCGCGCTTCGAGCTGATCGAGATTGGTCAGCAACCGGTGATTGAGACGTTCCAGCAGAGCGAGTTCACGCATCGGCTGAACAAAACTGTTCGATGGAAAGACAACATCCCAGCCCGAATTACCGCTCATCACCTTCGCTAGCATCTCCTCGGCGCTGCCATACGTGGCGTAACGAACGCGGCACTGAAACTCACGCTCGAAATCGGGGATGGTTGTGCTGGCGATGTAATTCTCCCAGTTATAAACGTTTAGCCTGCGCTCTCGGCCCGACGTGCAGCCTAACGCCGCGCCAGCGACCGAAAGCAAAAAAATGCGCCGATTCACGCCTGCTGTTCCAGCCTTCCCGCCAGCAGGATAAACACGCCCAGCCCCGCCGTGATCATGACCGACAGCGCGTTCACCTCGGGGCTTACGCCCTTTCGCGCCATGGCGTAAATCATCATCGGCAGAGTCTCCGAATTCACTCCCGCGACAAGACTCGTAATCACGTAATCGTCAAACGAAACGGTGAAGCAGAGCAGGGCAGCGGCTAAAATCCCGGGCAGCAGGATCGGAACCGTCACGCGCCAAAATACGTGCCATTCATTCGCTCCGAGGTCCAGCCCGGCTTCTTCGAGCGCCGGATCAAAGGTGCGCAGGCGCGCCAGAATGACGATCACCACATATGCCAGGCAAAACGAAATATGGGCCAGGATCACTGTGTGCATCCCGAGTTGCGCATGCAAGTAGCGAAATGACCACTCGAAGAATGCGAGCAGCGAAACGCCTGTTACAATCTCCGGCGTCACGAGTGACAGATAGAGCGAATTGGTCAGCAGCGGCATGCGCTTCTTCCAGATCGCATAGGCGGCCAAGGTTCCGATCGCCGTCGAAACGGTCGTGGCCACCGCCGCGATAATCAGGCTGTGCAGCGTGGCTTCGAGCAGAGCCTCATTGTGAAACACGCCTCTGTACCACTGCCAACTGAAGCCGCGCCACATAGCCACTTTGGAGGAGTTGAAACTAAACACGCCCAGAACGGCCAGCGGTACGTACAGAAACAGATAAGCCGCGCTCGCGTACACGGCGAGGAAAGGCTTCACAGTAGCTGCTCGCCTTGTCGCCTGAGAATCTGCATAATTCCTAATACGAGCAGCATCAGCAGCAGCGACACCGCGGCTCCGAACGGCCAATCCCGCCCCGTCGTGAACTGGTTCTGAACCAGGTTCCCGGCCATCACCGTTTTTCCTCCTCCCATGAGGTCAGGCGTGAGATACGCACCTACACACGGAATAAACACCAGGAGGCAGCCCGCAACAATTCCCGGTCGGCTCAGCGGAACGGTTATGCGCCACAACGCCATCCAGGGCGACGCGCCCAGATCTTCCGCCGCATCGAGCAGCGCCGGATCCAGCTTCTCGAGCGTTGCGTATAGCGGCAGAACAGTGAATGGCAGATAACCGTAAACCAGCCCCAGGATCACTGCACCCGTGTTGAACAGGAGCGGCAATGGTTGATGAATGATATGCAGTTGCTGCAATGCTGTGTTGATCAATCCGGTATCGCGCAACAAAAACATCCAGGCGTAAATCCTTATCAAGAAACTCGTCCAGAACGGCAGCATTACCAGGTTCAGCAGCAGGAGTTTGTGCCGCCCCGCACGCGCGATGTACAAAGCCAAAGGAAAGCCGAGCACCAAACAAAGGGCCGTAGCGACTGCCGCAATCCAGATCGAACGCCAAAGGATTTCGCCGTATAGCGGATCGAAAACGCGGCCGTAGTTTTCCGCCGTCCACGGTCCCGTTACACCTCCATATGGTCCGCGCGAGAGCAGGCTGTAGGCCAGCACGATCAGCAGCGGCACGAAAAACAGCACCGTCATCACGGCCGCGCCAGGCGCGACGAAAAGAGCACGCAGCCGGCTCATGTCATTGGCCACTGATCCGCAGTTCGTCCGCGGCGCGCCAGAACACGTGTACCGCTTCGCCCGGCTCGAAATGGCAACCGTTCTGAGGCACCTCCGCGGTGCAGGTGGCACCGTTCTCCAGCCGAGTCTGCACCTGTAGGCAGTTGCCCAGAAATGTCGAGGATTGCACCACGCCGAAAAGGCAGCGCAATTCGCCATTCGGCCGCTCTTTCGAAAGCCGGACTGCTTCGGGACGCACACACGCTCCGTTCATCCAGTTCACACCGCCAAGGAACTCGGCTACGAATAGCGAAGCGGGTCGTTGGTATAAAGCTTGTGGCGTTCCCTCCTGCTCTAAGACACCCGCGTTCATCACCGCCATTCGGTCCGATAGCGATAGCGCCTCTTCCTGATCGTGCGTGATGAACAGAAAAGCAATCCCGACACGCCGTTGCAAGCCTTTCAACTCGCTCCGCATCTGTTTCCGCAGTTTCGGATCGAGCGCCGAAAGCGGTTCATCGAGCAGCAGAACCTTAGGCTCCAGCACCAGCGACCGCGCCAGTGCCGTTCGTTGTCTCTCGCCTCCTGAGATTTCGTTCGGCTTGCGGCGCTCCTTGCCCGAAAGCTGCACCAGCGCCAGTGCGCTCTCCACCTTCTCTCGAATCTCGCGCTTGCTGAACCGCTTCCGCTCCAATCCGAAGCGCTTTCGCTCCAGCCCGAATGCCACGTTCTGCTCGACGTTCAAATGCGGAAAAAGCGCGTAATTTTGAAAGACAGTGCTGACGTCGCGATCATAGGGCCTTGTGCCCGCGACGGAGGTTCCGGCCAGCAGGATCTCGCCCGACGTCGGTTCTTCGAAACCACCAATCAACCGCAGTGTGGTAGTCTTGCCGCAACCGGAGGGCCCCACCAGGGAAAAGAACTCGCCTGGTTGGACCGCGAGTGAGATGCCGTTGACCGCGCGATGTGACGGATAGTGCTTGGAAAGAGTGCGCAGTTCCAGGACCGATTCCACTGATTGAATTTCAATGCTAGCAAGCGTGGGTGCTTCGTCCTGAAACGATAGACTGATCCCAGCGGTCCCACCATCAGATAGCATGCGCTTACCAGTTGGCACGATCGGCATGGTTCTTGCGCTCCCTATACCGTTGGCTTACGGCGAACAGGCACCGCAACCGCCGAAGACCATGACCAAGATCGTGGTTCGGTTGATGGGCCCTCGTATCAAGCCCGGTTCGTTCCCGGCCCTTCCGCGCACCATGTACTGCAGCGGTCCGCATTACGCTCGTGTCGAAGATCCGCCCGACGCTCGCCAGCATGTGCACAAGCTGATAGTTATTGCCGAGCCCGACGCTTACAGCGTCAACCTGATCGACCGCGAAGGTACCCATGCAATCGATCAGGGTGGTCCCAACGATCTGCATCTGCCGGTTGTGCTGCCGTTCGACCCGAAGCACGAGCTTCCGGAACTGGATCGTCTCGAATTTGGCGATGAGTTGCACTTTTTCGAGCAGGCCGGTGCTACCCACCGCGCCGGTCCGGTTATCAACGCCAAGCCGACGGACGAGTACGTTCTCGATACGGCGGATGGGCCTGCCACGTTAATTGTTCGAACGCGAACCGAAAAGCCGGTCTTCCTAACCTGGCCCTCCAAGGATGGCACTTACAAATACGAGTACATCGTTTACCAGGATCTTCCATTTGATCCGAAGCTATTTGCCAAACCCGCAGGTGTGCGGCTGAAGGAAATCCCTCCAGATAGATCTAACGACCACTGATCCAACATTCGCTGTTCGAGCGTCTAATGGCCGTGATAAACGGTACTGAAATTCCCTACCGCATCCTCGGCCATACCGGCGAAAAAGTCTCCTGCATCGGCATGGGTGGTTACCACCTTGGTTTCAAATCGCTCAGCGCATCCGATGCCATCCAACTGATCCACTCGGGAATCGATCGGGGCATCAACTTCCTCGACAACTCCTGGGATTACAACAAGGGCGAAAGCGAACGCCGCATGGGGAGAGCGCTTAAACAGGACGGCTACCGAAATCGCGTTTTTCTCATGACGAAAATCGACGGTCGCACGAAAGATTCCGCAGCGAAGCAGATCGATGAATCACTCCGCCGCCTGAGGACCGATCATATCGACTTGGTACAGTTTCACGAGATCATTCGCTTCGATGACCCTGACCGGATCTTCGCACGAGACGGCGCGATCGAAGCTGCGCTGGAGGCGAAGAGCGCGGGTAAAATTCGGTACATCGGCTTCACTGGCCATAAAGATCCGCGCATTCATCTCTACATGCTCGAAGTGGCCGAAAAAAACGGTTTCGTGTTCGACACCGCACAAATGCCCATCAACGTCATGGATGCCCATTTTCGCAGCTTCCTGCATCTCGTCGTTCCCGAGCTGGTCAAGCGCAACATCGCCGTCCTTGGAATGAAGAGCATGGGTGATGGCGTGATTTTGAAGAGCAGGCTATTGACTCCGCTAGAATGCCTGCACTTTGCTTTGAACACGCCCGCTTCGGTTGTGATCACCGGGATCGATAAACCGGAGATTCTCGATCAGGCCATCACCGCCGCACAAACTTATCAACAGGTCAACGAGGAACAGATTCGCGAAATCCTGGCGAAGACAGCCGAAGCGGCTCAATACGGCGAATGGGAGCTGTTTAAGACGAGCGACGTCTTCGATAGCACCGCCAAAAATTTGAAGTGGCTGGGTGGCGTGAATCCTCGCGTTGAGGCGATAGCTCCCGCCGCAACTTAAGGTTGAGCGCGGTAAATACGCAATTCGGCTCTCCGGTTTCCGCGCGCAGGGACGGCCACCAGGAGTTGATTCCAATCCGCCACGAACAGACTCGTTCGGGCTCCCGACGCGGTCGGAACTTTCGCGATTTGCCGGTAGTGATCCGGATCCTTTTGCTCGTAGACTGAAATCGCCCCTTCACCGCCTGTCACGTAGATTCGTCTTCGCCCCCGATCGTAAAAAACATCGTCCGAATCTCCGATTGTGGGCAGCTGCTGGATTACCGCTCCGTTAGACATGTCCATGACCAGCAACGTGGATGGCTGCCGACACGCGACAAATAGTCGACGGTTGCCTTCATCTACCGCCAGCGCGTAATTGCGCCGCTCTCCCTTAAGCGGCCATTTCGCGACCACGGCATGAGTGTCGCGGTCCAATACTTCAATTTCGTGCCGGTCGGGAACATTCACAAAAATCCTTGGCCCGAATCCTTCCAACTGAAACCCTTCCGGGTGAGCGTCGAGCTTAATCTCAAACAGTTTTTTCTCGGTATCATCGAGTCCGGCCAACGTTCCTCTTCCGTAACCGACAAATACGCGATTATCCGAAACGCCCGTATGCAGATTCTCGATATTGTCGCCAATTTTTTTGTTCTGCAATGGCAGATAGGTGCCGCCGTCGTACTTACGAACGGTGCCATCCCCACCATTGGCTACATAGATACGGTCAAACCCAGCCAGATAGCCGATCCCTTTGGGCTGGGCCAGTCCTGGGATGGAGTACAGCAGAGTTCGCCGCTTGACATCGATGACCTGAACGCTATTGTTGGTCAGCGCCGACAGAAATACCCGGTCACCGTCGACGTCCGCCGTCATATGATCTAGCCTGCCCTCGACATGGGGCAACGGGATCACTCCAATGCTTTTCAAAGGCTCGCCTGATCGTCCATACACCCAGATAGAAAAAAAGAGCACCACCCCCAGCACGTAAACAAAGACGCATACCCTTGTCCCCTATAATGGCCGAAACCCTTCTCAGCTATATGCATAAAGCCGGTTTGCTACTTTTTGCCCTTGCCGTAGTCGTTTCCATGGAGGCTCAGAACGACCCGCCTCCCCTAGTACGCAATCCCACTATCAGTCAGACGCAAATTGCGTTCGAATATGCGGGAGACATCTGGATTGTCGCCCGCGACGGCGGCGAGGCCCACCGCCTGACGAACGGTGTAGGGCGCGAAACCGGTCCTCATTTCTCACCAAATGGCTCGCAGGTTGCGTTCACGGGAGAATACGATGGCAACGTCGATGTTTACGTCGTTCCCGCCAAGGGTGGCATACCGCGCCGGCTTACATATCATCCTGGAACCGATGTCGCGGTCGATTGGACCCCCGATGGCAAACGTGTACTCTTCCGTTCCAATCGCGACAGCTACGCGGACGGAAACCAGCTTTACACGATCGCGCTGAACGGCGTCTTTCCCGAAGTCCTTCCGCTCCCCATTGCCGAGGACGGTTCTTATTCGGCTGATGGTTCCCATATCGCCTATACCCCCGGATTCCAATGGGAACCGGCTTGGAAGCGCTATCGCGGCGGGCAGACGATGAAGATCTGGCTTGCCGACCTGTCCGACTCGAGCGTGGTCCCGATCCCGCGGCAAAACTCTAACGACTTCAACCCGATGTGGGCCGGCAGCAAAGTTTATTTCCTGTCCGATCGCAATGGCCCCGTCAGTCTTTGGAGCTACGATATTCCTGCCCGCAAAGTGACAGAAGTCGTGAAGAATGATGGTCTCGACTTCAAGTCGGCATCGTTCGGTGGTGGCGCGATCGTGTACGAACAGTTTGGATCGCTATCTATCGTCGATCTGAAATCCGGCAAGACGCGACCCGTTGACGTGCGCATTGCCGCCGATCTCGCCGAAGTGCGCCCGCGCTGGGAAAAGATGAACAACACCAAGATTGCCAATGCCGGCGATCTCGCCCACCGGCCAGCGCGCGGTCTTCGAAGCGCATGGAGAGATCTTGACCGTTCCCGCCGAAAAGGGCAACATTCGCAACTTGACCAGCACTCCGGCAATCGCGGACCGCGAGCCTGCCTGGTCGCCCGACGGCAAATGGATCGCATACTTTTCCGACGAATCGGGCGAGTACGCTCTTCATATCCGCGCCCAGAGCGGACTCGGAGAAGTCAAGAAGATCGGTTTGGGCAGCCCGCCGTCGTTCTTTTACGCTCCGGTATGGTCGCCCGATAGCAAGAAAATTGCGTATACCGATAAGCGTCTGAATCTCTGGTGCGTGGATCTCGACAAAAAAGTACCCGTTCGCGTGGATACCGATCTCTTCGACAGCCCCGCGCATCAAATGGACCCCAACTGGTCGCCCGACGGCCGCTGGATCACTTACACCAAGCAACTGCCGAACTACCTCCACGCTGTTTTCGTTTATTCGCTCGGCGAGGCCAAATCGACGCAATTAACCGATGGCATGAGCGACGCCTTGTTTCCCAATTTCGATAGGAGCGGCAAGTACCTGTACTTCACGGCGAGCACGAACGTCGCTTTGGGCGCGGGCTGGATCGATATGACGAGCATCGGTCATCCGCAAACAAGCGCGCCCTACGTAATGGTCCTTCGCAAAGATGTTCCTTCGCCGCTTGCGCCGGAAAGCGATGAAGAGAAGCCCGCCGATCAAAAGGCGGACGACAAAGAGAAGGGCGACGAACACAAGGGCAAGGATGCGGACAAAGATCAGAAGAAACCCGCTGCCCCGCCCGAAGTGAAGATCGACTTCGACAACATCGGCCAGCGCATCCTCGCTCTCCCGGTCGCGGAAAAAAACTATTCCCAACTAGTCGCCGGGAAAGAGGGAATCGTGTACCTTGTCGAAGCCCCCATTGTCGAATTGAACCCGGGTCCGCCCGCGCTGATCGTTCACAAGTTCGAGTTCAAGACTCGCAAAGACGAACCTGTACTGGAAGGCGTGACAACGTTCAAACTGTCGGACAATGGCGAGAAGATGCTGTTCCGGAAAGGCGAGGACTGGGCCATAGCAGCAGCCGGTCAGACACCGAAACCAGGCGAAGGCGTACTCAAATTGGCGCAGATGGAAGTTTATGTCGATCCGCAAGCCGAGTGGAAGCAGATGTATCACGAGGTCTGGCGGATCGAGCGCGATTTCTTCTATGATCCGCACTTCCACGGTCTGGATCTGCACGCCGCCGAAGCCTACTACGCGCCTTATCTCAATCGCGTGCGCAGCCGTGCGGACCTGAATTATCTGTTTGACGAAATGCTCGGCAACATCACCGTCGGTCACATGTTCGTTCGTGGCGGAACCATGCCGGAGGTGCCGCATGTCAAAGTCGGATTACTCGGGGCGGACTACAAGATCGAGAACGGCCGTTATCGCATCGCCAAAGTTCTCCAAGGCGAGAACTGGAATCCGAAGCTGCAAGCGCCGCTCACCCAACCTGGCGTGAATGTGATCGAGGGCGATTACCTGCTGGCTGTAAACGGCCGCGATCTGCGGGCCGCTGACAACCTCTACAATTTCTTTCAGGAAACGGCCGGTAACCAGATTGTGCTCAAGGTCGGCTCGAACGCGGATGGCAGCGGATCTCGCGAAGTAACCGTTGTACCCATCGATAGCGAACACAACTTACGTTATCGGGATTGGATCGAGGGTAACCGCAAAAGGGTTGATCAGTTGACCCATGGAACCGTCGCTTATGTCCACCTGCCCGACACCGCCCAGGGCGGCTTCACCAATTTCAACCGCTACTTCTTTGCCCAGGTCGGACGGCAGGCGGCCGTTCTTGACGAGCGTTTCAACCATGGTGGCGATATCGCCGACTACATTATCGATTACCTGAACCGCCATCCCATGGGTCGCATCACCAGCCGCGAGGGCGAAGACGTCACCGATCCGACGCAAGCGATCTACGGTCCCAAAGTGATGGTGATCAATCAATTCGCGGGTTCGGGCGGGGATGCGATGCCCTGGTATTTCCGGAAAGCGGGCATTGGGCCGCTTGTGGGAATGAAGACCTGGGGCGGGCTGGTCGGCATCGGCGGTTATCCGGAGTTGATTGACGGCGGTTCGGTGACGGCCCCGCGCTGGGCGTTTTACGGTCTCAAGGGCCAGTGGGAAGTGGAGAATCGCGGCATCGCCCCGGATGTTGAAGTCGATCTCGATCCCAAGCTGGTGCGTGAAGGCCACGACCCGCAACTGGAGCGTGCAGTAGCGGTTGTCATGGATCTGATGAAGAAGAATCCACCCGAGACATTTGAAAAGCCGCCGTATCCGAATTATCATCAGCATTTCGGGGCCGTGAAGCAGTAAAGACCTGTTACCGCACCGGCGCTACGCGGACGATTCTTGCCGTGCAGTCGCGGAGGGCAGGGCAGGGGATCGGGTGCAAGCTCTTCGAGAGGCAAATCTCTACCGCTGTGAGATATGTTCTGCGGCATTCGATCGCGAGCTCGGCGGCATTTAATCCGGGATTCGCCTCTGCGAATTCTTTTTTGATGTCGAAGGGCGTGATCGCGAACTGAGCTCGCGGAGCGGCGAACTGCCTCGGAATCCGGAACTGACTCGAAAGCTTTCCGGAGCTGGCCGAAATATGCGGCCGCGTTGATCCCGCTGCAGGTGCCATGCGCTAGCCATTCATGCTCTATCAAGCGCAGATCCGGCATCAAGTCGAGCATTCTTGCCGGATCCGCCAATCCCGGAGAGTGCGAACAATACTCGGGTCCTCCGCCGCCGCGAGACTCCGGCCAAAGTCCGTGTACGATGAACCCGTGATGTTGCCCAGGCGCGCACTCCGGATTGGCTGGATTCGTGTAGCAGAACTCCGGTGACCAGGAAAGAGTCAGCAGGTAGTGATCGAAAACTCCCGCCTCTCCGGTGCGCTGTTGCCCCACCGCGAGGAACGCTAAGGCGATTGTCAAAAAACCGATCGCGCACGGTCGATAAATTCTCATTGAGTCCTGCCTCCAGCTTAGAAAGACCGCTGCTCTAGTCTCGATTGACGGCTGCTATCCTCGGAGCGGTGCTGCGAGTAGCTCTAGTTTTTGCAGTCGGCGCGCTCGCTGTTATTGCCACGGCGCACGCTCTCGACAAAAGCCTGCCGTTACAGTTCCGTCAATATCCTGGCATCGAATACCGGTTGGGTTCTATTCCGCTCCCGCCGGATTACCAGGAGAAGACGGAATGGGCGTTCGCCCGGCTGATGTACCCGGGGGGCTGGAACGACGGTTATGCGGGCCGCGAAGACGACTGGCATGAAGGGCGCTCGCTCTGGACACAGGATTTCCCGCGCGCCGACAGGCACTTTTCCCTTGCGGTCCGCCGCCTCACGCGCATTCAGGTCCGCTCCGTCGAGCAGCCAGTGAATCTCGATAACGGCGATGATATCTACAACTGGCCCTGGCTATACGCCGTGCAAGTCGGCGAGTGGGGCATTACCGACGGGCAAGCGAAAAAGCTGCGTGATTATCTGCTACGCGGTGGATTCTTCATGGCCGACGATTTTCATGGCACCGTGGAATGGCAGGTCTTCGAGGAGTCGATGAAGCGCGTATTCCCCGACAGGAAAATCGTTGATATACCCAGTTCCGATGCGATTTTCCACACTGTTTACGATCTCGACGATCGCTACCAGATCGTTGGCGCGGAGCACCTCGATACAGGCCACAAGCTAGATGGATTCGTGGCGCGCTGGCGGGGCATCTATGACGATAAGGGCCGCGTAATGATCGCAGCTTCCTTCAACTCGGATATCGGCGATTCCTGGGAGTGGGCCGATACGCCGGAGTACCCAGAAAAGTATTCTGCCCTCGGTGTCCGAATCGGAATCAACTACATCGTCTACGCCATGACGCACTGAGTCATTCGAGCGTCGCCGGTTGAGCGCTGCCGTAATAAAGGCCGTTGAATAACAGTTTGAACGTGCCATGCGGCTGGGCCCGGAACGTTACCTCGGGCCCGAGCACGAATACCTTGCCTTCGCCCACATTAGCTTCCGCTGCCGCTGTTCCGCCATCCAGGTACTGCTGCCCCCACGCCCAGCCGCTCACCAGCGGTTTGGGCGAAGAGAACCAGGCAACAGCGGACGTGTGTTTCAGTTCAGCATCTGGCAGCAGCTTGAACACGGGGCTGTTATCGAAAAACACATCCACTTGGCTGGGCATCCCGTAAGCAAGCGGATCGTTCGGGTTAATGTTGGCCCTTAGCAGCGATCCCGGAATGTAGTACTTTTCGCGCGACAGCGGATGCAGCTTTCCGTCCGGCTCTATTTCCGCCAGATAGTTTTCCAGCGGTACCCCGAGCAACTCAGCCATTCCCGTGGAACTGCCGATCGTCACGACGGCACCGCCGGCTTCGACGAATTTCTTGATCTGCGGAATGGTCTTGTCTTCGCTGATATGGCCGAGCCACGCGCGATACTCTTCGGGAATATCTTCCGGCTTTGGCTGCCGGTTAAAGAAGGCGCTGATGCGATCCGGCCCACCATGGCGGTAAGCGCCATCTGTGAAGACCAGCACGTCGAATTTGCTCTTCAGATCGCCGGCATCGAGCGTTTGGGGGTAGACCAGTTGGAAGGGAAATTCGTATTGCTCAAAGAGCCAGCGATCCCATCCCGAAGGCATCAAACCGCCGTACTGGTCATACAATCCTATGCGAATCGGCTTCAATTTCAGCGCTTCACCCGGCGGCGCTTTCGCCAGCCCGTGCGCGCTCACGCCCAGTTCCTTTGCACCCCGTGCCACGATTTCTCTCGCTCCTGAAGAGAACGGAATCCAGATCGCGCCGGCACCGAAGTTTTCGCCATCGATATCTTCTGGCGCCTTGAGCCAGTACACGTCGCAGTTCGCTTTCATCAACCGATTCACAACTATGAACGAATCGTTCAGCTGGTGGCTGATCAAAAAGCCAGCCGGGTTCTCTGGCCCGCTGACCGTTCCGGGAGGTGGATTCAGCAACCCGTCAATCTTGGAAAATGGGCCATCGAATCCGTCCAGAATACGATCGAACCGCACGCCCATTTGCAATGCAAGCGTCCATCCGGCGCTGTCGTAGGGAGGAATTGGGGGGCCACCCGGATACAGGAAATCGTTGGGATGATGTTGCGGCTCGAACATATCCATCACATGGGGCCGGAACGCCTGCGCTGTTTTCACAACGTACGATCCTGCCGGATAGGTCTTTCCGTTTACCTCGAAAGAAGAATTGGCTTTGTCGACCGCGATCCCTACTTTCAAAAGCGCATTCACGAACTTTGTTGCGGTAGGAAAATCCGGCTGATCGGAGGGGATTACATAGCCGCGCGGGTCCCGATGGGCCGGATCGTGCAGTACTTTCTGATATAGATCCGAGGGAAGTGAGCGCGCATTCAAGCCTCCTATTGACAGGCCGGCCGGAAGTTCTGGATTTAGTTCCGCGCTCGCTCCTGCCGGCACCCGCCGGCGTCCTTCGCCCTTCTGCTCCCGTTCCGCGCTGGCCGCTTCTTTCAGAGCTTCAATGCGGTCGGGCGTAACGGTCCAGTGATCCTCGCTGCCGTTGCGGATCGAGTTCCGACCCATCTCGTAGAAGTCGTATAGCAGCGTCTCCCGGTTCCGCGAGGCATAATCGAGAATCGCGCGATTATTGGTAATTTCGTATTCGATCGACTCGCGATAATGCCACGTTTGCGGCGCCACCGGCATCGGCCAATCACCCGTTGCCAACTGCTTGTCGGCAACGAGCGGAATCTGCATCGGAGTCGGATTACCGATAATTTCCGTCAGAATTCCGATCATGTTGTGGAAATACGTGATCGTGCGCAAGCCGCCGTTCCACCAGGTCGAGTAGTTCGCCCCGCTGCGCTGTGCTGATCCGCCTTTCCCTTCGGCGACCAGTCGCTCGTGCATGGCCGTTCCTACGGCTTCGACTCCTAGCGGAATGAGCGGGTCAAAATTATAGTTGAACGGATCGCGAAATGGCGGCATGAAGATGACCGCGCCCGCCGGTCCGGTCTGGTGATGGTTGTAAACAATCTGCGGAAACCATTCGATAAACATCTGCCGGTTCATGTTGGTGGTTTCCGGCATGTTCGACATATAGAAATCGCGATTGTTATCGTGGCCGATATAGTGCTGGAAAAGCCGCGGCAACGCATTTAAGCTTCGCTTCTGCGGATCGCGCTCGCGCATGTACCAATTCGCCACAAGCTCCTGACCGTCAGGATTCGCCAGCACGCAGAGCTGAACATCATCATTCAGGAAACGCATCGTTTCCGGGTCGGTCCGGGTCAGCATCTGGTACACGTGTTCCATCAACTGCTGGGAGCCGACCGTTTCCAGGCATGCAGCCCCCCGTCGATCCACACGATCGCCTTGCCTTCATGCGCCAGCGCGCGCGCCTGCTCGTCCGATAATCCTTCGGCGTGGGCCAGACGCTGCGAAATCTCTTTGAAGTGCGCCAGCCGCCGCATGTTCTCGGGCGAGCTGATGATGGCCATGTACTGTGGCCGCCCCTCCGCCGTCTTTCCGATATCGACTAACCTCATTCGGTCGGATTCGGAAGCCAGTTTCTTCCAATACGCTTCGAGCTGGGTATAGTTGGCGACCTGGTAATCGTCTCCGATATTGAACCCGAGCGCCTCTTTGGGGCTGGTAATTTTCGGTGCGCTCTGCGGTACGATCTGAGATGCCGCGCACGCCGCCGCGACGAAAAGCAGTAAAGTGCGGGCGCAAGGCACGGTGGTCTTCATGTAATTCTCTATGGGGCGGAACAGCCCGCCTGCAGGTTACTTCGGGGTGCTAGGACCGGGTGAAGGCGGCGCGTTTTCCCTTGCCTTCTGCTCCGCGATCTGATCCGGGAAAAGGGGATACGACAGCGGATGCGCATGCCTTTCGTGGCAGGTGAAGCACCGCACTTCCGGGTGGCCTTCAAAGTTGTCCCTGTCGATTGTTATCGCCATGTCGATCATCTTGCGGGCTGTCTTCTTTTCCTTCTTGTCATCGAGAGAGAAGTCCGTACGCACATGGCAGAACTCACAGTTCTTATCGAGCGACCAGGCGATATACCGCATCTGATCGATAAATTGCGACTGCGGAAGCGTCTTGAGCCCGGTTTTTACGTTCTTGAAATGTTGTTCGGCCGTTTCTTCCGGCTTGCGCAACAGCTCGCCCGCGGAGTCGGGCTGCTTCGATGAGCACGTAAGTGCTCTGCTGCTCCTTCCCGTTATCGGAACTCGCCATGGTGATGGTCAACGTCTGGCCGTCGCTCGACAGCTCATATGTGCGCTTGAACGTGCTCGGCTCGCCGGCTATCTGCGCCATTCAGAACGATGGTGTTGCCCTCAACCGAACCGGTGAGCTCGGCCGGAACTCCTTCAAACGGTCCGCACAGCCGGTTTGCCATTATCGAAGAAAGTCAGCTCCGAGCGGTGCTCGCCATGCTCGCCGATAGTCTCCGAGGTCTCGGTGACTTGCGGCGCCTTCTCGCCCGTTCTGCGGTTGAACACGCCTTCTTTTTGCTCGATGAGTAATGGATATTCTTTTATGGGCGGCCCGGCAATTTTGCTCTTCTGGAGATCGGCCTTCCATACGCCGCTAATATCGGGAGACTTGCGCGCCTAAAAACGAGGCACTGAGTATCGCTAAGACCAAGGATTTTGACCATAGTTCGAGTTTGGCAGTGAGTATAGCATCGCCTTCAGCATTCATTTCTTAGCTGCCGCGGGGGCATCGGCTTTCACTTCGCCCCAATAGACAGCTACAGTCGCCAATGTCTTTTTTGTTCGGGAATAAATCGTCCAGCTTGAATTCGTCGATCACGTCATCCTTGCAGTTCTCCACGGTGTAGAAGCTGCCGGCTGCTATCTGCTTTTTGAATTCAGCATTGGAAACGACGTGATAAAGCCGCTCCTGATCAGCGGGCAACTGTAGTTTGCGCGAATACGAAAACTCCATGCCCGTGGGCGGGATTTGGTGCAGCAGGAAATATACGAGTTCATCGGCGAAATACAGTTTGTGTGGCGGCGTGACTTGCTTCACCTTATCCGCGATCTCCTGATAATCTTTCCATTGCTCGGAGGCGCGGTCATCAAACAGAGCTTTGCCGAGTGACAGGGCGATCAAGGCAATCGCCACCGCAGCCGGCCAAAATGGGCGATCGGGAGCGGCGAGACGCGATCCTACCGAGTACAATCCGACAGCTGCCAGCACCGCTGTAAATGGGATCATGAATACGAAATAGCGTCCGAAGGTCGGATGCGCCGTCGCGATATACACGCCCATGCCGATCGGCGAGCCAGCCGATAGATACAGTTCCGCGCGCCTGAGTTCGATTCCACAGCCGGTTTTTCCACAAATAGAGGAGCCCGGCGATGGCGAGCAGCCCGATGGACGAGCGCCTGGGTGGAGGCCAGCCAGTCACTTAGGACATCGACATCATGCGCATTACATCGCCCCAATTCACGCGCCGGAACAGCGCCTGATACTGGACAACATTGAAAAACGTCTGCCGAGGGGCCTTCGCGAACAGCCAGAAGACGGGCGCAAACGGGATCATAGTGCCCACGAGAAAAGCGGCCACTTTGATCCGCCGATCCCCGCCGCGATTGTAGATCCACAGCCAAACCAACAGGATCGGAGCAACCGGGCGCGGTCAGCAGCGTGGAACACGGCGGCAGACCCCGCCAGCAAGCCTGCTGATAAGCAAAGCCAAGGCTGGCGCTCGCCTGGCTCCCGCGATGATGCAGCGAAAAGCCGCGACGACGAGAAACATGCCGATGCCGTATGCCTGCGCAGACGTGCCGAACTGCACGATCACCACATCTAGGCCGACCAGTGCAAGCCACAAACAGCGCACTGGCGAGCCGCCAGTCCGGTATCGGGAAACGGCGGCGTACGAAATCGGCCATCAGAATCATGGCGCCGATCACGAATAAGAGCCGCAGCGACTTGCGTCACGTGCCAGTTCTGGCCGAACACGCGCATCAGCCCAGCATTGAAATAGGCATTCAGCGGAGTTTGGGGAAAGCAGAAATCGACGTAAGGGATTTTGCCGGCGTCGATCAACTGCGCCGCCACGAGATGAAATCCCTCATCCCAGACGAACGACATCGTTTGTGAATAAACCAGCACGCCGGCCGAGATAAGAGCGAGCACGCCGGCGAACAGCGCTGCGGAAAAGCGGCGCTTACGGCGGTCGCTTCGCCGGATAGGTTCCGCAAGGGGACTGTGATCTAGCGTGTGAGAAGACACGAGAGCGAAAGCGACGTTTTCACTGTAGCGGAAAGAGGAATGAGGCGCAGGGCCGTATACCCTGACCCCTTGGGCGTAGGAATAAGGATAAATCCCAAACCCTATTCTTGAGAAATGGGTTTGAATAAGTGCTTAAATCAGCTATAAATACAAGTATTCAACTTATCCGAAACGAAAGTTTGGACTAAGCGGCCGTCAGGGACAAAGCCAAAAGGCTGGACCTGAAATAGAGGTCCACCCGGAGCCGCTGAAGAGTTTTTGATTCTATTTGAGTTCTGAAAACTGAAGGTCGAGTTCTTGCCCGCCAGCAAGAACTCGAACACCTGAGAAAGGAGGACAGACACAGCCATGAAAGTTAAGAGCAACGTGAAGGCCGGCCGAACCATTTGGGGTGCATAATTCCTGTTCGGCTAATTTAGCCGTAACTTTAATGGAAACATGGCCGCTTCGAAATAGGAGCGGCCTTCCTTTTTTTGGGCAAAGCCGTTCGGATGAATAGATGGCCAACAGCTTCTATCGATCGAGACAGTCGCTGCGGCGGGACAACGGCCTGAAGTCCGCTCGCCGGACTGGTGATTGCGTTGTTGCTTGGAGCGGCTTGGATTTACTGGGCATGGGAGGCTCGCATCACGCGCTACGAGACCTCCGAATCGGCGCGTCTGGAGATAGACGGCGCCGCCTATCCCGTTCAGGCTAATGCGGCTGGGCGGCTCACCCGTTTCGGCGCTTGTTCTGGGAAAGAAGTCCAGGCCGGCGATGATCCTGGCCGAGCTGGACAGCGACGATGCGCGACTGAATCTGCTGCAAGAGCGTACCCACCTTACTACTCTGCAGCCCGAGATCGCAGCGTTACAGTCGCAGATCGAATCGGAAAGCCGAAGGCGGCTCGGACGAACGCAGCGTTTTGACCCTTTCGGTTGAAGCTGCACAGGCGCAGTATCGGGAAGCCGATGCGCAGGCGGCACTGGCCGACAAGGAAGCGGACCGGGCGCGCCGTTTGCGAGCGGAGGGTATTTCGTCGGAAGCCGACACTCAGCGTGCAATAGCGGAGGCGCAAAGCAAGCGCGCGGCTGCCGACAATCTGAAACTTGGCTTGACGCGTTTAGCTCCGGAGGAATTGGTCCGCGAGCGCGACCGCGATGTCCGGCAGAAGCAAATTTTGGGCGATATTGCCAAGCTGGAGGCCGAACGCGCCACCAGCTCGGCAGCTATCCAGCGGCTGCAATATGAGATCGAGAGGCGCCGCATACGCGCTCCCGATTTCCGGCCGGTTAGGCGAATGCGCCGCGTTGCATCCCGGATCGCATATCAGTGAAGGCCAACAGCTTGGAGTGATTCTGCCGACTGGCAAATTGCAGATGGTAGCGGAATTCGATCCATCGGCTGCCTTGGGCAAGATCCGTCCGGGCCAGCCGGCCGTTGTACGCTTGGACGGCTTTCCCTGGGCTCAGTTCGGAACTCTTTCCGCTGAGGTTTCGCGCGTTGCGGGAGATATGCGCGACGGCAAAGTCAGAGTGGAGCTGGATGTCCAGCCCGCGGCGAATTCGCGCATTCATATCCAGCACGGTTTGCCCGGATCGGTGGAAGTGGAGGTGGGGAAACTGTCGCCGATAGCGCTTGTTCTCCGCTGCGGCGGGTCGCTTCGTGGGTGCTCATTGAGGCGTTTTCTGGCGCCCGAGGTCGTCCAGACCTCGAATATGGACTGCGGGCCGGCCTCTCTCAAGTGCCTGCTCGACGGGTTCGGGATACCGGTCAGCTACGGCCGTTTACGGGAAGCCTGCCAGACCGGGAATCGACGGCACCTCCATCGACATGATGGAGACGGTAGCGAATCAGCTCGGCCTCGAAGCCGAGCAGATCATGCTGCCGGTGGATCACCTGCTTCTCCCTGAAGCGGAGGCACTGCCCGCGTTGATCGTGGTTCAACTGCCGAATGGGATGACGCACTTCGTCATCGTCTGGCGTCGGCATGGGCCGCTGTTACAGGTGATGGACCCGGCCATCGGCCGCCGCTGGGTCGCGGCGCGTCAATTCCTCGCCGAGGTTTTCCGGCACACGGTCGCGGTCTCCGCCGCCGATTGGCGGGAATTCGCTGCTTCGGACAGCTTCCAATCGTCGCTGGCCGCTCGTCTCCGACGGATTGGCCTTTCATCCGCCCAGGCGAAGAAATTGAGCTCTTGTGCCCTGCGCGAGCCGGGTTGGCGCGCGATTGCCCGTCTGGACGCGGCTACCCGCTTTGTCGCGTCTCTCGTGGAGGCGGGCGGAATCGGCCGCGGAGCGCAAGTGCGCGCGGCTGGTCGAGCAGTTCTATGAGAAGGCCGATCTGGTCCCCGAACGCTTCTGGTCCGTGCGAGACGCTCCGCGGGATTCCGATGGCGGCCGAGCAAGTGCTGATGGGCGGAGCTGTTCTGGTGCGGGCCTGTGGCAAGCGCGCCAGGACCGGCGAAAGGCGATCAACCCGAACTCTCTCCGGAACTGGCGGCTGCCATTGCCGAGCGGCCCGTACACCCGGCTCGCGAATTACTTCGAGCTTTGTGGAGAAGCGGCTGGCTGGGTTGCGGTCTTCTGTTGACGCCGTGCTGGTGGCCGGCGGCGGAATAGTATTCGAAGCCATGCTGTTTCGCGTTCTGCTGGATGCTACAAGCGAGCTCGGCCTGGCCGGTCAGCGCTTCGGCGCTATGGCCGCAGTGCTGGTTTTCAGTTCCGCGCTGCTGCTGCTCGAGTTGCCTGGATTCGCGATGTGCCTGCGAATCGGACGGCAGGTGGAGACGCGGCTTCGCATAGCGTTCCTTGAAAAAATTCCGAAACTCGGGGACCGGTACTTTCGCAGCCGCTTGACCTCGGACATGGCCGAGCGAAGTCACGCGGCACACCGGCTCCGCCAGCTTCCGGACCAGGTTCGCCAGCTCCTTCGCGCCATTTGCGAATTTTGCGCGACGGCGGCCGGCATTATCTGGCTGGACCCCTCTGCCGCCCCGATCGTAATTTCGGTCGCTATCTGTGTTTTCATTCCGGCATTCGCAATCCAATCCGTTCTCGCGGAACGCGATTTGCGTGTCCGCAGCCACACCGGCGCACTCACTCGTTTCTATTTGGACGCGATGCTGGGTCTGCTCGCGATTCGCGCACACGGCGCGGAACGGAGCGTCCGGAGGGAACAGGAAAAACTTCTTGGGAGAGTGGACGCAAGCCGCGTTGCGCCTGCAACGCTCCATAGCCAGTCTTGAAGGTATTCAGCTCACGGCGATTTTCGGCCTCATTGCCGTTCTGTTGCTAATCCATCCGTTACGTGGAGTAGAGATTGGGCGAGTGCTCCTGTTGGTCTATTGGGCATTGAATCTTCCGGTGTTGGCTCAGGACATTACCACGCTCGCCCGCCAGTATCCTTTTTATCGCAACGTCACGCTACGTTTACTCGATCCGCTCGGCGCGGCGGAAGAAGCCGAATCGGAACCGAGAGTTGATAACGCGCAGGCGGATGCCGCGCCCTCTCTTGTATTCCGCGATGTTTCCGTTCAGGCTTCCGGCCACACCATTCTCGAAGCCATCGATCTGGAGATCGAAGCGGGAACACACGTCGCGGTGGTCGGACCTTCTGGAGCCGGGAAATCGAGTCTGGTCGGTCTACTCCTCGGATGGCTGAAGCCGAGCCAAGGTTCGATTATTGTCAATGGCAATCCGCTCGATTGCGAGCAATTGAGACGGTTTACCGCCTGGGTGGATCCGGCAGTCCAATTATGGAACCGATCGCTGGCTGCCAATTTGTCCTACGGCTCGAGCGCAGGAGCCTCGGAACTCAGCACGGCTATCGACACCGCTTTGTTGCGGAACGTTCTTGAAAGCCTTCCGAGTGGCTTACAGACTTCGCTTGGCGAGGGCGGGGCGCTGGTATCGGGTGGTGAGGGCCAGCGGGTGCGTCTCGGGCGCGCCATGCTCCGCAGCGATGTGCGTCTCGTGATTCTGGATGAGCCGTTTCGCGGGTTAGATCGGGACAAGAGGCGGGAGCTCCTGGCTCGTGCGCGGCAGTTCTGGCAGCAATTGCACAATTCTCTGCATCACCCACGATCTCTTCGAGACCGCCTCGTTCGACAGAGTTCTCGTTATCGAAGGCGGCCATGTCGTGGAAGACGGCGTGCCCAAAGAATTGTCGGCGAAGCCGCAGTCCCGGTATGCGCAGTTGGTTGCCGCGGAAGAACAGGCACGTTCGGGAATCTGGTCCGCCAACTTCTGGCGTCATATCCGGGTGCACTCGGGGCGGGTCGTCGAGGAATTGCCTCGGTCCGTCGATGAACGACGTCGCGAGACGGAGGTGGCGTAATGCTTCCATCGGCACTCGCTTCGTGCGCGTGGCCGGTTGATCTCCTGGGAGATGCTGTTTCGGCATTGGCCCGTAGATCTGGTCTGGCGAACGGCCCGGGAGAGGTTCCGAATCCCGATCAGGCAGGCTTCCATACGGGCGAATGGATCGACTGGGCTGCCAAACAGATTGGCTGCGAAGCTGAGCCGCTTGAGACCACGCTTCGCGATATTGATTCCGATCTGGAGGGCGCCTATCCGGCGATCGTCAAGACGCGATTCCAGTTTTTTAGCAGTACTGGATGGCGATGGCAAGCGTTTTCGGCTTCTGTCGCCTACAGGGGAATGCGTTCGAGTGGCCAGCCCGGCAGTTATGTGATGCGATTCGCGAATCGTCGGGGGCCGCCGGCCGTGCGGAACTGGAAACTACTCTCGAAGAGGCGCGGATCTCATCACGCCACCGTGCAAGAACGCTTCGATTGTTGCTGGCCGAACGGCACGGGAAAGAAAGATTCAACCAATGCTGGGTGTTACGCTCGCAACCCGGAGCCCGTCCGAGCCGATTACTGAGCGAAGTCGGCGCTATTCGAAACGGAGCGATTCTAATCGGCGCGCATACCGTGCAGTACCTGCTTTGGCTCTTATCCTGGGCCATATTAGGAACGCTCTCTTTTTCGGGCCACATGGATCGTGGTTGGCTCGTGGCCTGGGCGCTATTGCTGCTGTGCGTGGTACCGTGCCGCGTACTCACGACGTGGTGTCAGGGCCTTTTCGCTGTAGGCCTCGGGGCATTTCTGAAGCGGCGATTGTTATATGGCGCTCTGCGGCTGGGTCCCGAAGAAATGCGGCATTGCGGAATCGGCAGCTTCCTCGGCCAGGCGCTCGAAGCCGAAGCGGTTGAGACGCTCGCGTTGAGCGGTGGAATCGCCGGTCTGCTCGCGGTCGTGGAGCTGGTCGTGGCCGGCTTCGTTCTGGGGCGCTTTTCGCTGCTGCTTCTAATCTGGTCCGCGCTTGCGATCGGTTTGGGTATCAGGTTTTTGCTTGCGTATCAGAGATGGACAGATGCGCGTCTTGGGCTCACGCAGGAACTCATCGAATCCATGGTCGGGCACAGGACGCGTTTAGCTCAATTGCCCCGCGATCAGTGGCACGAGCGCGAAGATCAGGATATACAGAAGTACATCGGAGTCTCGAAAGCGGCCGACAAGGCGGGAGCATGGTTGATTGCCGCGCTTCCTCGCGCCTGGCTGATCGCTGGCTTGGCCTGCCTGGCTCCGTCTATCATTTCGGCACACACGGCCGCGACGACGACTGCCGTGACACTGGGCGGCATTCTGCTGGCGTACACTGCCTTCCGCCGCCTGACAGGATCGTTTGCGGATGTCGCGGCTGCCCTCGTCGCCTGTAAGCGAATCGCTCCGCTCTTCCAAGCCGCGGCCCGTCAGGAGCTAGTCGGCGATGGCATTGCTCTGAACAGCCGGGGCGTCTCGCCACAGAAGCTGCTGGAAGCGGATCGCCTCAGCTTTCGGTATCGAAAGCAAGGGAATCCCGCGTTGCAGTCGTGCAGCTTGACGGTTCGAAAGGGTGAACGGATTCTTCTGGAAGGCCCCTCCGGCGGCGGAAAGACAACATTCGCATCTCTACTTTCTGGACTACGCCAGCCCGAATCGGGTCTTCTCTTACTGAACGGACTCGACCGGCATACGATGGGCGAGCAGCGCTGGAGAGAACAGATCGCAGCCGCTCCGCAGTTTCACGAAAATCATATTCTGACCGAGACGCTTGCGTTCAACATTCTGATGGGCCGCTCCTGGCCGCCGACGGTTGCCGATATCCAGGAGGCGGAAAATGTCTGCCGCGAACTCGGGCTTGGCGAACTACTCGACACCATGCCGAGCGGTCTGATGCAAATGGTCGGCGAAGGCGGCTGGCAACTTTCGCATGGCGAACAGAGTCGCGTGTTTATCGCCCGTGCGCTGCTACAAGAGGCCGATATGGTGATTCTCGACGAGAGCTTTGCCGCTCTCGATCCGGAGAACCTGCGCCTGGCTATGGAGTGCGTATTCAGGCGGGCGAAAACCCTTATGGTGATCGCTCACCCATGAGCCCCGGCAAGCGTTAAGTTGGGACCAGATGGTGTCGATTGTGTCTTTCCGCCGCGGCGTCTACTGTCAGCAACGATAGGAACTCGCATACCTCTGTTCCCGCCGAGCGCTTCAGCTAAACTGAAGATTCAATTCGCAGGAGATTCATGGCAGAAGATCAGAACAAGGGACATGTGCCGCACGGGGCGTCTCCTAACATCAAACAGAAGCAGAGTATCTACCAAGCCGAATATGTAGGCAGCGGTACGTTCAAGATTATTAAGCCCAAGCGGAAGAGCGGCAAGCGGCGGCAGTCGGCCTTGAAGGGGACCACGCGGGGCGCCCGCAAGTAAACCCACGCTTCACAAATTCTGGGTGACTTTGCTGAGTGTTCTGGGGCGATCCGCATCCAGGCGCTTCACCTCTGCCAGACTGGCGGCAAACAACTGTGCAGGAATGACATAGGGGATCGGTGTATAGATTTCCTCAGGCAATAATCCCCCTTTCACGCCCAGCGAAGCCGGAATCGTCAATGGACCCGGCTCATCCGTCATCGCACCTGCTTCTTTGTTGCTCCGATCTGTGATGATCAGCATCTCAGCGCGGATCGACTTCAATTTCCCAAGCAGTTCGCCCATAGGCTTCCAGGTAACACCCGGCGGACAGAACAGAAACGCGGGAAACCCGGCTTCGAGCATCGCGATAGGGCCGTGGAGGATATCCGCGGAAGAGAAGCGCTCCGCGACAACGTAACACGTCTCCATCAGCTTCAAGGCAAACTCAAACGAATTTGAGTAGTTGAGGCCCCGGCCCACGCAGACGGCATGGCGCATGAAGCAATAACGTTCCGCACGCTCGCGGATTGCAGGCTCGAGCTCCAGCGCTGTATGGGACCAACCCGGGATACGCTGCAAGTCCTCCTGCTTGAGAGCCGCGCCAAACGCGTAGGCCAGCAGATAGAAGCACATGAGCTGGCCAGTGTAGGTCTTTGTTGCCGCCACGCTTCTTTCTTTTCCCGCGCGAACCAGAAACGTTTGCTCCGCTAACTGGGCCAGCGTGCTTGCGCTTTCATTGGTAATGCCGATTGTAAACGCACCGGCCGCCTTGGCGCGTTCCAGAACCAGGTTCGTGTCCGTCGATTCGCCCGATTGCGAAATTCCTACCACGACTGTTCCCTTCAGATTCACTTCGGCGTTGTAGAGAGTGAAAACGGACGGAGCGGCGAGTGAAACAGGAATACCGGTCGTTATCTCCAGCAGATATCTACCGAACTGCGCCGCATTATCCGAGGTTCCCCGCGCCGCCAGAATGATGAGACTCGGCGGATGACTTGCAAAGTGCTTCCGAAGCTTTTCCGCGCGTGGCCATTCGCTCTTCAGCGTGCGTTCGATCGCTGCCGGCTGCTGGCAGATCTCGTCCCGCATCGTCGACATGCTCAGACGATAGCAGACGGTCGGACACGGCTTACATAAGAACGCGCTCACCGCGCACAGGGCCGATGAAGTACTGCGGACTGATTGAGGAGGACATGGGCAGCCTCGTGATGGTCGGCTTGATCACCAAAAGCGTGCTGCTGGTCGCGGCGTCTCGATTGTTTTCCGCCAGAATTTGATTCAGCCCCGGAATCTGACTCAGACCCAGCAAGCCGTTTCGAGTAATGCTCCTGCTGTTTTGAT
The DNA here is from genome assembly GCA_963762495.1 of uncultured Acidobacteriaceae bacterium. Taxonomy (GTDB): domain Bacteria; phylum Acidobacteriota; class Terriglobia; order Bryobacterales; family Bryobacteraceae; genus Bog-105. Next base: position 60,911 of record CAVXKZ010000021.1, read on the forward strand.
CCATACCGGCGAGAACTGCCCATTCCCCTTCGCGCAAGGTCACAGTTCCTTTGAACTCCCGCTGCAACACCGCCGGAACCGTGTTAAAGGTTTGAGTTCCTAATGCCTTGTACTCGGCGTCCACGTCGAGCCAGAGATCACCATCCCCGTTAATCCGCGGTATCATTTTGACCACGATTCCCAAGTCTTCCATCGTGAATTGACCGACCGGATTGTAGATGGAAGGCGAGCTCTGCGCGAATCCCGTGTAGAGAGACTGTGGAATCGGGTATTGGTCTCCCACGTGAAGAGTCGCGGTCCCTCCGTCATCCACGAAGACGGTTACGTCGTAAAGGTTGCGCGAGAACGACCCAGAATAACTGGCGAATAGCGTCGCCTCCGTTAGACCGAGACCGAAAATCGTTGCGCCTCCACCGAACGTAAAGTAATTGGAAACACTGGTAACCGGGGCTAAGAAAGACTTCGATGCGGCTACGGCTCCGAAATCCAGCATTTGATACGCAGTCTGTAGCGACGCGCCGTAATGGGAACTGCGATCCGTGTCAAACGTGAGGAACTGTACTTCCAGCTCAACTTGGGCTTTCGGCAACAGCAACGCGTCAAAGAGATCTCGGGCTACGCGGGCTCGCGTAATGCGGTCGCGAATCAATATGGTCCGGTTGGCGCTATCCCATCCGATTGCTTTCAGGTTGAGCACTGCCCGGACCGCGTTGGCAGCTTCGACCAGATCTCTTTCATTGAGCGCGTTCGGCACGGGAAAGGTTAGCAGAACGACCGGCTCCAATTCCGCACGCTTTATCTCCGTATCCTGCGCAAAAAAGATGACCTTACTTGAAACCGGAAATACAAATGTGTCCGTGGCCGCCGTGACGGCCTCCAAAGCCGTTCGAAAATCGGCCTGCGCAATCTGAAATCGAATGCCGGGGCGGTTCTCGCGATTGGGCTCCCAAACTGCTTCCACGCCATAAGCAGCCGCTACCTGGCGCAACACGTCATTCTCGTCGGCCACAATATCGAAGTCGTGCTTACCTCGGTCTGCCTGGACTTGCGGAATCGGCTGAAGCTTCTCTTTGGCCTCCCACTCTGCCCGCGAGGCGGCCTCGATAACAGGCTCTTTCCCGGGAGCAGGTTTTTCGGCCGCTTCGATATCTGCGCTAATATCCGGTTTCTCGACCTCCGCCTTTATGAGCAGCTTGGCTAAGGGCTCGATCGCATCCCGATTCACCTTGTAACTAGGATTTTGCGGATCGCGGGCGGCAGCCTCCGCATAGAGCATATAAGCGCGGACGATATGCCCGGCATCTTGTTCTTTGTGGGCCTGCTTAGCAAGTTGCGCGGCAGCCGGATCCGTCGCCGCCTGGGCTGCCCAGGTACCCGCCAGCGCGAAAAGGCAGAGGAAAAGGAAAGGGAACTTCAAACTCTTAGGACGCTCATCGGTCCACGTGCGTGCAGCCGGGCGTAATTGCTATTGTCCCGGAGCTACGTAGCCGGGCGGACGCGCCGCCCCTTCCCCAAAGAAATACTCCTCCATCTGCTTCAAGAGGAATTCCTGGGCCTCCGGGGTGCCCAGATTCAGCCTGTACTCGTTCATGATCATCTTCATGTGCTCTACCCACATGCGCCAGGCTTCTTTTGATACATGTTCATAAATGCGTTGGCCTAGAGGATGACCTTCGAACGGAACTTCATCCAGTCCAGGTAACTCCTTATGCAGCTTGACGCAAAAGATCATGCGCTCGGTCTTCGAGGCCGATCCGGACGTGCTTCCCGTGGCTAATCTCCTTGTTATATCTCTTCCGAGGATAGCCCAGAAGATTTTCTGTTGCCATGGGATCGCGCTAGTCTCCGCAAGGAACGGCCGCCACTCTAGTGGGGTGTGCCGCCGCGATCTGTGCTTCCCGCTGGGCAACTTCTGCCGCCAGGAAGTTGCTGAGCCGCGCCGGAATAAGCGCACCCTGGTTGTTTTGCTGCTGAACAGTCCTTAAATAGCGCCGCAGAACATCCGGACGAGACGACTTCCGTATGCGAGAAGTTTGGAGATCCAGAAGCAGCTCGAGTTCCCACTGAGTGAAGGTATGACGGCGGATAACACCTCCGATCAGTTCTTGAACGAGCTGCAGGAACGACGTCCATTCGCCCCTTTCCATCCTTGAGTCGATCAATTGAGAAAGTGCTCGCGTGGCTCGAAAATTCTATGAAATTTCTGCGATACACTCCGCCCCTGCTGACACTTTCGTTAAGGAGGAACGTGATACTTGTGTTTGCCGGCGCGCTCTTCCTGGGTGCGCTCCTCAATCTGACTGCTGCATTCGCCTCGGGCTGGCCCGCCTTTTTCGGCGGTTTGGCCGCCGTTCTGCTATTGAGCGGCCTTGACGACCTGATTCCGGTGCTGATTTGCATCCCCCAAAGACTCCGTAGAAAACCCCTGAACAAATCCGTCAGTTCGGGTGCCGAGCGGCGGATCGCCATTTTCGTCCCCTGCTGGAACGAATCGGATGTGATCGGAAATATGGTCCGCCATAATCTGGCGTCCATTCGTTATCGAAATTTCGACTTTTTTCTTGGCGTGTATCCGAATGACGAGCCAACCTTAGCTGCGTCCCATCAATTGGCCGAGGCGTTTGGCAACGTTCACGTGGCCGAATGCGCCCATCCTGGGCCCACTTCCAAGGCGGATTGCCTGAACTGGATTTACCAGCGCATGCTTCTCTTTGAGCAGGAGCAAAGCGCTCATTTCGAAATTGTCGTGCTGCACGATGCGGAAGATCTGATCCATCCGGATGCCCTGCCCACCATCGATCGCGAAGCGGCACTTTACCAGATGGTACAGATCCCTGTTCTTCCGCTGCCCACGCCATTCTATGAAATCACGCACGGTGTCTATTGCGATGAGTTCTCCGAGTTTCAGACCATCGATATGCCCGCCCGCCAGTTCAGCGGAGCCTTTATTCCGTCGAATGGCGTTGGTACTGGATTCGCACGCGAAATTCTCGACAGGCTTGCTGCCGAACGTCATAACCTTGTTTTCGATCCTGCCAGCCTGACTGAAGACTACGAAATCGGCGTGTATATCCACGAGTGCGGCTATCGCCAAACGTTTGTAGACCTGCAATGTGGCGAAAGAGGATTCATTACCACGCGCGAATACTTCCCGCGGCGTATACGCACAGCCGTACGCCAGCGGACACGCTGGGTCACGGGAATAGCGCTTCAGACTTGGGAGCGCACTGGGTGGCGCGGAACGGCGTGGAACCGCTATTGGTTCTGGCGTGACCGGAAGGGATTGTTGGCGAATCCCCTCAGTTTTTTGACGAACTTGCTGTTTGCGGCGGGTCTGCTCGATTGGTTCGTTTGTGCATTGCGCCATCAACCCTGGACTTTCGAAATTTCAAATCCCAAAGTTGTCGTCCTATGCTGGACGACATTGCTCCTCCAATGCGTTCGCCTTGGCATCCGCATGTTGTGCGTGCAGCGGATTTACGGATTCAGCTTCGCGCTTTGGGTGCCTCTTCGCTGCCTGCATGGCAACCTGATCAATTGCTGTGCCTCTCTCCGAGCCATCTGGCGCTACGCCCAGGCGCGAATCAGGCAAGAGAAGCTGGTGTGGCAAAAAACTGAGCATGCGTATCCAAATCGAGATGCCTTGCTACGATCATCGTCGCGATCTGGAAGAAGTTCTGGTCGACTACGGATATGCTTCCCGTGAGCAGGTCGATTACGCGCTCCAGAATATGCCCGCTGAGATTAGCCTTGCCGACTTCCTTGTCACCAACGGAGCGCTCAGTGAGGAAGCTCTCTCGAAAGCATTGAGCCTCCAGTCCGGTATCGCAGTCACTCATGTCGATCATCGGAAGGTGAAGCCTCGAATCGCGCGAAGCCTCCCCGTTCACATTGAGAAGCGCTTTGGAATCGTTCCGTTCGGTCTTAATTCCGGCAAGCTGCTGGTAGCCGGTCCGCGTGTCCCCTCATCCACCGCCTTCACTGAGATCAATAACTATACGCGGCTGCCTATCGAATTTCAGCTTGTGACGAAACAAAATTACGACGAATTGCGCGCCGTGCTCTATAACTGATCAGCGTTTTCGAAAGTGGTCCTGCCGAGGATCAAAAATGTCAATCGGAGTGAATCCCAAGATTTTCCATTTGCCACTTTGCTTGACGAGCCGAACCTCAATATCGGCGGCCCGGTTCTCGGTATAGTTCGTTTCGGAATTCTGGAGCGTCAGGTCCCAGTGGACAGCCAGCGTAATCTCTGACGGTGTGTCCTGCTCATCGTTTACGTCAATTCCGCTGGTGACCTGGAATGCGTTTGTCAGTCCTTCGAAGTAGCTTCTGAGAGTGTCGTACTTTGGAAACGACTTGTCGAAGGCCGCCATAGCATCGCTGGCGTTACCTGCCGATAACGCCGTCGCGACAGAGCTAAGCTGTGCGCGGGCATCGGCTGAATCGTCCGCCCGAATAGCGGCGGCGAAGCAGGCGAACATCACCGGTAGCAGCGCAACGGATTTCGTGCATCGCCGTAGTTTGCTAGCTCCGGTAGCTGCCATTGATTTGGATATAGCCCTCCGTGAAGTCACAGGTAAAGAAGCGCGCTTCACCGCGCCCTTTTCCGTTCAGGACGATGTTGATTCGAACCTCGCTTCGGTTCAGTTTTTCTTTTAAGGCGCCCTCATCGAGATCGGCTGCCACGCCCTTCGAGCACACCGGCACATCCTGCAGGAAAATGTCGATCTTGGCCGGATCGAACGGAACGCCTGCATAGCCGCAGGCCGCCAGAATGCGGCCCCAGTTCGGGTCACTGCCGGCGATCGCCGTCTTCACGAGCGGCGAGTTCGAAACGGCCCGCGCGACCTGTCGCGCCTCTTCCTTCGTTTTAAACCCCGCTGTTCGTATCACGATGAGCTTCCGCGCGCCTTCGCCGTCCGCGGCAATCTGTTTCGCCAGACTGTCCATCACGGCGCAAACCGCATCCTGTATGACGAGCCGCTCGTTCGAATTCGGCTTCACGCCCGCAGCTCCGTTCGCCAGCAATGCAACCATGTCGTTTGTAGACATGTCTCCGTCCACACTGAGCGAGTTGTACGACCGTTCGGTCGCAACTGCCAGCATTTCGCGGAGTACAGAAGCGGAAAGCACGGCATCGGTCAGCACGAAACCGAGCGTCGTGGCCATGTTCGGGTGAATCATTCCCGATCCTTTGGTCATTCCCGCCACCCGCACCTCGCCTCGCTTCAGTCGGACCCGCTCTACCGCAATCTTCCTGCGCGTATCGGTAGTAAGAATGGCGTCCGCAACCGCTTCGAAGCCATTCGGCGAGAGGCCGGAAACAAGCTTACTTAAGGACGCGGTAATCAGCTTCTGATCCAGCTCGACCCCAATCACGCCTGTTGACGCCGGTAGCACGAATTGGACCTTTGTCTTTAGCGCCTTCGCAAGGGCGTGACACGAGCCCAGAGCGACGCGTTCACCCGTGCGCGTCGCGCAATTGGCATTGCCGGCATTCACCAGGATTGCTGCAACTTTCCCTTTGCTCGTTTGCAAATGCTTCCGTGCGATTTGCACGGGCGCTGCCTGCACGACGTTGCGCGTAAATACGGCAGCTGCTTCGGCGGTTCCGTCCGGCACGATGAGCCCCAGGTCGGCGTTCTCTTGCTTGCGAATGCCCGCGTACGTAGCGGCGTAGCGATAGCCCAGCGGGAGATTCAACTCTGGTCTCCGAGCTTCTCGTTTTCGAGCGGTCTGTAGCCGTTCAAGAAAGCCTCTGCCGTCATGCGTTTCTTGCCGGCTATTTGCAGTTCCAGCAATTCCAGAACGGTATCCTTTCCACAGCCGGCAAACAGTCGTCGCTTGTCCACCTGCATGGCGCCCGGAGCAAGTGGCGAGCGCTCGGCTGGTTTTGCGCTTACTAACGATAACTGCTGACCGCGAAACATCGTGTACCCGCCGGGCCAAGGAGTGAACCCGCGCAGACGATCGTAGATCTGCCTTGCCGCGGCGCGACCAATCGATTAACCCATCTTCCTTTTTCAGAATCGGCGCGAAAGTCGCCTCAGCGTCGTTCTGCTTCTCGCGTTTGGCCTGACCCTGTTCGATCACCCTGATCGTGTCCAATAGCAACTCAGCGCCGCGAGTCGCGAGCCGCTCATTCAGCTCCGGCGCCGTCTCGTCTGGCCCGATCGCGACGGTGGTCTTCTGCAACATGTCGCCGGTATCGAGCCCCGCATCGATCTGCATGATCGTTACACCCGTCTCTGTTTCGCCATTGGCGATGGCCCATTGGATCGGCGCCGCGCCTCGGTACTTCGGCAGCAATGAGGCGTGTACATTCAGAATGCCGTAGGGAGGCAGGTCGATAATCGTCTGCGGAATGATTTGCCCGTAGCCCACCACGACCATCAAATCCGTTTGTAGACTCCTCAGCAGCTCCACCGGTTCCGCGCGCCGGATCCGCTCCGGTTGATGGATCGCCAGACCCAAATCCGTGGCTGCCGCCTTAACTGGTGATTCCGCAAGCTGATTGCCGCGTCCTTTGGGCCGGTCGGGCTGGGTGAATACAGCCAGCACTTGATGTTCGGATGCTAGCGCCCGAAGAGATGGTACAGCGAAATCTGGCGTGCCTAGAAAGACGGTCCGCATCCTAGGAAGAAATACTCGGCGCGCACCGTTATTCCCACTCGCCGGCCTTTTGCAGTTTTTTGATTTTCCGCCGGATGATGTCCCGCTTGAGCGTGCTCAGGTGGTTGATGAACAGAATGCCATTCAGATGATCGATCTCATGCTGCAGCGCACGAGCCAGCAACTCTTCGCCTTCAAGCTCAATCGGCTCTCCCTTTTCGTTTTGCGCACGCACTGTGACCTTGTTTGCGCGCGTGACCGGCTCTCGAAAACCAGGGATGCTCAAACATCCTTCTTCCCCGGTCTGTTTGCCTTCCGCGGACGTGATCTCCGGATTGACGATGACGATCTTCTTGCCTTCGTCTTCGCCAACGCTGATGTCGATTATCGAAATCCGCTTGCTCAATCCGACTTGCGGAGCCGCCAGACCTACACCCTTGGCCGCATACATTGTTTCCCACATATCGGCGATCAACTCCTGTAACTCGGGTGTATCGAACTCAGTTACCGGATTGGCTGCTTGTTCGAGCACAGGCTCGCCGAACTTTAGTATCTTTCGAACCATCTTTCCTTTAGAAGCGCTTTACCTGGGCGATGTAGCCGTCGTAATTCCGTTTGGTTTCCGCCAGCGAATCGCCGCCAAATTTTTCAAGAAACGCTTGCGCGAGCACCAGCGCCATCATCGCCTCGCCGATTACGCCGGCAGCGGGCACAACCGCAACGTCGCTTCGTTCGTAGGCCGCCAACGCAGGTTCTCGCGTCGGCAAATCCACCGATTCCAGCGGCCGCCGCAAGGTTGAGATCGGCTTCAAAAAGCCACGTACCAGTATGTCCTGGCCGTTCGTAATGCCGCCCTCCAGCCCGCCGGCACGGTTGGAGCCGCGCTGAAACTGGCGCTCCCGCTTGTCGTAATGAATAGTGTCCTGAACGGCTGAGCCATAGGATCGAGCTCCTTCTTCCGCCGCGCCGATCTCGACTCCTTTCACCGCCTGGATGGAGACAATCGCCTGCGCCAGACGCCCATCGAGCCGCGTGTCCCAGGCGATATGCGACCCCAATCCTGCCGGCACGCCATGCGCGACCACTTCGAACATTCCCCCCACCGTATCGCCGGTACGGTAAGCGTAATCGACGGCTTCCTTCATCTGGGCTTCGGTTTCGGCGTCCACGCATCCAAGCAAGACTTCGTCCCGTTCGCTCAATGCAACAATTTCTTCCCACTCAGCCGGCCGCTCCAGGCGGACCGGTCCGACGCGAATGACGTGGCTCAACACTTCAATGCCGAATTGCCGTAGGAATGTCTTCGCCAGCGCCCCCAGAGCCACCCGCGCAGTCGTCTCCCGCGCGCTCGCTCTCTCGAGAACGTAGCGCGCTTCCGAAAAGTTGTACTTAATCGTGCCTGCCAGGTCTGCATGGCCCGGTCTCGGCCGGTGAACGGGTTTCTCCTTGCCTGGTTCCGCATCTTTAGCATCCACCGGAAGGGTCGCCGTCCAGTTCTTCCAATCCTTGTTGTCGATCAGGATGGCAATGGGAGACCCGATTGTCTGCGAATGCCGAACCCCCGAGACGATATGGACGCGATCCGTCTCGATCTTCATCCTTCCACCGCGCCCGTAGCCCTGCTGTCGACGCCAGAGCTGGCGATCCAGATACTCGGTAGAGACAGGAATTCCCGCGGGAAGACCGGTCAACGTGGCGGCCAGACACTCTCCATGGGACTCCCCAGCCGTTTCAAAGCGCAGCATGGAACGCCTTTATGGTAACGAAGGTGTTTCATATCGCATGGGATAATCGGCCTGAGGCAGCCAGTCTTGCCGAGCGCCGCAGCTACCGGAAATCTTCGGATCGTTACCATTGTCCGGTCTGCCGGGCGTCGCCGGCTCTGGACCCTGGCCCTGGATCAATTGGGCTTCGCATGCGTCATCGTACTGGCGGGCGCGATGGCTCTGCTCGTACTCGGAACCGAAGCCGTCCCTCCCTACTGGCTGGCGATTCTCGCCGGCATCGCTCTTTGCATCTCCGCCTACCGCGTGCATGCGCGGCGGCTGTCGGCCTATCGAATCGCGCAGATTCTCGATCGGCGCCTGCAGCTACAGGATTCCCTTTCAACAGCGTGGTATCTGCTGGCTCAACAGGATCTTGAGCGCACGCCGGCCGCGGCTTTCCAGGTGCATTGCGCCGAGCGGATTGCATCGGAAATCAATCCCGCGCGTGCCTTTCCGTTAACGGGGCGCCGATCCTGGCAATTCGCTGGTGCTCTCGCGATAGCCGCATTTGGTTTATTCACCCTGCGCTATCTAGTGACCCGCAGCCTCACTCTCGAACACACGATTATGCCGTTCCAGTTTGTTGACATCGTGGAACGCATGGAGAATTCGCTCCGACCGAACAATCATGGACTGAAGCGCGGATCAGTTGACGGACAGGGAACTCCCAAACCGGTACCCGGCGGTCTGGGGCAAAAAATCGCGCAATCGCCGAACGCGGTTGCGCCGCAAGGCCAGAAAAGCGGAAGTCCGGAAGAATTGTCGGGGAATTCTGCTGCTAAAGAACAGACCAGGTCTCAAGCAGCGAAGAGTGATGGAGCGAATAGCTCAACACAATCCGGAGATAGTCGAAGCGGTCAAAACGCCGCCAAACGCTCCTCTGATCAGAACGGTGCCCAACAAACAGCGAGCAAGGAAGACCAGCAAAACGGCACTAACCAGAAGACTTCGGGGCTAGTGGATCGCATGAAAGATGCACTCTCGAGTCTAATGGCTAAATTGCGACCCAACGCCGACGGTCAGAGATCTTCGCAACAAAACCAGCGATCGTCGCAAGCTCAGAAATCTGGGGACGAAGCCACGGCGGGCAAGCAACAAGACGGGAACCGGCAGCAAGGCGCCCGCAACGAGCAATCTGGTCAGCAAGCGAGTGCGGAAGGCGCCGCCGAGGGCGCTACTGCGGAAAAAACTCGCGCTTCGGGCCGAAGCAGCACCGAATCGGCGGATCGGAAAACTGATTCGGCTCAGTCCGGTGTCGGCCACCAAAATGGCGACAAAGATATAAAGGATGCCGAGCAGCTCAAAGCCATGGGCAAGCTCGCGGAAATTATCGGGAAACGGTCGGCGAATTTGACAGGCGATGTGACTATCGAAACATCGTCCGGCAATCAGCAATTGAAGACGCAGTATTCCGGCCGCGTTGGCCAGCACGCGGATCTAGGCGGCGAGATCAATCGGGATCAGATTCCAATTGCCTATCGCGATTACGTCCGCGAATATATGGATCTCGTTCGTAAGCAGGCGGACAAGGCGCAGCACTGACTCAAGGCCTGGTGAATGAAGATCTCACTCGTTATTCCCATCAAAACGTCTTAACATTATGGATGGTGAATTGGTAGCGACGCTCTCACACGGGAATTTCAAAGCCGACGTGTATAGCCTGAATGTACCGGGAGAGTTCAACGTTGTTTACTCCGATCCAAGCGGCAAGCGGGTGGAAGAGGCGCCCCTGACCGGCATCAGCACCTATCATCAGCGCGAACCCGAAATCATGGAGCGCTTAATGCAGCTCGCTCACGGTGCGAAACCAACGCCGAGGCCGGACCAGGGCGATTCAGGCGAGTACGAGAACTGAGATAATCCTCATTACTTGCTGTCCCGGCTGGCCAGCACCGATTCAGCATAGTAGTTCACGACCTTCGCCTCGCTACGGGCAACCTCGTAAAATGCGGATCGCAACATCTGCTCTTTGCCCTGGAATAGGCCTTGCCGGATTTCCTCCTGCACTCGCGGATCGCTTAATTGCCGCTGTCCCGCTGGTTCTCGCGAAATCAGCTTGATAATCCGGTAACCCTCCGGCGTGCGGAGAACTGGCGAGACCTGGCCCGGTGTCATGTCCAGAATCACTTTCCGGAGTTCCGGATTGGCTTGGTCGAGCGCGGATTCCGGAATGAATCCCAAATCGCCGCCGTTCGGAGCCGACTTCCCATCTTCGGAGTAATTCTGCGCAAGTGTTGCAAAATCCTCGCCCTGCCGCACACGCATATCGATCATCTGGATTTTGTTGTGAGCCTGCTGATCGTTCTGCGCCTTGTCGTTCTTGAGATTGTTCACGTTGGGGTCCGGCGCCGGCGTGACCAGAATCTGCGCCAGCCGCACCTTATTCTCGGCAAGATTGAAGCTAGCCTTGTTCGCGTTGTAAAAAGCGGTCACGTCCGCATCGGAAATCGAGATGTGGCTGCCGATCTCTTTGTTAAACAGCTTTTGGACGCTGTTCTCACGCCGTATCTGCGCTTTCAGATCGGCGACGCTCATTTTCCTCTGTTTGAGGAGCTTCTGAAATTCTTCCTGCGTGTAAGGCGCTTTCAGCTCGTTGAATTTCGCATCTACGTCCGCGTCGGATGCCAACAGACCTTCTTTTTCAGCCCGTTGCAACATGATCTCGTTATCGATTAACGCCCGCAAGGCTTCCAGACGCAGTTGCACCGTTTGGTCCGCATTGCTTTTCAAGGGAGCGTTCGGGAATTGTGCCGCGATGATTCGGTCAAGCTCGCGTGTACGTGATCGGCCGCCCATTTACCGTCGCGGCCACATCGTTCGAGACCGGCCGGCTGCAACTAGCTATTAACGCGAGGCCGGCGCAAATGGTCACACCGATTCCCCTGCGGGTACTGCGCTCCATACTTCTCTTCATCAACGAAATTAAGCTTTCGATTTTTTGATCTCTTCTACCAGCGCCGGAACGATCTCAAAGAGATCGCCTACGATCCCGTAATCGGCGGTTTCGAAGATAGGCGCGCTCTCATCCTTGTTGATAGCGACGATCGTCTTCGAGCCTTTCATGCCGACCAGGTGTTGAATGGCGCCGGAGATCCCGACGGCGAAATAGACTTTAGGGGCCACGGTTTGCCCGGAGCTGCCGACCTGCCGCTCCATCGGCAACCAGCCATTGTCACAGATCGGACGCGAGGCCGCCAGTTCCGCGCCCAATACCTTCGCGAGTTCCTCGACTACCGGTAAGTTGTCCTTCTCCTTGATGCCGCGGCCAACCGAGACAATCACATCCGCCGCCGTGAGATCCACCGATCTCTGTGCTTCGCGAAAAGGCTCTTCCGGCTTGCTGCGAATTTGACTCGCGTCAAGCTTCACTGGAAAGTTTTCAATCGATCCCGCCGGTTCACTCGCTTCAGCGGCCCGGAACGCGCCTGCCTGAATGGAAACGAACTGCGGATCACCAGTCGAATGGACGTCGGCGCTCAGCTTGCCTTGGAACAATTGGCGCACAAACGTCGGCTGCCCGCCCGCTGTCTTGACATCCACTGTGTCGCTGATTAGCGGCTTCCCGAAGCGCGTTGCGAGTTTGGGCGCAAAATCGCGCACCTGGTACGTGTGAGGAAATACAACCACCTTGGGGTGGTTCGATTCGATTAGCTGCTGCAGTGCTGTCGTGTATCCGTCGGCCGTGTATTGCGTGAGCGCAGGTTCGTCGATCGTGAAGAGCTTTTCGATTTTGTACTTCACGGCATCGTTGGCCAAAGCTCCTGTCTGAGAGCCTAAAAGTACTGCGTTTACAGGACCGCCAACGGTTTCCGCGATTTTCTGTCCGGCTGCTAGCGCCTCAAACGAGAGCCGGTTCCATTTTCCGTCGCGCTGCTCCAGTACCACGAGGACGCTCATAGGACCCGCGCCTCAAATTTCAGCTTCTCAAGTAACTGATGAGCAACGTCCTTCGCGTTTCCCGTGAGAATCTGCGTTTGTTTGCTCCGCTGCGGCAGATAGACCTGATCGATGATGGCGGAGGATGAAGCGTCGGCTTTCAGTTCAGTCGCTGAAATTGTTTTTACTTCCTTGCTCTTTGCCTTCTTAATGCCCATTAGCGTCGCGTAGCGCAGCTTCTTGATGCCCGATTGAATCGTCAGCACGGTGGGGAGCGGCAAAACGACGTTTTGAAACCAGCCGTCTTCGAGTTCGCGCTTGACGCGCACCGTGCCGTCTTGCGGTTCGACTTCCATTACGATCGTTGCATGTGAAAATCCGAGCAACTCAGCCAATATCACGCCCGTTTGGCCGTAACCGAGATCGTCCGATTGGAGTCCCGTGAGAATCATCTCCGGCGATTCGGGCTCAACGGCTTTGGCCAGCAGGCGCGCAGTCGCCAGCGCATCGAGCGTCTGTCCTTCATTCAGCTCCACGTGAATCGCGCGGTCGGCTCCCTTGGCCAGTGCTTCGCGAATGGTTTGCGTGGCGCGCTGCGGTCCCGCGCAGAGAACGACAACTTCTCCGCCCAGCTTCTCTCTTAATTGCAGCGCTTCTTCCAGGGCGTAGGCATCGGGCTCATTCATCTCATAGCTGAGATCGGATTCGTCCAGCCACTTGCCCTCGCCGTTCACCCGGAGCGCGGAATCGCGCGCGGGCACTTGTTTGACAGAAACAATGATCTTCATGCAGGTTTCGGCCGTCTACGTGGACGACCTTCGAGGGATCTTTTCTTAGTATGACGGACGTGCCGGAAAGAACCGGGCACTCAATTCCAGAACCGCGGTATCCCATGCACAAACGCGCCTTTCACGGCCAGATTGCGCCGGATCGGAGGTGTCGTCATGTCGCGCTTTTCTGAATCGAAAATCTTTTCGCCTTGCGAAATTAAATAATCCGCGGTGCGGGCGGCGAGCGCCTGAATGGTCAATCCAGGATTCGCGGATCCTTGAGTTGGCAGAATGCTCCCGTCGCAGACCAGCAAATTCGCAATATCGTGCGTTCGCCCGAACTTGTCCACGACAGAGTTTGATGGGTCGTTGCCCATTCTCGCAGCGCCGACCAAGTGCGCGTAGCGGGACTCCTGAACAACTTCCTCCGCGCCCGCCGCCCACATCACATCCATCACTTTCTTCTTGCCGAACTCGATCATCTTCTTATCATTGTCGCGGAGCCTGAAAGTGATCTTCGCAACGGGGATCCCGAACTGATCCTTCTCCTCTGCCAGTTCCACGCGGTTCTCGGGCCAGGGAAGAATTTCGCCGAGCAATCCCAGACAAGACCAATGGTTGTAATCCATCATTACGCGCCGCATGCCCCATCCCCACGCGCCTTTGGCCTTCATCATCTGTTTGGCGAAAGCGATCGGTAAAGGTCCAACCGTCTGAATCGCGAATCCACGTGCGAATCCGCGTTTCGGATCGGTCTCATAAAAATGCTCAGTCAGTGCGTGCGCCGGTGGTGCTTTGTACATACGTACCAGATCCGCGAAGCGGCCGAGGATCACATTTCCCGCTTGCGCCATCAGATACCGGCCCACGGTGTCGCTCGAATTGGCGAGTCCGCGCTCGTGACCTGGACACGCCGAGTTCAACAGCAGCCGGGGCGTCTCAATCGCGTAACCGGCAACGATCACGGCCTTCGCTTGCTGAAAGTGCTCGCGCCCATCGTTGTCGTAATAGAACACTCCATCCGTACGCTTCTTGTCTTTCATCGATAAGCGAAAGACCATCGAGCGCTCACGAATTTCCGCGCCGTATTCGATCGCTTCCGGGACGTGCGTAATCAACGTGCTCGTCTTCGCGCCTACTTTGCATCCTTGAATGCAAAAGCCGCGATAAATGCAGTGCGGCCGGTCGCCATGCGACCCCGCCAGAATCGCCACGGGGCCGCCGGCCACAACCGGGATTCCAAGCTTGGTACATCCTTTGATCAGGGTGTCCCCCACCCCTCCCACTGGATGTGGACCATATGGATAACCATGCGGGTCACCCCACGGAAAATGCGCCGGACCCGAGACCGGCATCTCACGTTCCAGCAGTTCGTAGTACGGTTTCAGATCGTTATATGAAATGGGCCAGTCGCAGCCTAAACCGTCTTCGCTATAGACACGGAAGTCGGAGGGATGAAAGCGCGGCGCAAAGGCGGCCCAGTGGACCGATCCCCCTCCTACTCCCTTGCCGCTATTGTTTTCACCGAACGCGAGTGGATCTTCGCCGCCAGTGATGCGCAGGTCGTTCCAATACAGCTTGTGGGAACCTTTTTCATCACTGACCCAGTCGCGCTCCGTGTCCCAAAACGGGCCGGCCTCGAACCCGATTACCTTGAATCCAGCTTTCGCTAGGCGCTGGCACAAAACTCCACCCGCCGACCCCACTCCGACGACAGCGTAATCGACCGGCTCGCTTTCACGGAACCTCTGCATTCGCCTCAGCGAAATGCGCTGCATCGCGCCCAGAGTTTTCTCGTCTGTAGCCGGCTTTCCAAATGGACCGAAAAGCGGAGACTTCAATGCGTGCCCCCCTGTCCGGCCACGCTGCCCGCGTCCTCGCCCGGTTCATAGATGTCCGAAACGGAATCCGCCGGCGCCGCCCAGTGATATCGCTGTTCATCTACTTCCCAGGGTTCCGGCAGTCCCCCTTCCAGGCGCGTGTAGGCGCGCGGATACGCCGGACCTCCAAAACCGATTTCATCCCAGGCCCACGGATGTGAGTAGTAGGCATCCACGCAGTCCTGGATTAGCAGGTACCAGAACCGCTGGACAGACATCTTCTCCCAAACCTGATGCGGTACCGGCGGCTTGCCGTCATGCAGAGCTTTCAGCAGGAAATCCTGCTTGAGCGGATCCAGATCAACGAACGGCTGATTATGAATCGCACGGGCTGTATCGTCGATCGCACGAATACCCCAGCGATACGCATCAGCGATCGGAGGGCATGTCGGCGAAGCGGTATCCGTCGATTTTGTTCTCATACAGCCGTTCGTCAATGTGGGGGACGATAGGAATGCGGTACGGGGGTAGCCGGTCGCCTTGAGGCAAGAGCCGTTCACATACGGCGGTAATCGTCAGCAGTTCTTCTTCATCGAAAAATCGGATCGGCGGAACGTTATATACCCTGTCCTCCACCACTCGCCGTGTTGCCTCGTCCCAGTACCCTTTCTGCCCGAGCGTACTGTAGCCCGGATAGTAGCCTGGCTGCTGCTTTGGTGCGATCGGCTGGCGTGTTCTCGCGTCGCGCGGAGGGGCTTCCCTATTTTCTTCCGTTTTAATCACGATCACGATGTTCTCTCCGTAATAAACTGGCGAGTACTCCCAGAAACCCGCACGCCGAAAACAGCAGTGGAGCGAATATTGGCGGTCCGTACAGAAGGTTGTAAAGCCAGTGCCGCGTGTGGCCGGGTCGCCTGATGATGCCGCGCGCGTGATAGAAGAAACCGACGCCTCCGTTCACCATCGCGATCGTGGATGTTGCCGGCAGCAGGCGTTTAGCGACGCGCTCGCTGTAGAATCCGCCAATGCAGGCCGCGAACTGAATTGGCGCCAGGATCACCGGCGTCCACTGTGCCCAAATCCTGAACCGGCTCTTGTAGTGCGAATACCAGGCTTCCACTCCTGAGAAGAATGTCCATGCCGCCGTTACCAGGCAAAGATGTTTTTGAAACCGCCCCTCTCGAAGCTCGTTCCGCCAGCCGGCGCGATTCGATTTTTTTCCGCTAGCAATGATCTCTCTGTCAGCATCCCGCGTTGCCTTGGGATCCTCTTCCCGCGCAGATACGACGCCATGAAACCGAGATATGCCGCTGTGCCAAACAGAAGCGGTGCAAAAATCGGCGGACCCATGATGACGTTCGTCAGCGGAATCCGCCAGCCGCCCGGCTTGCGTTGAATGCCGCGAATGTGAAATCCGAATCCGATGATCCCGTCCGCCAGCGTGATTAGCCGATGTCCAGCGCATGATTCGCTGGGCAGCTTTCCGGCTAAAAAAACCCGCCAGCGCCGCCCCGGTGAGGACCCCGCTCAGAATCACCGGGGCTGTACATGACAGGGTTGCTGTAACTGCCTTTGTAATGTTCGTACGTGACTTCCAGCCCGCTGACAAAACTGGAAACGGCCGTCACCAGCGCGAGAGAACGCTGAAAGCGTCCGTCCTTTATGCGTTCATCCGTTGCGGTTGCGGCGCTTCTTGCCCATAAAACCAATCCGCCGGACTGCTGGATCGGTTTCGCCGCTCGCCTCAATAAACCCCATCTTTGCTGCAAAAAATTCTGCTATATCCGCGCCGCCAATGCGTAGACGTGTTGAGGCGTGATCTGTTGCGGGCCCTTCCGACTGATACAAGTTACAGCGCCGCTCTGGGCTTTGCCAAATGTTTTTATCTCGTTACTGTTTTCCGGGCCACCGGGTCTTTACCAGTGGAGATCGATTAAAGGCAATGGCAAAAACAGCAGGAGATGTAATCGTCGACACGCTCACTGAATGGGGCGTAGACACCGTATTCGGCTTTCCCGGTGACGGAGTTGACGGCATCATTGAAGCTTTCCGTAAAGCCCAGGAAAAGATCCGTTTCATTCAGGTGCGGCATGAAGAAGCGGCCGCATTCATGGCATGCGGTTACGCGAAAGTTCACCGGGAGGCTCGGCGTTTGCCTTGCCACTTCGGGTCCAGGCGGAATTCATCTCTTGAATGGGTTGTATGACGCTAAGATGGATGGCCAGCCGGTGCTCGCCATTACCGGAATGCAGTTCCACGACGTAATCGGAACTCATACCCAGCAGGACGTGGCACTGGATAAGCTTTTCGAGAATGCGTGTGTTTACAACGAGCGCATCATGGGCGCCGCGCACGCCCGTAATGTAACTGAACTCGCCATCCGCACAGCTCTCGCCCGCAAGGGTGTTGCCCACATCACCACGCCGATCGATATTCAGGATCAAGCGGTGAGCGATGATGACCGCTCGAACCGGAACGTCAAGGGTCACGCGGATAGCAGCGCCTTTTCCCTGGGAGCGAGTAAGGCCGCCCGCACATGAGATCGAACAAGCGGCCCAAATCCTGAATCACGGGAAGAAAGTTGCCATTCTCGCAGGCCGTGGGGCCCTCGGATGCGGCACACAACTCGAGCAGCTTGCCGAAATCCTAGGCGCTCCCATCATTAAGCCCCTGCTCGGAAAAGCGTGCGTTCCCGATGATAGTCCGTACACTACTGGCGGTATTGGCCTTCTCGGTACCAAGCCGTCCGAAGATGCGATGGAAGAATGCGACACGCTGCTCATCGTCGGCTCCAGCTTTCCGTACATCACTTTCTATCCCAAGCCGGGCCAGGCTAAATGCGTGCAGATCGAGATCGACCCTACGCGCATCAGTCTGCGCTATCCCGCCGACGTGGCTCTCGTCGGCGATAGCGGCGAAACTTTGACTGCGCTGATTCCGCTCCTGAAGAAAAAGAGCAAGTCCTTCCTCGAAAAAGCCCAGAAAGGCATGAAGGAATGGAATGAGCTTATGGTTGAGCGCGGCACGCGCAAAGATATTCCGATGAAGCCCCAGGTAGTGGCCCATGAATTGGGAAAGCGCCTGCCATCGAACGCCATCGTCGCCGGGGATTCCGGCAGCAACACAACCTGGTGGGCGCGCCAGATTCCCGCCAAAGCCGGCCAGATGCATAGCTGCTCCGGAAATTTGGCAACCATGGCAAATGGCTTCCCCTACGCAATCGCCGCTCAAATCGCCTATCCCGATCGCCCCGTAATTGCCTGGGTCGGAGATGGCGGCTTTACCATGCTCATGGGCGAAATGGCCACCTGCATGAAGTACAAGCTGCCCGTCAAAGTGTTTCTCATCAAGAATGACGAACTGGCTCAGATCAAGTGGGAACAGATGGTTCTGCTTGGCAACCCGGAATACGTGACAGAACTGCAGCCAATTGATTTCGCGGCGGTCGCTCGCGGCTTCGGTTGGGCAAGCTTCACCATTCGGACGCCTTCCGAGTGCGGACACGTGATCGATAGCGCGCTCTCGATGTCCGGCCCCGTCCTGATCGAATGCTTCGTCGATCCCAATGAACCGCCTCTGCCCGCCAAGATAAAGCCCGAGCAGGCCTACCATTTTGCTGAATCGCTCGCGCGCGGCACAAAGGATTGGCAGAAGATCGCGGGCACTATCGCGAAAGATCGCATCAAAGAACTGGTTTGATTTCTACTGCCGAAATGGCTTCGGACTGTTCAGGCGCAAAGATCACAACTGGCCGAATATCGGCTTACACCATTCCGACCGACAAACCGGAGTCGGACGGAACCGCGGATTGGAATTCGACCACCATCGTTATCGTTGAGCTGACCGCCGATGGCGTAACCGGTCTCGGCTATTCGTACGCGAATGCGGCGGCGGCTCAAGTCGTGGAGGAGTTGGCCCAGAAGCACATCCTCAACAACGATCCGTTTAATATTCCGGCGCTTCATTCGGCCATGGATCGTCAGGTTCGGAACTGGGGACGGCCGGGGCTGGTCTCGAGCGCAATCTCGGCCATCGATACCTGCCTCTGGGATCTGAAGGCGAAGCTTCTGCAGGAACCTCTGCTGTGTTTACTGGGCAAGGTGCGGGGTGAGATTCAGGCTTACGGAAGCGGTGGTTTCACCTCTTATACCGAAAAAGAGCTGATCGACCAACTCACTGGCTGGGCCGGCGAAGGCTTAAGCTGCGTGAAGATGAAGATCGGTACGCATCCCGATCAGGATGTCGCGCGCGTCGCCGCCGTTCAGAAGGCACTGAACGGAAAAGCTCAGCTTTACGTGGATGCGAACGGCGCTTACGATCGCCAGCAGGCTCTCGACAAGAGCGGGCACTTTGGCGATTTAGGTGTGACCTGGTTTGAGGAACCCGTTACTTCGGATGACCGCATCGGTTTGCGCTTCATCGTGGAGCGTGCGCCCGCCGTGATGAAAATTGCTGCCGGCGAGTACAATTACACGCTCGACGATGCGCGTCTGCTGATCGAATCGCAAGCTGTCGATGTGCTTCAGACCGACGTTACGCGCTGCGGAGGGATCAGCAATTTCATCAAAATCGGACATCTTTGCGAGATCTGCCATTATCCGTATTCGGCGCACACCGCGCCTTCTATTCACGCGACCCTCTGTTGCTCGCTCGTGTCCGCCATGAATGTCGAGTACTTCTACGATCACGTTCGCATCGAGCACATGCTTTTCGACGGCGCGATCACTGCCACTGGCGGCTATCTCAAGCCCGATCTATCCCGCTACGGCCTGGGTCTCGAACTCAAGCGATCGGATGCCGAACCGTACCAGGTGTTTTCTGCTGCCGTCGGCTGAAGCTCCTTTGGCCGTGGTCCGGGCGCTACTAAAAAGCAAGCCGTTTGGCGTAACTTGAAGATATGACGATCCAGCAGAAGAGTAAACTCAGCCAAGTCGTGTGGGTTGATTCGCGCCGGATGAGCGGAGCCCCTCCTTCGCTGGTACCCGCGTCAGCGGAAGGCTGAGCGTGGGCCGTAGGTGCCCTTTGACCCTATTCTTCCCGAGACTGCTTGAAGATCAGGCAACCGTTCGTGCCGCCGAATCCGAAGCTGTTGGACAACGCGTACTCGATCTTCATCGGCCGTGCCTCATTGGGCACGTAATCGAGATCGCAGTCAGGATCGGGAAACTCGTAATTGATGGTGGGCGGCGCGATTTGATCGCGGATCGCCAGCACTGCGATCCCTGCTTCTAAACCGCCGGCTCCGCCTAGCAAATGGCCGGTCATTGATTTCGTTGAGCTGATAGCCAGATTTTTCGCGTGCTCGCCGAAGGCGTGTTTCAGCGCCAGCGTTTCGGCTTTATCGCCTAAGCCCGTCGAGGTTCCATGCGCGTTGACATACTGAACCTGCGCCGGCTCGATCCCCGCATCGCGCATCGCGTTACGCATCACTCGATAGCCGCCGTCCCCGTTCTCCGGCGGCGCGGTAATGTGGTGCGCGTCTGCGCTCATCCCATAGCCCACAATTTCCGCCAGAATCGGAGCCCCCCGGCGCTGCGCATGCTCCAGCTCTTCCAGCACCAAAACCCCGGCGCCTTCACCCACAATGAATCCGTCGCGCTCGCGATCCCACGGGCGGGAGGCGCGCTGCGGCTCCTCGTTACGAAGAGAGAGCGCCCGCATCGCCGCGAATCCGCCAATACCCATGGGCGTCACGCACGCTTCGCTTCCACCGCAAATCATCACATCCGCGTCGCCGTGCTGAATAATACGGAACGAATCGCCGATCGAATGCGCGCTGGTTGTGCAAGCCGTCGCCGTCGCCGAGTTTGGCCCCTTCGCGTTGTACTTAATCGAGACATATCCGCTCGCCAGATTCACAATGCAGGACGGAATAAAGAACGGTGATATCCGGCTGGGTCCTTTTTCGAGCAGAATCTTGTGCTCCCGCTCGATCACCTCGAACCCGCCGATACCACTCCCGATATAAACTCCCACCCGCTCCGCTTCTTCGCCTGAAGGCTTGTCCAGCCGCGCGGATTCTGTCGCAAATTCGCTCGCCGCCATTGCGAACTGGATGAAGCGTCCCATCTTCTTGACGTCTTTTTTATCGACGTGCTGAAGCGGGTCGAAATTCTTTACCTCGCCGGCAATCCGGCACGCGAAACCGGTGGCGTCGAATTGCGTAATCGGACCTATGCCGCTGTGGCCGGCCTTCAGGCCCGCCCAGGTTTCGTCCGTCCCTTTACCCACTGAGCAGATCAGGCCAATCCCTGTAACAACTACTCTCCGCGGCATTGAATGCCCCCCGCCTCCGCCGTCCCGCGGCGGCAAGATCTCGTCTGGGGCGCCAAACTATTTCTTCTTGCTCTTTTCTTCGATGTAGGTGGTGGCGTCCTGCACCGTCTTGATCTTCTCCGCGTCCTCATCCGGAATGTCGAGATCGAACGCCTCTTCGAAGGCCATCACAAGTTCGACGATGTCGAGCGAGTCCGCCCCCAGGTCGTCAACGAACGATGCGCTCGGTTCCACTTGATTCTCGTCTACGCCGAGTTGTTCCACGATGATCTGCTTAACTTTTTCTGCTACCGACATCCTCTGCTCTCCTGTGTTCGCAAATTTTTGTTACTCCGTATCGGCCATTTCACCGCTGTGCAGGCCACAACTGCTTCAGCATCTAGGCGAAGCGAAGAATCCTTCCCGGTCCAAACTCTAAACTACATCATGGTTCGAAGGCCGCCAGCGAATTGGCTGAGACAACCGGATCTCCTCTCGTACCATGTAGATGTTGTTGGCCCGCGCGCGTGTCCTGTATCTCCATGGTTTCGCCTCTGGCCCAGGCTCCCGAAAAGCTCTGTTCTTTGCCGCCAAGCTGCGCGAGCTAGGCTTTCGGCTTGAAATCCCGGATCTCGCGCAAGGCCGTTTTGAGGATCTGACCATCAGCGGCCAGCTTTCGTTCCTGGAACGGCTCATGGACGGCAAACCAGCCATTTTAATAGGTTCGAGTTTGGGTGGGTATCTGGCGGCTCTGTATGCCGCCCGGCATCCCGAAATCGACCGGCTCATTCTTCTCGCTCCTGCGTTCGGCTTCCATCAGCTCTGGATCCAGGAACTTGGGCCCGAACGATTATCGATATGGCGGACTAACGGTACTATACCCGTTTTCCACTACGGGGAAGGGTGCGAAATGCCAATCGGGTACCAATTGATGGAAGATGCCAGCCATTTTGAACCTTTTCCCGCCGTTCCGCAGCCCGTACTGATACTTCATGGAAACCGCGATTCCGTTGTTCCCGTTCAACAATCGTTGGCCTTCGTCCGGTCTCATCCCAATGCCCGGCTCGTACAGCTTGAATCCGGTCACGAACTGACAGACGTACTAGATAACGTGTGGCAGGAATCCGAATCTTTTTTACTGAGGGAGATCCCAAGCTGAAACCTGAGCTAGACTGTAGCTATCAGCCCTTTCGGCTGCTATTATCTTGCAACTGTGATATTTTTCATCACGTCCAAGTGCATAGCTTTAGACCGCGCAATGTCTTAGAGGGCGGAGTGTGTCGTGATTAGCGGCGTAGAGAATGAAATTGTGGAGCATCCCGAAGTAACCCAGCCAGATGCGCCTTTAGATCGGTTGTTTGCAACCGTTGATCTGGAAGAGCCCTGGTACAAATCCCTGGTCCGCGGCATTCGCGAAACTATCAATCCGCCCAAGCTGCCGCCGCTCGAACTTACCTCTCGTCCTCTGGAGAGCGGCGAGCTCGGCGACATGTCGCAGGTCGAGCAGCCGTGGTTCAAATCGCTCATCGGCAACATCCGAGACCTGATTCATCCGCCCAAGCTTCCACCGCTCGAAGTCACCTCCAAGCCGGTTGAAGTCGGGAGCATTTGGGGTGCCTACGGCGGCGGCCAAACCCGGTCCGGTGCCATGTCCGTCCTGATTCACGTCGGCGTGGTTGTCCTGCTACTGGTCATTTTCCAGGCCCCGTCTGTCCAAAAGAAGATCAAACAACATCACGGATATTTACTTCCCGGTTTCGGAATTTAAACCTAAGCTTCCGCCTGCGGCTCAGAAAGCTGGTGGTGGTGGTGGCGGCGGGCAGAAAGTGCCGGTACCCGGTAAATCACGGAGCCGCTCCCAAATTTGCGCCCAAGCAATTTATTCCTCCTGCCGAAGCCATCGTTAAGCCGAAGCTTCCGGTAGTTCCCACCATTACTGCGCCCGCTCCTGTCATCACGGCTGATAATTACGGCGATCCCATGAGCAAATTGATGCCGTTCTCGGGAGGCCCGGGCGCAAATGGTTTGGGTGCTGGAAAGGGCGGTGGTCTCGGACCCGGCAATGGAGATGGTTACGGCCCCGGCTCGGGCGGCGGAATGGGCGGCGGCGTGTACCGCATCGGCGGCGATGTATCCGCTCCTGTGCTGATCGATAAAATCGAGCCCGAGTATTCGGAAGAAGCCAGAAAGGCCAAGTATTCCGGAACTGTTCTGCTCTCGATTGTGGTGGATCAAAACGGCTTGCCGCGCGATATCCACGTCATCCGGCCCTTGGGACTTGGCCTGGACGAAAAAGCTATCGAAGCCGTCACTAAGTGGCGCTTCCGTCCCGGCCTCAAGGGTGGCCATCCAGTGGCAACTCAGGCCCAGGTTGAAGTCAACTTCCGGCTTTTGTAGTGAATCAGTGGCGGCCTGTTACCCGCCGATCTACTGCACTACGCGCCCGCTCTGCAAGTCGCGCATGGACAAATGTTCCGCAAGTGATCGAACGAGTAGATCCCCGTGCTGTGGCCGTCGTTCCAGTAGATCCGGATTGCATACTGCCCAACCGCCTCTACCGAGTTCATCTTTAACGCCGGCTTGAACATCGGAAACGGTCCGGCCTTCGAGTAATTTGTCTTCTGCGGCTCCGTGCCGTGTCCGCCTGTGCAGGTCGCGCACGGGCACTCATCACGCAAGTAAGCCAGTGAATAGTCGCTGTGATGTCCGTCGCGCCAATCGATCTTGATTCCCGTGGATTTGGAGATCGCGATGTGTTCCGGATCGGCTGCTGCGGGCGGGGCGTGTAGTTTCTTCTTGCATTTCGGGCCTTCAGGACGCGTTCTGCATCCGCTCAATGTCCCTCACTCCGGGGATGCGCCGGAAACCGGTAATGACCCGCTCCAGTTGCTTCTTATCGCGTACCTCGATGGTGATGTCGATTACCGCGCTCTCATCCGTGCGTTTTTCGTCCCCGCGCGCTTCCAGTGTCCGGATATTGCTTTTCTCTTCACTTAGCACCGAGGTCAATTGGTGCAGAATCCCTGGCCGGTCGTCGGTGTAGACCACCACTTTTACTGGCAGCGGCTCCGCGCTGCGCGCCCATTCCACGCCGATCTTTCGCTCTGGTTCATACATTAGCTTCTGCACATTGGGACACTGTGCGGAATGTACAGCCACGCCCTTTCCGCGCGTAATGTAGCCTACGATCTGTTCTCCGCGTACCGGATTGCAGCACTTCGCGCGATACACCATCACATCCTCGGCGCCCGTAACGTTAATAGTGAGATCGCCGTCGGCTCCCGCTGTGCCCGGTTGCGTTGAGATGCGGGGCAGCCCTGGGGCGACCGTCCGCCGGTTCTGGCTCGCCGTTTTCCGGTAACACTTTTTGCAGCACTTGCCGCGCGGAAAATCTGCCGAATCCCAGCGCCGCATACAGGTCTTCCGTCTTGCTGACGCCGTATTCGGAAGCTACGCTGGACAGGTCCTCGCTCGAAATCCGGCCCAGGCTCAATCCCATGCGCCGCGCTTCCTTTTCAAGCGACTTCTGCCCGATCTCCACCGCCTTCGCCCGCTCCACGGCATTAATAACGTGCCGTATCTTGTTCCGCGCGCGGGTGGTCTTTACCGCTGCCAACCAATCCCGGCTGGGCTGGTGGCCCGCCTGCGTGATTACTTCCACTACGTCGCCGTTGCGCAGCGGCGTCTTGAGCGGCTTCATCGAGCCATTCACGCGCGCGCCCGTGCACGTGTTCCCAACGTCGCTATGGATCGCGTATGCGAAATCGATTGGTGTCGCGTCCCGCGGTAGCACGATCACCTTCCCCTTCGGCGTGAATGCGTATACTTCGTCCGCGTAGAGGTCCATCTTCACGCCCGAGAGAAACTCGCCCGAGTCGTGCATGTCCCGCTGCCATTCCACCAGTTGCCGCAACCACGCTATGCGCTGATCGTCCTTACCGGGTCCCTTGCTGCCTTCCTTGTATTTCCAATGCGCCGCAATGCCTTCCTCCGCGATGCGGTGCATCTCCTCCGTCCGAATCTGTATCTCGAAGGTCACGCCGCCCGGCCCGATAACAGACGTGTGCAGCGACTGGTATAGGTTCGGACGCGGCATCGCGATGAAATCTTTAATGCGGCCCGGAATCGGGTGCCATTCGTTATGGATCACTCCCAGCGCCGCATAGCAATTCTTCACCGAATCCGTAATAATGCGAACCGCCAGTATGTCGTAAACCTGATCGAGCGTGATTCTCTGCCGCTTCAGCTTCAAATAAACCGAATAAGCGCGCTTGACCCGGCCTTCCACGCGCACCGGTATGTCCTCGCGCGCTAGTTTCTGCTCAATCGTGCTTTGCACCGTTCGCAGCCACTCTTCGTATTCCCGGCGCTTCGATTCAATCTCGCGCATGAGGTCGGCCGCCGCTTCCGGTTGCAGCGCCTCAAACGAAAGATCTTCCAGTTCCCCGCGCACCTTCCCCATTCCCAGGCGGTGTGCAATCGGCGCGTAAATGTCAATCGTCTCCTGCGCGATCATCTCTCGCCGCTCCGGTGAAAGCGAGCCGATGGTTCGCATATTATGCAGCCGGTCCGCCAGCTTCACGACAATCACGCGAATGTCGCTCGTCATGGCCAGCAACATCTTACGCAGGCTCTCCGCCTGCCGGTCCTCCCGGTTGGCGAAGCTGATTCTGCTCAGTTTTGTGACGCCATCCACGCATCTGAGCACTTCTTCTCCGAACCGCTCGCGAAGGTCTTCAGGCGTTGCCTTGGTGTCCTCCAGAACATCGTGCAGCAGACCCGTTTCCAGGCAAACCAAATCCATCTGCATATCCGCCAGGATCTGTGTAACTGCAATAGGATGCGTAATATACGGTTCGCCCGATTTGCGCTTTTGGGTGCTGTGAGCCTCGGCCGCGAACCGGTACGCCCGCTCCAGCGTCGCCAGGTCTTCCTTCGGGCGCAACGCCCGCACCTTCTCCTCGAGGCTGCGGTACAACTCGTCCACCTGAGGCAGGTCCACAATGCTGGTTGACATTGAGAGCTTTCTTTTAGGGTAGATCACGCGGGCGTCCCAGCGATCTTTTGCGCTCAGATGCCTCAATTTCAGCTTCGACCCTTGCAGGATGGGGCAGCTCTACTATCGCCTGGTAACGTCGATCATATTGTCGTCGGAAATGCGGTCAATAAGCTTGTTATAGGGGTCAATGCCCGCCCGAGTTGGGAGCTGATCGACCACGACCACAAAACTTTGGCGTTCTCTGGTAAGTTTTTCCTTTTTGAGATAGAGAGGCTTCTCCTCGTCCTTTTTCCCGCTGAAGACGCCGATCTCGATATAGTCGGCGAGAACCATGGGGCTTTCCGCCCCATTGCCATCGGCCTGCACCTTGCGAGCCTGCACGTCCAGAGTGACCTTGTACTTGCCGTCGGAAGTCTTCTGTGATGTGGCGGAGAGGGCTTTATTGTCGTAGAGGACGATGCGGTTGAAACCGTCGTCGACAAGGTACTGAAGCTCGCGCGGGGTTTGGGCGCGTAGCGCGTCAACGAGCATGCGTGTGTCCGGGTAAGGACCATCCATAGCGCCTGAGGTATGGGTATGGTCGTGAGCGTCAACCTGATTGTTGGCGTTGGCGTAACGGTATTGCATCAGGAAGTTATGGAGCGCCAGGTCAACCTTGTCCTCGCCAATGTAGTCGGCAAGCGTATAGAGGATCTGCCCGCCCTTCTGGTACCAGACGTAGCCCTCTTGTTGCACGAGGGCAAGCGGGGGCTCGTGACGGGTCTCGCCGGACCGGCCCCGCAGATATGTATCGAGCTCATTACGGAGATAGCGGTGCATATTGTCTCGGCCGTACTTGTGCGCCATAACTTGCAGCGCCGAGTACTCGGCGAGGCTTTCCGACATCATGTTGGAGCCTTCAACATCGGCGCCGATGAGCTGGTGGGCCCACCATTGATGCCCAAGCTCGTGCGCCGTGACGAAGTAGGTGAAATCGATGTCGGATGGCTTTAGGACGCGGCCGATAAAGCCGATGCCTTCCGAATAAGGGATGGTGTTCGGAAACGACTGAGCAAACGAGCGGTAGCGCGGAAACTCGAGAATCCGGTACTGCGTGAACTGGTAAGGACTGTAAACGCGCTGGTAGTAATCAAGGCCGGCTCGGGAACTGGCCAGCATATCGTCGATGTCGTAAGTGTGGGCGGGATCGTAATAAACCTCGAGAGCCACGTCGCCATGCTTGCCGTGGTAGGTCTCCTTCCTGACCTGATAACGAGCGGAAATATAGGCGAAGAAATCGAGGATGTGGGTAGACCCCATGCTGTATTCGAAGAAGCGGCGTCCGTTGGCCTGCCATTCGCGCTGGAGATAACCCGGGGCAACGGCGATCTGATCCGGCGAGGTGCTCACTACCGTGTGGTAAGTGATCCAGTCGGAATCATGCGGGAAAAGATTGTTGATGGAGTGCGCCGGGTCGCCGCGATGCGCCAGCTCTTCTAGCGGCGGCAGGTGCTCTTCCCTCCGGCGGCGCGGGTCGTTGATCTCGATACCCCGGTTATAACCTATGTAGGGTACGTAGTCGGAATCGAAGAACGTGCCATTGTAGGCGAACTCGGCAGGCTCATTGCCATCGCGGAAACCGCGAGTCTCGTGTCCCACGTTGCACGTCAGCAGCAGAGTATCCCCCGGGGCGAGGGGTTGATCCAGCGCGTAAATCGAATAAGCATTGCGGGGTGACGAACTGACCAGGTGGAACGTGCGGTTGAAACGGACGTTCGTGACCGACTGCTTCTGGTCAGTGAGGTGGATCTGGTCTATGGGCTGGAAAAACTTATTCTGAAGTGTAATGCGGACGTTGCCATTGAACGAGCGCCGGTCGGGATAAATGTTGATCGAGGCGTCCACCGCCGTGACCTTCGGCTGAAGCAGGTTTTCGTACTGTTTGAAGCGGCGCTCATAGTCGGCCTGGATCTCGCGCCGTATGCGCGCATCGCGGTACTCGTTGAGCACGTGAGCGTTGTAGAAAAACCAGGAGCCGGCGCCTGCTGCCATAAAGAGAAAAATAAGCGCGGCCGGCGCCAGACGCGGAGCGCGGGCGAGCGCAAGGCGTGTGCGGGCTCGAAGAGAGTCCTCGCCGCCTCGGCGGGCATACGCGATGGAGACAACGCCCAGGAACGCGGTGATCGCAAGCCAGTAAATGATGGACCAGAAGAGTGCGGGAACAAAGTGACCGTACCCGTTCATGTCCGAATAGGTGTATGCGGGCACTTGGCCTACTAAATAGAGCGTGTTTTCCCAGCCAAAATTGAAGAGGATGGGCATGAGTACAAACAGGCCGATCACGATGCCGTGGCCCACGAATTTATTCGACACCATGGTTTGAATGAACAGGGCGAGAAGAGTGACCGTGACAATCTGCGGAAAGGTGATGATGTAAAGTTCCTTGACGTATTCGATGAGCTCGTAATGGTAATAGCCTGCGATCGTCTGCATGAAAATCCCGGTCAACATCGTGACGGTGAGCAGGATGAGCTCGACAACTACAATGGCTGTGAATCGGGAGAGCCAGTCGGTGCTTTCGCGAGTCGGAAGAGCATCGTGAATACCATCGAAATGCGTGTCGCGTTCGCGCCAGAGTAGTTCCGCTGCATACAGCGCGGCGACGATATAGAGAAAGAGCGTAGCGCTACCCTCGACCGCCTGGACCATCAGGTAGGTGACCGGCCAGACATTCCGTTCGGCCACATGCCCGGCAAACTGGCCGTTGTTCACGCCAAAAGCGATGACGAGGGCGACCAGAGCCCAAAACGGAATGTCGCGAAGAATATTGCGGATGCGAAGGCGCGAGAGCGAAAGATACTGTCCGAAGGTGGTCGAGGAGTTGAAGGCCTGGTGAACGAGAGGCAGCTTGGCCGCGACGAGCGATCGTATAGGACGGCTCTCCGTAAGTTCCTGCTGCTTGGCTTTCGCCGCGCGGCGGCCCTGAGATCGCGCAGTGAGTGCTTCGACGGACATGGGAAATAGCGCCCAAACCGCGCCAAGCGCGAGGAGGCCGACACTAAGCCACAAAAGGCGGTTATAGAGGAAGATGCCGTTTGCCAGGGAAGGCGACCAGGTGACAAAAAGACTGTTCTTTTCGATCACGGTCCAATAGCGCGTAACGTCGTCGAACAAGATCAAGCCGATAGGATCAAGGATCCCGGACCAGAAGCGCTCGAGCGAGCGGGTGGCGGAAAACACGGTGATTCCGATGACGTAGATCATGAATAGGGCAACGCCCTGCAGGTAAACAATGAAAATCTTGCGGGTGAGCGCGGCGATGGCGAAGAAAGCGGAGCCGATAAAAAAGATCTGGACGACGGTGATGGAAAGGAATGGTTGAAGATAGCCCCACAGGTGATTGGGCCCGATGCGCGTGTGGTCAGCCCACGGCGCTAAGGTGCCTAGATACGTTCCGAAGAGCAAGCCGGAGAAGACGAAGACAGTGGTGAGGAAAGAACCGGCCCAGCGCCCGCCCAGGTAGGCGAACTTCGAGATCGGTTTCGTGAACAGAATTTGGTACGTATCGCGCTGAAAGTCGCGCAGGATGGAGGTGCCGAAAATCGCGGCAATCACGATAATGCCGAAGAGCGCGGCGCCGAGGTCGTTAAAGGCGTTAGCAAACGGCGAGTTGAGCAGAACCTTGCCGTTGCTGTTCCCGATAGGTCCGAAGCTTTCGGACGCGACAGAGAGGAACGAGAAGATGAGCCAAACGGCGAAATAGACCCACGTGGAAATGCTCTTTGCCCGGAACTTTAATTCAAAGGAAAGGAACTCAAGGAATTGGCGCATAGCCTTTACCTCCAGGTGCGGCTAAAACACTAGTTGAGAAGCGGCTGCTTGCCCCGGTGCGAGAGCTGTAAGAAATAAACGTCTTCAAGGCCCGATTCGACCCGTCGGAAGCCGTTTCCCGGATCGCTCTCCGAGTAAATGCGGATCGCGTGCTGTCCGCTGATGAGATACGTGCTGAGAATGTGGAATTGAGATTCGAGTGAGCGAAGCTCGTCGTCGGTGGCAACGACCTTGCTCCAGATGCGGCCGTTAAGAGCGGCAATGGTATCGACCGGCGCTCCCTCGAGAAGCAACTCGCCGTCGACGATGATCGCCATCCGCGGGCAAAGTTGGCGGACGTCGTCCACGATGTGCGTCGACAGAATTACCGTGCGGTCGCTGGCGACGGAGGAGAGAAGGTTCAGAAAGCGATTGCGTTCCGCTGGGTCCAGACCGGCTGTAGGTTCGTCGACAATGATCAGACGCGGATTCCCGAGTAAGGCCTGGGCAATGCCAAAACGTTGCTTCATGCCGCCCGAATAAGTCGCTAGCGATTTCTTGCGCACCTCCCAAAGATTGGTCTGATGGAGCAGTCCGTCGATGAACTCCTTCCGCTCGCCGGAGGAAATCATACCCTTCATGATCGCGAGGTGCTGGAGCATGTCCAGGGCGGAGATCTTCGGATATACGCCGAACTCCTGCGGCAGATACCCAAGAATCTTGCGGACTTCGTTTTTCTGCTTCAGCACGTCGATTCCATCGAGACGGATGGAGCCTGAATCGGGGTCTTGCAGTGTGGCAACAGTGCGCATGAGCGTGCTCTTGCCGGCCCCGTTCGGACCGACCAGACCGAACATGTTGTTACCGATCGTGAGCGAGAGATCTCTCAGGGCCTTCACACCATTCGGATAAGTCTTGGAAAGACTAGTAATTGTTAGCGCCACGCGGCTACCTCCTGACTGCGCCCAAAACAATTCGGCTCAGGCATCCATTTACGGGATAAGCGCAATCTAGCACGTCGCGAGACGTGCAGGGTACCGTAACGGTACTATTGCAAACTCGCTAGCAACTCTTTCCGCACAGGCCAAATGCCGATGACGCTCCGGCCCACAACTTGAAACGACCCGGATGTCAGCAGTCCTGTCAGATCCGCCGGATTCGGCTGTCTTCTCTCGCGCGCCAGTTCCAGCTTCAAAAGCTTGGTGTCGAGCTGAAGCTGGTTGCGCGCCGCATCAGCACTCGCCTCGTTTGCGAAACCAGCGTCCAGGCGGACGTTGAATGCGCTCTGGCTACTTCCTTCCGCGCGGGCTAAAGCGATAATGACGGATTCCGCCGGCCTCAGCGGCTGTGTGAACATTTTCATGCCGGTCACCCACTCCGGCGCGCCGCTAAGCGTCTCCGGCGAGACATCCACCCAAACTGCAGCGTTCTCAGGCGTCTGCCTGCTGTGCTTCCCGGGCGGACGTAGCGCGTCCGCGGCCTGGTGATTCTCGCTCACTGCCAGCCCAATCACATTCGGTTGAATGCGAAAAAAGGACGCCCACCGCCCCGGCCGGCTCGTTGCAATTTCGCATAATCCGTTTGGGCACGAACCGCCGTGAGCCGTCACGTACTGCCGCAATCGATCCCAATCGAAGCCGCCGCGCAGCACGAAGAAAAGTTGGTGATCGTCAGCCGCGCCCGCGAGTTGGTCCAGATTTTTCGTGTAATCCAGACCGGTCTCGCGAACAAATGCGTTGTAATCCTTTTCCTCCGCTGGTTTCGCTCCGGCCAGCAGCCGCATGAATCCGGCCCGCCGCAGCGTGGTCACATCCACGAAGAAAACCGTCTCATTTCCCGCCGGTAACAGGCTTACCAGGTCCCCGTCATTCCGGACGTAGCGATGCCGGTACCAATCGATCCCAAACAACAATGCCCCTACAACTATCGCGAGCAAGATCAGGAATTGCCAGGGTTGTAGCCGAAAGCGCAAAGAGTGTCCTAAACTGCCGCCAATTCCGAAATCCGTGCCCGCTTCCAGAGTTCGATGTACGGCCCCAGGTCGCTCATCATTCCGGCAAACTGATCGAATGTCAGCGACTGCGCGCCGTCACTGACCGCTTTCTCTGGCTGCGGGTGTACTTCCACAATCAAACCATCCGAGCCGATAGCCACTCCCGCCCTTGCCAAAGGTGGTACCAGGCTCCGCTTCCCGGTCGCGTGGCTCGGATCCAGAATGACCGGCAGATGCGACAACTCATTCAACACCGCGACTGCAGTAATGTCACAGGTGTTCCGCGTCGCCGTTTCAAAGGTTCTGATCCCTCGCTCGCACAGAATCACGTTCGGATTCCCATGCGCTACGATGTACTCCGCCGACATCAGCAACTCTTTTATCGTGCAACTCAGGCCCCGCTTCAACATCACCGGGCGGTTCGCCTTCCCAAGCTGCTTTAGCAGCGCGAAATTTTGCATATTGCGCGCGCCGATTTGCAGGATATCGGCGTATTCCGCCACCATTTCCACGTCACGGTCGCTCATCACCTCCGTGATAATTCCAAGTCCCGTTTCCCGTTTCGCTTTGCCCAGCAGCTTGAGTCCATCCAGCTCCATACCCTGGAAATCGTACGGCGACGTTCTCGGCTTGAACGCCCCTCCGCGCAGAAATCGAGCTCCGTGCTTGGCAACCAGCCGCGCCGTATCGATAATCTGCCGCTCGCTCTCTACCGAGCACGGGCCGGCCATGACAATGAAAGCATCTCCGCCGATTTCTGTCCCATTCGCCACGACCCGCGTTTTCTCTGGCCGGAACTCCCGGCTGACGAACTTATACGGGGCCGAAATCCGCACCGCCTTCTCCACCTGCGGCATGGCTTCCAGCGATTCCAGACAGGCCGTCACATCTCCAACTCCAACCACTCCGATCACGACCCGCTCTTCGCCGGCGATCGAATGCACTTTGTAGCCAAAGTCGCGAATACGTTCGCAGACTGCCTCCACTTCGTGCTTCGTCGCATGTAACTTCATTGAAATAATCATTTGCCCCTCGCGAGTGTTCCGCTAAGTCATAAAATCGAAAGGCCCACTCGCTTCCGAGTGGGCCTCCCTTCCAAATCTTTCCGCCTGTTCGGCTTTACGCGGATGCCCCTCGGTCGGATTCTGGCCGATACCAAAAGCCAAACCAATGGAAGCTGTGTGCGTAAGCCTTCATGAACTTATGAGTATCCCACAGAATGCCAGCACCTGCTCTTTCGCATTTCTACGGCAGTTGTTAAAATTAGACTTGCAGCGTTGGGCAATCGCTCTCACATTTTCGACAGTGGCGATTTGCGCTATATCCCCCGCTACCGCTCCGAAATCGCCGCGCGCGAAACCGGCGGCGAAGACGTCACCGCATTCTCATAATCGCCGGTCCAAGATCCGGGTTGCCCGCCGCCCGGCCGCCCCCGCTTACCAGTTGCAACCCGCGCCCGAGCGTTATCAGGAGATCCAGAAAGCTCTCGCCGATCGCGGTTACTTCAACGGCGAAGCCAATGGGCAGTGGGGACCGGATTCCGTTGATGCGCTCCAACGCTTCCAAACCGATCAGAAAATTCCAAATGACGGCAAAATCAACTCTTTGTCGCTGATCGGTCTTGGTCTCGGCCCCAAGCACGATGTGGCTGCCTCTGCCTCCGCTCGCCTTCCCGTTCCGTCATCCAGCCAGGCAGGCACTCCTATACCGGAGATCCCGCCAAACAACTAGTCTCCTCTACACCGGGCAACTACCAGAGTGATGTCGTCGTGCTGTTCATGAGAACTGAACTGCCGGACATCATCAACAAGGGACGGAAGTAAGGTCTTTAAGGGCAGTTCACGGCGTTGCCGCAGCGCTTCTATCAAGCGGTCCTCGCCGAACTCTTCCTCATCGGCGTTGAACGATTCAGTTACGCCATCGGTGTAGAGCGCCAGCGTGTCGCCTGGGAACAGCTCGCACTCTCCAACCGTGCAATGCCACTCGTTGAACAGTCCCAGCACAGTGGCCGTGGAATCGAGCCGTTCGATCTCGTCGTTGCGCCGGAGGAGAATGGCTGCGGGATGGCCGCAATTCGCGTACCGTAGCTGCCGGGTCTCGTCATCAGATTCGGCAAAGAAGAGAGTAGCGTAAGCGTTATCGGTTGTATTCTCCCGGAAAAGTCGGTTTACCGAGAGCAGGAACCGTTGCGGCTGTTCCAAGACGAATGGCGTGAAGGGTCGGGTCCAGTACGTTGCGCACTGGTTGTGCAGGTGTGCCTGCAAATTGGCCATCAGCAAAGCCGCCGGAGTTCCCTTCCCTGAAACGTCGCTAATCACCAGCCCCAGTCGCTCTCGACCGAGGTCGAGAAAATCGTAATAATCGCCGCCCACGTGGCGAGCCGGGATGCAGAGGCCCGTATAGTCGAGGCCCGCAACGCTCGGTTGCGTTTGCGGGAGGAGTCTTGCTTGAACCTCTCTCGCGGTCTCCAACTCGTGTGCAATTCGACGCTCGGATTCGAACTTCTCGGCATGCGCGCGGCGCTGCTCCTCAACTTCCCGAGTGAACTCGTCAAAGCTCAGAAGCGTAAACGAGTTCCCATCCACATCTTCGAAGGTGGAGGACACCGCGCCTGAAGGTTGCACTTCCGGCGAATTGTGAAAGCGGACTCCACGCTTGCGCCATTCTTCGAATTTGGCGCATACATCTTCGGTCAGGAAAGCAACCTGAGTGGGCTGGCCAATGAGCTGGTATTCTTCAGAGCCCGGCGTAGGAGCGACAAGTGCAAGACTCGCCGTGCCATCCGGCGGGGTAACAGTTAACCAGCGGTCGCCAGAGGGAAGACGGGCATCGAACGCCAAATCGAATCCAAGCTGGTCCAGATAGAA
Organism: uncultured Acidobacteriaceae bacterium; assembly: GCA_963762495.1. Lineage (GTDB taxonomy): Bacteria > Acidobacteriota > Terriglobia > Bryobacterales > Bryobacteraceae > Bog-105. The sequence continues at coordinate 95,661 of CAVXKZ010000021.1, forward strand.
CGCTAGGCTTCGATCCTGATCGCGAACGAAAACAGTGATCGTGCCGAGGCGTAAGTAGGGCTCCTTTCGATCCGGCTGAAAACTGCACCGGTGCGCTCTGTGCGCTGAATGAGAACTGCTCATCGACGGAATTATAGCGCCGGAAACGAAATCTATTCGGGAAAGCACCTCAAGCCAGCGGTCCCGCCGGCATGCTGAGTTCCCGCGGCGACTGCAATGGCTGTCTTCATCCATGCTTCCATCGTTCTGGGTTCGCTGGTCCCGCAAGTTATCTCCGTGTTTGAGGTATGATCATCGCGGAGATATATGGACATCGCCGCGCCGGACATACGATCGGAGACAAGTTCGGGTCGCAAAGGCTCAGGGCTAGGATCCCGACAGGGCTTCTGGACTTTGGGGGCCAGCGATGCCGGCGAACACCACTCCCTGAGCTGGAAAGTGGTCTGATCAGCGCTACCCTCCGGAGTCCCCATCCAAGTCAATGAAATCCCTGGTTCTCTGCCTTTTGTTAGGCGCAACAACGATGACTGGCCAGAATAAGGCCACCCTGACCATAGACGTCCTTCATCCGAAAGGCAAAGTAAGTCCGACCCTCTATGGGTTGATGACTGAGGAGATTAATTACTCTTACGAAGGTGGACTTTACGCGCAACTAATCCGTACGCCGGAATTCGTGGCCGGATGGGATCAGCCTGCCCACTGGTTTCTGATGCCGCGCGGCAACTCGCAGGTTTCCTTCAGCCTGGATAAATCCGTCTATCGTTTGGCCGGCCGTAAAGCATCACTGCGTGTAGACGTAAAGCAAGCTGACGCGGCGAACGTTGCGGCGCTCGGAAACGAGGGCTACTGGGGCATTCCTGTCAAGCCGTCCACGATCTATCGAGCAACAATCTATGCCAAAGGCCAGGATGTCGGAGCAATGACGGCCAGCCTGGTCAGCAACGACACAGGCAAAGCCCTCGCTACTGCTACCGGTGAACCCATCGGAAGCGATTGGCGCGAATACAACCTGAAGCTTACTACTGGACCGGACGTCTCGAGTTCCCCATCCAATCGCTTCGTTTTGAGCTTCGAGCACCCCGGGACCGTCTGGTTTGATTACGTGTCGCTTAGGCCGCCGGCTTACAACAACCGAGCCAACGGAACTCGCATTGACCTGATGGAGAAAATGGCGGCCATGAAGCCCGCGTTCCTGCGCTTCCCGGGAGGCAACTACATAGAGGGCAACAGAATATCGGAGCGTTTTGATTGGAAGAAGACTTTAGGCAATCCGGCGGACCGGCCGGGACATTTTTCACCCTGGGGATACCCGTCCAGCGATGGTTTCGGTCTGCTGGAGTTCCTCGAGTGGTGCGAGGACCTACACATACAGCCCGTGTTAGCGGTCTACGCTGGCTATTCACTCGGAGGCGAGCACGTCGATCCGGGACCGGCTTTACAGCCTTACGTGAACGACGTTCTCGAAGAGATTGAGTACGTAACGGGAGACGTTTCGACCAAGTGGGGCGCCGAGCGCGCCAAAGATGGCCACCCCGAGCCCTTTCCTCTCCATTATGTTGAGGTCGGAAACGAAGACTCCTTTGACAAGTCCGGCAGTTACAGCGGCAGGTTCGCTCAATTTTCCAGAGCAATCAAGGCCAAGTATCCGAGCCTGGAGCTGATCGCCACGGCTAAGGTGAAAGGAATCACCCCTGACGTTCTCGACGAGCACTACTATCGGCGTGCCGATGAGATGTTTGCGAATGCCGGTCAGTACGACAACGCAGATCGCAACGGGCCCAAAATATTCGTCGGAGAATGGGCCACACGTGAGGGAACGCCGACGCCGGACATGAATGCCGCTTTGGGCGATGCCGCGTGGATGACAGGACTTGAACGCAATAGCGACTTGATAATCATGTCCTGTTATGCTCCTCTTTTTGTCAACGTCGATCCGGGCGGCATGCAATGGGCGACAGACTTGATCGGCTATGACGCTGTTCGAAGCTACGGCTCTCCGAGTTACTACGCGCAAGTTTTGTTCGGCAATCATATTGGTGATGAAATCCTGAATGGCAAGCTGGAGACCGATGATCCGCGCGTGTTCTTTTCTGCAACCCGGGATTCAAAGTCGGGAACCGTCTATCTCAAAGTGGTGAATGCTTCTACAACGTCGCTTGCACTTAAGATTGCGCGTGAAGGCGCTGCTGCGATCTCATCGGCAGCAAAGATATGGACACTCGAGGGAGGATCGCCCGCTCAGACGAACTCCATAGAGAAGCCGGAAGAGATCACGCCTTCGGAACGCCAGGTAGCCGACTTAGGCGCGAACGAGTTTCTGCGATTGGATCCCCTCTCAATCAATGTTATTGAGATCCGGCGCCAGTGACAGCGCCGGGCGCCGATAATGCAACGGAATAAGGCCATCGCGAGATAGAACGACGCCTCTCGAGCAATCCGCTTAGTGATGCTTTTTGGGCTTGGAGGTCGCGGCAAAATGTGCAACGTCCTGTTAGTCGTATCTTAGGGCCTCGATGGGGTCCGAATGCGCGCCCCGTCGAGCCGGAAGAAACATCGCCACGATTGCCGCGGTGGCCATTAACAAGACAGCCGCAAGATACAGAAGCGGGTCCCTGCTGTCGATGCGCAAAGGACCGGTGTCGAGCGCCTTGCTAAGTGCTGCCGCCGTCGCGACCGAGAGCCACAAACCAACCGCAAGCCCGTGGAACACCGGTCTGCCTCCTGAGGAGTAGACGGCGCGCACAATATCCAGACGTCGGGCGCCCAGCGCGGCACGAATGGCAAATTCGCGCGCACTCTGGTTCACGGCGAATGAAACAGCTCCGTAGATGCCGGCCGCCGACAGGATCGTTCCGAGAATTCCGAGCAGCAGAATCAGCGAAACGAAATTCCAGATTTCCGTGCTCACCTCATCAATCCAGTTCTGCATGAGGTGGATCCTCACGGGCAGATCCGGTTCGATCTCGCGGATCGCGGCGCGGATCGACGGCACGGGCGACTTCAGCCGCGGGTCGAAGTGGATGGCGATGATGTTCTTGTCGGCACTGGCGGCGAGCGATCGATAGAGCGGCGGGTTATCTGTGCCGCCGAAGCGCAGGGGGTCAATGTCTTTCGCGATGCCAACGACTTTGAGTGCGGTTCCGTCGGGCAGTTTGAGCTGCAGGCCGAGGGGGCTCCTGTCCTTCCAGAACAGCCGGGCGAGAGTCTGCGAGACGATCGCGGCATTGATTTCGGCTGGAACAAACTCCCGGCCGCCAACCAATCGGATGCCCATCGTCTCGAAAAACTGCGGCGAGGCGGTGAAGACGCTAACTGGCTGCACCGCGTCCGGCCTCTCGGGCGGCGAGATCTCGACTGAATCGGGATTCAAGAGGGGGACGTCGCGTAAGAGCGTCGCGGAACGGACTCCGGGAACACTCAAGATGCGGTCTGCGATTGCACGGAGAGGTACCGTCCGCCAGAACAACGCAACAACGATATGGCGCGAGTCGTAGCCCGGATCCTCATGGAGATTGCGGTTCTCGGCTTGGCCGAGCAGTCCCGCGCCGACAATGAGGACCATGCTCAGCGCGACCTGCACGCTGACCAGATAACCGAGCGCGCGTTTCGCTCCGGGTGCCCCTCCCAGAAGGCCGCCAAAGCCTTTGAGTGAGTTGATAAGGTCGAGTTTCAGGGCTTCAGTCGCCGGTGCAATACCGGCGAAAATGCCGGTGGTGAGCACGAGCATGGAGATCCAGGTGAGCACGCGCCAATCGGGCACAAGCGGGAAATCAGGTGAACGGACGACGAGGTAGCGCGCAAGCGGTTGGGGCAGCGTGTTCACGATGATCCAGCTCAGCCCGCCCGCGACAACAGCAAGCACGAGGCTTTCCGTTATGAGCATGCGGACGAGACGATTGCGCAGCGCGCCGAATGAGAGGCGAACGGCGATTTCACGATTCCGTGTCGCCGCGCGCGAAAGCAGCAGCACGGCTACGTTGGCACAGGCGATAAGAAGGACAAGATTGAACGCGCCGAAGAAGAAGGCAGAGAGCAGAACGAATCGAGCACTCGCAAAGAGATCGATCCATTCGACCCATGAACCATCCGTCGTTTCAATGCGAGTGGTGCGGCCGGGATTCATGCTGTCTTGCGCTCGGACCAGTCTGGTGAGTTCAGCGCGAACCGCTGCGCGGTTGTAACCAGCAGCGATGCGTCCGGCGAGTCCGAGCCAGAAGTGCTGATCCTCTTTAAAGAGGTTCAGCGTTGGGTCAAGGTAAGGCTGTGCTGTGTAAGGGAGCCATACGCTGATCGCAGGGCCTACGATCCAGCCGGAAGTGGTTGCGGCCACGACACCGACAACCGGCACTGAGCGGTTGTTGATCTGGATGACGCGGCCGATGATCCCCGGATCGGAGGCGAAGCGGCTGCGCCAGGTGGTCTCACTCAGGATAGCGACCGGAGCCTGGCCCGGCGCGCGGCAGTCGTCCTCGACAAAAAGCCGGCCAAGCTTGGGACGCGCGACGCCTTCTACTGCAAAGAAGTTGCAGGAAACTCCGAGGCCCGGAGCTTCCTCTTCATCACTGAAAGGAGAGGGGAATCTGTAATAGGCGGCCAGCAGGCGCAGTGACCGGGCGTCGTTTCGAAAAGCCCGATATTCGGCATAGGAGGCTTCCCGTGGACCTCCAATCGATCCTGTGGCGGGTGTGATTTGGATGAAGCTCGGCGGGTCCTTCGTGATGTGTGGCCGAAGGACGTACCCGTTGACCACGGTGAAGATGCTGGCGTTGATGCCAGTGGCAACGGTGAGAGTCGCGATGATGACAAGCGAAACAATCGGGTCGCGGCGGATGAGGCGGAGACCGTGCCGGAGGTCATCCAGCACGCTATTGCAAAAAGTTCGGTTGTGAATGGATTCCGCCACTTCGCTGGTCAGGGATTCGGGGATGGCAGAGCGTGAAGCCGTCAGATGGAAGGCGAATTCTGTTTCAGGGTGGGGCGCGCTCGATGCTGCCGTCGGCGCATGCGGCTCGAAATGGCCGATTTCGAGCGGGTTCACTTCCGGCTCTTCAAATTCCTGGTATAGGATGCGACAGTCGGACCATGCGGCGCGGCGTTTTCGCCGCATCCGCCAGACACTCCAGAGCAGAAGTGTGAAGAGCGATAACAGAGCAGCGGGTTCCAAAGAGCAATAGAGAATCAGACTGGCGATACCGGCGAGCAGCGCGCTGGCGATGCTGTACTGCAGAAGCGTGAGGGCGAACGGGTGCCGCGAAGCCGAATAGCTGCACGTGAAGGGCAGCTTGCGCCAGTTCCGGAAAAGCACTTCGAACCAAAGCGCGGCGCTGAGGAATACCAGCACCGTGACGATGAGGGCGCGCTGCCACCCAAGCACCGCGATAGCGGCGGGAAGTCCGGCGAGGCAGACCGGCGCGATGCCACAGCAGATAACGAAGCGATCGACGGCCGAGAGCCAGGCAGAGGCGCCAAGGTGCTCTTCGATTTCGAAAATCCATTTCGCGCTGTGCGTGACGGGGAGCGAGAAAAGACGGCGCAGGGCGATGACGGCGAGAAGCGCAAGAGCCAGCGGCGAAGCGGTAACGATCATGCCGTAGACGCCTTCGTTTTTCAGAGAAGGGGTCGGCATGTTGAGCATGCCTTTGACAATCCAGCCGGCCGCCAGTCCGGCCCAGGCCAGCAGGAGAAGACGATGGCCGCGGCTTCGCACCAGCGTTTTCCAAATGAAGGCGAATGCGGCTTGTTCCTGCGGGCGCCGAATCCAGACTTCAAGCAGATGTGAGCCCAGCTTGGCAATTTTGTCGGACGTGTCGTTATCACCCCTTCCGATGAACGCCTCCAGCAGGATGCGGCGATGGCGGTGATAGCCGGCGAGATAAGCGCCAATAGTCACCGCCGCGGCAATTGCAATACTCAGGAGCGCTGTTCCTGCGCGTTTGGGATCGTCGAGGACGATGGACTCCCAGAGGTGGACAAACCAGATGCCTGGCCACCATTCGGCGTGAGGTTGGCGGCCGGCGAGCGGAAGGGTGCCGAGCGTCGAGATGAAGAGAACGCCCTGTATCCAGAGGGAGACAGCATCGAAGATGCGGGCGGGCAGGAAATTCAGGAGAAGTCCCTGGACCGCTAGGAGAATCAAAAACGCGAAGCAACAGGCGGCCGCCATGGTGACGAAGGTGGCCGCGATGAGCACCACCGTGCTCGGGTTCTCTTGCCAGCCGCCTGATATTGCGATGGTGAAAAGGATCGCCCAGGGAAGATTGATCGAGAGGACGTAGCCGGTGAACAGGATCATCAGCGCGCCGGACTTCGTCACGAAGATGTCGCGGGCGCTGATGGGAAGACCGGCAAACGCGAGGCAATCGCGGCGATTAGGAAATAAGGATTGCCATTGAAGCAGCGTAAGCGCGGCGGTGATCGCGAAGACGAGGCCGATGAATAACAGGAGGTCAGAGCGCAGTTCAGTTCGATAGAGCGCAACGGTAGAGTGGGCGGGCGAATTGAGGATTGCGTATCGTTGCCAGTAAACGTCGAACACGAGGAGACCGAGTGAAAGGAACGCGGCGAGGACGCCGATGGCGGTCTTCTTCCATTCGCCGGAGACGGCAAGGGCCTCGCTGTCGAAGAATGTTTCGAGGAAGTGGCGCAGCAGTTCGCGGCGTGGACTCATGCAGCCACTACGTCGAGCATGCGCCTGGCGATCAAATCCGCATCTTCGGTTTGCGTCAGTTCGGCGAAGACGTCCTCGAGCGACGATTTATCGTTAAGTTCACGGAGACGGGCCACGGAATCGTGCGCGACGACGCGGCCTTTGCTGAGGATAAGAACTTTGTCGCAGACCTTCTCGACTACTTCGAGGACATGCGAGCTGTAGAGGACCATCTTGCCGCGCTCGCTGAAGACGCGAAGAAGGCTGCGGAGAATCATCGCAGCGTTCACGTCGAGGCCCGAGAACGGTTCGTCAAGGATGAGGACCTCGGGGTCGTGAAACAGCGCAGCGATGAGGAGAATTTTCTGGCGCATCCCTTTCGAATAGCTGGCCAGGGAGGAGTGACGGTCTTCCCAGAGGCCGACGAGCTGGAGAAGGTGGTCCACTTTCGGTTCGAGGATGTGCCGGGATAGTCCGCGCAGACGCCCTACAAGTTGGAGATGTTCGCGTCCGCTGAGGTGCGGATAAAGGTGCGGCTCTTCGGGTACGTAGCCGATGCGGCGCTGAAAGGCTTTGCGCGTTTCGGGATCTTTGTGGATATTGTGTCCATCAAATGTGATTTCGCCGGCCGTCGGCTCAAGGAGGCCAATGATCATCTTGACCGTGGTGCTCTTACCAGCGCCGTTGGGACCGAGATAGCCGAGCGTTTCGCCGCGATGAATCTTGAAGCTGACATGGTCGACGACAGGAATGCCAGCGTAGCGTTTCGTCAGGTCGCGAACTTCAAGCATGATGGATATACCAGGTGGCAGGCCGGAGTTTCGCCCGGCCGTCAGATGTAGGATACTACATACCATCCGATACAGCCACTTGCCGATGAGGAGCCATAAGCCGCCAACTCACTCTTGTCGCAGGAGTGTAAGGGGATCGAGTGACAGCGCGCGTTGGTCAACACCGCCGTAGGCATGCAAACGCACTGCTTTCATCTAGTCTCTCCACGAGCATAGACATGCTCCGTCGAGCATTCGCTTCTCATCGAAATTATTGCCGTGACCTGAGGCGATCAACCCATCGAGGACGGATTATAGCTTGTCCCATCAAAATCTTCCGATGTCTTGAAACGTTCAATGCGTCCGCTCATTGCCGCTTCCTTTGTCTTTGCGGTCAACGCTTCCACCTGCGCTGCGCTCATCGGCCTGAATGTCTTCATCGCCTGGAACGCCTGCTCCAGTCGCTCCAGAGAGTCACAACCGTTGATTACGACAGAGGTCGGCAGATTCAGCGCATAGTGTAAGCATTCAATCGCATTAACCTGACTCAACCCGAATATCAAACCCGAGGCGAGCGGCTTCATTCCTAGCACCGCCGTCTTTTCAGCTACTAGCCGGGGGACTACTTGATGAGCAAAACTCCGGAAGTGATAATCCAGTACGTTCAGCGGCATCTGGCAACTGTCGAAATGAAACCCATTCTTGGCCGCCATATCAAGCATGTGCAAATGAATGCTTGGATCTTTGTGGCCGGTAAAACCCACATAGCGAACCTTGCCCGCCTTCTTCGCCGCCATCACTGCTTCGTGTGCTCCGCTTGGCGCAAAGTATCTGTCCGCATCGTTCATGCGAATATTTTCGTGAAATTGGATCAGGTCAAGATGATCGGTTTGCGAGCCGTCGTAGAGACTCGTCGATCTGTTGGGCCGCCAGAACGCGCGTGCGCCCGTTGTACTTCGTCATCAGGAATGCTCGTTTGCGGTACCCATCGCGCAAAGCCTTTCCCATACGGACTTCGCTGTCGCCGTCGTGGTAATCCCACGAATTATCGAGAAAGGTGATCCCGCGGTCCAAGGCAGTCCGAATGATCCGGATGCCTTCGTCTTCGCTCGGCACGCCAATGTGGTACCCGCCGAGACCGATCGCCGATATACGCTCCCCAGTCGAGCCGAAATTGCGATAAATCACTCCGTCGCGCGTTTCGGCCTGCAAAGCCGCCGCCATTGACAGGCCCGCCAGTGTGCTGAGGAATTCCCGCCGCTGCAAATCTGAAAAGTTCATGTAACGATCTCCGCTTCAGCTGACACTTCCATTTTGCTCCCGGGCTGGACCTCAAAATCGGAGTTCCTAACACAGAAGCCGGAACACAAATCCCCCATCGCTGCGTCTGTCACACACGTCACCCTGAATTGTTTCCCAGCCTTATGTCGATTTGGGGTCAACTGGTTCGACCGATTAGTGCAAACAAGGAAACTGACTATACCAGACGACTACACAAACCAGGAGTACAGCGTAAGGCCAGCGTCAAAACGGCAGCGATGGTGAAGCTGGGTGATTTGCGCAGCATACGCAGGGCAAGGCGAACATCCTGGATAAGAATCTCGATAAAATTGCCGCCATCGCTTCATGGCTTTCTTCCTTGAAGCGCACGTATCCGCCGAACTCGATGCGCGCGCGCCGTTCTGCCTTGGCACGATCAAGGCCGGAACGTTCGAGATCGTCAGCGCGGTGCTGGATGTGAGAGCGAAGCTCCTCCTCCATCTCATCCTCGATCTGAGAACGATGAAAAAACTTAGCGGCAACCGAACGAAAATAAGCCGGAAATTTCATATCTCACTCCTCCCGCAGCAGTGTCGAAGGATCAAGCGAGAGCGCGCGTTGTGCTGGAATCCAGGTGGCCAGCAATCCCAATAACGCCATAGCCAGAACAACGCCGGCCAACACCAGCGGATCGCGGGGAGTCGCCTGATACACGATCGACGCCAGCACGCGGCTCGCGAGAATTCCCAGGGCCAGTCCCGCGGCCGAACCAAAGGCCAGCAGTTTGAAAGCCCGTCCCAATGCGGCTTCTAACACTTCCTTGCGTTGCGCGCCAAGGGCCAGACGAATTCCTAATTCTTTCAGCCGCTTGCTGACCGAGTACGCCGCCATTCCAAAAATGCCGGTGATCGACAGCATCGCGCCCATCACGCCCAACACGCCCAGTGAGATCGTCGCCACGCGCGGCGCAAACAGAGCCACACCCAGTCCCTTGGTCCAGGTTTGGATGAAAGAAGGCAGCCCAGAGTCCAGATCCCGCAGTTTGCTCCGCACGGCTGACGCCAGTTGCCCCGGATCGCGATTCGATCGGACGATAAGCGTCATCCCACTCGAGGGCGATTGCAGGATGGAGACGAACATAGCCGGCTCCGGATGCTCGCCGAGGGTCTGATATTTTCCGTCTTCCGCGATCCCCACCACCTGTACTCGCGTTCCGTCTTGTATCTTGTAGTACTTGCCCGTTACGTTTGTTACTGAACCGAAGATTGTGTGCGCAAACTCCTGGTTCACCACCGCCACTCGCGGCGCGTTTTGATCGTCGTGCCAAGTGAAGCCTCTTCCAGACAGCAGGGCTGTACCTGCCGCGCGGAAGTAGCCGGGCGAGACGCTGTACATCGGGACGTTAGCCGCGGCATTCGATGGCCTCAGATCCGTCGCTTCCCCGGAAAACACAATCGACCACCGCATGCTCCCATTGAGTGGCGTCAAATCAGCGAATCCCACGGACGTTACACCCGGAATGGTCCCGATGGCATCCATCATGCGCTTTTGCATGACAGGCACTTGGTCGCCACGGTAGCCTGCCATGGTCAGGTCCGTATCGATCAGCATCGCGTTCCGCGGCTCGAAACCAAAATTGCTGTCGAGCGAGCGCGCGTATCCGCGCACGGCAACCAGGGAGGAAGTAATCAGCAGCGCGCAGATCGCAATTTGCACCACCAGCAATAGGTCTCTGACCGTGATCCGCCATCCACCGGTACTTCTCGACCCCGATTTGACGATCTGATAGGGATCCGTGTGAAGGATCTGCCTCACGGGGACCGCGCCAAAGAGGAATCCACTGATGAATGTCAACAGCAGAGCTACCGCATAGACATTCGCATCCGGGTACACAGCCATACGGACCGGGTATTTGGGGACTGGCTGCCATGCGCTGAGCCCGTGCAACACTGCTGCGCCGCCCCACAGTCCAACCGCGCCTCCCATGAGAGATATCAGCAGAGCTTCGGTAAAGAGTCCGCGCAGAATGCGATTGCGGCTCGATCCGAGCGCGAGGCGCAGAGCAATTTCACGCGTTCGGTCAGCGGCTCGCGCGGCAAACAGGCTACCGAGGTTGGCGCAGGCGGCCAGCAGAATTAACCCCGCCAGAAGCATCAATGCCGTAAGAAATGCCCGCGTTCCGGGAGCAGCGAAGTCGCCAAAGAGAAATGGGCGCGTTAATCCAAACCTCATTTTGGCATCGGTTTTGGGATAGGTCTTTTCCAACCAGGAGCCAATCGAGTTCAGATCGCCAATCGCCTGTTGTGTAGCGACTCCCGCTCTTCAGATGTCCGATGGTCATCAATAGCGACGGGTTCCCGCGCGCGTTCAGGTTGTTCTGCCCTTCCAACTGCTCCTGGTTTACGATCGGCACAAAGAGATCCTGAGAGAAAAACAACACCGGCCCGTGGAACCCAGGCGGCGCAACACCGATGATGGTGAACGGGTGCTGGTTAAGTCGAACGATGCGGCCAATCACGCTGGCGTCGTTCTGAAAATGAGTGCGCCAATACGCGTAATTGAGCACGATATACGGAGCGCTGTTTGAACCACGCTCATCGGCGGAGTGAAAGAACCGGCCCAGATATGGACGTATCCCAAATACGTCGAAGTAGTTGCCGGTCACTTCATCGACAAAGGCGCTGGAGGGGTTGCTGCCCGTATCCAGCCCCACCCGGGAGTTGTTGTAAGCTGCCAGCCCGTCAAAGCTGCGGTTGTGGTCGCGCAGGACGACATAGTCGGGATACGAGAATGTCAAAGATATGTCGCTCGCGTGCTCGATCGTGTAGAGGCTCTCCGGCCGGGGCACGTCCAGCGGTCGCAGGATCAGCGCGTTCAGCAGACTGAACACCACGGCGTTTGCGCCAATCGCCAAAGCCAGCGTCACAACGGCGACGATGGTGAAGCTGGGGGACTTGCGCAACACACGAAGAGCAAAGCGCACATCCTGCATGAGAGTCTCAAAAAAATTGCCGCCCATCGCTTCGTGGCTTTCTTCCTTGAACCGCACGTATCCGCCGAACTCGATGCGCGCGCGGCGTTCTGCCTTGGCACGATCCATGCCGGAACGTTCAAGATCGTCGGCGCGGTGCTGAATATGTGAGCGAAGCTCCTCCTCCATCTCGTCGTCGATCTGCGAACGATGAAAAACCTAGCGAGGGCGAAGGAAATTGACCAAGGAACATGATCTCACTCCTCGCGCAGCAGTGTCGAAGGATCAAGCGAGAGCGCGCGTTGCGCTGGAATCCAGGTGGCCAGCAGTCCCAATAACGCCATAGCCAGAACGGCGCCGGCCAACACCAGCGGATCGCGCGGAGTGGCCTGATACACGATGAAAGCCAGTACCCGGCTCGCGAGAATCCCCAGAAGCAATCCTGCGGCCGACCCAAAAGCAAGCAATTTGAGCGCGCGTCCCAATGCTGCCCGTAGCACTTCCGTCCTTTGCGCGCCAAGGGCCAGACGAATTCCTAATTCCTTCAGCCGCTTGCTGACCGAGTACGCTGCCATTCCAAAAATGCCGGTTATCGATAGCATCGCGCCCATTGCGCCCAGCACTCCCAGCGACACCGTCGCTACACGCGATGGCAAGAGAACCGCGTCCAGTTCTTTGTACCGCGTTGCAATGTAAACAGGCAGCCCTCGATCCAGTTGCCGCAGCGTGCTCCTTATGGCCGGCCCCAGTCGCCGCGGATCGCGCTTGGAGCGCACCACCAGCCAGGTCTGACTCGACGGCCACTGCGCGATAGGGAGAAACATCGCCGGCTGTGGATCTTCGGTGAGGCTGTTATATTTTCCGTCTTCCGTAACACCCACTACTTGTATGCGAGTTCCATCCGGCAGCTTGTAATAACTGCCCATTGCGTTTGTTAGCGAGCCAAAGAGTTTGCGCGCAAACTGCTTGTTGACGACCGCCACGCGCGGCGCGTTTTTATCGTCATACCACGTGAAAGTCCTTCCAGAGAGCAGCGCGATATCATCCGCCTGGAGGTATTCGGGAGATATGTGGTACAGGGTGGCATGCGCGGCAGCGTTCGCTGGCCTTAGATCTGTCGTATTGCCGGTGAAGACAAGCGAATCGGCCGCGGCCTCTAATGGCAGCCCATCGGCAAATCCCGCAGACTCGATGCCGGGAATCGTTTTCACAGCATCGACCATGCGCTTTTGCATTGCGGGCACTCGATCGCCGCTGTAACCGGCCATGTGCAGATCGGTATCTACCAGCATCTCGTTTCGTGGCTCAAAACCGAAATTGCTGTCGAGCGAACGCGCCAGGCCACGCACCGCAACCATCGAAGAAGTGACCAGCACCGCGCAGATCGAAATTTGCACGGCAACCAACACATCGCGGATAGTAATCCGCCGTCCACCGGTAGTTCTTGATCCGGATTTGACGATCTCGTAGGGATCCGTGCGGAGCACCTGCCTTACCGGAACCGCGGCAAAGAGGAATGCACTCATTAAAGCCAGCAGCAAAGCGACTCCATAAACATGTGCGTCCGGATTCACGGGCGTGTGTACGGGGAAATTTCTGGGAAATGGCTGCCACACGCTCAGCCAGCGCAACACCAGGACGCTGCCCCACAGTCCGGCTGCGCCCCCGGCGAACGAAATCAGGACGGCTTCCGTGAAGAGTGCTCGCAGAATGCGTGCGCGGCTCGATCCCAGTGCCAGCCGCAGGGCAAGTTCGCGCGTTCGGTCGGCGGCGCGTGCGGCAAACAGACTGCCCAGGTTGGCGCAGGCCGCCAGCAGAATTAAGCTCGCCAGCAGCATCAATCCGGTGAGAAATTCCCGAACAGGACGCCGAACGCTATCGCCCAAAAGACTTGGACGGACCAATAGAAACCGCATTTGCCGTTCGTCTTTGGGATAAGTCTTTTCCAGATAGGAGCCAATCGAGTCCAGGTCGGCGGTCGTCTGTGCCGGGGTAACTCCCGCCTTCAGATGCCCCATCACCATAAAAACCGAACGGCTTCTGCGATCGTTCAGGTCATTCGCGCCCTCCACCTGTTCGCGGTTCACCATCGGCACAAAAAAGTCGGGAGAGAAAAACAAGATCGTCCCGCGGAATTCAGGTGGCGCTACGCCGACGATGGTGAAAGGATGCTTGTTGAGCTGAACGACACGCCCCACCACGCCGCGATCCTCCTGAAAATGGCTGCGCCAAAACGCGTAGCTGATCACGATATACGGAGCGCTGTCCGCGCCATGCTCATCCGACGGGTGGATGAGCCGGCCAAGATACGGCTGAATACGCAATACATCGAAGTAGTTCCCGCTCACTGTATAAATCCAGGCTCGGAATGGATTTTCGCCGTTATCCAGCGCTGCCTGCTCGACGTCATAAGCTGCCAGACCATCAAAGCTGCGGTTGCGATCGCGCAACTCGAGATAGTCGGGATACGACTGACTCACATCCGCATCGGTCGCGCGCTCCAGTCCGTAGAGGCTTTCCGCCTGAGGTACATTCAGCGGCCGCAGGATGAGCCCGTTCAAAACACCGAAAACGACAGAGTTTGCGCCGAGGGCCAGCGCCAGCGTCAAAACGGCCGCGATGGTGAATCCGGGTGACTTGCGCAAGGCGCGAAGGCTGTAGCGCACATCTTGCGTCAGAGTTTCCATGAAATTGCCGCCCATCGCTTCCTGGCTTTCTTCCTTGAACCGCACGTATCCGCCGAACTCGATGCGCGCGCGGCGTTCCGCCCTGGCACGATCCATGCCACCGCCTTCCAGATCGTCGGCGCGGTGCTGGATATGCGAGCGCAGTTCCTCGTCCATCTCATCGTCGATCTGAGAACGATGAAAAAACTTGGCGGTAAGCGAACGAAAATACGCCAGGAATTTCATGTTTCCTCCGGTTGAGCAGCAAGGGACGCGGCCATGGCTGTGGCCAGGCGATTCCAGCCCTCGGTCTCTTCACGAAATCGCTTGCGGCCCGCAGCGGTGAGCTCATAAAACTTGGCGCGTCGATTGTTTTCCGAGGTCCCCCAGCTTGCTTTCAGTAGGCCCTGGCGCACCAGGCGAAACAACGCGGGATAGAGCGCTCCCTGCTCGATGAGCAGCGCTTGTTCCGAGATTTGCCCGATGCGCAAAAGAACCCCGTAGCCATGAAGAGGGCCGAGCGAAACTGCTTTTAGAATTAGAAGGTCGAGAGTTCCTGGAAGAAGCTGGGCCTGGCCGGACATTTACACTCCTAAGATACTCAGGAGTATAAGGTCAACTTTCCTAAGCTGTCAAGGAGAAGAAATAAGCTCTCGGGAAAACGACAGGCAAAACCAAAGCTGGCAATGGATCACCGAAACGCTTTGGAGATCGCCGGGAGGTTGGTAACAAGCTGAAGCTGGACCATGTTCTGCAACCCATCGCTGTGCATGATTGACGCTGATATGAAATCTGAGAAACCGAAACTTGCCTTTATCAGTTGGAGGCGATTCAAGCGATAGCCCAGACCGAGTTCCGCAGCTTTTCGGGGAGCCTGAAAATGGCGCGCCGTTGCATGCGAAACATTCTCTACTGGACCAAATTGCTCGAAACTCAATCGCGTCGCGATAAAGATGCGGGGAGAAAGGATTCTCTTCGCCTGCCCATATGCCGTCTGAACAGTTGGAGATACAAGGAATCCTGGCAAGTCAAATTGAAAATACTGCCATTCTCCCTCAACGGACCACGGTCCTCGAGACCACTGGGAGTCTATTCCCAAACCCGACGCATTGAAGTGCCGGAGATTTTCTCCCGCGGGAAGCAGCGGCTCGAGAATTGCATTTAGGTACGGTCCGCGGAAACCGGACACTCCAACGCGAACTCCCCCGCCGAAGCTATAGCCCCCGCCGGCCGTCCATTGAAGGAATTGGCTCCCGGAGCGTATGCTTTGCGGATTGGCCGGAGAGCTATTTGTGATTTGCAACCGGCCATCGAAACGGCCGGTCGAGATCTCCGCTTCCGCACCCGGCAATCCGTAAAGTGTGACCGGCGTAAGTCCGTAGCTTTCCGATTCTGAACCTCCACAGAGAAACTCAACCGCGCCCCCGTTTTGCTGACGGGCCAAATCGGTGGTCCCACAGGGAAGCTGATCGGGTCGTAACATCACGGCTGAAGTGTACGGGGCCGGAGGTGCGAAGAGGGGCATTTTGGCGTCATCGTACTCAAGAGGCGCCATTCCAAAAGCGGAGCTGAGCTGGCCGGCCTTGAACAGCCAGGACATGTTGCTGGCCTTTCCGGAGTAGCCAACAAATGCTTGCATCAGTTCGGAGCCGACAAGGTTCTCGTCGTAGTTGTAGGAACTACCGTTAAAGTACGAACCCGACTGCACAGCCAGTGCCGAGTAGAAAAACCAATGAGAGCCGAGCCGAAGGGTAGGGGAGACGACCGCACGGAAGGCTGCTGTCGTTGTGCTTGTCAAACCATTGTCCGTCCGTGTGCCACCCGTGTGCAGCAGCGTACCCGAGACGGTTACCGGGACTGAGATGCCATAAGCGGATTCGTCATCAGACGCATAGCAAGTCGCTGTCATGCAAAGACAGAACACAAGTAAAGATCGCCTCAGCATGCGACCGTTACTACCTTCTCAGGAACGTCCGTGTTCGAATGGAAAACGGATCCTTCGATGGGGAGATCGAGTGCAAACCAAAACGTCGATCCTTCACCAGGATGACTGTAGACGCCAACTTGGCCCTTCATCAGACTTACTAAGTCCTTTACGATCGCCAGTCCGAGGCCGGTACCTCCTCTTTCTCGCGTCAGCGAGCCATCGGCCTGAGTGAAGCGTTCAAAGATCAGATCCTGTTGTTCTGCCGCGATTCCAATGCCACTGTCCTCCACGGCAATCTTGAGCTTTACGATTTCAATTCGTTGATCACATTCCACTCGAATTCGAATGAAGCCCGTCTCTGTAAACTTCAGAGCGTTGTCGCAAAGTTGCGTAAGAATTTGACGGATGCGGATCTCGTCGCCAACAACCGAACCAGAGATCGACGGTGTATGCTCGACCTCAATCCGGACTCCTTTCGCTTCGGCTTTCGGCGCGAATGCCGTGGCAGTGTCCTGAATTACTTTTCGCAGATCAAATGGCGTCTGTTGCAGGCTCACGCTTCCGGTTTGCAGTTGAGAAAAGTTCAAAACACCCTCAATAAGTGTGAGCAGTTCTTGGGCTGAGCCCTTCGTCGTCAGTGCAAAATCCTGCTGGTCGTGATCTAGCGATGTTTGAAGCAGAAGCTCGGTCATTCCAAGGACGCCGTTAAGAGGTGTTCGCAACTCATGACTGACATTCGTGAGGAACTCGTCTTTGAGGCGATTGGCAAGCCGCGCAGCATCTCGAGCGGACTCGAGCTGTCTGCGAGTGCGCTGCTCGGAATCGACCACCTTGTTGTATGCGGTTGCTAGAGAAGTGAGTTCACTGACTCCGTTTTCGGCCGTTAAATGCATCGACATGCCACCTGAGTACTCACTTTCATGCAGCTGGGCGACTAAAGCGCGGAGCGGATGTGACAAGGAACGTGAGGTGATGAACGTGAATGCGAGAGCCAAACAGATGCCCGCTGCCGCAATTGCAATGAGGACTTGGAGAAAGGTGGATGTAAAGTCCTTGGCTGGGCGGTCGAGAGATTGAAAGCCGAACAGGCGATAACGCGAGCCCATCTGCCCTTTTTGCATTTCAGACACAACAAATGTTTCGCCGCCGATCGAAGCCTCGCAGTTTTGTTCTGTATTTGAACAGCGATCGGCGATTTGCTGCTCTATGGAGTCTGTTAGCTTCTGCGGCAACGTGGAAGCAATGACCTTGCCGTCACGAAGTAGAGCCGCCTCTCCGTGAAAAGAAAAGGCGCGAATCTCAAATGGGACGCCCAGAACTAAAGCGGCAATCTCGTCTCCGCCTGCTGTAATAGACACCGAATGAACCTGGTAAAGCTTACTTCTGATCTGGATGATGCCCGGTCGAAGGGGTAACGGCGGGATCGATCGGTCCTCCGCGCACCCGGCGCAGGGCACAGCAGTTACAACGTTCCCCTCCAGGTCTGTAATTGCGAGGAATTCGAAACCGGAAGAGGCTTGTAGATCGCGCAGTTCCACACTGATCGTGTTGCGAGCTTCGTTCAGTGACGTGGCATCATTTCGCACTTCACTCAAAAGGCCGACAGCAGCCTTCAGTCCAGCACTCTCGGTCAGCTTGGCGACGAGGGCTGCGATACGACGCGAATATGTCGACTGAACGCCATTCAACACCAGATCGGATTCCCTCAATTGATCCCGTAACTCTCGTCTGATTTGAGAGTGAACCGCTGTGTTTACCGCTACCAATAGGCACAGCAGCACGATGCACACGGGTACAAATGAGAAGAGAAATGCTCGCGTCGTGAGGGATAGGCGCGGCATGGTGCTATTGATCGCTCTCTTCCGGCAACGCAACCGTAATCTGGACAGTTCCGGAGCCTGGCACGGATAATTTCTTCCTGGTCAAGCCGCTGGTCTTTTGCCAAACGGCAAGGTGATACTGTCCAGGCACGACCCCGGTTACTGAAAAAGAGCCGTCCTTTGCCGGTACGGCAGACCACGAGGTCGGGGTGACGATGATGACTCCGTACATGTCCGCGTGAATGTGACAATAAACCTGCACCACACCCGGGGTCGAAAATTGTACGCTACGGCTCTTGCCCTTGGGATAGTACCCGAGATCAAACGTTTTGGATCGCGATAGCGAGAATATGTTGTGAAAGATTGGATCGAGATTGGGGAAATCCACGGTAGATCCAACCGGCACGACAAGAAAATCCGGCTCGAAACTACGCCCGGCTTGCTGCATCTCTGCATTGGTCGGCGTAGTGGCGATCGGCGCGCTCGGTTCGAGCCAAACAGCAACTCGACCATAGGGTCCATGCTCCTGTTTCGCTGACTTCGTTGGCATTGCGGCGCCGCGCAGGTCGTAAATCCCTGGATCTACCGTTTTCTTGAGCAGACTTTTCTTAAGGACGATTGTTCCGGTGACCTCTGTGGCCGTGAACTGCGAGGCGAGTAGAAACAGAAGAACTATAGGGCAGTAAACCGTGTGCAATCTGGGCCAAACACGTAGCACTCTGGTCTTATCGGCCTATTTCGGCGAAACTTAGGCGAGTGAGGAGAGTTAGTGTGCCTCGCCTTGACGGCCGACTTCCGGCTGTGACGAAAAGCGCGTGTGTTAGTTCTCTTGTTCGCGGTGGGCCGCATCCGCATCGGCGGCGAGATCCCGCAGCAATTCAAAGAACGCTCGATCTTGGTCTATGAATAATCCATTGGCAGTGAAAGCGGTGAGAGCGGCCATAGCAGCGCCCTTGGTCCGGGTTGGACGAATGATTGAACAGGGCGGGAGCTTCCGGCTGAGAAACGGACAGGGCTCAGGCATGATCAGGTTCGCCTGCAATGATTCCGGCTGGTTCTTTGTGAGGTCCACGAACGTGACCGTGGCGCCCGTGATCGGGTCTGTATCGGTCAGTGGAGTCGCATTGCCTGCCTTGTCTTGCCAGGTCTGAAAATGCATGGTCTCGGTCGGTCCGATGCTGAGCAGAATCCGCAAAACCTGACGGCTCGTTACCCGCTGCGCCAGGGATGGATACAGACTCGTTCCACCTTGTTCGATGAAGACGAAGTGAAATCCCGCTGTGAAGGCGATGGCCTTCAGGTGGTCGCTCAACTTAAGGAGGGTGCTGCCTGCGGTGTCGGCATCGCTTCTGGGGATCGCCGGATGCTGCCCCACATTCAAGCCCTTCACCGCTTGGGAAAAGGTGAAGCCGGGGTCCAGATCGGGATTGTTCTGGCTGCTGCGGTACCGCGTCCAAAAACTGGTGTCCACCGTCAGACGCGTCAGGTTCGTAAGTCGTCCTTTTCTGGAGGACCCTTGCGCCGTACTGCCTTGCAGTGTGCGAAAGGTAGGACCGTCCAGGAGGTCAACGTCGGCCGTCGAAGCACCTTTAGAAGCCAAGTACTTCTTTAGGAAAGCTGCGTGACTGAACTCATCGTCCGTATTGTCGTGAATATACTGCGGCATGTCCGGATCCAGAATCGTGAGCGCGGCCGTATAGAGCGGATTCGCGCCAGTCATCTTGGCGAATTCATTGTCCTGCGTTCCGCCGAGTTCCCAATATTGCTCCCATAGATCGCTTTCCAGGATCTCGGCTGCGGTCAGGAACCGCAGAATCGCGGCATCGCCTTCGGTGAGCCGGCCGCCATCATCGTCGTCGTCCTCGTCGAAGGCTTCGGCGAATAGCGAGGAGCCGCTGCTTAGTAGCCCGGCGCTCATGGTTGCGGCGCCTACCCCGAATCCTCTCTTAAGAAAAGAGCGCCGATTGGCAGCCCTCCTTACATCATTCAATTCTTCACTCACTTGTGTTTCTCCTTTCGTAAGTTCACTAACTGGTCAAGCTGTGGTATTCAGCCCCGAATTCTAAGGCAATGATAGGCAGGGAATGCTCTGCCGCTTGTCGTCAAGTCGTGAACGGTTTGTAAAAGTGAAGAGCCGTTATGACCCGAGTTGCGTGCGCAGCCCTAGCGCTTGGCTCCGCGCCACTGAGTTGGGCGCTTTGGCCCAGAGCGAACCAGGCAAACGACGGCAGCTCGATGTCTCGGACGTGCGCGGAATTTTGGCAGGGCCGAAGCGTATCTCCGGGGCCGCTTCTTTTGGAATAAGGGTAAAGATCGGGATGCGAGGATGGCCATCGAATGGTTTGAGAAGGCGGTGGAGCAACATCCGAAGTACGCGCTCGCTTATTCGGGGATGGCCGATTGCTACGGCCGGCTTGCCTGGTATGGGGCGTTACCACCTCGCGAAGCCAGTCCCAAGGCGAACTTGGCGGCAATGCGGGCGTTGGAAATTGACGATCGCCTGGGCGAGGCACATGCTTCCATGGCTTTGGTTTGCTTTTGGTACGAATGGAACTGGTCTGAAGCCGAGCATGAGTTCCGGCGTGCCATAGACCTCAATCCAAACTATGCGCCGGCACACAATTGGTATGCGGCTTACCTGAACGCAATGCAACGCTTCGATGAAGCGGGTGCCGAGCAGAAGATAGCACAGGAGTTGGATCCGCTTTCGCTCACTATCGCCATGAATGCTGCTGATCCGTACTACTTCGCACGCCAGTACTCTTTAGCGATTGAATTTTGGATAGTGTGATCAGGCGCGTTTACCGGTTCTACTTCGCTGTCTCGCCTGGCCGCCGGCTAAACAGCAGAACTGCCATAGCTGCTGCCAGCACTAACAGCAAACTGCCCGGCTCTGGGACCGTAGCCGCTATCCCGCCACCGCCTCCTGTGGTCGTTCCCCCGCCGGTGCCCGTGGTTGATCCTCCGCCAGTTGTACTGACTGGCGTAGTAGTCCCCAAAATGCCGCCGATCGGAAACCCGCCAAAGCCATAGGGTAGATACGAAGGCGCGAAAAGTGGCGAGACCACTGTGGACGGTGCTCCGCCTCCCGCTCCGCTGCGCGCCAATGGGAATGGCGCAACCGCCGGACCGTCGCTCCCCGGAAATTCCGGAACGTCCAAACCGGGCGAAATCAGTGGTGCTAAAGGCATGCCCGCAAGCGGATTCTCGGGAGGGTGAATTCCCGCCAACTGGTTTTCGCTCGGCTCGTCAATGGTAAGCGTGGGTAGCTGTGGGAATAAGGCTAGCCTGTTTCCGCAGCGCGTGCGCGCTAAATGTTTCCCGTCCGTCAGCAGCGCTTCGCCTTTAGGGATGCGATGCTTTTTCGCGGTCCAGTAGACCCGGTCGCCCTTACGGTACGAGATGTAGAACAGCGCCGGGCTGGCTGCGGGTTGCACTCGCACTCTGTCGCCGAAGTCCGCGTAATGGGCCGCGACAACTGAGTCGAGTCGCCGGGCTCGCGCGAGTTCGTCGCTCGAGTAGACGCCGCCGGGAATCACGGAATACCGGTACACCTTCCGTGGTGTCTGTTGCGCCTTGCCGGCAACTCCTGCCGAAACTGGATTATTGAATGCCTGGGGGTTGCGACCGCAACCCACTGCCAGCACCGATATTGCAATCAGTGCCGAGCTACCAAACTGTGCTCGGTTCAATTGGTAGGATTTTTTCCTCGGCCCTCCGCAGCCGAGGTATATACCTTCAGTGTACGGACATAAAAACGTTTGTGCCAGTAAATTAAAGTCGGATTTTTCTTAAATCTCGTCCACATAGCGTCGATGAGCCGGATGCAAGCGGTTGAGCTTGCACCGCGCGCCAATGCCCTACAACCCACACCTTTCTTCGGAGAAGTTGGCCTCCTGGTCCAATTTCTACTTTCGAAAGGCAGGTGCGTTGGCTTTTTTGGTTTGCTTTTTCTTTCCTTCGCTTGCTTTAACAGCCGACCGGTGGACCCGAATTACCGACGGCTTTCTTCAGATCGACACGTCCTGCGACGATAATGCCGCTCGAAATACGTTAAAAGCACTGGAGCAAACGCGCCGTTTTCTGCAAATTGCCGGGCCAAGCCGTGTTCAAGCGCAAGCGCCCCTCACCGTAATCGCCTTTCGCTCTGAAACTGAGTTTGCCTTTTATCGCGCCGGCGTCGGCATCGCCGGATATTACCAGCGTGGACTGAATCGCGACTACATCGTGCTGCGGGATCTCGCTCCTGAGCGCGCCCGTATCGCCATGCATGAATACACTCACTTCGTGATCGAACGATCCGGCTTGCAGATCCCTCGCTGGCTCAATGAGGGGCTTGCCGATCTCTACTCCTCTATCCGGCCCGATGGGACGCGAACCCTGATGGGAGGCCCCTTGTCCGATCGCGTGCTGATCCTGAAAACAAGGCCGTGGATTGACCTTCGCTCACTGCTCAATGCTTCGGACGGCTCGGTCTATTACCACAATCCAGATCAGATGTTAGTCGCCTACTCGCAGGGCTGGCTGCTTGCGCACATGCTGGTGCTCGCTCCGCAATACGCTTCGCGATTTCCGGATTTCCTGTCGGCTATCAATCAGGGTGAGCCCACGGCGAACTGCTTCGAATCCGTGTATGGAAAAACGATAGAACAGGTCTCCGACGATCTGCGCAGTTATTTCGATGAAGATCTGCCCGTTCGCAGCTATCCGGTGGATCTTTCCGACATAGATCCCGAACCGGTTATCTCGCCCTTGCCCTCCAGTGAACTTGAGTTGACGTTAGCCGATCTCCTGGCTGTCAACCCCGATCAGCAAGGCAGGGCGGCGACCTTGCTGCGGGACCTCGCGAGCAGATACCCATCCCGGCCGGAGCCAGAAGCCGCCCTCGGCTATATCGCGCTCCGCGAAAATCAGCCGCAGGAAGCGCGTCGGCATTTCATTTCGGCGCTGGACCGGCATTCGAGCGATCCGCAAGTCCTCTATTACGCGGCGCGGTTACAGGAGGCCAGCGCCGCACCGCCCGATCAGGTCATTCAGCTCTTCGAACGAGTTCTGTCGATCAAGCCCGATTACTATGAGGCCCGCCTGGAGTTGGGTTTCTTCGCTGCCAAGGCGCAAAAGTTCGGATTGGCCGCCTCAGTCCTGGCCGATGCTGAAGATCTTCGGCCTGAACATGTGTATCCGGTCGAGTACACGCTTGCTTATTGCTGCGTCCAACTCAGGGAAATCGAGCAGGCCAAGAAATTTGCTCAGAACGCCAAGCGCTCCGCCTTGAACAGTAAAGATGTCGAGCAGGTGAATCGATTGCTGCGCTACATTGACCAGCAGCAACGGCTGTCCGGAGCGCAATAGCCTCGTCACTGCCCGGTGTAGCGCAAGACCTGCTCGCGCAGCGTGTTCAGGCTCACCGTCAGGCGATCGGTTTCGATCAGCACGAATTCGTCTACCGGCGAGAATTGTTCGCGCGCCGCTATCAAGCGCCGGTGATCGTCCCGAAGCTTCGGCAGGGTCTGGTGGGCGGCGGGCGAGCCGCGCAGCGCTGAAGCCAGAAAATACAGCGTGAACTCCACGTCATTCGCAAACACCCGAAACGCCTCTGGCGGAGTATGCGGGGGAGTTTCCAGGATTCCCGCTTCCAATCCCATCACCGCATGGACAAATGCGTGCGAGCTCGCGAGCATAGATGTAAGGCAATCCAGTTTCTGCGGGGAAATTCCAGGCTCGGAGGCCACCCGATCGACCGAAGCCTCCGCGTTCGAGCGCGCGCGACGCCATTCGCCCCGCGTTCGATCGAGCTTGGCCTCCACTTCCGGTTGATTGCGCCCAAAGCGCTCCGCTACTGCCCGAAAGTAGTTGCGAGACGCGTCGAGCATCTCCGCCATAGTCTCGGACACATGCTTCCGCTCCCACGTGGGCCACAGCATGTACGCGATGAGCGCCAGCACGCCTCCCGCGCTCGTATTTACAAATCGCTCCAGCACCACCTCCGCCGGGGCTATGCCTGTTTCCGCGATGAGGAACACGATGAGACCGCTGATCGCGATACTGAATACGCCATAATTTCCCGGCCCCACATAGCGCAAGAAAAACGTGAACACGCCGACCAGAACAAGTTGGGTAAATGCGGAGTGCGGCAGGGCGTGGTAAAGCAAGGTGGCGAGCACCAGCCCCGCATATGTTCCAATCAGCCGAAGCAGGCCGCGGCTGAACGTGGTCGTGAAATCCGGTTTCAGAACCACCGCGACCGTCATGGGCAGCCAATATGTTCTTTCGAAGGTAATCGTGCGGCCAATTGCATCTCCCGCCGCCACGCATACCGCTAGCCGGACCGCATGCCGGAATGCTCCCGACCGCAGATCGAGATTAGCTCTCAGCGTCGCCATCCAACTCGTTACCCGCAGTTTCCACGGTAGTGCCAGGTCCTGCTTCGCCAGACCCTCCAGAGCGGATTCGCTGGCGTGTCCCGCCAATTGAACCACTAGCCGAAGCTGCCCGGCCAATACATCCGTCGCGGATGCGATCTCCGCCGCAAACGGTGAGCCCGGATCCTCTTTATGCGCTTGCACTGTTTTCACCAGGGCGTCTAACTTCCCTAGCAGGTTGCTGTGCTCGTTAGCGGGCTGCCCCTGAATCAGGCACTCTCCCACGCTCGCGAGCATTGCCGACGAGAGTTCCAGTAGCCGATCCAGGATCTCCACCATTTCTTTCGGCAGCTCCGGCCGTAAACGGCCCACCACGTAAATCGAAAGGCGCAGACGATCCGCTTGATCGAAAAGTAAACGGAATCGCTCGCCTTCGACGCTGTGATCTTGCCCGAGCGCCGAGAGCGTGTCTTGCACCTCCTGGCTCGGTTTATCGAGCGGTGATTTCGCCAGAATATCCGTGCGCGGATCCACTTCTTTCGCCAGATCCCGATACACATTGCCGATGGCCCGCCGCTCTGGCTGGTAACGCCGCACCGGCCAGAACAGCAGCGCTAATACTGTCTGAAGCAATCCGCCACCCAGCACCAGCGAGGCCGCGATCAATGCACCCTTGGGCGACAGCGCCCCTCGCGCCGCGAACACGATCAGCGTCACCAGCGTATTCAGGCCCAGATCGCCCGCCCTTGTGCTGACTGATACCAGCAGCCCGGCCGCAAAGGCCCACGCCGCCGCCATCGCGATCGCCGGCACGTTGTATTTTCCCGTCACCGATCCAAGGAACACTGCAACCGCACCTAGAAAGCTCCACAGCAGCATCCGCCGCGCGCGCTGCGCATAAGGATCGCGCCCATCGGAATATGCGACGTTCAACGCGCCCGTCGTAATCGCCACTCCTCCCAGCGGGTCTCCTATCGCAATCCCGATTGCCAGCGGCAGCGCTACTCCGGCCGCATTTCGCAATGCCATCCAGCGCGTGTTGAACTTGCTTCTATCCAGGCGCGTCACCGTGCGCCACAAGGCTGTCGCGGGTCTAAGCTTTGTGGGAGGCTCCATCTGCCTTCTCAGACTCTCACGCCGGTGTAGACGCTAGACTGATTGGATGCGATTGAAACCCGGGCCAGTTTTATTCAGCGGTTTAGCCGCCGCCCTTTCCGCCGTCGCTGCGTGGGGCCAGCAAACCGCTCCGCACCGCCAGATCGAGGAATTGGTTGACCAACACGCCGCCGAGTACGTCCAAGCTTCCAAGGCAATCTGGAATTACGCGGAACTCGGCTACCACGAAGAGAAAAGCTCGGCGCTCCTGCAGCGCGATTTGAAAACCGCGGGCTTCCGTGTCGAAGCGGGCGTCGCCGACGAGCCTACTGCTTTCATCGCCAGCTATGGGCAAGGCAAGCCTGTCATCGGGATCCTGGGTGAATTCGACGCGTTACCTGGACTCTCGCAAGCTGCCGTCCCGGACCGTAGTCCAGTGGTTACGGGAGCACCGGGTCATGGCTGCGGGCACAACCTGCTTGGATCGGGAGCGGCGCTTGCCGCGGTGGCGCTCAAGCAATACATGGAAGAAAACCATGTGACGGGCACCTTGCGCTATTACGGTACCCCTGCCGAAGAGGGCGGCGATGGCAAGGTCTACATGGTCAGAGCCGGACTCTTTCGCGACGTCGACGTTGTGTTGCACTGGCATCCGGGTGATCGTAATTCCGTGACAAACGGGGGCATGCTGGCGATCACCGCTGCCAAGTTCAAGTTCCATGGAATAGCGGCGCACGCTGCCTTCGCACCGGAACGCGGCCGTTCCGCGCTTGATGCCGTGATGCTTATGGGCAACGGTATTGAGTTCCTGCGCGAGCATGTCCCCAGCAACACGCGGATGCACTACATCATTACTAACGGGGGCGCCGCGCCGAACATAGTTCCCGAAAACGCCGAGCTTTACCTGTATGCGCGCAGCCCATCGCTGACGACGCTCGATGGAATTTGGGCCCGCATCGAAAAAATCGGCCAGGGGGCCGCGATGATGACCGAAACCACCCTCGATATCCAAATCGTCAGCAGCGATGACAACATCCTCCCCAACGATGCGCTCGCCAAAGTAGCGCAAAAAAATCTGGAGGAAGTGGGTGGCTTCCACTACACCGGCGAAGAAACGCATTTCGCGCAAGAACTGCAACAGAGCTTACCGGCCGGCAGCGCTGGCGATCTAGGCTCGACTGCTACGGTCGAACCACTTCTGCCCTTTGATCCGAACGCACCCGCTGCTTCGACCGATGTCGGCGACGTGAGTTGGAATGTCCCGACGATCGGCTTCACGGCGGCGACGTTTGTGCCCGGAATAGTGCCCCACACCTGGCAAGCGGCGGCGTGTGCAGGCATGAGCATCGGCCAGAAGGGCATGTTGGTAGCAGCCAAAACGCTCGCTGTCACCGGGGCGGACTTGTTCTCAAATCCGCAACTGGTGCAAGATGCCAAGGCCGATTTTGAGCGCCAACTAAAGGGCAAGACCTATAAGTCTGAGATCCCGGCCGGGCAAAAGCCGCCCCTCGATTACCGTAATTAATAGTGAGCGCCGCCGCCGGCCCGCTCGGCAGCGTCGATTCGCGCCTGCGCCTTTTGAACATCGGCCAGCGCGGTTTCCGATTGGGTGGCGTCGTCGTGCAGATCTCTAAGGCGGGTGGATGCTTCTTCCAGTTGGCGGCGAGCGCGGTCAACCTGAACATCGCGTCCATACTCGGCGTGTTCGGCCAGAACGCGGACGTGATCGCCAAGTACTTCAACGAATCCGCCATCAATGGCAAGGAATTGTTGCTGACCGCCTTGACCAAACGACAGAACCCCCGCGCCCAAAGCGCTCAGAAGAGGAGCGTGCCCGGGGAGAACGCCGAAGTATCCGTTCTTGCCGGGCAGCTCGGCTTGCGCTACCTGCTCATCCAGCAGGAGGCGCTCCGGCGTGGCGATTTCGAGTTGGAAGGTATCAGCCATGATTCCGATTCGCGATTTCGCCGTTAGCCCTTCATGCGTTCGGCGGCCTCGACAACATCCTCGATAGTGCCTTGCATGTAGAAGGCTTGCTCCGGTAGATTGTCATGCTTGCCATCGACGATTTCCTTGAAGCTGCGAATGGAATCCTCCAGCTTGACGTACTTGCCGGGCCGGCCAGTGAACTGTTCGGCGACGTGGAACGGCTGAGAGAGAAAGCGCTGCAGGCGGCGGGCGCGGCCCACGACCTGTTTGTCGTCGTCGCTCAATTCGTCGATACCCAGAATCGCGATGATGTCCTGCAGTTCTTTGAAACGCTGCAGCGTCTGCTTGACACGTTGCGCGACGTCGTAGTGATCGTTTCCTAAGATGTTCGGATCGAGGATGCGCGAAGTCGAAGCCAGCGGATCGACGGCGGGGTAGATGCCAAGCTCCGAAATGGCGCGCGACAGGTTGGTGGTGGCATCCAGGTGCGCGAAGGTGGTGGCGGGCGCGGGATCGGTGTAGTCATCGGCGGGCACATAGATCGCTTGCACGGAAGTGATCGAGCCCCGTTTGGTGGAGGTAATGCGCTCCTGCAAGTCGCCCATTTCGGTGGCGAGGTTTGGCTGGTAACCGACGGCGGAGGGCATACGGCCTAGCAAAGCCGAAACTTCGGAACCCGCTTGCGTAAAGCGGAAAATATTGTCGATAAAGAGCAATACGTCTTGTCCTTCTTCATCGCGGAAGTATTCGGCAACAGTGACCCCGGTCAGGCCAACACGCAGCCGCGCGCCGGGCGGTTCGGTCATCTGGCCGTAAACGAGCGCTACTTTGGATTTTCGCCAATCGTGCGGATCGACAATGCCGGCTTCCTGCATTTCAAGCCAAAGATCGTTCCCTTCGCGCGTGCGCTCACCCACCCCGGCGAATACCGATACCCCGCCGTGCTTCATGGCGATGTTGTTGATGAGCTCCTGAATAATGACGGTCTTGCCGACGCCGGCTCCGCCAAAAAGCCCGATCTTTCCGCCGCGCAGATACGGCTCAAGCAGGTCGATGACTTTGATGCCGGTCTCAAACATCTCGAGCCCGGTAGCTTGCTCTTCGAAGGACGGCGCGGCGCGGTGAATGGAAGCGTGTTTATCGGTCTCGATAGGTCCCATGTTGTCCACGGGTTGACCAAGCACGTTCAATACGCGCCCGAGAGTCTGTTTACCCACCGGAATGGTGATGGGCACGCCCAGATCAACCGCTTTCATGCCGCGCACGAGACCGTCTGTCGGTTCCATCGCGATGGTGCGGACACGGCCTTCGCCGATATGCTGGGCCACTTCCGCGGTGATTTCGATCCTAGTGGGGACATCAAAGCCTTCGCTGGTTACGTAGATGGCATTGAACAGCTTGGGGACATGACCTTCCGGGAACTGGATCTCGATGGTGGGACCGGCCACCTGAACGACATGGCCTTCCGCTACACCTGTTGTTGGCATAAGAACTCCGTAATCAAAAACTCCATGAGAGAGGCCGAAGGAGCCTCATCCTAACGCGGCAGCGCCGCTGACAATTTCGATAATTTCGCGCGTGATGCTCGCCTGGCGGACCCGATTCAGCTTGAGCGTCAAGGTGTCGATCACATCGCCGGCATTGGAACTGGCCGCATCCATGGCCGTCATGCGCGCCGCATGGTAAGCGGAGATAGATTCGAGCATGGCCCGATAGATCTCCATTTCGACGTAGCGCGGCAGCAGCACGCGCAGCAGTTCGTGGGGCGGCTGCTCGAAGATGTAATCAATCTGCTCGGCTTTGTCCTTCGGCAGCTCGATAGGAAGAATCTTCCGGAGCACGAGGCGCGGCGCCATGACGTTCTTGAATTCATTCGTGGCGATATACACGGCGTCGATTTCCGCATTCCGGTAAGCGTGAATCATCCGGTCGGCGATAGCGGCGGCATCATCGTATTTCGGTTTGTCAACGATGCCGACATGGTCCGCGCTCAGAGTGTAATTCCGTTTGCGGAAGTAATCCCGCGCTTTGCGTCCGATCGCTTCGATCTTCAGATCGGCTTCGCGATGCTCATCCACGAAACGTTGCGCCGAGCGGAGCAGATTCGAATTGAACGCTCCAGCGAGTCCGGTATCGCTGCTGACAACGATGAACTGAATCCTCTTCTCTTCGCGAACCTGCAATAGAGCCAGCTCGGCAGTTTGATCGATTCCAGCGGACGCGGCGGCAACGTTCGACAGAACACGGCCCAGCATCTTGGCATAGGGCCGCGAGGCTATCGCGCGTTCCTGAGCGCGACGCAGCTTGGCAGCCGAGACCATTTTCATGGCCTTGGTGATCTGCTGCATGTTCCTGACGCTGCGAATGCGGCGTCGGAGGTCGATTAAGCTCGGCATCCAGCTTTAGACCCGGGCGGGTGTCCTCCCAGCTTCAGAGGGGGCGTTCGAGCGAGCGCCGTTATCGCTGGGTGTAGCCGGGGCTTTCTTGTCAGGACTCGCCTGCGGTGGTTTCTGCTCGCTACCGAATCGCTTCTTGCATTCGTCGAGCGCGCTCTTGAGCTGCCCTTTAATCTCGTCGTTCAGCTCTTTCTTTTCGCGGATGGCCTGCAACACCTCCGGCTTGCTGTTATCGAGAACGTTATAGAGCTCCGTTTCAAAAGCGCGGACCTTTTCGACAGGAAGGTCGTCGAGATAGCCGTTTGCGCCGGCGAAAAGGATAGCGACCTGTTTTTCGACCGGAATCGGCGAATACTGCGGCTGTTTCAGGACCTCAACCCACCTCTTCCCACGGCTGAGCTGATCCTGCGAGGCTTTATCGAGGTCCGATCCAAACTGCGCGAACGCTTCCAGGTTGCGGTACTGAGCGAGCTCCAGGCGAAGACTGCCGGCCACGGAACGCATGGCTTTGATCTGTGCGCTGCCTCCGACGCGGCTGACCGACAGGCCGACGTTGATAGCGGGACGAATGTTGGCGTTGAAAAGATCGGTTTCGAGATAGATCTGGCCGTCGGTGATAGAAATCACGTTGGTCGGAATGTAAGCGGAAACGTCGCCAGCCTGAGTTTCGATGAACGGCAGAGCAGTGAGAGAACCTCCGCCTTTTTCGTTCGAAAGCTTGGCGGCGCGCTCCAATAAACGGCTGTGCAGATAAAAGACGTCGCCGGGGTAGGCTTCGCGCCCCGGTGGGCGGCGCAGCAGCAGCGAAATTTCGCGATAAGCCGCGGCGTGCTTCGAAAGATCGTCGTATATGCAGAGGGCATGCCTTTTGGAATCCCGGAAATATTCGCCGATAGCGCAGCCTGCGTAAGGAGCGATGTACTGCATAGGCGCCGGATCGGAGGCGGTAGCGGCGACGACAATGGTGTATTCCATTGCGCCGTGCTCTTCGAGAATCTTGACTACCTGAGCGACGGTCGAGCGCTTCTGCCCGATCGCGACATAGATGCAGGTCATGTCCTGTCCGCGCTGATTGATGATGGTGTCCAGCGCGACGGTGGTTTTGCCGGTCTGGCGGTCGCCAATGATAAGCTCGCGCTGACCGCGGCCAATCGGAACCATTGCGTCGATGGCCTTAAGTCCGGTTTGCAGCGGCTGCTTCACGGATTGGCGGTCGACTACACCCGGAGCAAGCCGTTCCAAGGGGTTAAATTCCGTGGTGTCGATCGGACCTTTGCCGTCAATCGGCTGCCCGAGCGCATTGACCACGCGGCCGACCATCGCTTCGCCCACGGGTATCGACATAATGCGGCGCGTGCGGCGGACCTGCTCGCCTTCTTTAACTTCCGTGTAGTCGCCCAACAGCACTACGCCGACCTGATCTTCTTCGAGATTCAACGCGATGCCGACGGTGCCATGACCAAAATCGACGAGCTCGCCGGCCATCACATTTTCAAGACCGTAAACGCGCGCGATTCCATCGCCGACGCTGATAACGGAGCCTGTTTCCGATACATTCGCTACCGCGTCGAAGTTTTGAATTTCCGACAGCAGCACGCGCGAGATTTCATCCGCTCTGATTTGAGCCATACTCTTGTAGAAAACCCTTCTAGACGTTCGCTGCCAGGCGCTGGCGCAGGCCTTCGAGCTTGCCCCGGACAGTCGCGTCGTACTCCTTCGAAGCGACGCGGGCCCGCACTCCGCCTATAAGCGCGGGATCTATCTGGTAATGCGCCCGGACGTACTTGCCGAGCTTGGTTCCGAGCACGCGCTCAATATCCTGGCGCTGCCCGGTTTCAATTCGTGAGCGGAGGCGATCTCGGCGGGAATCCAGCCGGTGCGCTCATCCACAATCAGTTCAAAATTCTTGACGATCTCGTGGAGATCGCGGATCCGGCGATGCGAGACAACGACCAATAGGAAGTTCCGGATCAGCCGATGCAAGCCAAGGCCTTCCGTGATGCGCGAGATCACAGCTTGCTTTCGAGACTTGGTGACAGCGGGCGACAACATCGCGCGCTCGAGTTCTTTCGAGGTGGTAATCAGCGAGGCGATCTGCTTCACCTGTGCGATGGCATCGGTAGGTGAAAGGCCGGAATCGGGCGCAAACACCGCGTCGGCGAGCGCGCCGGCGTAGTGGCGGGACAGAGCGTCCATCATCTAGTTCTTCCCCCGCTCGACCAGGTTTACGAAATCGTGCAACAGGTCGTCCGGCTCGCCCGCGGCAAACCGATCCTGAAGGCGATGCTCGGCGAGGCCGAGAGCCAGTTCCGCGGCGTGACGGCGCACGCGGTCGGCCGCTTCTTTCCGCAATGCATCGATTTCATTTACTATCTGGCGATTAATATGATCGATCTCCTGCGACGTTTCCTGCCGAACGCGGCCATGCTCGCGCTCGTGTTCAATCTCCGCTTGCGCGCGCAGCCGTTTCACTTCCTCAGCCAAGGTAGCCATCTTGCGATCGATTTCCGAATAGCGGTAGTCAGCCTCGAGCTTCAATCCGGTGGCATCCTTGATCGCTTTCTGGATGTCGGCCGAACGCGCATTGAAAAAGCGCGGTGAATACTTGACGATCGCCCATCCTAACGCGATCGCGAAAATGCTGAAATTGATGATTTTCCAGCGGCTCACCTGATCGAGACGAGCCTGTTCCTGGGGCGTCATCTCCTGCGCGGGAGCGTATGAGGCAGAGAAAACAAACAGCGTAGCGAACACGAAGCCGACGGCAAGCCCGCGGAGAACCCGGGGCTGGGCAAAGTTCCTGCGTTTGGCGAAATTCCTACGTTTCACTTATGCCGCTCTCCGAACCAGCACAGCGTCCTCAATCTGCCGGCTGAAGGTTTCAATACGGGCATCGAGATCGGCTTCCGCGCGCGCGGCTTCCTCGGCAATCTGCTGCTTGGCGGCTTGCACTCTGGTGTCCGCCTCGGCACGCGCTTGAGCGATCGCTTGCGCCTGTTCCTCAGACCATTGGCGCCGTAACGCCTCGTGCTCCTGATGGAGTTCCGCACGGGCTATGTGAAGCGCATGTTCAAATTCGGAATGCTTCTTGTCGGCGGCTTCGAAAGCGCGTTGGGCGAGCTCGCGGACACCTTCCGTTGCTTTCCGGCGCTCCTCCAGAATTCGGGCCACCGGCCGGAAGAAGACATACTTCAAATACAGGGTCAGCAGGACAAAAAAGACGACCGTAGGAATCGCTTGTAGTAGCAGGTCACCAAGGGCCTTTAAAGTTGCTTCCATGCGGAGATTACTGGTGGGAGATAGAGCAGTCAGGCAAGCTCAAAACCACGAGCGCACTACGACTGTTTGCGGACTTCCCTAAAGAAATACGCTAGCATATCCCCTTTAAATTGGTCAATTTGCGGCGGCGCGACACGGCGGCGCCGGACACCCGGACGGTTCGGACGAGCGCACAGAAGAAGTCAAGGGAGGCTTCAGCTTTACGCAGCGGCCTTCTCCTGTCGCGCACAAGGGCCCCCGACCGCTCTGTGCGGCTTTCTCGTGTCGCGCACAACGGGCCCCAACCGCCCTGTGCGGCTTTCTCGTGTCGCGCACAACGGGCCCCAACCGCCCTGTGCGCTTATGCCGCTGCCGCCGCGCTTTCGAGGGCGATGGTGCGCTGGATGGACTTGTGGACGAACGGTTGGCCGCCGGGAAGCTGCAAATTCATCAGATTCTGATGGTCCAGCTTGGCGGAATCCAGCAGAACGGCCCATTCGTGCCGGTCCTGCTTGCGGTTTTCAGTGGCTTCGCGGCGCGCTTGATCCGCCTGTTTATGCTGCTGCGAAACAAAGCCATTTTCCTCTTTGCGTTTTTGCGCTCTTAGCTTTAGCAGGTCATTCAAGCATTTGTGAAAGCCGCGGTCGTGGGTGGTTTGGTAGCGGAGATAGAGCGCCAATCGTTTTTCGTCAATCTCCGATTCATCGAAGCAAAGCTGCTGAAGATTGAGCGCGCGCTGGGCGAGCCAGTAATGCTGGGCCATGCCCTCGATCAGTAAATGTTCGGTGGGAGTTGAGGGACGGTGCTCGTGCTGCAGACCGTGGAAGAGTTCTTTGAATTCGTTCTCGTTTTCGTGCGGCAGGAGGAGGAAGCGGCCGGCGAGGCCATGACGAAAGGCGTTGAGAGAGACGGTTTGCTTGCCCTCCGGACTCGTTGCGCCGGTGCTGTGCTGGGAATTGGCGCGGTTGGCGGCGAGTTGGGCGGGAGAAGCGGCTGGAGCTGCGGAACCCTTGGAAGAGACCGCTTCCTGCGGGCGCGGCTCAGAATGAGGCTGCGATTGCGAGGACGGGAGGAGGCCGGCTCTACGATGGACGCGTTCGCGGGCGGCGTTGGCCTCGGCAATGAGTTCGGGGGAGAATTCGTCGTAAATTTCTGGACTGGGATCGCCAAGAAGCGCTGAAGCGGACGTACTTTGCACGCCTAGCGCTGAAGCGGACGTGCTTTGCACGCCTAGCGGCGTCCGTGGCGCGGCGGCTGCCTCCGCTCCTTCACTGTTCCGTTCAAGTGCTTTTTCGGCTTTGTAAGCGAGTTTTCGCGCTTTGTGTTCCTGGGCGCGGCGGATGGATCGAGGTGACATGTTGAGGCTCCTGTACGGCTGAAAATAAAACGGCCCGCGACACGATTGCGCGTGTTGCGAGCCTGCCAAACGGTAGCACCCGCAAAGCGAACCTGTTTCGCTGAACGCGAAAAATGGCTCCCAAGTTGATGTGGGAATTGGGAAAGGAGAATTTGAAACTTCTGTGATCCGATGTTACGGACGAGTGCATTCGCGGACACTGCGGCGTTTAGCGGTACTTATCCATCGCCTCAATACTTTGAGGACCGATCACATCACCTTTGTCGATCGGTGCGTTTCGCGCCAATCACTCGGCGGCATGCCTTCCCAGTTCCGAAACGCGCGTCCGAATGAGTTGGGATCTTCAAAGCCCAAGAGGTAAGCTGCCTCGTTCAGTTCAAAGGCTGAGTTGCTGAGGTAGTAGCGCGCCATCTGATGACGTGCTTCGTCCAGTACGCGCTGAAAACTCGATCCAGAGTCTTGGAGCCTCCGCTGCAAAGTACGAGGGCCCATGTGTAGAGCTTTTGAAATTGCATCGATTGAGGGACGATGGCCCGTGAGTTTGTCTTGGATCGTACGGCGCACAAGCTCCAAGAAACTATCCTCTTCTTTGTACTGCCGTAACTGTTCCTCGAACTGCGGCGCGAGTAGATCGAGGAGCTCTACGTTCCGCGTCACGAACGGCTTCGTAGCGTCTGATGCACGAAAGACGATTACATTGCGTGGAGCACCCATCGCGATATTGCAACTAAGGCTGCGCTCTATCTGGCGAAGATTCGAGCGCTGCTGGACATATTCGGCTCTGAGCGGATTTACTGCCGTGCCGATGCCATGTCGAGCAAGAGAGCGCATCCAGGAGAAGCAGTAGTCGGTAAGGCTCGATGGCTCATCATCAACAGCGAGGAGCCAACGGAAGCCAACGGTGAATTCTTCTTCATTGAGTTCGACAAGAATCTCTTCGGGTGCGGTCAGCTTCTTAAACCGCGCCATGTGTTCTGAAGCTGCTACAAGGTTTTCGGTCGAGAGCGCGGCGATCGCCATTGGATGAAAGCGCTCAGTCTTTGTTTCCACCCCCAACTTCACACCGATGAGCGGATCAGAGCTCACCTGGTCGATTGCGCGCCAAAGTGCAAAAAGCTCTCCTGTGGAGACAAGCACTCGGGTTTGCTGGAACAGGTCGCGCGGAAGACACGCCTTGCGAAGCACTGCGGAAACAGATACCCCCAATTCCTCCAGCTTGACGGCGAGACGTCCCGGAACCCGGAAATGCTTGAGCATCACTCACTCTCCTGTTCCCACGATATCGAAGCGTCCCAAGCATTGCCATGCAGAAGGCGTCAAGGGGGCTGCGAAAGGCGTCAATTCCCATGAATGCAGATTGTCGTGATTTGCAGGGATGTCGTCGTGCCCGGCAGGGGCGCCCCGTGGCATTGAGCCTTAGTCTTAAAACAGCAGTAGAGGTCGACGACGCTGCAGGCTAGCCCCCAAAACCCGGTAAGAGGCTCACAATCATGCGGAATCTCGACGACAGCAACATGAAAATCAGCATCGACCGTCGCTCCTTCTTAGGCATTACTGGAGCTTCTGCAGCCGCAACTATTGCAGGCGTGTTTTCGACTCCCGCAGTTGCGGAGCCGAGCGTACAAGCGCACATAAGTGGGCGACGCAAGTTGGGTTCACTCGAAGTCTCGACGGTGGGCCTTGGCGTCCAGAACATGAGCCGCAAGTATGAAACGACGGTGCCGTACCGTCCGGAGATGATCGACATCCTCCGCGCAGCCTACGATCATGGGGTCACGTTTTTCGATACGGCTGAAGCTTACGGGCCTCTCGAGTGTGAACGGATTCTCGGTGAGGGCATCGCGCCGTTCCGGAATAAGGTCGTGATCACGTCAAAGTTCGGTTGGAACATAGACCCTGACACGGGCCGGTTCCAAATGGGGCTAAACAGTAAACCCGACCACATCAAGAGAGCCGTCGAGGGAATGCTCAAGCGTCTCCGGACGGATCGAATCGATCTTCTCTATCAGCATCGGGTAGACCCGCAGGTTCCCATTGAAGATGTCGCCGGAGCAGTCAAGGACCTTATGGCGGAGGGCAAGGTTTTGCATTGGGGTCTTTGCGAGATGGGACCGAACACTCTTCGTCGCGCGCATGCGGCGCTTCCCGTCACTGCCGTACAGAACGAGTATTCGATGCTTTGGCGCGGACCGGAAGAGGTTGTCATTCCCATCTGCCAGGAGCTACGCATCGGGTTCGTGCCGTGGAGTCCGCTGGGTGTGCAGTTCCTCACTGGCGCCATTGACGAAAACACTCGGTTCGCACCCGGCGACATTCGCTCGGCAGAACCTCGATTCTCTCCAGAAAACTTGAAACACAACCTTGAGCTCGTAAAGCTCGTGAAGATGTGGGCTGAACGGAAGCAGGCCGCTCCAGTCCAGATTGCGCTTGCTTGGCTATTGGCGCAGAAGCCGTGGATCGTGCCGATCCCAGGCACAACGCAAATGGAGCACATGATCGAAAAACGTTCGTGGCAGCTCGGTTACGTTCAGCCAGGATGAACTCAAGGAGCTGAACGCGTCAGTATCGAATATTCAGATTCAAGGGAAACGTCTGCCGGACGGGGTACTCGCACTTTCGGGCGTAGAAGCGGCTCCGAAGAGTTAGCCAAATGCTGACGCGGAATTTTTCTACTATCCGAGTAGCGCGAATAATCGGCCACGCTATTTCAAGTCCCCCCACAGGTCAATCACACATAACGAGGAAGAGAGAGCCATGAAAACCGTAATGTTAGGTCTATTTCTATCAACACTGATTGTGCAATCGTCCCACGCACAGAAATCGGCAGAGCCACCGACGGCTTCGATTAAAACTGCCGCAACTCATACACCCGAACAACAAGCAGTCATCAACCTCTCAAACATGAAATGGGATTGGATGGCAGACAAGAAGGTCGATTCCTTAGAAACACTTTTTGATGACAAAGCCATGTTCACTCACATGGGCGGGACATGGGGAAAGACCCAAGAATTAGCGACCATCAAGAGCGGTGGGATCTGGTACAAAAAAGCCTTCGTTTATGCAATTGACGCTCGCATATTTGGTGACACAGCCATCCTGCTGGAAGACATGGACTTGCAGGCAGTAGTCGGTGCGCACGAAGTCACCAATCCCTTTATGGTGACTGAGGTTTATAGCAAGGAAAACGGCAAGTGGAAGCTTGCCCAACTCACGTTCTCGCATCTGCTTAGGCCGGTCAAAGTGAGTAGCAATAAGAATTAGCCACGAACATCCGAAAGACGGCGGGTTTCACGATGATGAGACGAATAGATGTCTTATTGAGGATTGCCTTCGTGGTGATTTGTCTTCTGTCTGCAGCCACTGCGGGCAGCAGCACAGCGCAGGGGCGCAACGCCAGCGCAGATTGCGTTGGCATGGTTGTTGGCGCAGAAGCCTTGGATCGTCCCTATTCCTGGCACCACGAAGATTTCACGGATGGAAGAGAACCTTAAAGCGATCGATGTCCAATTGAGGGAGGTCGACCTCCAGCAGATTGAAGCAGCCACCTCGAAGCTGTCGCTCGAAGGTGACCGCCTACCCGAGGCGATGCTCAAGATGACCGGCATCTAGGTAGCGGTCACTCCGACACAGAAGGGCAAGCCAGTTTGGCTGGAGTCAGTCAGTGAGCAGGCCTAAAAGGCATTGAAGTAAAGTAGCTCGCCAGCATCAAACGATTGAGTAGTGATAGGAGAAATCATGCAAAAGCGCACATTAGGAGAGAGCGGCCTCGAAGTCTCAGCACTTGGCCTCGGATGTATGGGCCTGAGCTTCGGTCTTGGCCCCGCCACGGAGAAGGGCGAAGCGATCAAGCTCATTCGCGCCGCTGTCGAGCGCGGTGTCACATTTTTCGACACTGCCGAAGTGTATGGCCCTTTCGTCAATGAAGAGGTCGTGGGCGAAGCTCTCGCTCCCTTCCGCAAAGATGTCGTGATCGCGACCAAGTTCGGATTCGAGCCCGATCCCGGCAACGATGGCAAGTGGACAGCAACCAACAGTCGCGCCGACCACATCAAGCAGGTCGTCGAAGGCTCGTTGAAGCGTCTGCAAACTGACACCATTGACTTGCTCTACCAGCACCGGGTCGATCCCAATACGCCCATCGAAGAAACCGCTGGTGCCGTTAAAGATTTGATCCAGGCAGGTAAGGTGAAGCACTTTGGCCTCTCCGAAGCAGGCGCAAAGACGATCCGTCGCGCTCATGCCGTGCAGCCCGTGACAGCCCTGCAGAGCGAATACTCTCTCTTCTGGCGTGAACCCGAGGAGTCTGTCATGCCAACGCTGGAAGAGCTCGGCATCGGCTTCGTTCCATTCAGCCCTCTCGGCAAAGGTTTCCTCACTGGAAAGATTGATTCCTCGACAAAGTTCGACAGCACCGACTTCCGCGCCATTGTCCCTCGATTCAGCGAAGACAATCGCAAAGCGAATCAGGCACTCGTCGATGTCATCACCAAGTTCGCAGAACAGAAGCAGGCTGCTCCCGCTCAGATCGCCCTCGCATGGCTGCTTGCGAAGGCGCCGTGGATCGTTCCGATTCCAGGCACCACGAAGCTTTCTAGACTAGAAGAGAATCTTGGTGGCGCTGCCATTGAATTGACCGCTGATGACCTGCACTCGCTTGAAGAGGCGTCTTCAGCCATCAAGGTGGAAGGTGAGCGTTATCCCGCGACACACGCAAAGCTTATCGACCGCTAGAGTAATCGATCTTTGTCTCATCGATAGCTAGCAATCATACCTGTTATGCGTTTCAACTGAACTGTAATTACGTGCGGATCGGTCCTGAGAAGTCCGCCTCGCTCCTGTAACTTTCGGACAGCATCAAGCGGATCGAGTTCCTCCATACGGGTTCACGCCGAAAGTTATCTGGGAGGTTGTCAAGCGTGCGTAGGAAACAAAATTTGAAAGTTCTGTGATCGAGGGCGAGGACACTATGGGCTATTGTCGCGAAAATGGAAGTCACGAGCGAGTTGCCGAAGCGGCAAGCGAGTAAATGCTGCTAGGAATGGCGGGTCTGGAGACCCGCTCTCGAGTTTGCTGTAGGCTATCTACTTGTCCGCCAGGGGCAAGACAGAGAGCGTTTGAGGAGCGCCCTCCGTTTATCCATTCACCCTTTGCGAATCACCGACAGCGCTCAGTGTCAAGCCGGACTTAAAAGCACATAATGTTCATGGGAGGGACGATGGCACGCACGACGGTTTACATCGCTCTAGCGGTAATCCTGATTTTCTTTGGATGGGCTGTAGGAAGAGCACAGACATCTGCGCCTGCTTTCGAGTTGGTTGTAGATGCGCCGGGCGGAGAGACAAATATTAAATGCGTCAAGGGCTGTGAACTGGCCTGGGTGGAACGGGTCGTCCCTGCCACTGCCAGACCGACACCGACCTTCACATATCAATGCTCAGCACCCCGATGCTCCTCGGGTCGTGTTGGGGGCTGGATTAATCACTAGAGGCCTCAGTTTTTCTGCGCTGGATCACTCCAGATAGAGTCAGAGCGTTTCAGTTAGTAATTCGATCCTTCCAACCTAATAACTGCATTGGGAGCAAGCCTAAGCTGTTCGA
The DNA here is from genome assembly GCA_963762495.1 of uncultured Acidobacteriaceae bacterium. Taxonomy (GTDB): domain Bacteria; phylum Acidobacteriota; class Terriglobia; order Bryobacterales; family Bryobacteraceae; genus Bog-105. The sequence continues at coordinate 135,715 of CAVXKZ010000021.1, forward strand.
TTTTGGTCAACAGATTAGAACGGAACTCGGGGTTGGTAGTTCACTGCTGCTTCGTGACCAAGCCAGCCCTAAGTCAGTTGACAGGTACAGGGTGCCGGCTCTGTCAACCACCACAACCGTTGAGCCGTTTGTGGCTATGCAACCTGTATCGGCGATACCGTTGAGCCACGTAGGCAGGCCACCTTCGACGGCCACTATTTCTCCATCCGGTCTGGTCGGCCGACGATAAATTCTTCCCTGGCTCGCAAAGTGATCTGTCGACGCGGAGACAAGAACGTCATCGCCCGAGAACGCTACCGCGGAGCAGTACGATGCGTGTAGGCCGTCGCGTTCTATCGTCCACGTTGCTCCTGCGTCGTAGCTAATGCATAGGCCGACAGCGGACGCCGCCACGACGATGTCCGGATCTGCCTGGTGCGCGCGCACCTCATGGACATCGCTGTTGATATCTATGGTGGGCTGCCAGGTTCTTCCGCCATCCATTGAGCGCGGAATCCCTCCCACGTGAACGTTGGCGAACAGTATGCTCCCGTTCGAGTTGGCCGCAACCGAGCGAATGCCCAGCGGCGGCCCGAGGCGCTGCCCATTAACAATTGCCGAACCAGCAAACCAAGCATCCCGCCCCGCGATGTTGTCGAAACCATCGATAGCGCCGAGTACACCGCCCGCATGGCTCAGCCGCAGCATGCGTGCATCGTCTGTTCCGATGTAGATGGCGTCTTTAACAGCCATACAGCACGAAAGCGCCAACTCGCTCGTAGCGACGGTTCCCCATTCGCCGGTAGGTGCACGCCTGCGCAGCGAATGTTGGCCGACAATGGCGAGCGCACCCCCGCGTCCATCCGGTGCCAGCCCTCTGACCGGCTGGTTCGCAATCTCTTGTGTGCGCCCATCGCCGGTGACTGCGAACAGCCCATCGCCCCACGTCGCCACAAGTATCGTCGGTTTCGTCACGGATCACCTTCCTGGTCGAGGTCCTCAGCCCGATATCATACCCGGATGAAGACTGCTCAGGGCGGAATATTTGCTCTCGGAACCGCATCCCACGCGTACCTGGAATTCGATCTTCTGGACGGAAAGAAGGCGCAAGCGCTTGTCACCGCGATTTCTTCGTTCCGTGAACCCAGAACAACCATGGGCGGGGTCAACCTGGTGTCGGGTTTCCGGCCTGAACTCTGGAGCAAAACGGCGCCTGAGGATGCACCCGCCGGAATCGAAGGATTCAATAGAAATGTTATCGGTACAGACGGTTTTATAATGCCGGCCACGCAACACGATGCGGTGCTTTGGCTGTCGGGAAGTTCATATGACGTAATCTTCGACGTGGCTCATCAAACGATCTCCGATCTAAAGACACTGGCGTCGGTTGCAGAAGAGACCTCAAGCTGGCCCTACCGGCATGATCGCGACCTCACCGGTTTTATCGATGGGACAGAGAATCCCACTCTGGTGGATGCCCCGGAAGTGGCGCTTATTCCAGAAGGAGAGCCGGGTGGGGGCGGAACCATCCTGCTATTGCAAAAGTGGGCCCACAACACGGCTGAGTGGGAGTCGCTTTCTATCAAGGATCAAGAGCGGGTGATGGGGCGGATGAAGCTGGACAGCCTCGAATTGGATAACAAAGCTCCGGACTCACACGTCGCGAGCACGGATCAGGATCAGTTTGGGAAAATTTTCCGCAGGAATATGCCGTATGGGACCGTCACCAATCACGGAACCATGTTCGTTGGCTTCAGCGCGGACCAGCGACGCCTTTCCAGGATGCTGGAGAGCATGGCGGGTCTGATCACCGGCGTACGTGACGCGCTTACGCACTACACGCGGCCGCTCACGGGTGCTTATTACTTCGTCCCCTCGACCGAGCGCCTGCGGCAGGCGGGCGCGCCATGAAGGGTAACTTTCCCAGGCTCCTCGGAAAGTCCAGCCCACGGCTGAGGAACCCGACGGAACGCTGGTTATTAGAATTCATTCCTGAACTCCTGAACTAACGGTGGGCTTTGATCGAAGTCGCTGTAACGAATCCATCGCGGCCGTACGACGAAGTAGACGATTCCCGGCCAACTCATATGCGCCCGGCATTCGGGCCAAGCCCGAAAATATACCTCTTGGCAACGGTCCACCTCGGTTCCCGTGAGTTCTTGCGCCTCGCCCTCGTACTGGACGGTCTGCTCTCCCTCCCAGCCAATCGCAAACGAACAAGCAGGCCTGGCGATGAGATTGCCGTACTTCCGGGAATTCTTTACGGTGTCGAACACAAGTTCCAAGTGTTCAGTGACAGCAATACCGACTAGGGCGGATTGCGGACTATTTCCCAACCCAATCGTGCCCAGTACGCCCAGCTTGCGTGTGAGCAAGAAATTGTAGAGATCTGCCTTAGTCATGAATCTCCTTGTTGGGGCACGCCTGACCGTTGACGCCGCGTGCGCCGATCAAAATCCACTCTGCCCGCCGTAGGATGCGGTCTTGTGAGCTCGAGTAGCACGCCAGTCTATCGCAAATTACGCCATGGATTCCCACGCCATCGTGTTTTTCCGGAAAATCTGTCACCTGGGTCAGAGAAGGGCCACCGTTTCGCGCGATGATCCGGCAAGCTGTCATTTCTTTGCTCTGATGGTTACGGCTAAGTCGACCGTGACGCTCCGGGGAGGCAAACACATGCTTTCATTGCAGCATTGATAACGCACGTGAATAGCCGCGTGCTGCGGACCGGGAATTGCTTCGGCTGCGGCAGTCAGGGGTAAGCTGAACTCAGCTTTCTCTATATATAGGTTGACGCGCTTATCAAAATTCGGATCGAGCAGTTGAATTGGTTTCGAGGCGCGGATTGTGCCTAGAGATAAGTAGGACTGACCGGCCAAAGAGATCTCGGTAGGGATCGGGCCGCCTTCTTCTTGCTCGAGACCGTAAAGATGCCAGCCGGCATCGATGCGGGCCAGGAGTTTGGCCGTGAATGTACTGCCAGGGGAACAGGGCTTTTGAATGGGCGTCGTGGACCAATGCACGGGATTTTCAGCCGCATTCGCCTGGGCTGCCACGCGCTGACAGACCGATGAAAGTCGCGACGAGAGATGCTGTGCGCACCTGTCTCCTGATGTTCATTGCTTATCTGCTACTGGTGCGTAGGAAGCCTGCAAGATGTGTTTGGTTTTTTCATCCTGCACGAAAGCGACGACTGAAAGATCAGATTGATTGATCGCGTACATCTTGCGAATGAAGGTAATGGGCCCGAACCGGTCATTCGCCTTCTCATAGCCGTCCAGGTATGTTTTCAGCCCGTCAGAAATTTTAGGAATGTCGAATGTGTAGGGGGTGTCGCAATCTTTGCCCGGCTCTATTGCGAAACCCTCGGCATTGCGCTGCGATGCTCCGCACCACCATATGATGGAAGCGAATGCCGTTTTCTCCGCTGTAGCGCAGACGATCTTCGACCAGCGCGATCTGCAGTCTCAATGTTTTGGAAGCGCTCTTGATGCCTGTGACAGAGGTGTGAACCTCTACCCGATCGCCCGCGCGCCAAGCGGTTAGCCGGATGGCGGCTTCAGGCGGAGATTGGAGAGCCGTCTGCACCTGTTTGTCGATCTCGTCAAACCGGTTCTTTGCGCCATTTCGATCGGCGCCTATTATTCTGGTCGTCCCGTCGATTGCAAGCGTCGGCGTTCCTCCAGCGTGGTAGAAATCGAACCGCTTGACAGTATCGGGGTTGGCCAACGGATCTGGTTCAGGAATGTGTTCGTCCAGTTCCAGAACAGCCAATTCTTTGCGGCTATAGCGTTCGAGTTCGCCGTCGATAGCGAGATCCGCGCCCGCGCAGGGATCGCAGCCGGCGCCGGTAAAGAGTTCCGCCAGCACGGTGCGATCAGAGGGTTTGCCCGTGGCTTTGTACTTTGCCGGTTCAAACGGGGCACGAAAAAGAGTTGCGTAACGCTCATCGAGATAGCTTTCCAAGCCGTCCTGGGAGCCGCCATGCTTTTCCGCATAGAGAGTTTCTAACTGCTTCTGCTGAGAATCGTCCAATTTTCCAGTAAGCCGCGCTCTGGTGAGGTAGGTGAGAGCGAGGTCGCCATTTCCTGCCTTCGCCGCGAGCATTCCGAGCGCTCCGGATGCTGCGGAGTTATCAGGGTTATCGGCATAGGCAGCCTTCAGTTGTGATTCACCCTCTGCCGTTTTCCCCTCCTTGACGTAGATGCGTCCGAGCGTCGCCTGTAGAGAGGAATGCGCCGTCTTGTATTGCTGTTCCAGATCAGCGTCATTGGGAGGCTTCATCTTGGCTTTGATATATTCCTTGCGCACGGCCGTGGTGTATGACTTTTTATTCAACATCTTGAGGCTCTTCTCAGAGAGTTGTTCTGCACGTGGGAGCAACACACCACCATCGGCAAGTGTGCTTGCGACGTTGTCGTAGTCATACATGCGGAATTCACCCTTAGCATGTTTCAGCATGGTGTTCACCTGGCTGTTCAAATCCGCTGTACGGGTTGGAAACTTTTTCACCAGCGTTTCAAGAATCAGCCCGTCGGCCGCGCTCACGCGTGAACTTTTCGGATATTGAGCAATGAAGCGTCTCAATGCGTCAATCTTTGCCTGCGGGTCTGAAAGCCCGCGTGCAGCTCTGAACGCTGCCCTATCCGCTGGGCCCGGTTTATTGTCTTGGGATTGGCCAGGAAGGGCGAGGGCAAGGGAGGCGCAAAGGAGACAGGTGGCGATTCGCATGGAATTAGCAATGCCTTTAACGATTTTCATTTTGGCCTCTCGGGTTGCTTCGAGTGTAAGAGCAAGCTGGATTCTGTCCTTTAGCAACTTTACAGGAGCAAGGGAGTGGGGCTTCGCCAGCAAAGCCACTGAAGGACGGGCTAGGGGAGAGGACAACGCAGAGGCTGTGCTTTGCCTTTGAAACCCCGACAGCGAACTGCCCGAGTTCTGATCCGAGACCGGAACCCGCGCAATTGCGGGATTGAACTGTGTCAACTATCCGGGTCAAACAGGTAGTGTCCGGCGCGACTGGGTCCCTTGGGATTATCGTTAAAGAGAGGTAGAGTATGGCGATCAAGCTGACTGTGAACGGCCGGTCCAGCACGGTAGATGTGCCCGGCGACACTCCTCTTCTCTGGGTGATTCGAGATGTTCTGAATCTCCACGGAACAAAGTACGGCTGCGGGATCGGCCAGTGCGGGGCATGCACGGTGCATCTGGCCGGCCAACCGGTACGCTCCTGTTTGACCCCGGTATCCACCGCGGCCAACGCGCCTATCACGACTATCGAGGGCCTCTCGCCCGATGGCTCGCACCCGTTGCAGATAGCGTGGCGCGAGATCGACGTTCCGCAATGCGGCTATTGTCAGGCCGGCCAGATTATGTCGGCGGCGGCGCTCCTGGACAAGCATCCCCGGCCCACGGATCAACAGATTGATACGGCTTTGAACGGGAATCTCTGCCGCTGCGGAACGTACTTGCGAATCAGGGAAGCGATACATAAGGCATCGTCGCTTCACAAAGCCGCGCTGCCTGCGAGCGGCCGGTCTCAGGGAGGAGGGCTGTAGACATGCGCCTCACCCGCCGTTCCTTTTTACAAGTCACAACGCTGTCAAGTGGAGGCATGCTGCTGGGACTGTATGCCGCTCCAAAGGCCAGAGCGCAACGGTCTGCACCGCCGCCGGTGGAACCCCAGGCGTTCATCAAAATCGCGCCGGATGGATCGGTGACGCTGATCTCGCGGAATCCGGAAATCGGGCAAGGCGTGAAGACGATGCTGCCCATGCTGATTGCCGAAGAGCTGGAGGTCGATTGGAAATCCGTGAAGGTGGAGCAAGCCGATTTCGATGCGAAGTACGGGCTCCAATCCACCGGAGGCAGCCGGGCCGCATCGAACAACTATATTCCGATGCAGCAGGTAGGCGCTGTCGGGCGCGAAATGCTGATTGCGGCGGCCGCGAAGACCTGGGGTGTTTCGGCATCGGAGTGCTACGCCGTAAACGGGCGCGTGTATCATCGGCCGACCGACCGTTCGCTGGGCTATGGTCAACTGGCGGCTACGGCCGCGACTCTCCCGGTACCGGACCTGAAATCGGTCACCCTGAAAAAGCCGAGTGAGTACAAAATTATCGGCCAGTCACAGCCGGGCGTGGACATCCCGGACATCGTTCGCGGGAAACCGATTTTCGGCATCGATTTCACAATGCCGGGGATGCTGTACGCCGTTTATGAGAAGTGTCCGGTGTTCGGCGGAAAAGTGATCAGCGCGAATCTGGACGCGGTGAAACAGATGCCGGGCGTGAGGCACGCCTTCGTCGTCGAAAGTCCTCTGCAAGTGGGTCCGGTGCTGGAGGGGGATCCCGGTCTGGAACCGGGCGTTGCGATTGTCGCCGAGACGTGGTGGCAGGCGCAATCGGCGCGGCAAAAGCTGGACGTGAAATGGGATGAAGGCCAGGGCGCGGAGCAGAACAGCACGGGCTTTGCGCAACGCGCGGAGCAGCTATCGAAACAAGCGCCGGATCACACGCTGAAGAATGACGGGGATGTCGATGCGGCGATCAAGGCCTCCGCCAAGGTCGTCGAAGCGGCCTATTCCTATCCATTCATCTCGCACGCGCCGCTGGAGCCGCGGAATTGCAGCGCGCATTTTAAAGACGGGAAGCTCGAAATCTGGAGCACGACGCAGCAGCCCGCGCGCGGTCGCGCACTCGTCTCGAAGATTTTAAATATTCCCGAAGGTGATATTTCGATTCACCTGCTGCGAGCCGGTGGTTCCTTCGGCCGCGGATTGACCAACGATTACATGGTTGAGGTGTCGTCAATCGCGAAAACCGCGGGCGTTCCGGTGAAGCTGCTGTGGTCGCGCGAGGACGATATGACTCACGACTACTATCGCCCTGGAGGTTTCCACTTTTTGAAAGGGAGTGTCGATCCCGCGGGCAAAATCATCGCGTGGAGCAATCATTTTGTGACGTTTGGCGATGGCGACCACTACTCCCCTTCGGCTTCCATCGCTCCTGGCGAGTTTCCGGCGGGCTTCGTCCCGAACTACTCGCTGTATACCTCGCTGATGCCGTTGCGGTTGAAGACGGGGGCGCTGCGAGCTCCTGGCGCGAACGCGATCGCATTCGTCATCCAGTCGTTTATCGACGAGTTGGCCCATGCCGCAGGGAGAGATCCGATAGAGTTCCGGCTGGCTTTGCTTGGACAGCCCGAGCGCCAAACAGTGAACGAAGCCGCTAAACCAAAGGTCGAGAACGAGCCTGCGCCGACACCTAATGCGAGAAAACCGCAGGCGTACGATGTGGCGCGCATGCGCGGCGTCCTCCAACTTGCGGCTGAGAAATCGGGTTGGGGTAAACGGAAGCTGCCGAAAGGAACCGGCATGGGAGTGGCGTTCCACTATAGTTTCCAAGGCTACTTCGCGCACGTTGCCGAAGTGACCGTGGCGGCAAATAACGCGCTGCGAGTGAATAAGGTTTGGGCCTGCGGCGATGTGGGAAGCCAGATTGTGAACCCGAGCGGCGCGGAAGCGCAGGTGCAAGGCGCGATCATCGATGGTTTGAGCGAGCTCATGCATCAGGAAATCACGCTCGAACAGGGGCGAGTGGTTCAGAAAAACTACAACCAGCACATGCTGCTTCGCTTGACCCAGGCGCCGCAAATAGAAGTGCATTTCCTAAAAACAGACAACGAGCCGACCGGGTTAGGCGAACCGGCGCTGCCACCGGTAATACCAGCGGTGTGCAACGCGATTTTCGCCGCCTCGGGCCGGCGCATCCGCTCCGTGCCGCTGGCGAAGAGCGGCTTTACTTGGGCGTAGCGCCGATCAACCTGCGCCAACCGCTTTGCGAACCCGGTGGAATTGCAGCAAATTGCCACTGAGTATTTGTCCGGCCTGCTCTTTGCTCAAACCCAACTCGTACAGAGCGAGCGCCTGCTGCTCCAGGATGGCGGCGTGCCAGCCGCGTGGATAAAAACTTGAATCGCTGCCAAACAGAAGCCGTCCGGGTCCCAGCACGTCGATACTTCGGCGAAATACCAAGCGCAGATTGAGAGACTCATAGTCCATCCAGCGATTAGAACTCGAAGTATCGAGCCACACGTTCGGGCAGAGATCGGCGAGCATCAAGGCCTCACGGAATAACCCAGCGCCAAAATGAGGAACGACGAAGCGAATCCGCGGAAAACGTGTAGCCACCGGATGCAGATCCAGCGGATTCGAAAAGCGCACATCGAACGGAGTCGGCAGGCCGAGTTTCTTAAGGACCCCTACGCTGAGGGCTCCACAATGCACGAAAACCGCGAGATCGTATTCGGCGGCGATCTCGAGTATCGGAATCACTTTGGGGTCAGTAATCGCGTACCTGTGCATGGCCGGAAACAGACACACGCAATGAAGGTTGGGATTCGCCGCCGCCCTTCGCACCCGGTCAAGCGCATCGGACTGCTGAGGATCGAGCATAAAGTAGCCGAAGAAGCGATTCGGTTCGGCGGCTACCGCCGTTGCAACGCTATTCTCGTCACCGTGAGCGCTGGCGATCAAACACGCGCGAGAGACGCCGTAACGATCCAATTCCGCGACCCACCGCGCAGTCAGCGCGGCCGGGGCTTCGGGCGGCACCTCCCATTTCAGTAACGGTTCCAATGCCTCCGCGCTTTGCAGTTGCCTTTGCCGCGCAAGTCCCGAGTAAAACGCGTGCGAAAAAAAATGCACATGGGCGTCGTCGACCGGCAGGTCTCCCCAGGGGGTGTTCGCCATCGAGAACGATGATAACGTCTTGCCGACGCCAGCTGGTCCGACCGGCCAGTCGACCCGATTCAGCTTCGATACAATCGGGCTCTACACGCAAAAAATTCTGGGCCGGTATGAAGCGATTCGCTGTATTCCTGATCTTTTGCTCCTGGGCGCTAGCTCAACATCATCATGGTCCGCCGCCGGAAGCGGAGAAGACCGTTGATCTGTCGAAGCTCCCAGCTCCGCAACACATAACCGGAATCGGCACGAGTCACATTCCCATCACGACCAAATCGCCTGAAGCGCAGCAATGGTTCGACCAGGGTTTAGCGCTGATGCATTGCTTCTGGGATTATGAAGCGCTACGAGCGTTCGAAGAGGCGGCTCGCAAGGATCCAGACTGCGCGATGTGCCACTGGGGACTCTATCGGGCGCTGGACTTCAGTAATAAGACTGATCAGGCAAAACAGGAACTCGCCAAAGCGAAGGATCTTTCGGCAAAAGCGTCTGACCGGGAACAGCGTTACATACGCGCGGACGCCGATTCCATCGATAAGAAAGGCGATGAAGCCGACCATGCCTTCGAGAAGGAGATAAGCGCGCTAATTGAGCGCTACCCGGACGACCTGGAAGCAAAACTGATGCTTGCGACTCACGCGGGTCACGGCTACGACGAAAAGGGAGATCCCCGGCCAGGGACTCTCTACGAGCAAGCCATGCTGCGCGATCTGCTTCAGGATTACCCGGATAATGCGGCGGTGAACCATTACTGGATTCACGCGATGGAGGTCACGGACCGGCCTGAGCGCGCGTTACAAAGCGCGGACATACTGGGCGCACTGGCGCCTTCGTCCGGCCACCTGGTACACATGCCGGGGCATATTTTTTATCGCGTCGGCGATTACGAGCGAGCCCGCCAAACGTTTCTGAAGTCTCTGCGCGTGGATCAGGATTATATGGCGAAACAGCACGTCGCGCCGAAGGACGATTGGAATTACGCGCATAACATCTCTTACTTGACTGCCGATTGCGCCGAGGAGGGTCGCTATACCGAGGCTCTCGAGCACGCTCGCACCTTGACCAGTTTGGCGACAGATCCCGAGCGTTCCGGCAGCCCCTGGTTCTATGTTCTGCAGATCGGCAGTACCCAGGCGAGGCTTGCCATCCGCTTCGCGAAATGGGATGAGGTTATCAACCATCCGATGGAGTTCGGCGTTTCGGACGACAAGGTCAGTTCATGGGCCCGCGGCTATAGGGATGGTTTGATCGAATACGCGACCGGCATGAAAGCGATCGACGAAAACAAACTGCCCGACGCAAAGCAGCAAGCAATCCTCCTCGATGCGCGGCTGTGGGGCATGTCGCAGCAGGAAGTGATGGACGATGACAAGTCGGCGCGCGACGAAGTTGTGAAGATTCTCGGAACCGCTTCGCTGGAATTGCACGGCGACCTGGATTTCGCGAATGGCGACGCCGAAGGAGGGCGCAAACTCCTGGATCGCGCGGACCAGAGTGAAAGGAAGCTGGGCTATTCCGAGCCGCCCCTGTATTCGCGGCCCGCGCTCGAAGTGCTGGGCGCGGCCTGCATACGCGCCGGCAAATTCGATGAAGCGCGCGAGGCATTCAATACAGCGTTGGCGCGGCGGCCGAAGTCCGGCTGGTGCCTGTATGGCATCGCTGAGGCTTGGGACAAGCAGGGCAAACGAGATCAGGCGGGAAATGCCTACCGCGAATTCCTCCAGGCTTGGGCCAATGCGGATTCAGACCTTCCGCAGATCAAGGCCGCACAAGCTTATCTCGCAGAAAGCAAGCAGTAGCCCGGGGGCGCTCAGCCCTCCACGTTTTCATTTCTCCCGATCCGCTACGCGATTTTCAAAACAGGAATCCGCGCAGCTACCGGCGGGAGCTTCGGAAAATCCGTAAAGGGCTCGCTCTGATACCAGTAGCCGACGGAATAGAAACAATCGGCTCGGTCATTCGCGTGTCCATGCTCGATGGTGAATTTCAAAGATTCCCGGAAGGCGACGGGATTATCCACGTGCCAACGGTACAGGCAATACCGTCCGGCAGTGTGTTCCGGAAGCACCATATAGGGAGCGCCGTTATATAGGTTGGCGAACGGGAACTCGCCGCCTCCGAAGTCCCAAGCGCCGCAGAAATAATCTTCCGTTCCAGTTCCGTTGATGGCGGGTTTGGAGTTGTTGTCGATGAAGATCATCTCGTCGCCTTCGCCAAACCAGTGCTCGCTGTTTTGTATGACGCCGAGCGTTACACCCATCGCGTGACCCCTGCCTCGAGTTTCGAAGAAAACATAGTTGTCCTGGCCCGTAAGATTGGTATCGGTCGGAGGCGAAGCCGGTCTATTGGGTGTCGCCTGCCGGTATTGCGCGTGGAAGTACATCGCGTCCGCGGGCAGGGCGGAAACAAGCTGATAATCGATATTCGAATAGAACGAACCGACCGGATGAGCGCCCTCATTGGTGATGCTGATTCGCGCGGATCGCCGGAACGGCATGGCGAAATATGCGTTGAGCGCCTTTACAGAGGAACAGTTCACAAGGGCCGATTGAAACAAGAAGTAATCGCCGAGGGTCAGGCCGAAGAAATCGCCAACCGGCGTTTCCACGCTCGGCTTTTCGTTCCCTTCCCAGTACATCCGCAGAACCAGTTCTTTCAGATGGTGCTCGCTTTGGGAAGCGATGGTGAACCAAACGTGAGTGATGATACCCGGTCCTTCGGATTGAAAAACGTCCAGACTCTGGCCGGGTTCGATCCGCCAAAAATCCCGATTCCCGCCGGTTCGGTCATAGCTGGATTGCTTGAGCGTCCGATAATCCTGCAGCCGCGCGTAGTTGGGCAGGTGGGCAGGTTGCGCGGAGGTGCTATCGGGCGATTGCGCATTAATGGCCGGGCTGCCGCCCAGCAGAAATGCTCCGGCCGTGCCTAGGGAGGAAAGGAAACGTCGTCTTCTTGCGTCTGGCGAAAAATTTTGCATACCGGCTCCGAATTATATCTATTGCGTTCGGAGCGAAACGGGGCCAAACCAGATTCCCTTGAGCTGGCGAGTCCATATCGCTCCCGTGCGGGACCGCTCGGCGGGCGTCGTGAAATCGTATTCATATAGGAGCGCCCGGAGATAGCGCGGCGGTTTTGGAAACGGAGGTGGATCGAGTAATCCGATAACGGAAGGCTCTCCTTTCAAGAGCCGATACATCAAACCTCCCACCCAGGTATTGCTGTCATATGTTCCCAAAGCGGCAAACCACATCTGCCAATCGAGCCGTGGCTGGTAGGGAGCGACGAAGGGCAGGTCGCGATGAGTATTGCCCGGCTTGTAAGGAAACGAGTATTCCTTCCAGGTCACCTGATCGTCCGATCCTTCGAGAACGATCTCGGGCCTGGTGGTCGTCATGATCGCGAATAATCCATACGAGTTGACGATTTCGAAAGGCGCGATGGCCGCTACTGGGGGTGAGAATGCCTGGCCGGCGCGAAACATATCCAGCAGTTGAATCGCGCCGATGGCAATCAAAACGGCAACCGCGATGTTTCCAACCACGCGCCAAGCTCGAACCGCGGGCCAGTGGAATCGGAACGGGAACGGTTTCCAGTGCAGCATGCGCGAAAGCGGCGCAAAGGTCCGATCGTCGAGTCCCCACATGCACAGCGCCAAGGTCAACAGATTGAAGAAGGCGTAGTTGCCGGTCAGCAGAATCATTACCTGGAGAAAAATCAGGAGTCCGACGCCGGTCAGCCGCAAGCGGCGGGGGAGCCAAAGCAGAAAGGGCGCCGCAAGCTCGATCCCCAAAGTGGCCGCTGTCATTCCATCCAGCATTCGAGTGGGAAGGCGATAGGCGTAATAGGCAATCGGATCCGGCAGCGGTTGAGTTACGAAATGGAATCGCAGGGCGTGGAAGTTGCGCCAGTTTGGATCGTGAGAAGCTAACTTCACGATCCCGGATTCGAATATCAGACGGAACAGCAGGAAGCGATAGGCCCACACCAGCCATGGCGCGCCAGCGAAGATGGCCAGAAAGCCGGCTTCAAGCAGCAGCGCATCCCATTGGAAGCCCATGAACGGTTGTCCGACCGTAGTAAGCGATAGGTACAGGACAAAGCAGATGACGGCGGCCCCGCGCGAGAACCAACCCAGCACGAGCAACAGACCCGCCCCGCAGCCGACAATGCAGAACCATACCAGCGCGCTATCGCTTTGAAACAGCCAAAACAGCGAGGGGACTTCCCAGAACACGCGCGAGCCCATGCTGCCTCGCATTGCGTTCATCAGTTGTACTGCCGGCGAGACACCATGCGCGCCTGCTAAGCCTACAATCTGTGGCCAAAGCGAGGCGAATGCTGCTATGTAAATGAGCCCAAGAAGGCGCAGGAATAGCGCTTCCGTCAGCTCATGCGTGCTTGGGGCAGGGAGGCGCTCGAGTGCGTTACTGAGCTTCTCGCGTAAGTTCATCCGCGGTAGCAAATACAGGCTGGATATCGACGGGAATGGCGTTAAGCCGGTCAAGCGTATTGGTGAGAACAGGCCGCATCACGCCGAGTTGGTCAAGCATCTGCTTCGCGGCCGAGTAATCGCCCTGTGCCTCAACCGTCATAAGCTGGTGCGTAAGATCCCGCACTGCCTGCTTCACCTTGCCGTAGTTCACTTCGAACGTTCCGTCGGGCCGCTGCACAAATGCGCCATGGTCTAAAAGGTAATTGAACTGCAACGCCATCCCGCGGCCGTGTGCCTCAGTGATGCCGAACCTTAGCGTGCGAAACGAAGAGGCGAGAAAGGTGGTGTACAGTTTGCGCTCGTTTGCCTGGCCGCCCGGCAGAATTCCACGATCAAAGAAAAACTGAAGCATGAACAGGCCCGTGACATCGGCTTTCGCCTCTTCGATGGTGCTGTAGAGGTCTTTCAATTCCAGCCGCACCGAGGTCTTCCGTCCGCCCACCGTGATCTCATGCGGTCCAATGCCATGGCTCAGCTCGTGCGCGAGTATGTGCGTAAAGAACGAATCGAAGCTCAGGTCCGTTTGTGCGGAAGCAGGCAAGACGATCCGCGAAATCGGAACCAGGTTCGTATCGAACTTTGCGTGTTGCACGTTCTTCAGCATCACTTTCTTACTGCCCTTCTGCTGAATCACTCGTTCGTCATTCGGCAGATTGAACGCTGCGGTCTGCACGCCATGATTGCCGTCTCCAGCCGACAAAATCTCATTCACGACATGGATCGGCATCGTCGCTCCGAGTTTCGGATTGCGATAAGCGGCGTCGATCGGTAAATGATTTTCAACCTCCTGTAACTGGCTCGAAAAGCCTTGTAACTTGGCCGTTTCGGCATCGTCCTTCAGGCAAACATAGGCTTCGAACGACGCTTTGTAACCGAACAGCTCGTCGTTGTACGTTTCGTACGGACCGATCGTAACGTCGATCGGCGCGTCCAGATCCATCCAGGCAAGATCGCTCTCGTAGTAATCGTCACTGAGGAAGGCCGCCGCTCGGGTTTCGAGGAATCGCTTGAGCGACGCATTCCCGGTGGATTGAGCTGCTTCGCGGAGTAACTCAGCCGCGCGCCGAAGATCGGGCTTGTAGGCATCGTAGTAAGGAACGATTGTCAACTGCCTGTCATTGCCGCGCCGAATCACGGTAAAAAAGCTTTTCGCATCGGCCGCCAGCGAGGCTGGAAGCGCGCCGACCCAGTGGTCGAACTCTTCGCGGCTCATATCGGCGGGATAAAAATTGGCGCCCGGCGGCTTACGAGCCGGCACGCCAGGCATGAAGGCGCGATGGGCATCGAGGTCTGACCACGGGCTCTTGTATAGCCGGAAAAGCCGCAGCCGCGCTTCTCCCAGAGGCGTGTGATCCTGCTCTAATTTGCGATAGAGATCCTCGTTTCCGCTCCAGAGCTGCTGGAGAAAGATGTCGTCGATCACGCGGCCTGCCTCAAGTAGTTTCACCAGCGCGCGGCGATCCCCGGGACTGAGGTGAGAGGTGTCGGCCGTTAACGGCGTGGGCGCAAACTGCGCAGCCATTTTCTGGAGTTGGGCGGCATCTGGAAACGGGGCGGAATCAGCCGATTGAGCATCGACGAGATAGGTACTCATAAGAAGAGCGAGTGGAAGCGTAGCGAGAGCAATTCTCATCGCGAAACTTCTTTGAGGGTACCGCGCCGGAGGAAATCGCGAACCACCGCTGCGTCCCTTGAGACGATAGAGAAGATGAAAAGCGTGAACAAGTTTCAACTTGGAGAATACGACTGCTGGACTCTATCGGATGGACAATTCACTTATCCAGGCGAGCTGGTTTTCCCATCTGAGGCGCAGCCCCCCGAGCGTGTGCCGATGCCCTGTACCGCGCTGCTTGTCGACACGGGAAGTTCACGAGTTTTGATTGATACCGGCGCGGGGGCGATGAGTCCCGATACCGGGAAGTTGCCCGAAAGCCTCCTTGCGGCGGGATTTCGGACGGATGCGATCGATATCGCGATTCTCTCGCATGCTCATCCGGATCACATTGGCGGCGTTCACAACTTCCCTCGAGCGGAGTTGGTCATGCTCCAGGAAGAGTTCGATTTCTGGATGGGAGCCGAGACCCAGCACCGCCTCGAAGCCAGCGAGCTATATGGACTTGGGGCTTTAGAGCCGCTGATGGCCACCTTCATTCGCGATCAACTCGTGCCTGCTAGAGAGCGGCTGCGCTTACTGCGCCAGCCCAGCGAAGTCGCTCCAGGGATACTCGTCTTCCCCGCGCTTGGACATACGCCCGGCCATGCGGCAGTGCTGATTTCCTCGGGAAGGCAGCAATTACTGTATGTCGGGGATGCGGTCATACATGGTCTGCAGTTCGAGCATCCGGATTGGGTGTCCCCATTGGATTTGTCCCCGGACGAAACCGTGGCGACACGGCGGCAGTTGTTCGATCGCGCCTCTTTCGACCGCTGTCTTCTAGCAGGATTTCATCTGCCCGGCGCTGTCGGAACGATAGAAACGCATCAATCCCGGTATGCCTGGGAACCGCTGTCTGCCAAAGCCCGGGGCGTTACGCCGTGACGGCTGGCTCGTGGTATAAGATTCAGCAATATGTCCTTACGATTGAAATTGCAGGTCCCGCTCCGCCTTTCTAGAGTGCTGATCGCGTTGACTGCGCTCGCGGTATCCGGTTGGGCGCAAACCCCTGCTCACTCGGGCCACGGGCACAAGATCCTCGCTGGCTACTTCGAAGAATGGAGCATTTACTATGCCGGCTACAACGTTGCAAATCTGCAGAAGAACGGAGTAGCAAATAAGCTAACTCATCTCATCTACGCATTCGCCAACGTCACGCCGACTTCATGTGCCATCGCTGACGCTTGGGCTGACTACGGATCACCCTATCTGCCCAGCGTAAACGGAAGTCCCTACACTGGTCCGCTTTACGGCAACTTTGCAGCCCTTCAGCAATTGAAGGCTTTGCACCCGAATCTGAAGGTCATCATCTCCTTGGGTGGCGCCTCAGCGAAGAATACCGCCAGTTTCTCAACTGCGGCAAGCACGGAAGCGGGGCGGAAAGCGCTCGCCAGCTCCTGCATTAGCATGTTCATCCAGGGGAACATTGCGGCGGGAATATCGGCCCCGAACTTGTTTGACGGGATCAATATCGATTGGGAGTTCCCTACATCGAGCGATACTCGAAACTTCACTTTGCTGCTGGCCGAATTCCGGAAGGAATTGGATGGATTGAGCGCCTCGACCGGCGTTGGCTATCAGCTATCGTTCGATGGGCCGGCGGGTTCGCAGAACTATATGAATATCGATTTGCAGAGCGCTTCCGAGCAGGTTGACTTCATCACCGTTGATGGTTATAACTACGCGGGATCATGGGACACGACGACGAACCACGCGTCCCCGCTGTTCGACTCCAAGGCCGATCCTAACTTCGGTCAAGCACTCGACATCAATGACACTGTCAAGGCTTACCTGGACGCCGGAGTTCCGCCGGGCAAGTATGTGATGGGCGTGCCGCTATATGGCGCGGGCTGGACAGGCGTGCCGAACGTGAATCACGGGCTTTATCAAAGCTCGACAGGTCCATCGCCCGTCCCGAATGCGAACGGAAATGGGTTGTGTTCTGATTTGTCCGGAAAGACACTAGGATGTGACGTTTTACTAACTCCGGGAGTAGCGACTTTTTCGACGCTTAAGAATCTTCGCTCGAACGGTTTCAGCCAGTACTTCGATCCGCGCCGGATTGCTGTCTGGCTTTACGATCCGGCCGCATACGATGCAAATACGGGCGTTTACGGCACGTTTTACACGTACGACGATCCCACGACTGCATTGCTGAAAATGATCTATATCGACGGCAAACAGCTCGGCGGGGCGTTTGTATGGGCGCTGAAAGACGATGACGCAAAAGGCACTATGGTGAAGACTATGGCTGCCGGCCTCCAAATTCCATAATCTAGCTCCGGCCGTAGCTGGCTTTTAATAAAGAAAAAAAACGAACCGATGCGGCAGTTCGTTCGGCAGAAAGGCAGAAGTTTTCCGACGGCTGTCCGCAAAATGGAAACGCCGCGATCCTAATCAGTCCCTGCGTTACCCTGAAATTGGTTAGTGCTCGCAAGGTCCAAACGCTTGCTTTACGAATCCAAAACAGGCGAGAGTACCGGTACTTTCAATCAATAGGTTAGGGATCAACATGGCTACCACCGTGATCGGGGCACGCGAGACGCGCCCTGCTCGCTTTTGGGCGTCGACCAATGGCAAGAAAGCTGTCATGGCCGTCACCGGCTGCATCCTCTTCTTGTTCGTGATCTTCCACATGCTCGGCAATCTTCAGGTGTTTGAAGGGCCGGAACAGATCAACTATTACGGGGCCGCGCTGCGCCGGTTTCCCGAACTCCTGTGGGCCGTTCGAATCATCCTGCTGATCTCCGTGATCCTTCACATCTGGGCCTCTGTCGCGCTCGCCGCTCGCAAGATTGAAGCCCGCCCTATCAGCTATGCCGACCGCGAAAATGTCGCCTCCAGCTACGCTTCGCGCACCATGTACTGGAGCGGACCCATCGTCCTCGCCTTCGTCATCTATCATCTTCTCCATCTCACGGCCGGTATCGTCCACCCCGGAGGCGCTTTCATCGAAGGCGACGTCTATCACAACATCGTGGCGGGCTTCTCTGTCTGGTGGGTCTCCGCCTGGTATATCTTTTCGATGGTCCTGCTCGGGTTGCATATTCGTCACGGCGCCTGGAGTATGTTCCAATCCGTCGGCTTCAATCATCCGCGGCATACGCCCATTCTGAAGAAAGCCGCGCTGGTGCTGGCGCTTGTTATCACGCTCGGCTATATTTCGATTCCTCTTGGCGTGATGACCGGCGTGATCAGATAATCCGGCAAACGAAATGGAACTGAATTCGAGAATCCCTTCCGGGCCCATTCAGGACAAATGGGACAAGGCACGCTTCGATATGAAGCTGGTCAACCCGGCCAATAAACGTAAGCACTCCATCATTGTTGTAGGTTCCGGACTCGCGGGAGGGTCTGCCGCCGCGACGCTCGGCGAGCTCGGTTATCAGGTAAGCTGCTTCTGTTTTCAGGACTCGCCGCGCAGCGCGCACTCGATCGCCGCGCAGGGCGGTATCAATGCCGCTAAGAATTATCAGAATGACGGGGACAGCATTTATCGTCTCTTCTACGACACGGTCAAAGGCGGCGATTTCCGGGCCCGCGAAGCCAACGTTTACCGGCTGGCGCAGATCAGCGTCCACATCATCGATCAATGCGTCGCGCAGGGCGTCCCTTTTGCGCGTGAATACGGCGGCACTCTCGCCAATCGCTCTTTCGGAGGCGCGCAGGTCTCGCGCACCTTTTACGCGCGCGGCCAGACCGGCCAACAGCTTCTTCTGGGCGCTTATCAGGCGCTCGAACGGCAGGTCAATGCCGGTTCGGTCACGATGTATCCGCGCACTGAAATGCTCGATTTGATTGTGATCGACGGCCAAGCGCGCGGTATCGTGGCTCGCAATCTGGTTACCGGAGAAATAAACACTCACCTCGCCGATGCGGTCATCCTTGGAACGGGCGGTTACGGCAACGTCTTTTACCTGTCGACCAACGCTAAGGGCTCCAATGCCACGGCCATCTGGCGCGCCCACAAACGCGGCGCTCTGTTCGCTAATCCCTGCTACACCCAGATCCACCCGACCTGCATTCCTGTTTCCGGCGACTACCAATCGAAGCTCACCTTGATGAGTGAATCGCTGCGCAACGATGGCCGCATCTGGGTGCCGTTGAAGAAAGGCGACAAGCGGCCGCCCGATCAGATCCCCGAAGAAGAGCGTGACTACTATCTCGAACGCCGCTATCCCAGCTTCGGCAACCTGGTTCCTCGCGACGTTGCGTCCCGCAATGCCAAGTATGTCTGCGATGAGGGCCGCGGTGTCGGTGAAACCGGCCTCGGCGTTTACCTTGATTTCTCGGACGCCATTCGCCGCCTGGGCCGAAAAACCATCGAAGAGCGCTACGGCAATTTGTTCGACATGTATCAGCGCATCACCGACGAAGATCCGTACAAGGTCCCGATGCGAATCTATCCGGCCATTCACTACACCATGGGCGGCCTTTGGGTTGATTACAATCTGATGAGCACCATTCCCGGTCTGTTCGTGGTGGGCGAAGCCAACTTCTCCGACCACGGAGCAAACCGTCTGGGCGCCAGCGCGCTTATGCAAGGCCTATCCGATGGCTATTTCATCGTTCCTTATACGGTGGGCGATTACCTGGCCACCAATAAGTTTTCGAAAGTCGGCGAGTCCGATCCCGAAGTGCGCAACGCCGTTGCCTGCGTGCGGCAAACAATTCAAAAACTGCTCAGTATAAACGGCAAACGCACGGTCGATTCTTTCCATCGCGAGTTGGGCAAAATTGTTTGGGAGTACTGCGGCATGTCGCGCAATGCGCAAGGTCTGGAACACGCCGTTGAGCGCATCCGTGAATTGCGCGAAGAGTTTTGGCGGAATGTCAAAGTTCTTGGAAGCGATGCGGATTTGAATCAAAGTTTGGAGAAGGCCGGCCGTGTCGCCGATTTTTTCGAGTTAGCTGAATTGATGTGCATCGATGCGCTGGAGCGCAATGAGTCCGCCGGCGGCCATTTCCGCGAAGAGTACCAAACACCGGATGGCGAAGCCCTGCGCGATGACGAGCGTTTACGCTTACGTCGCCGCATGGGGCTACCGCGGTTACGGGAACTATCCGGAGCTGTCTAAAGAAATGCTCGAATTCGAGTACGTTCATCCGGCGCAACGGAGTTATAAATAGATGCGAGTCACTCTCAAGATCTGGCGTCAGAAAAACCGCGCCGACAAGGGCCGGTTCATCAAATATCAGGTCGACAACGTCAATCCGGATATGTCGATGCTGGAATGTCTCGATGTGTTAAATGAGCAATTGATCGAGAAGGATGAAGAGCCGGTGGCGTTCGAACACGATTGCCGCGAAGGAATCTGCGGCTCATGCGGCTTCATGATCAACGGCATTGCCCACGGCCCTTTACCGGCGGCCACCGTTTGCCAGTTGACCATGCGCCATTTCAAGGACGGCGAAGAACTGTTGCTGGAGCCCTGGCGCGCGCGCGCGTTCCCGCTGATCAAGGATCTTACTGTCGATCGCCGCTCCGTTCGATCGGATCATCGCTGCGGGTGGTTACATTTCGATCTCAACCGGGAGCGCGCCGGATGGCAACGCTATTCCCGTTCCGAAAATAGTCGGCGGACCGGGCCATGGATGCCGCCGCTTGCATCGGTTGCGGAGCCTGCGTAGCTGCCTGTCCAAATGCCTCCGCCGCTCTCTTTACCGGAGCGAAAATCGCCCATCTGGGAACGTTGCCGCAGGGTGCTACGGAACGCGATCGCCGCGCCATCAACATGGTCGCTCAGATGAACACGGAAGGCTTTGGCGGTTGCACCAACATTGGTGAATGCACCGGCGTTTGTCCGAAGGAGATTCCGCTCGAAGTGATTGCGCGCATGAACCACGATTTTCTCTGGGGCAGTTGGCGCGAGCGCGACAACGTGGTGACCACCATGCGCCCATTCACCGAATGGAGCACCGGCTCGAAGCTCCAGATCGACGAGCATCAGACCAATTAATCGGCGATCGTGATGGTGGGCCGCGCTTTCTGCTTGGTGGCTTCGGCTCTCTCGATTACCGCTCGCGCCAGCTTCTCGAAGGCAGTGACTTGCGTGTTCGGTTCCGTGAGTGTCGCGATCGGCGTACCGGAATCGCCCATTTCGCGCGTCGCCGGGTCCAGCGGAATTTCAGCCAGCAGCGGCACTTTCATCAGCTCCGCCGTCTTCTCTGCCGCCGCCTTTTCCAAAGACATACAGCCTCTCGCCGTTATGTTCGAGATAGCTCATGTTCTCGACAATTCCGAGCACCTGCTCACGTACCTGCTCGAACATGTTCACCGCTTTCCGCGCATCCTCGAGCGCGACATCGGACGGCGTAGTTACTACGATTGCGCCAGTCAACGGCGTGGTCTGAATCAACGTCAACTGGACATCGCCCGTCCCCGGCGGTAAGTCGATCACCAGATAATCGAGCGTGCCCCAATCCACGTTGCGCAAAAACTGTTGAATCACGCTGTTCAACATGGGGCCGCGCCAAACCAGAGGCTTGTCGCCGGGATTAAGAAGCGCCATCGACATGAGCCGCACACCATGCGCGTCGATCGGCTGAATGCGTTGTCCGATCGCATGGGGCGTTTGCCGGACACCCATCATCAATGGCACGTTGGGCCCATACACGTCGGCATCCATCAGGCCGACTGCATAGCCGAGCTTTGCCAGTGTGATTGCCAGATTTACAGCAACTGTGCTCTTACCGACTCCGCCCTTTCCCGAGCCAACCGCAATGATATTTTGTACGCCGGGGATAGGTAATTTCGGCTGCTCGCTGGGAGCGTGAGGACCCATACCTCAAGCTAGCACCAGCCTGGCTTGTGCCTTCAAGTCGAGGCCGGCAAATTCCTGGCGCTGGAATTTGGGAAATGCAGCCGCTGCAATCATCGCGGCGTTATCGGTCGCAAGACTTGGCGACGGGAAGTAAAAACTGAGAGATTTCTCTCGCGCGGCTTGATCGCGCAAGCCCGCGATTCGAGGCTACGCCGCCGGCGACGATCACCGATTCCGCGCCGAGCTGATCCGCCGAAGTTACGGCGCGCCGCAGCAACTCCTCAATTACTGTCGCCTGGAAGCTTGCCAGCAAATCGAGCGTGCGTTGCGGAGTGGCGGCCAACCAATCCTCGAAGCGAGGATTCTGCAATTGCTTGCGCCGCTCCACTTCGTTTGCGATGTCGCTCTGTTCAGTCCAGCGAAGGACGGCGGTCTTGAGGCCGCTGAAACTGAAGTCCAGATGGTTCCCTTTCATCTTCGCGAGTGTAAACTTCACTCCACGCGGATTCCCGAAAGCCGCCAGGCGGTCGATGATCGGGCCACCCGGATATCCATACCCGAGCAGTTTCGCAACTTTGTCATACGCTTCGCCGGCAGCGTCATCGCGTGTCTTCCCCAGCAGGCGGTAATCGCCCAGTTCGCGCACTTCAAACAGGTGCGTATGCCCACCGCTGACCACCAACGCGAGCGCCGGAAATTGAATTTCGGAATTTTCAAGCAGAACGGAATGAATGTGCCCCTCGACGTGATTGACCGCAATTAGCGGAAGTTTGCGAGCGAAGCACAGCGCCTTCGCATACGTCACGCCCACCAGGAGCGAGCCTACTAGTCCGGGCCCAACTGTAACTGCGACCGCGTTCAGATCTGAAATTGTGACCGCCGCGAATTCCAGCGCCTGGCGCACGACGGGAACAATGGCGCGCAGATGCTCGCGCGATGCCAGCTCGGGAACCACCCCGCCGTACTTGGCATGTACCGCGAGCTGCGAAGCCACGATACTGGAGCGAATCTCGCGCCCATCTTCTACGACAGCCGCGGCTGTTTCGTCGCAGGAACTTTCGATTCCTAAAATGAGAGTTTGCAAGTCTCTGACTTTTATTATGAGTTGCCGGAAGAGCTGATCGCGCAGGAACCGCCAGCGGAGCGAGACTCCTCACGCATGCTGGTGATCTCGCGCGAAAAGCAATCGTTCTGCGATGACGTATTCAGTAATCTTGCGAAATACCTTCGACCGGGCGACTGCCTGGTTCTAAACGACACGCGAGTGTTTCCGGCGCGGCTTCACGGACACCGAAACAACAATTCGGGCGCGCAAATCGAGGTTTTTCTGGTGCGCGCGCTGGATGAACAGGAAAAGACGTGGAAAGCGCTGGTGAAGCCCGGGAAGCGCGTAAGAAAAGGCGATCACATTCTTTTCGGAAACGAGCTTCGCGCCGAAGTTCTGGCCGAATCAGAATTCGGTGAACGCATAATCCAGCTGCACGGAACTGAGCCAATCAGAGACGTGCTGGAAAAGTTGGGAGAAACTCCGCTGCCGCCGTATATTCACCGGCGTCCGACCAAACGGGACCGCGAGCGCTACCAGACAGTCTTCGCGGAGAAGCGAGGGTCGGTGGCGGCGCCCACGGCTGGGCTTCATTTCACGCCCCGGATTCTGGATGAGTGCCGCGCGGCCGGAGCGGAGATTGCGCACGTCACTTTGCACGTCGGATTGGGGACGTTCGCCCCGTTGCGCGGCGAAGAGCTTTCAAAGATCGCTCTGCACGAAGAGTACTTCGAATTGAGCGAATCGAATGCGGAGGTAATGCGGCGGGCTGACCGCCTTCTCTGTGTTGGTACAACGAGCGTGCGCACGATTGAAACGGCGCTGCTGCGCCAGGGATTTCATGCAATGAATGGCGAAACCAACCTTTTCATCTATCCCGGTTTCCAGTTCCGGGCAACCGGGGCGATGCTGACGAACTTTCACCTGCCACAGTCCAGCCTATTGATGCTGGTTTGCGCCTTCGCCGGGCGCGATCTTGTGCTCACCGCGTACCGCCATGCAATCAGCGCCGGCTACCGATTCTTTTCATACGGCGACTGCATGCTTATCGAATAGCGAAGTAATGCTGGTAGGCGAGCAGGCCGGCAGCGACATACGATTCGAGAGCATCCCAGCCGTCCTGAGCGGCGCGCGGATCGCAAAGCAGCCGGCGTCCAACACGCGAAATATCCAGGACATCGTCCACCTCAGCCTTCCAATCGTCAGGAGCCCAATCGATCGCGTTAGACACGACCGAAGGAACGCCTTCGGCTACTCCATCGGCAGTCACCATGTTGAACGACTCGGTGTAGCTAGGTTGCAGCAGCAAGTGCATGTGGCCCACAATTTTCCTGAATTTGGGCCATGATTGCCAGCCGTTCAGCATCAGCGTGACATTGGGCAACCCATTCAACATTTCTTTGAGAGCCGCCAGTATTCCTTCACCGCCCCCTTCGGTACGACCGGCGGAAAGCCACAGCTCTAATGGCGCGCGAAAGTTGCGAGCGATTTCAACCGCCGCACCGGCAGCACTCATCAGGTTCTTCAACGCGCGGGTTGCACCAAACGCACCCACGCGAAGAGTCCCTCCTGCAAAGGGCCGATGCGGATTGGGTCTGGCGTCGAGATAGTAAAGATTTGGAAGGTAGGCGCACGGAACCCCAAAGGCGCTGCGCACCCAATCGCAGAAGCGGCGGCTGTTGCCCGCGACGTGAACGTTGTGAGTGCCCATCTCCACCTCAATGGTTTCGCGCAAGAGCTTGACGCCATTCCGGTCAGCCTGAAGGAAGCCGACGTTGGAATGGCAGTTCACGGCAAATTGCGTGTCGGTGAACTCGCCGGCAAGGCTTTGCAACTCGGCTGCGGGAAGCCAGGGCGCGGAGATAATAACTTGTTCGACCGGAACGGATCGTAGCCTGGCGCGCAAATCAGCGGCACTGAGAATTGGCCAGACGTCGGTTTTAATAGCTGCGCGGCGCAAGACCTTTGCAGTGTTCATGGCTGCCACGCCAAGACCTATATGACTGATGTTGCGGTTAGCCGCAAAATTTTTGTAAGCAAGAACTACGCTCATGAGTTGGGTGTTCCTCGGATCGACTAGCTTTATTCGCCGATTCCAGGATTGATGAGCGCTCGTCCGGGCGGAGCTAAAGAATGGATCTAAAGCACTGATTCAGAGCTAGAAAGAGTTTTTTTGAAATGCGTGACCAGCTTGGCACAGCGATCCTCTGCCATAACTGCGATACAAAATCCTTCAGCCGAGATACATCACGTGAACGTAAGTGCCTAGTCTCACATTGTACGCGAGATACCAACCGGGGTGATCCGGGTCTTCATAGAGCACTATTTGATCGTCGTTCCAGTCCCAGTCACCGGCGTAGCCGATATCGTCAGGCGCAACGCTGAAGTAGAAGCCGTTGAACCAGAAGCGATTCGGTCCTCCGCCTCCGAGCCGCCAGACGTGCTGGGGACCGAAGCCGCCGGTAAAACGTCCATGCTCCCAAGGACGATCAAGATGATAGCGGGCATCATCGCGACCTGTATCGTGTCCGATCCATTGTCCATTCGAATGAACGTGGGGTGCATTGGGATGCCCGGGCTGATCACGAAAACTGCGAGTCTGCTGTTGCTGACCGCGCTCGTCCCGTGCGGGCGGTTGCCCCTGCCGTTCATCACGGACTGGCGGCTGCGCCTGCCTTTGGTCCCGGGCCGCCGGCTGTTCACGGCCCTGCTCTCGTTGAGGAGCGGCAGCGTGGCCTCGAGCGGGCGGCGGGCCATGCTGCGGAATAGGCTGAGCGTGACTTTGATTGCCGTGTTCATGGCCTCTTTCCTGCTGCGCCAGGCTCGGCGCCGCGACCATCAATAACACGACTGTGGAAAGTCCGAGTAGTCTATTCATAACGGTTTGATTTCCAGAGCAGGTTTTCGGTTTCGCAGCAGTCCCGGAACTGAACACTGCTTCGCAGACGGCCCACAACGATCGGGTGAAACGTTTTTTCTATTCGTGCCGTAACGAGAGCATAGGATCGATCGAGGCGGCCTTGCGCGCCGGCAGGAAAGTCGCGACTATTGCCGCTATTCCGAGAGCCGATCACAACACATATATAGGTCTTGGGATCGGTGGGACTGACGTTGTAAAGCAGCGCACTCAAATAGCGCGTCAGACCGATCGCTCCGGCGATACCGAAGGCCGATCCGAGGCCAACGAGCAGCGCTCCTTCGCGCACCACCAGGGCGCGCACTTGCCGCGGCTCGGCGCCGAGAGCGATCCGAATCGCAATTTCCCGCGTTCGCCGCGTGACTGCAAAGGCCAACACGCCGTAGACGCCAATGATCGCCATGACAAATGCGATGGAGGCAAAGCTCCCGAGCAGAATGCTGTTGAAGCGCGGGGCTGCCGTCATTTCGCCAATCGCCTGATCGAGTGTTTCGAATTTGGCGAAAAGACGCGGATCGAGCGAACGAAGCTTCCCACGAATCGCGAAGGCCAATGCCGTCTGATCACCCACGCTCCGAACAATGATTTCAAACTGAGGGGGAATGGCCGGCGCGAGATCGTTGACAAATGCCTCCGGCATGGCCGGCTGGTTCAGTCCTTGATTTTTTGCGTCCTGCACGATTCCGACGACCGTCTTCCACTGCGCGGCCCGCCCGCCCTCAATCTGCTTGCCGAGCGGATTCTCACGCGGGAAATACGCCCGCGCCGCCGCTTCGTTGATGATTGCCATGGTGTTCGGGTGCGCGAAATCCTGCTCATTGAAACTGCGGCCCTGTGCAAGAGGTATCCCGGAAGCTTTGAAATAGTCCGGCCCGACGCCACAGACACCGATGCCGTCTCCGCGATGGAACTGCTCCGGAAGCGGCCGGTCCGATCGGGTAAAGGTGAGCCAATACGGCCCGCTGGATAGTGGCGAGCATTGCGTCAAAGCGGCCGCCTCTGTACCGGGCATTCGCTGGGTGAAAGAGAGCAGCTCATGCGCCAGCGTTTGCCGCGTATCGTTTTCGCCTTTGGTGCCACGAAGAGGAACCGAGGCGGTAAGGACATGCTCCGGTTCGAAACCGAGATGATCATTTTCGAGATGCCATAGCGTCTGGAGCAGGAGAGCTGCGCCAGAAAGCAGAACGAGACTCAAGGCGACCTCGGCCACAACCAGACTGCGGCGCAGCAAGCGGTATTCGCCGGTAATGCCCCCGCCCTGCTGCAAAACTGGCTGGATGTCTACGCGTCCGGCACGCAAAGCCGGAAGAGCACCGAACACCAGCAAAGTAACAAGGCTCACTAGCAGAGCCATCGCAAACACACGGGTGTCAAAGTTGATCTCGCTTAGGCGCGGCAGTTCGCCGGCGGCAAAATGGACGAATCCTCGAAAGACGAGAGCCACGAACAGCAATCCCAGGCCGCCGCCCACGACAGCTAGCAGTACCGTTTCGGTAAACAGTTGACGAACGAGACGGCCGCGAGCCGCCCCTATCGCCGCTCGTACTGCGAGTTCACGAGAGCGCTTCGACCAGCGCCCGAGCAGCAGATTGGCGACGTTGGCACAGGCGATCAACAGCAAGCACCCGACCGCCGCGATCAGGACAAGCAAGAGCAGTCGCGCATCACCGATACGGTGCTGCTGCAGTGGCTGAACCAGCAATGTGTTCTCGGAGCGGAACAGCAGCGGCGCGTCGGCTTTGCTGACGCGGAATAATGCTGCTAGATTTGCTCTGGCTTCGGAGATCGCAACTCCAGGTTTCAATCTTCCGAAGACTGCCCAAGTGGCCATGCTGCGGTCGTGATGACTTGCCACAGGCGAAACCGGCAGCGTGGTTAGGAGATCGACCTTTACATCCATCGGAAATACGAACGATGAAGGAAGCACGCCGGCGATCGTGTACGGCTGCCCATCCAATGTAATGACTTGCCCGGTGACTTTGCGGATCGAGTGGAAGTGCTGTCGCCAAAACCGATCCGTCAACAATACGGCCTTAGGACCGTTGGGCAGTTCCTCTTGCGGTGTGAAGTCGCGCCCGAGAGCCGGAGTAACGGCAAAGGTCGCCAGGAAATTGAACGAAACTCGCGCGGCATGGACCTCAGCCGGTTCGGGAGAGTTCATCACCATCAGCGTGTTGCCGCCGGCCTGGGTGGCGCCCAACTGCTCAAAGACGCGATTCTCGCGCCGCCAGGCGACGTAATCCGGTGACGGAACAAACGCCGCTTTAATGTCCGGAAAGCGGATAGCCACCCAGGTGAGACGCGCCGCATCCGGATAGGGCAATGGCCGGAGAAACACGGTATCCGCAATACTGAATACCGCCGTACTCGCTCCGATTCCCAATGCCAGCGATAGTATGGCCGCCACTGAAAACCCCGGGCTGAGCCGCAGAATGCGAGCCGAGTATCGCCAGTCTTGCCATGCGCCGCGCACTATGTAGAATACTGTATCAGATCCAGCAGCTGATTTTGAACCTTTTTCGCCCTCCTACTCGTATTGCTAGTGAGCTATGTTTGAGGCGCTTTGGTCAGATGTGCGGTTTGCAGTGCGAACCCTGCGGAAGAACGCTGGATTCAGTGTGGTGGCGGTTGCGACGCTTGCGCTGGGGATCGGCGCAAATACCGCGATATTTAGCCTGGTGGACCATGTAATCCTGCGGCCCCTTGCGTACCGCGATTCCGGACGGTTATACGTGATTCATGAACACTTGAGTGGGGTGTTCGCAAAGGTCCCGCCGCTGATGCCGGTGAATGCGATGCATTTCACGGAATGGCGGAAGAATCTCCGTTCCTTCGATCAAATGGCGCTGATTAGCGGCATTTCTTTGAATTTGACAGGGACGGGTGAGCCCCAGCGGCTGAACGGAGCCCGCGTTTCCTGGAATGCTTTCGCCATGCTTGGGGTCCGGCCGCTATTGGGGCGAACGTTCTTGCGGGAAGAGGACGCGCCAGGGCGGGAACACGAAGTGATTCTCAACTACGGCTTGTGGAAGAGCCGGTTTGCCGGCGATTTAAACGTGATCGGGCGGAAGATTCTGCTGGACGGCGAGCCATATCAAATCATCGGCGTGTTGCCCGCCAGTTTTCATTTCCCAAAGCTGAGCCAACTCTTTGCGATGGAGATTGCCGAACAGCGGCCCGAGATTTGGAGACCCTTCGCGTTACGCCCAGACGAAATGGACGAACTGGGCGATTTCAACTATGCGTGCATCGCTCGGCTGAAGCCGGGAGCGAGTGTCGCGCAGGCGCAGGGGGAACTGAACGCGTTACAAGCCGAACTGGCTAAACGGATTCCCTACCATGTGAACTTTTCAGCGGTCATGGTGCCGCTGGAACGGCAAATCACTAGCCGGGTGCGGACGGGCCTCGAGCTGATTCTGGGTGCCGTTACGTTGCTCCTTCTGATCGCATGCGTGAATCTGGCAAATCTCCTACTCGCGCGCGGGACCGTAAGGAAACGTGAATTGGCGATTCGCAGCGCTATAGGGGCGAGCGGCGGACGGCTGCTCCGTCAGCTGATGGCCGAAAGTTTAACTTTGGCGCTGGCCGGTGGAGTATTGGGGATCGCGGTCGCCTACGCGGCGATGCGCGTGATAGTGGCGCAAGCGCCCCTCGATGTGCCGCGGATTGAAGAGGTAGCAATCGATGGACGAGTGCTGCTGTTTACCCTGGGAGTCTCGATCATTGCGGGAGTGTTGTTCGGCTTGATACCTGCGTGGAGCGCGGCGCGAGAGGATCCGCAGGAAGCGATGAAGGCATCTGGCCGCGGGACCACGGAGGCGCGCGGTACCGCGCGGATGCGCTCGATGTTAGTCGCCACGGAAGTTGGTTTGAGCACGATCTGCCTTGTTTCAGGCGGGCTGCTTCTGCACAGTTTCGTGAACCTGTTGAACGTGGATCGAGGATTTCAAGTGGAGCGCCTGGTAACAGTGGACCTGGATCTGCCAGGAAATAGATATCCGAGCCAGGAGAAGCGAGCAGCGATGCTGCATGCACTGCTCGAGCGTGTGCGCGCATTTCCCGATGTGCGGGATGTGGCCGTGGCCAATAGAATCCCGTTGACGGGTGAGGGCAACAACAATGTCGTGATGGCGGCGGGAATGAATCTGCCGCTGACACAAAGGCCTTTAGCCGACATCCGCACAGTGAGTCCGGACTTTTTCCGGACAATTGGGATCTCGCTGCGAGCGGGGCGCGCGTTTACCGATGGCGATCACAGCCGCGCCGTGGGACTGGTATCGGCGATCACGGCCGCTAAACTCTGGCCCGGTCAGAATCCGCTGGGCCGAGAGTTGGTCATGGGCGACGACGACAAGCATCCGATTCAGGTATTGGGGGTTGTGGGCGACGTGCGCGGGGCGAGTCTCGACAAAGAGCCCGTGATGACGGTTTACATTCCCTATTGGCAGCGCGGTAACGACAACGTAACGCTGGTAGTGAAGACCCCCGTAAGCGAAAGCGCGGCGGCGCGCGAAATACGATCGGCGATCCTGCAAGTGGATGCAGAGCTTCCTGTCGAGCATTTTCAAACCATGACCGAACGCCTGGAGGAATCGGTGGCCCAGCGGCGGTTCCAAATGGACTTGGTCATGTTATTCGCGATGTGCGCGCTGCTGCTGGCCAGTTTGGGGATCTACGGCGTGGTGGCGTACTCGGTCGCGCAGCGGACGAATGAGATCGGGATACGGATGACGCTTGGCGCGGAACGGGTCTCGATTGGACGGATGGTGCTCCGGCAGGGTTTGCGGCCGGTAGCGATCGGGTTAGGCATTGGAGTGGTTGGATCGCTGGCACTCGGACGCGCGCTCGCCAGTCTGCTATTCAACGTGAGAGTCGCAGACCCGCTAACGATTGCGTCCGTCACGGCTGTACTGCTGCTGGTAGCCACGGGCGCGGTGATGGCGCCCGCGCTACGGGCCACGCGAGTGAATCCGATCGAGGCGCTGCGGTATGAATAGAAGCCTATTCCGGCTTCAGGCCTTCAAGAGCCTTCTTTGATAACCGGGCGACAATGTGTACCTCGGGATCGACGACTTCGGCAACGTCGTATTTCATCGCCGTGTCGAGCACGATGCCAATCTCCGCCGGATTCAACTTGTAGCGATCGGCCAAGTAGGTCGACATCGCGGTGGTCGCTTCCTGAAGCGCATCCTGCAGGGAGTTTCCGATACCGCTAGTCATCACATATTCGGCGTCTTCAAAGTGAGGACCATTGAGATGTTTGTCCTGCTGGACATCGACCGTGAACTCGATATCCATTGACGTTTCGAGGGCATCCCCCGCTAACTCTCCATCGCCCTGCAACGCGTGTCCGTCGCCAATAAAAAGCAAAGCCCCGGGGACATTGACCGGCAAAAAGACCGTGGTGCCTTCGACGACGTGGTTGTAGTCCATATTGCCGCCCCAACTTCCGAGATAACCGGCGCGGAACGATTGAGTCGCGGATGGAGCAACTCCGATGCAACCCATCATCGGCCGAAGCGCGACTTTGTAATTCTTGAGCCTGTCGGTCGGGTGCTTGAGCATGCCGGTTTGTGCATCGCGATCAAGCTTCCACTCCGAATCGAAGTGCTCTACTTTCGGCTGATCGCGAAAATAGTATGGATCCAGCGCATTCCCGGCAACGCCGTCTCCACTGTTGGCGGAATCGCGATTCAGACGCACGCGGACGAGTTTCACCACCAACGTGTCTCCAGGCATTGCGCCTTCGATATAGAAGGGGCCGGTAAGCGGGTTACCGCCGAAAACGCGGTGCACGCCATGGGAATCGTAGCCACCCGCATCGACCGATTCGGTGTGCACGCTATCGCCGGGCCAGAGATGCAGAACAGGTTCTTTTAAACCGGAAAATTCGCGATAGAAGACGGTGGGTATGAAATCGTGTTGCACAGGAGCTGAACTCGGACGCACAGCGGGCCGATGAGCCGACCACTTAATCGGAATGCCCTCAACATCTCCTTCTCCGCTCATCCCGGTATCGGTAATGCGTCCCTTCCAGTCACCGCACGGCTTATTGTCTTCTTTGCAGTGGAAGACGATACTGTCGCCTTGCGGGGCGCCCGTCATTTGCGAGCCGAAGAATTTCCAATGGTATTCGCCGCCTTCCAAGGTCAGGTTTACCCGTCGGGCGTCCTTGAGCTGACCCCCAGTGGCGAAGACTTCCCATTTGCCGGTGAGATCGGCTGCGGAAATGGACAAAGCGGCGGAAAGCAGAAATAGTGGCAGTAGGTTCATAGGAACTCGAGTGTTCCTATTTATACGCGAGCGCGGCCAGAAAAGTTCGGTGGAGATTCAAAATCGGGTGAGTGTCTGCTAACGGGATGTGGCAAGATCTGCGATACGCGCTTCGCATGCACGGTGACCACATTGCACGTGAGCCGGCTCAGCACGAGAGATGAAACTACTCGCGGGCGGGTTTCGGGGTGACGGATGTTTTACGAACTCTCGACAATTCAGTGAAGGCCAAGCGTTTTGGTCGGCGATTTTGGCGGTTGCCCTTGCAACGACATTTCAGAACAGGAAGCCTGCTTCAAACTCGCCGCGAGGCTGGTTTGGGCTCATGCCCAAGTGGCCAAAACCATTACCAGGCGTGTAGCTCGTCGCCTGAACGAAGGAAAACTCTCCCCGAATGAAGAAATCGTGGTCTTGAAAGGTGGGCGTCACTGTGATTGACCAGCCGCCACTCCCTGGCCCGAAAAGCAGATTGACAGCTTGCTCGTCAGCGTTCCCCGTGCTCGCGATATACTCTTCTCTGCCAGCGAGCGACAGGTGGTGTTTGAAATTGTAATTCACCAAGAGCGCCCCACCCCGTGTCGCCGCCCCCTGCACGATGCCGATCTTTTTGTTAGTGGGTACATCCGTATATTGAAAGTACGGTTGAATAATCCAGTTCCCCTTCGTGTAGCTGTAAATCACGTTATAGATGCTGCCATCATTTTGTAGCGGCGTAGCCAGACTCCGAAACGTCGTCTCACCGAGGTTCCCACCACCGACGAACGTCAGAGTGTTGGCCGCATTGAATGCATAGGCCAAAGATCCTGTCAGCCAGGTGTAGCGATTGGAATAGAAGCCGTCATTCCAGCTCAGCGAGGCGCTGAGCTTACCAAAGGTGTCATTCACCTGTACTCCGCGATTCACGGAGTTCTCCTGGTTCCACAACAGGCCACGCTCAATGTCCATATTTTCGAAGTCGAAAGTGTATTCCGCGCCAATTAGCGAGGGCAGCTTGCCGATCAGAATGGAAAAGGTCTTCGTCGGGGCCAACTTCAAGTACGCAACAGGCAGCGGGCCCCAGAAGTCGCTGATTGTGTCGGCGGTAGAAAGGAACGGCGTACCCAGGATCGGAATATTGTACGCGCCGACCTGCACATAAAATTGCCACCACCCCTCCGTCTTTTGAACAAATACTTGACCGTTACTCAGATCGGCCTGAGCGGTGTCATCCCCTGAGACGTGATTGCCCTGCACCTGGCCGATGCCGCTAACGATGCCGGTTAGATCGAGCTTGCCAAATGGTCCGGCCTCGAACGTGATTGGCGAGGCTGTCTGCAGCGGGCCTGTCATAGCAGGGGTAGGCAGCGGTTGAGGAGGTTGAGGCTGTTGAGCAGAGCAGACAACAGCAAGCATTCCGAGGCTGAAGAAAAGACAAGGAAAGAGCCTTGGTTTGGGAAATGGCATAAGGTCCGTCCTGTTAGTGTTTCGGGGTTTGGCGGTCAAGCTCCAGATTGAGCTTCAGGACGTTCACGCGTGGCTCACCCAGGAAGCCGAGATCGCGACCCTGGATAGTTGATGCAATGATACCCTCGACCCTCGATGTAGTGACCCCGCGTGTCTTCGCAACACGTGCAGCTTGTGCATAGGCGTTGGCAGGGGTGATGTCGGGATCGAGACCGCTGCCAGATGCAGTGAGAGCATCCGCTGGGATCGGCCCGGAATAATCGGGGTTTTCCTTCCGAAACTGGTCGGCTGAAGTCTTCACGCGATCGTATAGCTTCTGATTTGTGGGGCCGAAGTTCGACCCAGTAGACGCGGTGGGGTCGTACCCGTCGTTTCCAGCGGCGGACGGACGTGGGTGGAAGTATTCGGGCTTGGTGAAGTTTTGGCCTAAAAGCGACGATCCAATGACACTGCCGTTCTGCGCGATAAGGCTGCCATCGGCTTTGCTCTTGAAGAGTAACTGGCACAGACCAGTAACAACTGCTGGATAGATGAGCCCGGTAAGTACGGTGAGAAGTATCGCCATTCTGAGTGCCGGGGCAAGTTGTTTTAGCATCGTATTTCTCTTTCTTTAAGCGCTACGCGAGATGTAGCAGTACCAGTAATTGGTCGATGATCCAGATGCCGGGGAAGGGAACGATAATCCCTCCAATTCCATAGATCAAGACATTGCGCCGTAACAGCGAGGCGGCTCCGAGGGGCCGGTATTTAACGCCGCGAAGGGCAAGAGGCACCAGAGCGATGATGATCAAGGCGTTGAAGATGACAGCGGCCAGCACAGCGCTCTGGGGTGTGTGAAGGCCCATAATGTTGAAGCCGGCCAAGGCCGGATAGGTGGCCATGAACATGGCTGGAATGATCGCAAAATACTTGGCGACGTCGTTAGCGATGGAAAAAGTGGTTAGCGCGCCGCGAGTGATTAGCAATTGCTTGCCTATCGCTACGACCTCGATCAGTTTAGTTGGATTGCTGTCGAGGTCCACCATGTTGCCGGCCTCTTTGGCAGCCATTGTTCCCGTGTTCATGGCCAGTCCCACGTCGGCTTGGGCTAAGGCCGGCGCGTCGTTGGTGCCATCGCCGGTCATGGCGACTAGGCGGCCTTCACGCTGTTCCCGTCTGATGTATTCAAGCTTGTCGGCGGGAGTGGCTTGCGCGAGAAAATCGTCCACCCCGGCCTCGCTCGCAATGGCTGCCGCGGTGAGCGGATTATCGCCGGTAATCATAACCGAGCGGATGCCCATCGCGCGGAGCTGGCCAATGCGCTCCTTCATGCCGCCTTTGACGATATCTTTCAGGTGAATAACGCCCAATGCGCGACCGCTGTCCGCCACGGCGAGAGGAGTTCCGCCGCTCCGGGAAATACGATCGGAAATCTCCCGGAAGGTCGCGGGAACGGTTCCCCGGCACTCGACCACAAATTTTTCAATCGCGCTGCTTGCGCCTTTACGCAGCATACGGCCGTCAATATCCACACCGCTCATTCGGCTATAAGCGGAAAAGGGAATAAAAGAGGCTTCGTGCTCGGCGATTTCGCGTCCACGTAGTCCATATTTTTCCTTGGCAAGCACAACAATCGATCGGCCCTCCGGTGTTTCATCGGCGAGACTGGATAATTGCGCAGCGTCAGCCAGTTCCTCTTCCGAGATGCCAGGAAAAGCGATGAACTCCACTGCCTGACGGTTGCCGAGAGTGACGGTGCCGGTTTTATCCAGAAGCAGAGTATTCACATCGCCGGACGCTTCCACGGCCTTCCCACTCATGGCGAGTACGTTGTGCTGCATAACTCGGTCCATACCGGCAATGCCGATGGCGGAGAGCAGTCCGCCGATTGTGGTGGGGATCAAACAGACCAACAAGGAAACTAAAACGGCGATGGTCGGTACTGTTCCAGCGCCCGCGGATGATACTGCGTAGATCGCAAACGGGTGCAGTGTCGCCACTGCCATTAGAAAGATCAAGGTCAAACCGGCGATCAGGATATTCAGTGCGATCTCGTTGGGCGTCTTCTGACGTTGAGCACCCTCGACCAGCGCAATCATTTTGTCGAGGAAGGTCTCACCGGGGTTCGAAGTAATGCGGACTTTGATCTGATCCGACAAGACTTTGGTTCCACCAGTGACAGCGCTGCGATCGCCCCCCGACTCGCGGATGACGGGCGCGCTTTCACCGGTAATGACCGACTCATCTACGGTGGCGATGCCATCGATCACCTCGCCGTCGCCGGGAATCAGCTCGCCGGCTTTGGCGATTACGATATCTCCCGAGCGCAACTTCGACGCGGGAACAGCTTCCATCTTTCCATTGGTCAACAGGCGGTTAGCGATGGAATCCGTTTTGGTCTTACGAAGAGTATCGGCTTGCGCTTTGCCACGAGCCTCGGCCATAGCTTCTGCGAAGTTAGCAAACAGCACTGTAAACCAAAGCCAAAGGGCAATCTGAAGCTCGAATCCCGTTCTCGCGGCAACTGCAGTGAAAAGGTCGCGCAGCAAAAAGACAGTCACGAGTGCCGCGCCGACTTCGACCACAAACATGACCGGATTCTTCAGGAGGGTGAACGGATTCAACTTGACGAAAGAGTCTTTCGTTGCCCGGCGCACGATTTCCGGATCGAAGAGCGGCCGAGAGCGGGCTAACCGCGCCGGAAGAAGCGAAGAGAGATCTTCGGGCGACGACGGGACCTTGGAAGGCGGCGGCGGAAGAGTAGTTGCCATGATCTAGCTCCAAATCGGGAACAGCAAGAGCATTGAGAACAGCTTGCCGTCCTGCATTAAATAGTGCTCGACGATGGGGCCTAAGGCGAGCGCCGGGAAAAATGTCAGGGCTCCCACTAGGACCACAGTGCCGACAAGCAGACCGACGAATAGAGGACCATGGGTGGGCAAAGTGCCGAGCGTTTCGGCAACTTTCCTCTTATTCGCGAGGGCGCCTGCCGCTGCCAGCAGCGGAATCAGGAATAGGAAACGGCCGATCAGCATGGCCAAACCAATGGTCAGGTTGTACCAGGGAGTGTTGGGATTGATGCCTCCGAATGCGCTGCCGTTGTTGCCGGTGCCGCTGGTATATGCGTAGAGAATTTCACTGAATCCATGCGC
Organism: uncultured Acidobacteriaceae bacterium; assembly: GCA_963762495.1. Classification (GTDB taxonomy): domain Bacteria; phylum Acidobacteriota; class Terriglobia; order Bryobacterales; family Bryobacteraceae; genus Bog-105. The sequence goes on from CAVXKZ010000021.1 coordinate 172,159, forward strand.
GCCGGAGTTGTTCACGTTCGCGGTTGCAGGCCCGGGCGGATTCCAGTAACTGTGCGCCACAGGCTGCCCCTTGGCGTCCTTCGTGGGCGAGGCGAAGGGAATCACCGAGGAAATAGCGGCGAAAACCAGAATGCTGAAGGCAGTCGCGATGAGCGCGATCATGGCCATCTTCACCTCTTTTTGCTCGATCTTCTTGCCTACGTATTCCGGCGTGCGGCCGACCATGAGGCCGGCGATGAAGACGGCAACAATCGCATAAAGAAGAATGCCGTATAGTCCGGCGCCGACACCTCCAAAGATCACTTCGCCGGTTTGAATATTAAAGAGAGGAACCAGCCCACCCAGTGGCGTGAAACTGTCGTGCATGCCGTTGACGGCGCCACAGCTTGCGTCCGTCGTTACAGTGGCGAATAGTGCGGAAGCGGCGATACCGAAGCGTGTTTCCTTGCCCTCCATATTGCCTCCCGGCTGGGTAGCTGTGGCGTGTGTTTCGATGCCGAGTTTGGCAAGCGTCGGATTCCCTTTTTGTTCCGCCCAATAGCAAACGAAAACACCGATGAGGAACATGGCTGCGCAGGCTGAGAAAAGGGTCCAACCTTGCCTCCGGTCACCGACCATAACGCCGAATGTGTAGGTGAGTCCCGCGGGAATGACGAAAATGAGGAACATCTGGAACAGATTCATGAGCGGCGTAGGATTCTCGAAGGGATGAGCCGAGTTCGCGCCGAAAAAGCCGCCGCCGTTTGTGCCCAGCATTTTGATCGCTTCCTGCGAGGCAACGGGGCCTTGCGCGATTATCTGTTTTGCCCCCTCCAGCGTTTTCGCAATCGTGTACGGATGGAAATTCTGAATCACGCCCTGCGAACAGAAAATGAGAGCAGCCACGAAAGAGATGGGCAGTAGAATGTACACGACTGCCCGGGTCAGATCGACCCAAAAATTACCCAGGCTGTTCACCTGCTGTCGCGCGAAGCCGCGCGTTACCGCGATAGCGACGGCAATGCCGGCCGCGGCGGATGCGAAGTTTTGAACCGTAAGCGCGGCCATCTCCACGAGATAGCTAAGGGTCGATTCGCCTGAGTACGATTGCCAATTGGTATTGGTCATGAAGCTCACCGCGGTATTAAACGCAAGATCAGGCGAGACCTGGCCACTGCCGAAGCCCTGCGGATTCAGCGGCAAAAGCCCTTGCAGTCTTTGCAGCAAGTACACAAACAAAAAACTGAAAATGCTGAAGGCCAGAAGCGCGGCTGTGTACTGGGTCCAGCGCTGTTCGGTGGTTTCATCGACTCCAATTAGCTTGTAGATTAGTCTTTCAATAGGACGGAGCAGGCGGTGGAGAAAAGTCTTCTTGCCTTCGAAGATCTTCGCCATGAAAATGCCCATTGGCTTCGTCACGGCAAGAATGATCAGGAAGTAAATCGCAATCTGCAGTAGACCGTTTTGTGTCATGGGTTCCTTCGATCTGCTAAAACTTTTCTGGCTTTAGCAATGCGTAAATCAGATAAGCGAATAGAAAGACTGTGGTGATACCGCCGATGATGTAATCCATAGAGATACCTACAGGCGATCGCAGGCCTTCGTGAAGCCCCAGGCAAGCACGAAAAACAGCAACGCAATCAATACGTAAAAGATGTCCGCCATACGAGTCGCTTCCAATGTAACGGCGGGACCCTAAAGGATCCCTAAGGGACCGCTAAGGATTGAATTTATGCGGATTCGCTAAACAGGCTGAACTCAGATAGGGCTGGACAGACGGCCGACTTAATCACGCGAAGCCGGACGCGCGTGGTCGTCACAAAAGCGTCCGACCTTATGATCCGACAGGAGCCGATGCTGGTACCGTGACCAAATTGCGACCAGGCGCCATTAGTCCAGAATTCGACGGCGAACTCGTCGATGCGCTGCCCCAGGCGGATGTTCTCACGAACCCGCACGACGTTAAACTTTGTAGCGCGTGGCAGATCAAAGATAACGTGCGCCGCTGTTACAGAATCATCGGTCGACCAATAAGTAAAGCGATTGCCGTCCAGAAGGTGTTTCGGACTGATACTCCGAGTTTCCGCCGCGAACGTTTGAAGCACTTACAGTAGCGTCAGCTGCTAAGTTATGAGAAAAGATTGATTGAACCAGCCGCCCGAACTCGCGCAGAGTCGCGCGGTCAGTATCGTAAATCAATCCGCGGCGATCGGGCGGAACGTTCAGCAGAAAACTGGCACCTCGACCGACCGAATCATAGTAAAGAGTTAGCAACTCGCGGGGAGTTTTTACTTTGCCGTTTTCAGCTTGATGCCAGAACCAGCCCGGCCGTATCGAGACGTCGCATTCCGCCGGCATCCAATACTTCCCAGGGCGGGTCCCGGTAACAGATTGCTTCTCCTGCACGTCGCCGGGCGATCCGGGGCCTCCGTTTGGAGAAAGGGGCGTATAAGTTTCCCAGCAAGTCTCGCCAGCGATCCCGTTTTCATTGCCGACCCAACGAATATCGGGCCCGACGTCGCTAAAAATGACAGCGTTCGGCTGGAGTCTGTGTTCCATCGCCCAGGTGGCGGGCCAGTCGTAATAGTGCCGCTTATCGATGATGCGCTTCTCGTTGGCGCCCCCATAGTACCCCGTCCCGCCGTTTGCGCCATCATGCCAGATTTCGAATACAGGACCATATCGGGTCAGAAGCTCTTCAATCTGCTTCCTATAGACCTTTAAGTATTGAGGAGTCCCGTAGCTTGCCTGGCTTCGATCCCACGGCGAAACATAGACTCCAAATCTCAGTCCGCTGCGCTGCGCTGCCTCTGAAAGTTCTTTGACGATATCCCCTTTGCCCTGTTTATAGGGACTGCTTTTTATGGAGTGTTCCGTGGTGCTGGTGGGCCAGAGGCAAAAGCCGTCATGATGCTTGCAGGTGAGGATCACGCCTTTACTGCCGCTGGCCTTCAATGTTTCGACGATGGCACCGGCATCGAATTGCTTCGGATTAAAGATGGCCGGGTCTTCATTTCCATATCCCCACTCTTTATCGGTGAATGTATTGACAGTGAAATGGAGAAAGTTGTAATACTCCATCTCGCTCCATCGCACTTGTCGTTCAGAGGGCAGCGGTCCGTATGGCGCAGGAGGTCGTGCCGGCGCCCCATTCCCGGAGAGTCCGAGACCTGCAGCGCCGGCGAGGAGAAAAGATCGCCGGGTTAGATTAGCCGAAGTTCTCAGAAGGTGATGCGACCGACTAGTTGCACGTTCCTCGGCTGCGTAACCGTCCCGTTCCATTGTCCGAAGTTGGAGTTGGAAGGATCGTTATTGAACGGAATACAATCGCCGAATGCCTGGCCATCGCAGGTGAAGTAGTGATTGTTAAAGACGTTGAATGCTTCGCCGCGCAACTCCACCTGAAGCCGCTCCGTAATACTTGATCTTTTTGGAAAGCGAGATGTTGGTATCGCGGTAAGGAGATCCGCGGACGCTGCTTACGCGCGGCCCGGTGCCGAGGTAATTTCCATTTGCGAAAACGAAGCTGGCTCGAATGCGGAGGCATTAAACGCAGGGTCGTTCACGTTGAAGCCGCTCCAGGATTGCGCCAGCACTTTGGCTCCGGAGAGGATTGCCGGGAATGCACTGCGGCCTGGAATTGCCCAGGAACGCCGCAAACAGTCGAGTCACGGAAGTATAGCGGCATCCCGGAAACGAGTTTGATGCTGGAGGACAGCGTCCAGCCGCCGACGAGGGTATTCAATAAGACGCCCGCTGTTCAACCATCGTTTGCCTGTGCCAAAGGGAAGGTCATAGACGGCCAACAAGCGAGAACGTGTGCGTGATGTCATCCGGGAGACAGCGACTGGTTGCGGCTTCCTTGGAAGGGGTTGATGACCCCGCCGATCGCGCCGTAGCCGGCCGTCGCCTGCGTGCTGGAAGAAGCGTCGGTCGTCAGCCGCGCAAAGGTATAGTTCGCGCCCAGGTACAGGCCCGTTGAAAACTGCTTTTCAATCTTCGTCTGGAAGGAGTTGTACATCGGAGGTGCCTTCATTCTCGTTTTCGCCGATCAGCCCGTTGCAATATTGCGGGTACCGCACCATAGCCTGGGCAACGGTGGGCTTGCAAGTTCCGACGCTATCCAGGGTTTGCACCCAGTTCGCATACGGAACGCTTACTCCATAGAGAGATGTCTGTCCGGGCTGAAAACTGAGTTCAACTCGGTGGAACCCATACTGGTCAACAGTGATGGATTCAGATAGTTGAGCGGCTGCATCTGTGAGGGCAGATGAGTGCCTTTGTTGGCAACATAGGCAACGCTGGCTACGGCACTGTTGCCGATCTTGCGCTCCACTGTGAGATTCCACTGCTGTGTATACGAGAGGTGGTTCGCGAAGGTCGGGCGATAATTGGGTCCACCCTTACCGTTATCGGCTGTCGCGCTGATATCCGGCGCCTTGCTGTAAGCTGGGAAGCCGTTATCCATATAGAACGCGGGCTGGTACCCGCTGAGCGAAGCGCCGAAGCTGACGCTGCGGATTGAAGCCATCAAGCGACATGCCGCCGCCCCAACCCGGGTAGAACGCCTGGGTATAAAAGACGCCATAGCCGGCGCGTACGACCGTCTTGTCATTTAGCTGGTACGCAAAACCCAGACGGGGCGCGATTGCGCCGTTCCAGGGTGTTTCCGGGTAGCGAACGCCAGCGCTTGCAGGGCCCCATTTGTTGCCGGCGAAGGCCAGACTGCCGGGCAAATTTCCGGCACCGGGGTTTGGCGCGAAGCTGAAGAATGACAGCCTGTCGCTGGTCTCAAAGGTGGGTGAGAACCGGTCCCAGCGAAGTCCGTAGTTTACGGTCAGCTTAGAGGACATTTTCCAGGTATCGCCGGCAAATAATGAATAGGCGCGCTGCTCGGCCCCATATTTGTTTACGTTGTATACATTGAGGCTGCCGTTATCCACAGCGCCGATGTAGAAGCTGGCGAACGGGTCGCCGCTGGCTACGCCCGGCAGAGCCCGTGGAACCGGCTGAGAAGCCGAGCGAACCGGACTGATTGTTGTTTGCCGGAAGACTTGCTGCAAATGCCGGAATTCGCCGCCGACTTTGACGGTGTGCGCGCCATGCACCCAGGTGATCAACTCATTGCCGATATAAGTGGGCCGCGTAGTCTTGTTCAGATAACCAGGGCCCTGCGGTGTTTCCCCACGACGTGAAAGTTCGTGATGCCGTTGCCGCTAAAATTAGCGGCATGGCGAAGCATTGTAGGCGGCGGCATTCGGAATCTTCGGAAGCTGATTGGGATCTTGCCCGGTGACGGATCCATAACCCTCATTGCGGTTTACGTAACCAATGGCGAAGTGGCTCAACAGGGTGGGCGCGAAATTGTGATCCCAATTGAAGCGGTTGACCCAGGCGTCCTCGGGTTTGGCGGGACTGGAAGTACACAGCATTACCGGCAGCGCGCATTGCTCATTCGGTGGGTTTTTCTGCCGCCAGATGGTAAGGGAGAAGTGATCCTTATCACCCCAGTAATGGTCAATCTTGTAAAGGAAAAGGTCGGTGCTGGCGAGAATTCCGTCAGCAGTCGGTATCCCCAGGTAGTTGTTGTAGGGCCCTGGGGCGGTAGGCGTGGGAAGAAATTTCATCCACTGCTGGGCGAGCGGGCTTTGCTCGGAGATCGGAATTTTATTGCCTGGATAAGGCTGGCGACTGATCACGCCGTTGACGATCGTTTCGGTCGTCGGATCGTAAATTGGAACGCCCAAATCCGAGAAATCACCGCTGCGCTCCTGCACGGAAGGAATCGAATACAAAGGACGATTCGTGCCGCCGAGGCTGCGTAAGTACTCTTCGTCATGGAAGAAGTAGGTCTTGTGCTTCGATCCCCAGACGAACGGTATGAATGAGCAGCTTCACCGGTCCGCCGATAAAACCGCCGAACTCGTTCTCGTTGTCCTTGGGGCGAGCATCGCCGGGCGGGCGCTGGTTGGTAAACGGTAGCGCGTTCAGGTCTTTGTTGCGAAGATACTCAAAACCGCCGCCATGGAACTGGTCCGTGCCGCTCCGGGTAGTGACGATAATCTCGCCGCCCGTAGTGGTGCCGTACTCGGGCTCATAGCTGGAGGTCAGCACGCGCACCTCACTGACCATGTCAGGCGTTGTGGGGAAGTCGAAGAACGATACCATGCCGCTTTGCGACATGGTGCCTTCCTGCATGCTCACTCCGTCCATGACTGCTTCATCGCCCATCTTCAGGCCGCCGTTGATCCGGGCGTTGAAGGCCTGCGGGCTGGTGCCCGTGTTGACACCCGGAAGGAAACTAAGAAACTGCACGGCGTTGCGGGGCGTGCCGGAGGCGACCTCCAGCGGTAATTGGTTGATCACCTGCGGAGGAACACCCTCTTGTTGCGCGCCGTTGTCATAATTCAGTTGCGCGGCGTCGGCAGTGACCTCTACCTTGGTTGAGGCGTCACCAACGTCCAAGACTGGCATCGATGCTAGCGGACTGATTTGCGAGCAACTGGATGCTGTGCTGGACGTAGGTGCGAAAACCCTTGGCTGAAACGGTCAGATCGTAGGAGCCTGGCGCTAGGTTCGGAAAACTGAAGCGGCCCGCGTTGTCCGTTTGAACAGTGCTGTTTATCTGCCGTTCCGCGGCGGAAATTGTCGCCGTCGCTTGCGGAATGACCGCACCCGACTTGTCGGTCACCTGGCCGTCCAGCTTGCGTTTTGACTTTGCCCGAAAGCCAGTCCCGGCACCAGCATCATGGCGATGCATACTCCCCAAAAAAGCCGACGAAACATTTTCATCCCCCTCTTGAACTGCGTAAACGTTTTAAGTGGTTGTAGAAGCGCGGCTCATCCCCAATTAGTTATGTTTTATATATCCACGCGTCGCGCGAGTCAAGAGAAAACTTCGAACTGTGCATTGCCGGACGCATATTGTGAAATTGCTGGTTGTTTTACTTGCCTCAGCTCTGTCTTTAGGAGCGCAAGACGGCAATTTGACGCAAGCGGAACTTGCAATTCAGGATGCGATTCAGGCCAACGATCTGGCCGGCGCTTCGCGTTTACTTGACGCCGCCCTGGAGCACCACCCGCGCGAGGGTGGCTTGATAAACCTGCGTGGGATCGTGCATGCCCGGCGCAACGAGTTCGCGGAAGCTCGCGAGGATTTTGCCGAGGCGGTGCGCCTTGCGCCCAGCTTGACGCCGGCTTGGCAGAACTTGGCGCGAGCCTGCCAAATGGAATCGGAAACTGACCCCTCATCTGTCGCGTGTGCCATCGATTCCTGGCAACACGTCTCGCGCGCGAAGCCGGAGGACGAGGAAGCACGCGGTTCGCTGGCGCTGCTTTACGAAAGGCAGCGTAAGTTTGCAGCAATCGCTGAGTGAGATTCAGAAGCTTCCCCCCGACACGGCTTCAAACACCGGGAACTTAGTCATTCGCTGCGCGGATCTATGCAGCCTGGGCCGGATCGCGGAAGCCAAAGCGGCCGCCTTGCGCCTCAGCAAGTGCGCGGATTTTTCGACGCAAGATTTCGAGAACATGCAAAACGCCTTGGAAGGCGCAAAAGCCGCTGGCGTGGTAGAGATTCTTGTGGAGGCGCTTGACGCGCGCCAAGCCGCCCCGCCGGAGAGCCTGCGCCGGCTCGCAATTGCCTATGAGCAGTTGCAACGCCCCGCCGACGCACGCAAGACACTGGAGCGGGTGGCGGTGGCGGACCCCAAAAACACGGCTCATCTTTTGGAGCTGGCGCGTTTGGCGGAACTGATGAAAGATCACGAAGGCGCCTTGGGATATCTGGCGCACGCGCGCGATCTCGCGCCTGATAACGCGCAAATTCATTATCTGTTCGCAGAGGTGGCAGCGAAGATGGATCTAGTTTTAGAGGCTCGAAGATCCCTCGACCGGGCACTCGCTCTTGATCCTGGAAATCCGCAATACAACTATGCGATGGGGGCCGTCGTACTGGCTACACGGGAGCCGGCAACAGCGGTAGTCTACTTCGAGAGATTCGTGAAAGGCAAACCCGAGAACCCGGCAGGGCACTATGCGCTGGGAATCGCTTATTTCACTGCGGGTGAGTACGAAAAAGCGAAGGCGCAATTGACAGAAGTGGAGAGCGATCCTAAAGCTGCGGCGGGAGCGGAATATTTCCTGGGGCGCATTGCGCGGCTGGACGGCGATCTGAATGATGCGACTCGCCGCTTGCGCAAATCCATTGAGCTGAGGCCGTCTTTTCCCGAAGCGCATACGGAGCTGGCGCGGATCTGGATGATGGAGAAGAAGATGGACGAAGCGCGTACCGAGCTGGATCGCGCCGTTCGGCTGGACCCCACCAGCTTTCAGGGAAACGAGCAGTTGCTGGTCCTATACCGCCGGACGCATGATCCGCGGGCGGAGAAACAGGCAGAGCTCTTGAAAAAGCTTGACGAGGAGCGCTCGCGACGCGCTGAATTGATGCTGCGCACCATCGAGGTCAGGCAGTAACAGATGCTTGCTGTTCGAGTAATGCTGTGCATGTTATGGGCCATGGCCGCACTTGCTCAAAGCGAAGACATTTTCGAAAGACTACGGCAGGCTCTGGCGCCAACCGGCCAGGGTGAAATTGCCGCGACCGCATTGGCAAAGAAGAATTTCGCGCAAGTGGAGAGCATTCTCGCCGCTGCAACAGCCTCCGATAATGCACGCCGTGCCGAATTGCTGTCTTTGCGGGGCGGCGTGGAATTTCTGGATGGGAAGATGGATGCCGCAGCCGCTGCTTTTGGTGAAGCGTCCAGGCTGGCTCCCCTCAACGACCGCGATAACTTCACGCTGGCGATGGCGCTGGTCAAATTGGGAGACGATGCACGGGCGCGCGCCGTACTCGCCGGGCTTGCGAAAAGCCATCCGGACAGCGCGATTTATCTGTACTGGCAGGGCAGGCTCGATTACGATCAGCGGCGATATGAAGAAGCCGTTGAGAAACTCGATAGGGCGACAAAACTCGATCCGCTGTCGGCCCGCGCCTGGGATAGTTTGGGGTTGGCGTTTGATATGCAAGGTCGGGCGGAGCAAGCCCGTGGCGCATTTGAAAAGGCAGCGGGATTAAATCGCGCGGAGGCGCATCCTTCGCCGTGGCCGCCCCACGACCTGGGTTCCCTTTTATTGAGGATGGATCAAGTGAAAGAAGCCGAGGTGGCTTTGCGCGAGTCTCTCCGATACGATCCAAATCTGTCGCAAGCTCATTATCATCTTGGGCGAGCGCTCGAAAAAGAAGCACGCGATACTGAAGCGATTGACGAGTATGTCCGTGCTGTCTCGCTCGATACTACGTCTCCGGACGCTTGTTACTCGCTGGCGATGCTCTACCGCAAGCTGCATCGGGATACGGATGCGGAAACTATGTTCTCCGAATACAAAAAGCGCAGGCAACCCCTGCCACGTCTGAGTAGTAACTGAGTAACTTACGGTACAAGCACCACGGGCGCCTGCCAAAACGCCGCCTTCTGCGTTTCAGGATCGAGTACAGTCACTTGGCAGTCATATTTGCCGGGCGCGAGGCTATTGAGAGCAATGCTGAACTGGAGTGGCATCGTTTTCACCCGATTGTTCGCTCCATCTTTTACCTCGATCGGTTTTGTTTCGAACGCCTTCTCTTGCCCATGGTAAAGGCTCACGAACGCGATTAGCGGCTGAATGTTCGCCACTCCCTGTTCGTAGGCCTGCAGATAGACGTAGAGGCCGCGGTCCTTGCTGAATACCCGTGTCACGCTAGGAATCAACTTCTGGCCATTCTGGACCAACGGGTTGGCCATCTCTTCTCTGGCTTTGCCCTTCGCGGCGTTATACAGAGCATCGTTGAGGTCCACGCGCTGGCTGCTCAACACCACGGAACTGATGGGGACTCGCTTCTCCTCCTTGTTTAAGTTCGGAATGACAAACGCGGTTTGATAAGTCCCGATTCGGCCTGTCTCGGCGTCGCGGGCGAGAAACTTGATGCTGTATTTTCCGGGAAGAAGCGTGAAGCCAGCATCGTATTCAATCGGGCGTTTTGCTAATTGTGCTGCGGTCGCGTCGCTCAGCTTGATATCCACCTTATCGCGCAGGTTGGTCATGGTGGTGCCGTAGTCGTCTTTAATCTCGCCGATGAAATCGATCAGAGTGCGTTCCGCGCCGCCCCGCTTGGCAAGCGACAGCTCCCTCCCTGGAATCTTTACGACCAGGGGCACGAAATATTCGGCCCGGTTCAACTGGAAGTAATCCACTTCCATCGCGATGGTGAGTTCCGTAATCGGATCGGGCAGCATTAGCGCATCTTCGAGCTGCCGTTCCTTGTCCGCGCTGGTGAATTTACTGAATTGTTTGCTGGCAAAATAGCCTTGCCGGTAATCCAATTTGGCCGCCATGTCCGCGTTCAGAGAGATCTTGATGCGCCGGAACTTTCCATCTTGTGCTGTGTTGCTGGTGTAATATCCAATGATGTAATAACTCGAAATGGCCTGCGCGGCCTGCGCGATTCCTTTCGTAAGGTCGTTATAGTCGAGCAGAGCCTTTCCACCCGTATCAGCAGCCAGCGCATAAAGCGTATCCTGCGATTGCTGAAAGTTAGTGGTGTTTGCGAGAGCGGCTGCGCCGGAATACATACCAATGTTTCCCGGCGATCCCCTGGTGGCATCGCCGAGAGGGGCCTCGGCTACCAGACCCCGCGCGTCAATCGGCCAGAACGACACCCCGGCGCGGATAGCAGCGTTAATGGTGGCGTGCAGTTGCGCCTGATTGTTCAGGCCGTTCAGCCTTAAGCCGCTCGCAAAATAAACCAGCGATTTCTTTTCGTTGAGCCGGCCTAACATTTTGGCGGCTGTCTGGAGCGCCGACAATTGGCGGTCAGTGTTGAAGATGTTGAACTCGCTGTCGTCCTGGCCGAACGCGGCTCCGGTATCGGCAGCGCTGGCATCGCTGGTGCTTTCGTCGAAACCCTGACCTTCTCCCACGATCATCGTTTGGATGATGCTCAATAACCGATCCCGGTCGGCGGTGAAATCCTGGAGCACATCGACAGCGCCGCCTGAATACCTCATGATGGCCAGGAGATCCGCCCGCGTCATCTGCGTTCGGATGAACTTTTCCCCGGCCGCCAGTGCGCGCAACTGATCGCTCGGCGGCATAGCGGTGAAATCGAAATACAGCGCCAGCAGGCGGCGATCCTTATGGCGCGTGCTCCCAGGCGTTTCCGATGAAATTTGGGTTCGACCGAGCTTGTCGTAGATGTGGATATGTTCAGGCTCTGTTCGAGTCACCGGCGCATTGGGAGTCTCGGGCAACTGCTGGTGTTCAAAGAAGCGGATGGCTTGTGGTGCTCCGTTCTCGGTAACAGTGAAATCCTTGGCTGTGAGGCCTTCAACATGACTTCCGTTTTTGTCGGTCACGACTACGGTCTCAACGACTAACTGGGTTCCGGTGGTGAACGTGGCCGTCGCATTGCCGCCGGGCGGGGCGTTTTGTCCTATCTGCTGCGCGCCAGCCGCCAATGTCCAAAACAACAACCCGCTAATCGCTCGTCGCATACTTCAGAACCGGAAGCGCAGGGTGGTTTCCATGCTACGCATCGCATTGGCTGCGGCGGGCAGACCGAATTGCGCGCTGTTCACGGTCGTGTTCCAAGCGGTGAAGGTGACGTGATTGAGCGCGTTCGTGGAGTCAATACGTAAATCTAGATTGACCCGGTCGCTCACTCGAAATGTGCGCCCCAGCGAAGCGTTCAATGTGAACTGGGCGGGGCCAATGATGGAATCTCTTCCCGCATTTCCCCATTCACCCGCCAAGGGCCCAGAGTAAGCCGCCGGATTCAAAAAAAAGCCCGGGGGCGGCGCATACAGTGCCGCGCCTATGTAATCGGGGCGAATGCTTCCGGTCACGCCTGTACCCTGCACCGCCTCCAGATAAACAGGAGTCTGCGGCAGACCGCTGCCCGCGCTGATCTGGGTGGCGAAAGTCCATTCCTTGAAAAGCGCAGCCTTCCAACCCCTCAGCAGCGTTCCCCCCGTGAGCCCCATACCCGTTGTGTACTGCATTTGCAGGCTCAAAAGATGGCGCTGATCGAAAGTCGACAGGCTTCGTTCGGCGCTCAGGTTAAGCCAATTCTGGGCAATCGCGAGACTTGGCTGGCCGCTTCCGCTTGAGGCCCCAGCGACATTAACCACTGTGGTGCCCGGGCCTTGTGAATTCTGAGGCGGCGTGCTCTGTGTAGCCCCCTGGCCGCCCAGCATCGCGTCGTCGTCGATTGATTTCGAAAAGGTGTATTGAAGAAGCGCGGTAAAGCCGTTGTGGAGTCTTCGCCGCAACTGGAGTTGGGCCGCCTCGCGAGTTGAATTGCCATTCGAGGTGAGGTAAGCGAATCCGGTGGGACAGGTGAGGACATGGATTTCCAGCGCCGGCCGGAAATGTATTCGGCAGAAATTCCTGCACTCCTCGCGTTCCTTTAATGCCCAGATAGCTTGCTGTCATTTGCAGCGAGCCCGGTAGGTCGCGCTGCACTGTTACTTGCCAGTTCTGCGCATATCCGACGCGGAAATTCGGATCGATCGCAAAAGTGTTGGCAGTAGTGGAAGGAGAAGCGTTGAAACCATTCGCCAAGGTGAGCGGATCGGCCGGGGTGTTTTGCACGCTCAAAGTTTTTGAGAGGGGCGGTTGTTGCGCCATCTGAACGGCAATCGTTTGATAGACGGAAGTATCGTAGTAGACTCCATATCCGGCGCGAACAACCAGTGACGATCCGGAGATGGGGCGCCACGCGATTCCGACCCGCGGCTCGAAGCCGCTTCTGTCCGGTTGAACCAGCGAGTCGGGATATCGCTGGCGTGTCAGTACGCCGATCGGATCATTAGCCACTACCGGCGCAACCGCCGCAAAATCGGGAGCGATGTCAAGGTTCACCAGTCGGCCATACAGTTCCGTGATCGGGGCCCCGTACTCCCAGCGCATGCCAGCGTTCAACGTGAGTTCCGGACTGATCCTCCAATCATCGGTGAGATAGGCATCATAGATTGATTCGCGAAAATATTTGTCGGGGTTGCCGAAGGCGATTGAGCTAGTATCGGGAATCCCCAGCAGAAAATCGACGAAGTCGTAGCCGGTTGCTGCGCCGGTAAAGGTAAACGTGCCGCGCGGATCTTGTTGTGACAGGTAATTGAATTCCTGCCTCCGGAAATCGCCTCCAAATATGATATTGTGGACGCCGCGATTCCATAACATCGAATAGGATGACCCGTTCGTCTGATTGCGATTGTGAGCGCTTTGCGCATCGGACAGACTCGCGAAGCCGCTCGAAAAAGTGAGACTCGGCGGACCCCAGTTCAACGGGTCTTGATTGTTGCCTGAAATCCCAGCATTGCCCGAAACGTTTTCGCGATTCTCGAAATAGGGTGTGGTGCGCGTAGCCAATCGGCTGAACTGGTATCCAAGATTCAGGAATAGCCGCTGGTTGAAGCGGTGCGACCAATTGGCGCTGGTATTGATCCCCAGCACGTCGGTCGTATCCAGGAATCCGAACACATTCGGAGTGTCCGTCCGCGTGCTCTCGAATCCGAACCGGCCATAAATCTGATCTTTGGAACTGAGCGTCTTGTTGAAGCGCGATTGCAAAGCATCCTGGTGAGTCGCGCTGACGACGGGGATCTGATAGTTGTATCCCGCGCCGCCGTTGAAATTGGGGACCGGGTAGAGATTCAACAGCGCTCGAGCCTGGGAGCTGATCCGGTTCTGTGGAATTACATTGCCGGAGAACGGAGCCCCGGTGAGCGGATCCACAGTTGGCTTCGATAGAATTCCGCTGCGCTCCGCCAAGTCCGGCATCAGAGCGGAATCTGTCGTGGCGTTGCGGTCTCGTGTCCATTGATACCCGATGAAGAAGTTCGGTCCGTTCTTCAACAGGTGCGGAATTCGCAGCGGACCCCCCAGAGTCGCAATGCCTGTCAGCCGGTTATAAGCTGCTTTCGGCGTGTCCTGACCAGTTAAAGAAAACGGCCGGGCATCCAATGCGGAATTGTCGAGGATCATGCCGATTCCGCCGTTGTACAGTCCTTTTGCGCCGGTCCGGTTATTCCCGAAGGCCATCGCCTGCGCGAACGGTGAGGCGGCCCCGTTATTCGTGCTGCCATTAATAAGGAAGCCATCAGAGGCGCGCTGCGCGAGTTCCTCTTCGGATGGTGTTGTTTCAGAAGGTGCTGTTTCGGGAACCTTCTCTGGCTCGCCCGGTTGGCTGCTGGCTTGTCTGCTCGCGGCCTGTTCGGTCGCGGACTGCGGAGCCGCTTGCGCGAGCGCTGCTGCTGGCCTGGTCTCGGCGTTCATCTGATCGAGCGGGAGCATCTTTAGATCCCACTCCGCGGCGGGCGCGCTCGGCGCGACGGCTATATCTCGTTTCATGCTCGAGAAGCCAAGCATCTCGACTGCAATCGTCCAGGTTCCATCCGTCAAGCCGGGAAAAGAATAGAAGCCTTGCGGATCCGTGATGGTAGTGAATTTCTGGTCGCCTCGCGCCGCTGTGACTGTGGCCCCGGGAACCGGCAACCCGCCGAAGGCGACCTGTCCCCGATGTTCGGAAACATGTTGTTCCGAAGCGGCAAGCGGGAATGCGATCAGACAGGCGATTGCGCACAGGCGGAGATAGGTATCAATGCGCCGCGCCATCCGAAAATCCCAATTCGCGGTTAATTTTCGCCAGGCCTTTCCACGTGATCGATAACCAGAATCTCCACGGGGCCCTTCTGCGATTCCAATTTGAGCCCTAGCTGCTCCTGAATCGCGGTGAAAATGGTAGGGCCGGAGGCATCCGGAGGCGGCGCGCTGTCGCCCGTTTCCTTGCCCTCCGGCGCTCCCTTAAACATCTGGCCCTGGCTCTCATCGGGCGTCCAGGTGAGCGTGAAATCGTAAGTGCCGGTCAGCCCGGTCTTATCAATGACAGTGCGGCCCAGTTGCCGCGAAAGCGAGTCTGCGAGGAACTGCAGCGGCACCTCCTGGGCATTAATCTGACCTCTTCCCATTCGCATCATTCGTCCCTTGTAGGGCACACTTTTGTCACCACTTGGCCTGGCGGCGTCGGGCGGCGGGGTCATCGCGGCGCTCGTTTCGTCTTTCTTGGCTGGCTGGAGTTTGGGCCCATTCTTAGCGACCGTTAGGATGTAAACCGGAAGGTCTTTCGACTCGCGATGAAAGGCCAGCTTGCATCGATCCGCAAGCAGCGATTGGATCATCTGCCTGAGCCGGTCTTGCATCGCCTGGCGCTGTCCTTCGGTCATCTTCCTCGGGTCTTGGTTGGCGTTGCCGGAGTCCTCCGGCTTGGCATCTACGTCGTAGTGCTCGGAATCGAACCAGCCCGGCGCTCCCGAAATCTGAAAATCTCTTACGTCATACGCTTGCTCCATGAGCAGTTTGAGCGTGACGTTCTCCGCCATGAATCTGCCCCCCGGAGCGATCCTAAACCCGACATTCCTGCCGCCCGTTTTATTCGGTTTGATGGACGCGACCTCGAACGACGGCGCTGGCGTGGCGCTGGGCTGGGATTGGGCCCGGCCTGGCGGCGCGTTCGCCAGACCGATCATGAGAGGCACCGCTATAGCCGCGATTCCAGCCAAAGCCAGCAGCAGTTTTTTGCCCGAAGTCCAGCTCGCGCACGGCGCACTGCGCCATGATGTGAACGATCCGTTTCTTCAGATCAGCGCCCGTCACTCCGGACACGCAAGCCAGCGGAGATTCGACACAGAACTCACAAATCTTCAGGATGCTCTCGGCATAGACCTGCGGTTCGCCGCCAAGACGCAGCACTTCTTCATCGCACGCGCGCTCCCGCTCTTCCGTTAATCGCGCTCCCAACCACCACACCAGCGGATGAAACCAGAAGATCGCTTCCACCAGCATGTGAACCGCCGCGGCTAGATTATCGCGCCGTCGAACGTGACACAATTCGTGCGCGAAAATGGCCCTCAACTCAGCGGACGCTAATCGATCTGCGATGCCTTCGGGCAGCAGCAGCACGGGCCGAAAGATGCCGAACACACCCGGTTCGAGTGGCGCCGGCGAGGACAGCACGGGCACATCCGCTTCAAAGCTTAACGGCAAACTTGCGTGTACCGCCGCACGGATGCGCCACCATTGACGCGCCCAGGAGAAAGCAACAACCAGGAAACCGCAGGTCCATAGGAGCGGTACCAACGTGGCCAGAAGGTCACTGTTGTGCCCGAGAGGTGCTGAAGCAATAGCCGCCTGTGCTTTTGGGAACGGTTGAATGACCTGTTCCATCACTACAGACATTGCAGGCTGGGCGGTCGAGCTAGCGGTCGACCAACTCAAATGCCCACCGACGGCCACCAGCAAGGAAAAAGGAATCAGAAACTTCACCGACGCGATCAGCCATAGCCGATACCGCGTCTGCGCGTTGTTCTTCCTCAGCGCCAGCGCTAGCAGCCCCGCTAACACGGCAAATAAGGTCGATTGCCACAGGTGATTAAACAACGGAGATAAGTACGCCGGAATCATTGCGCTTTATCCTCCTTCGCCACTTTCAGGAGTGCTTTCCGGGCTTCCTTCACGTCATCGAGGGTGAGCTTGCCGGATTCAATCAGATGAGCCATCACGGGCTGGGTGCGCCCGCCGAACAGTGCCAGCAGGTCGTCGATCAACTTCCGCTGAGCGGCATCGCGAGAGATCGCGGCTTCGAAAATATGAAAATTGCCAACCTTCTTGACGCGGCGCACAGCCTTTTTCCCTTCCAGACGATAAACAGTGGTCTGGATAGTCGTATAGGCCGGCCGATCGTCCTCCGGAAATGCTTCCTGAATCTCACGTATGGAGGCCTTTCCTCCAGTCCAGAGCGCCTCCATGATCTGAAGCTCAAGTTTCGTCAGCTTGGGTTGTGCCATCGCATCTACTATACAAGTTTGTAATGCTACTACATAAATAGGTCTAAGACAAGTCTTTTTGACAGAAGGTTCTTACAACGACATTCACAACTTCAATATCACCACGCTTCAGACGGTGCTAGACACCCTCCATTCCTTGGGGCGTGGAAAGAAGCTCTACATTATAGAGACCGCCGCATTTTCGACCAATCCAAAGAGCGGCAAGGACATGTCAGCTCTTCAATCACGATATGTACGCATGCTCCTTACGACTGCGAAGCAGAAGGATTACATCGCCGGTATTTGTTGGTGGCAGCTCTACGATGCAAAGGATCTTCCAGGCGTTCCTTGGGACATAAGAGCCGGTTTTGGGATGTTTGACAGTGCAGGAAACCCTAAGGTGTCATGGAAGGCATGGAATGAGATGTATGCGGCAGAGTAAAAGCTATCGAAGCGCCTTCCCAGTCCCGCAGCCCTACTACCCACATAGGAGACGTATTCCGTCTCGTTCGAGGTTGGGTAGGTTCCACTGACGGTATAAGCGTTCTCGCTAACCCGGATGACCTAACGCCCCGCTCTCGATCTGCCGAATAGCTAAATAAGTGCCGAGAGACACCTACGCTACGGAGGTCGGGCCTGGGCTTATGGCAGAATCCAACGTCGAATCACTTCTAGAGCTAGCGGCGGCGGGAAACGCGCACCGGGAAACGGGGCCGCCCGGACCCACCGCGCCTGAGTTCCGGCCTTTCGGGCTGCGGAAATCACTTGGTTTGATCGATGGCCGGACCGCGGAACCGCTCGATCGGGCGTCTACCGGCGAGGAAATCCTCCAATATATGATTGAGATCGAATCTTCCCGTCAGCATCTGGAGCGTTACGCCGAGCATCTAAATGGCCTGATCGATCAAGCTACCGAGGCCACCCGGGCGGCGGAACGCGCCACGCAAGCCAAAACCGATTTCCTGGCTATGATGAGCCATGAGATGCGCACGCCTTTGAACGGAATCATCGGCATGACTTCCATTCTCCTGTCCCGTCGACTTGCGAAGACCCTGAGAAGGATTGCGTCGAAACGATCCGCAATTCCGGGGAAGCGCTTCAGGCCATCATTGACGACGTGCTGGATCTCTCTAAAATCGAAGCCGAGGCTCTGCAGCTTGAATGCGCGGATTTCGAGCCCAGGGCCGCGATAAGCGAGGCGCTTCGCATGTTGCAGGGCTCGACCGCCCGAAAACCGGTCTCTCTCGCCTCTTCCGTCGATCGGGCTATTCCGGCAACGGTCCGTGGGGATGTTGCCCGCTTCCGCCAGATTCTCTTGAATCTCCTCAGCAATGCCGTGAAATTCACACCCGCCGGTAAAATCGAGCTTCGCGCCGAATTAAAATCTTTCGCTGCGGGCGAGTATGGAACTGCTGTTTTCCGTCACCGACGAGGGTATCGGCATCAGCGATGAGCAGCAGGCCAAGCTGTTCCGTCCGTATTAGTCAGGCTGATACCTCAACCAGCCGCCGTTTCGGCGGTACCGGGCTGGGCCTTACCATTTGCAAGCGTCTGGCCGAAATGATGGGCGGCGGATATTGGCGTGAGGAGTAAGCCTGGCGAAGGATCTTGCTTCTGGTTCACCATCCGGGTTTGCCCGTCCGATCTCACGCACGAACCCTGCGCAAAACCGGAACACCACCACCGGCCCGCCGATCCAAGCAAGATGTCTGCGGCCAAAGATTTTCGCTTGCTGCTGGTGGATGACAACGCCATCAATCAGAAGGTTGCGGTCTCTGACTTTGAAAAAGCTCGGATACCATGCGGATGTGGCCGGGAATGGCTGCGAAGCTCTCGAGGCCCTCGTGCGGCAGCATTATGATCTGGTGTTGATGGATTGCATTATGCCGGAGATGGATGGTTTCGAAGCCACCAGGCGGCTGCGCGCTATGGGCACCAGCACCGCCCATATTCCCGTGATTGCCATGACCGCCAATGCCTTTGCGGAAGATCGCAAGGCCTGTCTGGCTGCGGGCATGACCGATTACCTTGCTAAACCGTTTCACGAAGCTGATCTCAGCCGCGTTCTCGAGCGCTGGCTCGTTAACGGACCGGGGCCTCACTCTGACCTTCTGGCTCCCAGCTTCTGACTCCTCTTTAATTCGGATACGGATCGTTCGGGTGAACCACGCGGATGTAGTGATCCGTGAACTCCTGGTTCCCGCCCGGAAGCTTCACCTTCGGCATGTGGCAATTTACGCAGCCTGAAGTCGCGACCGGGCAAGCTTTGCCAACTTGCGAGGAAGCCGAGACGGTTTGCAGATGCGCCGACGCGGTGCTATGACACGCCAGGCACTTCGGATCGTACGAGTCGCGATTCGTGACCACTTGCTGGTGCGGGTCATGGCACGCCAGACAACTGATACGCGGGTCGGCCCCATTGAAACATTTGCTGTTGGCAAGACGGTACGGTTGAAAGCGGACGTTCATCGCGCCGAACCAGTGGTTCCGCGGAACATCTTCAAAACTGCGATGGCACTGCCCGCAGAAGTTCGAGATTTGTTCCGCGGAAAGCCGCTTCAATTTCGGCGGAACCGACTCAAGTTTTCCATGCGAAATAGCCTGCGAGGTGAGCGGCCGCCCCCGTGTGGCAGCGCTCGCACGTGACGCCCGGCTTCAACGAATCGAAATGAACGCGGTATTCGGAGACGGCGTTGGTTGCGTGGCAGCCGAAACAGGCCGTGATTTCCGTATTTGTGAGCTCGCGGCCGAAGGCCTGCTCCAGAGTTGCTGGTTCCATCCCCTGGTCGCCGATCGTGATGTCGAGGCCTTTCACCATCGGATAGAAACTGATATAGCTCTCGTAGAAAGCGCCGTTGCGTTCGAAAACCCATGTCTGCGAGCCGGTGCCGAAAGCCCATTGAATGGGCGCCGAAATCGTGCGCGTTCCATCGGTAACCGAATAGGTGCTCTGGCCATTTTGAGTCTCTACCCTGTAGGAGTACGCTCCGTGCCGGAGCGAAAGTTTTGGATGAGCGGTCAGAACAGTGTTCGTACCGGGCAGCAGCAGCGCATGCGCCATCGAGGTTTCCGGCTGAGATCGAGCCTGCGCGATATGGCACGACCCGCAAGTTAACGTTGCGCCCCACACGTTCGCAAACACCGCCAACACCAACAGAACCGCGATCATGAGGCAGCGGCCCAGCATGTCCCTATCGCTGCGCAACGGAACTGGTTTCCTTTTTTGACATATCGAGCGAGATCTGGCGCTCACGCCGAGCATCTTCCGTGCGGCCGATTCGAGAGTAAGCCGTCGCCAGCGATAGATGCGTTTCGAGAAATGCGGGGTCGGTCTTTTCGGCTGTTTCCAGGCGCTCGATGCCGCGTTCCACCGAGCCCGTTTCCACCAGCAAACGTCCGTAGACAAATTGCGCGATGGTGTAATCCGGCGCGGCCGTCGCGGCCTTCTCGGCGTAGGACAGCGCAGTCTGTAATTCGCCGGCGCGCAGCAAAACCCACGCCAGCATCGCACCTGCCGGCGAAGTTCGAAGGATTGATTTTCAGCTCGCGCTTGAACTCCTCAACCGCGCGGGCGGTATCGAGCACCAGCAGGAACGTCCCGCGGAGATAGTGCACACCGGCTGCATCTGGAAATCGTGCAGCTAGATCGTTTAGAGCCATTTGCGCGTTTTGCGTATCGCCGCTCATAGTGAAAATCGAAGCTTTCCCCGCGGCCACAAACAGATCCGCTTTTTCGGGAGGGATCTCTTTGGGCAGCAGCGGTGTTCGCAGCGCCGCCAGTCCAATCGCCGAAACCAGTTCGGGACTTCGCGAGCCGCCACGAACCAGCAGAGCATAAACCTGAATGGCCCGATCGAACTGTCCGGTACGCGTGAGAAGAAGCGCCTCATGAAAACGCAATACGCCGTCCATGCCAGCCTGTAGATCGGATGCGGAGGCCAGACTCCGTTCGATATGCGTCAGCGAATCCGAGTGATCGCCCGTTTCGAATTCACATAATCCGAGCAGACCCCAAGCTGGCCCGGCGTTCGGCCGTAGCTGGGTTACTTGTTTAAAAGCCTCGCGGCCATCCTTATACTGATCTGAATCGTAGAGTAGCGTGCCCAGATACCACCAGCCTTGATCCCATTTAGGGTTCAGCGCGAGCGCCTGTCTATAAAGAGCCACCGCCTGGGAAACGTCGTTAGCATTGCGAGCGGCGTCGGCGCGGGCTGAGAGGTCCCGGAACGCCGCATCGTCAGCCCGCAGGATTCCGGCGAGCAAGAGACACGCGCACAGAGCCCTCGGATACATCTAGCGGTTGTCACCCGATCCGTTCTGTCTCGGCGGAAACTCCCCTGCGATCCTGCGCCGATTTTAGTCGCTTAAATTCCGCGAGCTGTTTATCGGCGTCCGAAGTCCTTCCTGCTCTGCGGTAATTCTGCCCCAAAGAGAAGTGCAGCTCTGGATTATCGGGCGCTAGTTTCACTGCGGCTTCAAACTCGGAAGTCGCTTTTTCATGCTGGCCCATATGTTCGTAGGCCCTGCCCAGGATAGCGTGTGAGAGCGGGTTGGAAGGCTGCAGCTTCAGAGCCTCGCGAGCGATGGCCGCGGCGTCTTCGGCATCTCCCGACTTGATCTCAATCATCGCGATCTGTTGCCGCGCTGGCACGAGCAAGGGACTGATCGCCAGCTCCTTGCGAAATTCGGCCAGAGCGGCATTGGAATCGCGCTCCAGCAAGGAAATTCCCGCAAAATAATGGACGCCCGGCTCATTCGGATATTCTGCGACGAGTTGCTTAAAAAGAGGCGCGCCCTCATCGCCGGTTCCGGCATAAAAAGCCATTCCCGCTCGCCCGGCGAGATCTACTAAAGGCAGCTTCTCTACTGGAACTGCCGTGGGCAGATAGGGCATTCCCAAAGCAGTTACTCCTAATGATCGAACCGTTGCGGGAGACTTGTCGCCGGCTTTTGCGAGCACGCGCAGCTCTTCAATCGCCCCGCTGTAATCGTGGGAGCGCAAAGAAATCACCGCCGCCTCATTGCGAACCGCGGAAAGGAATTGCATATTATCCGGTAATCCAATCGCCTCGCCCTTTACGAATGTCCATCAGCGCCGCAGCGTAATTGCCCATCCGGGATTCGCACAATCCCAGAAAGCCCCAGACGGCGCCATTTTCCGGTGCCAGCGTCGCCGCCTTCCGAAAAGCCTTCTCCGCTTCCGGAAAACTGGTCGATCTGGTAAAGACCGCCGCCGAGATCGAACCAGCCTTCGGCCCATTCCGGTTTCAGCGCTAGGGCTTGCTTGTACAACTTGACGCCCTGCTTGGGATCGGTCCCCAGTGCCGCTGAAGCGCGCCGTGCAAGCGAATCGAAATCGCCCGTTGAGGTCCTTTGCGCTGGCATCGCGCCGGACATGCCGGCAAAAATGCAACCGAGAATCGCCACTGAGCGAAAGCTGAACTTCAACTACCGAAAACTCCGTGTACCTACGATTCTAGAATGGTGCTGTATCCCGCCATGAGCCGTGCGCTTCTTTCGTTCGTCTTGCTGTCATGCATGGCCTACGCTCAGAATCCGAAAATCGAGCAGTTGTTTCAGAGCGCGGTTACGGCGCAACAGCACGGAGATTACGAGTCGGCCGTCCAGAAATACAGGGAGTTGCTGGGCATCAGTCCGGGTCTCGTGGATGCGCGCGCCAATCTCGCAGCGGCCCTCGTTCATTTAGGGCAGTTCGAGGAAGGTATTACCCAATATCGAACGGCTTTGAAGCAAGATCCGGCAAACAACGATATTCATCTAAATTTGGCCCTCGCATTCTACAAAAAGGGCGATCTCTCCGGAGCCGTGAACGAGCTGAATGGGCTTCTTAGCGCGGAACCTGGCAACACGCGTATTGCGACTTTGCTCGCAGATTGTTACTCGCGCAGCGGCAACGATGCTAAAGCCATCGCAGTTCTCGAACCTTTACGGGTGGAGCATCCTGAAGATCTGGACTTAGCGTATGTGCTGGGGTCGGCCTTCGTTCGCGCCGGCAAGACTGACCGGGGCGTAGCGCTTCTGGAGCAAGTCGCCAAGCAAGGCAATAGCGCCGATGCGTACCTTTCGGCCGGGTCGGCCTTGTTCAAAGTGGACGAGAAGACTCGAGCGCTTGAAGACTTGCAGGCGGCCGCGCGGCTCAATCGCAACCTCCCAGGTCTGGAAACACAGCTCGGCATCGCGAAGGAAGGCGCTGGAGATGCCGAGGGCGCTGAAGAGGAGCTGCGCCGGGCTGTGCAACTCAATCCGAATGATTTCGATGCCACCATCCATCTCGGAGGCGTCCTCTATAGCCGCCGGAAGCTCGATGAAGCCCGCGTGTATATCGAGCGGGCGCTACGTCTGAAACCCGATTCGCCCTTCGCCTGCTATGAAATGGCTTTGCTCGAGAGCGCGACGGGTCAAGACCTGGAGGCGGTTGCTGAACTGGAAAAGGTGGAGCACGCCGATCCAAACTGGTTGGACCCGCACGTGCGATTGGCCGCCCTTTACTACAAAGTGAAACGTCCTGCCGACGGCCTGCGCGAGCGGGGAATTGTTGAGAAGCTCACCGCCGAGCAGCAAAAATCAGTGGCCACTCCGCCCCAATAATTCCCGGGTATTGATATTCTGTGGCGCAGAGCCTTTGCGTTTCCCCGCCGCCTGTGTTCGCAAATTGAGGGTTCTTACCTCGATTCGTCCAGCACTTCTATCCCGAACACAGACGCATAGTTAGCAACCGGCTCGAATGCCAGCATCAGCTTTCCCTGCGCATCGGGCTTTAAACCGTGAAAACTCTTGATGACTGCATGCAGCCCGCCGGCCTCGCGAAAGATATCGAAATGATCCAGCAGCATGGTCCCATTGCAAGATACGTTGAAAACACGGCTGCCAATGCCGCCCACCCCGGAAGCCTCCGGCCCGAAATATGTCTCGGCGAAGTACAGGTTTGCCGTGTAAGTGCTTTCCGGATCCACCGGTATCGCGTAATTGAAGTTGCCCATGCGCTCGCTTGTAAACAGAACCGGGTCATAGGTATCGGTGACCGGAGGCTTCCCGCCTTGGATTACGCCGCCTAGATAATAATTGTCCGGCGCCCAGACTTGACCAAGGTGATCCGTATAGGAATTGATTTGAGTTGCGATTCGCACTGGTATCTGGCGATGCGGAATGCCAGGTAACAGCTCGATTGCGCTGATCACAGGTTCCCCGCGTTGGCTCTCGAACGACACGTGCACTTTCCCATCGTTCGCCGGCCGAACATCCTTGAACACTCTCTCGTCGGCAATTCTCGTTCCGCCTGCGTCGGATATAGGATCGAAGGTCTGAATCAGAGTCGCCCCGTTTAGCCTGATCATGAAAGTGCGGCTATTCTCGCCCCCGCCCAGTTCCTCGCCGTAGTCGGTCTCGATGAAATAAAGATGAAGCTCGTAGGTTCCCGGCTTGACCGGGATATCGTACGAGAACTCACCGGTCCGGGTATTCTTGAAAAGAAATGGATCGCTGGCGCGCCGGGCAAAGCCATTCCGCGTGGGCCACGGCCGTCCGCCATTGAAATCACGATCGGGCCCCCACACTTCTCCTAACCGCCCGATATGCGGAGGTCCGGTATAACCACATAGGAACCGGATCGGTCCGCTTGCCGGATTCGCCGCCGCTCCCGCAAGCGCCGCGCCTCTAGTGAAGTCCGGCGTTGCGCTCGCAAGCAGCTTATTGTGCAGGTATCCTGAACCGAAGTAGACGAGAACGCAAACGCACAGCGCCAGTAGAGAGATCGCCAGCAGCACATTTGTGCGCGCCCATCTCGTTCTGGTCGGAGCGACTTGAAACTCGCCGCTTTCGGCCGAAAAATCGGCGCGAGCCGCTTCCATTTTTTGTAGAACGCCCGCAGTTTCTTGTATCGGCTCGTCTTTCGCGAAATCGGGCGCGGTATGCAGCACAGTGCTGCCGCTTGTATCCTGGGCGATGTCCTTTCTGTAACGGAAGACCGGGGCGTAACTGCCGGGCAGAATCTCGATCTGCACGGCATGATCTTTACCATCCGAGTCATAGTACTGCTTCAACTTTTTCCGGAGCCGGTGAATCTCGACCCGGGCGATGGAGTCTCGGGTGCGATCGAAGGTTTCGACTCGATTGAAGACCTCAGCCGCTATCTTAATCTCATTCAGTTCGTTAGCGCGGCCAGCAAAATACTCCTCACAAACAAACGAAAGAAGCCGCGCTATTAGCGGTGAGCGACCAAAAGCAGAGACAACCGCCTCTACTTCTGAACGTTGGCCCTCAGACGACCGAATCTCCGATTCTGTCTCCGCCATCCCCGACCTGGTGTCTGGATCGTATTGTACGCTATACGATCCCACCTGTTACTCAGTATTGCTGTAACGCCCTGTAACGAAGATTAACGTAGCGTTTACTGCAACTTTTGGCGTATATTCTACAAAGCTTTCGGTTGTACCGGGCCGCGTCGGCCGATTTTTCCTCTCAGGCTGTCGTGCCGGGACGACCTTCGGAGCCTAATTCAAGGTTCAAGGGGTCTACATGTTTAGATCAGTTTTGGGGTGGTCGTCAGTTTCGCTTGCCACCAGAAAACAAGTTCTCTTCTTCTCTTCGCTTGCTTATGACCTTGGCGTTGTGCGTGATGCCCGCCCACAGCCAGCAGCTCACCGGCACAATCAGTGGCACAACCTATGATCAAACCGGCGCCGTTGTGCCGAATGCTCAGGTGAGCGTAAAAAACGAGGCCAGTAATGATACTCGGCAAACCGTTTCCAATGCATCCGGATTCTTCACCTTCTCGCTCTTCAGCCCGGTACTTATGACGTAACGGTCATCTGCTGCGGGATTCCAGGGTTGGCAGCAGACCGGTATCGTCCTCAATCAGGGCGACAACCGCACTTTGCCGAATATCGCGCTCCAAGTGGGTAAACAGACTCAGCAGGTCGAGGTGGTTTCCAGCGCCGAAGCGCTCGCCCCGGTCGATACCGGCGAAGTCTCGACTACCCTGAACTCCCACATGGTCAACGATCTGACCCTGACCGGCCGCGATGCCGGCGAGCTGCTCAAAATTATGCCCGGTATGGCCCTCGCGAGCGGACTCAGCAACGGTAACAACAATGCGGGTTTCGGTGACCGGGTCGTGGGCACGAACTCGGGCCCCATTGGCAGCTATTCGGCCAACGGTACGCAGCCCAACGGCGCAATGGCCTACATGCTGGATGGCGCGAATCTCCTCGATCCTGGCAATCAGGGAACTCAGATCGCCAACATTAACCAGGACATGACTGCTGAAGTCAAGGTTCTGATGTCCGGTTACGATGCGGCCTACGCCAAAGGCCCGGTGGTCTTCGAGGCCTTCAGCAAGAGCGGCGGCGCTCAGTTCCACGGCGAAGGCTACTTCTATGCCCGCAACAATATCTTCAACTCGGTGGATGCGTTCAACAAAAGCCAGGGCATAGGAAATGTAGATGCGTATGAATACTATCCCGGCGGCAACATTGGCGGTCCCGTGCTCATTCCGTTCACCCATTTCAACCACAATCGCGACAAGCTGTTCTTCTGGGTAGGTTATGAGTACATGCGGCAGCAGCCGGCCGGTCAGCTTTGGCAGACTTTCGTGCCCACCGCAGATATGCTCGCTGGAAACTTTTCACCGGCGGCCATGGCCAAACTGCCACCTTCCGTCGCTAGCCACTACGGGAACATCACGGCTGCCCCCTGTGCCCCGGCCGATAACCGGTCAACGTGCGGCAATCTGTCATTCCCGACCGGAATGATTCCCACCTCTCTCTTCGATCCGAATGCGCTTGCGCTCCTCAAGACCTATCCCGCGCCCAATGTGGATCCCGCAACCCACAATGGCAACAATTTCCAATACCTCGACCAGAGTCCTCAAAATCGCTGGGAGCTGACCGAAAAAGTGGATTACTCCGTTAGCGAGAACACCAAGTTGACGGTGTCATACTCCCGCCAGAATGAAACGGATCTCCACCCGGTCCAGATGTGGTGGGCTCCTGCTTTCTCACTCCCCTATCCGTCTCCTCTGATTGCTCCGACCAACGCCAACGTGATTATGGCCAACGCGACGCACGTCTTCAGCCCCACACTGACTAACGAGACCGTCTTCACTTACGCCCGCTACATCAATCCGGCGACCCCGGCGGATCCCAAAGCCATCGATCCTGCTACCTACGGGTTTAACGTCCCCGGACTTTTCGGCGCGAAACGGGTTCAGATTCCCGAACATTATGAGTTGGAGCGGCAACGGCGGTTTCGCCGGCTACGTCCAGCAGGCCGTTTTTGGCGGCACCTATAATGGCGGCGAGTTCGGCAAGACAGCAACGGATCCCGCCATCTATGACAACCTCAGCAAAGTAGCCGGGACTCACACCATGAAGTTCGGCGTCTACTGGGATCTCAACCAAAACCTGCAATCGAGCGGCGGCCAGTACAACGGCACCTACGATTTCGAAACCTATGGAAACACCACCACCGGAAATCTGTACGCCGATCTGCTCCTCGGCCGCGCATCGGGTTACAACCAGGTCAGCGCGATCCCCGTCGACAACCTCAAGTATCACCAATACTCGTTCTATGGCCAGGATTCCTGGAAAGCCAGTAAGCGGCTCACTCTAAATTACGGTATCCGCTTCGACCACGAGGGACAGTGGTATCCGGACACAAAGTTTGGCGCTGCAGTTTGGGATCTCGCTGCATACCAGGCGAACCCGACTGCCGTCAACGCAGGTTTGTCATGGCATTCCATCAATTCCAGCGTTCCCATCTCAGGATTCAAGTCGCCGCTGTTTTACTATGAGCCGCGCATTGGCGCTGCCTTTGATGTGTTCGGAAACGGCAAAACGGTTGTGCGCGGAGGGTTCGCGATCTTTCATTATCAGATCGCTTATAACCTCACCAGCGGCCCCTCTGAGCTTCCCGAAGGTGTGATCAGCTATTCCACTCCTTCCGGCCTCACCTCGCTGGCCCAGATCACGTCGCTCACGCTTCCCACAGGTACGAATGCCTCCTGTAGCACTTGCGCGATAAGCCCGCTCCAGATGAATGACGGTAAAACGCCCTACACTGAAAATTACAATTTCTCGGTTGACGAATCGCTCCCCGGCCACATGTTGGCGGAACTCTCCTATGTCGGGAATCGCAGCCGCGATCTGCTGTCCGCCGGCGGACCGTTTAGCAACATTAATGCTCCGCCGCTCGGCTCGTTCTTCGGCCCTGATCCCCTGACGGGAGTGGTCAATCCCATTTACAACATTCCCAACACTAACGATTACCGGCCGATACATTCGTACGCCGATATCGACGTTTCCAGCCACCGAAGCTACGCGAATTACAATTCGATGCAGGCGACTTTACAAAAGCAAACCGGACCGATCACTTTCGTTGCAAATTACACCTTCAGCAAAGTGATGGGTATTCGCGACAATTACAGCGGAAATGGACCCAGCGCTGGGAATACCGTCGATCCCTTCAACGTCAAGAATAACTACGGCGTCCTTGGATTCGATCACACGCATATCTTCAACACTGGATATGTGTGGAATCTGCCCAGTCCCATTCATGGTCATTGGCTGGCTGCCGGCGCAGTGAATGGCTGGACCCTCTCTGGCACCGTCCAGTTCCAGACTGGCGCGCCGATTCAGCCGAATACGAACGGGGACCTGAACGCCTCTTACGGCAATATCTCCATCCTCGGTTCTGATGGAAAGCAGCATTCGGTGGGCGCGAGTGCCCAGAATTGGCTTGGCTCCAATGCAGCCGACCTGGTCCTGGTCCCGGTCCTCACTTGCAATCCCGGCGCGAATTTGAAGTCCGGCCAATACTTTAACCCGAGTTGTTTTGCTCCACCGGCGATGGGCACCAACGGTACCCTGGTCTGGCCCGATATACACGGCCCGGCGTTCTTCAACAGCGATATGGCGATCTTCAAGAGCTTCCATATCACGGAGCGGCAGCGCGTCGAGTTCCGCTTCTCGGCGTTCAATTTCCTGAACCGCCCGAACCCGCAATTTGGCCTTGGCGGCAATAACGACTTGACGCTGAACTTCAACAGCGGCGGCCCGCTTTCGCAGACGAACACCAACTCCTTCCTGACTGGCGCTCCGGCGCATACAGTCGGCGACCGGCTAGTCGAGTTCGCTATTAAGTACTATTTCTAGGCCGTTCCTGTATTACAGAACCTCGCGCGTCAGCAAGCGGCGTCTGCTAACGTTTGTTTTGGTCCGAATGTCTTTCGGCAAGGCCTGGGGTATCGCCTCAGGCCTTCTCGCCATTCTGGGCGTCTCGCTGGTCCTCTGGGGCGCGCAAACGCTTCCTGCCCGCATCCGCTTCGCACTAAAGCCCATTCCATTCCGTCTCGAGAATGATCAAACCCCATCACGCAATGCGCCCGAAACGATGGCCGGCGGCGTTGCCATATTCGATTACAACCGCGACGGCCGGCCTGACATTTTCTTCACCAACGGGGCCGATCTATCCATGCTAAGCAAAAATTCTCCCAAGTACCGCAACCGCCTTTTTCGCAACGATGGAAATGGCGTCTTCACGGACGTAACGGATGCGGCGGGTCTGGCGGGTACGGGCTACGATATCGGTGTCGCGGTTGGCGATTACGACAATGATGGCTATCCCGATATCTTTGTCGCGGGCGTCCATCGGAACACGCTGTATCACAACAACGGAGACGGCACTTTCACAGACGTCACCAGGAAAGCCGGGCTTGACCGTTGGAACGATGCGCAATTCGGACCGCTCTGGGCCGTTGCGGCCGCCTGGGTGGATGTAAATAACGATGGCCTCCTTGATTTGTTCGTCGTGAATTACATGCAATGGACTTATGACGTGAAGCCGCTGTGCTCCTACAAGGGCGTTGCCGATTACTGTCATCCCCGCTATTACAAGGGCACTCCCAATCAGTTGTTCTTGAACAAGGGGAACGGGACTTTTCAGGACGTATCGGAAGAATGGGGCATTCGCAGTCAGGTAGGCAAAGGCATGGGTGTGGGGGTTGCCGATTACGATCTGGATGGTAAGCCCGACTTGTTTGTCACAAATGATGTCGCTTACAACTTCCTATTCCACAACTTAGGTAACAAATTCGACGAAGCCGCCTTTCCGGCCGGCGTGGCGCTTCCGGAAGACGGTAGTTTCGTATCCGGTATGGGACTCGATTTCCGCGACGTGAATAACGATGGCTTTCCCGATATCTTTTTTGTAGCGTTAAACAAACAGACCTTTCCGTTGTTTCTAAATACAGGAAAGGGCGATTTCCGCGAAGCGACGACGCCGAGCGATCTCAGAAAATTAACCCTTCCGATGGCCGGGTTTGGCGCAGCCATCTATGATTTCGATAATGACGGTTGGAAAGATATGTTCGTGACTCGCGGTCATGTGAGCTTGCGGCCGCCGGACACCATCGCTGAACAATACAACACTGTATTCCGCAACTTAGGCGCGAGCGGCAAATGGGAAGCGCTGACTGAAGAAGCCGGATTGAATGCCGCTCCCCCAGCCCTTCATCGCGGGCTTGCCCTCGGCGATCTGGATGGGGACGGAAGAGTCGACGTGGTGTCGACGGCTTTGGGCAAGGACGCCGAAATGTGGATGAACCGCAGCGAACCGCGAGGCCACTGGATCGACATTGCACTCGAAGGCACGAAAAGCAATCGCGACGGCATAGGCGCTCGCATCAAAGTAGTGACTAAGGCCGGGACTCAATACAACCACATGACTTCGAGCGTTGGCTATGCTTCGTCGAGCCTGGGGCCGGTCCATTTCGGATTGGGCGGCGAGAGTAAAGCTGAATCAATTGAAATTCACTGGCCCTCCGGCATCGTTCAGACGATGCAAAACGTTCCCGCCGACCGCGTGCTCAAAGTGAAGGAGCCGCCCCGCTGATCGGCTGCTTTACAAATACCCTTACACTTCCTGCTCCGTGAAGGAAAATACTTGCATGAAGCGAGCCGGTAGCACCTCGGATCCGCTCTGGTATAAAGACGCGATCATTTATGAGCTTCACGTCAAAGCATTCGCCGATAGCAACAACGACGGCATTGGCGATTTTGGCGGGCTGATCCAGAAGCTCGATTATCTTCAGGATCTGGGCGTCACTTGCCTGTGGCTCTTGCCCTTCTTTCCTTCGCCTCTTAAGGACGATGGCTATGACATTTCGGATTATCTGAACGTGCATCCCAGCTACGGAACGCTCGATGATTTTCAGGCGTTCGTCGCTGCTGCTCACGACCGCAATCTTCAGGTTCTGATAGAGCTGGTGGTCAATCACACATCCGATCAACATCCCTGGTTTCAGGCGGCGAGAACGGCGCCCCCCGGTTCCGAAGAACGCGAGTTTTACGTCTGGAGCGATACGCCCGAGAAATACAAGGACGCTCGCATTATTTTTACTGACACGGAAAAATCCAACTGGACCTGGGACTCCGTGGCTCAGGCCTACTATTGGCACCGCTTCTTCTCACATCAGCCTGATCTGAATTTCGACAATCCTCGCGTGATGGAGGAAGTGCTGAAGGTCCTGCACTATTGGCTCGATCTGGGGGCGGACGCGGTGCGTCTTGATGCCATCCCTTATCTCGTGGAACGCGATGGAACAAATTGCGAAAATCTGGCCGAGACCCATGCCGTGCTCAAGCGCATCCGTGCGGAGATCGACACGCATTACGCAAACCGCATGATTTTAGCCGAAGCCAACCAGTGGCCCAGCGACGTTCGGCCCTATTTCGGCGATAGCGACGAATGTCATATGACATTCCATTTCCCCTTGATGCCTCGCATTTACATGGCGCTGCGTCAGGAAGACCGGCTGCCAATCACCGATATCATGGCGCAAACGCCGGATATCCCCGAAACCTGCCAATGGGGCCTCTTCCTGCGCAACCATGACGAGTTGACTCTTGAAATGGTGACCTCCGACGAGCGGGATTACATGTACCTCGCCTATAGTTCCGACCCGCGTATGCGAATCAATCTCGGGATCCGCCGGCGGCTGGCGCCGCTGCTCGATAATAACCGTCGCCGCATTGAGCTCTTGAACAGCCTGCTGTTTTCCTTCCCGGGAACTCCCATCGTCTACTACGGTGATGAAATCGGCATGGGCGACAACATCTATCTCGGTGACCGGAATGGCGTGCGTACGCCAATGCAATGGAGCGGCGATCGCAATGCGGGGTTCTCTCGTGCTATTCCTGCCAAGCTCTACAGCCCCGTCATCATGGATCCGGTTTTTGGGTACGAGGCAATCAACGTTGAGGCGCAGCAGAGCGACCAGGCTTCACTCTTGAACTGGATGCGCAACATGGTTGCGCTGCGCAAACTTTTTCGCGTGTTTGGGCGCGGCACGCTGGAATTTCTCCATCCCTCAAACCGGAAAATTCTTGCTTACCTTCGCAAATACGCCGGGGAGCAGGTTCTTTGCGTCGCGAACCTGTCGCGTTTCGCGCAGCCGGTAGATCTCGATTTATCCGCGCTGGAGGGAATGGCGCCCATCGAGATGCTCGGTTACGTGGAATTTCCCCGAATCACCCGCCAACCTTACCGATTGACGCTTGCCCCTTACGGCTTTCTTTGGCTCGAATTGCATGAAGCGCCCGAACCCGTATCGCAGATTCCTGCCTCCGAATCGGAGGAGTCCAGGCTGAGCATCAGCGGTGGATTGGCCGCGTTATTTGAAGAGCCGGCAAGAAGCCGCTTGGAAAGCACACTATTACCCGAGTACCTGCCTAAGCAACGCTGGTTCGGAGTGAAGACGCAGCGCATTCAATCGGCGCGCATTTCGGATTGGACCATTCTTGAGCGGCTCAATGCGGCGCTCTGTTTAACAGCTATTACGTATGAGGATGGGTCCGAGGAAATTTATTTCCTGCCTGTGGCGATAAGCTTTTGGAAAAAAAGCCGACGGGATCCGGGAGGCGTCTCCCACGTCCGCAATCTCGCCAGTTTCAGGGCTGGATGGAGACGGCATCCTGCACGATGGCCTCCTCGACGGAGATGTTTGCGCAGCCTTGTTGAATTTGATCGAGGGCGGTCAGGAGTTGCGTATGCGATACGGCGTTCTACGCGGAGAACCCGGCGCGGTCCTCGCGAACGTTCCCGAGCGGTTTGACCCTCACGGTGCGGCGCGTCTCTATCCGCTAGACGAGAACAATTCCTCCACGGTTTACAGTGAGAAGTTCGTACTGAAACTGCTCCGCCGGTATGAACCCGGAATCAATCCGGAAGCAGAAATTGGCAGGCGTCTCACGGAGGAAGCGCACTTCGACGCAGTCCCGCCCTTTGCGGGTTCTATCAGTTACGTGGCGGATGAAGCGGAACCGGCAACATTGGCCATTCTGCATCTTTTCGTGCCAAACGAGGGCGATGGCTGGACGTGGACCCTTGAAGAGTTGGACCGCTACTACGAGCACGTTGCGCCCCTGGTGTACCCGGCCTCCGATCCCTTCAAGGAAAAAAGCGATTTCTTTAAAATATCCGATCAGCCAATTCCGGATCTGGCGCGAGATCACGCCGGCATTTATATCGATTCGGCTGCGGCTTTGGGCCGTCGCACCGCTCAAATGCATAGGGCATTGGCTTCGATAGTTGATCCCGCATTCGCGCCGGAACCGGTAACCGCTGGCGATCTGAATTTTTTTTTGGGGGAATTTCAAGCGAATGCGATCCGGGCCTTCGATGCCCTCAAGGCCAGCGTCTCTCGATTACCCGACGATGTGATTGAGACCGCCGGCCTGGTATTGGGCCGCCGCCGGCGCGTCCTGGATTTTTTCAAGCAGTTCGGCGCGAAGCAAATGCGGGCTTTCCGGACTCGTATTCACGGAAATTAT
The DNA here is from genome assembly GCA_963762495.1 of uncultured Acidobacteriaceae bacterium. Classification (GTDB taxonomy): domain Bacteria; phylum Acidobacteriota; class Terriglobia; order Bryobacterales; family Bryobacteraceae; genus Bog-105. The sequence goes on from CAVXKZ010000021.1 coordinate 205,844, forward strand.
CACCTCGGTACCGTACTGCGGGTCCGAACCGATTACGTCATTGTCGATTTCGAAGCGGATCCGTCTCTTCCGCTTGCTCAAAGACTGGCGAAACATCCTCCCCTGAAAGATGTCGCGAGCATGTTGCGCTCTTTCAGCTACGGCGCTTACGCCACGCTCATGAATTACACCGCTAGGCGCCCGGTGGATTTCGTGAGCCTCATTCCGTGGGCACGACTGTGTGAACGCGCAACAGCAGGCGCATTTCTTCGTGCCTACCGCGAGACCACCGCCAACTCGGAGTTTCTCCCTGCCGATTCCGAAGATTTTCGGCTCCTGCTGCAAGCTTATGTTATGGATAAGGCCCTGCATGAGCTGCTCTACGAGTTGCACAGTCGTCCCGCTTGGGTGCGAATTCCTTTAGAGGGAATCCTCTCGCTATCTTTATAGACGGATGGAAGCTGCCGATTTGAAGGGCGAGGATGGCTGAACTTAGCATTGTTCCTGAACAAACCCGACAGCAGATCGAGCAGATTGGAACGGTTGACGTGGTCATCGGTCTGGTCGATCAAAGGGCCAGTCAGAACATTGCCGGTATCGCGGAGGCCATTCGACACGGCTTAAATCAGTTGTCTAAGTCTGCGCGAGTCGCTCTACTTCACAGGGATACCGGCTCGAACTCCGGCGCGTTGCAGACGGTTTTTCAAGACGAATCACTCCGATTGCTGTCCTATTCCCAGCCTGCGCCCGATGCGTCCGTCACACTGATCGAGACCATATCCGGCGCGTACCGCGGCATCGGAGAGGTCAGCCAAAGAGTCGGTGCCCAGGCGTGTATCCTCTTAGCATCCAGTCCGGAAAGCCTCACTTCTGAATGGGTCTACGGCTTGGCTCAACCGATTCTGGAACGAGATGTCGATTTTGTGGCTCCCTGCTACGCGCCGCATAAGTTCGAGGGTCTGTTGAACAGTGCGATTCTCTATCCCGTGATGCGGGCCTTGTATGGGAAGCGGATTGAAAATCCGCTCGGTCCAGACTTGGGCTTTTCCTCGCGCCTGTTTCAAACCCTGCTTGTTGACTCCTCCAAGCCCAAAGCGGCCGTGCCGCGCTTGCCGCTGATTGCGCCGGAAGCTATCGTCAGAGGCCTCAAGGTATGCCAGGCGCGCCTTGGCGTCAGGACTTATCCCCCTATCGACTGGAAGAACATGGATTCGATTCTCGCCGAAGTTTTGGATCCGCTGTTTTTTGGCATCGAGCGCGATGCCGCATTCTGGCAGCACATCCGCAGCTCGGAGCCTGTGCCCGCATACGGCGATATTCTCCCCTTTACTGAAGAGAACGCGGCGGATGAGGCCGTTGCTGTGGATACGCGGCCTCTGCTTGAGCGTTTCAAACTCGGCTATCGTAACCTGCAGGAGATTTGGGCTCTGGTACTGCCGCCTACGGCGTTGTTGGAACTGAAAAAAGCAGATCGTATGCCTCCGGAACAATTCCGGATTCCTGATGAACTGTGGGTACATATCGTTTACGATTTCGCGCTCGCGTATCATCTTCGGACTATAGGGCGCGATCACCTGCTTCGCGCGCTCACACCGCTGTATTTCGGATGGATCGCCTCTTACGCGGGCGAAGTGGAAAATTTGGCTGGCGCCGCCGTGCAGAGGCGGTTGGAGCGCCTGTGTACGGCATACGAGAGCGGGAAACCATATCTTGTGTCGCGCTGGCGCTGGCCGGATCGTTTTAATCCCTGATGGTGCAAGGAAGGAATAGGCAATGTGGAATCAAATCCGACAGGCTCTAGATGAATCGACCTCTCGCGTAATCAAACAGATTGCCAATCTTTTGCCCGGCATTGCGGCGCTGATCGTGGCGTTACTGATCGCCGGCTTTCTCGCCTGGGTTATCGCCCTGCTGCTGCGCCGCTCGCTCCGCAGAATTCATTTCGATGAACGCGTGAATCCCTGGGGCTTGCAAGGCATCGCTCAGTGGTCCGCTTCCGATACTCCCACGGTGCTGGTGACGCGCGTGGTCTCTTCCATAATTATGCTGATCGGCTTGCTCATCGGCATCTCGGCGTTCGACCCGACGCTGACCTCGCGCTTCTTCGAACGCCTGTTCAGCTATCTGCCCAATGTCTTCGCGGCGCTCATCTTGCTGTTCGTAGGAAACATCGCCGCGCGTTTTCTTGCGCGCAGCGTGCTCATCGGAGCAGTGAACATGAATCTGCAGTACGCGCGCCTGTTGAGCGCGGGCGTGAAATGGATGGTCCTGGTATTAACGGCGGCGATGGTTTTAGACCATCTGTCCATAGGCGGACGCATTGTATATCTTGCGTTCGCAATCCTCTTTGGCGGGATCGTATTGGCTCTATCTTTGGCCGTGGGTCTCGGTTCGAAGGATCTGATCAGCCGGTCGTTGGAACGCGAAGCCTCCCGATCGAATGAGGAAGTGGAAAGCCCTTTTCGCCATCTGTAGTTGTATGGCAACGGTTAAGATCACCATCACACTTCAGAACGACCAAATCAAAGAAATCGGGCGCTGGTTGGCGTCGGAGAAGCGGCTGGCGTGTCTGGCTTCGTCCAGCTTCGCGGCTGCAGCGATCTAACCGGCTCTCGCTGCCGACAACATTCGTTTCCAGGTATCAGAGGTTCAAACGGGGACTTCTCGAGTTTATTGGTCCGTTTGCTCACGCCTTTAAGCTGGACGCTAAATACTTTCGGCTTCACGCACGGAATGCGGTAGTCTTCCGGGCTGTAATCTTCCCGATCAGGTGTTAGGCTAAAGCTGTCCTCCCTACCCCAACCCGGTTCCGAGAGAAAGTGAGGAACCGAGTGACAGCTTCGGTTGAAGAAGCAAAAGGCTTAATTGGGCTATTCATGTGTCTGTGGGTAGCGAACAAGCTCGCCGAGTGCATAGAGAGTAGGCGCTATTTTTCAGATTGCCTTCCGGTGGACACCGTCAATGCTTGACAGCAGGGGAGCCATTTGGGGGACGTCGCGCAAGCCGGGTAGCGAGAACGAAGCAGAGGCGGAACTAAGAAAGCTTTCCGTTCAGCTCGAGAGGGCTCGCACGCTGGAGGCGGAATTCCGAGCCTTTGCCGACAGCGCCCGAGATTACGCCTTTATCACGCTAGGGCTGGAGAAGAACGTCACTGGTTGGAATAAGGGCGCAGAGCTGCTGCTCGGTTATTCGCAGGAGGAGATTCTGGGCAAACCCGGGGCGTTGTTCTTCACGCCAGAAGACGTCTCCCGGGGCGAACCGGACCGGGAAACAGCTACGGCTCTCCGCGAAGGGCGAGCAGAGGACGAACGCTGGCACATGCGGAAAGACGGTACCAGGTTCTGGGGGAGCGGCGTGCTCACGCCTTTGTGCGATGCGTCGGGTGAACTCCGCGGCTACGCCAAAGTGATGCGGGACCGTACCGAACAGCGCACGTTTCAGGAAGCCTTACGCCTCAGGGAACAGCGTCTTCGGCTTCTGCTCGAAAACATTCGGGACTGCGCTGTTTTTGACTTGGACCGGAACGGAAAGATCTGCAGTTGGAACTCTGGTGCGGAGCGGATATTTGGGTACACCGAACCGGAAGTCACGGGCGTTGATAGCAGCGAGTTCTTTGCCGCCGCGGGATATCCGTCAGAGGCGTTCCGCCGGGAACTGGAAACCGCACTGGCGCGCGGTCGAGGTGATGGCGAGGCGTGGCTGACCCGTAAGGATGGGGCGCGCTTTTTTGCCCGATGGATCACGAATACCGTGCATTCTGATGACGGAAACGCCGTCGGCTTCATAAAAGTACTGCGAGATGAAACGTTTCGCCAGCAAATCGAAGACCAAGAGCGGCGACGCACCCAATTCGCTTGGGACTTGCTCGAGCAGCAAGCGCGGCAGACCAGTTCGAGCTTGGGTCGAACACGAACGGAACTTACAGAAATCGGTCGCCAGTTGCTTAACGTGCAAGAGGAAGAGCGGCGCCGTATTGCAAGAGATTTGCACGATCACCTCGCCCAACGGCTTGCCCTGCTGGAAATGGGGCTTCATCATCTACGCCAGGGATTGCCTGGAGATCTGGCGCAATTGCAAGCCGAGGTTGCAAGCTTACAGGAGCACACGGCGGCTTTGTGTCAGGATGTGCGGGACATTTCGCATCGTTTGCATCCTTCGATCATCGAGCACCTCGGCCTGGTCAAAGCTCTCAAAAGTTTATGTGATGACCATCAGCGCAGCCGAATTTCGCCCATCACGTTTGAAGCCGTTGAAGACGGCTCCGCTGTTCCGCTGGAGGTTGCCACGGCGTTTTACAGAATTTGCCAAGAGGCTCTGCGGAACACGCAGAAGCACGCAGGAGACGTTTCCGTCTTGGTACAACTTCATGTCAAACGTACAGAGCTATGGCTGCGAATTCAGGACCAGGGCCCCGGGTTCGATCCGGACGGCATCAATGCGGCCGATCACCTCGGGCTTCTCAGTATGCGGGAGCGTGCGGCTGCCATCGGTGCGGTTTGCAAGTGCATCTCACAAGTGGGTAACGGTACCACAGTCGAGGTTGTCCTGATCAGTTGATATGAAGATAAATCGTCGGTTCCCGCTAAGGAGTTTTCTCGACAGGATAGATCGCGACTATGGCTTTCCGAAAGCTCCCGAGTAATCGACCATATTCAACGAATATCGGTAGTCCGACGTTGGCTGTGAAGGTTAAACGACCCATGGCTCCAGTGGTTCAGGACCTTTTTCATTCGCCCAGAGGAAGCGGGAGTTGTTTCATCGGACAAATGGAGACGTGGTTTGGCGAACCTCCAATCTCGAGCTGTTAAGACCCTTCTTCGTCAACTTTTATGATGCTGATCCCGCCATTCCGTTCCAGAACGGCGAGCTTAACTTGATCCAGGGTCTTCACGCCCTTTGTACGTGCTGCAGCCATCACGTCCATGTCCTGCAATCGCATTTTTTCCATAACCTCGGCCTGCCATTCACCATTTTTCAGCACAACCAGGGGAGTACTCTCAGCAATCCTGCCGAAAGCCGGAAATCGCTTGCTGAGCCAGGAGACAAGTCGGTGCATCAATCCGACCGTGATCACGGCGCATACGGAGTTGGTCTCAGATCGATCATCGCCGACGGTGGCAAGGATAATCACTCCACCTATAAGGAAAATGATGACGAATTCGAATGGCGTCATTTGCGCGCCAGGGCGCCGGCTCAATCCCCGGACAACCAGTACAAGAAAAAAATACCCGACGATAGCGTGAAAAACTGTGTACATAAGGAGTGAGCATCCGCTTAGGGCATCACGTAGATTCTGGGTTTCAACTCCTGTGATCCAGGTACTCGCAGCGGCAGGTCATAGATGCCAGGCGCCGTCGGCTCTAGTTCGAAGTCGACGGATGCGGGAATAGTCGTCGCCGGGAAAGTGTACAGGATGCCGCCTGCGCCGACAACCGAGGCCGCCGGCTGCGGAACGACGCGCTGGTTGCCGAGAGACTTGATGAAGGCTTCGCCGACCCAAAGCTGAATTTTTCCGTCGTGGATGGCCGGTGAACCAAACTGGACGCGCAAGATGGACGGCGTGCTGAAGCGTTCGATGCGCTCGTACTTCAGGTCCAAAGTTCCGTCATTCGTGCGCAGGTGCGCATTTGCCAATGGTCCCCGGCCAAAACATCCGAGGAGGTCCGCGATCACGATACCAGCGAACACAATCCACATCACATGCGTGAACCGCCACCATTTGCGCTGGAACTCGAGATCTGAGCCGACTGCAATCTCGTCGACTTTAGAGATGCTATCTTCAACGGGCTTGGTTTGCGGAAGCGCAGCCATATTCAAGACTTCTCCACGATGCTGATCTCGCCATTGCGTTCCAGAATTGCGTACTCGATTTGATCCAGCCGTTCTAAGCCGTTGTCGCGAGCCATGGCCATTACGTCGTCATCCTGTATGCGCATTTTCTTCATCGTTTCTATCTGCCATTCACCTTTTTTGAGGAGAACCAAAGGAGTTCCATCTACCAGCCGGCCGAAAGCAGGAGAATGGTGCTTCAGCCAAGCGATACCGAAGTGCGTCACGGCAATCGTGGTGATGATACACAGCGCGTTGCTCAGCGAACGATCATTTCCGACCATAGGCGTAAGGGTGAGCCCCCCGATAAAAAAGATGAACACGAATTCGAAGGGCGTCATCTGTTTACCTGGACGCCGCCCCGCTGTTCGCACCATAAGGACGAGAAAGCAATATCCGAAAACAGCTCGTATAACGGCGGCCATGGGGTGTGGGTTTCGCTCGGAAAGCCTAGCTGTGATTGAGACGGTGCTTGCAGGGTTGTGGATTACCGCGCAAAAACAGCAGTGGCGACTTCATCCTGCTTGGCCGCTGGCCTGCAAGGGTGTTGAGATAGATTCGAGAGACTGGCGCTCTGCCTTAACGCCGAGCTTTAGCTCTGTCGCCGCTCCCAACAGCATCAGAGCCGCGCCTAACAGATAGCCCCAGAAAAGTTCCGAGCGGTTATGCGAGGAGATCAAGTGCGCAAAAAGGAGCGGGGCGGGCCTACCAGAGGTCCTGTCCGACCGGTCCCATGTGATTGCCTCAAACATCAGGGTTTGGGGGCTAATTGCTCTATCAGTCAACGCAAGTCGTTCGACAAGGATGCGCAACCCCTGCTTCTCACGGACGCTCATGGGATCTAGCTCCGTTAGCTGCAGAAGAGTCCGCAATCATTCTCGGCCTTGCGAGCCGCTCACCGGGGACATTCAATCCGCAATACATCGCATCCATCTGTGAAGATGGAGACGTGACGGCGAAGCCATCTGTCCGGGGAAGGCTCTGGAAATTGACAGGCTTCGCCAACCGCGAAGACCAGCTCACCATGGTGCTCAGCCTGGTGATCGGCGTCATCGTGGGACTTACTGTTGTCGCCTTCATCCTCCTCACCGGGCGTCTTGCGGCTCGCATGTACCCGCCCGGCGGCGCGGTTTGGCGTCGAATGCTGGTTCCTGTCATAGGGACTCTAGTCAGTGGATATTTGCTTGCCCGTTACTTCCCGAATGCGCGCGGAAGCGGCATCCCTCAAGCGAAGTTCGCGCTCTTCATTCAAGAGGGATACATCTCATTGCGCACCGTGATCGGCAAGTTCCTTTGTTGCTCCATTACACTGGCCAGCGGTGTCGCGCTTGGACGCGAAGGCCCGTCGGTGCAAATGGGAGCCGGCATTGCTTCCGTGCTCGGTAGACGTTTCGGATTGAGCAAGGCAAATGTCAAAGCGCTCGTGCCGGTGGGCTGCTCGGCTGCGTTGGCGGCCGCCTTCAACACCCCGATCGCCGCGGTTTTGTTCTCGCTCGAGGAGATCCTGGGCGATCTGCACGCCCCTATAATCGGGTCCGTCGTCCTGAGCTCGGCTACCTCTTGGATGGTGCTTCACCTCATCCTCGGCGATCAACCTTTGTTTCACACTCCCGCCTGGCAGCTTGTGAATCCTCTTGAGTTTCCGATCTACGCGATCCTTGGCGTTGTAGGCGGCCTCGCTTCCGTCTGTTTCGTCAAGCTCCTTTTGAAACTGCGCGTCTGGTTCAGATCGCTTCCGGCGTCCACTATCTGGTTGCAGCCTGTCGCCGGTGGGGTTTTGATGGGCATCTTCGGTTTGTTTGTGCCCGAAGTCCTCGGCGTCGGATACGACTACGTGGATCACGTGCTCGGGGGCGATTTCCCCCTGAAGACGGTCGCGTTGCTTGCCGTCATGAAAATTATTGCGACGCCCACCTGCTATTCCTCTGGCAACGCCGGCGGGATCTTCGGTCCCAGTCTTTTTATCGGCGCCATGGTCGGTGGAACGGTCGGAAGCATCGCCCATACCTCGTTCCCGCATCTCACCGCGAATCCTGGCGCCTATGCCCTGGTCGGCATGGGGGCAGCCTTTGCCGGTATCGTGCGCACCCCCCTCACGTCGGTGATTATGATCTTCGAAATGACGCGCGACTATTCGATCATTGTGCCCCTGATGATTTCGAATCTGATCAGCTTCTTTATTTCCCAGCAGCTCCAGCGCGAGCCGATTTATGAGGCGCTCGCCCTCCAGGAAGGCGTGTATCTTCCGACCGGCGAATCGCGCGATGAGCTGGCCGGAATCCGCGTCAGCGAAGTAATGCAGGCCAATGCGGAACCGCTCCCCATCAACGCCAGCGTGGATACCGCCAAACTGCGCTTCGGCCAGGAGAAGTGTACCTCCTGGCCGGTCGCGGATGCTGCCTCCCTCCGAGGCGTAATCAGCAGCCATCAGATCGAGACGTCAAATCCTCCACCGGCCACAATCCGGGATCTCATTCAGAGCAATGGCCGTTACCCCTACGTTCATACGGATCATCCGCTTAGTTACGCGCTAGAACAGATGCGCCATAACGGTGTCGATGTCGTCCCTGTCGTAAGCCGTGCCAACATCCGCGAGATGAAGGGAGTTGTCACCCTGACCGGCATTCTCTCGACCTATGGTCTCGGAGGCGATTCGGGCACAACTGCCTCGCGATGAGTACACAAGGCACCTCGACGAGCGCACCGGTAGCGCCCAGATTGGCGCTTATTGCGGTCATCGCTTTGGTGATCGCCGGTTTGGCTACGCTCGATAGATTTTTGGCAAGGGCCCAACAGGCGGAAGTGCAGCGTCTGGCGGCGCGATCTTACGCTGCTGGGCTTAATCTCCGTCGTACAGGCAAGATCAACGAAGCTGTGGAGGCTTTTCGAAAAGCCCACGCGCTCGACCCCGAAGATACAGAATACGAACTCGAACTGATCGACTCTCTCATCGCTGCCCGCAAGTTAGATCAAGCCGAACTTCTCATGCGAGATGCGCTCGATCGGGAGCCAAACGATGGCCGGACGAACTTATTCGCTGCTCATCTAATGATTGCGGAAGGGAAAACCGTTGACGCAGAATCTTACTACCATCGGGCGATTTACGGAGAATGGCCCAGCGATGCTGCGGCCCATAGTGTAGCCGTCCGCATGGAACTGGCTGATTTTTTGGCGGCCCGGAGTAAGCAGGAAGAACTGCTTGCTGAACTGCTCCCTTTGCAGGAGGAAGTAAACAAGAATCCGGCAGCCGAACGGCATATAGCGCAGCTTTTTCTGGCTGCCGGTTCCCCCTCGCGCGCCGCGGATGAATATCGCGAGCTCATCAAGCAGAATCGTAAGGATGTCGCGGCGCATGAGGGCCTGGGCGAAGCTGAGCTGCAACGTGGCGAATATCGCCTGGCTCATGAAGCGTTTCTTACCGCCGCTGCGCAGAAACCTAATGACCCTTCGATTCAGCGAGGTTCGGAGTTGTCGAGCAAGCTCATGGCTCTCGACCCCACCCCGCGGAAGCTTCCGTCCATGGAAAAATATCACCGCAGTTTGCAGATTCTGGCAATGGCGAACTCCGCTCTTGACCTCTGTATGACCAGCCATCCGGCATTGAACTCCGAACAGACACAAATGTTGCTCGCCTCCGCGAACAGCACGCTCACAAATAAACCGAGCGCCCCCGTTACCAACGAGATTGCCGAAGGCGTTCTCGGGCTTGCGGAGAAGGTTTGGCAGGATCGACTCAAACTCTGTGGCGCGTCTACTTCGCCCGACGAAGAGCCCATACGGCTAATCATGGAAAAGCTGGCGCAATAACGCTCTCTTGCTAAAATCGCGGAGTGCCCGCCGAAGCGTCGATTGCACGCTCCACACAGGATCACCTGAAGCGACTCATTCGTGAAGTCCCTGATTTCCCGAAGCCCGGAATCAACTTTTACGACATCACTACCTTGCTCAAGGACAAGCAAGGTTTCCGTGAAACCATCGATGCTCTGGAGGAGCATTATGCCCGAACTCCCGTCGACATCGTCGTGGGAATTGAAGCCCGCGGTTATTTCTTTGCTCCCGCCATGGCCCACGCGCTGGGCGCTGGCTTCGTTCCGGTAAGAAAGCCAAAGAAGCTCCCGCATACTGTGTGCAGCATCGATTACGAGCTCGAGTACGGAACAGATCAGCTCGAAATCCACGCGGATGCAATCGAGCCCGGCCAGAACGTTCTCATCATCGACGACGTGCTTGCAACGGGAGGAACCGCATCGGCTGTCGCCCGCCTGGTTCGTCGGCTCGAAGGCCGGGTAGTGGGTCTTGGCTTTGTAATCGAGCTAACCTTCCTCAATGGGCGTCAGAAGCTGGCTGGCGATGACGTCTTTTCGCTTCTGCAGTATTAGTGGTGCGGATTACTGTCCCTTCCCTCGCGAAGCTCAATCTCGATCTGCGCGTCCTTCACAAGCGCCCGGACGGCTATCACGAGCTGCGCACCATTTTTCAGACCATCAGTCTGAAGGACACGATTTCAATCGAGTTCGATTTTGCGAAACAAACCCAAATCGACTTATGTAGTTCAGTTAACATTCAAGATAATCTGGTAGTTCGTTCGGCAAAATTGGTCCTCGATCATCTCAAAATCAAAGCTTGGGTTCGTTTCGCACTGGCCAAGCGCATTCCCATGGGAGCTGGCCTGGGCGGAGGTTCCAGCAACGCCGCCGCCGTCCTGCTCGCCCTTCCAGCCCTAGCTGGTAAACGCATTCCCGCGCCCGAGCTAGTTCGTTTGGCAGAATCCCTCGGCAGCGACGTTCCGTTCTTCCTGCACGGAGGCACCGCCCTCGGCTGCGGCCGTGGCGGCGAACTCTATCCTTTGCCCGATCAGCCGCCACGTCCCGCTTTGGTGGTTTCGACCGGCGTTCACGTCTCGACCGAGGAGGCCTATCGCGCCCTCGCGAGAGATGTTACAGATCCGTTGACTTCGCAGGCCGAGTCCCCTATCCTGAGAGAGTTTCAGACGATCGCCTGGGCCATAAACGGTTCCGGTCTGGACCAATTCCCGCTGAAAAACGATTTCGAGCCGACCGTCTTAAGTAACCATCCGGAGATCTCGATCGCCCTACGAAAGCTGCGTCGTCTCGGTGCAAAACCGGCCAGGATGACCGGCAGCGGGTCGGCTGTGTTTGGGATGTTCCAAACTGTCCAGGAGACCAGAACGGCGGCGGCGAATTGGCCGGCGGGAACTGCGTTTCCGGTTCGTTTCGTCTCGCGGAGGCAGTACGTAAGCATGTGGCGTCGCGCCTTGGGGCCGGCTGCCGATCGAAGCTGTTTTACCCGGTAGCCCGGAGACTTTTGACCAGAGAGTTTCACCCGAGGTTTTGAAAATGTCCGCTCCCAAAACCATACGCGCCCTGTTCACCGATTACAAGGTGTTCACCGGCTCCGCTCATCGCCAGCTCGCGACCGAAATCTGCGGCTCCCTCGGTTGTCCGCTGGGCGAGATGATGATCAGACGCTTCGCGGATGGCGAAACGCACCTGCAGATCCAGGAGAACGTCCGCGGCGCTGATATCTTCCTGGTGCAGCCGACTTCTTCCCCGGTTGACCATCATCTGATGGAATTGCTCCTTATGATTGATGCGTTTAGGCGCGCCAGCGCCGAGCGCATCACGGCAGTGCTACCCTATTATGGGTACGCAAGACAGGACCGCAAGGACCGTCCGCGTATGCCGATATCCGCGAAGCTGGTCGCTAGTCTCCTGGAGAGGGCCGGCGCGGATCGGGTCCTGGCGCTCGATCTGCACGCTGCTCAGATTCAGGGATTCTTCGATATTCCCGTCGATCATCTCTTTGCCTTGCCGGTCATGGTGGAGTATTTCCAGCGCCGGTTCCCGAAGGATGAGTTGATAATTGTTTCGCCGGATGCGGGTGGTGTGGAACGCGCCAGATCGTTCGCCAAAAGGATGAATGCTCCGCTGGCGATTATCGATAAGCGCCGGACCGACGTGAATGTTGCCGAAGTGATGAACATTATCGGTGAAGTTCGCGGTAAGGACTGTCTTATCGTGGACGATCTGGTGGATACGGCCGGCACGCTGGTCAAAGGCGTGGAAGCGCTGTTGCAGCAGGGGGCGAGGACGGTCACAGCGTGTGCGACCCACGCGGTTCTGTCTGGACCCGCCGTGGAGCGAATTTGTACGTCGCCCGTTCAGGAACTGGTAGTCACAAACTCCATTCCTCTGGCGGGAGAGGCGTCCGGGTGTTCTAAGATTCGCGTGCTTTCGGTGGCGCCGCTGCTGGCGCGAGCCATTCAGTCGATCCACGAGGGCGGGTCGATTAGTACGCTGTTTATATAAGGGTGAAGGATGAGGAAAGATATTACGATCACCGCGGAATCACGCGATTCGCGCGGTAAGAACGAAGCGCGGCGCCTGCGCGCCAAAGGTTCCATGCCGGCTGTTCTATACGGCGGCGAAACGGGCCCCACTCCCGTCGCGGTGAATCCGAAAGAGCTGACGAAGATTCTGCACAGCAAGACCGGTCACAACACCATCTTTAATGTGAGCATCACGGGCGAGAACACTCCGGTGATGATTATCGATTGGCAATACGACCCTATTAAGGATTCGCTGCTTCATGTAGACCTGAAACGTATCGATCTCACCAAGCGAATTGTGGTCAAGGTGCCGGTTGTCACACATGGCGACCCGAAGGGCGTGAAGCTGCAGGGCGGCATTCATGAGGTGGTGACGCGCGAAATCGAAATTGAGACTCTTCCGGATGAAATTCCCGAGCAGTTTACGGTTGACGTTGCCGAGCTGATGATTGGCCAGAGTGTGCGCGCTTCGGAGATTCCGATGACTGGCTCCGGGAAGCTCATCAGCCCTGCCGATGCCGTTATTTCTCACGTCGTCGCTATGCGAGCCGAGGAAGCTCCCGCTGCTGAAGCTGTTGAGGCTGCCGTTCCAGCGGCTGCCGAGCCCGAAGTAATCAAGAAGGGCAAGAAGGAAGAAGAGGCCCCCGCGCCGGAACCCGGCAAGAAGAAGTAGCTCAGCCTTCGTACAGTGGAGGAGAGTAAATCTTCTGAAGAGCCGGAACCGCGGACGATCTGCATCGCGGGATTGGGAAATCCGGGTGTTCGCTATCAGGCGACGCCTCACAATATCGGATTCCTTGTTATTGACGAGTTGGCCGGACGCCACGCGATTCGGGTTTCGAAAAACGAAGGCGCGGCCTTGATTGGGAGCGGTCAGATCCGGAACAAGCAGGTTGTTCTGGTGAAGCCGCAGACCTTTATGAATCTTTCAGGTTCGGCAATCGGCCCAGTGCTGAATTACCGGAACCTGACAAACCACGAGCTGGTCGTGGTCTATGACGAACTGGATCTTCCTTGGACCGCCTTGCGGATCAAGAAGAACGGTTCGGCGGCTGGGCACAACGGTGTCAAGTCGTTGATCGCCGCTCTGAAGACAGACGTCTTCGTTCGGGTGCGGGCCGGTATACGCCCGGAACATCCGGTGGATGCGGCGCAATATGTTCTCGCTCCTTTCGAGCGGGAGCTGAGAAATGACGTGGACGAGATGGTGTCGTATACCGCTGACGCTGTCGAATCCATCGTTGCCGAAGGCGCCACTAGGGCCATGGCGAAATTCAATCGCCGCGCTCGAGGCATACAAGAAGAGGGACAATGAGAATCTACGAAGAGTTGTTCATCGTTCGTCCGGATGCCACCGAAGAAGAGGTGGATCCGTTTATCGAACAGTTGAAAAACATCGTGACCCACGGCGGTGGCACGATCGACAAAGCGGATAAATGGGGCGTTCGCAAGCTCGCTTATCGCGTTCTGAAATTCAATGAAGGACAATTTATCCTTCTCCAATTCAGCTCGAACCCGGAGCCGGTGAAAGAACTGGAGCGCCGTCTGCGGGTATCCGATCTGGTCTTAAAACATATGACGGTTCGCATCGATGAGAAGCTGAAGCGGATCGAGAAGCGGAAGAAAGCACGGGAGAAGCGTGCCGCGCGTAAGCCGGCTCCTACCCCGCAGGCTCCCGCTGTGGCTTCACCGCTGCTGCCGCAGGAAGCCCCGGCTCCCATCCCCGGCGCGCCGGGAACTCCAACCCCCGCGCCTGCAGCGCCGGCGGAGAAAGCTCAGTAAGGACCGGAGGCAAAGAGGATCATCATGCCAGAACAAAGAGGGGGCCGCCCCATCGCGGCATCGCAACGGCCGACCGGCGGCGACAAGGCAATTGCCACCGGTAAAAAACAGTATTTCCGGCGCAAGAAAGTCTGCCGTTTCTGCGTCGACAAAGTGGACGACATCAACTATAAAGACATAAAGCTTATTTCCAGCTTCATTTCCGAGCGCGGCAAGATTACACCCCGGCGAATCTCAGGAGTCTGCACCCCGCACCAAAAACGTCTGGCCGAAGCCATCAAACAGGCGCGTAGCATCGCGCTGCTGCCGTTCGCGGCGAAGATGTAGGGGAGGAGCATCATGGAAGTCATTCTTAGAGAAGATATCGACAAAGTCGGATCTCGCGGCGCAGTGGTGAAAGTCACCGACGGCTATGCTCGCAATTTCCTGCTGCCCAAACGCCTGGCGGTTCCGGCTACGGACGCGAACAAGAAAATCGTTGAGCAGGAGCACGAAGGGCATATCCGGCGTGAAGCCAAAGTGAAGACTGAGTCGGAGGATCTGGCGAAGCTGATGTCAAACGTGACCGTCACGTTCCACCAGCGTGTCGGGGAGAACAATCAGCTCTTCGGTTCGGTCACAGCGAAAGATATTGCCGATGCGCTCGAGGCGCAGAAGTACCACATCGAACGCCGCAAGATTCAGCTAGAAGAGCCCATCCGCACTCTCGGCGAGCACAAAGTTCCACTGCGTTTGCATCGCGACGTCTCGATTGAAATTACCGTTATCGTTGAACCTGAGCAGTAGCGCGGTGTTCCTCGATCCCGACAAACTCCCGGAATCGAGTCCGGATGAGATTCTGGTCGCGGCTGCCCGTGGCCATCTTGGTTTGGACCATCGATTCCTGCATGCAATTCTCGACCGGCCGGCGGAATCTCTGCCGGCCGCGATCGCGTTTGCGGAGCGTGATCGCGAAAAGGATCCTGTCGATCTGGCTCCGGAGTTGATCGCGTTCTTCCGAATCTGGAAAGCTTCGGAAGGCATTCCGTTCCTGGTTCGCTATATCAAAGAAGACCCTGCGAACGTTCCGGACGAGGTGGTGGAAACACTGGTCGAACTCGGGGCAACGGCGCTAGAGCCTTTGCTCGAGCTTTACAGCGAACTTGACGAGGAGCAGGGCGGGGAAGTAGCCTTCATTCTGGCCAATCTTCGGGTCCGCGACGAGCGCATTCTGCGGCTTCTTGTCGATCGGCTGAAATTCGATCTCTCCGATACCGTTCTCCTGCTGAGCTTGTACGGCGATCCCGCCGCCATCGAGGGGATTAAGAGTGCCTCCACCGATCTCGACGAAAAAGATCGGGAGCTGAAGGAGGCGGTTACCGAAGCGCTCGAAACCTTGGTGGAGAAACAATCCGAACCCTCGCAGCCTGTCGTGGTAGAGCAGGACGTTTTTGATGTCTGGAGTCTCTATCCGGAAAAAGCCGATTTGCCGGTTGAGCTGCTTGATGAGGATGAACGAACCGACTTGCTGGATCATCCGGTTCGTTCCGTGCGCGCCGTAGCTGCGGCTTCATTCTTCAATCGCGACCTGACGCCCGAACAACGCAAGAAACTGCTGGCCCTCGCAACGGAAGACCCAACGCCCGAAGTCCGCGCGCGCGCCTGGGAAGCCATGATCGACTCGACAGAGCAGGCGGACGTAATCGAATCCATGTTGGCGGCCTTGCGAAACCCGCAAGTAGCCGGCGAAGAGCGTGGCGGGTTACTGGTTGGCCTCTCGGCCGAGGCGGATCGCAATGAGGTCCGCAAGGCGATGGCAGACTTGTATAGCTCGCCCGAGGGACGCGCCAAAGCCCTGGAAGCGATGTGGCGTTCCATGCATCCCAGCTTTCGCGATTATTTTTCGAAGCACCTGGATGACCCGAACCTGGAGGTGCGGCGCGGCGCCATTTGGGGCGTCGGCTATTACGGATTAAAAAGCGAGCTGGATCGAATCCGCAAGCTGTTCGACAACGAAGACCTGCGGTCGGATGCTCTGTTCTCCTATGCGCTCGCATTGCCGGCGGATATTTCGCGCGGCCGCATGAAGGGCTTGATGGCCCGGATTGAAAAGGACGCGCACGGACTGTCTGAAATGGAAGAAGAGCTTGTCAAAGCGGCCCTCGATGAGCGTTTGGTGCTGGCCGGCAAAGAGCCCGTCTTTCGGCAGCAGGAGGACTGACGTGGCGAGCCGGCTCAATTTACGCTTCCAAGCCGCGCCGCGCCAGTTCCTGGAAAAGACAGTACTCTTTTCGGACGAACTCACCAGCCCGGGAGCCACCGCCCTGATGAGGCATCGGATTGCGCATCATATCGACATTCAACCGCTGAACGAACGCACTACGGCGCGCGTTCTCAGCAGTCTTCACCTTTACGCGGATTCGCCTCTCACTGCCTATTTCGTTCCGCCCAGCGGTTCGACGATTATTGCGCGCGACGAGCCGCCGTACCGCTTTGTCTTCTTTCCTGAATTCAATGGATCGCGCTTGTTGGTGCGGCCCGAAGGTGAGAAGTGGCTGCGCATCGATTGCGAGCAAAACCTCGCCGGCAGAATGCCTGAGCCCGAGGCGACGCCCGGCTCTCCATACTGCGATTCCTTCGCGTATTGGGATCACACCGGCGGCGATCTGGTAGGCAGAATTCGCGCAACGGCGGTCCTGGTCAAGGAAGCAGACCATCCATGGACCGTTATCATGCAGCAGATTGTCGGAACCGCGGGTTTCGAAGTGGTTCGCCGGGTATTCGCCAGACGGCTCCGCTACTGAATGTTGAGTCATCTCGGATTCGCTACGAGCTGACGTTCGTGGCTGTCGCTCTCGTCTTCGAGTCGGTGGCTCTACTCGCTAGCGCCATTCCCGCGAGGCGTGCGTCACGAGACGCGATGATAGCTGTCCGCTAGAGTAGGACGCCACCGCAGTAGCAGCGCAAGGATAAACAGCCCACTCTTCTCAAGGTCCTCCCCGGACCGACAAGCGATTTCCCGGATGTTCAACGGCGGCATTTTGCCCTATAATCGCCTCAACGCACAGCTCGCTTGCGCGTTCTGGCGCGCTCGGTGTACGGGCCTTCAAGGCCGCCGTCGTTCAGGCGAAGCATAAAGGGGTTTAGTCTTATGAAGCATCTACGCTGGATCTTAGCCTTATGGGCGCTTGGTTTGCTTGTTCAGACCTGCGCCTTGGGGCAGGCGGTCACCGGCAGTGTGCTGGGAACGGTAACTGACGCCACCGGTGCTGTGGTTGCAAACGCCAAAGTAACTTTGACGGAAGTGAATACAAGTGTTTCCCGTTCGGCTGAGACGAACAGTAGCGGAAACTATACCTTCCCCGAGCTCCCCGAGGGCACCTACTCAGTGGCGGTCGAATCGCCCGGCTTCAAAAAGGAGATCCGGCAGAACATTGCCGTTGCCGTGAACACGAGCGCCCGGGTTGACGTGCAACTCCAGCCCGGCAATATAAGCCAGTCGATCGAAGTGACAGGCACCCCGCCTGCGCTGCAGACAGACCGTGCCGATACTACCGTCTCCATCTCCACAGTTCAGACGGCGGAACTGCCGCTCAGCGACAATCGCAATTTCCAGGGTCTGTTGAACCTGGTGCCAGGAACTACGCCGGCTACTTTCCAGCATTCGCAATTCTTCAATGCTTCCAGTTCACTGCAAACTGAAGTCAACGGCCAGATGCGCATGGGCAACGAATATCAGATAGAGGGCATCGATGACGACGAGCGCACGGGTCTTCTGCAAATCCTGATTCCGCCTAATGAGGCCATTCAAACGGTAGACGTCTCCACGAGTAACTACGACCCGGAGTTGGGACGCGCCTCGGGTGGCATCGCCAACGTGATTCTCAAATCCGGCTCCAACAGCTTCCACGGCGCAGCCTACGAATTCCTGCAAAATAGCGCGTTCGACGCCCGAAGCTTCTTTAATCCCTCGGTCAGTCACATCGCGTATAACTACTTCGGCGGCGATCTTGGCGGACCCATCATCCACAACAAGCTATTCTTCTTCGGCGACTATCTGCGAGTTAGTGATCATGAAGCAACCTCGACTCAGGAGACCATTCCTTCCCTAATCACCCGGACCGGCAATTTGAGCGCCTCTCCAACCGTCATTTACAATCCCTTCACGGTAGGCAGCAACCCCACGACTGGCGTCGGTCGAGCGCCATTCCCCGGAAATCAGATTCCCGTCAACCTGATTAATCCCGTATCTGCGGCCCTCCTCAACCTCCTCCCGGCGCCGAATGAGTCTTTCAATGAAAGCAACCCCAGTAATAATTACTTCGGCGCGCCTCCCTTCACTAAGACCACGGATTCTTTCGATACCAAGATCGACTACAACCTGAGCGACAAGGATCGTTTAAGCGGTCGGATGAGCTTCGCCCGGCCCGTCATCTTTCAGGCACCCATCTTTGGTCCGGAGGCCGGCGGTAACTCAAATGGCGCGTTTCAGGGCACCGGCACTCAGAAAACCTACAGCAGCGGTCTGAATTACGACCACGTGTTCTCGCCCACCCTCCTTACCGAGCTGCGTTTTGGGGTCGCGCATTACCACAGTTCGGCAACGCCCTCCGATTACGGCTCTGACGATGCGACCAAGATCGGCATCCCTGGCGTCAACATCAGCCAATTCACCAGCGGACAGGCGCAAATCACCATCAACGGCGGCTATTCCAACCCGTTGATCGGATATTCCGCTAGCCTGCCGTGGATCCGTGCCGAAGCCAATATCGACGCCGTCAATACCTGGACGAAAATCGTCGGAAATCACACTTTCAAGTGGGGTGTGGACCTGCGGCGTGTTCGCGATGATTTACTGCAAGACCAAACCTTCGGCCCGCGCGGTATTTACAGCTTCAGCGCAAACCAGACCTCAATTCCTGGAGCGAAAACGAGCTTCGCAAACGATCTCGCCAGTTTCCTGCTAGACGTCCCGAGCCAAGCGGGGCGCGATGTCAACACGTACTTCCCGGCTTACCGTGATTGGTGGTTCTTCGCGTATGGGGGCGACAAATGGGTCGTCACGCCGAAATTGACTGTCGATCTGGGCCTGCGTTGGGACTTCTATCCGCCAGGCACCCCGGAATTTCCGGGCGGCTTCTCTAATTACAATCCGGCGACTAATTCGCTGGTGATCGCGGGGGTGGGGGGAAACCCCGAAAACCTCGGCATGAAGACGCGGTATCGCTACTTCGCGCCGCGTGCGGGTATGGCCTATCGTCTGACGGATTCCACTGTCATCCGCACCGGCTTCGGCATCAGTTACACGCCGTTCCCGGATAATACGTACGCCTACAACTATCCGGTGAGAGCGAACAATGCCTACAATCCGCTAGGCAAACAGTTCGGACCGGCTGTGCTCGGCGACGGCATCACGCCTGCAACTTTCCAGGCCGGCTTTCCCGCCCCCGTGCCGGTTGTAGTTCCTTCGAACGGAATCATCCCGCTGACGGGCTCTCTCGCAAATCAAAACACATTTGTCATCCCAACTGATTACTTAAATCCATACGTCGAATCCTGGAACTTCGCTATCCAGCAGGCGCTTCCGTGGAAGTTCACGCTGGATACCGCTTACGTTGGCAATCACGGCGTGCGCACACCGGGGCAGTACAACCTAAACGCTGGACTTGTGATCGGCGCCGGCACGGCCGGTCAGCCGGAGTTTCCGCGCACCGCCTCCAGCACCGAGTTCTGGCAAGGCTTTTCATCCAGCTATAACGCCTTGCAAGTCAAGCTGAACCGTCAGTTCAACAACGGCCTGCTGATTACGACGGCCTTCACTTGGGGGAAGGGAATGTCCTATCAAACCGACGACGATGGCGCTTATGATTTCTATGTCGACTTTCGGCGCAATTACGCCCGAACCGACTTTGACCGCACCTTGACCTACGTCCAGAGCTTTGTCTATCAATTGCCCTGGGGCAAGGGGATGCGTTGGATGAATTCCGGCGTGGTCTCGAGCATTCTCGGCAATTGGCAGCTTTCCGGCATCATCAGCGCCTACAGTGGAACTCCGCTCACCATCACGGCAAACGGCGGGACGTTGGCTTTGCCGGGAGCGAATATCGGTCAAACAGCCGACCAAATCGCTCCGGTTCAGATTCTCGGCGGAATCAACATCGGCAATCCGTGGTTCAGCACTTCCAGCTTCGCGCAACCTGCCGGAGCACGCTATGGCACGTCGGGACGGAACAATTTCAGTGGTCCCGGTTTCTTTGACCTCAATCTGTCGCTTTTCAAAGATTTCAAAATCACGGAGCGGTGGGGAGTCGAATTGCGTTGCGACACTTTCAACTTCACCAATACTCCGGAATTCGCCAACCCCGGCGCTTCGATCACCAGCTCGAGCTTCGGTGATGTCACGGGTACCCTCGGCAGTGGCACTGGAGTGAACGGCACTGGCGGCGGCCGCGCGATTCAGCTTGCGGGGAAGCTGACATTTTGACGGAGGACGACCGGCTCGCAAAATAACGCTCGCTTCGTTTCGAGATTATTTCACTGTCTCCCACTGGTATTCTGATCAATTAAGATCACCTTTCCAGTATTTCCTCCATGCTGCAGTTGCGCTATACCACTCCGCACGGAATATCCGTCACGCGATCTGGTTCCAAGGTTTCATACCAGCGCGGGACTGGGCCATGTTCTGAAGCAACTCGACTCGAAGCGCGGCGATCTATCTTTCGTCCGGGTACGAATATCCGGAACGCTACTCACGCTGGGATGTGGCGAGCGTCGCGCCGCCCCTTGAGATCGTGAGCCGGAGCCGTACGGTTACCCTACATGCGCTCAATAAGCGCGGGGTTGTTCTGCTCAGATTGCTGCTGCCGCTCTGTGAAGCGCATGAGCAGTGGATCTGCGGACCGGGCGACGAAAGCACCCTGCATTTGGATCTAAAGCCTCTGCCCGAAAAGTTTTCCGAAGAGGAGCGGAGCAAGCAGCCATCGCCCGTTTCCATTTTGCGCTTGCTAGTACAGGAGTTCCGCAATCCCGAAGATTCGCGTCTCATGCTCATCGGAGCGTTTGGGTATGATCTGCTGCTGCAATTCGATCCCATCCAATTACATCTTCCGCGCGAAGGGCAAAAGGATCTTCATCTCTTTCTCTGTGACGACATCTACTTCATGGACCGCAAGAAGGAGATCATTGAGCGGTTCACTTACGATTTCTCCGGAGGAATTGAGAGCACAGCGGGACTGCCGCGCAGTTCGCCTAAAGTGAAAACCCGCGAGCAAAACGTATCTCGCGCGGAAATTGTTTCAGACCACAGACCGGAAGAATACATGGAGAAGGTGGATGCCGTACGCGAGGGCATGCGCCAGGGCAACTATTACGAAGTGGTGCTTCGGCAGACATTCAGCGCGCCCTTCTCCAGCAGCCCCTCGGAACTTTTCCAGCGCATTCAGAAGTTGAGCCCCAGTCCCTACGAGTTCATCTTGCAGATGGGAGACGAGCAGTTGGTCGGCGCGTCGCCGGAAATGTTTGTCCGTGTGGAGGGAGATTGCGTCGAGACGTGCCCCATTGCAGGTACGGCGCGTAGATCGGGTGATCCGCTGCGCGATGCGGAAAGCATCCGCGAGTTGCTCAATTCGACCAAAGAAGAGTCTGAGCTGACCATGTGCAGCGATGTGGACCGCAATGACAAGTCCCGCGTGTGCGTTCCGGGATCGGTGCGCGTCATCGGGCGGCGGCTCATCGAATCCTACGCCGGTCTATTTCATACAGTTGACCATGTGAAGGGAACGCTGATGGATGGCTTTGATTCTCTCGACGCTTTCCTCACACACATGTGGGCCGTGACGATTATTGGAGCACCGAAAAAGGCGGCTGCTCAGGCTATCGAGGAACTCGAGAAAGATGCGCGCGGCTGGTATGGCGGCGCTGTCGGCATGCTGAATCTGAATGGCGATATCAATACCGGAATCACCATCCGGACCGTTCATCTGAAAAATGGAATCGCCCGATACGCGGCGGGCGCTACGCTTCTGTATGATTCCGATCCGCGCTCGGAAGATGAGGAGTGCCGATTGAAGGCCACTGCGTTCTTCCGCGCGCTATTTCCGCAAGCCGCGGCCAGCAGCGGAGAACATCGTATGCGCAAGGTGGGCGAGGGAGTGCGCTTGCTGCTGGTCGATAACGATGATTGCTTCATTCACACTTTGGCGAACTATGCGCGTCAAACGGGAGCGAGTGTTTCCACCTACCGCTCGAATGTCGCGTTGGAGGAGATTGACAGCTCGCGGCCCGACGTCGTTTTGATCTCGCCAGGCCCCGCCCGGCCAGCCGATTTCGGCGTTCCAAATTTGGTGCGGGAACTCGCTAAGCGCGGAATCCCAGTGTTTGGCGTGTGCCTGGGACTGCAGGGTATTGTGGAAGCATTCGACGGAGCGCTTCACGTGCTGGATTATCCGATGCACGGTAAGGGATCGCTTATCACGCATCAAGGAAGCGGCGTATTTCAAGGACTGCCGTCGCCCTTCCGCGTGGGCCGCTATCATTCGCTATACGCGGATCGCGACACACTTCCCGCCTGTCTCGAGATCACCGCGGAGTCGGAGGACGGCATCATCATGGGCGTCCGTCATCGCGATCTGCCAATCGAAGGCGTACAGTTCCATCCGGAATCCATCCTGACGCTCGAGCGCGATTGCGGGCTGCGGCTGATGGAGAATGTGATCGAGATGTACGCTCACGCCACCGCCGGCGCGGGCAGCGTAGCGGGTTGTCCCCGAAGAAACACACGGTCGTTGTTGGTGGCGGGCTTGCCGGACTGGCTGCTGCCGCCGCGATCGGTTCTGCGGGGTATAGCGTCACGCTGCTCGAAGCTCGGCCGTTCCTTGGAGGAAGAGCAACTTCTTATCCGCTGAACGCCGCCGATGATAGTAGCCCAACCATCGACAACTGCCAACATGTTCTGCTGCGCTGCTGCACGAATCTGCTCGATTTTTACCGGCGCCTCGGCGTATCGGGCCGCATCCGTTTTCATCGCGAGTTTTATTGGATCGAGCCCGGTGGACGTACCTCTGTCATGCGCCGTGGTTTGCTCCCCGCGCCGCTGCACTTCACCGAATCTTTCTTCAAGCTGCGATTTCTTTCCTGGGCCGACAAGATCAGCGTGGCTGGCGGCCTGCTCTCCGTCAAATACGAATACGGCAAGCGGACCGATCTCGATCGGATTACGATGCTGGATTGGCTGCGGGAGAAGAACCAGACTTCACGCGCGATTGAACGCTTCTGGCGGCAGGTGCTGGTGAGCGCCGTGAATGAAGACCTGGAACGCATGGCGGCGTCCCATGGACTTCAAGTTTTTTATCTCGGTTTCCTTTCCAAAGCGAACTCGTACGAAATGGGCGTTCCGGCAGTTCCGTTAGCAGAGCTTTACTCCGAAGAAGCGTGGCGGCAATATCCGGAGGTGAAAATCGCGCATCGGGCTACCGTGCAGAAACTCGGTGTTGCAGGCGGACTGGTAACAGCCGCCCTCGTTGGCAATGAGCCGATCAAAGCGGATGCGTGTGTTCTGGCTGTGCCATTCGAGCGCGCTTGCGCTCTTGCGCCCGAGGCGGGAATCGATGTCTCTGCCTTCTCGCACTCGCCCATCACCGGTATCCATCTGTGGTTTGATCGCCCCATCTCAGATCTGCCGCATGCTACCCTGCTCGATCGCACCATTCAGTGGATGTTCAACAAGGGCGAGGGCCGGCACATTCAGCTGGTGGTCAGCGCGTCGCGCAATCTGACGGAGATGTCCCGCGCCGATGTCATTGAGCTTGCGCTGAAAGAACTGAACGAGTTCTTCCCGCGTGCCGCCGAAGCCAAGTTGGAGCGGGCCCATGTGGTAAAAGAAGTTCGCGCGACTTTTTCCGCGGCTCCAGGTCTGGAACCGAAGAGGCCCGCTAGCGAGACCGCCTTACCGAACCTCTTCCTGGCTGGCGATTGGACCCGGTCCGGCTGGCCGGCCACCATGGAAGGCGCCGTTCGCAGCGGATACTTGGCAGCCGAAGCGGTGCTGAAGTATTTCGGCGAGCCGCAGCGGTTTCTCCTGCCCGATGTGACTAAAGCGCCCTAAACTTATCGCTGATTGGCTTTCAAAATTTTCTTTCGCAAGCGGATGGATTTCGGCGTTACTTCGACAAATTCGTCTTCTCGGATGAACTCGATCGCCTGCTCCAGGTTTAGGATCCTGGGCGGAATCAGGCGAATCGCCTCATCGGATGTGGATGCGCGCATGTTCGTCAGTTTCTTCTCTTTGACAATATTGACGTCCAAATCCGCGGTGCGCGAGTTTTCGCCTATGACCATCCCCTCATACACTTCCGTTCCGGGAGATATGAAAATTACTCCGCGTTCCTGTAAGTTGAAAATGGCATAGCTGGTCGCAACGCCAGAGCGGTCCGCAACCAGCGAGCCGGTCGGTCGCATTTCAATCTCACCTTGCCATTCAATGTAACCGTGAAAAAGCGAATTCATGATCGCCATTCCTTTGGTATCGGTCAGCATCTCGCTTCGCAAGCCGATCAAACCGCGCGATGGTACCAGAAATTCCAGGCGCACGCGGCCAGACCCGTGATTGACCATCTTATTCATCTTGCCCTTGCGGCTTCCCATCTTTTCGATGACTACACCGATAAACTCTTCCGGGCAGTCGATCACAAGCAGTTCCAGGGGCTCGTGCAGGACGCCGTCGATGGTCCGCGTCAGGATCTCCGGTTTGCCAACTTGCAGCTCATAGCTTTCGCGGCGCATCATCTCGATGAGAATCGCAAGCTGCAGCTCGCCGCGCCCCATAACCTTAAAGACGTCCGGTCCGCCCGCCTCTTCAACGCGAATCGAGACATTAGTGAGCAGCTCCTTGTCGAGCCGGTCGCGGAGATTGCGGGAAGTGACGAAATCGCCTTCGCGCCCCGCAAACGGCGAGTTGTTGATCGTGAAAGTCATCGCGATCGTCGGCTCGTCAATCTGGACCCGCGGCAACGGATTCGGATTTTCTGCGCTGCTGATAGTGTCCCCGATGGTGATCCCTTCCACCCCGGCAATAGCGAGTATGTCGCCGGTTTTGCCTACCGTTTCGTCAACCCGCTTCAGCCCTTCGAACGAATACAACTTAGTAATCCGAGTCTTGTGCAACGAACCATCGAGTTTCACAATCGCCACGTCGTCGCCGTACCGCAGCGTTCCATTGAAAACGCGCCCGATGGCAAGGCGGCCCAGATAGTCACTGTAATCGAGGTTCGCCACCAGAAGCTGCAGCGTTTCCGCCGGGTCTCCTTGTGGTGCGGGAATATGCGCGAGTATCGTTTCGAACAAAGGCTGCAGGCTATCGCTTTGGTCCGTTGGATTCAGTTTTGCGATTCCGGCTCTGGCGTTCGTGTAGACAACCGGAAAATCGAGTTGATTCTCCTCCGCGTCCAGATCGATAAAGAGATCGTAGATCTCATCGAGCACTTCCGGAATCCGTGCGTCTGGACGATCGATTTTGTTGATCACCAGCACCGGAGGCAGCTTGGCTTCCAGCGCTTTCATCAGCACGTAGCGTGTTTGGGGCAGGGGGCCTTCGCTGGCATCGACCAGCAACATCACTCCGTCCACGATCTTGAGCGCACGCTCCACTTCACCGCCGAAATCGCTATGGCCCGGGGTATCGACAATGTTTATTTTCGTTCCGTGATAGCGGACGCCGGTTGTTTTGGCGAGAATTGTAATCCCCCGTTCGCGCTCCAGTTCATTGGAGTCCATGACGCGATCGGTGAGCTCTTCATTGGCGCGAAAAATGCCGCTCTGCCGTAACATGGCGTCCACTAGCGTTGTTTTTCCGTGATCGACATGCGCGATGATTGCGATATTTCGCGTGTTGATCGTATCTGTTCCTGCTGGCATTCGTAAGCTTCATGGTCGCACGCGAAGCCGTTTTGGCGCTGCTTGCCTAGCGTGCGTCTGTGCGAACCTGTAAACGGCAATGACCACAGGCGAGCCACTACCAACTATCGTGATCGTGGGGCGTCCGAACGTCGGGAAATCGACTTTGTTCAATGCCATCATCGGTAACCGCAAGTCCCTTGTGGGAGACGAACCGGGCATGACGCGAGACCGCATCTACGGAGAGGCAGAGTATCGCGGTAAGCGTTTCGGAATCGTCGATACGGGTGGGATCATTCCGCACGACGATGCGCTTATCCCCACGCAGATCCTAAAGCAGGCGCAGGTGGCGTTAGATCTGGCCTGGCACATTCTGTATGTCATCGATGGCAGGACGGAAATCACAGCCGCGGACCGCGACCTGGCACGCCTTCTGCGTCCCCTGAATAAACCTCTGACTCTTGTCGTCAACAAGATCGATGTGCCGGCGCGCGAAGATCTGGTGCCCGAATTTTACTCACTCGGTTTGGGCGAGCCGGTGCCTATTTCGGCGGAGCACAAACTCGGCATCGATGACCTATTGGAACGGGTAACGGCTCCGTTTCCGAAGCCGCATCCCGAAGAGCAGGAGAGCGAAGCAAAGCCGAAGCGCATCAAAGTGGCCATAATCGGCCGCCCGAATGTCGGCAAATCTACCATGTTAAACGCCCTCGTCGGCTCCGAGCGCGCCATTGTTTCGCCTGTTGCCGGGACGACGCGCGATGCGGTCGATGAGAGCATTCAGGAAGGAAATACGATTTACCGATTTGTGGACACGGCGGGAATTCGTCGCAAAGGCAAGACCAAGGAGATGACCGAGAAGCTCAGCGTCGTGATGGCGCGGCGGCACATTCGCATGGCGAACGTCGTTCTCCTGATGCTCGATGCCACCGAGGGCGTGGTCGGTTCCGATGCCACCATCGCCGGCTATGCGCATGAGGAAGGACGCGCGGTGATCATTGTCGCCAACAAATGGGATGCGGCGGAAAACAAGGGCAAGCGCGCCTTCACCGAGTCCGTTCGCGATCAGCTCAAATTTCTTGATTACGCGCCGCTCTTATTCGCCTCGGCTCTAAACGCGGAAGGCATTCGCCGCATCATGTCGACCATCCGGCAGTGTTTCGATGCGGCTTCCCAGCGTGTCACCACGGGGGAGCTGAACCGCTTCGCTGAGACACTCAGGTTCAACACTGATATTCGCGTCTACTACATGACGCAAGCATCGATCCGGCCACCAACCTTCGTCGTGTTCACCGACAAAGCGGGCAAGGTGCATTTTTCGATCGAGCGCTTCCTGACCAATCGCCTGCGCGAGAAATTCGGGTTCGAGGGAACCCCGATAGTAATCGAAACTAAGCGAAGATAAGGCGATGATGCGTTGCGCTTCGTCGGGGTCGCTACTATTCTGAACGAAGTTCTTCCCGAATAGACTATTGCAGCGGGAACTGCTTCACGACCACGTTGTCGTCCTCATCGAATACGCGAACCGCAATCATATTTCCGGTGGACGGCTGAATCTCATAGTCGAGCTCTCTGGCGTCTGTGACTTTGTGCAGAGGCTCGAGCAAAATCCATTCGCCCCCATCGACCGCGTATTCAGCCTTGTCAATCCAGGACAACGCGTCGGCAGCCGTGAAGGTGATGTGATGAGCGCTGAGTTTGATGTTCTTGATTTCAGGTGGCGTGTTATCGATAGTGAACGGGTCGCTCTCCAGCCACGCGGTCAGAGCATTGGCCGGAATGTTGCCGGGAAGGTCGCTCGCGGTGATGCGAATCACGTACTGCCCATCCGGAAAAGCAGTCGTATCGAACGCATAGAAGCGGTCTTCCAACTTATCCTTGAGCATGCGCCAAGCCGAATCGTGAGTGTTCTTGATCTCAACCCTGTATTGCAGTGGATCGCCGTTCGCGTCGCTCGCGGCCCAGCGAATGGTCTCGAATCCTTTGCTGTACTGGAGTGTCGCGCTGCCGGCAGCTTCCATGGTTCCGATGGACGGCGTAGCCCGTTTCTGGCCGACTGCCGGGACGGCGAGCGTCATCGGAGAGCCGGAAGGCGTCACGGTTCGCTCCAATGGCGACATGCTCGGCGCTTGACGGTAGTTGAATGGCGCGAGATCGATTTGTTGCACTTTGGGTGCGATGTTTTTAGGTAGATAGGCGATATCGACGATGCTCAAGCTTGGCGATTCGGTGTCTGATCCGCACGTCAGCGTTAGTCGGTATTGCAGAAATCTCGCTGGTGGCGATTGTATTTCGCCGCCCAAGTCGGAAAGCGGCACCTTGCTCCAGGGGCTCCAATCGTTTTCGGGATTGTTTAAATTCCCGCTTCTCGTTTCAAGCGCGATTGCGCCGCCGTTCAGACTCGAACGGATATGCGCTTTCCCCCAATAGGCAAAGTCGTCCGCATCCAAAACCTCGCTTTCCAGCGTGCCGCTGTCCTCGATACCGGGTCCAATGGAATAAAGGTTGCCGACATTGCCCGTCACCGCATAAACCGTGCCGTTTCGGCCTTGCAAAAAGGCGGTGACCTGCGTCGGCGGAGTATTCAGCAGCTCTGTGGACAGTTGATCGGAATCGATCCGGTAGATGATGCCCTTGTTGCCCGTGCCGAGCAGTGGCTTTCCAGAGTGATCGAAACCGATCGCGTAGATAAGATCGCTCGATGAGTTCCAGATCCGCTCCGCGAAACCGTCTTTTTGGATCCGGTAGAGATCGGAACCGCCGCTCACGGCTGCATGCAAAAAACCAACCGCCGGCGGCAAAGTAGGCGGAGCGGCGCCCACGCGTTGGGTACCCGCTGGAGTGACGGGTGGGATTGCCTGCGGCAAACTCGGCGGTGTCCCCGTGACAGCAAGGCTCACAGGTTTACTGCCGATCGCCGCGGCGTAGATAAACCCGTCATGTTCGGCGACCGCCGTTACTTCTCGCTTAGAAGCCTGGTAGAGAACAAAACCCCGGCCCTGCGGGGTTACGCGAATGACTAGCCCGCCCGGCTCCGTGCCAACAATCAGATTGCCTGAAGCATCGACGATCATCGACCTGGCATGCGTCTCGTTGGTCTCGAAAAACTTACTCCCATTGCCGTCCCGAGTAACTTTGTAGATCACACCGGTGTCGCCGGTCGCGACAAATAAGTTGCCGTCATGATCGAACGCCATTGACCAGATGTACTTGCACTTCGGGTCGAAGAACAGTTGAGCTTTCCCGTTCTTATCGATCCGATAAATCTTGGCATCGGGCAGGACGGCGGCATAGACACGATCCTCGGAATCGATGGCAAGCGCGTGAACTTCCAGCCCCGGCACCTCGGCGAACGTTTTCGGTTTGCCCTTCGGCGCCAACGTAAGAATTTTCGTGGTTGCGCCCGTCGGCGCGCCCCCTGCATAGTAGAGGGTCCCCTTCAAATCCTGGGCAACAGCCCATAAATACGGCACCGTGGTGCTGTCCAGTTCTTTGAATTCGGGCGCCAACGTGATGTGACCATCACTGCGGATGGAGAGATTTCTCGGAGTGCCGCGTGTAAACTCGGCCTGTTCCGATTGCTCCCACACATGCGTATCGACTGCAAAACTAACGCCGGGAGCGGTGGCTAGCAACACAATTGCCGTGGCCCCGCACAAGACCGAGGAGTAAGTCATTTTCTGAATGCGAGTGCTCTCAGTTCACGTAAATCTTGAGTGAATAGCTGCCCGTAACCACTTCATCGAACGGCACGGAAGCTTGTTCGTGCGCGCTTTCCGGCGCGCTGACGAACTCGTGATTGGTGGTGCGACCGCTCTGCATAACATTAAGGATCGAAGCCGGCAGGCTTGGCAGCACTTTCTCGTCGGAATACACAGTCGGTTGCGAATCGATGAGCGACACGTAAAGCCGGTTGTTGCTGCGCTCTTCATTGAGCATCGCCACGGTCTGCGGAATGTCTTCAATACGATTCAGTGAACTGGCGATATCCTGTGTACGGCTCAGAGTCTCGGCATCGCTGAATAAAATCTCGTGTTCCCCCCGGTTCAGGCCGGCCGGAATCTTCACATTGACGGTCCGCTCAACGCGTTCGCCGCGGTACGGACGAAGAAAGACCCTGACGGGAACCTCGGTCCCTGGCGTGACTTTGTTATCCGCGATCCATGCGGACTCGATCTGCGCAATGCGCCGTTCCGGCAACAAATCCACGCTGACATTCACGGCGTCCAGCTTGGGCGGTTCATCCGAGTTGACGAACAACCGATTGAATTTGTCGCCCCACCACCCCGCCAGCAGCATGGGCGTCGGAATCGGCGTGCCCGCTGGCGCTTGCATGGTCGTCAGTTCGATGCGATGCTGACCTTTCACCTGCAGCTCGCCGTGAAGCCGAAACGTTGCCTCGTCGGAAAAATCGTTCAATTGCGAAAGAGAGTTGAACAGGGTCGCCATCATCAGGTACGGCGTCCACTTCTGATCCACAAACACGTTGAAGTGAAAATCGCGCGCGTCGCGTACCGTGTTGTCCCGGTTATAGGAACGGACGCGCATCGTGACCGGAATCATCTGGGCCGTTGCGCCTAGTTCACCCTCAATCGCGCTGTGGCGGTCCTGGCGCAGCGCGCCCACCACTTCCGTCGCGTTTCCCATTTTTGTGGGCTGGTAAGAAGAGGCCAGAGTGGTGATGATCTCGTCCTTGGCGATCGGCATATCTACTGGGCCCAGATTCAACACCGAGTGCCCACAGGCAAGAATGTGCTTGCCGTCGTTGTAGGTGACAGTACAGCCGGCTGTCATGGTCATATCGCCGGAAACCAGCACCCCCGCGACGCTGTCCCCCGGCCGCATGGACGTGGCCCAATCGGCCGCCGGCTTACTCGATTTCAGAGATCCTCCCGCGCCGCCTTGCGACACCGTGAGCCCGAGTTGATTGAAGATAGGTGAAAACTCCTTTGCCGCTTCGTCGCTGAACCCGGAAAGGCTAATCGGAGTCGCAATCGGAGTCAGCGTTGGGATTTCCGGCAAAGAAGCTGAGCTTCCAGCCGCCATCACCCGCGCCAGCAATCCCTGCGGCAAAGGCATTGAATCGGAAGCCACTTGAATCTTATCTGGCGTGCGAGCGTCGGCCGGCCGGGTACTATCGAAATCGTTCACATCCAGCATCAACTTGATCGGCGTGATCCCGCAGATCGCATCCGGCGAAAAAATGCTGATTCGCAGAGAAATGGCGCCCAGTAATTTGCCGTCAATATAGACCGGGCTGCCGCTCATCCCGCCGGCCACGTTGGTCCTCGCCGCCTTACCAGTCAGCTTGGCGATAATAATGTCCTGCTTCGGGCCCCAGGCATTCTCCCAAACGCCGATGATCTCCACCGGCATGGCATCCGGTTTGCTTCCCTGAAAAACGGTCCAGGCGACCCCCTTCATTCCGGGCTTCAGCGCGCTTTCGGGGAACAGGTCCACCTTGCCCGCTCTGGGCGGGACCGTCATGTTGGGAGCCTCCACGCCGGGTACGGCGGATAGTCCTGTACACGCCATGACAAAAGAGCAAAAAATAGCTCGTAGGAGCATAACAACCTTCTTCAGAGATCGGCTCGCGACCTCACCGTCACGTCAAGCCAGATCGATTACCGGATGTTCAACATTATGGCGCAGTGGAACCGACGCCAGTGGCAGGGATCGAAGGCGGACGGTATTACCTGATAGACGGCTCAAACACGACGTGAAGTTTCCCTAGGGTTAATCTCTCTTCATAGTGAAGTTTTCGCGTTCGGTTGGAATCGAATCTGTGGTCTTATTTTGTAGACTGATAGCAACACTTCCTGTCACGAAGCGAGAACAATAAAAATGATTCGTCAGACCTTAGCCTTTGTCGGTTCCATTGTTGCCGCCGGATGTCTGCTGGCCGGATTGGCCGCCGGCCAGAACAAAGCCCCCAATAAGGGCGACGCCGCCAAAGGAAAAGAGCTGTTTGAGCAGTGCGCGATCTGTCACAACGTCGACACCGACGAAAAGAAGATGGGGCCATCGCTCAAAGGCTTGTTCAAGCGCAAGACCCTCCAGAACGGCAAGGAAGTGAATGATGCCAACGTTCTGGCTCAGATCAACAACGGCGGCAACGGGATGCCTGCCTACGGGGACATGCTTTCAGCCGACGACAAGGCGAATATCCTGGCTTATCTGCACACGCTGTAATTCGCCGAGCCGGGCTCAACATTGCTGCGTCTGTTAAATTGAGAGGGACGCTCCCGGCCTCCCTAGCGTCCCCATCGTCTAGCCCGGCCTAGGACACCGCCCTTTCACGGCGATAACAGGGGTTCGAATCCCCTTGGGGACGCCAATGTTAACTCATAGGCTTACAAAAGCGGTGGCGACGCGTGCCACCCACAAGCAGGTCTGGCCTGTTTACCGCGAAGCATCCGTAAAGCGAAAGGCCGCAAGCAGCTGGGCCGCGTGGGCACGGCTGGTGTTGCGGCTACCAAAGCCAATGAGCGCTGGTCTTCGGACTTCGTTTCCGATGGACTGGCGGGCGGCCGTGCGATCCGCCTGAGTTTTTGTATTAGGGAAAGCTCACGATATTATCTTTGCGCCGCTCGCAGCCGGTCCAGCATTTTCTGCACTTCCGGATCGGGTCTAATTCTCTGGGCGGCTTCAAACTGACTAATCGCTTCCGGCAATCGACCGGGAATGCTCGATAACGCGACTCCCAGGTTGTAGTGCGCGTCGGCGTATCCGGGGCTGATCCGCAGCGCCGCTTCAAAATGGTCTATCGCTTCAGGTGCGTGGCCGCCCATCTGCGATAGCAGGACGCCGAGATCGTTATGTGCCTCCGCGTAATCGGGCTTTATTCGAAGAGCGGCTTCAAATTGAGCGGTGGCATCGGCCAATCGGTCGCCGCGTTTCGATAAAGCGATGCCCAGATCGTAGTGCGCGGTTGCCAAGGCGTCCCTAACTCTTGGGTAATCGGGACTGATTCGCAGAACCGCTTCGTATTCGGAGATCGCCTCGGGTAAGCGGCCCGGCACTTTCGCCAGCGTGTTCGCAAGATCGAAGTGCGGTATCGGAGAGTCGGGCAAAATTCGGAGCGCCGCTTGATACTCGGAGATCGCTTCCGGCAGTCGGTCCGGGATTTGCGACAGAGCGTTGCCGAGATCAGTGTGCGCCGTTCCGGAATCGGGCCTGATCCGCAGCGCCGCTTCTAAATGGGTAATCGCCTCCGGCAATCGGCCGGGAACATCCATGAGATAGGTTCCCAGGTTATGCTGCGCCAGATAGTTGCCATCGGTCACGTCGAGCGCATGTTGAAACAGCGACCCGCTGCTATTCCAATACTGAATTTGAATGTAAGTAAGTGCTACGCAGCAGGAGCACGCCGCGGCTGCCAGCGCCGTCAATGCCGGTTTTGCGCGCGGCCAACGCCGCAGAACCTCCACCGCGCCCCAAGCCAACATGATCGTTAGGCCGACCATGGGGACGTACATGTACCGGTCTGCGCGGGCTTGCGCTCCTGCCTGCACCAGTCCGATCACCGGCAGCAGAGTACCTAGATACCAAAACCACCCGACGGCAAAGTAAGGATAAGCTCGAAGCGAGCGCACAACTGCGGCCGAGATGCCAACGAGTGCCAGGCCGGCAGCTGCGGCGTACCACGCAGAAATCGCCGAAGGATAGGGATAAAAGACGGCCAGCCGCGTGGGCCAAACTGTCTTGCCTATATAGATGAGATACGAGACAAGGGCGTTTTCCGCCCGCATTTCGAAAGGCAGCGGTTTAACAGCTCCAGCGCCCTGTTGAACGAGGTAGGTAATAGTCAGCGGCCGCCGCAGAAACCGCGAAGAACGGGACCTTTTCCCAAACGATTTTTTCCAGCCCACCGGGGATGATGCCGTCGGCGGCAAGCGCCGCAGCGGCCACACATCCAACAGCACCAGCGAGAAGGGTAAGGTTACGATCATCGGCTTAGCCATAAGCCCAAGGCAGAACGCGAGCAAGGCGAGCAGATAACGGCCGGGTTTGGGACGCTCGGAATAGCGTACATACGCCCATAACGCCAGGAACCAAAACAATGCGCAGAGGACGTCTTTTCTTTCCGATATCCACGCGACCGATTCGACATGCAGGGGATGTAATGCAAACAGGAACGCTACCAACGCGCTTGGCCAGCGAGCGTGGGTGGCGCGATTGAGAAATGCGAATAACAGTAACGCGGCAAGGGCATGCAACAGCACGTTCATCAGGTGATGCGCGCCGCTTTGCAATCCGAAAAGCTGGCAGTCCAGCATATGCGAAACCCGGGTTGCGGGAAACCAGTTCGCGGCATCGCCGGAAGTGAGTGCCCATTTCACGCCCTCCGGCGTAATGCCGGCGCGCACGTGCGGGTTGTCGACGACGTACTCCGGGTCGTCGAAATTAGAAAAACTGAAGTGCCGTACTTGCCCATACACGGCGAACGTTGCTAGGAACAGGGCCAAATAGATCCAGACGTCATAAATCCAAAAATCTCGGCCTGAATCTCGAACCACCGCAGCCGTTTTCCGAGGGGCGGAACGCAGCTTCTTCTGGTGGCTCGCTGGCTTGGGATGGGCCTTGCTCACAAGATGCTTATATTATTTGATCGGCTCCTCGTGAGGCATACGGCTATCCTACGAATGCCTTCCGCGCTGTAGTTGGGTTTTGGGTGATTCTCTCCACCTGCCTTTTTGCTCAATCGTCAATGCGACAGGCGACCGTCACAGCCTCGAACGCGGCAACAACTATCGCGCTCACAACCACGACAAACAGCGTCGCGAGAATCAGTTCGACGCGCTGCCTTGTGGGACTTACAGTGCCAAAGCAGTCGCGAGCGATTTTTCGGCGCAGGTTTTCCCAACCGTGGACATTGATGTGCAGTCTCGGCCACTAGTCGATTTCACGGTCCAGGTGGGCAGACTCCGGGAATGTCTGCATCTTTACCTGACTGGGTTCGTAGCCTAACCAGATAATGGGAGAGGGCGCAGCTAATGTCACCCGTTCACGAGCCCGATTCAGCAGTTTCCCTACGCTCTCGTATTCGTACTCGGATACGATCTATCCTCCCCGATTCCATAGTGCGCGAAGTAAACAAGATCCGCTTCTGGAAGTATCGCCAGCAGTTCGGATCGATGAACAGGCGAGACGTGTTCTCCACCGTTTATAAGGAGCGCATCTTCGGAGATGCGCCCGGTCAGACGTTTTACTCAGGTGATGGATCGGCGGAACAGTTCGCGGAATCGTACTGCCAGCTCGTCGGCGATCACATTGCCCAACACGGCATTGCCTCGGTCGTCGATCTAGGTTGCGGCGATTTTCGGATCGGATCGAAGATCGCCTCTCTCGTGCCCCAATACCGCGGCATCGATATCGTGCCCCAGTTGATCGAATACAACACCCGCCATTTCGGATCGGAGCGCATTCGCTTTGAGTGCCTGGATATCGTCGCCGATCCATTACCTCCGGCCGATCTTTGCCTGATCCGGCAAGTCTTTCAACATCTGAGTAACTCCGAGATCCGGTCCGTCCTCGAGAAATTAAAGACTTACCCGTGGGTGGTGATCACGGAGAACGTTCCCTCCGGAACCGTTTCCTCCCCGAATATAGATCATGTCCACGGTCCGAAAACAAGGCTGGTCGAAGGCTCCGGAGTGTTTGTCACTGAGCCCCCGTT
This sequence comes from uncultured Acidobacteriaceae bacterium, assembly GCA_963762495.1. Taxonomy (GTDB): domain Bacteria; phylum Acidobacteriota; class Terriglobia; order Bryobacterales; family Bryobacteraceae; genus Bog-105. The sequence continues at coordinate 241,330 of CAVXKZ010000021.1, forward strand.
TTCCCGGCCCGCGGTGCGCGTGTGGGATTCTCCTTATGACGAAAACAGTAAGCTTTTGACCGTTCTGCTAAGACCGTAACAATTCAAACGCAGAGCGGTCTTCAGCTTCTACTGTTTCCGATTTACTGTATGCGATCGGACCACGGGACCCGCTCGTGCTAACCTTCGCTCTTTCTTTTGTACTGGTGGTGTCCGCCTCGGCTGCATCCGTTCCCGCCTGGATCGCATCGGGCGATTCCGACGAGCATTCTTCGATGAAAACCTATCCGCTACACCGTAGGATCTGCAGTTAAAGGGTGAGCCGGCTTATGTTAGCCTACGGTTAATTCAATGAACCTGACCCGGAAAAAATCGCTGGGTGCGTTGCTGGAACAGGCCACTCACTGCGACCTGAAGCGCACTCTGAGCGCGAGAAGCCTGGTCGCGCTGGGCGTAGGAGCCATCATCGGAGCCGGCTTATTTGTCCGCACTGCCGCTGCGTCCGCGCAAGACGCGGGACCTGCCGTCACGGTGTCGTTCATCATCGCCGCCATTGGTTGCTGCTTTGCGGGGCTCTGCTATTCCGAATTCGCCGCGATGATTCCAATCGCAGGCAGCGCGTATACGTACGCGTACACCACCATGGGTGAACTGGTGGCCTGGATCATCGGCTGGGCACTCGTTTTGGAGTATGCGCTGGGAGCGGCAACGGTCGCCATCTCCTGGAGCGAGTACTTGAATCATTTATTCGGAGGCACGATTCCGTTCCAGTGGTGCCATTCTCCCATGGAAATCTCGCAATCGGGCTTGCACGGCATCATCAATGTTCCCGCGCTCTTTATCGTTTTGTTGCTGACACTGATTCTTATCAAGGGAACGCAGGAATCGGCGATGGTAAACATGATCATCGTCACGATCAAAATCTCCATCGTCATTGTGTTTGTAGCCGTGGGATGGCATTTCGTCACGGCCGCGAACCTGGTTCCCTTTACCATTCCGGTTGACGTGCCCGGCCATGCGGGGGCGTTCCAGCACGGATGGGGCGGCGTACTCGGCGGAGCGGGCATTGTGTTCTTTGCGTTCATCGGCTTCGATGCGGTGTCCACGGCGGCTCAGGAGACAAAAGAGCCCGGTCGTGACATGCCGATCGGGATTCTCGGCTCACTCGCCGTTTGCACTGTGCTGTACATCCTCTTTGGATACGTGCTCACGGGCGTGTGCAATTGGAAAGAGTTTGCCGTGGCCGGGAAAGAGGCATCGGTTGCTTACGCGGTCGATCATCACATGCCCGGTTTCCACTGGCTCGCGACGGCGATCACGGTCGCCATCCTTCTCGGCTTTTCGTCGGTTATTTTGGTGATGCTCCTGGGCCAGAGCCGCGTCTTTTACTCCATGTCGAATGACGGACTCTTGCCCAGAGTTTTCTCCGAGATTCATAAAAAATTTCGCACGCCGTATAAGAGCAACATCATATTGTTCTTCTTCGTGGGCGCTTTTGCCGCGTTTATTCCGGAGTCGCTGGCAGGCGATCTCACCTCAATCGGTACTCTATTCGCCTTTAGCCTGGTGTGCATTGGCGTCTGGATCATGCGCCATCTTGAACCAGGGCTGCACCGGCCATTCCGAACGCCCTTCGTCCCACTTGTTCCGATTCTCGGTGTCATCGTTTGCGGCGGGATGATTGTTTCGCTCGATCACCGCACCCAAATCACGGCTTTAGCCTGGATGGTGATCGGTTTGTTCATCTATTTCCTGTACGGGAAAAACCACAGCCAACTCGCCCCGACCCAGCTCAAATCTGAAAAGCCTACACCGGCAGCGCCGAGCGTGCGGTAAGTCCGGGCCAAAAGAGTGCTGTCGAACCGATCAATACCTCGCGCCACGGTAATTCCAGTTCTGGCGTATCCAGATGTGAACAGGGCGGCGGACTGGCTATGTGATGCATTCGGATTTAGCGTCCGTCTGCGCATCGGTACCCACCGCGTGCAGTTGAATGTGGGAGATGGTGCGGTGATCCTGAGGGAAATGCGCCCGAACGAGATGAACGCCGTGCTGGGCTTGGGATACTCGGTCACTGTTCGTGTCGAGGACGCCGATGCCCACTGCAACCGGGCCAAGAATCACGGGGCGCGCGTCACACAGGACCCGGTGACTCACCCATACGGCGAGCGGCAATACAACGCGGATGACCTCGCGGGACACTCGTGGACCTTTTCGCAGTCGGTGGCTGATGTGCATCCACAGGAGTGGGGCGGGACCGCGGAACAGCTGTAACGCGATTTAGAGAGAGTCGGGATCTGCCATGCTCGCTCCCGCGGCTATGGTGGGACGAGCAGTCACCAAATCTCATAATTTTCTCATTTCGCCCTAATCCCAGGGGATTAGGCAAACACAGTCCCGCCGCCCTCTCCCTAGGCCCCATCCCGGCTTTCAAGGTCCAGTCTGCCCCAAACTAATTTCCAGAATTTGACAAGCACAGCTCTTTTTCAGTCGCCTTTGGAAGCCGGAAACAGCAGCCATGTAGTCAATATGGCTACCCTGCGCAATATAAAAAGAGCGACTCTGGCAATGGGCAACCACATTCTCCGTGTCGCTGATGAACATCACGAAGAGTGGCCCCAAGGCCGAACGAGACCCCTGGCATGACCGATGGAAGTGACACGCCGCGCAGTCCAAACCAGAAAGAGAGACTAAACGGCACAGCCGCCACTTCCAGTTTGCGCCGAGACCTGGAAAACATTTCTTGACACGGTGAAATGTTTATGATCGAGTGAGGTTGTCTTGCCTCTCTCCCGCCGCGATCTCCTGATACTCTTGCCGGCCTTCGCTTTGGCGGACGGCTCGCCCCAACCGGACATCCAATTTCCTTCAAAACCGCGCGATCGGCTGGCCGTAACCTCATGGCCGTTCCGGACTTATATCGAGAGTCCGACCAATCGCGGAAGAAAGGCCAGTGTTCCGGGGATGGACCTGAAGAATTTCCCGGCCTTTGTGGTCGAGAAATTCGGAGTGCACAACATCAACCCGCTGGCCGATCACTTCAGCTCGACGGACGACACGTATCTTGCTGCTTTTCGCGCCGCGGTGGAGAAGGCCAACTCGCATCTCGTCGATCTTGGGCTCGCGGGCAGATACTTCTACGATCCGGATGCGATGACCCGCCAAGGCGCGGTCGATTATGGGCGCAGGTGGATTGATATCGCGGTAAAGATTGGGTCGCCAAGCGTCCGGCAGCATTTGGAGGTTCGGCGCGGACAGAAGCCGGACACTGGGATCGCCGCGGACAATCTAGGCCAGTTGGCCGAATATGGAGCCAAGCGGAATATTGTTATCAATTTAGAGAACGACAACGCAACAGCAGAGGATCCGTTTCTGCTAGTCGCGGTGATCGAAAAAGTGAACAGCCCGTACCTGCGCGCGCTGCCGGATTTCGGCAATTCGCTGATCGGGCACGATGAGGAGTATAACGAGCGGGGCGTACAAGCGATGTTCGGGCACGCGTGGAACATGTGTCACGTCAAGGATTCCGTGGAAGGCGACAACGGTGAGAGAAAAAAAGTCGACCTGGCGAGAATGTTCGGGCTGGCGAAGCAAAGCTCGTATCGGGGTTACTACTCAATGGAGTTCGACACAGACGCGGGCGACCCTATTGCGGGGACTCAGAAATTGGTTCAAGAAAGTTTGCAGCATCTAGGCTAAGGAGATTTTATGTCAGACGGGAAGGAACTAAATCGGCGCGATTTTCTCAGCGGCGGCACGGCTGGCGTGGCTGCTTTGGGAGGGCTTAGTTTATTAGCTCGCCCGCAGAAAGTAATGGGAGCGAACGATCGAGTACGCGTAGCGATTTGCGGTCTGCACGGGCGTGGTAACGATCACCTGCACAACTACTCACAAATAAAAAATGCGCAGATCGCGGCTTTCTGCGACATAGATGACAATGTACTGCGGAAGCGTCTGGCGCAAGTGGACACGATGGGACTTCCGAAGCCGGTGACCTATACGGATATTCGGAAGCTGCTGGAGGATAAGTCTATCGATGCAATCTCGATCGCTACCCCGAACCATTGGCATACGCTGATGGCAATCTGGGCTTGTCAGGCGGGCAAAGACGTGTATGTCGAGAAGCCTTGTTCGCACAACCTTTGGGAAGGTAAACAACTGGTAAGAGCCGGGCAACGCTACAACCGCGTGGTGCAGCACGGCACGCAAATTCGCTCGGCCACGGCGGTGAGGGAAGCGGTGCAAAAGCTGAGAGATGGCGTAATTGGCGACACCTACATGGCGCGGGGACTCTGCTATAAGTGGCGGGATACAATTGGGCGCGCGGCGGTGGAGCCGGTACCCGCGGGCGTCGATTACGATCTGTGGATGGGGCCGGCTCCTCAACACGCGTTTACGAAAAACCGGTTTCACTACAACTGGCATTGGAACTGGTGGTACGGAAATGGCGACCTCGGAAACCAGGGTGTGCACCAGATAGACCTCGCCCGGTGGGGCATGGGAGTGGGATTCCCGAATAAGGTGAGCGCGATGGGTGGACATTTCATGTTCGACGACGATCAAAATACGCCGAATGATTTGAACTGCGCGTTCGAGTTTGACCTGCCGGACGGGAAGCGGCGGATGATCACATTTGAAGTCCGGCATTGGATCACGAATCACGAAGCGGAGATCGGCACTCCACTGCTGGGAACACCGGAGCCAAAGAAATCAGCGGGGCAGGCCAAATTAGGACCGCTGGCAGGAAGCCACAACACGGTCGGCAACATTTTTTACGGGTCGAAGGGGTATCTGGCCACGGGCGACGAAGACGCGGATACATACGCGATCTGGATGGGCCGCGATCAAGACCAACAGCCTCCGGTGCATGCGGGCAGCGAGCGCGCGCACTTCCAAAACTTCATCGATTGTGTGGCGAGCCGGAACAAATCGGATCTGAATGCGCCCATCGAGGAGGCTCACATTTCGACCTCACTGATGCACCTGGCGAATACGTCTTACCGCCTGGGAAGAACGATCAACTTCAATCCAGACACTCAGGAAGTCATCGGGGATGAGGAAGCCGCAACTCTTTTGCGGGATGGAGACAGAGGGTATCGGGCGCCATTTGTGGTGCCGGAGGAGGTTTGAGAAACTCTGCGTCACTGCTATTAGGAGGCGGTACGCACCATCTCCGCGATCGAACGGGTAGATTCGCGCAGCACGATGCGGGTCGGAATCGTGAGATGCTGAGGCTCGCGATCGGGACTCTGAATCCGGCGCAGGACAAACTCGGCAAGGTGTTTGCCCAACTCCTCCGGGAACTCTCGCACGCTGGTTAAGGGAGGATCCATTAGACCTGCCTCGCTGTCGTTAAAGCCGGCAACGCTTACGTCATCGGGTATGCCGAGCCCTGACTGACGAAGCGCCTCGTAAATACCGCTCGCTATCTGATCTGAGCCGGCGAATACTGCCGTAACGGGGTCGCGGCGCGAGAGGATCGACCGCATCGCCAGGTATCCGAGCTGACGATCATCGGAGTGAATTTCACTGAGACGGGGCTGCAGTCCCCCCTGTAGCATGCTGTGGCGATAGCCTTCGGCGCAACGTGCATACCAGGGCAGCTCGACATCACCGATAAACCAGATATCACGATGGCCGTCGGCGATGAGTTTGGAGGTGAGATCGAACGCGCCCTGTACATCGTCGGAGTACACGGCATCGAAGTCGTTGGGATTCCAGTCGCCGAGGACGTTGTTGCCGAGCACCGCGAACGGGATTTCACGTTCGCGTAGAGCATTGAGCATGTTCGATGAGTTTGTTCCGCCGAGAATCATGGCACGAACAATACCGCGCTGGTTGAGAATCTTCGGGAGGTGCAGTTCTTTGAACGGCGTACTCGGAGAATAACGGAACGACATGAACAGAAGCTCCCGGTCCTGCGAAGCACAATAGCTCTCGGAACCAAATAGAATCCGGGCCTGAAAATTGTGCAGCAGATCCCGATTCGAGAGCATGAAAGCGATGATGTTGGCCTTTTCGTTCCTTTTCCGATCGAGGTCGATTCCCAATGTTTCGGCGGCTTTTCGGACACGTGCGCGGATTCCTGCGTCCACATTGACCTGACCTTTGGCTACGCGCGAAACAGTCGCGGCGCTCACGTTGGCGAGCTTGGCAAGCTCCTTGAAGGATTTCTTTTTCAATAAAGGTTTCTTTTTCGAAGTATTTTCTCGCCGACGAGAAACGTTCCCGGCCATCTCCATACGATCATACAGAGCCGAGAACGTTCTCATCCCAAGCCGGTTCAGAAGAAAATCGCATGTTTGCGGACGAATAGATGCGCCGCAGTTCTGCCAAGCTCATCGGATTGTTGGCAGCGTCCACTGCGCCTGCGAGATGAATCGGGCGGGGCGCCGCTTGAGCCGCCAGCAAGGGAAGATCGGTAAATCGAAACAGATCCCATGCGAAGTTCGCTAGCGGCTGCCGGTAAACTTCAGTCTCGAGCACACTTTCGAAAGAGACAAGAGCGCCCGCCAGATAAAGAGAGCCGATCTCCTGTGTCGCAGCGAAGGCAAAGAGCGCGGGAACCGTGAGGCGACCCCGGGCGGCAAGGGCGAGTGGCGCACCTCCGGTCATATAGGTGTTCTTTACAGCGAGGACGAGGGCCAGGATATCGGTAATGCGCTGCGATAAGAGCGGATTTCCAAGGATCAGTGAAGCCCAGGCGAACTCTTCCTCCGCATCGTGCGGAATCGTGTAATCGGGATTGCCGCGGCCGACTTCCGGGCGGGTGTCTCCGATACCGCGGACATCGGCAGCGCAGATCAGGCGGCCGTTGCGGGCGAGGCGGTGGTAAACGCCGTCTTCGTGGGCATGGGCGTTCCGGCCATGATCGTCGAGCACGAGCAAAGGAGAACGTTGGGGGTCAAGCTTCGCGGGAGTGAAAATCCAAGCCGGTATCCACACTTCAGCCTCAGTGTTCACCTCGCCCGCGGAGACTTGGGCACCGTTCATTGGAACAGTGGCAAGCGTTCTCAATTTGAGATCACGCTGCGCAGAAACCACGGGCAAAGCACGGCTCGAATCCAAGGCGGAGGCGTCGTGGCGTATAGCCGAGGCACGTTGCCGGATGAGATCAAAAGGACGTAAGCTGGCAAAGTCGCGCGCGACATTTCCCGTTGCACCAACCCAGAGCGCCGCATCAAGTTCCGGAGCTACCGGCGGCTCCTCAGCGATAACGCGTTCCGATTTCATCAGCGATCGTTCAAACCAGTTATAGATTCCTAACCGGAGCGAGTAGGTCAGACCGTGAGTAAGCGGAGTGCTGCGCCAACCCAGGTTTTCTGGATGGCCGAGGACGGCATAGACGTTCGAGAGCCGGGCATACTGCTCACGCCCATCGTCCAGATAACGGGGCGAGTAGGTGCCGAAGAAATCGTGCGCGCTCACCTGGACCAGCAAAGGCTTGGGAGCAATGGGATACAGGAGATCCCAGCGATCGAAACCGACGAGGCCGGATCCGATGAAATCCTGTTCAGCATCATCGGTGGAGCCGGAGGGATTGAAGTTGGCGCACGCGAAATCTTCGGTGTTGCCGGAAGAGACCGCGGCAGCGCTCAGCCGATCGTCCACACACGCGAGAAGCATAGTGAGCGTACCGCCTCCGGATTGCCCGGTGGATGCGAGCCGCGTTCTGTCGACTAAATCGTGCGACGCGAGATAGTCTAAGCTGCGGACCGCGTCCCAAACCTGGTAGCGGGAGGAGGAATCGCCCAGAAGAAGAAGCTGTTTGCCTGGAACGTCGTGCTCGTCAGTAGCGGAGCCCAAGCGGGTATTGGTACCAGACGCATCGGGATACGCAATCCGCTCGCCTTGTCCCATGGGATCGAAGGCGAGAACAATATAGCCGAGCCGCGCGAGTCCCTGGCAGCATTTTTGATAACTGGCATAGGCCTTGCCGCTGTAGTAATGGCCCATTTGAAAGAGGACTGCCGGATAGGGCGCTTTGCCTGTAGTGGGCACGTACAAGTTCGCGCTGACGAATAAGCGGGGGCGGCTTTCGTAAACAACTTTCTCGAGGCGGTAACCGGTTCGCTCGAATTGCCCAGTAACTCGCGGATTCAGAGGCGTGCGCTCGGGCTCACCACCGATCAGGTTCCAAAATGTCTGGCGCACCCAGCGCTGGCGGTCGTGAATGGCGGCAGGACTCGTAAGTCTCGCGAGGTGGGCGTTCCGCTTTTCATAAGCAGCGCGAGCCAGGGCTGAGAGGTAATCCGGCAGGCATTTCGAGTATTCGCGGTAATAGAAGCCGGAAAGATCGGCGGCGCGTAGCTTCGGGGAGAGGGCGCACGCGGCGGTGGTCAGCAGCCATTCGCGTCGGGAGCAAGCACGCAAGGACGATGATGTCATTGTTTGCCTCAGGCGGTTTCGAGCAGCGGTCCCGGAGGAATAACCGGAGCATTCGGTTGGCCGTCCCGGCGAATCAGAAACACGACGCTGAGCGTTGCAAGGACCGGGGCCGTGGCCGCTAAGACGAAAGCGGGGACATAGGAGAAGTGATCCACCAGCGTTCCCACGAGCAGCGTAAACAGAGCACCGCTCAAGCCGGCCGCAAGTCCGGTTAAGCCAGTTACCGTAGCGACAACTTCGGACGGAAACAGGTCTGACGGTAGTGTGAGACCCATGGTCGACCAGCTAGCGTACCCAAACAGAGCAAGACAAATAAAGGCAAGCGAAGAGTACGGATTGCCGATGAGGACCGCCGGAATTCCGGCCAGTATCGGAACAGTACTGACGACGCAGACCCACTTGCGCGCGCGCAGAACCGCCATCCCTTTTTTGACGAGGGCTCCCGAACTCAATCCGCCGGCGAAGTTGCCGAGGTCGGCGGCGACAAATGGAATCCAGGTGAAAGCAGCGATCTGCTTCAGACTGAATCCGCGGGTATCGCTGAAGTACTCTGGAAGCCAGAAAACGTAAAACCACCAGATCGGGTCGGTTAAGGACCGTCCTATTACAACGGCCCAGGTCTCGCGGCGCTTCAAGAGCGGTAGCCATGTCTTGATATCGCGGCGATTCAGAGAGGCGGGTGCAGGAGTGAGGGCAGAGCGGCGCGAACGCGGGTAGACGGCCAGCCAGAGCGCGAGCCAGAAAAAACCAAGAATACCCGAGAAGGTGAAAGCAAAACGCCAGCCGATCTTTAGAGCGATCCAGGGAATTGCTATGGCCGCAATGGCGCCACCTACACTGGAACCGCTATCAAAGATTGCGACTGCGACGCTCCGCTGCTGGGCGGGAAAGTGCTCAGCCACAGCTTTGCTCGCCCCAGGCCAATTGAAGCCTTCGCCGATGCCGAGCAGGAAGCGGAGTGCTCCAAAGGAGAAGGCAGAGTTGGCAAAACTCGTGATAATGCTGACCAGCGACCACCAGACGACGGCTATGGATAATCCGAGCCGCGTACCAACGATGTCGAGGAAAATACCACCGATCAGCCAGGTGCCGGCGTATGCGAATTGGAAGGCGCCGAAGATATTCGAGAGCTGGCTATGGTTGAGATGAAACTCGCGGGAGATTACCGGAGCGAGAACCGAGAGTGTCTGGCGATTGATGTAGTTAATGGCCGTGGAAAAGAACAAGGTCCAGACGATCCACCAACGGCGGCGGCTCATTGCTCGCCCGCGTAGTGCCCGTACGCCTCGCTGATCTGCGATGCTGGAAAGTCGCCGTCACGGATGATAACGCGGTAGCGGAAGGTAAGCGATTTGCCTTCGGGAATGGTCCAACTTCCGTCTTTATTCGGATCCCCGGTAAATTCGCGGATACCGAACGGATTCGCCGCGAAAAGACCGTAAGCCCGCGCGTGCCACGTGGTCGGATGGCGGAAACTTTTGGGCGAATCGAAAACCGTCACACTAACGGGCTTTCCACCAATCTCGCCCGAGTAGCTGACCCAGTCGGCGGGCTTACCCCAGATCGCCTTCTCCCCAACTGCGCCATTGGAGTTCAACATGTGAGCATGGGGCGCGCTTAATTCGGGCGCAAGGCGGATTCCGAACGTCCCTTCCTTGGTATCACCGATATCGAGCGGACCATTAGTGGCGTATAGAACGAATTCGCAATCGATGGTGCGGGTCTGCGCGTCTCCGCCAAAAGTGAACGATTGCGTTTCTTCGCCGATGACCCGATTGTTAGGGCTGTTCAGGGTGAAGCGCGCGCGGATGGTGGCCGAATCTCCTTCAGCGGCCGCCTTTTCCACCCCTTTCAGAAGCATGTGGCCATACGCCTGATGTCCGTGATCAGAGTAATATTTATCGAACACGGGCTCCTGCCAGAAATCGAGACCATCCACATCGCCATGCCCGAAATAGAGCGGCCGCTGGTGCGGTTCGAATGATGGGCCCTTCGGATTTCCGGCGGAAACGTCATTCACGACTGGAAAGCCTCGCGTGACGACGGCACCCGAGGCGGTGCGCAGAGGCATGAGATACGGTTTGGCGGTCGCGGACGAGAAGTAGTACGTCGTGAACGGACTGCCATCGACGAGCACCTCGATTTTATTTGGCGAGCGCTCCAGTTTGAGCGACGCAGCGGAAAGATGGGCATAGCAGACCAGGGCCAAGGCCGTGAACGAGGCCAAATTGCCGAACGAACTTGAGTTTCTCATGGGCCGATTTCAGCTGCGGGACGTGGCTGTATTCACCGATAGCAGAGAGGCCGATTCCGAATCGAGAAATACGTAGGAGTTGGGATGGCGCCGCACCAATGAGGCGGGACAGTTCTCGGAAATAGGGCCTTCGAGAGCGTTCTTGACCGCTTCGGCCTTTCTCAGATCAGGAACGTTGCAGACCCACGCCTTAGCGCGAAAGAGCCCGGTGCACGTGATAGTAAGCGCATGCAGCGGTACAGAAGCGGCGTCTATGAAATGTCCTTCGCCGGCCTGCTGTCTGCGGCAGGCATCGTCCAGCGTGATCATCTTCACGGTCTCGGGATCTTGGAAATTGGCGACGGGCGGGTCATTGAAGGCAATGTGACCGTTCTCGCCAAATCCTACAAAGGCGACATCGATAGGCGCGGCGTTGAGGAGATGGGTGTAAGAGCGCATCTCGGACTCGAGGTCAGCCGCATCACCCTTCAAGTAGTGAGTTCTCCAGGGGTGAACCTTTTCTTCAATCCGGGTTCGAATCCAGTACTGGAAGCTGGAGGGATGGTCGGGTTTCATACCGACGTACTCGTCCATGTGGAAGAGTTCGACAGAGGTCCAATCAATTTTCTGTTGCACAAGAGCCTCAATGAGACGGAATCTGCGAGTTTCCGGTGGCCCCGACAACTCGCGCCCGGCCCCGAGTGGAGATAGCGGCTGTAATAAGCTGGGCAGCTTTTTCGGCCGCGGCATTTCCGGCGGCTGTGTTGGAGGGATAGATTTCGATCTGGGCGTTCCCCGACTGGAACGTTGTGCAGCGACCCAGCTGAATTCGACATGGGGGCATTATACACACGGTTTCTAACGGCGGAAAGAAATATTTCCCGGAAGCAGTGACCGTATTTGTCGCAAGCCTGCAGGCGCTACGTCCGAACAGGTGCGGCATCACGAGTCGCCAGCTGGTAAACCGGCAGTTGGCCGAGAAACTTTCTGACAAACTGCTTGACAATTTCAGCGGGTACGCCCAAACTGATCTAAAAACTGGGGGACCCATGAGTCACGGTCTTAAGCGTCTGAAGCTGAGTTTCCTCATGCTGTCTCTGGTTCCGGCAGTGCTTTGGGCAGCAGATCCGACAGGGACGATTGCGGGCAGCGTTTCCGACCCGAGCGGGGCGGCAATTGTCGGCGCGAGAGTTGTAGCGACAAACATCAACACAGGTTTGACCCGCGAGACGACCACGGCCGCGGATGGCGGCTACGTTTTTCCGCTCTTACCAGTTGGCTTTTACAGCACTGCAGGCGGAATCGTCCGGTTTCGAGCGCTACCAGCAACGTGGAATCGAGGTGAAGACTGACCAGTCCTCCACCGTGCCGGTAACACTGAGGATCGGCAGTTCCACGCAGACCGTAACGGTTCAGTCGAACGCCGAGATGGTGCAAACGCAATCGGGAGCGCTCAGCCAAGTAGTCAGCCGCCAAAACATCGTGGAGCTGCCGCTGAATGGACGAAATGCCGCAGCATTGGTGTTGCTCACGCCGGGAACCGCCGACACGCATGTCACCAATTTCTCAGCCTGCTCCGACACCATTCAGAGCACTTCTTATCCGGGCGCGCAGTCGGTCAGCGCGAATGGCGCGCGCACCGATATGGTGAATTACAACCTCGACGGTGGCAGCAATGAAGATCCCTACACGAACGTCAATAACCCGTTTCCGAACCCCGACGCCCTGGAAGAATTCAGCGTTCAGACCAACAGCTACAGCGCCGAGTATGGGCGCGGCTCGGGAGCAATCGTAAACGTCGTGACGCGATCCGGGACGAACGAATTCCACGGCTCCGCCTTCGACTTCATCAGAAACGGCGATCTGAACGCCAAAAATTTCTTTGCCTCGCAGGCCGACCAACTCAAGCGCAATCAGTTCGGCGGCAGCCTGGGTGGTCCGATTGTTAAAGATAAGCTGTTCTTTTTCGGCTCGTACCAGGGAACGCAGTCGAGGGATGTAACTTACGGGAACTCGGCCACGGTCCCCACAGCGGCCGAACTCAGCGGCGACTTTTCATCGATCAGCCGTCAGCTCGTCAATCCTTTCACTGGCGCGGCCTTTCCGAATAACCAGATCCCGACAAGCGACTTCGCGCCCGCGAGCGTTAAGATCCTGAGCCTACTCCCGCGCTCCTACGCCTAGCGGAACTACGTATTATTCGCTGCCCGTTAACGACCATGAGAACCAATTTCTGACGCGTGCCGATTACGACCTCAGCAAGCACCGCATCTATGGACGGTATTTCTATTCGCGCTACGGCACGGACGCGGTAATCGGCAGCTCGAACATTCTGACTTCCACCAGGGGATTCGATCTCTTCGATCAAGGGGCGGCGGCCGGCGATACCTATACAATCACACCTAAACTCCTCAACAGCTTCATCTTTTCCTATAACCGCAACAACGGCACCGTCACTAGTGGAGCGCCGTTTAGTCTCGCGAGTTTGGGTATTCCGGTCGCAAGCACGACTCCGCCGGAGTTAGCCATCTCAGTTTCCGGCTACTTCAGCATCAGCTCCGGACATCCGACAAAGGTGAATCGCCAGGATTATCACGTGTCCGACAGCGTTCACTGGGTTGTGGGCAATCATGAGCTGGCTTTTGGCGGTGATTATCTGAAAGAAAATGTAGATCTGATCAACACCTACCGGCAGAACGGCTCCTTTACTTTCAGTAGCACGAATTACAGCGGAAACGCGCTTTCCGATTTCATGCTGGGGTACGCGCGCAAGTTCATCCAGGGTGGCGGCGAATTCGCTGCGCGACGCGCAAACCTGGGCGGTCTATTTATTCAGGACAATTACCGGGCAACCCGCGACTTGGTGTTGAATCTTGGTTTACGATGGGACCCGTTCGTTCCTTATAGCGATCAACTGGGGCGAACGGAATGTTTCCTGCCGCGGCTTCAGTCGCAGAAATTCCCCAATGCTCCAACCGGTTATCTCTTTGCGGGCGATCCGGGCTGTCCTGCAGGCGGATTCAAATCGAGCTGGGCGCTGCTGGCGCCCCGCTTCGGATTTGCCTACAACGTCGGCGGAAAAGGGAAGACTACGATCCGGGGAGGATGGGGCATTTTCTATCAACCGCCCTTTGTGGAAGCCTTCAACAACATGGTGGATAGTCCGCCGTGGAGTCCGCAGTATCAATTTATTGGGACGCCTTTCATGAATCCGTATCAGGGCACTCCGAACCCATTTCCCGCCCAGTTCGCGCCATTCGTTCCGCCGAACGACGTCGCGTTCCCAATTCCATTGCCGCTGGCGGTTTCCTATCAGCCGAACTGGCACCCGTCCGAGTTAATGAACTGGAACCTCACGGTGGAGCACCAAATCACGAAAGACATCCTGCTCCGGGCAGGGTACGTGGCTTCCAAAGGGACACACTTGGCGTACAACACGGACGTAAACGCCCCGCTTCCGAGCCCCGATGCAACCGGCGATAACGAGCAAGACAGACGTCCCTATCAGCAGTTTCAACAAATCACGCAGGATTCATCAAACGGCAATTCAAATTACAACTCTTTGCAGGTTGAAGTAGATAAGCGTTTCTCGCACGGCGTGACACTCAGCGCGAACTATACCTGGAGCAGGAGCATCGACGAGGTTTCGTACCAAACGGATTTGTGCGGGATCAACATCATCGATCCGTATAACATACGCGCATATCGGGGGGTCTCCGACTTCAACGTGCCGCACCGCTTCGTGCTGAATTACCTGTGGCAACTCCCATCGCCAAAGCAGGGAATTTCGAAGGCCGTCCTAGGAGGCTGGCAGACATCAGCGATTCTGAACTGGCAGAGCGGATTCCCGTTGAACATCACTTCGGGGGGAGATTATTCCTACAGCCTGCCCGAGGTAGGCAACGACCAAGCCCAAGTCATCTCGCAACCGCAATACACACAGGGGTCGACGGCCGATAAGCTGGCGCAGTGGTTCACGACGAGCGCTTTCGGCCCTCCCGCGTCGAACAGCTTTGGGAATGCGGGACGGAATATTCTGATTGGGCCGGGAACATTCAACATCGATTTCGCAGCCCACAAAGTTTTCACCATCACAGAGCGTATGAACCTGCAGTTTCGGGCGGAGTTTTTCAACTTCCTGAATCATCCTCAGTTTAATAATCCGGATACAGGTTTGGCGGACAGCACGTTCGGGCAGATCACGACGGCGCGCGACCCGCGCGTCATTCAAGGAGCACTTAAACTCGTTTTTTAGGTGACTAGAAGAGAACTACTTTGGCTGGCGGGCTCGGGGCTGTTCAGCGGACCGGCGCTGCAAGGGCTCCGAACCGCAGAATCTTTCGTATCCGCTCCGAATGATAGAGGGTACGGTCACAGCGCCAAATCTGCTGTTTGTTCGCGATCATTTCAGTGAGCCGGAGGTTTCGCTCGACACCTGGAAGCTGCGGATTGAGGGCCAGGTAGAGCGGCCCTACGAACTTAGTTTTGCCGATCTTGTCGAGATGCCGAGCAAGAAACTGGAAGCGGTACTCGAGTGCGCCGGCAACGCCGCTAACGGGTCCGCAGTGAGCAACGGAGTCTGGGAAGGCGTCGCTGTGTCGTCGTTGCTGGAAGCGGCCCGGCCCGCTCCGGATGCAGCGTATGTTCTGCTGGAAGGCGCAGATTCGGGGCGGCTGCTGCAAGATGGGCTGCCGCTGCCCTACTCGCAGGTGGTTCCTCTGGCGAAATGCCAGGAAGCATCCAGCCTGGTCGCTTTCAAGTACAACGACCTCACCCTTCCGAAGCGCAACGGATTCCCGGCACGCGCGCTGTTTCCAGGATGGTACGGCATGAATTCGGTGAAGTGGCTGCGGCGCATTGCCGTTCTACACGCGGGTGAGCAGGATACTATATTCGATCGCAGCGGAATGAATCGCTTATACAACCGCGTGATACGTCAAAGCAATGCGAGAGCAGATCAAACGAGTCTCTTCTGTTCAGGTGAAATCGGCTATCGCGTGGCCCATGGATAAGCTCAAACTGCCCGCTGGTCATTACGAGGTGTGGGGCTTTGCGTGGTCGGGCAAAGGCCTTATACGTCAGCTATCCCTCAGCGTAGACGGCGGGAAACAGTGGAATCCAGGCAAACTGCGATCTCAAGTGGACGCGCACGGTTGGGTGCGATGGAGCTACGAATGGAATGCGAAGCCGGGCGATTACGCGTTAATGAGCCGCGCGACGGATGCAGGTGGAAACGAGCAGCCCCTCGTACGGGATCCGGCTCGCAAAGATGCATATGAACTCAATTGGTGCCTGCCGATTCACTGCAGCGTGCGCTAAGTCTCGTATCGCGAGATTACTGGCCGCGGCGTTGTGCTCATCCGCGCTCGCTCTGGCGACCGATTGCGCCTCTGGGCTGAGCGCGCAGGAGAAGATTACCCGGTTTAAGCAACTGGACAGCGAAGCGGAGAGCGCCATGCAACAGCGCCGCCCCGCTGAAGCCGTCCGGCTTTACGAAGAGGCTGTGTGCCTGGTTCCAAACAGTGCTCGCGGTTATTACGGGCTAGGAGTAGCGGAGGCGGCGGCAGGCGATTTTCTGAAAGCTCGTGAGTCCCTGCGCGCGGCGGACCGGCTGCAGCCTACGACGGGCATGCCTCTGATCATGCAGGTGAGGGTGAACTTCTCGCTTGGAGACATGAATACCTTGAAATCGAACCTACGAGAAGCGGCCGAGCGTTTCCCGCATGACGTGCAGCTTCACACGACCTTATCCCGGTTTTTGGCGGAACAAAATCTTTTTGTGCTGGCGTTGGCGGAAGCGATGCGCTCACAGCAGAGCTCGGAAGATTGGAACGCGAAGGTAGAACTTGCGGTTCTAGAGAATACCGTAGGCGCCTATGAGGACGCCATTCGGAACGCGCTCGCCGTCGAGCAGACTCATGAGGTTCCGGAGCAGGCCCGCGGCGCGGCGGCGGGCATTGCGGGATTGAGTTACGAGAGCCTCCATAAGACAGAGGAAGCCGTCAAGTATCTAAGCGAGGCGATCCAGCTTGACCCATCGCGGGACAACTCGTACCTGGCTTTGGCCGATCTGTTCGAACAGGAGCAGAAGTATCCGGATGCCGTGAATGTGCTGACACACGCGCGCGCTCACGTCCCCGATTCAAGCGCGGTGCTCTTGGCGTTAGGTGCCGACCTGGTTCGGGCAGAGCACTACAAAGAGGGCCTGGAGCTGCTTCGGGAGCTGCTTCAGAAAGCGCCCGATACGCCGGAAGCTTACATCTCGATTGCCGATGCGGCCCACAAGACCGGCGATGTGGATCACGAGGTGGCGGCGTTACGCGAGCTGGAACGCTATCGGCCCGATTATCCGATGCTCCACGTGATGCTCGCAAGGGCGATGTTAAACCAGCGGCCGGCAAAGTATCCGAACATTCTCACCGAATTATCGACCGCGGCGAAGAATTCACCGAACGATCCGGATGTGTACTTTCTGCAGGGCAAAGTCTATGTTGCGTTGGGGAGCTACCAGCAAGCTCTTACGGCCCTCCAGCGTTCCATTGAGCTGCGTCCGACGGAACCGAGCCCCTACTATCAACTTGCGCGGGTGTATCAAAGACTGGGGAAGACCCAGATGGCTAAGGAACAGTTTGAACGAGTGAAGTATCTGGAGAGTGGTGATGCAAAGTGAGCACATACGACAACAGGGCCTTGGCGGACCAATCGGGGTTAGGAAGAACGGAAACGTTTCCAGCTCCGCTTGCTGAACGGTACAGATTGTGTACCGCGCTGGTCCCGATCGTTCTACCTTTGGCGTCGATTGTTCCGGCAAGAACAATTTTTCGCGGCGCGATAGAGGCGGCGATTTCCGGCAAATCGGTATGGTTCAGCAAGCTGGGAACATAGTTCGCGAAAGCATAACGGGGAACCTCGGTTTGGGCCAGATTCTGAAAGGATCCGAGACCACCGGCCAGATACAGCCCCTTGATGTTGGGCTCGAGCGCCGCGGCAAACAGGGCAGGAACAGTGAGCTTGCCCAGCGCTGCAACGTAGATTTGCCTGGTGCTGGTAGCTGGATGTAAGCGAAGCGCCGCAACCAAGGCGAGTATGTCCCTGACACGTTGTCCGGCCAGCGGTTTGCCCAAAGCCAACGAACCCCACGCATAGTTCTCTTCCTGCTGATGCCAACCCTCATAGCCTGCAGC
Organism: uncultured Acidobacteriaceae bacterium; assembly: GCA_963762495.1. Lineage (GTDB taxonomy): Bacteria > Acidobacteriota > Terriglobia > Bryobacterales > Bryobacteraceae > Bog-105. The sequence goes on from CAVXKZ010000021.1 coordinate 259,114, forward strand.
GCCGGGACTGAACTCCGGAATTAATGCACCCACGCCTCGGACTTCAGCCGCGCAGATGACCGGAGTGTCTTCTGCCAAGACCTGATCGGCTTCCGGAGTGAACCACAGACGATCGTGCTCATTTTCGTCCAAGACGAGTAAGACTGGCTGTGTAGGAGGCGTCTTGTCGCCAACAAGCAAGAACGCGGGAAGCCACACTGCAGGATCGGACGAAATTTCGAGCACTTCCACGTTGATGTCGCGCGACTTGACCCGGCCGATGGTGACCGGCGGCGACGCTTGGTTCTGTGTGGCCAGCTTCAGCAAATCCGCGAGCGGCGCAGGGCTCCGTTGAGCGCTTCGGTTTTCAATCAAGTTGTGCGGTGTAGCGCTGCCTATGGAACGTACGACACTGCCGTTAGGCGTTGCCCAGAGTTCCGCGACCGGCTCAGGCTCGGCCTGGAGGTTCTTCTTGAACGGGCGAATCCTCATCCTTGAGCCAGCGCGAGAACCAGTTATAAACCAACAGGCGGCTGTCGTCAGCGAGCGCATGCGGTAACGGCGTGTCGGCCCACGCGAGGCGGTCGGCATGATCGAGTATCTGGTACACCATCTTTAGCCGCTGAAACTCCTTCCATCCGTTCTCGATGTAATCGGGTGAGTACGTCGCGAAAAAATCGCGATCGCTGGGCCAGATCAGCATCGGCTTAGGCGCGAACGGATAAAAGAGATCCCAGCGATCGAACCCAGCCGGACCCGAGTAGACGAAGTTCTGTTCGGCGTCGTCCGTCGCGCCGGGAGAGCGAAACGGGAATTGAATCACGTTTTCCGTGTTGCCCATGCACACTGCGGCGGCTGTGAGCCGGTCATCAGCGGCAGAAAGCAGCATCGTCAGAGTGCCCCCGCCGGAGTGTCCGACCGAGGCTACACGATTGACATCGACGAACGGAAGCGACAGCAGATAATCGAGACTCCGGATCGCGTCCCACAGTTGGAACCGCGTGCTGGAGTCACCAAACAGGATCAATTGCTTTCCGGGAACACTGTGTTCGGCATCGCAGCTCGAGAGACGGCTATGAGTTCCGGATTTGTCCAGATAATTAATCCGTTCTCCCTGGCCCATGGGATCGAAGGCGAGGACGACGAAACCTAATTGCACGAGCCCCTGGCAGCAGCGTTGGTAACTCGGATAAGCTTTACCCTCCCAGTAGTGCCCACTTTGAAACAGGACCGCCGGAAATGGGCCTCGCCCTTCGGGGCACGTACAGGTTGGCGGAAATGAACAGATGAGGCCGGCTTTCGTAAACGAGCTTCTCGACGCGGTAGCGTGAACGCTTCAGCTCTCCGGTTGTGCGTGGATTCAGCGGTGTTCGTGCTTCAGGGCCGCCAATCAGTTCCCAGAGGAGTTCGCGAACATGCGCCTGCCGAGCCTGGATTTGCGCGGCTGAAGTCAGTTTGTCCAGAGCCGAGCTACGCTTGGCGACGGCGTCTCTGGCGAGCGTTGCGAGGTATTCAGGAAGGCATTTTGAATAGTGCCGGAACCGCGTTCCTGGAAAGACAGATTGGTCTGAAGACCTGCCTGCAGGCGACCCAAGTCCTTGGAACATGGGAAGGAGAAGGGTTGAGCCGAGGAGCGCTCGTCGAGAAATATTTCTTGAAAATGTGCGCGGCAATAGAAACGATAATGAGGAAGATTTCGAAACGAGTCAATAGGGTAAACAGGTTTGACTCGGCGGTAAAGTGTTTTACGGCATGAGATCTACTAAAATCAGGGTGTCCGAATGCCGCAGGAACAAACCCTCCGCGTTACCCCCGAAGAGATTGTCAACTTTGTTCTCGAGGAAATGGAAGCGGGGATGTGCCCGACTTACTACAGCTATTTAGTGCCGAGTGTCTATGACGTTTATCTCTATGCCGAAGATCTCGAGCGGCTTCGTCCTCTTGAACAGCGAATGCGCGAAGAAACCGCGACAGCGCTTGCGGAGAAGCTTTCAAAGCTGAATCGGGCTGCCGAACCGAAGCTGAAACTTCCGCTCGGAGCGAAAAGCAAGCGCGTCAAGAGATACGAAACGCTCGGTGAATGGTCGATAGAATTCCACGAAAATACGGACGATGATGCAAGCGAGAACCCTCTCGTCATCCACTCGGCTTTTCCCGCTACCGCTGACGCGGAAGACCGGGTTGGCACATTGACGGAACGGGTCAGCAGGCGGCGCAGCGACGGCCAGACCCTCACGACATCAACACAACGGACAGGGAATCTCGATACGCGTGGCGCCGCCGGGATTGTCTACGCAAATCTCGCCTATGAAGATGATACGGGCGCCCACACTTTCCAAATGACCAAGGACCTTCTCAAGATCGGCCGCGGCTCTGCCGACCATTGGGTCGATCTCAAGTTGAAAGCCAAGAAGGATGTTTCCCGCGAACATGTGCAGATCCGCCGTGATCCCTCCACAGGGCAAATGTTCATCAAGGATTTGAGCACGCTGGGAACTACCGTGGATGGCAAGCGCCTGCCCCCGAGTATTCAGCGGATCAATGGCGAAGAAGTGGATGCCAATGTAGAGATGCCGCTATCGCCGAAAGCGCGCATCGGCTTAGCTGGTGTTCTGTCGATCGACTTCAAGGCAGTAAACCAACGATGACGGGTCTTCACTCCGCGCGCTATATTTTCGTTATCTTGCTGCTGGTGTTTGTGGCTTGCGCTGTTCTCTATGCCCGCAGAAAGGTTTAAGAGTGCCGCCGGCTCATGTGCGCCATTTCTCGGCGGCTGCAACGGATAGAGGATCCGTTCGGCCTGAGAACGAAGACCGTGTCTACTGCGATGACCTACGCGGCTTTTTCCTGGTTGTGGATGGTATCGGAGGACACGAAGCCGGTGAGCAAGCTGCCGAGATAGCCCTCGAAAAAATTCATACCCGACTGGAGCGCCAGACAGATACCATCGAGCAGCGATTGCGCGAAGCGATCGTGCTTGCGAATAACGCGATATTTGACAGAGCGCAAGAGAAGCCGGAATGGAGGGGCATGTCGTGCGTGCTCACAGTTGCGGTCGTCGATAACGGGCGAGTGACTGTGGGCCAGGTGGGCGATTCGCGGCTTTATAAGCTTAAGCGGGGCGTAATCGAGAAGATCACCCGAGATCATTCGCCCGTCGGAGAGCGCGAAGATAATGGAGAACTGACCGAAGCGGAAGCCATGCGGCATCCGCGCCGTAACGAAGTATATCGCGACGTCGGTTCGGAAGAGCATCGCCCGGATGACGACGGTTTCATCGATATATTCACGTTTGAATTTGAACCCGATGCTGCTCTCCTGCTTTGTAGCGATGGGCTGAGCGACGCCATCCCATCGCGAAGGATTCTGGAAATCGTAGAGCGGAATGCGGGTGATCGCTGGGGCACGGTCCGAGCGCTGATCGGAGCGGCAACAGAAGTCGGTAACGACAACGTCTCGGCGGTTTTGGTCGAAGGCGAAAATTTCGCGGCCTCATTTGGAAAACATGCCGTCGACAGGCGAGAACTCGGTGACATTACCCCATGCCTCTGTTGCCGAGGAGACGGGGCGACTGCCGGCTGTTGCCACTGCCGCAGGTGTTCGGCCCCGCCTGCCTTACTACCGAAGCGCGCTGGCCTACCTGCTGTACGGCGCATTGTTCGGCGCCGCGCTGGGCTTTTCGGCTCACGTATTCCTGACGCAAAGGACAGCGGCGAAACTGCCGAAGGTGCTCGCCGTCAGCGCCTGCGGGCACCATATCTGCTGCACTCGCGAGAGCCCGCCCGGGCGACGCCATTCATGTCGGCGCCGGCAAATACACCGAAGCCGTCCAGTTGAAGGAAGGTGTAGCTCTGGTTGCGGAACCGGCCCAGAAAGCGATCATTCAGGGATCGGTTACCGCGCAAGGTCTTCGCGATGCGCGCATCGAAGGGTTTCAGATTCGCGGGGCTGAGATCGGCGTCCGCATCGACAATAGCGATGTAGTGCTTCTGCGGGACGAGATCACGGAATCGAAGGGGGCCGGTGTCGAATTCAGCGGCGATGCGCGCGGCGCTATCGTCGCGTGCGACATCCACAACAACGCCGGCCCGGGCATCGTCCTGTCTGATGCTGCGGCGCCCGTGATCGAAAACAATGTAATTTTTGAAAACGGGTTGCGGCCCGACTCCCTCCTTCCGGGCATTTTCGTTCGCTCGAGCCTCCACGTGCTCGTCGTTCGCAATATTATCGCGGGCAATGGCGCTGAGGCCGTCTGGTTGCCCGCGCCCGACGAAGTTCTCGCAACGCAAAATTCCTTTACCTTCGGCGGCAAATCGGACAGCCGTCCGAAATTTCGCATCCTTTCTCGGCAGAAAGGCCGGCCGTGAACGCCGGTGACCGCTACGGGCCGTACCGCATCATCCGTCTGATCGGGCGGGGAGCAATGGGTGAGGTTTTCCTCGCCGAAGAAACAGACGCGAACAGGCAACTCGCTCTCAAAATCGTTTATAAGGGACCTGAGCCCGAGGACCAGGACATACTCGACGCGGAACGCCTAGGAGCCGAGCTTCAAAAGCGGCTAAGTGGAGTGGATCGCCGGGTTGTGCAGGTCAATCGGTACGGCGATCTTTCTGGCGATCTTTTCATCGACATGGAATATATCCATGGCGAAGATCTTTCAACCGTCATTGCTCGCGGGCCCTTGGACGTTCGCTTCGCCGCGCACGTAACGCGTGAGCTTTGCGACATGCTTCGGAACTTAGGGGCATTTACCACCACCATTGGCGAAAAGCGCTTCTCCGGCGTCATTCACGGCGACTTGAAACCACGCAATATACGGATCGACGGCCAGAACTACGTCAAGGTGCTGGATTTCGGCATTGCCAAAGCCCTGACTCACACCCGCAAATACACCATTAATGTCTTTGCGAGCGCCGCCTATTGTTCTCCGGAGCGCCTGGAAACGCAGAACATGGACGTTCAATCCGACCTCTGGTCGGTGGGCGTTCTCCTATATCAGATGATTGCGAACAAGCTTCCCTTCGAGGAACCTACGAGAGAACGCTTGGAGCGCCGCATCCGTTCGCCGCATCCTCCTGCGCCGCTTCCGGCTTCGTGTCCCGAGCCTTTGCGTCGAATCGTCTTCAAAATGTTGGCGCGGGATCCGGGCCAACGCTATGCAACGCCGCTCGAAGTCAGTGACGACATCGCCCGTTTTCAAAGAGGGCAAGCGGTCATGGCCGGACCACCCGCCGCTGCGGCCTCGTTCGGCGCTGGGGTGTTTGACGCGCGTGATGCTGATGCGACCATGCGAACTACGCCGCCGGCTCAGCAACCAATCGCGAACGACCATACCCTCAGAACGCCGCGTGTACTTCCGCCTGCTGTCAGACCCAGGCGGAGTCACCCGTTGCTCGGATGCCTCGCCGTTTTCGTGGTAATCCCGCTGCTAATCCTTTCCGTGTACTTCCTGATCCAGATGAACTTCTGGAATGCTGCGGAAACGCTGAAAACCGATCTGCAATCGGAGCGCATAACGAACTTGGATCAGGCCTGGAACCAGTATCAAACTCTGAACAAGCGTTCCCATTTACCCGTCTTACTGTGGGGAGCCGAGCGAGCGCTCAGAAAACGCCTGGTGGCTGCGGCAGACGAAACGATTTCCGAGTATCGCAACAGTGACACGCCTGCTGTTTTCGAGCCCCAGTGGGTTCAGGCTCGCAATAACCTGGCGCGTGCGCTGGAGCTTTCGCCGGGTGACAGCGGCATTGAAGGCCGCCTCCGCCTGTGCGAAGGACACATTGATCGCTTCGAGGCGAACAATGCGCGCGGCTCGGCCCGCCAAAAGCGCCTGAACGCCGCGTTAGGCAAATTTGATGAAGCCGCCGCTCTCCTGAAACACTCACCCGACCCATACCTTGGCCTTGCCAGTCTGTACGATTATCAACTCGACGATGTGGACAAAGCCGAAGAGGCATTACAGAAAGCGGCTCATTACGGCCATCCGTCCGGAAAACGTGAGACCGCGCAGCTCGCCGACGGTTATCGCCGCCGGGCAGAGCGGATGTGGAGGCAGTCGCGCGGACTCACCCGCGAGCCAGAAGAGGAGCGTGATTTTCTGGACAGGGCGAAGCAGGATTACACCCATGCCGAAGATCTGTACCAACAGGCTGGACTGTTCGGGGACGCGGCGCGCAACCGTCTGCAAGCGATCCACGGCGAGCAGCGCGTCGAGCAGCGTCTGTCTGAGCTGCAGGGCAGCACGGTTTCGCAATGAAGATCTCCCGCGCGGCGCTGGAGGCTCGCTCACAGCAGCATCTGGAGAAACGTAGCCGTGCGCACGCAGCATCTCGAAATACGGAACTTCTTTTTTTGATCGTTGCTTCAGTTGTTGTCGCTAGCGGGCTTAGACTCGTCTACCTGGCCAGAACTTACAATCTTGCGAAAGAGCAGGGCTCAACCCTCAATCTCAACGAACTGACTGGACCGCAGCAGCTGATTCCTTACCTCAGTATCATTGCCGCTCCCCCAGACCAGGATTTCATCGCAAATCGGATTTATAACCTGAAGAGGCACGGCACCGTATTCACCAATGTGGGTGCAATTGCCAGAGTGCGCGTGACGGGAACAGACATCTCCAGAGCACGTGGTTTGGTCTCGTTTCCCCTGCGGCTTGCTGAAGCGAGACGCCGGCACGAACAAGGGCAGAATTCAGAGCGGCGACCGGCTTGGTTTCGGGGCTTGTCGCCCGGCCGCGGGCAGGGCAGCGAGCTGGCCATTCCTCTGCTGACTTCCCTAGAATTCGCCAGCCTGAAACCTCATCTACGCGTCCGCGCTCTCCCCGATTTCAATCGGCAGTTCCTCATCTGGGTCCTGCTGTTTTTCGCAGCATTTTATGTGACGCACGTGATCTGGAGACTGCGCGGATTCGCAGGCGACAATCTGATGCTTCCGGTCGTCCTCGCATTGTGCGGTATTGGTTTGATTCTGATGATCAGTCTGCGCGATCCGTTGCGCGACACATTAATGTTTACCGACTTTACGCAAGGTGTGATAGCGGGATGTGCTGCTTTGTTGCTGTTCAGCATTCCCAATTATGAACGGCAATTCAGCAGGTTGAGTTATGTGCCGCTGCTCGGCGCTTTACTTCTAGCCGTAGCCCTTGGCCTCTTCGGAACTGGACCTGGCGGCAGCGATGCCAAAGTAAATCTATTCTTCTTCCAGCCAGTCGAAATCATTCGCATTCTCATAGTCTTTTTTCTGGCGGGTTACTTCGCCCAGAACTGGGACGCCCTGCGCTTTCTCAAGCGGCAGCAGATTTCGCCCGGTTCAGGCTGGCTCAACGTTCCGCGCCTCGATTATGTTTTGCCTGTCGCGGCTGCCGTAGCTGTTTCCATCGCCCTCTTCTTTTGGCTTAGTGATCTCGGGCCCGCGCTCGTAATCGGCTGTCTGTTCTTGAGCATGTACAGCGTCGCACGGAATCGCGTCCTGCTCGCCGCGGCGGGTCTTGCCGCTATCGTTTTGGCATTTGTCATTGGCTACTCAACCGGCTACCCGCATACCGTTCGTGAGCGCGTGGAGATGTGGAAGTCGCCGTGGGACAACCACGTCCGTGGCGGAGACCAACTCGCGGACTCTCTCTGGTCACTCTCTACCGGCGGAGTAACCGGCACCGGGCTCGGCCTAGGCGACCCCCAAAGCATGCCCGCCGCCCACACTGACCTCATCATTTCAGCATTCGGCGAAGAAGCAGGTTTTACCGGCATTCTGGCGCTGTATGTCCTATACGCCTTGTTGATTTACCGGAGCTTCCGTATTGCAATGCGTGCATTCGGGGCCTACTCATTTTTTCTTGTGGTCGGCTTTATCCTCGTCACCGCATATCAGTTGATGCTGATAACGGGTGGTCTCCTCGGAGTCGTTCCGCTTTCGGGCGTGGTCTCGCCTTTCCTGAGCTACGGAAGGACCTCCATGGTCACGAACTTCGTTTTGTTTGCCATCATTCTGTCGATTTCCGCGCGGGGCGATAAGGGGGATCGGCAACCCGCGTTCGCTTCTGGCGTCCGCGCACTTTGCGCCGTTTTGGTTGTGGTGGGCGCAGTGTTCGTTGCACGCTTCGGTTGGGTTCAGGTCGCGAAAGCAGACGAGATTCTCATTCGCCCGAGCCTTGTGATGCAGGCCGACGGTGTCCGCCGCTACCAATACAATCCGCGCCTGCTCGAGGTTGCGCGTGATTTGCCCAAAGGCACTATCTTCGATCGCACTGGCGTCCCTTTAGCTACTAGCGATTGGTCTCAAATCGAAGCGCACCGTGCCGACTATCGGAATCTGGGTGTAGCGCTTGATCAGACCACGTCTCAGCGAGGCGGCCGTTACTACCCTCTGGGTGCACCGGCCTTTTATCTTCTGGGCGATATCCGCACTCGCCTGAAGCAGGGCGCAACCAATACAGCGTTTCAGGAAAGCGCGTCTCGCATTCGTCTGCAAGGCTACGATGATGTCGCCGAGATCGAAGAACGCCGGGATCCGGAAACCGGCCAGATTACCGCCAGAATCAAGCGCGATTACCGTGCCCTGATTCCCCTGCTCCGGTATCGCTACGAGCCGGACAATCCCGCAGTAAAAGAGCTCCTGACGCGTCCACGAGACGTTCACATGTCCGTTAGTGCGGCTCTCCAGATGCGTGCATCGGTGATATTGAGCCAGCAATTGATCAAGCTCGGCAAGCAGAAAGGTGCACTGGTTGTGATGGATCCATCCACTGGCGACATGCTAGCGGCAGTCAGCTACCCGTGGCCATCGCCAGCGCAATTAGCATCGCTCGAGGCCAGCCCCGATACGGCGATTCCGCAAAGCGATTTACTTGATCGCGCCCGTTTTGGCCTGTATCCCCCGGGATCGGCTTTCAAGATCGTCACCACCATCGCGGCCCTGCGCAAGGATCCATCGCTCGCTCAGCAACCGTATCAATGTATTCGTCTGCCCGGCGGTCGCGTCGGCAACTTTGTTTGGAAACGCGAGATCCGGGACGACATCAAAGATAACCAACCGCACGGCTCAGTCGACATGCGGAAGGGCATCATTGTCTCCTGCAACGCTTACTTCGCCCAATTGGGGGCATACAGCGTGGGAGCGCAGATGCTCTATGACACCGCTTCAAAACTGGGCATCTCCGTTGCGCAACCCAATACGGCCAAGAAGCTGCAGCAGTTTCTCCCGCAGGCCTCCTACGGACAAGGACAGGTTGTCGCGTCTCCATTTCAGATGGCGCGTGTTGCCGCTACCATCGCGAATGGAGGCAATGCGCCCGAGGGCCGCTGGATCATCGATGAGACCAACTCACGCGTACATTCTCCTCAGCCGCTTCTTTCGCCTTCTCTGGCCAATGAAGTGGCGGAGTACATGAGGGCTGTGGTAACTTCCGGCACGGCTCGCATCTTGAATACATCATCCATTCCCATCGCAGGCAAAACCGGCACGGCCGAACTCACGAAAGCGCCATCCCATGCCTGGTTCATCGGCTTCGCTCCTTATAAAGCCAAGAACGGGAAACAGATCGCATTCGCTGTCCTGGTGGAAAACGGACAATATGGAGGGACCGCGGCAGCTCCCATCGCCGGTGAAATTGTCGCCGCTGCCCGTGAGCTTGGCATCTTATGAGATCACTCGAGCAACTCGATTCCTGGATCACAGCGAAAATGAGAGCGTGGTCTTCCAGAATTTCAGGCGCCTCCGGAAGCCCCGATATTCTTGAAATCCGGCGTGACATCCTAAACGATGTCCGGAACCACATTCAACCGAAGGGCGAAGGCAAGAACATTTTTCCCTACAGCACGGTTTCGATACAAATCGCAGCGGAGAATCGTGAACGGGCGAATGTTCTTCAACAAGCTTTCAGCCAGGACAACGATCTGGAGCAAACCATTTCGGCGCTCCTCAGCGAAGCTAGATGTGCCGTACCGGAATTGCAGGTGATGGTCTCGGTGTCCGAAGACGCGGTTCTCGGATTAAATGGCCGCCCATTCCGGATCGACTACCTGAATTCAAAATCGCCGCAAGCCAATCCGATCGCGAAGCGTAGGCCAAAGGTCAAACTGAGCGTGATTCGCGGCCAAGCCGAAGCCGCCGAGTACGTCTTCGATGCAGATCGCATTAACATCGGCCGCCTAAAGGAAGTGCTCAGCGACAAAGATGGTTTGCGCCGGCGTAATGACATCGCATTCTCCGAAACCGAAACGACTGTCTCGCGCGAGCACGCCTTTATCCGCTACGATGTCGACGATGGCAAGTTTCGTCTTTACGATTCGATGAGCCAGCGCGGAACAAATGTGTTCCGGGACGGACGCCGTTTCCAGGTGCCTAAAGGTCCGGCTCACGGTTTTCAACTCCACACCTTCGACGAGATTCACCTCGGCGACGCCCGCCTCCGCTTCGAGTCGGAGTGACGCGATGGACAGAGCGTCAGTGATATCGGACCTGATAGACCTTGGCCTCCAGCTTTACCGGGTCCTTCTCTATCGAAGCACAGCGAATCACAATGGGCTCGCCGGTAGCGAACTTACTAACCTCGCCAACGCCCCACGATAATCCGCTCCAGATCACCTTCGTCGTAATTGATGCGTACGCGCAGGGGCCGATGGTGCTGCAGCGCTTCGATCTTCAGAACGTTGGCGGCGAATATCGCCTCCGGAGTCCCTTACTGCAGCACGATTCGCAGGACAGCATCCCCGGAAGAGGGCTGATCGATTCCGGAATGACGATCTCGTCCTCGACACCCATGTCGCACTCCGGCCGCGCATATTTCCCGAACCCTACGACCGCGGAGGGCCGCGGATCCGCCGCAGTAAATGGAATCGAACATCGCCAGCCAAGGAGGTCAATGGGATGGCGAAACGGGAACGGACTGGAAGTCATCTCCAGATCGCCATCGAACCGTTAAGGCGACCAGACTGGGCTGAAGTGGCGGAAGACGAGCGCAACAAGGTCGCCTAAAGCTGTTTCTGAGCCGTGACCGCAGGGAGCGGACACGCCGGAAGGCCCATTCGCTCGCTCCTTATACTTGAAGTATGTTCTTTCGCCGCGAGCGACCGAAGATTCCGACTTTTGCCGAACGCGTCGAGCTGTTGAAGCAGGCCGGATTCGCCACCGAGAAGCTGCCTGACGGGCGTGTGAGGCTGAGTAAGCATGGCGTTGGCGCGATCATCGGCGACGAGGGGAAGAATCAACCGGCCATCGAGAAAGCGGGTGTGTTAATCGGAGGCGAAGTTGCGACCTTGCTGAACGCTGGGTATCAGATGTTCCTCGAGACCCCGGGCGGCACGCGGATCCCCGCAACCGCGGACCAGCTCAAAGCGCTGCATGCTTTCGAAGCGGATGTGAAGGACGCGCTCGGCCTGGTGGATCTGTACAACACCTCTCTGGGTACGACCAGCCGAAAGCACATGTATGATCGCGTGTACAAGCGCGATATCGGCGAGCAACCGCAGCCGTGGGTTCGAAAGGACAACCGCGTGGTGCCGCCGGACACCAAGGGCTCGTACCGGATGGGGCCGGAGTAAGCTTTAGCCAACTATCTGAGCAGACGGCGCATTTCGTTGAACGAGATTGCGCCATAGAAGTCGCCCCATTCAGGAAGGAATGGCTGGACAAGAATCTTATGAGCTTCGTCCGCCTTCCCCGCGTGATCGAGCGATGAGGCCAGCATAGCCCGCGCGCGCAGATCGGTGTCGCCGGATTCATCGAGCATCTGCCGCCAGACATCGGCAGCGTCGGGATAGTTGCCGCGTACGAAGAAACCGTAGCCGAGCAGGGCCTGTTTCGCCGTCGCATTGAGGGGCGCTGCCGCTACTTTCGATCGCCACTCGGCCGGCGATTGCACGTCGTCGGTGATCAACTGGGCCAGCAGGGGAAGCAGGGGGGCAGTTCGATTCACGGTCGAAGCTTGCGCCGCGCTAGCGCGAGCGGCTGGGACATTACCGGTCCGCACCTGCCAGAGCGCGAGTTCGCTGAGCGCAACTGACCGGACCGCGGGGTCGTGGAATGGTGCCTTTTGTAGGGTCTGTATGGCGTTCGGAAGCTGCCCGGACAGTGCCAGCCAGGTTGCCTGAAACAGAGTCTTTACATCGGGGTTCGGCACAGAGGAAAAGAAGTTGTTGGCAAACTGGTTCGCTCGGCTGGTATCGCCCTCGAGGAGAACGCAAACGGCTAACTCCGGCCGGTTCGCAATCAGCTTCTCGGCCTGGGCATATCGCTTGGTGGCGATCAGCCCCTGCGCAAGCCGGTCGCGTATAGTCGGGTTTCCCGGGCTTAATTGCAGGGCGCGGTCGAGGAGGCGCTCTCCGTCGGCTCCATTGCCCGTTAGAAAACGATCCGTGCCGAGCGTAACCAGCGCGTCCAGATTGTTCGGCGTTAGTTGCAACAGGGCGGCTGTCGCGTTGGCCTGCTCGCTGAGGGGCGCATGCGTCAGCCGAGCGGTGACCACGCGAACGCGGGCGCGATCGACAGGCGCAAACGAGTTCTCACGAGCGGCCGCCTGCGACAGAAGCGGCCCGGCCGCCTGACCGCCTCCTCTGGCCGCGCCTTCGAGCAGGACCGCATACACGATTCCGAAATTCGGATCGGTGCCGATTGCTTGGTTTAGCAGTTGGGTTCGCGCCTGGGGATTCGAAGATTCCGCCGCTTGCGCATAATCTCGCAAAGCGGGAATACTGCGCGTCGAGAACGAAGTCGCGCGCGAGTCCAGGCGCCTGGCGAGTTCATTCAGCGCGCCGATTAGAGCTTCCGGTTTCGCCTGGGACGTTAAAACCTGCCGATTTCGCTGAGTGGAGTTGTCGGTAACAATGGCTTCTATCCAGACGCCCCCCGCCCGGTCCTCGATAGTCGTTCGGAGAACCGCGGTCGCGCCCATTTGGTAAGCGCCGGATTCACTGTCGCTAAGCGAGGCCATCCGGTCCGGTGGAGTCGCGAGATCGTACTCGAGCACAAGAGGAACACCCGCTCGCATCCAGTCGGATGCCGGATCGTCAATGAGTACGTTCGCCGGCAGAATGGCCAGATGCTGAGGCGCGCGGCTCGCCTTCGGTGAGCAGCTCAAGAGACAAGCAAGCGATGTTGCCAGAATTACGCGGGTTGTAAGATGCAGGCCGATCCTCTATAGGGGCTTCGGATTTTCTGCAAGGAGCTGTTTGAAAGCTGGATCTGTTTTGAGCGAAGCGAACTCCGGTATATCGGGGATCTTTTTGCGATCTTTCACGCCTTCCTCCAGAGCCTTACGAAGATAGATTATCGCGCGATCGTTTGCGCCCGCTTTGGCGTACATCTTGGCAAGATACAGGTGGAACATGGCGCGCTCTTCGACGGTGCGTTCCTGCATCAAAGTGCCGAATGTGCCGTGCCGTTCGAAGACGTCCGGATCGAGTTTCAGGGCTTGCTCGTAACACAGGGAGGCCCGCTTATAATCTTTTCGGCTAAAGTAAGCCGCTCCCATATTCGCGTAGATCGAAGCGGTCGGTGGGCCGTACCTCAAAGCGCGTTTATAAAGCGAGATCGAGTGTTTGTAGCTCTTATCGGCGTAATAGATGGTGCCGAGATTATTGATAGCTTCGCTGTACTTCGGATCGAGCTTTATCGCCCTTTCGTAGTTCTTCTTCGCGAGGTTCAGGAGCAGCAATTGGTGGAACGCAATGCCAATCTTATTCGCCAGAATCGGCGAGTTCGGAGGCCCCTCCCGATACATATCGATGGCCTCGCGGTACATTTTGCGAGCCATGTAGATGTCGCCTCGCATCTCGGGCGAGAGTGGAGTCGCAGGAGCGAGCGACGGAACGTTTGCGGAGGCCCGCAAATTGTCAGACGAGAGCGAATTCTGCTGAGGAATAGCAATGCCCGGCAAGAGGCAGAGCGTCAGAAATAGGCAAGATGGGCGCCAACCCGAGAAAGAGATCATACTGACCCCCCTTCTTTGTCACTATATACCTTTTAGAGCCGGCCGGCGAAGACAAAGGATCACCAACTGAGCTGAACCAGTGAAACCGCTTGCAAAGGCAGCGAGAATCGAAGGTCCGCAGTTCCCGAACGGCTGTCGATCCATTCGGGAGACCTGAGCGTCTGTAATTGGCCCGCATCCTGGAGAACACGCTGCTGTTCCACCGTTGGACTCTGGGGCGAGCCCAGTTGCTTCCAAACTGTGTAGGCGTTGCTGTGACTCTGGTCCAGACGGTAATGGGTCACTAGCACGCGTTTCACTTCGGGCGGCAGTCCGGTTACGTCGAGATTGATAAAGCCTGCTGGACCTTCAGTGACGTCGTCATCGCGATACTTCCAGAGGAGCACCGAGACCTGACGGTCCGATCGGGAGGCGAGCGCATCTATGTGGGGCTGTCGGATGCCGTTTTCGAGAATCGAATCCAGAGGCAGCGCCCCGTCGCTCTGTACAGTTACCGATTTTCCGTGCATCAATCCGGCCATGCGGAAGAAATTGAGTACCGGTTTGTCGATTCCGTTTGTCGCAAGGGAACGAAAACCGGCGAAATAGGGCTGATCCTCAAATTCAAAAGCCCAGGTCAAGATTCCGGCTAAGTTAGCGTTGTCGCGCTGAGCGAGTTCGAGGATGGATTTTAGCGCGGTCGCAAGGTAAGCCGGATACAGAGTGCCGTTACGGTAGGCATTGCGCGGGGATTTGCAGGCTGCGCAACCTTCCGGGTCCGATTCGCTCAAGATGACCGGCAAGTTTCGCAGCTTTGGAAAAGCGCGAATGATGTCAAGGCCGGCGGAGACGTCGCGCATCTGCGCCGAGATGCCCATGCGCACGTGGCCGTCGACCCATTCCGGGCGGCCCTTGGCATGGTAGCTGATGAAATCGAGTGGCGCGCCTGTCGAGGTGCAGTGTTCCAGGAACTGACGAAGGAATGCCGCGGCTTTCGGGCTTGCCGGTCCGGTGGATGCCGGGCCTCCGACTCGCGCGGCCGGGAGCGCCCGCTTGATAGCCGCCGCAGTGTGGTCATAGAGCTTGTCGTACTCGTCGGGCGTGCCGTGCCAATAGCCGATGTCCGGCTCATTCCAGACCTCCCAATCCCAGGTGGCGGCTTCTGCCCGGCCGTACTTCTTGGTGCAGTGGGTGACCAACTCATAAACGAGAGTGCTCCACTTTTGATAGTCCTTCGGCGGATAGGTCCAGCCGGTGAAGATATCGCCCTTGGGAAAAGTGTGCTGGTACGGCTCAGGGTGCGTCGACAGTGCTTCGGGCATGAAACCGATTTCTACGAAGGGCTTCGCGCCGGCCTCGAGATACGTGTCAAGGATCTTGTCAACGATGGTCCAGTCATAAATCGGCGTCCCGGACGCGTCTTCTGTATAGGCGTTGGTCGATCCCCACTTCAAGGCGGGAGTGCCGTTCCCGGTTGTCAGCAGATTATGAGTGCGGATGTGAACCGGCGCCGCGCTCAGCGCGGCCAACTCGCGAATCAGCTTGCGTCCGTTCGGAGCGCACGTGTAGTTGGGCTCATCGTAGCCGAAGTAGTTCCATACGGGTCTGAACTCTCCCTCAGTACGCGAGGCGTTGACATGCACAACGACGGCGTCCTGAAATAATCCCGCGGAGGAGGAGGCGACGAATGCGGCGAGAGCCAGGAATTTCAGCTTATTGGGCACTTAATTCGATTCGGGTGACGCTCTCGTGGCGGAAGGTGTACTCGAGTTTCGATCCCGTTATCTTGATGGTGGATTCTACCGGGCTGATCGCACTGGGGCGATCTTCGTCATTCACGTCATAGATGCTCGCGGCGCTTAACGATTCCACTTTGGCCTCCCGAGTAGGCTTGAAACTGTCGACTGAGATCGCGGCCGGGATGTCCTGCTGCAGGTGCCGATTGATGCAGAACAGGGTGAGTTCGTCGCCGCTCTTATCCAAGGCTGCGACCACGTCGAGATAGGGAACATCTGGGATGTCGGGTAGCCGCGTTACGCCATGCTCCACGTTGTAGTCGCCGGCGGTGGTGTCGACCGCGACGGGAACATCGGCATGGGACGTGGAATAGAGCCGAAAGGCGTGGTAAGCAGGCGTGACGAAGACGCGTCCGCGTTTTTTCCAAATCCCGGCGAATTCGATGATGCCCGTCATATCGGAGATCGGAACGACATCGGCGTTCTGCATGAGCATGTTGAAAAACCCGCCGGCCGCAACAGCTCCGCCCATGTTGTCGAAGCGCGGTGCATTTGCGACAGCGCGTCCATCGCAGCAGACGAACAGCCACTCGGTGAAGGCGATGTGAGCCTTATCCCGAAAATTGCTGGAGGCGTCGATCTGGGCCTGCATGGCGCGCAAACGGCGGCCCAGTTCCACGGGAAGAGCGAAGGTGTCTTCCGCAATTGTGTCCGCGCCCGCGTTGTGGATCTGGAGCCGATCCGTGGTAACAACAAAATGCGTGGACAGAAAGTTGAAAGTATCTGGCGGGTCAGTCAGCTGCGCTGCATCCCACTTTTGATAGACATCAGGGTCCTGTCCGGTGGCTATCAGGCGCGCGGAGGGATCGACAGCGCGAATGGCTCTGCTGAATTCCAACGTCCGCCCCGGCAATTCCTGCAGAGTTGGATACCCAAGGTTCCAATTGCCCCAAAGCTCATTGCCCAGCTCCCAAAGGAGGCCGCTGTGTTTGGTCCAGTGCTCGTCGACGTAGCGGACCCAATCGGCGGCTTCCTCGGGTATTCCACTTCCCAGGTTGAGAGCGATCTGCGGCTGAGCGCCGATGAGCTCACAAAAATGCAGAAATTCGTCGGTCCCGAATTGGTTGTATTCGGGGATCCCCCACGCGACGTTCAGCATACTCACGCGCTTGTCACGAGGGCCGATCCCGTCGCGCCAGTGATACGCCGAAGTAAAGTTACCGCCGAAGCGGACTAGCGGCGTGTTCATTGCCTTGGCTAAGGCGACCATTTCAGGATCGAGGCCGTCAAGAGCATCAGTCGGCATCAGGCTTGCTTCATCGACAAGAGCGCGTTCGTCGCCTGTGACGGCAATTACGAAATCGGCAGGTTCAAGCGGTCTCAACTGTCCGGGCGGCAGTCGCAGGTTGAACTCATATTTCTGCCAATCGTTGGCGGCAGGGTGTATTTCGGCGCTTGCTAAAACCTGTTGCGGTTGATTGCGGCGTCGGATGGAAACTCCGATCGTATCCGGCCCGCTCAGGTGTTTGACGAAGATGCTGCCGTTGTATTCCAGCTCGCGGTGGACGGGCAAGAAGATTTTCTGCTTGATGCCGGTCTCGTGCTCCGGAAGGCCGAGGATTGCCAGCGACTGTTGGGAATTGGCTGCATCGCCGCGACGGGGCTCGTACCGATTGCCCAAAGAAGGATCGAGGGGTTCCCAGGGCAAAGGCAGCGCGAGATCGGAAGCCCTCACCAGCGATGGTTCGCTACGAATCATCTCCGCGACGCGCGGCGCGCTCCAGAGGCCGTTTTCAAAGCTGGGGTTCTGAAGGATCTCCGACCAGAGCCCGTTGTACGTGGAATTACCGATCGGTTCGAGAAAGCTTCCGAAGATGGTTCGCGGGATGGAGAAACTTGCCTTCTTGGCGGCGTTTATGTGAATTCGAACCGGTGAGGAACTGGATTGCGCAAGCGAGATGTGGGCGATGGTCAACACCGCCGCATATCCAAATGCGAGCCGCGTAAAGCGATTCATGGTCGCATCATATACAACCCGCCGCTGGCGCTGACAAGATGAGTACTATGGCGGTTCGGGCGTTCATCTGCGGCAGCTTGGCACTCGTTGGCGCAATCGCGCTGCTCTCGTTCAGCGAGACCGGCACAAGTAGCGGCAGGGCGGGGAAGTTCGTCGATATAACGAACGCAGCGGGAGTGAATTTCCTGCACAGGTCATCACCGACATCAAAGAAGTATCTGCCTGAAACGATGGGGGCGGGCGTCGCGTTATTCGATTACGACAATGACGGATTACTCGACCTGTACCTTGTGAACGGAGCGCCGATTGCGGACCCTACACCGGCTGGAACGATTCCGAAAAAGAATGGCCCTCAGTATTGGAACCGGCTCTATCATCAACGCAAAGACGGAACGTTTGAGGATGTGACGGAAAAGGCCGGTGTTGCCGCCGACGGCTATGGCATGGGTGTCGCCGTAGGAGACTACGACAACGATGGCTACGAGGACCTCTACGTAACCCAGTACGGTCACAACATTCTGTATCACAACAACGGCGACGGGACATTTACCGACGTTACGGCCGAAGCCGGAGTCGGCGGGAGCGGCTGGTCGACCAGCGCGACCTGGGTGGATTACGACAATGACGGGAAACTGGACCTGGTAGTAGCCCGCTATCTGACGTGGGACTTCCATGACATCTGGTGCGGGCAGCATGAACCGGGCCATCGAGCCTACTGCCATCCCGATCTATTCAAGCCCATCACGCTGCTGCTGTATCACAACGAGGATGGAAAGCACTTCCGCGAAGTCTCACAGCAGGCCGGGATCACGGCGCCGGGGAAAGGGCTGGGTGTAGCGATTGCCGATTATGATCATGACGGCTATCCAGATATTTTTATCGCCAACGATTCAATGCAGGAGTTTCTCTTTCACAACAAGCGCAACGGCACTTTCGAGCAAGTCGGCTTGGAGACCGAAGTGGGCGTCGATGGCGATGGCCGCACATACGCCGGAATGGGAGTCGATTTCTCGGATTACGACAACGACGGGTGGCCGGATCTGGTTGTGACCGATTTAGGAAACGACAAGTACGCGCTCTATACGAACGCGCGGGACGGAACCTTCACGTATGCGAGCTACACGTCCGGACTCGCCAGCATCTCGCTCCTGCACTCCGGTTGGGGTGTTCGCTTCCTCGATTACGACAACGACGGATGGAAGGATCTACTGATTGCACAGGGTCACGTTCTGGATACGATCGAGATCGACAATCCCTCTCTGCATTACAAAGAACCCCCGGTGCTGCTGCGAAATACCGGCCATGGTTTCGTGGATGTTTCGAAGGGTTCGGGCGCTGTTTTCTCTGAGCGCTGGGCGGGGCGAGGACTTGCGCTCGGAGATATCAACAATGACGGCAAGCTGGACGCGGTCGTCACGACGAACAATGGGCCCGCCTACATCCTGCGAAACGAGACGGAAACCGCGAACCATTGGCTTACCTTGAAGCTGGTTGGCTCGAAAAGCAATCGGGACGGCATCGGCGCCGCTATTAGCCTCAACAGTTCTTCGGGAACGCAGTATCAGACCGTAACCACGGGTGGCAGCTACTGTTCAGCAAGCGATGTCCGGCCGCATTTCGGGTTGGGCGGCGACAAGCAGGTCAAAGATGTTGAGATACGTTGGCCGAGCGGGGTCGTCCAGCATTTGCGCGATGTCGCTGTCGATCGAATAGTAACTGTGAAGGAGCCGGCGCGCTAAATATTGAACCGTGCTAGGCGGGCTGGCCATAGTAAGCCGTTGGCCCGTGTTTGCGCAGGAAGTGCTTATCTCGCAGAGTCTCAGAAATTCCTGTCACGTCTGATCTGATCGTAAGCGTCAGGAACGCCAGATGCGCCAGTTCCTCGACGACCACGGCGGTGTGGGCGGCCTGCTCCGGCGAGGCTCCCCAGCAGAAGGGAGCATGTCCTGAAACAAGCACGGCAGGCGTGGCCAGCGGATCGAGATTCTGGAAACGTCTGACGATCACCTGGCCCGTGTTCCATTCGTACTCGGATTCGATTTCGCACGCGAGCATCTCGGCAGTCACCGGGATTGCTCCTCGAAAATAGTCCGCATGCGTGGTGCCCAAACATGGAATATCCACCCCAGCCTGCGCCCAAGCCGTGGCAAAACGAGAATGCGTATGAACGACTCCATGCACGCCCTCAAACGAGCGATACAGAGCCAAGTGAGTGGCGAGATCCGAAGACGGCCGCAGCGTGCCTTCGACGACCCTTCCGTCCAGGTCCGTCACAACCAGATCGTCCGCGGTCATGCTGTCATAGGCCACTCCGCTGGGCTTGATCACGACTAAGCCGGAAGCCCGGTCAAATCCGCTGGCATTGCCAAACGTGAAAACAACCAGGTTGCGCCGTACCAGTTCCTGATTGGCGTGCAAGACCTCTTCGCGGAGGCTCTTCAACTTCATGGGAAAACGGGAAGACCAATCGTGCCGGCCAGAACAAATCCTCGCGCTTAGGGATTAACGGCTTTTTCTCCGTGAACGTCTCCACTATCCCCGCCGCCGGACCAAGTTCCTTTGAGCTTGCCATCCGTGAACTTCAATCGGATCTCGTAATCATTGTCATCATACGGGGTAGTCATGCTGACCACTGTTCCGTCGGATTTGAAGTTTTTGGCAGCCATGCCGCCCTGATCGGAACTCAGCGTTCCGCTATATTTTCCATCCGCGTAGGAGATCGTTAGAGTCCATGGAACCTCATGTCCGTCCGGACCAATGGCCACCATGTTCCATTTTCCGGCCAGACCTGAATCGTCAGCGGCCCAGGCGAGGGTCGCGCAAATGCCCAGCATCAAAGCTAAGGCGGCAAAGGAGGCGTATAGTTTTCTTGAAATTGAGAGGCGGCGCATCTGGCTAATCTATCACGGTTTGGGCCCGACGGCGGCGCTCCTTACAGGCCGGAGAGATAGGATTGTGCCATATGAAAGCACCTATAAAATTGGAACCGTTTACCAGAAGGGACCTTGGCCTTCTGGTTCCGCTCCTTGCCGCATTGCCCACGGCAGGTCAAAATGCCGTCTTGCCATCCAAGTGTTATCAGTTCAACGAGCTTACCTCGAAGACTAACGCTTCAAATCACATGGAAATTCGGGATGTGTTCCGGGGAACAACCAAAACCGGGTGCCCGCTGGCGCTTCATATCAGCACGCTACCTCCAGGAGCTATGCCCCATCCTCCGCATCATCATGTCCACGAGGAGATGATGCTGATCAAGGAAGGAACTTTGCAGGCCACCATCGAGGGCCACAGCACAAGTTTGGGACCGGGATCGGTAATTTACATCAATTCGAGCGAAGAGCATGGCCTGAAAAATGTCGGCGATGTACCGGCTACTTATTTTGTTGTCGAAATTGGACATGAGTGAGGAATGCAAATGCGCAGACGCGATCTTTTGAAAGCGATCACATCAGTGCCGATCGGCTTAGCCGCGGCGGGACACATGCGTGCATGGGAGACCAGACGCTACGAGCCAACCTGGGAATCGATCGACAAACGGCCCTCACCCGCGTGGTACACGGACTCGAAATTCGGCATATTCATTCACTGGGGCGTGTATTCTGTTCCCGCGTTCGCGGCGGTAAATGTGAAAGACGAGAATCCGTACGCGGAGTGGTACTGGAATTCTCTAACGAGCGGCATGGACGCGAAGGGCCCTACTGGAGACGGCGCTTCCACATGGGAATTTCACAAGCGCGTCTACGGTGCCGATTTCCCATACTTCAATTTTGCGCCCCTTTTCCGCGCCGAGCTGTTCGATCCGGATCGCTGGGCCGACTTATTCGTGGGGTCGGGCGCTCGGTACGTGGCGCTGACGTCGAAGCATCACGAAGGATTTACGTTGTGGCGAAGTGCGAACGCGAATCGCTCCTGGGGCCGGGCGTGGAATGCGGTCGATATTGGGCCCAAGCGGGATCTGGTTCTCGAGTTGACTCAAAGCGGCCGGAACAAAGGATTGCACATGGGCATTTACTACTCGCTATACGAGTGGTATAACCCGTTGTGGCTGTCGGATAAGCAACGATATGTGACCGAGCACATGATTCCACAGTTCAAAGATGTTGTCACTCACGTCAAACCGGCCATCATTTTCTCCGATGGCGAATGGGAGCTTACGAGCGCGGAATGGCACTCGGCCGAACTTTTGGCATGGCTGTTCAACGAGTCTCCTGTTGCGGATAGCGTTGTGATCGACGACCGCTGGGGCAAGGACACGCGCCACAAGCACGGCGGATATTACACGACTGAATACACGTCGGGCATGCAGCAATCCGATCATCCGTGGGAAGAGAGCCGCGGGATGGGCTATTCGTACGGTTACAACCGGATGGAAACACTGACGGATTACCATACGGACCGGCAGCTTCTGTTGATGCTGATCGATATCGTGAGCCGCGGCGGCAATCTGCTGCTCGATATCGGTCCACGCGCCGATGGAATTATTCCAGTGGTAATGGAGGAGCGGCTGGTTCAGATCGGTAACTGGCTACGGCCGCACGGGGAAGCGATTTATGGGACGACCGCTTGGACCCGAGCGGCGCAGTGGAGCGCAGGAACCATGCCTCATCTGGAGGAGAAAGAGTTTCGCGCGGAGTATGACATCAACAAGATGGTCGACAATCCGCCGCCCGGCAACGCTCATATAGAAGCGTTCTTCACTGCGAAGGGCAGCACGGTTTACGCCATCGTTCCGCGCTGGCCGGCAGGCGAATTGGCGCTGCACGACATCACCGCATCGGCGGATCAGACCAAAATTTCGCTGTTGCAGCCGCGACAAGAGCTGAAATGGCAGACTCGAGGCCGCGATCTGGTTATTTCGATCGCCGATTCGATCCGGGCCGGTCTGCCGCATCAGCAAGCGTATGTGATCGAGATGGCCGGGGTGAGGAGCGCTTAAGAACCGTTAGTGCTGGCGGCGATTCGGAGCAGTTCGTTTGGATTGCTTATCACCACATCAGGCGCTTCCAGAGCGAAGCTGTCGGGTTGAAATCCCCAGCCGACGCCGCAACTGCGAACCCCGGCATTCCTGGCGGTCCGGATGTCAACGCTGCTATCTCCGATCATTATGGTGCGTTCTGACGTCGCCCCGGATTCGCTCATCAGAGTTAGAATTCCTATCGGATCCGGCTTCTTGCTGGCGAAGCTATCGCCTCCATAGATTCGGGCGAAGCACGCGCCCAAGCCGAGGCCTACGATGATGTCGAAGCTGATCCGCGCGGGCTTATTGGTCAGCACACTGAGCGTGTGGCCAGCGCCGGCGAGGGCTTCGATTGCTTCGCGCACTCCTGGATATAGCTTCGTGTGCTCGAGCGCGTGCGCTCGATAGAACCTCAGAAAGAACGCAAGCGCATCGTCCAGCACCGCCTCGCCAGCCTCAGCAGCCACCGCGCGCTTGACGAGAACGGCTACGCCATTTCCTACGTAGGAATAAATCAGTTTGGGATCGAGCGGCGCGAGCCCGAAATGCTGGCGCGTTGCGTTCATCGATACCGCCAAATCCTGGGCGGAATCGATCAGCGTTCCGTCGAGATCGAAGACAAGCAGCAATCCTGGTATTCGCCTCTTAGATTACGCGGGAAGGCGCGGCTGCAGGCGTTGACCATAGATGACGTAGCGATTGCAATTGCGCGTCAAAGGAATCCTTCAGCTCGCGTGGCGCAAGATCCGCTAGCGTACCGGCCATTTCGGCTGCGTACGGGAGAACACGTGAGTTCTCCAGAAAGCTAGGCAAAGGGGAAGGCGAGAAGGCCACAAGAATGTCGGCCAAAACCGCTATGACCAAAACGCCTCGCAAAAAACCGGCTACGCCGCCCATCAAATGATCAAACCAGGAGAGGCCGATCGAGCGAAACAGTCGGGTAATGATGGCTGCCAGCACCGATCCGAGGATAGTGACGCCAACAAAAATGAGCAAAAAGCCTAAAATATCCGCAGCTCGGGTGCTCATGTTTGTGCGCCGGATGATTTCAGCCGCAACGATTCCGTAACACCAGAATCCTGCCAGAAAGCCAATCACAGTTGCGAGCAAACCGATGATCACTCGTGCGAAGCCCGATCGCAACCCGGCGGCAGCCGAGAGCACGATGACTATCGCGAGAAAAATGTCAAGCCAGTTAAGCGTCCACACAGAATCCGTTTCAGCCGGCGCAAGCTTCCAATGTCTGCCCGGTGAGCCGGGTATATGCTTCCTGATACTTAGCGCTGGTCTTCTCTATTATCTCCTGAGGAAGGGCCGGCGCGGGAGGGCGTTTGTCCCAATTCAGCGTTTCCAAATAATCCCTTACATACTGTTTATCGAAGGAATACTGTGGGCTGCCGGGCTGGTACGTGTCCGCAGGCCAATAGCGCGATGAATCCGGAGTCAGCACTTCATCGGCGAGTATGAGCTCGCCTTCGACGAACCCGAATTCGAGTTTGGTATCCGCCAGAATAATGCCGTGCTGTAGAGCATACCCGGCTGCGCGGTCGTAAATCGTAAGAGTCAGATCGCGCAGATGACCCGCCAAATCCACGCCCAGCAGGTTTGCGACATAGCGGAACGGCACGTTGATGTCATGACCGCTTTGGGCTTTGGTCGCCGGAGTGAAGATGGGGTCTGGAAGCTTGTCGCCATCCCGCAAGCCGGCGGGTAAAGGGATTCCGCAAACGGTTCCTTTCTCTCTGTACTCCTTCCAACCCGACCCTGCCAGATATCCTCGCGCGACGCACTCAACCTGCACCATCTGCGCTTTGTTGACAAGCATGGAGCGCCCATCAAGAAGGGCCCGCCACTTCGACAATTTTCTGGGGTACTCAGCTAGTTTTGCGGTAACCAGGTGGGAGTGCACGGTGTCCCGTAAGAAATCGAACCAGAACAATGACATTTGAGTCAAGATGCGGCCTTTACAGGGAATGCCGCTGCCCAGAATGCAATCGAATGCGGAGATCCGGTCGGAGGCAATGAAGAGAAGATTTTCGCCCAAATCGTACACATCGCGAACCTTGCCCCTGGTCAGCACAGGGAGCGGCAATTTCGTTTCCAGCAGGACCTTATCCTGGCGCATAAATATCTCTGAGTATCCCAGAGGGCAGGATCGCCATTTACACCAAAAAATACCTGCCGAAGGGCAAATATTCCAGGCAAGCGCGGGAGGAGATTTTGCCGAACTTGCAGAAAACAGTAAGGCTATGCAATTTGGTTTTGCAATTGCATTGACTTAGGTGGAAGGAGCTTCAAAATGAATTCGGATCAATTCGAAGGAATGTGGAAGCAACTGAAAGGCTCTGCCAAGCAGCGCTGGGGCAAGTTGACGGACGACGACATCACCACCATCGGTGGTAAGAAAGATGAGTTGTTAGGAAAGCTGCAACAGCGCTACGGTTATACCCGTGAACAGGCGGAGAAGGAGGCCGACGAGTGGGGCCGCGCTTCAAGGAGCGATGCCAATACCTTGGATGAGAAGTCCAACGCCGCTATTGGCACGCACGCCGGACGGCGGACCTAGGATCACGGCAATTCGGAGGTTTTTTCGGGCGGTTGTCGCTAGAAGCTGGCGACAACCGCCCTTTTTCTGCCCTATTGCTTCGATTTCGCAGCTTCGCTGGAGTTGTCCTGATAATGGACAGCGCTGTCGATGGAAGTTCGTTTGAAGCCGCTGCTCTCCATCGAGACAGTGATTACGCGATTGATAAAAAAGACCGCATGCAACCGGAACTCGGTACCGAAACTGACGGGGAACCAGATGTTCGGGCCAACACGCCTGTATTGAGTGTTGAATCCGAGCCCGGGAAGGTCGGTCCCGAGCATGGTTCGAACGAAGAAGGGGATTCGGCGCGAGAGCCGGGTGTAAACGGAGACCGGTTCAAATTCCTCTTTGTCGATGAGAGCTTCTCCGGCCCAAGTGAAATCGTCCTTATCGGCCGGGCTAAAAGCAATCCGATAGGCGGCTCTTCCTGAGACCACCGTTTCGCCTTCCAGCTTGAATTTGTAATCCTTCTGTTCCGCCGTCGTAAGTGGAAAGAGATCTTTGGCCATGCCGTCTTTGGAGTCATCGCTGATTAGATCCTCGCGGAAGCTCTGTGCCAGACTACCGTCCAGGCCTCCGCTATCGGGCGCAGGATCGCCGGTGAAATCGATGTAATGACCGTGCTTCCAGTACCGGCCTTTCAACGATTCGGTGTTTCGCGTGCTTCCTTTGGCGGCGGGTAACACCAGAAGATCGGCATTCTCTTCGCGAGCGAGTTTTCCATTTGTGCGACGGATGTCAACACGAACATGCTGTTCATAGACGTACTGGTTGCGCTCAAGCTGTGCCCGATCCTGATTTTCCGCAACCCGCCTCATGATTTCATCCGCCCCAAGCTGCGGCTCCGATTGGTACGGCATGGCGAAAGGCGCGACGCACGCAGCCAGGAAACAGAGAGCGAAGATGTTCACGACGGAAGGCCTCTTTTCAATTACGAACCGGAACCGGGATTCGATTCAGAAATTGCAAGGGAAAGCAGTTTCCGTGTGATACGTTCACGATTGAGGAGGGGTCATGCAATCCAGCAGGCGTGAGTTTCTCAAATCCGGACTTGCCGCAGCCGTTCTTGGGGGTGTTGGCGGCAAGGTTCTGGCGACGACCACGAAGCGAGCCGCGACCGATTGGGTAACGCTCGGCCACTCGGGGGTGCAAGTCACCCGGCTTGCGTTCGGCACCGGAACCTACAGTGGCCAAGTGCAGCGCGATCTCGGCCAGAAGGAATTTACTCGTCTCGTGCGATACGCCTACGATCGCGGCATTCGTTTCTTTGAGACGGCCGACAGTTATCACGGTATGCCGCAGATGCTCTCCGCGGCACTGAAAGGGCTTCCGCGCGATTCCTATCGCCTGATGACGAAGTACAACACGCACGAAACGGAGAATCCGGCCGGAACAATTGACCGGCTTCGTACTGATCTTGGCACGGAATATGTCGATATTCTGCTGCTCCATTGTGTTCGCAGTCCAACATGGCCGAAACAGTTGCTGCCGCTGGAAGATCAGTTCTCGGAAGCAAAATCCAAGAAAATTGTTCTGTGTCACGGCGCATCCGTTCACGGACTGCCGGCGCTGCGAGCGTTTCCGGGGATTCAATGGCTGGATGTCGCCATGATTCGCATGAACCATAACGGAACCCGCATGGACACGCCGAGTACCGAGGATGTCGATGAACAGGGAAACGTCAGCGAGGTGGTAGAACACGTCAAGCAGGTTCATGCCCAAGGCGCGGGCGTGATCAGCATGAAGCTGGTCGGGGAAGGACGCTTTACGCGGGCGGAAGACCGTCAGGCATCCCTCAACTTCGCTATGGGACTCGGCGCGGTCGATTCCGTTACCCTTGGTTACAAGAGTACGGCGGAGATTGACGAAGCCATCGAGCGGATGAACCGCGCGCTTAACGTATAGTCGGATTGCGGGAGGCATGCCGCATACTGTTCTTTGGAAAACTCAGGCTCCCATGCCGATAAGATCACTGTGCACCGTCCTGTCAGAGCCGGCTTTGAGCCTGGCCGAAGTCTTATGAACCGTTATATAGTCACCGGGGGTGCCGGTTTTATCGGGTCCGCTTTAGTCCGCGCGCTGGTAGCGCAGGGGCATCGTGTTCACGTTATTGACAATCTGTCCACGGGCACGCTTGACAATCTGGAAGAAGTAGCGGACCAGATCACCGTCCACGAATACGACATCCGCGACTACAGCCGGATTGCCCCGATAATAGGGGACGCGCACCGGGTGTTTCATCTAGCGGCGCTTCCGTCTGTTCCCAAGTCAATCCTGAATCCAGCGGCTAGCCACGAGAGCAACATCGACGGTACATTCAACGTGCTTCGCGCCTCCGCTGAGGGAAAAGTAGGCCGCCTCGTCTATGCCGGTTCCTCCTCTGCTTATGGAGATACGGAAATACTGCCGAAGGTTGAGACGATGACGCCGAGGCCCAAATCACCGTACGCCGTGCAGAAACTGGTCGGCGAATACTACGCCAGCGTGTTTGCCGGGTGTTTCGGGCTGGAGACGGTTTCACTGCGCTTCTTCAATGTCTTCGGACCGCGGCAGGACCCGACCAGCGTCTATTCGGGTGTCCTTTCAATTTTTCTGACATGCCTGATCGAGCGCCGCAGCCCAATGATGTATGGCGACGGAAGCCAATCTCGCGACTTCACCTATGTAGAGGATGTGGTCAACCTGCTATTGAAGGCGGCAGAGGCGCCGAATGTCTCCGGTAAAGTATTCAATGCTGGAAACGGGAACCGCTACACATTAAATGAGACCTGGGATCTGCTGCAGAAGATCGAAGGCGTTCATATCCCGACCAACTATGGGCCACCCCGCCCGGGCGACGTGCGGGACTCCCAGGCGGACACTACGGCGGCTGTGCGGGAACTTGGGCACAAGCCGCGGTTCTCGTTTGAAGAAGGCCTTCGACTGACGCTCGATTGGTACCGTGCCGATTTGCTCCGGAAGCAGGGCGGCGTTCGCTCGGGCGCTACACTGGTCTCGTAATCCGCGACTCGGCGGCGGCGCGCAGCGCGCGGAAATCAACAATGAGCGATTCTTTCCGCCTCGGAAGCGACGGTATTTATCGCTGTGATGCCTTTCAGCAGTTCGTTTGGCAGAAGCACGGATTCGGCACGCGCCAAGGCAATCCGGAAGCGCAGATCACTCTAAAGCAGATCCATTCCGATCATGTCCTGAACGCGAACGTTCTGAGAAACCGGGAGCATGAAGGTGATGCGCTCATCACCGATTGTGTCGATAAAAGCATCGGGATCCGCACCGCGGACTGCGTGCCGATTCTGCTGCTTGACTCCCAAAATCGGGCCATTGGCGCCGTTCATGCCGGGTGGCGGGGAAGCGCCGCCGGCATTGTGCAGCGAGCGATCGAGAAACTGGGCGAGGATTTCGGAACGCAAGCTTCCGATATCTACGCCGCTCTGGGCCCTTGCATTCGGGCCTGTTGCTATGTGGTGGATACGAGCGTAGCCGAACAATTCGCTCCGACTTTTCCGGAACGGGGGTCGCTGACCGGTAACAAACAACATTTGGATTTACCGGAGGCGAACCGGCGTCAGATGCTTCAGGCGGGCGTTCATTCAGATCGAATCCTGGATTGTTGCTTGTGCACCGCCTGCGAGAGCGCGAGTTTTTACTCCTTTCGGCGCGAGCCGGAGAACCCCGGGCGCATGGCTAGCGCGATCGAGCGCCTCGCCTGATTGAACGCGAATTACTCGTGCCGCAGCGCGACCATGGGATCGGTACACATCGCACGACGCGCGGGAATGTAGCAGGCAAGAACAGCCACTCCGGTTAACATGAGCGATACGGTGACGAAAGTTGCCGGATCGCTGGTCCCAACTCCGTAAAGCAGGCGAGAGAAATTCGAGAGCAGCCGGGTGAGAATTATGGCGGCGACTGCCCCGATTGCTAAACCGGCAAGAGCCAGCCGCAATCCTTCTCCAATTACCATTCGAAAGACGTCCTGCTTCTCCGCGCCGAGCGCGATTCGAATCCCGATCTCATTCGCGCGCTGGGTCACCGAATAGGAAATGACGCCATAGATTCCGACGGACGCCAACAAAAGCGCCAAGCCTGCAAAGCCCGTAAGCAGGATCATAGGAAGGCGTTGCGGCGACATCGATTCCGAGACTATCTCCCGCATGGTTCGAATGTTGTAGACCGGCTGATCGTTACCCGCTCCGTAAACCGCTGCTTTGATCGCCGGCATGACCGTGCCGGTGTCGAGCGGGGTACGAACGATTACCGTTGTGTTCGGATAATTTGCCGGTACCCATTGATCCGGATCTTGGTAAAGCGGAAAGTAGGCCTGGGTTTGAGTGTACGTGCGGCGCTCGTCCAACTCCCACTGCCTTACGTGGCCCACGACGCCAACGATTCGGCAAAGGCCCACAGGTGAAAATCCGGCTGATATTGTCTGACTCAGCGGGTCGGCCTCTCGAAAATACATGTGGGCAAAAACGCTATCGATGACGATCACGCAGGGTGACTTGGTGGTGTCCTCCGGGGTGAAGAAGCGGCCTCGAAGCAGCGGTATTCCCATCGTTCGGAGGTACTCCGGACCCGTAAGAAACATCACTACCCGCGGGGCTGCCTGGAGCGATGCAGGTTTGTGCGAGCCAATCCAGAAGGGCATGGTCCCGCCCTGACCACTCAGCGGAACAACGCCTGTAAACTCCGCTGCCTGCACGCCAGGAATCCGGCGAATGCGCTCGATCAACTGCTGATAGGCGATTCGTGTGCTTGAGGCCGTCTTCGTCAGCAAATGCGAAACCCCGACCTTGAAAGTGATAATGTGCTGCGTTTCGAAGCCGGGATTAACATCCGATAAGTGACGAATGGTGCGGAACAACAGGCCCGCGCCCACCAGCAACACCAGCGTCAAGGCCATCTGGCCAACGACCAAGCTGCCTTGGCCTCGGCGGTAGGCGCCCGTCGAGGCACGGTCGCCCTCCTTCAAGGTGGCTTGCAAATCGGCCTTCCAACTTTTTAGCGCAGGCGCGAGTCCAAACAGAATTCCGACGCCAATGGAAACGCCGAAGGTAAAAAGCAGGACGGGAGCGTTCGTACCTATGTCTTCGCTGCGCGGAAGGATTTCCGGGAACGCCGCCAGCACCAGCCGCATTCCGAACGTTGCAATCAGGAGCCCCAGGCCAGCGCCAATCAGTGAGAGGAGTACGCTTTCCGTCAGCAGTTGCCGTACCAAGCGCACTCGTTTCGCTCCAAGCGCCGACCGAATCGCGAACTCCCGCGATCGCGCCGCCGAGCGTGAAAGAAGGAGATTGGCGATATTTGCGCAGGCGATCAGCAGGACGAATCCCACGGCCCCTAAAAGCAGCAGAAGCATTCCGCCGGCGTTCCCGACGATTACCTGCTTGAGTGGCTCGATGTAAATTCCCAGATCTCGATTCGCATCGGGATAGATCCGATCCAGCTCATTCTGGATCGCACTTATCTCCGCCTGGCTTTGAGATATGGTCACTCCAGGCTCCAGGCGCGCGATGGCGAAGATCCCTTCGTGGCTTGCGCGATCGTTGAGGGTCAGCGGATCGGCCCGGCCAAGCGGCCGGTAAACATCGGCGTCACCTTCGAGATGAAACCCTGGCGGGGCGATTCCGACGATTGTGTAATCCACTCCATCCAGGGTTATAGGCTTGCCGAGTACGCCCGGGCTGGCGCTGAACCGATTTCTCCACAAACGATTGCTGACGATAACGACTGGCGGTCCGCCGTGCTCGTCCTCTTCAGGCGAGAATTCACGGCCGAGCGTTAGTCTCACGCCCAGAGTGCTGAAGAAGCTCGAGGAGATTTCCTTATCATTCAGGCGCGCGGGCGTGCCAGGTCCGGTGAGATCAACGCCCTGATCCATAAATGCCGCCAGTTGCTGGAACGAGCGAGCACCGCGCCTCCAATCGCGGAAGTTAGGGTATGAGACATAGACGCGTGGAAATCTCGGGTTGTTCTCCCACACCATAACCAGGCGGTCCGGCTGAAAGTAACTCAGCGGCGCCAACAAAACGCCTTCCACCACGCTGAAGATGGCCGTGTTGGCCCCGATCCCCAGCGCCAACGTAAGAATGGCGATGACCGTAAAGCCCCGATTGCGGAGCAGTTGGCGAAGGCCGAAGCGTATATCTTGCAGGATCAAGCTCAAGTTGTAAATCATCCCAACTTTTGTTTGACAAGCTCGCTGAGCGCTTTGCCATCAACGCGCTTTCCGGCCAAGCGCGCCTGCGCCGCCTTCATCACTGTTCCCATTTGCTTCTGGGAAGTCGCTCCGGTTTCCGCGATAGCGGCTGAAACGGCCTTTTCCACCTCTGCGCTTGTCGGCGCGGCAGGCAGATAGCTCTCAATAATCCCGATCTCCGCTTCCTCCTTGGCCGCCAGCTCTTCGCGGCCGCCTTTCCGAAACATGTCGACCGACTCGTGCCGCTGTTTCAGGAGCGTGCTCATGACCTGCATCTCCGCCTGTTCGCTGAGCGGCTTCATGGAATCGACTTCCTGCTTCTTGAGCGCGGTCTTGATCATGCGCACCGCGCTGAGCCGCGCCTCGTCCTTGGCCCTCATGGCATCGACCAAATCTTTTTGCACTTTGTCTAGAAGGGACATCGCCCAACATTGTACGGCGGCGAATGGCACGGCCTCAGGCGCGGCTATCGTCTGTGAGAGATCTGAGCAAAGCGATTGCACGACGTATGTCTGCCGCCCGCTTGGCTGGATCAGGCTCCTCGCGTTCAACGCTCAGGATGCCTCGATAACCAATCTCTTTTAATTTCGCAATGAAGCGAGGAATGCCGACGCTGCCGTCGCCCAGCGGCCGTTCGCGGCCCAAAGCAGCGGGTTGATCCACTGGAGGCCAATCGCCGTCTTTGCAATGGACTGAAATCACATGCTCGCGAAGTACGTCCAGTGCTTCAATCGGATCTCCTGTCCCATACAGAATCATGTTTGCGGGATCGAAGTTGATCTTCAGATTCGGGCGGTTGACATCCGCAATAAACCGCAGCAATACCTTCGCTGGTTCCTGGCCGGTTTCTAGCGTGAATCGCTGGCCATTATTCGCGCAGTGATCACAGATGTCACGAACCACGTCGAGCATTCCGCGGTAGATGGGGTCTTGTGGCTCCTCCGGGACGAAGCCGATATGACAGGCAATGCTATCGAGGGCGAGTTGCCGCCCCACATTTGAGACTTCCTTCGTGCGGGCCACACGTTCCGCTCGCGTGGTTTCGGGGACCAGCCCAACCGTTCGAAGCACGGTGGGAATATCGGCGTAGTCCTCGCCTACATAGCTGCAAACCGCGGTCACCGCAATGAACTGCTGGGCCGTGAGGGCTTCATCCCAGCGTTCGGCGGCTCCATCAAGCGACAACTCGCCCGGGAAGCCAAGTTGTCCCGCGCGAACTCCGAACGCTTTTACGTCGCGCAATGTTTGCGCCGGGTCATGAGTCGCCCAGAACATCACGCCTATTTCGAGATCTTTGAGTCCTAGCATTTAGTTTCTTTTGGTTTGACGCCGCTCTTGCAGTATATTGACTCCGGAAGTCACACGTGTTCAAATCCACTACCCTGCTGATTCTCTTTTCCATTGGCTCCGCCGCTCAAAACATGAGCGCTCGCTTCGATAAGATCATTCAGTATTACGTCTCAAACCATCAGTTCATGGGATCCGTTCTGGTGGCAAAGGGTGACCAGACATTACTCGATAGGGGCTATGGATCGGCTGATTTGGAGTGGAGCGTCCCGAACTCCCCTACAGGCAAGTTTCGCCTCGGCTCGATAACTAAACAGTTCACCGCGACGTGCATTCTTCTGCTCGAAGAGCGGGGCAAGCTCAAGGTACAGGATCTCGTGAAGAAGTATGTTCCTGACGCGCCGGCCGCCTGGGACAAGATCACGATCTATCATTTGCTGACGCACACCTCGGGTATCCCGAACTTCACGAGCTTTCCGGATTATTCGAGATCAGAGGCGATTGCGACTACTCCCCAGCAGCTTGTAGACCGGTTCAAGAATAAACCTCTCGATTTCGAACCCGGCTCGAAATGGAGTTACAGCAATTCCGGGTACGTGCTCTTGGGCTACATCGTGGAAAAAGTGAGTGGCGAGTCGTATCAGCACTTTCTGCAGGAAAACATATTCACTCCGCTTGAAATGAAGGACTCTGGGTACGATTCGAACAGGGCCGTCATTCCGCACCGGGTCTCGGGCTACACGCCGGGCCCTAGCGGAATCGAAAATGCCGGCTTCATCAACATGACCATTCCGTTTTCCGCGGGAAGTTTGTACTCCACCACCGAAGATATCCTGCGGTGGCATCGCGGGCTGTTTGGCGGAAAGATCCTCTCAGTGGCTTCGTTGAAGGAGATGACGACGCCGTTTAGGAACGACTACGCAATGGGCCTGATGGTCCAAACCCGGAATGGCCGACGTGTGATTTGGCACGGCGGTGGAATTGAAGGTTTCAATACAGCCGAATCCTATTGGCCGAACGAGAAACTCTCTGTGATCGTCTTGGCCAATCTGAACGGTCAAGCGCCTGATGAGATTGCAAACGATCTTGCGGCCGTCGTCCATGGCGAGCGGGTCACTCTCTCCTCCGAGCGGGAAGAGACGCACAGGAAGTAACTGAAAACGCGCCGATCAGGCCAGTAACTGGTCCATTTTCACCTGGTCGCCCGTGGCCCTGGCCTGTTTCAGGATCAGTGCCAATTGTGTGGCGCGTGCCGAGTCCTGGGGCGAGCATTGCTCGGGCGCCTTCCCCTGGCGAATGCAGTCGAGGAAATAGGAAATCTCGAGTTGATATCCATCGCCTTCGGGCGGGTCGATCTTCTTACGCTGGCCGGATTGATCGCTTAGCATCAAGCCATCTGATGTCAGCTCAATCTCGGCGCGTTCGGCTCGTACTTGAAAACCCATAACGAGCGGAGATCCGGGCAAAAACCAACCACCTTGAATACGCACTTCCGGTCCGTTCGGATAAATCAAAGAGGCGCTCAAGGTGTCGCCATCACCGAGTTGCCGGGCGGCCACTTTTTCAGGCATGCCGAAGAGCAGCAGCGCTTGATCGACATCGTGAACCAGCAGATCGAGCACTGCCCCGCCGCTACGCGCCTCCACCGGCAGCCATTTGCTCCAGTCAGGAAGCCCACAGCGCCGGATAAAGGTGGCCGAAATTATTCGGCCATATTGCTGGTTTTTCACGAAATCGCGCAACGCAGTGTATTCCGGCCAGAACCGCAGTACGTGCGCGATCATCAGAATGCGCTTGTTTTCGGACGCGGCGGTGAGCATCCGATCGCAATCCGAGCTTGTCAGCGCCATTGGCTTCTCACACAGCACATGCTTGCCGGCGGTCATGGCGGCGATCGCAACCGCGGCATGTAGATCGGTAGGGAGGCAGATATCGATGACATTCAGCTCAGGGTCGAGTATCAATTCGCGCCAATTTCGATATTTCTGAGCGGCTGAAAGATCATATTTGTCCAGGTCGCGGTTCAGATTCCCGCCGACGGTACTTAAATCACCCGAAAAAGCCCGGTCGCTTTCGGCGCACACCGCTGCGACTTCCGCATCGGGAATTTTCGAGTAGGCGCTCAGATGCACCCCGCCCATAAAGCCCAAACCAATGATGCCGATTTTCACAACTGCATTGTACGAATTGCGTGCTCAGCCGCCGGATGGGGGAGCCCCGGCCGTGAAACGTCTCTACAGAAACAGCACGGTCCGGCACGTGCTCTATCGAGTAGGTGGGACAGTATTTTCAGCTCGTAGGCCCGAAGAAGGTGGTCCAGATCTTCGGCATTAAGCTCGTCGGCGTGGACGCTGAAAATGGCCACAAACTGCTAGCTTCCATCATTTTTGTCGGTTTCATTATGGCCGTCGGATGGGCGCTGCGGTGGATCGCCCATCACAACACCTGGGATCATCGCAGCAAGCGCTTCGCATTTTGGACACACCAAGGAATCTCGATGGGGGTCGCGGTCCTGACAGTCCTGGGACTGGCGTCCATATGGTTTGACAATCCCGGACGCTTGACGACGGCGGCCGGAATGGTCACGGCGGGCCTGGCATTCGCGCTGCAGCGCGTAGTGACGGCATTTGCGGGGTACTTCGTGATCTTGCGAGGCCGGACGTTTACCGTTGGCGACCGGATCACCATGGGGGGAATCCGGGGCGATGTCGTCGCTCTGACCTTTCTCCAGACCGTAATCATGGAAATGGGTGAGCCCGCGGTCGGCGACAGCGGCGACAATATGTGGGTTCAGGCCCGCCAGTACACGGGCAGAATTGTGCGCGTTACAAATGGCGTCATATTCGAGGAGCCCGTTTATAATTACACTCGCGAATTTCCTTATATCTGGGAAGAAATACGGCTTCCCGTTCCGTATAGCGCCGACCGGCTTCGGGCAGAGCGAATCCTGCTTGATGCGGCTGCCAAGCATACGGCCGACACCGCGAGTCTTGGCGAAGACGCGCTTGCCGCGCTGGAGACGCGCTACGTACTGAAGCGTTCGGAGCTGAAGCCGCAAACATACTGGCGAATAACGGATAATTGGGTTGAGATCACCGTACGTTTCCTAGTCCCCGATTGGGGCATTCGGTCCATCAAAAGCGCGATGAGCCGGGACATTCTGCAGCAACTCGATGAGGCTGGGATTGGGATCGCATCCGGTACCTACGAAGTAGTCGGATTCCCGCCGCTGAAGGTCGAAATGGCGCCAGCCGCGACGCCCGTAAAGGATGGCAAGCGATCACTTGCTTGAACAGCCGTTCTGGCCCGGATCATCGATCCGTTGGTAATCGAAATACGTGCTGTCCTCAGCCGAATTGTGATTGAACATAAATAGAACCTTCGCCTGCGCTTTTTCCGCGAAGTGGGAGATTTGCCAGATCCCATTGCCAACGGGTGCCTTCTCCATCTCGAATCGCGTGCCGGGCTCTACTTGAGCGAGGAAACCTTCGATCGAAACCGGGCGAATGACGTGAGCGGTTACTCTTACCCACTGGTAACTCTTCTGGTCAATCCACAGCTCACCGTTCATTCCTGGCAAGACTTCGGCATTCCTGTTAGGCGGCTTGTAACCGGGCCGTGGAATAGCCTTAAGAAGCCAGACATTCAGTCCTCTGAGCTTGCGCACGCCCAACATCTGAAAGTTAAAGGCTTTGGTAAGCTGCGAAATCATATCATTGTCGCGCTTGCGGTCTTCGTTGTATTTTTCGATTCTCTGTTTTCTTTGGTCCTCCGATTCCCCGCAACGCTGAGCTGTTACTTGCTGCTGCTTTTTGAGCTCTTGCTCGTTCCGGTCCTTTGTCAACGGTTTCCCATTTACTTCGATTAACCGTTGGTAGGGCGTGCCGGCGATCATCGTTACCTGATAGGTCTTGGTGCCAGTCCCAACCTTGTCGCGCTCTTTATTGTTGTAGTCGGGCTCGGCTTGAAAGTCGCGCTGATTGGCTTCGACGGATTTTTGAATAATGTCACTAACATTCGGTTGCTGGCTTTCGAGCGGGAGTGGCGCGCAACAACCCAACAGCGCGGCAAGATAGATACCGGTGTAACCGCTCAACGTGCGAATCTGGATTCTTAGCAGGACAAGCCCTCCTACCAACTTAGATGCTAAGTCTCTCCACAGTGAAACGGTCGGAGTTTTTCGCCGCTCCATCTTCGGGGAACGTATAGGCCGCATTCAGCCTGGATGGGCCGGTGTAATTTGGATGTAGTCCACTGAGGCGTTATCTCCCCCATTTCGAGCACCGACAATTCGGATCTCGTCATTCGGACGTAACGCAACACCCTCGATCCTTTGGCGCATGGATGTATCGCCATTGGGGATCTTCGAAGGCAAATCGGCGTCAGCGACCCAGGATTTCACGAGCTGATCTCCTATAAAGAGTTGAAACTTTGCCGCGCCAGTGTTCTCGTCGAAGTACTGGACGGCAAGGTCATACCAACCGGGCTTGCCATGATACGTGAAAGACGCCGTGCAGTTTGACCTCTCTGAGCCGCAGCTTATCGCCTTACCGCCGGACGCGTCTTCCGGCGGATTGACCTCTTCAACGGTATAGCCGTCCAGCCGCATGGACTCCGCTTCGATTCGGCCGGGGAAATGACCGGCTCGGCCTTTCGCGTCGGGTATCCCCGACTCGTTCAGGAACCAGCTACAGATCGCGTCACGCCAAACAATGGCATGTCCAGCCTGATATTCGAGTCTGGCCAGCACATCTTTGTAACGCTGTTCATCGATGCGACCCCGCAGACTCTTCCACCATTCAGGGAAGTGCTGCGCTTCCGCTGCGGCGTCATAGTGGGAATCGTATACATGTTGAATAACCGTCTTTCCCGAATGCAGCAGATATGTGTACGGCACATGGTGCATAAACAGGAGCAGATTGTCCGGACAAGTCGCCAGAGATTCATACATGCGCGCGACCTCTGGCGGATATTGACCGATGTAGCCTGTTCCGGTCGCAGCGGTTCGATCCATACCAATGCCGTCGCGATCCGCTCGAATCCACTGGCCCCATCCGTTTCGTTCCGCAGATTCGATCCCAGGTCCATAGTGACTGTGCAGAATGTCGGTGAGCGTGCCGACGCCAAGCGGCCCGGTGTAGCCCTCATACACGTGCCAGGACTCGAGTTCCAGGGTTAGGATAGTGTCGACTACGCGAGCATCGTCGCCGAACGTCAGGCGTGTCCATTCTTCCGTGATACTTCGTGCTGGGCGATCAGGATCCCACGCAAGCCGGCCGAATCCGTAAAGATTGGCAACAGAAAGATCGTTGCCCAGCCAGTTCAGGTCGCGTCCAACGTTTGCCACTCCGACAAAGCCTCCGAGAGGGCGATGGAACGTCTTCCCGGAGAAGATAGCTTTGACCGGGGTGTTGGCGTCGTTCACGTGCAAGTTGAAATCGAGGATCTGCTTCCACATTGGGACTAAATAGCAGACGTGCCGCTGTTGTCCGGTGTATTCCTGCGTGATTTGCAGTTCGATGGTTTCGTTGGTGTGTTCGAGCCCG
This sequence comes from uncultured Acidobacteriaceae bacterium, assembly GCA_963762495.1. GTDB lineage: Bacteria > Acidobacteriota > Terriglobia > Bryobacterales > Bryobacteraceae > Bog-105. The sequence continues at coordinate 297,325 of CAVXKZ010000021.1, forward strand.
CCAAATAGCGGCGAAACCGGTTCTCGCACTTGAAAATCGATCGGTCCGTACTTGATTTGCACAGCCGCGTTAGCCGCGAACTTGCCATCGAGATCGTGAAAGTTGTCGTAAGCGGCGCGTGCCCGGTCATTCTTGAGATTGCGCCAATCCAAATGATGGTTGTAGACGAAACCGCGATAGATGACAATTCCGCCATGCGGCTTCAGCGCCGCTGCCAACACGTTCGCGGCATCAGCGTGCGTTCGCCCGTAAGTAGACGGCCCGACCCGGCCTTCGGAATCAGCTTTCAATACGAATCCGCCGAAGTCCGGAATTATGCCATAGATCTCGTCGGCCTTCGCCTTCCACCAAGCGGCAACGCGTGGATCTAGAGGGTCGAAAGTATCCAGGCCGCCTATAGTCTTCGGACTCCCCATATCCACTGAGATCGATAGCCTCACGCCCCATGGCCGAAAGGCGTCGGCAATGCGAACGAGCTGCGGCAGAAACCCAGACGTCAGAACCCGTGGATTCGCATTGACGTTATTTACGGTGCAGCCGTTGATTCCGATTGAGGCGAGCATTCGAGCATAGTCGCTGGCCCTGGTGAGGTCAGGCACCACATTGTTATCTTCGAAAAAGATGGAGCGCCCCGCGTAACCCCGTTCGATGCTTCCGTCCAAGTTGTCCCATTGATTAACCCAACGGATGGGCGCAGCCGGGCTGCTCTCTTCATCAAGCTGATCTATTCGCTGATGAAGGGCCATTCGACGGAGCAGCGCGAAAGTGCCGTATAAGACACCTCGGTCCGTTGGAGAGGCGACCAATAGAATCTTGTGCGCTTCCAAAGCGGTCGTTTTCAACCAATAGCCATCGCTAATCAGATCGTTCGGCACGGAAAGCCTCGGAAATGCTTGCTTCACGGAGCGCAACGTGCCAAGTACAATCATGTCTTCCTGCACAGGAGCATTGCTCGCTCGCAATGTTCTGGCAAGCAGCTCTCGTACGCCACGAATCACCTCGCCTTGAGCGGCCGTGACCGTAGGCGAGTTGTCGAGCTTAACGACTGTCGCGGGCAGACCGGCATACGTGCTGCTCAGTACTGGCTCGCTGACGAGCGGATAACGAAGCCACGCGGCATAACCGGTTTCCGCGTTCGCGTCGAGTGCTGATACGAACGCACACAAGAGCAGCAGTAAACCACTGCGATTCATCTAAGAATTTACTCCGGATGCCAGATAACCTCCATCGATGGCGAGGCACTGGCCGGTAAGAAAGCTCGCACCGTCGGAAGCAAGCAGAACCGCTGCGCCGATCAACTCGCGCGGATTCCCGAACCGGCGCATGGGCGTTCGCATAAGAATCTCGCGGCCCCGCTCGGTGCCTGTCAGCAGATCCGCATTCAGTTCGGTTGGAAAGACGCCGGGCGCAATCGCGTTTACGCAGATTCCATCGCCAGCCCACTCACATGCAAGGCTCCGAGTCATAGAAAGCACCGCGGTCTTAGATGCACAATACGCGGCAACTTCGTGAAAACCGAGAAAAGAACCCAGCGAAGCGATCATGATGACCCGGCCTGCACCGGAGGCTTTCAACGAACCGTAGAACTCCTGACATGCATGAAAGACGCCCGTAAGATTCGTGTCGAACAGGTTAGACCATTCGGCGTCGCTCACGGAGACGCTAGGTTTCCGAAAGGTCGTACCAGCGGCATTGACAAGAATATGCACGTGCCCGAATTCGTTGAGCACCCGTTCATGAAGCTGCCCGATCGAGTCTCTATCCCGAACATCGGCCATTTGCAGAAGAGTTCTGCGTCCAAGACTCGTAATCTGAGCGCAAACATCTCTTAAGAGCTCGATACGGCGGCCTGCGGGAACGACGTCTGCGCCGTGCTCCGCTAAGCCAACCGCGATCTCCTTGCCCAGACCAGAGGTAGCGCCAAACACGACCGCCGTTCGCCCAGTTAAATCCAGACAGCTTTTGGCCCTCGTCATCGTGGATAAGGCGGTCCAGAGAGTGCCGGGGGACAGCGATTGTCTTTCGGGTCTGCCCAGCGATCATTTGGCAACAGGGGAGCCCAGCCAACTCGCCCGGGATCTTGATCGTATGGGTAGTTGCCAAGCCTTTTATATAGCTCGCCATATTGGCGTACTTTATCCCGATCCAGCTTCACGCCCAAACCCGGAGCATCGGGTACGGCGATCGTGCCGTTCTGATATTTCATCGGACCGCCCTCGATGATGTCGTCCGTGAGGTGATGATAATGCGCGTCAGCAGCAAACGAAAGATTAGGGATCACGGAGCCGAGGTGCAGCATTGTCGCGAGCTGGATTCCCAACTCGCCGGAAGAGTGAACTGCTACACCGAGCTGGAAGGTTTCGCAGATACCGGCTGCTTTCACGCAGGGCCGAATACCACCCCAAAAGGTGGTGTCGAGCAAAATGACATCCACAGCGAGGTTTAGGATGTTCGCAGCAAGTTGCTCAAAATTAACAACCACGGTATTCGTCGCAAGAGGTATCCTGACCTTCTCGCGCGTGCGCCGCATACCGTTCAAACCGTAGACTGGGTCTTCGAGGTAATCATTATTTAGTCCTTCAATAGCGTGGCCGAAGCGAATGGCTTGCTCTGCCGACCAAACTCCGTTCGGGTCGAAACGCAGACGGTCATCCGGGAACGCCTCGGCCAATGCTCGATAGACTTCCAATTCGTATTCGGGAGGGAATACGCCGGCTTTGAGCTTGTGCGTCGTGAATCCATGTCTTTCTTTTGCGGACCTGGCGAAGGCTACCATTTGTTCGCCGGTGCGGACTTCTCCTTCGCCGGTTGCCGGGTTCGCGTACCGGAAGAAGCAATAGGAAGCGAAAGGAACACGATCGCGAAGACGTCCACCCAGGATCTGGTGCACTGGCGCATTCCAGGCTTGTCCCAGAACATCGAGACAGGCGAACTCCAGAGCGGCCAGCATCTGCGTCCGATTGTTGTACAGCGACGCTGTCGGATTGGAAATTAGGAAACGCATCTCCTCGAGATGCGAAGGGTCGTGTCCTATTAGGTAGGATTTCAGGGCGCGAAACGCGGTTTCCGCCGATTCCCCACCGCCTCCCATTTCACCCAGGCCAATCAATCCATTGTCGGTTTCTACTTCAATGATTGTCCGAACGAACCGTCCCCAGTGGCAGCCATTTGCGTGTCGCAGGGCAGCATGTAGAGGAACAGTAACGGTGTTGGCGCGTATATCCGCTATTTTCATGAGAGGCGGGAAAATCGTGAAAAGGCCACTGCAATTGATTGTATGTTCAGGATTTCAAGAGATCGCTGAGTGACAATTTCTCTATTCATCACTTGCTACAACGACACATTGTTCCCGGAAACGGGTAAAGCAGTCGTCAGCGTACTTGAACGGCTGGGGCACACAGTCGAGTTTCGGTCGGCGCAAACGTGCTGCGGGCAAATGCACTACAACGCGGGTTACCAGAAACAGGCGCTCCCATTGATGAGACATTTTCTGCAAGTCTTTCGTGGGGCGGAAGCGATCTGCATCCCGTCTTCGTCCTGCGTGGCGATGATTCGCGATCACTATCCTAAAATGGCGGCGCAAACAGCGGAGACGGAGGTTATCGAGCAAGTTGAAGAACTGCTGCCCCGTGTTTACGAATTCTCCGAATTGCTGGTAGACAAACTGGGGGTGACAGACGTGGGCGCGTCGTATCCACACTCGGTGACTCTTCACTCGTCCTGTCATTCGTTGAGATCTCTGCGTGTGGGGGATAAGCCTGAACGGTTGCTACAGAACGTTCGAGGTTTGTCTTTGATCGACCTTCCGAATCGCGAAGAGTGCTGCGGCTTCGGTGGGCTTTTCGCAATCAAGAACCCGGATGTTTCAGCGGCGATGCTATCCGATAAGCTGAAATGTGTTTTGGACACCCAGGCGGAGGTCGTGACCGCATTGGATACCTCGTGTCTTATGCAAATCGCAGGAGCCCTAAGCCGGCAACGCGCAGGCGTAAAATGCGTTCACATCGCCGAGATTCTGGCCTCACGAGAAGCGAAAGTCGCAAGCATGAGCGTCCGTGTCGGGCATGCCGCTGAGGCCGAAGACTTTCCGGCGGCAGCAAAACAACTGCTTCAGAACACGCAACTGAGAAAGAACCTGCATCACGCAACGGATGTGATACGCAACAAGCGGGCTAGCGTCGTGCAGGAACTGCCCGATTGGGAGCAGTTGCGTTCAGCCGCTCATGAGGTGAAGGAACACGTTCTTCGTCACCTCGATTTTTACCTGGAGCAGTTTGAGCGAAATTGCACGCAGGCCGGAGGGGTGGTTCATTGGGCGCGCGATGCCGACGAAGCCAATCAAATCATCACACGGAATTATAAAAGGTCTGAACGAATCGGAAGTCATAAAAGTAAAGACGATGACGTCGGACGAAACGGGTCTAAACGACGCGCTCATGGCAGCGGGAATTACGCCGTACGAAACGGATTTGGCCGACCTCATCATCCAACTCGGGGGAGATGCGCCCTCGCATATCGTGGTACCGGCGCTGCACCGCAACAGGAGAGAAGTTCGGCAAATCTTTCTCGAAAAAATGCATTTGAAGGAACTTGGCGATAGGCCGGAAGATCTGACTGCCGCGGCACGCGATTACCTCCGTGAAAAGTTTCTGCGCGTGAAAGTCGGAATTAGCGGCGCGAATTTTGCGATTGCTCAGACTGGCTCGGTAGTGGTCGTCGAATCGGAAGGCAATGGGCGCATGTGCGTATCGCTTCCCCGAACACTTATTAGCCTCATTGGCATTGAAAAGATTATCCCTGCCTTCGAAGATCTGGAGATTTTTTTGCAATTGCTTCCCCGCTCGGCGACCGGCGAGCGAATGAATCCATACAATTCGATCTGGACTGGCGTCAGTTCCTCCGACGGACCGGAAGAGTTTCACGTTGTGCTGCTGGACAACGGAAGAACGAACGTACTTGCGGACGTGGAATCGCGTGAGACGTTGGACTGCATTCGGTGCGGAGCGTGTCTGAATGCATGCCCGGTTTACAGGCAGACTGGCGGACACGCGTACGGCTCCGTGTACGGCGGACCCATCGGCGCGATCCTCACGCCCCAATTGCAGGCTATGGAGCATTCGCAATCGCTGCCTTACGCCTCATCCCTTTGCGGAGCGTGCTATGAGGCGTGCCCGGTGAAGATCAACATACCCGAGATTTTGATTCACCTTCGCGGCAAAGTTGTGGATAACGATGACGCCCCTGTGATGGAGCGATTGGCTTTGAAAACGGCCGCGTTCGCGCTGGCCAATAGCCGGCGACTTTCGGTTACACAAAAAGTGGCGCGGATCGCGCAGATACCGTTTGAGCAGGAAGGTCATCTACGCAGCCTTCCGGGTATGTTGGCAGGTTGGACAGAGTTTCGCGATCTTGCGGCTATTCCGAAAATCTCCTTTCGTGAATGGTGGGCCGAGCGCGACAAAAAGGGTCATCCGTGAGCAGCGCAAAAGAAGAAATCCTGGGCCGCGTTCGGCGAGCAATTAATAGAACGGAAGATACCCGGACCAGCGATTACGACGCCATTCAGCGGGTCTATATTCAAGCCGGCAGGCGCGACCGAGAGCAACGAATCGAGCTATTCGGCGATCGCTTGCGCGATTACGGTTCAGGAGTGTATCGGTGCCAATCGAGTGAGATCCCGGCCATAATTGAACGTGTTCTCAGTCAACGCGAAAGGAGGCGGGTGCTGGTTCCGAGCGGGTTTCCCGCGAAGTGGCTCCCGGCCGAGTTCGAATTCATCCGGGACGGCGGACTGACGAACCAAGGCATAAACGATGTCGAAAGCGTTCTTACGGGGTGCGCTTTGGCGATTGCATCGACAGGTACGATTATCTTGCGACACTCATCTGAGGAAGGCCGGCGCGCTCTTACGCTTATTCCCGATTACCATCTTTGTATTGTGTTCGAAGATCAGGTGGTGGAGACCGTGCCGGAAGGAATTCGGGCCATGAGCGCATTTGGATCTGCCCCGATCACGACCATTTCAGGCCCCTCGGCGACATCCGATATTGAGATGACTCGCATCAAGGGCGTACATGGCCCTAGAACACTCGATGTGTTGCTGGTGGAACGATAACGTCCAATGGCGCAGACGGACTTTGTTCATTTGAAAGATCTCTGGGACGAGAAGCAAGCAGCTACTCTTGCAGGCGACCAATTAGCATTGCTGCGCTATCGTTCGAATCTGCTAGGTGCGGATCTGCGCATCACTAATTTTGGTGGCGGAAACACAAGCTCGAAGGCCGAATTGCCCGACCCGTTTACCGGAAAACTGGTACGCGTCCTGGCAGTCAAGGGGAGCGGAGGCGATCTGGGGTCAATCAAAGAATCCGGGTTTGCTCTGTTGTACCTGGATCGCTTAGAGCAATTGAAGAGCCTGTATCGCGGCGCGGCTTTCGAAGACGAGATGGTGAGCTATTACCCGATCTCTGCTTTCGGACAGAACCGGGTGGCTGCTTCGATTGATACGCCCTTGCACGCTTTTATTCCGTTTCGACATGTTGATCATTTGCATCCGGATTGGGCTATTGCGATTGCAGCCAGCGCAAACGGCAAAAGCAAATTGCAGGAGTTCAACGGGAAGTTCGGCCGGGGGATTGTCTGGCTTCCGTGGCGCAGACCGGGCTTCGAGCTCGCTTTGCAACTGGAGCAAGCAGTTCAGGATAACCCCGAGTGCGATGGCGTGCTGTTGGGAAGCCATGGTCTCTTTACGTGGGGTGAAACGCCGCGAGAGTGCTATCTGAACAGCCTGCGGACCATCGATCAAATGGGCGAGTTCATCGCTGAGCATCAGGCGAGGGGCGGACCGCTCTTTGGAGGAGTGGAACACGCTCCGCTGCCGAATAGAAATGCTGTTGCCGCGACTATTCTCCCGATGCTGCGCGGCTTGATCTCTTCAAATAAGCGAGTCATTGCGCATTACACAGACCACGTAGATGCGCTAACCTTTGCAGGCTCGAAATGGGCGAAGGAACTGGGGAAGTTGGGAACCAGTTGTCCGGATCATTTTCTGCGCACCCGAATTTGTCCGATGTTTGTGGACTGGAAGCCGGGAGACGAGGACGTCGAGATCTTGAAGAGCCGTCTAGAGCCGTTCGCGGCGCGGTATCGCGAGGAGTATGGCGCCTATTACAGCACTTGGTCCACGCCCGACTCTCCGAAGTTGCGGGACTCGAACCCATCCATCGTGATTATTCCCGGTTTGGGCCTTTTCGGCTTCGGCAAGACCAAAACAGAAGCTCGAATTGCCACAGAGTTTTTCGTCAATGCCATCCATGTAATGGCGGGAGCGAACGCTCTGGAGGAGGAGGGTGAAACCGAGCGCCCGTATCCGCAAGCACGGGATCCCGAATTGTCGAAAGAATTTGTCAGTTATCGCAATTACGTGGCACTTCCGCGCTCAGAAGCCTTTCGGATCGAGTATTGGGCACTGGAAGAGGCCAAGCTGCAGCGGATGCCTCCCGAGGGCGAGTTCAGCCGCAAGATCATGGTGGTGATCGGAGGCGGAAGCGGTATCGGCCGCGAAGTGGTTCTACTTCTGGCACGTAAAGGCGCGCATATCGTTGTTGCCGACCTGAATGAACAGGCCGCGAAGGATGTTGCGGACGAAGCCGCGGCAATCGTATCAGCCGAGGCGGTTTCGCACACTCGAGTGAATATAGGATCGCCTCAGAGCATCTCGGCAGCGGCAAAGCACGCAATTCTGCAATTCGGCGGGATCGACGGCGTAATCAATACGGCTGGAATTTTCCCGATCGGAGCGGACCCGAAAGCTCGGCTCGACGAGGCACAGTGGAACACGGCTTTTCTGGTTAACGTTACTGGCAATTACCTGCTGACTAGCGAAATCGGTTGGGTATTTCGCGATCAGGGACTGGCTGCGTCTGTGGTCCTGACAAGCTCCGCGAATGCGGTGGTTCCCAAGCACGGTAGCGAGGCGTATGACGTGAGCAAGAGCGCGCTCAACCACTTGATCCGCGAACTCGCCGTCGGCCTCGGACCTCTAGTTCGAGTCAACGGGATTGCTCCCGCAACAGTGATAGCGGGATCGACGATGTTTCCGCGCGATCGTGTCATGCAATCTCTGCAGAAATACAAAATTGAGTTTTCAGAATCGGAGACCACCGAAGAGCTTCGAAGGAAGCTCGCGGAATTTTATGCGCAGCGTACTATCACGCGCGCGCCAATATTGCCGAGAGACTGTGCCAACGCGATCGTCTGGTTAGCTGGCGACGAGAGCGCCAAAACCACGGGGCACATTATTCCAGTGGACGGCGGTTTGCAGGAGGCCTTCTTGCGTTAGAAGGCGAATGATGGCCTACCGAACCCGTAGTAGACCTCGTTGGATCTCAACTCTTGCTTGAACTGACGCATGCGCGTCTCATCATCAATAAGTAAGAACTCCAAGCCCGCCATCTCGGCGAAATCCTCCAGATGCTGCGATGTTAATGCCTGACTGAAGCCGGTATGATGCGCGCCTCCAGCAAGAATCCAAGCTGCCGCCGCTATTTTCAGATTCGGCTTGGGGAGCCAGATTGCCCTGGCAACCGGCAATTTCGGCAACGGCTCTTCTGGAGGGATTACCTCTACTTCATTCACGACTAGCCGAAATCGCGCTCCAATCTCTATCAGCGAGGCACAAACTGCGGGCCCAGGCCGCGCAGTAAACACCAACCGAACGGGATCCGCTTTCCCTCCAATCGCGAGCGGGTGGATTTCGACCGACGGTCGATCGGCGGCTATCGAAGGACAAACCTCGAGCATGTGAGCCCCTAGCACCTGACCGCCATCCTTGAAATGGTACGTGTAGTCCTCCATGAAGGATGTGCCGCCATTTAAGCCGGAACTCATTACTTTCATCGAACGTACCAATGCGGCCGTCTTCCAGTCGCCTTCGGCGCCGAAGCCGTAACCATCCGCCATAAGCCGTTGAACCGCGATGCCGGGCAACTGAGATAGGCCGTGTAAATCTTGAAAATTGTCGGTGAAAGCCTTGAACCCGCCCTCTTCCAGAAAATGACGCAAACCGAGCTCAATTCGCGCCGCATCCTGCAGTGAGCTTCGCTGCGAACCGCCCGGACGAAGACTCTCCGCGACTTCGTAGATCTCGTCGTACTCGGAGGCAAGCGTTTGGGCTTCCTGATCGCCGACCTGGTGAATACGATCGACGAGGTCCCCAATGCCGAACCCATGCACCGAATAGCGCATCCGGATCTGCGCTCCTACCTTGTCGCCTTCCGTGACGGCAACATCTCGCATGTTGTCGCCGAAGCGAGCTATCTTGAGAGTCTCGGCATCGTGCCAGGCACAGGCAGCCCGCGTCCAAGCAGTTAATTCCGTGTGAACATCTTGATCTCGCCAGAAACCGACTATGACTCTACAGTTCAGGCGCATGCGAGCCGTCAGAAAACCGAATTCTCGATCTCCATGCGCCGACTGATTCGTATTCATGAAATCCATGTCGATGGTTGGCCAAGGGAGATGCCGGTTGAATTGGGTGTGCAAATGTACGAACGGTTTGTTGAGCGCTTTCAGGCCGGCGACCCACATTTTCGCCGGAGAAAAGGTGTGCATCCAAAAGATCAAACCAACGCACGTTCCGCTGCCATTTGCCTCCAGACAAAGCCTGTGTATCGACTCGGCACCGGTCATGACCGGCTTCGGGACGATCTGCACGGGAGTGCCGTGCGATTCGGAGAGGTGGCGGGCAATCTCGTTCGCGTGCGCGGCCACTTGCGTCAGAGTCTCGCTGCCATAGAGATGCTGGCTGCCAGTAACGAACCAAAGCTCAAGTCCAGTAAGATCCACCATGATTTCTCCGTCTGTGGGCGGGCGTTAGCGCGAGCTATCGTCCAATTTCCGATTTGAGTTGAGCAGACCTGCGATTGCCACGCCGACTTCGTTCAGGAATTCGTCTAAGTTAGCCGGTTTAAAGATAAAAAGATTAGCGCCAGATGATATCGCTTGCTCACGGTCTCTAGGCGCAACAGAACAAGTGATTACAGCTCTCCGCACATCAACAAACGCGATATTTTCATTCATCGCCTGCAGCAGGTCTTGTGCGTATCCCGCTGGCAGGTTGTAGTCGAGCAGAACCAAATCTGGTAAATTACGCGAACTCGTATCATAGTTGCCGATTGCCCGGATGCCCGCGTCAGCGGTTTCGTAATGTTCGATATCGGCCACAATGCCCTGCATACGAAGGGCCTCCCGTATGAGCCGCACGTCCGCGAGATTATCCTCCACAACGAGAATCTTTTTCGTGCCTTCCCGCATACGATCACTCTCGCGGAATCGCAAATTTGAAAGTAGCACCTGGACGGCTTTGTGCCTCTATCCAGATCCGGCCGCCCAGTTGTTCAGCGGCAGCTTTGCAGATGGCGAGCCCAATTCCGGTTCCGGGGTATTGCCTCCCGTGTAAGCGTTTGAAAACTCCGAAAATGTACTCGTACTGGGAGGGATCGATCCCGATGCCATTGTCCTGCACTGAGAAGATCCATTCGTGAGCAGACGGTTCGACCTCGATCTTGATCACGGGGCGCGCCTCGGAACGATACTTAATGCTGTTGCTGATCAGGTTTTGAAGGAGTTGAACCAGCAGGATCTCAACTGAAGTGACCGTCGGAAGGTTCGCGGCTTGGACGGTAGCGCCGGATTCGTGAATAGCTCCCTCGAGGTAAGCCTTTACCGTCTTGAGTACGGCATTGCAGTCGACAAGGGTTGCGGTAGACTGCTCCGACTCGCTCAAAAATATGTACTGACGCAAGTCTGTAAGGAGCGCCTCCAGACGCGCTCCATTTTGCTGCACGCAATCGAGCATGCCCGTTTCCTCGCGTGTAAGCTTTTTGCCGGCTGAACGCGCCAGCCATTGAGAGTAGGACAGCACCATGCGAACGGGCTCCTGCAGATCGTGACTGGCCGCCCAGGCAAATTGGCGCAACGCGTCGTTTGATCGCGTCAGGTCCGCAGTGCGCTCCCCAACTCTACGCTCCAGGTCGGCGTTGATGCGGCGGATACGTTCTTCGGCTTGAACCTTTTCTGTCGCATCGCGAATGGCGGTGGTGATAAGGACGCCTTCGTCGCTCGCAAAAGGGCTGCGTGTGATTTCAATGGGAAGAGTGCGGCCATCGCGGCAAACCCCCTCAAGTCTGGTTTCGACCAAGGGCGTAGTTTGCTCTTCGGGCTCGAGATCGTCTATTTTTGGAGGAATCCACTCGGGTATCAACGACGTGATATCCAAGCCGATCAATTGCCGCCTGGCATAGCCAAACAGACCGTCGGTCCGGGAGTTGGCAAGACGCACGATTCCATCCGCGCCGGTAATGACCATCGCATCCGGTGCCGCTTCCAAAACGGCCCGAAATTTCTGCTCGGTACGCGCGAGCGCTTCGGTCTGGCGCCGAAGCGCCTGTTCAGTGCGGCTCAATTCGACGAAGACCGCGACTTTGCTTTGCAGAACCTCGGGTACGATCGGCTTGAAGAGGAAGTCGACTGCGCCGAGATCGTAGCCACGAAAAAGCTGCTCATCGCTCCTGTAACCCGTAAGGAACAGAATGGGAGTCTGGCTGGATCGCTTGCGTGCGCGGATTAATTCCGCCGTTTCGAAGCCATCGATTTCAGGCATCCGCACATCGAGAAGAATAGCCGCAAAATCGTTATCCAGGCAGAGCCGGAGTGCGTCACCGCCTGACTCGGCGAGCATGAGTTCCTGATTGAGAGGTTCGAGGACTGCTTGAAGGGCGAGGAGATTGTCGCGATCGTCGTCAACGAGCAGAAGTTTGACGCAGTTCACCGCAGTATCTTCCCCGCAGGTCAGCGTCATCATCGCTCAAGACCCGTGTTCGTCATTGACCGACGGGGCGGACCGAAGAGGATTTCTCAAAGGCGCGAGAGATCCAAACGCGCATAACAGAAAACAAATGGTCGAGATCCACAGGTTTCGTAACGTAATCCGTTGCGCCGGCTTGCAAGCACTTCTCCCTATCCCCTTTCATAGCTTTCGCCGTAAGGGCGATTATCGGAAGCGATTCGAACCTGGGATCCTGGCGAATGGTCTTGGTAGTTTCATACCCATCCATTTCGGGCATCATGATATCCATCAGAATGAGATCGACGTCGGGATTGGCTTCGAGCATCTCAATACCGGTACGCCCGTTTTCAGCGTGCAGGACGTCTACTTCACGTTCTTCTAGGACACTCGTGAGAGCAAAGATGTTTCGCACGTCGTCATCGATCACGAGCACCTTCCGCCCTCCCAGTATTACGTCGTTCTGGCGTGTACTGGCGATGTGCTGCCGTTGCTGATCGCTGAGCGAGTCCTCGGAGCGATGAAGGGCGAGAACGGTCTCATCCAACAGCCGCTCCAGCGATGGCGCATACCGCACCGGGCTGGTCCGGGACAGTCGATGAAGGTCCGCGGCTTGCGCGCTGTTGAGCTTCCTGCTACCGAATACGATGATCGGGGGAACGAAGGGTGAAAATTGGGCTTGCACCTTCTCGATGAACTCGATACCCGCGATTTCCGAGAGCACCCAATCGACAACAATGCCGTCCACGTGCTCGCTGGCGAGGACCTGAAGCGCTTCTTTGGCCGAAGATGCATTGGTGAATTCGACATCGCTACCGCCGATAAAGGTGCGCGCCTCTTGACGAAGAGGTTCATTGGCGGTAATCAGCAGAATGCTCCTGGTTCGCACTTCCATCGAGTGTTGGACAGCGTCAAAGATAGCGTCGAGAGCGTTTGTATCGGGCGCTTTCTGAGCACAGCTTATGGCTCCTAGCACGAACCCGCGGCGGCTATTCTCGTCACCCGAGAGAACGTGAACCGGAATGTGCCTGGTCACAGGGTCGTGTTTGAGAAAATCGAGCACAGTCCAGCCGCTCATGTCGGGTAAGTTGATGTCGAGCGTAATAGCTCGGGGCTTGAACTCGCGGGCGAGTGTAACGGCTGTGTTGCCGCGGCTCGCGATCAGCGCCTTGACCCCGTTCTTATGCGCCAGATCCGCCATGATGCGAGCGAACGTGGGGTCGTCCTCCACGATGAGGAGAACACGATCCCCTGCTTCGATGTGGTGCCGGTCGTCGTCTGCAACCAAGTCGTGGTCGGCAAGCCAATTTGGTACTGAGAGAGCTCCCAGCTCAAACTTTGCATCATCGTCTCGGGTAATCCAAACCCGCATGACAGAAAAAAGTTGATCGAGATCGACTGGTTTGGTTACGTAGTCGGATGCTCCTGCGCGCAGACACTTCTCCCGGTCACCTTTCATAGCTTTGGCGGTGATCGCAATGATCGGGAGCGATTTGAACTCCGGTATCTGACGGATCGCGCGCGTCATCTCGTAACCGTCCATTTCCGGCATCATGACATCCATGAGAACAATGTCGATGTCCTTTGTGGCCTTGAGCATTTCGATACCAGCCCGGCCGTTTTCGGCATGTAAAACATTGAGCTGATGCTGCTCCAGAACACTGGTAAGAGCGAAGATGTTCCGGAGATCGTCGTCAATCACGAGGACTCTGCGGCCCGCGAGAGGCGGGTCGGTTTGCCGAAGTTCCTCAACGACCGCTTGTTGCTCTTCGGAGAGGTCGGCCTCATTCCGGTGCAGCAGGAGAAGCGTTTCACGGAACAAGCGTTCGATCGAGGGTGCATAACGCACCGCGCTGCTGCGGGCGCACTTGTGAATCTCCGTGATCTGTTCGTCGGAAAGCTTCCGGGTACCCGAGACGACTATCGGCGGAACGAAAGGGGACAACTTCGATTGGACGGTCTCGATGAACTGAAGCCCCTCTTGGTCGGGCAATACCCAATCGAGAATTATGGTGTCCACGCGTTGAGTATTAACAATGCTCATCGCCGCATCGAGCGCGGTGACCTGAATGATGTCGAGGTCCGGACCGCTAACCAGCCGGTGAATGTCGGCAAGTCGGACATCATTGTCGCCCACCAGCAGGACGCTCTTCTTACGGCTGAGAGTGGATTCCTTGATGACCTCGAATGCTTCTTCCAATGTCTCTTTCGTGAGCGCTTTTTGAAGGCAACTCATCGCGCCCAGGCTAAAACCGCGCCGGCTGTCTTCGTGCCCAGACACAATGTGCACCGGAATGTGAGCGGTGGCTGGATCGTGTTTGAGCCGGTCGAGCAGGGACCAGCCGCTCATGTCGGGCAGCCGAACGTCTAGGGTAATAGCGCCAGGTTTAAACTCGCGAGCGAGAGCGATTGCGGTTGCTCCGCGCAGGGCGATCAAAACCTTCAGCCCGCGGTCGTGAGCAAGATCCATCATGATGCGCGCGAACGTCACGTCATCTTCAACGATCAGCAAGGTACGATCGGCCTGCGTGATCACGTTGCGATCATCGTCAATCACGAGATCTTCCATCGGCACCAAAGTTGGCGATGAGAAGATGAGATCGACACCCGAGCCATGTGCGCCGGCCGTCTTGCGCAATGAAGTTGTGTCCACTGTTTCCAGCTTGGGCGCTGAGGCGATGTACGCTTGGGGCAAATACAGAACAAACGTACTGCCGCGGCCCAGTCCGCTTTGCAAGCGGATTTCACCACCAAGCAGACGAGCTAACTCGCGGCTGATAGAGAGACCCAGACCGGTACCGCCGTACTTACGGCTGGTGGTTCCGTCGGCCTGCTGAAACGCCTCAAAGATGATTCGCTGCTTCTCCTGCGCGATTCCGATACCGGTATCTGTGACCGAAAAGGCGATGACGCTCTTCGCTCGATTGAGGACCGGGTGTGCGCCGGTCCAGCCTTGTGCGACACGTTCGATCCGCAAGCGCACCGAGCCACGCTCCGTGAATTTCAGCGCATTCGAAAGTAAGTTCTTGAGTACCTGCTGGAGCCGCTTCGCGTCGGTTCGGATGACTTCAGCGGAGAGCTGAGGATCGACATCGATTGCGAACTCCAGCCCTTTTCCGTCGGCCACGTGGCGGAACGTGCGTGTGCAGTAATCGTGTACTTCAGCAAATCGAATGTTCCCAACTTCAACGTCCATCTTTCCCGACTCGATCTTGGAGAGGTCAAGAATGTCGTTGATCAGGGCCAGCAGGTCGGTGCCGGATGAGTGAATGGTCTCGGCAAACTTGATCTGCTTCGGATTCAGATTTCCTTCCGTGTTGTCGGCGAGAACGCGAGCGAGGATAAGCAGGTTGTTCAAGGGCGTCCGCAGCTCGTGTGACATGTTGGCCAGGAATTCGCTTTTGTATTTGGAGGTAAGGGCGAGTTGCTCGGCTTTCTCTTCGAGCGCCTGTTTGGCCTGCTCGATTTCCCGGTTCTTGGCCTCTACTTCGGTGTTCTGCTCAGCCAATAGCTGCGCCTTCTCCTGTAATTCGGCGTTTGTTTTCTGTAATTCTTCCGCGAGCGCCTGACTCTGTGTGAGCAACTGCTCCGTTCGCATAGTCGCCGCAATGGTATTGAGCACGATGCCGATGCTCTCAGTCAATTGATCGAGGAAGGCCAGGTGAATGTCCGACAGCTGCTGAAACGACGCGAGTTCCACGACAGCCTTTACTTCACGCTCGAAAAGCACGGGAAGCACAACGACGCTCATCGGTGTAGACGATCCGAGGCTTGAATTGATACGAATGTAATCTCGTGGGACATCACGAACAAGAATGCGCTGCTTTTCTTTTGCGCACTGCCCGACGAGACCTTGGCCGACTGAGAATTGCTTGGGCAAGTTGGGGGCTTCGTCGTAGGCGTAACCCGCCATGAACTTCAGTACTGTTTGACCCTCTTTTGAATCCGCGATGTAGAACGTACCGCGCTGCGCGCTCACCAGCGGGGCCAACTCAGAAAGAAGCAACTCGGCGACTGTCAAGAGATCGCGCTGGCCCTGCACCATGCGGGTGAACTTGGCGATATTCGTTTTGAGCCAGTCTTGATCGGTGTTCTTACGTGTTGTTTCCGCAAGGTTCCCGATCATCTCATTCACGTTGTCCTTTAGAGCCGCTACCTCTCCAAGAGCCTCGACGGTGATGGAGCGCGTCAAGTCGCCTTTCGTAACAGCGGTCGCCACCTCGGCAATAGCGCGAACTTGCGTTGTCAGGTTAGCTGCAAGCTGATTCACGTTATCGGTAAGACGGCGCCAGATACCAGCGGCGCCCGGCACGCGCGCCTGGCCGCCGAGCTTCCCATCGATACCCACCTCGCGGGCCACAGTCGTGACCTGGTCGGCGAAGGTTGCAAGCGTATCGATCATGGCGTTGATCGTATCTGCAAGTTCGGCAATTTCACCTTTGGTCTCGAGTACCAGCTTTCTTTGAAGATCACCATTCGCCACGGCAGTGACGACCTTAGCGATACCGCGGACCTGAGTCGTGAGGTTCGCAGCCATCAGGTTTACGGAGTCCGTGAGATCCTTCCATGTTCCGCCGACTCCGCGAACTTCAGCCTGGCCGCCGAGTTTGCCTTCGGTACCCACTTCACGCGCCACACGCGTCACCTCGGAGGCAAACGAGTTGAGCTGGTCGACCATGGTGTTGATCGTGTTCTTCAATTCGAGAATTTCGCCTCGGACGTCGACCGTGATTTTGCGGGACAGGTCACCCATGGCTACAGCAGTCGTAACCTGTGCGATGTTGCGAACCTGATTGGTCAGGTTCGAGGCCATCGAATTGACCGATTCGGTCAAATCTTTCCACGTTCCGGCAACGCCATAGACATCGGCCTGTCCACCCAGCTTTCCTTCAGTGCCGACTTCGCGCGCCACACGCGTCACTTCAGACGCAAACGAGCTCAACTGATCAACCATCGTGTTGATGGTTTCCTTTAACGCCAGAATTTCGCCACGCGCGTCAACTGTGATTTTCCGCGAGAGGTCACCCTTCGCAACCGCTGTTGTCACATCGGCGATGTTGCGCACCTGGGCGGTAAGATTCGATCCCATCGAGTTCACCGACTCCGTCAGATCTTTCCAGGTGCCGGCGACACCGCGCACGTCGGCCTGACCGCCCAGCTTGCCCTCCGTACCCACCTCGCGCGCTACGCGGGTCACTTCGGATGCGAACGCGTTTAGCTGGTCGACCATGGTATTGATGGTGTTCTTCAGCTCGAGAATCTCGCCGCGCGCATCGACCGTGATCTTGGTTGTGAGATCGCCCTTCGCCACCGCCGTCGTAACCCCGGCGATGTTACGCACCTGATTAGTAAGGTTCGAAGCCATGGAGTTGACCGAATCCGTCAAATCTTTCCAAGTGCCGGCGACACCGCGTACGTCGGCCTGACCGCCCAACTTGCCTTCGGTGCCGACCTCTCGTGCAACACGCGTCACTTCGGACGCAAACGAGGAGAGCTGATCGACCATCGTGTTGATGGTGTTTTTTAGTTCGAGAATCTCGCCGCGCGCGTCGACGGTAATTTTGCGCGAGAGATCGCCCTTGGCTACAGCGGTGGTCACCTCAGCGATGTTGCGAACCTGATTGGTCAGGTTCGATCCCATGAAGTTGACAGATTCCGTCAAGTCGCGCCAGGTCCCCGCAACACCACGCACGTCTGCCTGTCCGCCAAGCCGTCCTTCGGTGCCGACTTCGCGCGCGACACGGGTGACCTCAGACGCGAAAGCGTTCAGTTGGTCGACCATCGTGTTGATGGTGATTTTTAGCTCAAGGATTTCGCCTCGGACGTCCACCGTGATCTTGCGCGACAGATCACCGCGCGCGACGGCGGTCGTTACTTCGGCGATATTCCGGACCTGGGCGGTCAAATTGCCCGCCATTGAGTTGACCGATTCGGTGAGATCTCGCCAGGTTCCGGCGACGCCCTTCACATCCGCCTGGCCGCCCAACTTCCCTTCGGTGCCGACCTCTCGTGCGACACGTGTCACCTCGGAGGCGAATGAGGAAAGCTGGTCAACCATAGTGTTGATCGTGTTCTTCAGCTCGAGGATTTCGCCGCGAACCTCCACTGTGATCGTGCGGGACAAGTCGCCTCGCGCGACAGCGGTAGTAACTTCGGCAATATTTCGAACCTGATTGGTCAGGTTCGATGCCATCGAGTTCACCGAATCTGTCAAATCTTTCCAGACGCCTCCGACGCCCTTCACATCGGCCTGTCCGCCCAGTTTTCCTTCGGTACCGACTTCGCGCGCGACCCGCGTCACTTCGGAGGCGAAGGACGAGAGCTGGTCAACCATGGTGTTGATGGTGTTCTTTAGTTCGAGGATTTCGCCGCGAACGTCCACTGTGATCTTGCGCGACAAATCGCCGTTCGCCACAGCGGTGGTTACTTCGGCAATGTTGCGGACTTGAGCAGTCAAGTTGCCGGCCATCGAGTTCACCGAATCCGTCAAGTCTTTCCAAACGCCGCCTACTCCCTTGACTTGCGCCTGGCCGCCAAGTTCACCTTCAGTCCCGACCTCCCGGGCCACGCGCGTTACTTCAGACGCAAATGCATTGAGCTGGTCGACCATCGTGTTGATCGTGTTCTTCAGCTCGAGGATTTCGCCGCGAACATCCACTGTGATCTTGCGCGACAAGTCTCCGTTGGCTACAGCGGTAGTTACTTCTGCGATGTTGCGGACCTGAGCAGTGAGATTGCCGCCCATCGAGTTCACCGAGTCCGTCAGATCTTTCCAAACGCCGCCCACGCCCTTCACGATGGCTTGCCCGCCCAGGTTGCCCTCAGTGCCGACTTCGCGCGCCACGCGCGTCACTTCGGACGCGAACGATGAGAGCTGGTCGACCATCGTGTTAATGGTGTTTTTCAGTTCGAGGATTTCACCGCGGACATCCACCGTAATTTTGCGCGACAAGTCCCCATTGGCGACGGCTGTCGTCACTTCTGCTATGTTGCGGACCTGAGCAGTGAGATTGCCGCCCATCGAGTTCACCGAGTCCGTAAGATCCTTCCAAACACCGCCGACGCCCTTTACGACAGCTTGGCCGCCCAGGTTTCCCTCGGTTCCCACCTCGCGCGCCACGCGCGTCACTTCCGACGCGAATGACGAGAGCTGATCGACCATGGTGTTCATGGTGTTCTTCAGTTCGAGAATTTCCCCTTGAACTTTGACAGTGATTTTGCGCGAAAGATCGCCCCGCGCGACAGCCGTCGTAACTTCCGCAATATTACGGACCTGGCCGGTGAGGTTTCCGGCCATCAGGTTCACCGAGTCTGTGAGATCTTTCCACGTGCCCGCCACGCCTCGGACTTCGGCCTGACCTCCGAGCTTGCCTTCGGTTCCAACTTCGCGAGCGACGCGTGTCACTTCGGAGCCAAACGACGAAAGCTGATCGACCATGGTGTTGATCGTGTTCTTCAGCTCGAGAATTTCGCCTTGGACGTTGACGGTAATTTTGCGGGATAAATCGCCGGTGGCTACCGCCGTGGTTACTTCGGCGATATTGCGGACCTGAGCGGTAAGATTCGAGGCCATTGAATTGACCGAGTCCGTGAGATCCTTCCAAGTACCTGCGACACCTGTGACGACTGCCTGACCACCGAGTTTGCCCTCGGTTCCAACTTCGCGGGCGACTCGTGTAACTTCGGACGCAAACGACGAGAGCTGATCGACCATGGTATTGATCGTGTTCTTCAGCTCGAGAATTTCGCCTTGAACATTAACGGTGATTTTGCGCGATAGGTCGCCTTTTGCCACAGCGGTGGTGACTTCGGCGATGTTGCGAACCTGATTTGTCAGGTTCGATGCCATCGAGTTTACTGAGTCGGTAAGATCCTTCCAAGTGCCCGCAACACCTGTGACAACCGCTTGGCCACCCAACTTTCCTTCGGTTCCAACTTCGCGGGCCACCCGCGTCACCTCGGAGGAGAACGAGTTCAACTGGTCGACCATGGTGTTAACCACCCGCGCCGTGCGCACGAACTCGCCCTGCAGCGGCCGTCCTTCCACTTCGAGCGACATCTTCTGTGACAGGTCTCCTTGTGCAACCGCTCCGATGACGCGAGCGATCTCAGTGGAGGGTTGAACCAGGTCTGAGATAAGGCTGTTCACAGAATTGACACATGCTCCCCAACCTCCGGAACCAGTCGCGAGAAAAGCACGCTGGTTAATTTTTCCTTCCTTGCCGACCGCCGCGCTGATACGCGATAACTCGTTGGCCATCGTTTCGTTTAACTCAAAGATCTCGTTGAGCGTATCCGCGATTTTTCCGGTTACTCCAACCTGATCGACGGGTAGACGTACCGAGAAGTCTCCCTTTCTAAACGCCACGAGTGCTGTTAAAACCTGGTTAGCGTCAAGTACATCCGTAATCGGTGGCATCTAGTTTCTCCTGTCGCGAGGTATCGAGGGCTCTACGAAGCCTGTTAACCGCATCACGGAAAACAGGCACTGTACGTAATTTTACCGTAGCGTTTTCAACACATTGAGACATTTTCAAACTATTCAAATCATCCGCGAAAGAGCGTATACTTTTTCAACAGTGGGTTAGTTGTTGAATTTCACCTGACCGGTTTGTCCGGCTGTGATTCTCAAATCAGTTTTTTCAAATTGAGGGAGTCTATGAGTAAGAATTGGCTTGCAACAGCACGCCTTGCTTTGGCGTTAGCTGTTTGTTTCGCTCTATCAGTCATCGCCTTCGCCCAATCGGACGTTGGCTCTATTACAGGCTTTGTTCGAGATCAAACCGGGGCGGTTGTTCCGAACGCGAAAGTCGTAATCACGAATGAAGGGACCGGCGAACAACACGCCGTCACCTCCGATGCGCAAGGTCACTACACGGTCCCGAATCTTCTCGCCGGGCATTACAGCTTGACGCGCGGAAGCGTCCGGATTCAAGAAATTTGAGAGCACGCATAATAAGCTCGATGCCGCGACCACGCTCTCGCTTGATGCCAATCTGGCTGTCGGTCAGAAAAGTGAAACGGTCGAGGTGACGGCGACGGCTTCGCAGCTGCAAACTGAATCGGGTTCGGTAGAGAGAGAAGTCACGTCGCGGCAGATTCAGGCCCAGGAGTTGAATGGCCGCAATCCGCTGTATATGGCGCAACTCTGGTGCCCGGCGTCCGCAGCGGCTCGAACCTCGGCGATTTCAATTTCTGCCTGACCAATGGTGGCGTTCCTTACCAGATCAACGGAGCGCGAACACAGGATACGCTGGTCACCATGGATGGCGCGCCCGCTGTTCGTACCCGCGCCAACGGCGCTGGCATCGCCGTGCCGAACGTGGATGCGACTCAGGAGATTCAGGTGCTTACCGCCGATTATCGGCTGAGTACGGAGATGCCGCCGGCGGACAGATCCGCATTATCACGAAGAGCGGCACTACCGATTTCCATGGCGGACTGTTCGAATATTTCCGCAACTCGGCTCTGAACGCCAACAGTTGGGGCCGCAATCTCAGCAAAACTACGAATTTCACGTCACCGTTCCGCTATAACAATTTCGGATTCGACATCGGCGGCCCGATATGGACTCCGGGGCTCCCGAAATGGATGCGGCAGAAAATGTTCTTTTTTGTCGGCGAAGAGTGGACGCGTTATCGCTTCGCGGATACGCAAACGCAGGCCGTGCCGACAACCTTGATGCGGCAGGGAAATTTCAGCGAATTGCTGGCTCCCAATCCCTGGTATAAGGGCGTCACGCAGTTGTACGATCCGACATCCGCACAGAGTGTTAAGAACGGTGTTTGCACACCGAAAGCAGGCTTCGCCGCGTGCGTTCCGATTCCAACAACAACATTCTGGCTTACAACCCGAGTTTGCTGAGTCCAAACGGGCTTGCCGATCCTGAACGCCTACCCAGCACCGACGCCCGGCTACTTGCAGGGTACTCAGAACTGGATTGCGCAGGCGGCGCATCCGATCAACCAGCGCAAAGGGACGATCAACGGCGATTTCCTTCCGAACGAGACTAACCAGCGCTCGCGTTCCGGCGGACGGACTCGCCTACTTCGAATATCAGCCGTTCGATCAGGGCTCTGGTGAAACCGGCAAGTACTTTATTCGCCCGAATCAAACCAACACGCTGGCCTGGACCTGGACCATCAGTCCGACGATGATCAACGAAGCCATGGCCACGGTGAGCCTGGATGACGTATACATTCCCGTTAATACTTCACTGATCGGGTTTCAACCGGCAGAACTTCAGTCCGCCGATCACATATCCGTTCATCTTCGGCGGCAAGGATATACAAGGGAAAATTCCAACCGTCAACGTCCCGAATTTTTATAGTTTGGCAGGCGGTCCGTATCCATCTCATTCCTCGGGGCCCGATCTATACCGCGTCGGATAGCTCTGACCAAAGTATTCGGGAACCACACCTTTAAAGTCGGAATTCATCTTCGAGTATTCCGGTGAAAACGACGAAGATCAGATCAATGTGCAACACGTTCCGGGCGGCAGCAGCAATCAGAACGGCACTTTCACATTCACCGATACCGGCACGGGTACCACGACTGGTGTTGGACTGGCGAATCTGGCTACCGGATATGCCGACAGCTACACCGAGATTGGGCCTCGCGCCTATACGATCTGGCGCGGGAAGATGGACGAATTTTTATGCGCAGGATTCTTGGAAGGTCAGTCCGAAACTGCACATTGACTACGGTCGTTCGCGAAAGACGACACTGTGCCCTATTATCCGCTGTGGGGCAACGCCGATTATTTCGATGGAAATCTCTACAATCCGTCGCAAGCGGTCACGGTGGATCCTAAGACGGGTAACGTCATCCTCGGAACCGGAAACCCGTACAACGGTGTTATCATTCCAGGCTTCAGCGGCTTTCCAAGCTCCGCGCAAGGACGCGTGCTTGCCGCCTCATCTCCCATCTGCGACGGCGCTTCCTGCACGAGCCTTTTTGATCCGAAGGTCGCAAAGCCCAATGTATCATGCAACGACCACCAACGTTTCAGCCGCGGTTGGGTATCGCGTATCAAATCAACGATAAGACGGTACATTCGCGCCGGCGTGGGCCGGTTTTTCACCCGCATGGGGATGCTCGACAATATTTTCCCCGGCGGCAACTCGCCGTTTCAGCCATTTGTGACGGTCACCAACGTGAGAGTGGATAATCCGGGTGCATCACTGACTTCAGGCACAGCTGCGCCGCTCACTATAACAACCTTGAACCCGAATCTTAAGCCGCCGGAGTCCTGGAACTGGAATGTCAGTCTCGAACGGGAAATGTTCTGGAAAACAGTGCTGAACGTTGGTTATGTCGGGCATCGCGGTCTGCACGGCTGGGATGTCTACGATATAAACCAGCCCACTGCCGGCAGCATACAGGCCAATCCGGGCGTTGCCACCAATGCTCTTCGTCCGTATAAAGGCTTCGCCGCGATTCAGGAGGAGGAGAGCCTGTCGTGAACTCGACATACAAGTCGCTGCAGCTCTCCTGGGGCAGGAGGTTCACCGGAGGCTTCGACCTTCTGGTTCGCCTACACGCTCTCGAAGAGCTATGACAACAGCTCGAATTACCGCGACATCGTTCCGGACACTTACAACACAAGTAACCTATGGGGCCCCTCCGAGTACGATACGCGCCACATGGTCCTGATCACCTATCACATACGACTCTGCCGTTTTTTAAGTCGCAGAGCACGCTGTCAGGAAAATTGTTGGGCGGCTGGTCAATAACTGGAATCGACTCAATTCCAGACTGGTACACCCTGCGGGATCGGCGCTAACAACGACTATGCTGGCGTTGGCGAATTCGGCAGCTTCGGTTGCGGGAACGAAGGACAGTTCTGGGATTTGAGCGGGACGCCGACGGTGGTCGGTGGCTTCGCTGGGCCGGTCACGGGAGGCGGAGCCAAAATAGTTCACCGCCAACGTGACCAGCCGCGCCGCCTACGGGAACTTTCAATCTTCAGCCGGGAGTTCGCGATTCCGTGTACGGACCAGGATTCCAGGATTGGAACATCTGGCGCTTTTTAAGCGATTCCCGATCAGTGAAAAGATGGGCGAGTTCCAGTTCCGCGCCGAGGCATTCGATTTCATCAATCATCCGAATTGGAGCGGTCCAAATTTCAACGCCACTTCTTCGCAGTTCGGAGAAATAACCAGCAAAACGGGAACTGCACGGAACCTGCAGCTCTCGATTCGGTATCAGTTCTAGCCGGTTTGAGAATCGGCGAACTCAGATCCCGCGCGCGTCCAGCAACATGCTGCGCGGGAGTTTCTGTCTACTCGTTGAGCCAGTAGTGATAAAAGGTAAATAATGGCGCAAAGCAACGCAGCCCCGAAACAGTATGACGTCGTGATTGTTGGCTCGGGTGCTGGTGGCGGCGTGGCCGCGCAAGTGCTCGCAAACGCCGGTGCTAAGACGTGCGTCCTCGAAGCGGGCGCTTGGTACGACTGCACAAAAGATTCCAAGATGTTCGATTGGCCGTACAATGTTCCGCATCGCGGCGCCGGCACGAAAGACAAGCCTTGGGGATTTTTCGATGCGACAACCGTAGGTGGATGGCAGGTACCAGGCGAGCCGTATACCAACGCCCCAGGCTCGGACTGGCTCTGGTGGCGCGCTCGTATGCTGGGCGGTCGCACAAATCACTATGGACGCATTTCACTTCGAATGGGGCCGTACGATTTCAAACCGTATAGCCGCGACGGAAAAGGATTCGATTGGCCCTTCACATATGAAGACCTCGCTCCGTATTACGACAAAGCGGAAGAGCTAATTGGGGTGTTCGGGTCAGCGGAGAACCTGGAGAATACGCCCGACGGCAAATTTCAACCGCCTCCCGCGCCTCGTGGTTATGAGCGGCTGATCAAGATTGCCTCCGATAAATTGAAAATTCCTTGCATTCCCTCTCGCCTCGCCATTTTGACTAGGCCTCTGAACGGCCGCCCCGCGTGCCATTATTGTGCGCAGTGCGGCAGGTCCTGCGGGGTCAACGCGAATTTCAACTCGCCGGGCGTGCATCTGTTTCCGGCGATGAAGACCGGAAACCTGGAGATCCGCACCAGTGCGATGGCTCGCGAAGTTCTCGTCGGACCCGACGGATTAGCTAGCGGCGTTTCGTACATCGACAAGAAAACGCGAAACGAAATACAGGTTCGAAGCAAGATCGTCGTACTTGCCGCTAGTTGCTGTGAAACTGCCCGCATCATGCTCAATTCCAAGAGCAGCCAATTCCCGAATGGAATCGCAAATTCGTCGGGGTTGGTGGGGAAATACGTGATGGACACCGTCGGATCGGCGGTTTCAGGATTCGTGCCTATTCTGCAGGATCTTCCGCCACGCAATGAAGATGGCGTGGGCGGCATGCATTTATACATGCCCTGGTGGCTGTATAAACAGCAGGCGGCGGGTAAGATGCCGTTCGCGCGCGGGTATCATATTGAAATCGGCGGCGGCCGTGGCATGCCGGGAGTGGGAGCTATGGGAGGGTATGCGACACGCTTCCTCGATGGCGGGTATGGCGTGGAGATGAAGGCGGAACCTCCGAAAGCTGTATGGCTGCGAAGTGCACTTTTCCGGCCGTGGCGAAATGATTCCCAACGAGAATAGCTACTGCGAAATCGATCCTGAGGTGGTTGACGAGTGGGGCATCCCGGTTCTTCGCTTCCATTTCAAATGGAGTCAGGACGAAATTCTCCAGGCCAAGCACATGCAGGAAACTTTCCAGGAAATCATCGAGACGATGGGCGGCACGGTCACACATAAGAGCGGCGCCGATCGCGATTGGGGAATTTCGCGAGGCGGCGAAATCATTCATGAGGTGGGCGCGACCAAAATCGGCGACAACCCCAAAACCTCCGTCCTCAACAAATACTGTCAGGCTTGGGATGTAAAGAATCTGTTCATCACCGACGCCGCTCCGTTCGTCAGCAACGCTGATAAGAATCCTACTCTGACGATCTCGGCTCTTGGCTGGCGAACGTCCGAGTACATTGCCGATCAGGTAAAAAAATTCAATGTGAAGGTTTAGTAAAGTGATTCAGAACCGCGACCGTGAGGGAGCGTTTAGGAACGAGCGATGTCAGAAAACGAAAACAGTACTAATTGCGAAAGCGCGCACATAAGCACCGTCAGCCGCCGCAGTCTCTTCCAGATCCTCGGCTCTGTGCCGGCCATGGCCGCGCTGGCGGGAACAGCCTCCGCGCAAACGCATGATCATGCGCACATGGCGCCGCAGGCCGCCGCGTCCACCGGCCCATATAAACGGCAGACTTTCGACGATCATCAGTGGAAAACCGTTCGTCTGCTCTGCGATACCATCATTCCCGCCGACGAGCACAGCGGCAGCGCTACGGATGCCGGTGTTCCGGAGTTCATAGACGATTGGATCGCGTTCCGCGCGGACCAGGACGGGAACGAGAATCTAAAGGCTCAGATTTTCGGCGGCTTGATGTGGCTCGATCACGAATCGAACGCGCAATTTCAGAAAGACTTCGCCGACGCGGCCGCGGACCAGCAAAAGCCGATTCTGGATCGCATCGCCTATCCGAAGCGCGCCGCCAAAGAGGACCACCCCTGGGTCGCCTTTTTCAGTGAATTTCGCAGCCTCACCGTGAGCGGCTATTTCTCAAGCAAAATGGGTGTCGCCGCGCTTCCCTACCTTGGAAACACGGCCGTCGAACATTGGGAGGGTTGCGACCCCAAGGTCTGGGCGATTATCGAAGAGCGGATGAAGAACGGCTACAACGGTCTACTCGAAGCCAAGCCCTGGAGCACATAGAAGTCGTGGTGTGCGTCAGGCGCGTGGCGCGGGCCTCGCCGGAATCCCGGCGCGCCTCCTGTGAAGCGCATTCTGAACCATCAGGTATTCGCCCAAGTTCTCGAGCGTAACCAGCCCGACAAGCTGCCCATCCTGCATCACAGGCATCGAGCGCGTTGACGAACCGGCCAATCGGTTGAGGACCAGTTCCAGCATTTCGTTCGGTTCCGCCGTCTCGAACTCCCGCTGCATCACTTTAGTGACGAGCTCGTCCGGGCCGAACTCCTGCAATCCGGCCAGCAAATTAGCGCGGGTGAGAATGCCCATCACAGTCTCGCCCCACATTACCGGAAAATCGTGTTGCGAGCCGTCCAGCATCACTTTAACCGCGTCGCCCAAGGTGTTGCTGGTTTGCAAAGTGGTGACGTGGGTCTGCATGGCGTTGCGGATCGGAATACCCGAAAAGGCCTCTTTGATCTGAACCGAGTGCGCCTCGTGCGCCGCGCCGATCCAGACGAAAAAGGCGATAAACAGCAGGAACGGATCCGTAAATAGACCAATTAGGCCGAAGATCAACGCAAGTGCCTGTCCTATTGCGGCGGCAGCCTGCGTCGCACGTACGTGGTCCATGCGCGTGGCCAACAAAGCGCGCAGGATGCGTCCTCCGTCCATTGGGAACGCCGGCACAAGATTGAACAGGGCGAGCACGAAATTCGCAACCATCATGCGCTCGAGAAACGGCCCGGTGGTCATGCTCAGAGTCGTAATCGGTTTGAACCCGTTTGTTAGGAACAGCGCCACCCAGATTGCGATCCCGATCACCAGGTTCACGATAGGGCCGGCAATCGCCATCCAGAATTCTTGCCATGGCTTTTCGGGCAGCCGCTCGAATCGGGATACACCTCCGATCGGCAACAGGGTGATGTCCTTGGTCGGAATTCCGAAGCGGCGGGCCGTTAGTGCATGGCCAAACTCATGTAGCACCCCGCACGCAAACAGAACAAGAACGAACAGAACGCCGCTGACAACTCCCTCAAGAGTTCTCCCGCCGATCCAATGGAGAATGACGACCCATAGGATCAACAGGAGGAACGTTGCATGTATGTAAAGGTCGATACCTGCAAACCTGCCGATTCGCCAAGACCAGCGCATTACGACCCGATTAGCGGATGACGGCGGCTCTTGCGCAGGTGACGGTTACAGCCTTGCGGTCTGAGAACATTCAGGATGACCGCAGGTGCATTGAATGTCCGGGGTCTTGCCGGTGGCCTCGCAATGCGGAGAGCAGTAATCGCTGCCTTCCCTTGCGCGGCAATTACAGGCCGGGTGCGCACACTTTTTCTTGTCGGGCACAATTTTTCCTCTCGCACAATGGACACTCGCCGCGGCAAAAAGATAACAGACCCCTTTTTTGCGCGCCTTGAGGCCTTTTCGACATTTTTATCGCTTCCTGTGATGAGCCAGCTAAATCAGGCTGGCGAATCCAAACAGCAAGTGGCAAAGAGGAACCCATGAAAAGAGGAATCTTGAACCCGATGCTGCAGGCGGCCCTGTTAACTGCCGCAGCGCTCGTTCTATTCACGCCCGCACTCCGGGCGGGTACGTACAGTTTCCAGACGCTGAACAACAACGGCGACCCCGCCTTTAACCAGCTTCTAGGTATCAACAACTCCGGCACAATCGCAGGTTATTTCGGTGACGGAAGCAACCAGCCCAACAAGGGCTATACGCTTGCACCGCCATACACACAAGGCTCGTACACCAACGAGAACTTTCCGAATTCAGCCCAAACTCAAGTGATCGGGATCAACAACAGCAACCTGACCGTCGGCTTCTGGGCGGATAATTCCGGAAACAACTTCGGCTTCGTCAAGAACGGTACCGCCTACACGAACGTCGTCGATCCCCTGACCCAGAACAAC
The DNA here is from genome assembly GCA_963762495.1 of uncultured Acidobacteriaceae bacterium. Taxonomy (GTDB): domain Bacteria; phylum Acidobacteriota; class Terriglobia; order Bryobacterales; family Bryobacteraceae; genus Bog-105. The sequence goes on from CAVXKZ010000021.1 coordinate 325,856, forward strand.
GCCACTACTGGCCTTCAAATGAACCAGCTCCTGGGCGTGAACGATAAGGGCTTCGCTGCCGGATTTTATTCGGACGCGAATGGCGCAAACCACGCGTACGTGTACAACATTACTGGCGGCAACTTCATATCAATCCCAGGGCTTTCCAACTGGGCGTCGGACACAGCCACGGGCGTGAACAATAGCGGCTTGATCTCCGGCTCTTACACCGATGCCAGCGGCGCAACCCACGGTTTTCTCGATAACAAGGGCGCTTATACCAGCTATAACGACCCCAACGGAACCGACACGATGTTCTTCGGACTGAATAACAACGGCCAAGCGGTAGGAAGCTACGTGGACGCCAACGGCGTAACAAATGGATTTGTCTTCAATTTCGTCAACAACACCTGGCAAACTGTCGACGATCCGAAACAGTCTTCGACTACGGTGTTCGGCAACGTAAACGGTACCACGATTAACGGCATCAACGACCTGGGACAGCTTGTTGGATTCTACTCAGACGGAACTAATGTCGATGGCTTCTTGGCTACTTCGACACCAGAGCCCGCATCATTCGGCCTGCTCGCGTTAGCCGGAGTCTTGGGGCTTTCTTTGCGGCTAAAAAGGAAGCGGCTCAGCGCGTAGCAAAACACTTTGCTTCGGCAGAGGAGGGCGGCAACCCATAAGCGCTAAGATAAGCGGGAGATTACATCTGGTTACCCTTAACTCGAAGGAATGGATTCTGCGATTCCGCGACACGCTCGCTGAACGAGTTGGCGATAAAGCGCTCATCGACAGACGATCATGCCGTTTCCTGAGTCTGAGGCGTTGGCCCCATCGCGCCCGAATTGTTGTGGCCGACGCGTCCGGATATTTCAGGGCAAGTGAGTACCCGGCATCAGGGTGACATAATCAGAAAGACTTGGCGGACCGCTGGGTTATGAACTCCGAACGCTGGCGGCAAATCGAACAGCTTTACCATGAAGCCGCGGATTTGGAGCCACCGCGGCGACATAATTACCTGGCTGATGCCTGTCGAGAAGATGCCGATCTGCGCCGGGAAGTGGAATCTCTGCTGGCGCAGAGCGGTGCCACCTGTGCGCTGGTCGATCAAACCGCATGGGCTGCGGCCGACGAGATGGCATTGGCGCAGGCGACGCTGCAGGCCGGCACGTCGCTGGGTTCATACCAAATTCTGGGACTTCTGGGGACAGGCGGAATGGGGGAAGTCTACTCTGCCCTGGATACCCGGCTGGGGCGCAGAGTCGCCGTGAAGATTTCGCAGGAACGGTTCAGCGGGCGATTCGAGCGAGAGGCGCGGACGATATCGGCGCTGAACCATCCCAATATCTGCACGCTCCTCGATGTCGGACCAAATTATCTGGTCACAGAGCTGGTGGAAGGCGAGACATTGCATGACTGGCTCAAGCGTGGACCTTCCGTGGAGCGCATTCTGGAAATCGCCAGACAAGTGCTTCAGGCCCTTCGCGCAGCGCATCGTGCGGGCGTGGTACATCGCGACCTGAAACCGCAAAACATAATGGTACGGTTCGACGGCTACGTAAAGGTACTGGATTTTGGCATTGCGAAGCGGATGCCGCGGGCCGCGGTCCAGACACAGAGTGGCGCATTGATCGATCAAAGTGTTTCCGGTCAGATCCTCGGGACAGCCGCCTACATGTCTCCGGAACAAATCCTGGGAGAAGAAGTCGATGAGCGGAGCGACCTCTTCTCATTCGGGATCCTGTTGTGCGAGATGCTGACGGGAGACCACCCCTGGCGGCGAACGTCATCGGTGGATACACTACACGCGATCCTTCACGACGATCCCTCTTCCATCGAAAATATTTCTCCCCAAATAGCGCCCATTGTGCAGAAGCTTCTCCAGAAGAGTGCTGCGGACCGGTTCTCTTCAGCCGAGGCAGTTTCGGAGGCGTTGGCTGAGAGTGCGGCTGATCGCGCCCCTCACTCTGATGTCCGAGGCGCGGAGCCCATAACATCGATCGCCGTCTTGCCGTTTCTGTTCCTGAGCGAAATCGAAGGCCGCAGAGCATTGTCGCTGGGTTTTGCGGACGCCCTGATTACCACCCTCGGAAGTCTCGAGGATCTTGCCGTCCTTCCGACATCGACGATCGTCAACTGTGTTCCTGGCATCGATCCGGCGCGTACCTGCCGGGATCTGGGTGTTCGCCATGTTCTGCAGGGGTCTGTCCAGAAGCAAGGGGCACATTGGCGAGTGTCAACGCAGCTTTACGACAGCAGGACGCAAAAGATCGCATACGCCGAACAACACGATTTCGTGCGAGAAGACGTTTTCGAGGTTCAGGACGAAATCGGTCGTCGTGTCGTTCAATCGCTGCAAACTCGATCCAGGCGGGCGCCTCCGAAATCTCGCGACCGATACAGCAGCGATCCGGAAGCCTACAACGAATTCATGCTGGGTCTCGGCGAGAGCTACTCCGACCGCGAAGAAGTGCTGCGAAGCTCTGCCCAGCACCTTGCAAAAGCCGTCGAATACGATCCGGAATTTGCACTGTCGCATGCCACTTTGTCCTATGTGTCGATGCACATTCACTGGGAATTCGATTCGCAGCACGTCTGGATTGACCGCGCCGAATACCATTGCCGGCGCGCGCTGGAGCTTGATCCCGCTCTGCCGGAGGGGCACTCGGCACGGGCATTTATCTTGTGGAGCCCGGCAAGGAATTTCCAGCATCTCGAAGCCATTGCGGCGCTGGAAAAGGTTCTAGCGGCTCAACCAAACAATGAGCGAGCCCACAACCGGATGGCTAACATCTGCTCGCATATCGGCCGTATGGATGAGGCGCTGATCGCGCATCAGCGTGCCCGACAATCGAATCCCAGGACCCGCGCCAATAACCTCGAGTTTATTCTTCTCTGGAGCGGAGATTTCGCGCGCGCGGAAGAGGCCGCAGAAGCCTGGATTCGAGAAAAACCAGGAACCAGGTACGCTCTCTGGTATCATCCGCTTCCGGCGCTGATGAACGGCGACCTGGATGCTGCCGAGCGGCGGCTGTCGGTGGCTCTGAAACTGTATCCGGACGAGCCTTTGATTGTCAGCGTGCAAGGCATGCTCCATGCCCGACGCGATCAGAGAGGTCCGGCGCTCGAGTGTGCCCGCAAAGCGCAGGAGTCCCCACATTCTTTTGGCCATACGCACCACACCTACTATCAAATTGCGAGCGTGTATGCCGTCCTGGGCGAAATAGATAAGGCGATAATATGGCTGGAACGCAGCGTCGACAATGGCAATCCCTGCTGGCCTTTTTTCAAGGTGGATCCGCATCTCGAGAACTTGCGTCCGGACCCCCGATTTCAACAGCTCGTTGCCGCTCTTGAGCGCGACTATACTGCCTTGAGGATTGAGCGGCTATAACAGCGGCCCTCGGATTTATGATCCTGGATCATCGCCCGAGGGACCGTAGATCGATGGAACCTGACCTCCCATCGGCCGAATGTAGGTGCTCAATTGGCCGCGGTGATGGATCGCATCAAAAAATAAGTACCAGAGGAAATCGCCCACCGGCGCTTCCCGGTAGATCTGGCCCTCTATGAGAAGTTGCGCTTTGTTCTGCCATCCGGATTCGTTCAGGCGCTGGATCCGTTCATCGAGAGCCGCATATTGATCCTGGAACGCGGAAACGATGGCTTCCGGCTCCGCCGGGGGAGGCTGCGCCGTCCAGTTCACGTATCCGCTGTCGATCAGGTCACAACAGGCTTTGGCTTCCCGCGCAAGTGTCCAGACGATCTCTGCCGCTGATGGCGACCGTTCGTGGGGGCGGTAATCGAATCGCTCCTTGGGCAGCGCACTCAGGACCCTTGTGAATACGGGATATTCCGCTTTTCGCCGGGTTTCCAGGAATTCTCGCATCGTCATCACAGTTGCTCCTTTACGCAGGGAGCCGGAAATACCGCCCAGCTCCCGGTTCAACTTCCTAGAACACGCCTACGATATCGCGCTCACAGTGGTCCGGTTATTCTTTTCGGGCTGTACCGCTGATGGTTAAGCTGGTTGTCGCGTTGGATCCGGTGGCGATAAAGCGTAGCTCCTTGTAACCGTCGCTGGCCGTGCCGAAGAAGCTCACGGTCAACGGCCCATAGCTGTCAATGGTGATCGTCTTATTGAATACGCAGACCGTCTGGCCTCCGCCAGTCTGCATTGGAGTCACGGTGTATGTCGCGGTCCAGGGCGCAGCCGGATAAACCTTTCCGCCCACACTGGCCTGGATTACGCCCGAAGCGTTGCCGTTTCCGTCGTAGATGGTCTGCCCGGCCGTCGCAAACGATGCTCCGGAAAATGTCCCGGAGGCAACGAAGCTGTAGGAACCCCGCAAATCGAAGTTTGAACACTGCTGAGCGTGGAGATGAGGCACGATGCCTAGGATCAGCATGCTTGTGAAAGCTGCAAGTTTCTTCATAACGCATTCCCCTTTTCATGCCCACTCTGAGTGGGCTGTGATGTGGTCGCTCATACGACCGCTCACCCTAATAACGAGAATTCACGCCGAAAAGGGTCATGAGACGGTGGGAATGCTTGCTACAATTTTCGCCATGACAGTCGGGGTCCCGCGAGATATCACAGGGCTGCTCACGGCCTGGGGAAACGGCGAGAAGGAAGCATTAGACAGTCTGATGCCTATCGTCTACCCGGAACTCCGGCGAATTGCTCGGAAGCACCTAGCCCGTGGATTTCCGGCTCAGACCCTTGAATCGGCGGCTGTGGTAAACGAGGCCTATCTCAAGATGATTAGAGGACACGGCATCCGCTGCGAAAGTCGTGTGCAGTTCTTTGCCTTGTGCGCGCAGATCATCCGGCACATTGTAGTTGACCATGCACGCAATCGCCAACCTGCCAAACGGGGCGGCGGTGCCGTGCGGATTCCGATCGACGACCCAATCGTTGGAGTGCGTACAGCCGGGGTCGACGTTGTGGCTCTCGATGAGGCGTTAGCGTGCTTGTCCAGGGTTGACCCCCGCAAAGGGCGAGTCGTGGAACTGAGATACTTCGGTGGATTGAGCGTGGAAGAAACGGCCGAGGCCTTGCGAATCTCTGCCGAGACGGCAAAGCGCGACTGGAAGATGGCCAAAGCATGGCTGTTGCGCGAACTCACGACGAACAAAGACAGCGCAAGTCCGTAAGCATTGGACTCCGGTCGTGCATGCCGGGAAGCAGATCAACAATTCGGGCGAATGCTTGCAAAACCGCAAGCCATCGCCGAGGGATCAGTTTCTACTACCCAATTTTGAGTCCGGTCATTTAATCCAAGCCGCTTATCTTAGCGCTGATGGGGCGGCAACCCGGCTGTTGCCGCTTCACTTATTGGAAGATCCGAAAAATCTCGCTTTGAACTGCGCGTGCCGCTGTTTGGCCTGATTTAGAATTGCGTCAAACCTAGGCTCTCTCCGAAGGCTATTCAAAAGAGGATCGCTAGCGATATACGAATAGCAGAAGAATCCTCCGTCGATACTTCGTTGCATTACTCGCAAAGCGGATGCGGTACTGCCCAGCACGGCATAGCCTTCAGCAACCTTATACATGGCCTCCGGATCCGTAACCCCACGTTCTTCCATTCTTCGCTCCGTTTCGCCTAATATCGCTAGCCCTTTTCCAGCCTGGTGATGCAACGCGCAGTTCAGCGCCTCTCCCACTTCTGCTTGCAATAGGGACGGCGCAAGATCGTACGCTCTGGCGAAATCCTTCGATGCCTCGTCCAGGCTACGCTCATAGTACTCTCCAAACCCGCGATAAAACAGGACCAGCACCGAGTCGTTTGCCGGCAGACTCTTCAGAAATTTCTCGTACTCTCCCAAATAAAAATAGCTATTCAGCGCTGACGTGTTTATCTTTACCTCGGGATCTAAGCGCCGTGCTCTTTCACACTCGGCGAGGGATTCCGGCAACATGCCGCCAAACCGGTAGGCATAACCAAGCTCCCAGTGGGCTTCCGCATTGTTGGGACTCGCAGATAAAGCTCCTCGCAGCAAAGGCACCGCTTGTTCCACCCGGCCCGTATCGGTCAGCAGGTTCGCCATGTACACGCGAGGCTCTACCAGTGCAGGATTCAATGTAATCGCTCGTTCATACGCGGCTTGAGCTTTTTGATACTGTTCTCGCCCACCGAATTGCAGCGAAGCGTTCGTTGTGTAAGCCCGTCCAAGATGGGCCCAGGTAGGCGCATAGTTCGGTTCTATTGACGCGGAGCGTTCCAGCATCTTGATGGCTGTCGCGAAATCTCCTATCGAATACAAATCGATTCCCCGCAGATAATACTCATACGCGAGCGTATTCATCGCCGGCTCCGGCCGCAGGTTTTCCGCCTCCGACGGCGACAGCTTCACTTCCAGTCCCTGAATGATTAACCGTGCCACATGATCCTGTACGGTCAGCAGCTTGTCATATTTGACGTCGATTGTGTCCTTCCAGAGGATCACGTCTGCCCGCCCATTCACCAGTTGTGTGGTAATCCGGAGGTCGTCCCCGTCTCTGATGTAGCTCCCGGTCAATAGGGTATCGACATTCAGGTCTGTCGCCGCGCTTCGAAAATCGCTTGTGCCGTTTCGATATCTTTCAATGGCGGACGAGGGGCGGACAGTCAGCGCATTGACATAGCCCAATTTCGTTATAATCGCATCGGCCAGAGAAAATCCGAGAAAGTCCGTTTCAGGGTCGGGCCTCAGATTGCGAAACGGGAGCACCGCCAAAGTTCGCGGTTTTGCCCTGGAGGGATTTGCAGATTCCCTCCGCTTCAGGATGTAGGCCGTAATAAGCGCAACGGCTACGATTGCGATAAGCGCCATCAATAGAGCTCTTGCTCCGCTGTCGCGGTATAGGCGCCGAAACAACCATCCCTGAAGAAGATCCAGACTGATTCGGTAGCGGGAATTCCAGCTCTCGTTGCACGGCCTGAAGATCCGTTAGTAATTCCTTGGCTGTTTGGTATCGCTTCGCCCGGTCTTTGCAAAGAGCGGTGTAGATGACGCTTTGAAGCGCCGGTGAAATTGCAGCCGCGGAATCCGTGAGCGCCGGCGGCTCCGTTTTGAGAAGATCCGCGATAATATCGCTGCTGGTTTCTCCCGAAAATGCGGGACGGCCGGTCGCCATCTCGTAGAGCACCACCCCCAGGCTGAAGATGTCGCTCCGGGCATCCACTTCAAGACCTCGTACCTGCTCGGGTGACATGTATTTCAGGGTGCCCAGCAGCATTCCAGGTTCAGTCTTCGCGGACGGAGAGGTTAGGGCTGCTGCAGGGGGAGTGTCTTCAAGCTTCGCTATACCGAAATCGAGAACTTTGACGAGTCCGTCGGGGCGGATGATGATGTTTTCGGGTTTGATATCGCGATGAATTACCCCCGAAGCGTGAGCCGCCGATAATGCCGTCGAGATTTGAACGGCGATGTCAATCGTCCGCCCCACTTCGAGCTTGCCTCCATCCATTGCTTGGCGGAGCGTTTCTCCTTCAATCAACTCTTCCACTAGGAAATGCCGATTATCGACATCGCCAAACTCGAAAATAGTGACAATGTTCGGATGATTCAAAGCTGAGAGTGTCTGCGCTTCCTGCTCAAAGCGTCGTAGCGAGGGAGCGTTGCGCGTTAGGTCTTGCCGCAGTATTTTCAACGCCACGTTCCGCTTCAGGCGAACGTCCTGCGCGACGTAAACCTCGCCCATTCCTCCCGAGCCGAGCAGCCGTACGATCTCGTAGTGATCCAGGCGAGTGCCGGTCGCGAGTTTTAGCCCGGCCGGTTGAATGAAATCGTGCGCCGCATTGCGTACGGCAGCTTCGAGCGAATCGACGGATTTGTCCGCATACTGGAGCAAATCGTCCACTTCTTTGCGCAAGCTCTCGTCATCCTGACAGGCATGATCCAGAAAGGCCGACCGCGTGTCTGCTTCTTCCAGATCGAGGGCTTGGTAAAACAAGCCTTCGATCCGCTGCCACCGGTCGAGCTTTACGGGAGATACTGCTTCCACGGCTCTGATTTCCTATTTCTGATCAGGATATCTTGTCTGCATTCCGCCGCCCTGGCACCTCCCGCGTATACTGAGGGACACAGGCGAGGTGGACGCTTGCTCGCGCATTCTGAGGAAGAGCAAAACTTAACGTCGCAGGATAAGGATGCCGTCACCAGGCTGCTCAAGCTTTCGAGCGGAGGCGATAAAGAGGCGTTCGATAAGCTCATGCCGTTCGTCTACGATCAGCTTCGCAAGCTTGCCGGGCGCTGTTTGCTTTCCGAACGCCGCGATCACACGTACCGCGCGACGGCTTTGGTGCATGAAGCTTATTTCCGCCTTGTGGACGCGGACGTCGCCTGGCAGGATCGGCTTCATTTCTACGCGGTGGCGGCCAGAGTGATGCGTCACATCCTGGTAGACCACGCGAAAGCACAAAAAAGGCAGAAGCGGGGCGGCGGTGTCGAACGCATCCCGCTGGACGAAGCCGTCGTCGTCGGACCCGAGCTATCCCCGGATCTGGTTGAGTTGAACGATTCCTTGCAGCGCTTGTACGCTCAGGACGAGCGTAAGGCGCAGATCGTGGAATTGCTTTTCTTTGGCGGCCTCACATACGATGAAACCGCAAGCGTGCTAAACATTTCACCCGCGACCGTTCATCGCGAATTGCGAATGGCGAAAGCCTGGCTCTACCGCGAACTGGCGAATTCTCCCGAGACCAGCGGACAAGCCGGCGCAGGAGGCGGTGCGTTCCCCGACTAAGACCGCGCCAACGATTGCTCCGCCGCCACTTCCATCACCGGCAGCTCGATCTCGACCATCAGCCCCGGTGACGCATTCCGCGCGCGAATTCTCCCCTCGTGCAGCGCGATCGCGCGTTCCGCAATCGACAATCCCAATCCCACGCCGCCCCCAGCGGTCCGGCTGCGGTCCGTCTCCACGCGATAGAACGGCTTAAACAGACTCGGCAAGCTGCTTTCCGGCACTCCCGGCCCGTAATCGCGCACCGCAATCACCCCCCTGTGCCCGCTTTTGCGCAACTGAACCTCGACTGCGGCCCCCTCCGGCGTGTACCGGATGGCATTGCGAATCACGTTCTCCGCCGCGCGCCGCAACAGTTCTCCGTCACCGCGAACGATGACAGGTTCGGCCTCCGTTATTAGACGCAAATGTTTGTTCTGCGCCTCTGCTTCCACTGAGCTGTCTTCCACCAAATCCTTCAGCAGCGCGGCCAGCGAGATCTCGTCTGTCTTCCAGCTCTCCGGATCGTTCTCCGCGCGCGTCACTTGCAGCAGTTCCGAAACCAGTGAGCTCAGGCGCTCCACTTCTCTGTTAATGCGATCCATCGCGCTATCGCGATCGGGGCTTGTTCTAGCCAGTTCTATTGCGAACTTCAGCCTGGCCAGCGGCGATCGCAATTCATGTGAAACATCTTGCAGCAAGCGGCGCTCTGCCGTCAGGAGTGTCTCGATCCGGTCCGCCATCACATTGAACGCCTCGGCTAATTTCCCGAATTCATCCCGGCGAGTCACTGGCGCTCGAACGGCCAGATCCCCGCGCCCGAAGCGCTCCACTTTTTGTTCCAGCGTGCGCAATGGCGATGCCAACTGAACGGCCAGAATGTAGCAGAACACCACGGCCGCGACCGCAATCCACAGGTACCCCGGAAGTGGACTCCACGGTCCCGGCGGGCTCGGCGCGTTGATCACCAGCCGGTACTTTCCATCGGGCGATGGCCACGCAATCGCCATCCGGCTCTCCGTCGCTGGACTCCAGCGCGGTCCCACATTCTTGAGTTCACTGCTGATGTCCCGGCCTGTCACCAAATCCATTCCTTGCCGGTCCACAAGGACATGCGTGCCGGGAAAGTACGTCTCCAGGCGTCCGAAGTAATCCTGCAGTTCCGCCCTGCCGCCGGTCTCGTACGCGTGCCGCGCCTCGTCTACTTCGAAGGCGAGAGATCGCGAAAAGAAATCATGGCTGCCCGGAGCGAAGCGGTTCCGAAACTGGTTAGTAATCGTGGATCCAGCCAGGCACACGATCAGCGTCACTCCGAACCACAGCAGAATCTTAACGAAGATCGATCTCATCCCGCTTCGGCCGCCGAGGCGGACTCATCTCCTGTGGCGAAGAGATATCCGACGCCCCTTACCGTTCGAATCAGGTTGCGTCCGCAATCGAGTTTCTTCCGCAGATGGCTGACGTGCACGTCCAGAGCGCGTTCGAAAGGATTCGCCTGCCGGTTATAGAGAAACCGCGCCAGATCGTCCCTTGATACAACCCTGCCGGCCGACCGCACCAGCACTTCCAGAATGTCGTACTCGATTGATGTCACTTCTATCCGCAACCCGTTGCACAAAACCTCTCGCGTGCCGGAATTTAATCGCACTCCAGTCGCTTCCAGAATTTCCGGCTTCAGCGCGGAGCCCTTGCCGGTCCGGCGCAGAACCGCCTGAATGCGGGCCAGCAGTTCGTCGGGGCTGAAAGGCTTCGCCAGGTAATCGTCGGCGCCGGCGTTCAGCCCAGCGATACGGTCGTCATGCTCGGTTCGCGCGGTCAGCATAATCACCGGGACGGCGCTCCGTCTTCGAATCTGCCGCAAAGCCTCGAACCCGTCGAGCTTCGGCATCATCACATCCAGCAGCACCAGATCGAAGCTGCCTTCCGTCGCTCGCGTCACTCCCTCTTCGCCGTTGCTCGCGTGGGATAAAGAAATCGCGTGCCCGGAGAAATATTCCGCGACCAGCGCGGCCAACTCCGCGTCATCGTCTACCAGCAAAATGGAAAGAGTATTCAAAGCCGGGCGTAAACCTCGGTCGCCATGTCGTGACTATAGCGCGGGTTGGCCCTCGTACTGCATCTCTCTTAAATCGAACTTCTTCTTGATTTCGATGGTTCCCATCCGCATCTTGAACTCTGCTTGCTGGTCCGCTGAAGAGAGGGGCAAATTGGCTTTCGAAAAGTGGAAGAAGTAAACATCCGAGGCGCCGATCTTCCGGTAATCCGAGCTCGTTGCCATCTCGGCAGTTTTTCCTCTAGCGCTCAGAAACGCATCTTTCGCCAGTTCTTTCGGGTCCTGCATCGGATCTGGAGCAGGGAGGCCCACTACCGCGATCACGTAATTCGGGCGTGGCGCCTCGGCCTTGGAAATCTGTTCATCGGAAATCGGCTGTCCGGCGGATCGCAGTTTCAGGACCGCCAGCCGGATCGGCGAGGCGCTGGCCCAGATAATCGTGATGGGTGGCTCGACTGACGGAGCTCCGGCGGGGGGTGCCATTCCAGAGGGTGTCTGCGTGGTCGAAAGCGTGTGCTGCCCGGTCGGATCCGCTCCCCCTGCGCTCCCGGCATTCGCCGCGACAGTCATGTTGGTTCCGGTCGTTGTGTTCGATGAATTGCCGAGCGCCGCGGTGGGCGGTGGCGCGCCGTTCGCGCCGGGCTCCATCGTCACCACTCCCGGGCGTCCCGCTGCCGGCATCGGAATGCGCTTGGCCCATGGCGACTCCCGCATGATCTGCTGGGCGTCTCTATCCGTCCAATCTCGAAAATTCTTGCTTTGCCAAGCCGCCGTCACGCTGGCCAAAGCGAATCCACCAAAGACGAAGAAAAAGAGAAGAGCGGGCTTGAGCCTCATAGAACCCACCTCCGCAAAGTAGGACTTAGCTTCTATGAAGATGTAACATATTCGACACCAGCCCGGCGCAGCCAAGTGGAAATGAAAATACGAACCCATTCCGGAAGATGAGCCCGCGGTTTATCGGCGAGGCGAAGATTCAAGCAAGGTTCGTTTGGTAAGAATCTGCCTGGGATTGGCTTTGTTTCGTAAATTCCGGCCCCGCCACCATATGCTATTCTCGTGATCGTCGGTTGAACCATTCGGACAGGTGGGTGAGTGGTTAAAGCCAACAGACTGTAAATCTGTCCCTCCTTGCGAGGTACGAAGGTTCGAATCCTTCCCTGTCCACCATGTGTTTCCAACAATTTGCAGCGTCCAGACTGTACAATAGGTAAGAGGCGCGTATGACTATTGATGAACGTCTGGAGTTCTTGGTCCGCTCCACTGAATCTCTTCACGCCTCGACACAGGAGCTTCATGCTGTCGCGGCCGAGCACACGCGCCACCTGGAAGAGCATACGCGCCAATTGGAAATTGATGCTCAGAATATTCGTTCGCTGGCAAACATCGCTGCTGCCCATGAACACAGGCTGGATAATTTGGAGGAGCGGTAAGCGATCGTTCTGATGGTCGGGCCGTTGTAGCTCAGTTGGTAGAGCGCGTCCTTGGTAAGGACGAGGTCACCAGTTCAATCCTGGTCAACGGCTCCAGTCTCCCCCGTGTTACGCTTGAAAAGTTGGTGCTCCGTCCATAATTGGACGGGTACATCCGTTAGAGCTTGGCCTCCTTTCCCTGCCGCTTTTTAGCCAGGGAAAAATCCAACCACAACAGAGAAGAATCAATGGCGAAAGAGAAATTTGACCGGAGCAAGCCGCACGTCAACATCGGGACGATCGGGCATATCGATCACGGCAAGACGACGCTAACGGCGGCAATCACCAAGACATTGTCGAAGCACAATCCGAAGAACAAGTTCCGGAGCTTCGATTCGATCGACAACGCGCCGGAGGAGAAAGCGCGCGGGATCACGATCGCGGTGGCGCACGTCGAATACGAGACGGCGCACAGGCATTACGCGCACGTGGACTGTCCGGGTCACGCCGATTACATCAAGAACATGATCACCGGGGCAGCGCAGATGGATGGCGCGATTCTGGTGGTAGCGGCCACCGACGGGCCGATGCCGCAGACGCGCGAACACATTCTGCTGGCGCGGCAGGTAGGGGTGCCCTACATCGTGGTGGCTTTGAACAAGGTCGACATGGTGGACGATCCGGAGCTGCTGGAACTGGTGGAGCTGGAAGTGCGGGAGCTGTTGAGCAGCTATCAATTTCCGGGCAACGATCTGCCGGTGGTGCGGGTGAGCGCGCTGGGGGCGCTGAACGGGGAAGCGAAGTGGGAAGCGGCGGTGGACGAGCTGATGGCCCAGGTGGATTCCTACATCCCGGTGCCGGAGCGAGCCATCGACAAGCCGTTTTTGATGCCGATCGAGGACATATTTTCGATCCAGGGGCGCGGCACGGTGGTGACGGGCCGGATTGAGAAAGGGATCTGCAAGATCGGCGAAGAGATGGAGATTGTGGGTTTCCGGGACACGCGCAAGACGGTGGTGACGGGCGTGGAGATGTTCAAGAAGCTGCTGGACGAAGGGCGCGCGGGAGACAACGTAGGATTGCTGCTGCGCGGCATCGAAAAGAACGACGTGGAGCGCGGGCAGGTGATTGCGAAGCCGGGCACCATCAAGCCGCACAAGAAATTCAAGGGCGAGGTGTACGTGCTGTCGAAGGAGGAAGGCGGGCGCCATACGCCGTTCTTCAATGGATACCGGCCGCAGTTCTACTTCCGCACGACGGACGTGACGGGCGTGGCGAAGCTGCCGGAGGGAATGGAAATGGTGATGCCGGGCGACAACGTGCAGATGGAAGTGGAGCTGATCACGCCGGTGGCCATGGACAAAGGGCTGCGCTTTGCCATTCGCGAGGGCGGCCGCACCGTCGGAGCCGGCACCGTCAGCGAGATTGTGGAATAGAGGGATTAGACGATGCCGCGAGAAATCATTCAGTTCCAGTGCAGCGAATGCAAGAACCGGAACTACAGCAAAACGAAGAATAAGAGGACGACTACCGAGCGTCTCGAGATGAAGAAGTTTTGCCCGTACTGCCGAAAGCATCAGCCGCACCGCGAAACCAAGTAAGGTCCGTTTTTGGATGAGCCCGCGGGCTATCAGCGAGGCGAAGACTCCAGTTTGCTAGGCTGAAATGGAAGTTCACAGGTTTCGAGACGCAGGGGCATAGGTTTAACGGCAGACCAGCGGTCTCCAAAACCGCGAGTGGGGGTTCGAATCCCTCTGCCCCTGCCATGAACCCCGCTCCTCGAAATCCGCTCAGATACGGATAGATAAGGTATTGGTGATCCTATGGAAATGACGAATGCGGTTAGTTGGCCGGAACGCACGAAATCATACATCGATGAGGTGAGATCGGAAATGCGCCGCGTTTCCTGGCCCTCCTGGAAGCAGGTTCGCGGGACGACGGGCGTGGTCATCGCTGCGACGTTCCTGTTTGCCGCCTATTTTGCGGTGGTCGACAACGTCGTTAAAGTGATCGTCGACAAGATCATCAACAGCTTTACGCATCATTAATCAAGATGGCCGACGAGAAATTCGATAACGAAGAAACGCTGCGGGCCTTGCGGGAAAATGACGACGCGGCATCGGAGACCTCGCATGTTCCGGAAGGTGACGGCAACCCCGAAGGTGGTGAACAAGATCCGCTGGAGGAAGACGAAGGTGTCCACTCGGACGAAATCCATACGGAGAATGCGGCCGAAGCGGCCGTGCCGGAGCCAGCCGATCACGCGCCCGGTCCGCATGAAGAGCCTGCGGCGGGGGGACCAAGGAAGGACTGGTACATCATCCACGCTTACTCCGGTTTCGAGAACAAAGTTGCGGACTCGCTGCGCACCCGCGCTCAGGCCTTCGGTTTTGCCGACCGAGTGGGCCAGATTCTGATTCCCACCGAAGAAGTGGTCGAGCTCCGCAACGGCAAGAAGATCGTCAGCAAGCGTCTCCTTTATCCGGGTTACGTGCTCGTCGAGATGGAGATGGATGACGAACTCTGGCACGCCGTGAAATCCACGCCGCGAGTAACGGGATTTGTGGGCGGCGGAACAAAGCCTGTACCGCTTTCGGCGGACGAAGTGAACGCGGTTCTTTACCGCCAGAATTCACCGGCTGAGCGCCCGCGTCCGAAAATGACCTTCGAAAAGAACGAGACGGTGAAAATTGTAGATGGACCGTTCACGAACTTCTCGGGCAAAGTGGACGATATCAATAGCGAGCGCAATACCATGCGCGTTATGGTGACAATCTTCGGCCGTTCCACGCCCGTGGAACTGGATTTCTTGCAGGTCGAAAAAATTTAGGCAGAAACAAGGAAGAAATTAAGATGGCAAAGAAAGTTACCGCGGAAGTGAAACTGCAGATCCCCGCGGGCAAGGCAACACCTGCTCCGCCTGTCGGCACCGCGCTTGGTCCACAAGGCGTGAACATCATGGAGTTCTGCAAAGCATTCAACGCGAAGACATCCGCGAAAGATCAGGAAGGCCTTATCATTCCGGTTGTCATTACGATCTACTCCGATCGGTCGTTCACATTTATTACAAAGACCCCGCCCGTTGCCGTGCTTGTTAAGCGAGCCGTTAATCTCGCGAAAGGTTCAGCGGAACCAAACAAGAACAAGGTTGGCACGATCACTCAACAGCAGATAGAAGAGATCGCCAAAATCAAGATGCCCGATCTGAACTGCTTCACGATCGATGCCGCCATGGAGCAGGTCAAGGGCGCCTGCAAGAGCATGGGCGTGGACGTGGAAGTCGCCTAGACTCGCCTGACCAACAAATCCGGTTCCAGGGCTGCTACTACGCAGCCCTTTTTTATTGCGATCTGAGCGTCCTTTCGTTACGCTGGAAGACGTTGCTGGTACACACTCGCGTGTGTTGAAAAGGGAACCCGGTGTAAACCCGGGACTGCCCCGCAGCGGTAAACAGGAACGACCACCCGAATGGCACTGTTTCTAAGGGAAATGGGAAGCCGGGTCAGTAGAAAAGCAACGAAAGTTGCCCGCCTGCAAGTCCGAAGACCTGCCGCAACCCGCGCCAGATAGCGCGGAATCTATTTCGCAGCCTCGAGGGGAGGGCCGACAGTGCACTGCAACGTTTCCCGTTCCGTTTTTACCGCGCTCGCGCTACTGATCGCTAATTCGGCGTTCTTCGCAGCCTCCGATACAGCAACACTCAACGGCACAATCTCCGATTCGTCCGGCGCGCCGATTGCGCAAGCCGTGGTCCGACTGCATCAGGCAGCAGGATCGGCGCTACTGACTGCCGAATCCGACCGGGAGGGCCAATTCGTACTGGCGAATGTTACGCCCGGCGAGTATCTGCTGGACGCAAGCGCGCCAGGCCTCGTTTTGGCGCACCCGCAGGCAGTGAGGTTTCGAGCGCACGAAAGCAAGAGCATCTCGCTCATCTTGACCGTTTCAGCGGTTCGATCTCAGGTCAGCGTGACTGCCGCCGGCGAGCCCCAATCGCTTGACCAGGTTTCAAAGGCGCTCGACATCGTGAGCGTCGCCGATGCCGAGCGCCGCGGCATCTTTTCCGTTTCCGAAGCGATCCGTTTTCTTCCCGGCCTGCAGGTCGCGATATCCGGTGGTCCCGGCGATTTCACATCCATAAGAACTCGCGGCCTTCCCGAACAGGACACAGCCGTCCTGATCGATGGATTCCGATTTCGAGATCCTACCAGCGATAAGGGTGATGCAACCGCCTACATCGGCGATTTATTTCTGGTCGATTCTTCCCGCATCGAGGTGCTGCGAGGCTCTGGCTCTTCGCTGTACGGAACCAACTCAGTGGGAGGCACGGTTAACATCATCACCGATGCGGGCAGTGGCCCGTTTCACGGCGACCTCGATTTTCAAGGCGGCGGGCTGGGGCTGTTCCGTGGTTTGGCTCGCATCGCGGGAGGCCTGGATCAGAACCGCCTCGCTTACTCATTGGGCGTTTCCAACTTGAGCGTTACCGATGGCGTTGCTGACGCGGGCGCTGTTCGCGATTGGAGCGGACAAACCGGTCTAGATTTTGCGTTGACCCCGAAGATCCGGCTGGCTGCGAATATTTTCGCGAACACCGGATTTTTGCAGGAGAACGTCAGCCCTCAACCGACCGCAACGGCCCCCGTCACCGGTATCATTCCGGCGATTCCGATTTCCCCTGCGCAGATCCGTCTCGCCGACGCCAATCAAGCCTACAACGCCGGCAACGCCACCTTCGTACCCTCGCTGGGCGATCCGGACGCGGGCCGTCCCGCCCATTTCATCGATTCGCTATTTCGTCTGGAACACGAAGTCACGCCACAGCTTTCCTATCGCGTCGGCTACTCGATCGTGAGCGACAATCGCGACAATACCGATGGCCCGGCGGGTCCCGGCTTGTATCAGCCCATCTTCAACACATCGGATCGCTATCTAGGCCGCATCGACACGGTGCAAGGCCGCGTCAATTATCTGCTCGGTCCACACCAGATCTTGAGCGCCGGTTATGAATTTGAGCAGGAGCACTATTTGGAAGTGCAGACGGACCAAAATCCGGATCCCGCCCAGCGCGCGTACTACCGCACCGATGCCCGGCAGCGGACGAACGCGGCGTTCGCGCAGGACGAAATCCGTTTATTCGACGATCGTCTGGACGTTCTGCTTTCAGGCCGCTATACGCAATCGACCATCGATCAGCCCGTGTTCGTCAATGGAGGTCCATCGCCATATGCAAACGCGGCGCTCCCGTCTCCGCCATCCGCCTATACAGGCGATGTCGCCATTGCGTATTTCCTGCCACGCTCTTCAACGAAGTTGCGCGGTCACGCGGGAAACAGCTTTCGTTTGCCATCTCTCTACGAACGTTTTGGCGGCTATCTGTTCCAGGGAACCGATTTTGCTTACGGCGATCCGCGCCTAAGCCCCGAGCGTGCGCTTGGAATCGATTTCGGTTTCGATCAGTATCTGTTGCACGAGCGGCTGAAGATCAGCGCTTCCTACTTCTACACTCATCTTCAACAGATCATCGGCTTCCTGAATTTTCCTCCCGCTTATGTTGACCCATATGGCCGGAGCGCGGGTTACTACGACACCGGAGGCGGCATCTCGCGGGGAGTTGAACTGAGCGGCGAATTCCATCCCACTCGCCACGCTAGCGTATTCGGCTCTTATACCTTTGTCAATGCGAAAGATCGTATGTCTCAGTACTACACCGGCACAACCGTATCCCCGCTGCAAACTCCCATTGTGCTTCCTCACGGCGTGTCTTTGATCGCCACGCAGCAACTCGGCAAGCACCTCGATGTGGCGTTGGATTTTCAAGGCGGCAGCGATTACCTGTATCCGCTGTACGGCTATGCGTATCGGTTTCCAGGACCGCGCCAGCTCGGTCTGTCGGCAGGATTTACGACCAGCATCAAAGATCGTTTCGAGACCCGGTTCTATGTGCGCGTTTCAAACGCGTTGGACCAGGCGTATTTTGAGGAGGGTTTCGAAACTCCGCCGCGCTGGGCGGTCGGAGGAATCCATTTTACGTTTTAGTCAAAACCCGATCGACGGAAAAAGCGCCCGCTCCACGCGCCAGCACCACAATTCCGAGCGCGATCGCGAGCAAGTGATACTCGATACCCTCGCCCTTCTGATTGCCGCCCCAATTCATAAACAGTCCGAAGCGGTAATGGACAAAGCTGATGGCGACCAGCATGTTGATGATGATGCCAAACGCCGCCACGCGTGCCAGCAACCCGACAATCAGGCCCAGTCCGCCAAAGAACTCGGCGCAAATAGCAAGAAAGGCAAAAACCGTAGGGATATGCATCATCGAGGTAAACATGTGCATGGTGGCTCCGAAGCCATAGCCGCCGAACCAACCCAGCACTTTTTGTGAACCGTGAAGGAAGAACACAATCCCCAGCACCAGTCGTACAAACGTTAAAAGTGGGTCATTCGGGGTGTTGAGTAGCTTGGGTAACATGAGAATCTCCTGGTTTTGAGCGTTGAGCCTCTACGGCTACATGGGTGAGAGATTCCTGAGCTGGAGGCAAAGTTGCTCGCCGATTCGAGAATGGGAGCGGTCACGTCGCAGACAACGGGACTGACAGGGGCTACGATCTTAATGAACCGCCGAGAACGCAGGCAGTGCCCAGAGGATTCTCGCTAAGTTCCGAAATGTTTGATGAGACGCAGGTGAAACCGCCGTCACCCGGCCGCGGCGGAATACAACTGAGGACTGGCCAAATATTAAGTGGCCGGTTCAAGATTGTAAGGTTCATCAGTTCGGGCGGTATGGGCGAAGTGTATGAAGCAGAGGATTTAGTTCTGCGGGAGCGGGTAGCGCTGAAGACCATCCGGTCTGATATTGCCGCCAACGACGAAACGGTCGAGCGGTTCAAACGAGAAATCTACCTGGCTCGGAAGGTCACGCACTCAAACGTCTGCAGGATCTTCGATTTAGCGCAGGATAACAATCACGAAGGCGAAATCTTGTTCCTGACCATGGAATTGCTGACGGGCGAGACGCTCTCGAGCCGTATCGATTCTTTGGGCCGCTTGAGTACTGATGAGGCGTTACCTATTGTCCTCCAAATGGCTGCCGCGCTCAGCGCTGCGCATGCCGCGGGTATTGTTCATCGCGATTTCAAATGCGGAAATGTGATTTTGGTTTCCTCCGGAGAGATGTCTCGTGCGGTGGTAACCGACTTTGGACTCGCACGCGGCAAAGACTCCGAATCAGGTTTGTTGAGTTCCCTCACGCATATGGGAAGCGTAATCGGAACTCCGGACTATATGGCGCCGGAACAGTTGGAAGGCGGTCCGATCACTCCCGCGACAGACATTTATGCACTTGGCGTGGTGATATACGAGATGGTCACCGGGACCTGTCCCTTTACCGGCGAAAACGCTTGGGTAGCCGCGAACAGGAGATTGAAAGAGAAGCCGCCTTCACCGCGTCTTCAGGTGCCGACGCTCGATCCTAAATGGGAAAAGGCAATTTTGCGCTGTCTCGAGCGGCAGCCCGAGGACCGGTTTGCTTCGGCCGCTGAAGTTGCGGGTTTCTTGAAAGGAGAAGTTGTAGGACCGGCGCGCCGGGAAAAGAGGCGGCGGTTATTCATTGCAGTTTCCGTGATAGCAATAGCGGTCGCAGCGGAAGCAACTCACGTGATCGTCTCTAAACATGCGCAATCCAGGCGTGCAGTAGCGGTGCTGGAATTCAAGAACATCGCCTCTCATCCCGAGGCGGCTTGGGTGGCAACGGGATTAGAAGAAGGTTTGAGATCGGAACTCGCGGCGGCGGGGAAGCTCAGAACAATTTCGGGCGAGGAAGTGGCCGAGTTCAAGAGGGATCTGGGGATCAAAGATTTCGATAGCCTTAGCAAACCAACGCTAAATCAACTGCATCGGTTGGGCGCGGACCTGGTGGTAGTCGGCTCTTACACAGATTTGGGGAAAGACTCCGACGGAAGAATTCACTTGAATGTTGCTATTCAAGACGCCGCGCGAGGCGAAACGATCGACTCTCTTTCCGCTGATGGAACGGAAAAAGAAATTTCCTCGCTGGTTTTCCAAACCGGCGCGCGCTTGCGCGCGAAGTTAGGGTTGGGCGAACTTTCGCCCGAGACGGAAACGGCGCTGGCCGTTGCCCAACCGAGCTCTGAAGCGATGCCGCTCTACTCGCAAGGATTGAATGAGCTGCGGAATTACAACGCGCTGAACGCTCGAGACCTGTTCCAGAAGGCCATCGCAGTCGACCCGAATTACCCCTTCGCACATGCAGCCTTGGCACAGTCCTGGTCGATACTCGGCTACGATGCCCGGGCGAAAGAGGAGGCTAAGAGAGCGCTTGACCTCTCGGCCAAGCTGTCGTTGGAGGACCGGTTGTCGATTGAAGGCCAGTATCGCGAAATGGCCTCCGATTGGAAAGGGGCGGTTGAAAGCTACAGCGAATTGTACAAGCATTTTCCGGATAATCTGCAGTACGGCCTGAGGCTGGCGCACGCTGAAAGCTCCGGCGGCAAAGCAGCGGCTGCCTTAGGTACGCTCGCGGTCTTGCACAAGCTACCGAAACCAGGAGGCGATGATCCGACCATCGACCTCGAAGTGGCCGAAACAGCCGATTCCATCGGCGATTACAAGAAAGCTCAAGCTGCCGCACTTTCGGCTATCGGCGCCGCTCACGTAAGGGGTGCAAGGCTGCTGGAGGCGCGTGCGCTCATTTGGGCTTGTTCGGCTTCGCAGCAATTAGGAGAATCCGCAAAAGCGAGAGAGGAATGCGAACAGGCGGTGCGGATCAACTCTGATTTGGGCGACAAACTCGGGACAGCTCGGGGCGTGAATGGACTGGCGGCGATCGATTCTGAACAGGGTGACGTGGCGGAAGCGCTGAAGCGTTTTGAGGAGGCCTTTCGAATCAGCAAAACCATCGATGATAACCGGGATATGGCCGGGGCGCTTAACAACATCGGAATTCTGCTTTCAGGCCAGGGGAACGTGACGGAAGCCCGCAAAGAATACGAGCAGGCCTTAGCTATCCAGATGAAGATTGGTTTCAAAACCGAGGAAGCGAAAACGTTGGGCAATCTTGCTGACCTGGCGCGGCAAGAGGGCGATTTGGCAAGAGCTGAGCATGAATATGATCGGTCTGTCAGTGTCGCCCGGGAGGCTGGAGATCGGGAGAGCCTTGCGCGAAGTCTGAACAACCTCGGCGGCGTGCTCTTCGAAACAGGAAACCTCAAGGGAGCAGCGGATAAATACCAGGAAGCTCTCGCCTTACGAAAGGGAATGGGCGCAAAGGCGCAGATCGCTTCTACCTTAGATAATTTGGGAGAGCTGTATCTTGCGCGGGCAGACTTCGAGCGCGCAGACGACGCGTATCGAGATGCTCTCAAACTGCAACAAGAGATCGGCGATAAAAGCTGGGCTGCTTCAAGTAAATTGGGCCTTGCGAATGTCCTCACTGAGCGTGGTGAAAGCAAACAAGCGGAACCGCTGATACGGGACGCGCTGCAAGAATTTCACGCGGAGCACGATCTCGAAGACGGCGTTCAGAGCCGTATTGCTCTGTCGCGTTGTCTCTTACTCCAGCACCGTTCTTCCGAGGCTCAGCAGGAGGTTCGGACGGCGCTCCAGGAAGGAGCAGCAATTCAGGACCGCAGTATACGGATCGCGCTTCAGACGGTTCTCGCTCAGTCGCTTGCCGAGTCGGGGGATGAGGCCGCCAGACAGAGCGCAATGAATGATCTGCGTAAGACGATCGCTGACGCACGCGAATCAGGAGCGGCTGAAGCCTTGCTGGCAGCGCGTCTTGCGCTTGCGGAGATTGAATCCGCAAACGGCATGAAGTCGAGTGCCCGGGCTGGTCTCAGCCGGATCTATGAAGACGCATCTCGTAGCGGCTTCGAACTCATTTCGCAAAAAGCTCAGAGCAGGAAGGCCCGACTCTAGGCACGAGAATCTTGCCGCTTAAATCCGAAGCGGCGAGTGAGACTCAGTAGAAGCAACAAAAGCAATCCCGCTACGGCCGTATATTGAGGCTCTGGCGTGGCGGTCGTTGTTGGCCCTGTAACGTTTGTGATGATCGCTGGTTCATCCACATAGAACGCTAGTTCACCAGTGAAATTTGTGAAGGTGAAGAGCGTCGTATTCGTTCCAAACGAAGGAGTACTCGCGAAGTCCACTGGATTTACTGATCCTAAAGATGAGTCTTTGTTCGTGCAAGGAACAGTGCCGCTATCGCACAGGATCAGTCCAAAATCAACATTAGATGACTGAGGCCCCGGAAGACTTAGGGACACATCGAGAGTTGAGGGAAACGGCGAAGCATTATTGGTCAGCTCGAACAGGGTTGCGTTGCCAACGCCAGAGCCGGGACTGAAGCAAGACGCGGTGATGCTACCGAATGTAGTGGGCGATTGCGGGCCGCTGGCCTTGGCACATGGGCTTGCATTTATGCCATAGGTAGAGCCGCCCTTGTCACCCCGTGAGCACCAAGCCGCGCTCGTGAAAGCGAGGAAAAGGACCGGGATGAGGAGTAATTGACGGTGGTGTGCAATTTGCATGTAGTTATTATGCACTAGGCCTGAAACATGCGAAAAAGAGTCACCGGTCAAAAAAGCTCTTTTTTTGAGTGTGCCTGTCGGCGATCTGGAGGTTCAAAGGACCCCGAGCGTGGAGGATCTCCGATATCGAACACGTTTGATCGGATCGGTATTCCTTGCAGGGACCCAGATCACACTGAGGCCGTCTGACGGATCTGCCTCGGGACTTCGGCGCGCCGGGGCGGTATTGGTTTGTCTAAGGAC
The DNA here is from genome assembly GCA_963762495.1 of uncultured Acidobacteriaceae bacterium. Classification (GTDB taxonomy): domain Bacteria; phylum Acidobacteriota; class Terriglobia; order Bryobacterales; family Bryobacteraceae; genus Bog-105. The sequence continues at coordinate 348,812 of CAVXKZ010000021.1, forward strand.
TACGCAGAGAAACCGGCAGCTAGCTTTATCGCGCACGCCCAGACGAGAAGCGAGGGAATAAAGCCAATGACAAGCGGTCGAATGAACATGAATTGAAACATACAACTTCAAAGTGTCGACCGGCTCGTGTTGCTCTCAGAAATGCCTGCATAATCGTACCGAGTAGGTGTGATCATCGCATTCCGGTTCTTAGTCACCCTACCGCTCCGGTCCGTATCAGTGCCGGCCGCCAATTCTGGACGAGTGCTCCCCGGACTCCAGCAATCCTGACCGGCTAGCGCCGCACAATTACTTCGCGGAGATGATCGCGGGTAAGGAAAAATTTCAAAGAAGCGGCTCGCTCAAACAGTTTCTCAATTGACCGGTTGTTGAAATATTGGGCGCGCTGGTAGCCACCACGCGGCACAGCCAGGAGTGTCTTGGAATCCTGAACCCGGTAGTTGTAAACGGGAATGCGGGTAGCCTTCTCGTCCGCATTGAAGAACGCCAGAACCAGTGCTCCCGGGCGCATCACGCGTAGAAGCTGAGCGACGACCTCATCCAGAATGGGCGGAGCCAAGAATTGCAGGGCGTCCCAGGCCAGCACTCCGTCAAAAAACGCGTCGGGAAAGGTCAGCGCCTGTTCCAGGAAACGTTGACTCGTACTAGCGGCCTGCTGGCTCTCAAAAAAGTCCTCCCCAAAGCACTGCTGCATCGTTCCGATGATGTCGTCGGAAGAGATGCGATGGCCATAGCCGGTGATGAACGATATGTTGGCTTGGCTCGCGCCGGACATATCCAGAATCGAGAGATTCTCGGAGTTCTGCAGCGTGGCGCAGAACTGGTCGAAGCCGCTGCTATGGCGAGTCAGGGCGGGAGGCGTCTCCTTCGCGGACGACTTATGAAGAGCCCCTTTAACAGCGCCAAATCTCATATCAGTTCAGCAAAAAGCCGGAGGAGCGGTATCGTGTACGAACGACGGGGAGGCTCGGGCCCAGGTGTTTCCAGACAGCCTCCGCGTCGCACTTCGCCGCCCTAACGGGAGGCAGTTCCGGCGGGAGTTGGGGCCGTTGCAGGCGCCGGAGCTCCCGGGCTCGTCGTACTTGTAGAACTGGACTGGCTGCTTTGGGGCGTCTGGGGAGGCTTGGCCCCTGTCGCCTTCGAGATATCAATGCTGCCTTTAAAATAGGCTCCGTCTTCAATGACGATGCGGCTGGTTTTGATATCGCCAACGAGTTTGGCTTCCTTCTTTATGTCGATCTTATCGACCGCATCGACATTCCCCTGAATGGAGCCCTGAATCACGATCTCGCGAGCCTTCAGGCCGGCTTGCACTCGGGCATTCGGCCCGATCGTCAAACGGTGTTCGTGACACTCAACCGTTCCTTCGACTTCTCCGTCGATCATCAGGTCCTCGCGGGCGAAGATTTGACCCTTTACGGTCACGTTCTTGCCCAAAGTGGCGGACCCAGCGCGGCCGGACGGCTCGGGCTCGAAAGTTCTGGTTGGCGATGATGACATGGTGTTAATTTCTCTCCTCTGTGGTTCCACCGCAGGCGCGGAGGGTGGTGCTGCAGGCGCCGGACGGTCCGGCCGCTGCGGTAGCTCGTCTTCTTTCCGTTTACTCCACATTCAAAGGTGGTCTCCTCGAATTTGCTCCATTCATGGTACTACTCCGCGAGGGGAGTAGTACGCCGATGGCGAGCGAGTACTTTACTAGTCGCTGCAAAACGTGAAAAGTCTTGCTCTTTGTGATAATTGAGATGCCGTGTCCAGAACTCGCGAGTTGGAAGCTCGTTTAGCACGAGCGGAGCAGCAGCTTCAACTCTTTCAGCGTGTCAGCCGGCTGATGACTCGCGATATGGAGCTGGACGACGTCCTGCACGAAATCGTTAGCCTGGTAAAAGATTTCCTGAACTGCGACTCCTGTCTCATTTATCTAGTTGAGGATCGTGAGCTGATTCTCTATGCATCCAGCGATCCCGGCCGGCAGAATCTCGGGAAAGTTCGCCTGCGCCTGGATGAGGGCCTGACCGGATGGGTAGCGCGCGAAAAGCGGTTATTAGCTATTTCCCGAGAGGCCTATAGCGATCCACGGTTCAAATACTTCAAAGATCTCCCGCAGGACACTTTCGAGGCGTTCCTTTCGGTCCCGATCATCTCTCAAAACAAAGTCGTCGGCGTGATCAATGTTCAAAACCGCGAGGCGAAAGTACATTCCGGCAGCGATATGGAAATGTTGAGCACGATCGGTGAGCAGGTGGGTTGCATCCTGGTGCTATCCCGGCAGAAAATTGCCGCGGCTTCCGGCGTCGTCTCTTAGTCGAACTGCGCTAGTGCTCAGGCCTGATTCGTGGTTCCCGCAAACACATCCGATCGACCGCTTTGTCCGCGACCGTCGGCGGAGTCGCGGTCTTGCGCCGAACGATCTTCACGATGACGGAAGCTGACGAAATTCGTGCGGCAAGATGAGCAGCGATACCGATTTGCCCCGCACGCGATCATCAAATACTGCCAGAGGCGAGTGCGATGACGATGATTCTCGGGCCAGTCAGTCAGTTTCAGGTTGAGACAGCGCGGACATTTGGCGTATTTCAGCTTAGAGACAAACCACACGTTGATAAAGAACCGGTGGTGGCATTCGTTGCAACGGAAAGGGTATTGCCCCCTCAACATCTTGGGTATATCGAGAAGGGAACGGCGGTGCGAACGCCGCAAACTCTGGCTTCCGCAAGCCGCACAAGAAAACGAAGGATGGTTCATACCGCCACGCTCTCCCTTTCCGGGGTATGCTCTTGCAAATAGTTGTCTCGATAGCCGCGGAAGCGGCCCTGTAGCAAGGCCAACGCCTCGCGATTCTGTTTCAATGGCGTGCCATCCACCGACAAAACAGGCAGAAGGTCCCGCGTCGTGGATGTGATAAAGACTTGATTCGCTTCCTCGAGGTCCGAGGGCGTGATTTCCTGTTCCGCGATCGTTAGGCCGGAGACATGGATCTCCTCGAGGAGGATCGCCCGGGTTACGCCGGGAAGACAGCCCGAAGTTGCCAATGGGGGTGTCACAACTGCATCCTCTTGAAGGATGAAGATGTTTGCAGAAGTGCATTCGCTGACGTGTCCCGATTCGTTCAAGAGAATCATCTCGTCGAACCCGCGCTGGTGCGCCTCTTCATACCAGGTTAGGTTCTGCGCCCAGGACGTAATCTTGGTTCCCGCAAACGGCGAGGCGCTGAAACGGCCGAAGGGCTGGTAAGTCAGGTTCACTCCATCGCCCCAGTTCGTCAGATCCGCTGTGAAAGCAATGAGTTCACTGTCGCGCGTGAGCTGAGGCGCTTCAAACAGGCCACCTCTATTGCGGACGATGGCTACGCGCAGAGTTGCGTTAACCGCTTTGTTAGCCTCGACAAGCGACAGGAGCAATCTCTCCAATTCCTCCGGTGATAGATCAAAAGCGACGTGAAGAAGTTCGCCATCGTAGGTCATGCGCCTGTAATGGCGATCAAATGCGAACAAAATTCCGTCACAGACCCGAAGAGTGCTGAAGATGCCCCAACCGTTCATAAACCCAACTTGCCCGGGCGAAAGCAGCGCTTCTCGCGTGTCCCGAATCTCCCCGTTATGAAGCAGATACTGGTGCACTTCTTACATTTTATCGGAGCCGAGGCTTTACCACACCATGCATTCCCTGCTTCCGGTACTTCTGACAGCGAAGAGCGTACCGGAACCCCCCTTCGATTTCTGCGCGGTTGCGCGCTTACAATCTTAATTGCGGGATGGTAGTAACGAATTCCAAAATCTTGAAAGTAGCTGGGTTGAGCCTTGTTGGATTCTGCGCTGTGTCAATCGGCGTGGATCGGGCGAACGTTGGCCCCATCGCGTCTCAGGCTGCGGGTTTTTGCGGCGCCTTTCTGGGAGCGTTGGTCGCTCAAAGGCGAAAGAGTTCAGTTGCTCAGCGGGCCAAGGATGAACCGCACCAGAAGCCACGAGAGAATCCCGGGCCGCCTGCTTAGCTTTGATATTCGTCACTCAGCCACCGCATCATGGCTCGCAACGCCTTGCCTCGGTGGCTGACCGAAAACTTGGTCTCAGCCGTCACTTCCGCGAGAGTGCGATTGAGCGGCGGATAGAAAAACAGCGGATCGTAGCCGAAACCGCCTTCGCCCCGAGCAGAATGAAGAATCTCGCCCTCGACTTCGCCGCGAAAAATGCCCAGGACGTTCCCACTCCGCGCTACGGCAATTACACAGACGAACCGGGCCTGGCGGTCGTTCTCAGACCGGAGTTTTGCAAGCAGAAGAGCGTTGTTCGATTCGTCGTTAGCGCCGGGACCGCCAAAGCGCGCCGAGCGAATTCCAGGCGCGTTGCCCAACGCATTGACTTCCAGACCGGAATCCTCGGCGAATACCAGCGCGGGCGTGAAACGCGAATAGTAAATGGCCTTCAACGCGGCGTTCTCTTCGAAAGTGGCCCCGGTTTCTTCCGGCGGACTTATTTCTTTGATGTTCGGGAGCGGTTCGATTGTCAGATCGGTAGCGCCCGATTGTTGAACGGCCAGGGCGAACTCACGGAGCTTTCCCGGATTCGTGGAGCAAGCATATACGATCATGTGCAATGACTCGAATTTTGGCATGAACACGATCCCGGTCCTTATCAGGGAGATTGCTGTCGGGGACGCTCAGAGGGCCGCTGAACTGAGCGGGGAACTCGGCTACCCGGTAACATCCGATGTCATGGTGCAGCGTATCGAGGCCATGAAGCACTTAAAGGATCGCGTGATTTACGTGGCCTGTCTGTCCGACATTGCGGTGGGTTGGATCGATGTGGGACTCGTGCACCATCTCCAAGCGGAGCCGTATGGAGAAATCGGCGGTTTGGTTGTGGCAAGCACGGTTCGCAGCGGCGGGATCGGCCGCCAATTGCTCGAAAGGGCAGAGCAGTGGGTCAGAGAACGCGGGTTGACAAAGATGCTGGTACGATCCCGCATCAGCCGTGAAGATGCTCATCGTTTCTATCTTCGCGAGGGTTACGAACGCACCAAAACGTCCGCCGTTTTTACGAAGTCTTTGGTTTAAAGGACTAGATATGAACTCCCTTCTTAGATGCGCGCTCGGGCTGGTTTTGACATCCGCCTGTGTCGCTCAAAGCGGTGTAGGCGAGCGCGATAACGCCGCGATACGGGATGTGGTCGCGAAATATCTGAGCGCGCGCGATCAAAGGAACGCACAAGAACTGGCAAGTTTATTCACAGGTGATGTCGACCAACTTGTCTCGTCGGGAGAGTGGAGGCGCGGAAGAAGCGCGGTCGTAAACGGCACTTTGGCCAGCTCATCGAGAACCGGCGGAACCCGGAGCATCACCCTCACTTCGATCCGCCTTATAACTCCGACCGTCGCGATTGCCGACGGACCTTACGTATTAACTGGATTAGCGGGCAGCCAGACCCGCAAAATGTGCACTACTTTCGTTCTTTCCAAAGGTCCGGACGGCTGGCGAATTGCGGCCATTCGAAATATGCTGCCCGCTCCTCCGGTTCCTACAGCCAAAAAATGAGGACGATTACTTTCCTGCGGCGTGCTCGCTTGACGGCGGAACGATGCCCTTCAGCCGCATGTAGACGCTCAGGATGGCGTACTGCTCGGTGTCGTGGGTTGAGTTTCCGATCAGCGCGCCGATTCTCGTTCGTTCGCCCCGGCCCGTCTTGATCATTTCCATTGCGTTCGCGTCGGTGAGTCCGTCATAGGCCTTATCGCACTCGGTGAACGCCTCCTTCAGCCCGGCAACAATGCTGGTTTTGGAATCCGGTTTCACTGATGCCGCGGGCGCTTGGTCGCCGGCTATTGCGGCGCACGTGTGAGACTGCGCCGTGACGACATGGGCCAGCACCTCGCCGGTGCTGCGAATCTCGGGCGTGGGCTTAAAACTGTAGTCCTCCTCCGGAATCTTGTCCGCGCTCTTTATCAGGTTGTTCTTGACTGATTGATACGCTTGCTTGACTTCATTTATCAGGGCCGTGTTGCCCTGCGCATTCATTCCAGCCGCTCCTCCTACGAACAACAGGACGGCCAGCCCGATGGAATTCTTCATATGCGACGTCTCCTTTTTTCAGCAACCAAACCCTCAGCGGCCCGCAGCAGAAGAGCTGGCGTAGGCTTCGGCTGCATGAGCGGTGTCCCCCAGGCCAATCCACCGCGCCACTTTACCGCCCCGAAAAGTGAAGAAATGGCCAACCACGGAATCGAACGCTCTACCCGTTGCTTTCACATTGCCAGCGTAGCGTCCCAATGCCGCCACGGAGTCGCCTTGGGCAATGATCTCATCAATGGTGAGTTTCACGTTCTCTTGTGTGCCGACAAGCCGCTCGAAGAATTCACGAACCTGAGCTGGACCTCTTCTTTCCCCGGAATAGGGAACACTCGCTGGCCCTGGACTACTCCAGTGAATGTCATCGGTGACGTTATCGAGTATGAAGTTGATATCACCTCTTGAGAATGCGTCGTACAATTTCTTAACTAAAACGATATTCTCCTGCTCGTTCATACGGCTGTCCCCGACAGGGATTATACATGAATCGGGGAGGTAATCGCTGTACCGCATGTACCCGTCCGCCTAACCACCACGAAGCCCGCAGGATGATCGTAAGCATACGCACCTCTGCCGCCCAGCGTTTCGATCTGTTGAAACCAGATCGTGACTGTCAGGCGACTGCTGCTCAGACATTCAGCGTTTTGGCCATCATATTTTGGTAGAACGTAAGTGCCACCCCGTAAGCTTTGGCCAATTCATCCTCACCGATAAGCCCGCGCTGATACAGCTCTAGGTTGATCTTCAGTTGTACTGGTCGGGGTCGGAGCAGTAAACGCTGGCTGCGCCGGGCGGAATCGGCATTGACTGATTGGGTTCACGCTCCACGCCGAGACTTCCTCGAAGCCGACTTGGGGACAGCGAGAGGTGTTCAGGGACCATCGCCGGCTCGGTCCGGCAGCTGCTTAGCCACTGCGGAAATGAGGACTTGGACTTTCACGATTGGATGTGTCGCAAATGCCGATCTGCTTCCTCACACTCTCAACCCGCTCAGATGGTCAACTACACCGTTCTATAAGAGCTGCTACGTCAAAACGTTCCGGGCAGCAGCCACTCTCGACACCTAAAGATAACGTCCAAAAACCTTCCAGCTAATGCCGAGCGATAGAGGTAGCGACCACCATTCCGAAGTTCATGAAAGCATTGAGGGTGCTTTAACGGCCATAAATTGGCCCGCCCCGTGCAAATGGAACCGGGTCAGCTTTGAGGCCGCTGAGGTGTCGTATGAGGTTCAAGACAGCAGAAGAAGTTGTCGGCGTCTTCGCTCCGGATTACTCGAACGGTGAGGAAAACTCTGCTGCCGGCGCAGCGGGCGTCCCGCTTGAAGTTTTTTACTCGTACTCGCACAAGGATGATGAATTTCGCATTGCTCTTGAAAATCATCTAAGCCTATTGCAGCGGCAAGGCCTTATCACTGCTTGGCATGATCGGAGAATCGGCCCTGGAGGCGAATGGAGGGAGCAAATAGATTCTCATCTTCGTTCGGCCGATCTCATACTTCTCCTCATTAGTGCCGATTTCCTTGCGTCCGACTATTGCTTCGATGTTGAGCTTAAATGCGCACTGGACAGGCACAAAGCCGGTGCAGCGCTAGTTATACCGATCGTCGTTCGGCATGTTGACTGGTCTGAGGCGCCCTTTGCTGGTCTGCAAGCTCTACCTCGAGATGGGAAAGCAATCTCGTCGTGGCCAGATCGGGATGAAGCATTGATGAACGTCGCGCAGGGTGTTCGTGCGGCCGTGCAAAACCAAGCGTCTCACAGAAGGCGGCGTGCGAGAAAATCCCTGGCGCAGAACGGCACTCCCGCCGTGAAAAGGACTTGGCGGAGCGGTAAGGCAATAGGAGTCAGTGCCGCGATCCTCCTGCCGATTGTACTCGGTTCCCTTTGGGCTCACTCCTCAAACGGGCTCTCCACGTTGCCTAAGGACACTACCGTTGCAAATAAATTGGAACGCGGGAAGTATCTGTACTCGGAGAAAAAATACGAGGCCGCCTCAGAGTTGTTTAGGCAAGCTGCCGGAAACGGAAGCGTGGAAGCGGCAGACGACCTTGGGATCATATATGAGTTCGGCCTCGGCACTCAGCCAGATTGTAAAGAGGCAAAAAGGTGGTTCCAGAAAGGCGCGAAAGGAAATAGCAGTACCGCGATGGATCACCTCGGGATGCTTTTTGAACACGGATGCGGCGTCAAAATAGACAACGAGGAGGCTAGGCGCTGGTTCGAGAAAAGCTCGAACCTCGGAAACGCTGATGCCATGAACAATTTGGGCTGGATGTATGCAAACAATCTGGGAATAGCGACGGACTACCAGCAAGCAATGAAATACTTCCGGGAAGCGGCAGATCGCCAGAACGGTGATGGGATGAATAACATAGGATGGCTATACCAGAACGGCTGGGGTGTTCCCAGCACGGACTTGCAGGAAGCAGTCCGTTGGTTCAGAAAGGCAGCAGCGGCGAAGAGTACGTTGGGCATGAATAGCTTGGGCTGGGCATATGAGAACGGCTTAGGTGTTCCAATCCGCGATTACCGACAGGCAATGCAATGGTTCAGGAAAGCAGCCGACGCCGGAAGCGGCTTAGGCAGCAGTTGGGCGATGAACAACATTGGCGACATGTACGAGAAGGGCTACTCGGGTGTCGCTACTGCCGAAGAGGCAATTAAATGGTATAAAAAGGCCGCAGAAAACGGATTCGAATTGGCCAACTCGAATCTAGAGCGCCTGGGCATCCACTTTCCCGAAGACAGACCGTGCTGCCCCATAACGCTAACTTGAGGCTATCATCAACTTGAGATCATCGTCGTTTGCTGGCCCGCTTGGGCTCTGACGCAACCGGCACCCGAATTGCACCTTTCACGCCGATAGGTGACACATCGAGCGGACTTGAGATTGCCCATGAACGAAACCGAGGTGTAATGAGAGATCCCAGCCGCAAAAGTCCGCGAAAACATCTCCTTAAACCGTCCTGACGGTCCTAAAGGGCCTCGGACCCAAAGCCCGGTCATACGAGATCAGTCAATTGGCGAGTTGTCCGCGACAGGATTTGGACTGATGCGTAGCGCCCCAGCGTGTCTAAAAGGGTCGATTGCGCTCGGGCATAACTTTCCTAATCCGGCTTGCCTCAGTTCGAAGCAGCCGCATTAGCATTGTCCGCCGTTGTGTCGGGCATAGGATTGCTGGGAAAATTCGGATCGCACCGTGTGAGCGGCGCTTCGGTGGACGTGTTTCTTCGGGATGCGCGCAGCTGCTTGGAACTCGCATTCAACGGAGGACCTAAGCTGATCCACCACAAGCATACGCGGGCGTGAGTGTCGTCCATCAACCTCGCTATGAGGATTCTCGCCGAACCCTCGTCACCGGCCGACGTAGGGGACCCATAGAGTCCGTCCGCAGAGTTATAGAATTTAGGTAGGCAGCGAACTGCCACATCAGTTCGATTGCAGGAGAAGCATTATGCCCGTTTGCCCTGATTGCGGGGTCGTCACCCTTGAAGCGACCCGCTTCTGCCCGTCCTGCGGTAGGGACAGCCACCCGATGACGCAGTATCAAACCAGTAAACCGTATCCGTATCAGGCCCAGTATTCTGCGCCCCCCGCGCATGGGACCTCGAAGGGCTTCGACCGGATCTTTGGACTCGACCCTCGTATCGCGTTCCTCGCGTTCATCGTGGATCTGATGCTGTTCGGCACCGCAGCAGCTAGCATGGGAATCGACCTACCAGTTCTGATTCCGCTCGCGATCGCAGCCGGAATCGCACTCGGACGTATCACTTACAAGGCGCAGATGAAGTGGTACGGCGACGACCACGATTCGGCCATGATTAAAGCTGGCATCGTCGGTCTGCTCACGGCAATTCCGGTCGGTATACCGGCCATGATCTGGGTTCCCTCAGGTCTAATTGGCTGGCTTCATAACGCGCGCAAAAAGCTGAGCTTGCCCAATCACGGTTGAGCACCGAACAGGATCCCCCCTTGCGCGACCTTTAAATCCGTGCGCAATCGACAGGGGACACTGATTGGCAAGCCACGTCAACCGGTTCCGGCCCATTTGCGTGGCGAGAAAAGCAGAGAGTACACCGCAGGTCCAAACGCGATCGATTAGTCCTGTCAAACCGCGTTGCATCATGCCAGCGCCGTTTTTCGCGACTAATCCGCGCGAACGCTCTATCGGCAACTTCCTCGAACCGGACCTCGGACACCTTCGCTGAACTGGTACACCTTCCGAATCTACCCTTGTTCAGCAAGAACGTGGGGGCGAGCTGGGGTGAAGTGGCGAATCGCCGGAGGAACATGCCTGACAGCCAACACGGACAACGCCAAGCACACCGGAAAAACTAGTCTCTGTTAAGAGTAATTATCGGAAGCCATTTTAGCCTCCAAAAATTCGGCATCGGTGTTCTTCCATAGATACTTGCGTGGAGGCGATCGAGTTAAGAAGATGCTCTTACAGCTTGCGCTCAATCCTCAGGCGCTTGAGAATATTTTCAATTTCCTCCAAAGCGGCGCTTGCAATTGGATGCTCGGACCCGGCATGATCTGCAGGATATGCAACTTCGCACTCACTGATCCCAGTGCTATTCCAAATGCGAACGCTAATACCTCCGTCGTTTGCACCCCCGACAACTTGGATGTGTACCGGATACTCGGACGGAGGCCACCGGAATTGGAGCTCCTTCGCAAGAGAATCCGCGTCTACTTCGGAGTCCAGATTGGAGGCACTTCGGCTCCACGTTCGAGGGTAGGTGCTGTGGGGGCCGTCCGTCATACCCGGTATGTTATTACCGTGGCAAGCTGACACACTCTGCGAGCGGTCCATTACCATTCGTCAATGTAGACCGGCTTTGAGGGCGCCTTCCCGCAGCAGATTGTAGGGCGGGAGCATGTGTGGCCCGTGCAAGCGTGAGGTCGAAAAACTGAGGTCAGCCCGAAGGTGAGCTTCGGCGGACATCAGGCTCCCTGGAAGGTGGGGACGCGGATCTGCTGGTTGCATGCGACGCTTTGGTGGTATACAATCCGGCGATAAAGGAGATGGCCATGCCCACGTACATTGCAATGCTCAAATGGACTTCACATGGACTTCAAGACATCAAACAGAGTCCATCCCGGCTCGATGCGGCTCGAAAGGGCTTTGAGGCCGCTGGCGTCCGGATGAAAGACTTTTATATGGTAACCGGGCAGCACGACATGATCGCGATCTTGGAAGCTCCCGACGACACGGCACTCGCGAAAGCGCTTCTCGGTGCAGCGTCGCAGGGGAGAATCACGTCAGAGACCTGTCGTGCTTTCACTGAAGATGAGTACCGGCAGATTATCGGCAGCCTGCGCTGATTACCGCGCGCAGTGTTTCCCGGTGTCGAGGTCTCGCCAACAGCCTTGAGGACGGACTGCCCGCATTGCGACGGTTTGTTGATCTTCGTAGGGCAAGCAACGTCGCGAATGCCAATCGTCGGCCGAAGAGCGCGTTAGATGACAGGGGCACGGTGAGGACCGAGCCCTCGCTTCTCGCCAGTCATCGACGACACTCTCGTTACACTCGGAGAACATCGAAAGCGAGGTGGTTCTGACAAAGCTTACGTGTTGGCTATATCTTGCGCCACGCCAAAACCCGAAGCGCACAATGCACCAGGATTCTGGTTGGGACTCCTGCACGTCACTGTCTAGTTGGTCGGATATCAGCCGCTGTTCATCACTGGCGGGCATTGGTCCCGGCAAAATCCGCTTTACGTGACTTAAGGCTAAACTGGCTGGCGCCTTCTACAAAATCACCATATCTATAGCAAAATCTATAGCAAAAATCGACGTTAGCGCCCCAACTGGAAAACCCGGTCACAGCTCGACCCAACTTTATATTTGCCGTCGAATGGGCAGCTTACGAGGAATTTCGAACGTACAAAGAACGTTTTCGGGGTTTCTTATGCTATGTTTTTGCAAGCTCGCAACACGTCCGTCGTGTCGCGGGCCATTTCTTTTTCAGGAGCCCATCGAAAATGACAGCCCGATCCATCCGCCGCGCCGCCGAGCGCCAAGCCGCCAAACTCGCCCGCAAAGCCGAAAAGGCTGCCGTTCACTCCGTCGGCATCCAACTTGATTCCGAGCCGGAAGCGCCAGCGACCTATACCGTTTGTCCCGCGCAACTGCAGGCCAATCGTGCCAACGCCCAGCTCAGCACGGGCCCAACAAGTTTAGACGGCAAGGCCACCTCCTGCCTCAACGCCGTCAAAACCGGCCTTACCGGTCGCACTGTCCTGCTTCATACCGACGATGCCGCGGAATACCAGCATCACATCGCCGAGTTCGAAAAAGAACTCTCTCCAGTCGGCCCGCGCGAACGCGATCTGGTTCAGTCCATCGCCGATACGCTTTGGCGCTTGCGCCGCATTCCCGCTCTCGAGTTCGCCATCTATGCGCAAGGCCACGTCGAGTTCGCCGGCGATTTCAACGAGTACGACGCCGCTCTCCGTCCCGGCATGATCGATCTCAAGAGCTTCATGACTTACGAAAAGCAGCTTCGCAATCTCCAGCTCCAGGAATCACGCCTCTCCCGCCGCCGCGAAAGAGAAATGGCCGAACTGCGGGATCTCCAGCAAGCCCGCCAAAAGAAGGAACAGGAAGCTCTAGACGCGGCTGCCCGGCTGTACGCAATCGCGCGGAAAGCACAGAAATCATTCGATCCACAAGAAAATGGGTTCGAATTTTCAATTGCCAAAATTGAACGCTATCTCGACGGCATTTCTTCCGCCGGGATCGATAAGATGACGCCGGAACGCGGCCGCCAGGTTGCAATCGCTCACCTCAAAACGAACACACAAGCGGCGTAACCGATTCCGGCAACTGCGCCTGCGATACTGTTGAGATTTCATGCGCAGATTCTTTGTGGGTGCGGTTATTGTCTTGTCGTTAAGCAGTGCGGCCACCGCCCAAATCAATCCTGATATCTTCAACGGACTCAAGTGGCGCTGCATCGGCCCGTTTCGCGGCGGCCGCGCTGTGGCCGCGAGCGGAGTTCCGGGCGGCGGCTCTACGTTTTATTTCGGCGGCGTCGATGGAGGTATTTGGAAGACAGACAATGCGGGGTCTACCTGGACGCCGCTCTTCGATTCACAGCCGGTGGCTTCGATTGGAGCCCTTGCGGTAGCTCCTTCGGATCCGAACGTGATCTACGCCGGCACCGGCGAATCCGACATTCGCTCCGATCTCGCTTCGGGAGACGGCATTTACAAGTCGAGTGATGGCGGCAAGACCTGGCAAAATACCGGCTTGAAAGATACGCGCCAAATCAGCCGGATCATGGTCGATCCCGCCGATCCCAATACGGTTTTTGTCGCCGCGCTCGGGCACGCCTACGGCCCAAATGAAGACCGTGGGGTCTTCCGCTCCACCGATGGCGGGCAGACCTGGCAGAAGGTGCTTTATAAGGATCCACAGACCGGGGCCGCCGATCTCTCCCTGGCTCCCGACAATCCGAAAGTTCTCTTCGCCGCGATGTGGGAGGCGCACCGTCCGCCCTGGAGCACCTACGCGCCTCTTGCCGGTCCGAATAGCGGATTGTATCGATCGACGGATGGCGGAAGCACCTGGCAGCAGATCACCGGCAACGGTTTTCCCGAGGGCCAGCTCGGGCGCATTGGCGTCGCGATCGCACCTGGCACTCGCGGCAAGCGCATCTATGCCGTTATCGAGGCGGATCCGAAACGCGCGGGTCTGTATCGCAGCGATGACGGCGGGGATTCCTGGACGCGTGTCAATTCCGACTCGCGCGTTGCCAGCCGCGGCTGGTATTTCAACAGCATCACTGCGGACCCGAATGATCCGGATGTCGTTTACGATCCCAATGTTGCTTTCTACAAGCTAAGCGACGGCGGCAAGACACTCAGTATCGTGCGCGGCGCTCCGGGAGGGGACGACTATCACCAGGTCTGGATTGATCCAGCGAATTCCGCGCACATGGTGCTTGCGAGCGATCAGGGCACCAGCGTTTCGCTCGACGCCGGGAAAACCTGGAGCACTTGGTACAACCAGCCAACCGCGCAGTTCTATCACGTGATCACGGACAACGATTTTTACTATCACGTATACGGCGCGCAGCAGGATAGCGGAACCGCGGCAACCGTCAGCCGCACCGATCATGGCGAGATCGATTTGCGGGATTGGTTCACCATCGGCGGCAGCGAAAGCGGTTACATCGCGCCCGATCCAAAGGACCCGAATATCTTCTACATCTCTGGCACTTATGGCGAGCTGGCGCGCATGGATCGCCGTATGTTGCAGGGGCAAAATATTCAGCCGTCGCCCCTGCCGGGAAATTTCGGCGCGGAGATCAATGGCCGCAAGTATCGCGACCCCTGGACGCCCGTCCTGGTCTTCTCTCCCGCCCAGCCAAACGCACTGTATTACGGCACGCAGTACGTGATGAAGACTCTCGATGGCGGGTTGCATTGGCAGACCATCAGTCCGGATCTCACCGGCGCGAAGCCGTCTACCGATCAGAAGACGAGCAAAGATCCCACTCTCGATGAGCGAATTGAGAGCGGCTATGGGGTTGTTTACACCATCGCCCCTTCGCCTCTCAGTGCGTCTGAGATTTGGGCCGGCAGCGATACCGGTTTCGTGCATGTCACACGCGATGGGGGCAAGAACTGGTCGGACGTTACGCCGCCCGGCCTAGGCGGCTGGAGCAAGATCTCGCTCATCGAAGCTTCGCATTTCGCTTCTGGTACTGCCTATGCCGCGGTGGATCGTCACCGCCTGGATGACCAGAAGCCGTATCTGTTGCGTACTCGCGATGGAGGCAAAACGTGGCAACCCATCGTCAACGGAATTGCCCCGAACGCATTCGTCCGCGCTGTCCGCGAAGACCCCAAGAAAAGAGGTCTGCTGTTTGCCGCGACCGAATTCGGAGTCTATGTCTCCTTCAACGACGGAGATCAATGGATGCCTCTGCAACTCAACCTTCCCGTCACATCGGTGCGGGATATGGTGATCCATGGCGACGACCTTGTCATTGCCACGCACGGCCGTTCGTTTTGGATTCTCGACGACATCGCACCGCTTCGACAGATCGGTGCCTCGGCGACCGACGCCGACCGCCTCTATAGACCGGCCCGCGCATTCCGCATCTCCAGCGATCGCTTTACGAGCACGCCGGTGCCGCCGGATGAGCCGCAAGCCGAGAACCCCGCCCGTGGCGCATACATCGACTATTACCTCCGGACGGGAACCTCGGACCCCGTTCTGCTCGATATCCTCGATACGCAGGGCAAGATTGTTCGCCACTTTTCCAGCCAGGAGCATCCGCCGAAGTGGCCCGCGAATATCCCGATAGCTCCGCGCTGGTTTCCAAAACCGCAGACGCTGAGCGGCGAGCCCGGCATGCACCGCTTCATTTGGGATCTGCGCTATGGCAGCTCGGGTGACAATACGCCGGGAGATGACGACTCGGAGGAAGAGTCTTGGGTCGGCCCATCGGTTATGCCCGGCGTGTATCGGGTCAAGCTCACAATGAATGGGCAGGCGTTTACCGAGCCTTTACAGGTGAGCATGGATCCGCGTTCACCGGTCACACCCGCCGAATTAGCCCTTCAGTTCCACTGGGCGCAGCAGGCATTCGACCACATGGTGAGGGCGCGCAAAGCCATTCTTCAAGTGCAGGGCTTGCAAGCTCGTCTCACCAAAGCCACTCAGCAACTCGAACCCGGCAAGCAAGAGGTTCTCGCGGCCATCTCGTCCGCCCAGAAGGAGATCGGGGAGATTCTGTCTCCCGCGCGCGAGTGCAACGGTTTTGGGGCTCCAGGCGGCCAGCCGCGCCCTCACGGCAGCACTGAATGGCATCGAAAGCGCGGACCGCACGCCTCCGTCGCAAGTTATCTCGATGTACCAGCAAGCATCGACAGCCGCAAAAGGCCGCCTCGTCGAATGGAATGCGTTCAAACGAAACGCTCTGCCCGGACTAAACCAACAGCTTGAGGCTGCCGGCATCGCCCGCATTCAAATCTCAGAATTGGAACGTGAGGCAGAGTACTCTTTGGCCAAATAGGTACCGTACTACCGATCACACCCGTTTCTCAAAACAGGAATTTGGCGTATCATTCAGAAAGTACCTGGGCGCTGTAACATTTAAGGCCCCCAGCGCACACCATTGCGGGGGCTGCCGCAGCTGCACAGGAGAACACAGTTTCATGCCATTTGAAGTCGGCCAGATTGCGAGCGATTACGAGATTCTCGGGCTGCTCGGTAAGGGCGGCATGGGCCGTGTTTATCGCGTCCGCAACGTCATCTCGAATCGCGTCGAAGCGATGAAGGTACTGCTTGCCGACGTGGCCGCGGAAGAGGAGTTGGGCGACCGCTTCCTCGGAGAAATCCGCACTCTTGCCAAGCTTGATCACCCCAACATCGCCAAATTTCACACCGCTTTCAAATACGAAAACCAACTTGTGATGGTGATGGAGTTTGTCGAAGGCTTTACTCTGTCGGACCGCGCCAAGCAGGGGCTGATTCCGCTGGACGAAGTTCTCAGTTACGTCACTCAGACTTTGGCGGCGCTCGGCTACGCGCATCAGAACGGAGTGATTCATCGCGATATCAAGCCATCGAACATTATGATTACGCCGCACGGTGTGGCGAAGCTCATGGATTTCGGCATCGCTAAATCGAACCTCGACGCCGCCCTCACTCGGCCGGGGACCACGATGGGCTCCATGCTGTACATGTCTCCGGAACAGGTGAACGGCACAACAGTCAACGCCAGTTCGGATTTGTACTCGGTTGGCGTACTGCTCTACGAACTGGCGGCAGGCCGCCGTCCGTTTGAGGCGGAGAGCGAGCTTGCAATCCTTCAATCGCACTTGAACACTACGCCCCAACCGCCAATCGAAGTGAATCCAGCGCTGCCGCAGCCGCTCAATGAGATCATCATGACCTCGCTGGAAAAGGAACCGATGCGGCGGTTTCAAAGCGCCGAAGCTTTTTGTAGAGCGCTGGAGAGCGTTCGGGGCCGCGCTCCAGCCGCCAATGCGCAAGCTGCCGCCGCGTCACCCACGATGCCCATGGCGATGGGGAAGCCCGGGCCCCCGCACGCAAAGTCGGGCGCTCGCGGCCTCTGGATGGCGCTGGGCGCGGTTGCGTGCGTTTGCGTTCTCGCAGCCGGGGCTCTGACTCTTCCGCATTTCTGGAAAAGTTCAGCGGCCACCCGCTCCGCCACGCATCAGGTGACCACGCCGGACCAGCCCGCATCCACGACACCTGCGCCTACACCAGTCGCTCAAACCCAGCCGGCGGCCCAGGACCCCTCAGCCGTTGCTGGAAATCCGGCGGCCACTCCGGCTTCTATGCCCTCGGCCATCACAACGCCTGCGCAGGTTCGGACCAAATCGCAAGAGCACCGGCAAGTCTCGCAGGATAATCCGCGTCCAGCCGTGTTGCCCGCCGAAAACCAACCGACTGCTACATCGATCATCACTCCACCGCCGCCCACGGCCCAACCAAATTCGGCGCCACCGCAGCCTTCGGCGCAGGACATGGACACCGCCAGTGAAGACCTGATGAAGCTTCATGCGCGTGCCGAAGCCGTGAAAGACAGTTTGGATAATCTTCGCAGGCAGCAGGCCCAAGATGGGTTAGGCATTCGCCAGGACATAGCTTCCGCATCAAGCCGCCTGACTATGTACCTGGGTGCCGCTGACAATGCCCTGCGCGGCAATTCCCTTGAAAGCGCCCGCAAGAACATGGAACGGGCCGAACAGGAATTAGATAAGCTAGAAAAGTTTTTCGGTAGATAGAGGAGTTGTTTCAATGAAACGTCATTCTGCAATTTTGCTGGCCGGTGCGCTCTTGGCAGCCCCGCTGTTCGGCCAACAAGCCGCGAAGCGCCGCGTCGCCGTGCTGGATTTTAACTACGGTACTGTCATGTCCGGCGTGCAGGCGGTTTTCGGGACCAGTCAGGACGTGGGTAAGGGCATTTCGGACCTGTTGATCGATCAGCTTTTGAAAGATGGCAGCTATCGTGTAATCGAACGCAGCGCCCTGGATAAGGTGCTCAAAGAACAGAATTTTTCGAACAGCGATCGCGCCGATTCCACGACCGCCGCGAAGATCGGCCGAGTACTTGGCGTTGACGCGATCATTACCGGCGACATCACCCAGTTCGGGCGCGATGACCACAACACCAATGCTGGCGGTGCGCTCAGCCGTTGGGATCGGGGGTACGGATTAGGCGGCGTGGGATTGCACAAGGCTAAAGCGGTTGTGGCCGTTACCGCCCGCATCATCGACGTCAGCACTGCTGAGATCCTCGCATCGGAGAGCGGCAAGGGTGAATCCCAGCGCTCCGGGACGAACCTCCTCGGCGGGGGTGGCTCCGGATATACAAATGGAGGTGGAGGGGTAAACATGGGCAGCTCCAACTTCGGCCAGACCATCATCGGCGAAGCCGTCAGCAGCGCCGTAACGGAGCTGGCGGGTAAGCTATCGCAAGACTCAGGGAAGATGCCGACCACGACCGTTGCGGTGAGCGGATTAGTAGCCGATGCCTCCGGAAACCAGGTCACGATCAACGTCGGTAGCAGGGGCGGTGTTCATGTCGGAGACACTCTCCTGGTGACCCGCGTATCCCGCGTCATTAAGGATCCTGCCACCGGTAAACCTCTGCGAACCGTGGAAGACCCGGTCGGCAAGATTCAGATCACGCAGGCAGACGAAAGTTCCGCGGTTGGTACGTTCAGTGGGGCAGGGCAGCCGAAGGTCGGCGACGCAATCAAGAACCCGTAACGCGCGCGGAGGATTCGAGGGCCGCGGACGGTAATAACTTCCAGATTTTCTCTGCGGCCTCCTTCTCCTGTATCTGAATCGAGCGCGCCAGTTCCGCAGTTTCCGAGTCGCCCGCGGCCTCGGCCATCGTGATCAGCGACTCGTACATCGCCACTTCGCTGTTTTCAAGAGCGTAGGCGACCATGAGATCCTGCGTCGCTCGCTCTCCCTTTTCATGCCCGGTCTGCCTCGTCTTTGCAGCCAATCCAAAGATGTATGCGAGCAGGCCTTTGCTCGTGGAGGGGCTTCCATTTAGTGTCTTCAGCCGCTCCGCCAGCCGTTCATGTTGTTGTTCCGTTTCAAGCCGGTGCGCATGAAAGAGTGCCTTGATATCCGCGTTATCACCTTCGTTCTCAAATTCCTTAAGTCGCTCGATCGAGTGGTTCTCGGCGGCAGTGGCCTCTTCGAGATAGCGCTTGATCAATGCTGTACTGGTTTCAGCCATTGTTTCTTCGTCCACCTTTTCCGATGCAATTCACCCGTCTGACTCTTTCTAAGAATATAGGTGATGGTTTTCTGGACTGCGCTGAGATCGATCCATGCGGTCTTCTGCGACTTGTGGGGTGGTCGAAAAAGCCCCCGAACCCAAAAATGATCCCGCAGGTTTGGCTTGATGATCAATCCATACCGCTCCTTCAACATTACAGCGCGACGCGTCCGGATGTAGAGGCTCTGCCCGGCATGGCTTCTGCGTTTCAGCCGGGATTTATTTTTGAATTTCTCGTTCCCGAAGAATTGCTCGATCGGCAATTCAAATTCCTGCGGGTGGAAAGCGAAGCTTTTGGCAAGCTACGCCTCCAGGGGTGTTTTGAATTTATGCACGCTGACTACCGGCCAATCATGTACTGTCAGGAAGTCTTGCATCGGCAACACGTCTACGGTTCCGGGCCGCCGAATAAAGCGGTGCATCCCGACGTGTTGCATCTGGCAAAGAAACTGCCCGGACCCCTTCTTGATTTTGGCTGCGGAAGCGGTGCATTGATCGCTGAGCTAATCGGGTTGCAGATTGCTGCACACGGCTTGGAATTGCGAACAGAAACCATCGTCAGATCCATAAAGGCGGAAGTCCAGACCCTCATCACTCTGTATGATGGAGCGTTTCCGTCACCGTTTCCGGCGGGCAGTTTCCGGTCAGTGTTCTGCTCCGAAGTCCTCGAGCATATTCCCGATTTTGAGGCGGCGATACGCGAAATCGCTCGGTTGACTACCGAGCGAGCGGTTTTTACCGTTCCCGATATCAGCGCGATTCCCTTGGGATTTCGCTATTCAATGGTTCCGTGGCATCTGCTCGAAGGTACGCACGTAAACTTCTTCAATCAGAGAAGCCTTGGACGTACGCTCGAAGCATACTTCTCCAAAATCGAGTTCGGCCGAATCTGCCCTTCAGCGTTCAACGACAGTCCCTACTACACGTCTCTTGTCGCGGTTTGTTCTAAGTAGAAAACTGCCTTACCGGCTCACGCCGCCAGCCGGATTGTTGGCCCACGGCATTGGCTGATAGGTCCAGTTTCGACTGTTGTAATCGCTGGCCGTGATCAGAATCATGATCCCCAGCCATGCCAGGCCCGCTACCACGAAGAGCTTCGTCAAGGACGTAGTATGCCGCACGCCCATGAAAATCCACGCGACCATCGACGCTTTGCAAACCGCGATGAGCAGCGCGATCACAATATTCATCCAGCCCAGTTCAAGGTAGGAGACAGCCGTGGTAAGGCCCGTCAGACAGATCAGGGCAAGCCACACGAGGACCAGTGTTCTTACCCGCGGAACGTGTATGTGGAAGTGTCCGTGTGCTTGTGTGGGTGCGCTCATCTACGATGTCCAATCAGATACAGAAGCGGGAATAGGAAAATCCAGACGATATCGACAAAGTGCCAGTACAGCCCAATCATTTCGACCGGCACGAAGTAGTTCGCGCTAAACACGTTTCGGTACGCCTGAACCAGCAGATACGTAAGCAGCCCCAGGCCGACCACCATGTGCAGCGCGTGCATGCCCGTCATGGCGAAATACAGAAAGAAGAGGATCTGCGCGTGCTGTGCATACTGCGCCGGCTCATAGTAGAAGTTAAAGCCTGGCACCTTGCCTTCCACCCACTTGGCGTGATATTCGACGCCCTTGATCACCAGGAAGGCCGTTCCGAAAATCATAGTGAGAATCAGAAACAGGATCTGATCTCTTCGCTTGCTCAACTGCGCCGCCCGAACCGCCAATACCATCGTCAAGCTGCTGCAGATCAGCACGGCCGTATTCGTACCGCCGAGTACAACGTCCATGTATCGGCTGGTGCTGGCGAACGCATCCAAGTACATGTTGCGGTACATCGCGTATGCCGTAAACATGCCGCCGAAGAACAGGACTTCCGTAATCAGGAACGTCCACATCCCGAGCGTGTCCGCGTCCATCTGCTGCGCGGATGTCGCGAAGTGATGTTTGAGGCGAATGTCTTCTACCGCGGTTTCGTGACCCGCGGGAACAATGGTGTCAGCCAATCACTTCCTCCAGCGGACCGTAGTTGTAAGCTTCCTCGGTCACAATCGGTGTCTCGTCAAAGTTGAATGTCGTCGGCGGCGATGGGATCTGCCACTCCAGCCCGGCCGCGCCCCATGGATTCGGGCCTGCTTTCGGCCCCTTCTTCAGCGACCAGATGAAATAAACCATCGGAATGATATAGCCGATGCCAAGAATCGAGGCGCCGGCGGTGGAAAGAACGTTGAGTGCCTGGAACTCCGGCGGATACGCATGATAACGCCGGGGCATTCCCATATATCCCAGGATGAATTGCGGGAAGAATGTCAAATTGAAGCCGATGAAGACGATCAGCGCCGCGAACTTCGACCATGCTTCAGGATACAAACGGCCGGTAATCTTCGGCCACCAGAAGTGCAGGCCGCCCATGAAAGCCATGACCATGCCGCCCACCATCACGTAATGGAAGTGCGCCACCACGAAGTAGGTTCCGTGCACGGCGACATCGACCGACAAAGAAGCCAGATGCAATCCGGTCAGCCCGCCGATCGTAAATAATCCAATGAATCCGAAGGCGTACAACATGGGGGTATCGAACGAAACCGATCCCTTGTACATGGTCGCGGTCCAGTTGAACACCTTGATTGCGGACGGCACCGCCACCACAAAGCTCAAAAACGAAAACGCGATCGCGGTATAGACGCTCTCGCCGGTGACGAACAAGTGATGTCCCCAAACCACGAAGCTCAGCACCGCGATTGCCATGCTGGAGAACGCTACGAAATTGTATCCGAATACGCGTTTTCGCGAGAAACAGGATACGATTTCGCTGATGACGCCCATGCCGGGCAGAATCATGATGTAGACGGCCGGATGCGAATAGAACCAGAACAGGTGCTGGAACAGGATCGGATCACCGCCGATGTTGGGATCGAAGATACCGACATGCGCGATGCGCTCAAAGGCCAGTAGCAGCAGCGTGATCGCCAATACCGGGGTCCCGAGTACCTGAATCAGTCCGGTTGCATAGTTCGACCACACAAACAGCGGCAGCCGCGACCAGCTCATCCCCGGCGCGCGCATTTTGTGTACCGTGACAATGAAATTCAGCCCGGTAAGAATGGAGGAGAACCCGGCGACAAATACCCCGAACGCCGCCGCCAGCACATAGGAGTTCGAGTACGTGCTGCTATAAGGCGTGTAGAATGTCCAGCCGGTATCGACTCCCCCCCGGATCACCGCATACATTGTCAGGAACGCGCCAATGACGTACAGATACCAACTTAGTAAGTTGATTCTTGGAAAGGCCAGATCTTTCGCCCCGATCATGATCGGTATCAAAAAATTCGCAAGCGTTGCTGGAATCGACGGCACCAGGAAAAAGAACACCATGATGATGCCGTGCATCGAGAACAGGCGATTGTAGGTCTCCGCGGAAAAGAGACCCTGTGGCTCGAGCAGATTGATTCGGAAGAGCACCGCCATGAACCCACCGACGAAGAACATCAGGGTGATCGAGAAGATATAGAGCACCGCTATCCGCTTGTGGTCGGTGGTAAAGAGCCAGCTTTTCCAGCCGTGCTCCACGTTCAGATAATTAATCTCGTCCGCGGCGATTTCCGGTGTTCCGTGTGCTAATGTTGCCATCTGTTTTCCTTTACTGCTACCGCTTCACTTGCGAGCTGCCTTGTCCGGGAGCGGCGGCATTCGCCTGACTTGCCGAACGAGATGCTTTCGACGGAGTGGTGGGGGTTGGCTGTCCGCCGCCCTGCTGGGACGCCGGCGTGCTCGGCGACAACGACTTGATAAACGCGATCAACTGAATCACGTTTGCTTCCGTCACCTGTCCCTTGAAATGGGGCATCACGTCGGGCTGGAATCCGGCTACGATTTTCGCGTTCGGATCCAATATCGATTCCCTCAGGTACGCATCGTCCGCAATCACTGTCCGGCCGTCGGTTAACTGAACGGGTTTGTTGTAAATGCCTCTCAAAATAGGACATCGCCCTTGCTGATCAAGTAAGTGACAAGTGGAGCAGCCAAACTGCTGGAACAATGCTTGCCCCTGCTCCGCCAGAGTGCCTTGGCCACCGCCGCCGCTCGCCCAATTCGCATATTCGCGCGGTTCCATTACATACACCCAACCGTTCATTCCAGCGTGCTGATTCCCGCAATACTCGGTGCAAAAAAGGTGGTACTTCCCCGGTTTTGTGGCCGTGAACCACACGCTGTCGTAGTGCCCGGGAATCACATCATGTCTTACGCGGAATGCGGGGATGGAGAAGCTGTGAATCACGTCCTCCGAGGCCATGGTCAGTTTTACTGGAGTTCCAGCGGGCACATGCAGCGCGTCGATCTCGCGGTTTCCATCAGCGTACTGGATCTTCCACATCCATTGTTTGCCAGTGACGAACACCTCCATAGCGTTTTTAGGGGGATTTTGCGCCTTATAGAAGAGCTCCGTGCCCCACGCAAACATGATCAGCATGATGAGGAACGGAACAATGGACCAAGTCAGCTCCAGCTTGGTCGAGCCTTCAATCTGAGTCGCATGCACGGCTGTCCGGCGCCGGTATTTATAGGCGAATACAGCAATGGCGGCGAAGATAATAAAGGTCATCACCGCCGAGATGGCCGTGATGAACCAAAACAGCGCGTCGATAGGCCCCGCCTGGCTGGAGCCCTGCTCCGGCAACAGCGGAAGCTCGGCCATTATCGGAAGAAAGCTAGCGAGCATGCGTCGCCTCCTCCCAAGTTCTTCTTCTTTTCTTGTCGCTTCGTATCAGAAGAAAAATCAAGCCAGCCAAAAAGACCAGCGTGAATGCCGCCGCGACTTTCATTACGTTCACGATAGCCAGGGTGTATCTGCCTTGCGTATAGTCGTAGTGGAAGCAAAAGAGGAGAACGTAATCCACCGGGCTGCCGATCTTGTGCTGCGAAGCGTCTACCAGACCCATTCGTAAATCGGCGGGAGCATAGTTGATTCCGTAGAAATAGCGCGACAACTTCCCGTCCGGCGTTGCGATCACGATTCCTCCGGCGTGGATGAATTGCCGGGTCCCCGGATCCCAGCGATAGCGGAACCCGACAGCCTCGGTGATCCGCTTGATATTCGCCTCGTCGCCCGTCAGGAAATGCCATCCGTCATCGAATCCCGGCCGGTTGCCGAAATCCGCCTTGTACTTGGCCTTCGCTTGCGCAGCCATAGCCGGCGTATCGGCCGGGTTAAAGCTCACTACCACGACGTTGTAATCGCGCCCGGGCACCAGCGAGACCTTCGAGAGTTGTTGCACTGTTTCGTGCAGGCTCATCGGGCACAAGCTGGGGCAGGTCAGATAAACCATCGAAAGAATCACCGGCTTCTCGCGGAAATACTTCCAGAGGGCCACCGGCCGTCCCGATTCGTCGTGAAAAGACAGATCGAGCGGAACTTGCGAATTCAGCTTCTGATCGAGGCCGACTCCTTTGGTGATGGTGGGCCGCGGGTACTGAGCCTGGATCAAGCCGGCGCTTACTAGCGGCAGCAACACGGCCAAAAACAACTTACTGCGCATGTTTCTGGATCTCTCCCTGAATCTGTGGCCGGCGGCGATACGGGGCCGGCATGTCATAGATACTTCGTGAAAAATCGCGTCCTTCGCCACCCGGCGTGGTGAGTCCAGGCGGCGCATTTGGAGCAACCTTCAGTTGCGGCAGCACGGCGTTCATCGCCACGCTAATCGGAATGTGATAATTCCCGGCTGCATCTTTTCCGTAACCGTTCAAAATCTGATCTTCGCGCGCGCGCACGTCCGGAAGTTCTTCCCATGGATGAACCTGAAGCTGCGGAGCCGGCGGAATGACCCGCGCCGGAGCGAGCGGGCTCGCCGGTGGACCCGGCGGATTGTCTTTTTCAAGCCACTTCTGTATGCCGACGGTCAACGCAAACACAATTACCAGCGTTCCCCAAATGATCGCCAGCGACCAAATCACCAGGCGGGGGCGCGCATCGACACCTTCGAAACTCGTGTGTTCGTGCCCGTGGACCGGCTCAGTTGCTTTAGGCCCATGAAAATGAACCAGCTCGTTTTCTTTCGCTTCGGGAGTTTCTCTTGGTATGCTCACGCCACCGCCTCCGGAAGAGGAGTCATTACGCGCGGATCGCGCAACGGCAGCAGCGGCCGTCGTCGCAGGTGGCCGATAAAGAGGAACACCCAAATTCCGCCGATACCGATGAATGCGGCAAAATCAGTCCAGTAAATCGCGAAGCCGCTGGTGCGGTACGTCGGTTCCACAATCCAAAACATGTCCACCACTCGCGCCGCCAAGATCCAGATCGCGATCCGCATCAGGCGATTCGGGTCGCGCTTACGCGCTTGCGAAAGCAGCCCCAGGAAAGGAACCAAGAACATGACTAAGGCGACCATGGACGCGATCACGGTCCAGCCGCCGCGCACCCGCACCAGATACCAACCGATCTCCTGCGGAAGGTTCGCCGGCCAGACGATGATGAGCTGCGATACCGAGAGATACGCCCAAAAAATTGTGAACGCAAACATCATGTTCCCGATATCGTGCAAAATCACCGGATTGATTCTGCCGCCAAAGCGGTCTTCGCGCGACGTTAGCACCAGAGCCACAATCGTGAGCGCGAACACCTGCAGCACATCGCCAAACAGCAGCATGGCTCCGTAAATGGTCGAGAAGAACTGCGCATCCGCCGAAAGAATCCAATCGATATAAGCGAACGTCGCCGTCATCGTCACAACCAGACAACCTGGAGCCGAAAACTTACGCATGCGCTCGCGCAGCGTAGGATCTCCGGTCCGATCCTGCTGGTCGGACATCCGGTATACACGGAAACCCCAGAAGAAGAAAATCGCGAAATAGACGAGCGTTCGAACGATAAAGAACGGGACGTTCAGATAAGGTTGTTTGTGCAGCAGAATTGCCTTCGATACCGGGTCGGAAATGGTGTTAATGTGCGTCCACGGGTATAAGTCCCGCATGCCAATCAGCATAATGAGGAACAGCAGCAGGATGAACGGCAGAGTTCGCATCTGCGCCTCGAGATACCGCCTCGATGTCACTCCCCAGCGGCCGCCCACGGTGTGATTCAGGACCAGAACGCCCAGCCCGCCAATCGCAAAGCCGCCCCAATACAGGAACGCGAACAGGTACGATTGCCAAAACTCCACGCGATTCGCGAAAAAGCCCGCCACGCAGAGCAATATCCCCAGGCCGCCAATCACGCCCGAGATACGTTCGACACTGATAGCTTTCGGTCCTAGCCTGATTTCCGGTATGGGGAGACTTTCTTCGTGTGCGTGATTACTCACTTCGTTCCTCCAGCAGCTCCGCCGGTTTCCTGTCCATTGCCGGGTTGGCCTGTTGTATTCGTTGCCGGCTGGTTCATTCCCTGCTGCGCCAGCGCCGCAGGCGCGTTCTCCGCCATCTGGAGAGTGCGAATGTAGGCCGCAATTCGCCAGCGATCGTCAACCGCCACGCGTGAAGCATAGCTGTACATAGCGCCGTAACCATTCGTCATCACGTCGAAAAAGTGGCCCACTGGCGCGTTCACCAGTCGCGGATCCAGATAGCTGGGTGGCTGTCTAAGCCCCCGCATGACCAGCATTCCGTGGCCGTTCCCGAGCCGCCCATGGCAGGGTGAGCAATAGATATTGAATCGTTCCTGGCCGCGTTGCAAGTCCGCCTGCGTAATTTGAATCGGAAAATAAGCGATGTCTTTCCCATCCACTTTCCCGGTGAAGCGCGCTTGGTCTATGTGTAACTGCCCTCGCGCCACCGTGTCCTCAATCGCGGGCCGCTCAGATCGGCCGTCGCCGAAAAAGTCTGTCTTGGCGTAAGGGTTGTATCTCGGCTGGACGTGCATATCCTGCCGGCACGCGGTCGCTAACAACATGCTTGCCACAACTCCTAGTAGCGCCGTTCTACGCCGGGACAATGGTCACCTCTTTCCCGCCTACGTCGCGTAGAAACTCCGCGGTGGCATCCACGCTGAACTTCGGGTCGGACGACTCGATGCAGAGAAAAAACTTGTCGATGGATGCGCGCCCGAACTCCTCGACGTTGAATACCGGATGATAGGGCTGGGGCAAGCCGTTCATGGCTAGCATGCAAAATAGCGAGGTCAGGCCCGCCACCAGAACCATGCATTCGAACGTAATCGGAATATAAGCCGGCCAGCTATTCAAAGGGCGGCCGCCTACGTTGTGCGGATAGGCAACCACAGTAATCCATTCAAGCAGGCTGAATCCGCCCACCGCGCCGCAGATGCCCGCAATCAGCACGCACAGGGCAACCTTGTTCTGTTTGTATCCGATCGCCTCCGCTAACCCGGTCACCGGCATCGGCGCATAAGCGTCCATGCTCCGGAAACCGGCCGAATAGGCGCGCTCGCAAGCTTCCACCAACTCCTCCGGAGTATCGAATTCGGCCATCGCGCCGTGAATCGCTGGCAGTTCGTTGAGCACCAGCTCTTCGCTCATAACTTCTCCTCGTAAGCGCGTTCCATATATCTGTCGTGATGCACCACTTCACGCACCTCGAAGATCGAGATGGAGGGCAGCATACGCACGAACAAGAAGATCAGGAACATGAAAAAGCCCAGCGTTCCCGTGTATGTGGCCCAATCCCATTTCGTCGGAATGTAAATGCCCCAGGAAGACGGCACGAAGTCGCGGTGCAGACTCGTCACGACGATCTCAAAACGCTCCAGCCACATGCCGCAATTGATAACGATTGAAAGGAGCCAAACCAGCACAACGTTCTGCCGCACTTGTCGGAACCAGAGAAACTGAGGCAGCGCGATGTTGCACAGAATCAGCATGGCGTAGCAGACTCCATACGGTCCGGTTATGCGGTTCCAATACATGAAGCTTTCGTACTTATCGCCGCCGTACCAGGAGAAGAATGCTTCCATCGAATAGCCGTAAGCCACAATCAAGCCGGTGCCGAGCATGAGCTTCGCCGCCGCATCGATGTGCCGCAGCGTGATCAGATCGCGCATGTTGTACCAGGCGCGTAGCGGAATAATCAGCGTCAGCACCATGGCAAATCCGGAATAGATAGCGCCCGCAACGAAGTAAGGCGGGAAGATGGTCGTGTGCCAGCCGGGGATGATGCTGATTGCGAAGTCGAAGCTCACGACAGTGTGTACGGAGAGCACCAGCGGCGTCGCTAAACCGGCCAGCAGCAGATACGCTTTCTGGTAGCGATGCCAGTGGATCGCCGATCCGCGCCAACCGAGCGAGAGAATGCCGTAAGTTTTGCGCTGCCATAGATGCGGCGCTTGATCTCGCATGCTGGCGAAATCGGGAATCAGTCCGCAATACCAAAACACCAGCGAAATTGTTCCGTATGTCGATACCGCAAACACGTCCCATTCGAGCGGGCTGCGCGGCTGCGGCCACAACCACATCGAATTCGGGTACGGGAACAGCCAGTACGCCAGCCACGGACGCCCTAGGTGCAATATCGGGAACATGCCCGCGCAAGCCACCGCGAACAGCGTCATCGCTTCCGAGAAGCGATTGATTGACGTTCTCCAGTCCTGCTTCAAAAGAAAAAGAATGGCCGAAATCAGGGTTCCGGCATGTCCGATACCGATCCACCAGACGAAGTTGACAATCGCGAATCCCCAGCCGATCGGGATGTTCACGCCCCAGATCCCGATGCCCTTAAAAAACAGCAGCCCCATGGCCAGCATGAGGAGATTCACGAACAGAAACGAAATAAAAGCGCCGATCAGCCATTTCCTCGGCGCCTGTTTCCAGGGCAGGTATACGATACCGGCAATGCGGTCGGTGACGGTTGCGTAATTATGCCCGGTCCCGAGAATCCGATCCGGGCCGGGATCGATCAGTTCTTTGTTATCAAGATTCTCTGCTGTTGCCACTCTGACCCCTCAGCGCTTCGTTAGGATTTCGAACGTAACCTAAATAGGTGGTACGCGGCCGCGTGTCCAGATCCGCATCCAGCATTCCGTAACTGCGTGGGTTCGCCCGCAGTTTGGCGGCCTTGCTGTTTTTATCGTTTAAGTCGCCGAACGTGATCGCCTGCGTTGGGCACACTTGCTGGCAGGCCGTTAGTATTTCTCCGTCCCGAACGCGGCGTCCTTCCTTTTCCGTTTTGATCTTCGTTTCCTGGATTCGTTGTACGCAGTAAGAGCACTTCTCCATCACGCCGCGGCTGCGCACAGTAACATCCGGATTCCGCAATCCATAGAGGCTCTCCGAGTTCCAGTCCGAATACAGATAAAAGTTGAAGCGGCGCACCTTGTACGGGCAGTTGTTCGAGCAATAGCGAGTGCCCACGCAACGGTTGTAGACCATTTCGTTCAGGCCTTCGTTGCTGTGAACCGTCGCCGCCACCGGGCAGACCAATTCGCAAGGCGCGTTCTCGCAGTGCATGCACGGAACTGGCTGGTTGTACATCGCCGGCGTATCCAGATCGCCGGCATAATAGCGATCTACGCGGATCCAGTGCATGTGCCGTCCGCGCGCCACCTGATCTTTGCCGACCACCGCGATGTTGTTTTCAGCCTGGCAGGCGACGATGCAAGCGCTGCAACCCGTGCAGACACTTAGATCGATCGACATGCCCCACTTGTATCCGTTGTAATGCCAGACATCGGGATAGAGCGTGTCGTCCTTCGGCCGCGGCTTTTCCTCTTCCGTGGGAAAGTTCGGGTGCTGGTGATATTCCGCCAGAGTCGCGGCTCGCACCGGGTCGCGACCCGCCATCGTCTGGGTCTCCTGCGTATTCGCGATGCGATAGTGCTCGCCTGTTTTTGCAATCGAGCCAGAGGCCACAAAGGGATTCGCCGCATCTTGAATCGAATAGGCGTTGTAGCCGATCTTCGTGCCCACCCGGCCTGAGGCTGTGCGCCCGTAGCCAAAATAGACTGTAAACGAATCCTCGGCATGCCCAGGAAGCACCCAGGTCGGCCCCACAACTTCTCGGCCATTGACGGTGACCCGCAGCATATCGCCCTTGTCTACGCCAAGCTGTTGCGCATTTTTCGGGCTCACCGCGACAATGTTGTCCCAAGTCATCTTGGTCTGCGGCTTTGGACACTCCTGCAGCCAACCATTGTTCGCCCAAGTGCCATCGCCGATGGTGGGATCGGGTCTGAACACGATCTCTGTGCCGCTGATCGGCTGCGCTTGCAAAGCGGGCAGCGGAACGGCCTTGCCGCCAATGGTCCCCACCGCGCTTCCGGCAATCCAGCCATCGTGCAGAGAAGTCTGCCAGGTCACCTCAAAATTGCCTTTGATCTGGCTTTGCCAATAGCCCTTTACGATCGCGTGCGAATTCGCATCGGGCTTGCCCAGCAGAATCGAAAGAACTTCGTGCGCCGATTTGCCGCCATATAGCGGCTCAATCAACGGTTGCTGAATGGTAATCGTGCCGTCGAATGCGCGGGAATCGGACCAAGTCTCCAGATAGTGCGTCTCCGGAATGTGCCAATGGCTCCAGCGCGATGTCTCGTCGTACATTTGTCCTACGCGCACCACCAGCCGCGCCTTCCGCATCGCTTGTTCGAAATTCAGCGACGCCGGCGCCGAATAGACCGGATTCTGGCTGAAGATGACCAGCGTTTCGATATGTCCGCCGTTCAGATCGTTTACCAGATCTTCGGTCGAGTAGGTGTTATCCGGCTCAACACCCTCGTAGACCTTGACGGTGCTCCCCACATTGCCCAGCGCCTGGTTAATCGCATACGCCGCCAAGTGAACATTCTCGGGCTGAAATTCGCCCGGGATTACCACGCATCGGCCTTTCGCGTTGGTCAGGTCTTGGGCCACCGCATTTAACCATGCCGGCGCGGTGCGTACCTGGATCGGGCGCATTCACGCCGCAAGCTTTCGCAAGCTGATAAGCGATCGCCGGAATCGCGCTGCTCTTTACGGCCAGGTGATGATCCGCCAGCGAACCGCTGACCGAGGGTGTTGCCTCGATCGCATAAAAACGAACCGGGCCTTGCGGGCCATCGGGCGACCGCCGCGCCGCGAACTGCCGCGCGTAGGCGAGAGCGGCGGGGCCGGTATTCAGGAAATCGCTCTCCAGGCTGACAATCACGTCCGCCTTTGAGAGATCGTAGGCGATCAGCGCATTTCGCCCCGCGATTTTCTTCGCGGCGCTACTAATGGCGGGATTGACGGATGGCTCATGGATATACCACTTCACCGCCGGCCACTGGGTTCGCAGTGCGTCCATCTGGCTGATCAGCGTTGGCGAGGTACTCATGCCTGTGAGAATTGCCAGGCCTTCGCCCTTTCTCGTCCCCAGTTCTTGCGCTTCTGTGCTGAAGGCGCCCGTGAAATCGCCCCAAATGCTAAGCCGGCCTTCGTGCATCACGCTTTCAGAGCGATCGGGATCGTAAAGATTCAAAGGCGACGCTTGCTCGAAGAATGTGGTCGCGCCCAAACTGGCGGGGTGATCCGGATTCCCTTCCACCTTGGTGGGGCGGTTCAGATGGCTTTCAACCAGTAAGCCTCTGGCGTATCCGGCCGTCGGCATCGCCGTCGCGTAAAACAGCGGAATTCCGGGAATCACGTTTTCCGGCTGCTTGACGTAAGGAACAATCAGTTCCTTCGGTAATTTCGTACAGGCCGCTGCGCCGGCCATCGCCAAAGACGCGGCCATCACCTTCAGAAGACTGCGGCGGTCGACGCCTTGCGGGATCTGGCCCGATAATCCTGGAAATTCCTGTTCAATATATTCCTTAAGATCTTCGGTCTCGGAGGCTTCCTCAAGAGTGCGCCAGAAGGCCGGCCCGCGCCCGGAAGCCAGCTTCTCGCGAAGCGCGCCAATGTCCAGCTTCTTGCGAGGACGTTGTACCAGCGCTTCCAGCGGAATCAGGCCGTTCGCCGAATGCTCCCCTGAAGCGCCGTTCATAACCTTTTCAGAAATATGCGGAGTGTCTTTCATCGGTGGCAAGTTACGCAGTCGGTCAAAGACTGAACGTGATACTCCTTCACAAGTTGCGGTCCCAGTTGCGCTTGGTTGTCCGGATATACGTACTCCACGTTGAACACTTCCGATTTGGGCCGAATGTACTTCGCCGGATCGCGGTGACAGTTGAGGCACCAGTTCATGTTCAACGTTCCAACCTTGTAAATCCACGGCATCTCGTCCACCTTCCCGTGACAACTTGAGCAGCCGATCCCTTTATTCACGTGAATGCTGTGATTGAAATAAACGAAATCGGGAAGTTTGTGAACGCGCTGCCACTCGATTGATTTGCCGCTGGACCAGCTATCGCGAATTGGCTGTGTTGCCGAAGCTTCGCTCCAGATCTGCGAGTGGCAGGTCATACATGTCTCCGTTGGGGGGATATTGGCGAAGCTCGACGTTTCCACCGTTGTATGGCAGTAACGGCAATCGATGCCGTCATCTTTCACATGATGTTTGTGGCTGAAATAAATCGGCTGTTCCGGCGCCACCTGGACGCTCGTAGTCCAGGACCCGCGATCCATGATGTAGGCGAACGCGAGCAAGGAACCGGTTAAGAGGAGTACCAAGGCGATCGAGAGCTTGGCAATCACGTTCGAGCTAGGCCGAAAAAGTTGTGCCATAAGGGAGCCGCACCGCGGGAAGTGGGCAAGAAGCGCCACCCACCAATTCAGGATTATAAAACGAGTGTCGCCGGAAATCTTCTGTTTTCACAATAGTTTTTCTCGTTAACATGTAAAACTACTGATGTCGTACTACTTGATCGCTGAGCCGACGGATCTCCTACAATGAGGCTTTCACGTGGCCGCCATCACACGATTCCGATTTGGAAATTCACCAGCTCTCGAAACTGAGCGAATTTACCGAAGCGGTTCGCCTGCAGCGCGAGATCTGGGGTTTTGACGACGCCGAACTGCTTCCCCCGCGACTGTTTGTGGTGGCAAGCAAGATTGGCGGCCAGGTCCTCGGCGCTTTCGATGGAAGCAAAATGATCGCATTCTGCCTCTGCATTCCCGGCTTGAAACCGGGTGGCAAGTATTATCTCCATAGCCACATGTTGGGGGTGCTGCCGCCGTATCGCGATACCGGTATCGGCCGCCGGCTCAAATGGAAGCAGCGCGACTTCGCTCTCGAACGCAAGGTGGATCTGATCGAATGGACTTTCGACCCGCTCGAAATCAAGAACGGCTTTTTCAACATCGAGCGCCTGGGAGCGGTGATGCGGCGATACGTCCATAACCAATACGGCACCACTACCAGTCCTCTTCACGGCGGATTACCGACTGACCGGCTGATTGCCGAATGGTGGCTCCGCACAGACCGCGTGATCGCGCGCAGTCAGGGCCGCGCCTTCGAGCGCTGTCCCATTGAGGCGCGCATCTCTGTGCCGCTCGAAATCGCTCACATTCGCGAGCACGACCCGCGGCGCGCCCGCGAGATCCAGCGCTCGGTGGCCGATCAATTCGCCCGGCACTTCCGCCATCAGCTGACCATTGTCGATTTCGAGAAAGACAATCAAGCAGGCACCTATCTATTAGGCCAATGGGAATCAAAATAGAACGGATCGTTCTTCGGCACATCCGCATGCCGCTGGTGCATTTCTTCGAAACCAGTTTTGGCCGCACGCATGAGCGCGACATCATTCTGGTGGAGGCCATCTCCGAGGGTGTCTCCGGTTGGGGCGAAGTCACCGCCGGGGAGAACCCGTTCTACAACGAAGAGTGGACCGGCTCGATCTGGCCTCTTCTCATCGACTACGTCGCGCCGCGGATTCTCAATTGGGAATTTGCGTCGCCGGAAGATGTGGGTGCTCGAACGGCGCACATCCGCGGGCACAACATGGCGCGAGCGGGCGTTGAGGCAGCGATCTGGGATCTCCAAGCCCGGCGCAACAACGAGCCGCTTTGGAAAACCATCGGCGGGGGCGCTCGCCAACAAATCCCCTGCGGTGTTTCGATCGGTATCCAGGATACCGTCGATCAGCTCTTCAGCAAGATCGAAACCGAGCTCGCCGCCGGTTATCAGCGGGTCAAGATGAAGATCAAGCCCGGCTGGGATGTCGATATCGTTCGCCAGGTTCGTACTCGTTTCCCCGATAGCAAATTGATGGCCGACGCCAATTCGGCGTATCAATTGGCAGATACCAACCACCTCAAGCAGCTCGATGACTTCTACCTGATGATGATTGAGCAGCCGCTGGCTCACGACGATATCATTGACCACGCCGCGCTCCAGGGTGAGCTTCAGACTCCGATCTGCCTGGACGAGTGCATTCGCTCAGCTCATCACGCCGAGCAGGCCATTCGCCTCAATGCGTGCCGTATCATCAACATCAAACTCGGCCGGGTCGGCGGCTTCGCGGAAGCCAAACGCGTCCATGATATCT
Organism: uncultured Acidobacteriaceae bacterium; assembly: GCA_963762495.1. Taxonomy (GTDB): domain Bacteria; phylum Acidobacteriota; class Terriglobia; order Bryobacterales; family Bryobacteraceae; genus Bog-105. Next base: position 383,488 of record CAVXKZ010000021.1, read on the forward strand.
GTCAGGCGAACAGCATTCCGGTGTGGTGCGGAGGCATGCTCGAATCGGGCATCGGCCGCGCGCACAACATCGCTCTTTCCACTCTCCCGAATTTTGTTCTCCCCGGCGATGTTTCCGCCAGCAAGCGCTACTGGAAGCGAGACATCATTACGCCTCCGGTCGAAGTCGCATCCGACGGGACCATTTCCGTTTCCAATCGCCCCGGCTTCGGTTATGACATCGATATGGACTACCTCGATAGCCTGATCGTCCGGCGTGAAACCCTGCTGTGAGTTCCGTTGCTCCGCATGTATCCTGACTACTGAATGCTCAATCCCGCCATCTTCCGCGAATACGACATTCGTGGCATTGCTGACGAAGATCTGCGCGACGTCGATGTCGAGGCGCTTGGCCGTGGCCTCGGCACTTATCTCATTCGCCACAGCGGAGCCACCATTTGCCTCGGCCGCGACTGTCGGCTGAGCGGTGAACGGCTGCATGACGCTTTGCGCGCCGGATTGGTCTCCGCAGGCGCGCACGTAATCGACATCGGCATCGTGCCCACTCCAGTTCTGTACTACTCGGCGGTTCACTTCACGGCTGGGGGCGCGGTCATGATCACGGGTAGCCACAATCCGCCCGAATATAACGGCTTCAAGACCGTTTGCGGCCCGGGCACCATCCATGGCGCCGAAATTCAGAGCGTTCGCAAACTCATTGCAAGCGGCGATTTCGAATCGGGCGAAGGATCGGTCAAGCAAATGGACGCGGTCACTCCATACGTGAACGAAGTTGCCTCGCAATTCCACTTCGATCGCAGAGTCAAAGTTGTCTTCGATGCCGGCAACGGCACCGCCGGCCCGGTGCTCCATCGCATTCTCGAGAAGCTGGATGTCGATGCCGTCGAGCTGTTCTTCGACATGGACGGCCGTTTCCCGAATCACCATCCCGACCCGACCGTCCTCTCAAACCTTAAGGCGCTTCAGGACGCCGTGCGCAAACAGAAAGCCGAGCTGGGCATCGCCTTCGACGGCGATTCCGACCGGCTCGGTGCCATCGACGAACGGGGCTCGGTCGTGTTTGGCGACATGCTTCTGCTGATCTTCGGCCGCGAAATTCTGTCGCGCAAACCCGGCTCCACTTTTATCGGCGAAGTTAAATGCTCCCAAGCGATGTACGATAAACTCGCCGAACTCGGCGGCCGGCCCATCATGTACAAGACCGGCCACTCTTTAATAAAGGCCAAGATGCGTCAGGAGAAAGCCGAGCTTGCCGGCGAAATGTCGGGCCACATGTTTTTCTCCGACCGCTACTACGGCTACGACGACGCGCTCTACGCCGCCTGCCGGCTGCTCGAAATTGTCGCCAAATCCGGTCAGCCTCTCTCGCACCAGCTTGACGGCATTCCGAAGCTTGTCTCCACGCCCGAACTCCGCATCGATTGTCCGGACGAAACGAAATTCAAGGTTGTTGAGAAGGTTGCCGAGATCACGCGCAAGCATCACGCCATCATCGACATCGACGGCGTCCGCGTGCCGTTCGAACACGGTTGGGGCCTGGTTCGCGCTTCCAACACGCAACCCGTTCTAGTCATGCGCTTCGAAGCGGAATCAGACGACCTGCTGAAGAACTATCAGCAAGAACTTGAGGCCGCTGTTGAAGAGGCGAAGCGGCAAATCGGTACTTAGCTGGTTGATCGTCTGCCCCCGGCAGCCAGTCTTTGGTCGGTCTAGCCCGCCGCCGCAGTCCCGATTGTGCCCACCAGCGGGCTGCTCGCCACCGCGTACTCCCGCTTCGGCATGCGGCCCGCAAGAAATGCAGCGCGCCCCGCTTCTACTGCCAGCTTCATGGCAGCGGCCATGAGCTCGGAATCTTCGGCCTCGGCGATGGCCGTATTGAGAAGCACACCGTCGTATCCCAACTCCATGGCAATTGAGGCATCGGAAGCCGTTCCCACGCCCGCATCGACGATCAGGGGCACTTGCGTAATTGCCTCGCGCAGAATCTTCAGATTGGTCACATTCTGAACGCCGAGTCCCGATCCAATGGGCGCGGCCAGCGGCATCACCGCGGACGCTCCCGCGTCAATCAGCTTTCTCGCGTTCACCAGATCATCGGTTGTGTACGGCAATACCACAAAACCATCTTTTACCAGGAGGCGTGTCGCTTCCAGCAGGCCCTCGTTGTCCGGAAATAATGTTTTCTGGTCGCCGATTACTTCCAGTTTGATCCAGTTCGAGAGGCCAACTTCGCGCGCCAGATGAGCCGTTCTCACGGCATCCTCGGCGGTATAGCAGGCCGCAGTGTTGGGCAGAATGTGGATTTTCGAGCGATCGATGAAATCGAGCTCCGATTCTTTCCCGCGGTCCGTCAGATTCACACGGCGCACGGCGAGCGTCACCATCTCCGTGCCAGATGCGGCATGGCAGCGCTTCATCAACTGCTTACTGCGATATTTCCCGGTTCCGACGAACAGGCGGGAGCGAAAGCTCCGCCCGGCAATGGTCAGTACATCTTCCATAGGACCATTATCGAGGGGCGGGGAAGGGGTCGTCGCCTCGCTGATAAGACGCGGGCTCATCCGCGCTACTTCGCCTTTATTTTTCGAACCGTATTGACGATTCCGCTCCGTAACGTCTATAGTCCCGGAACTCGATATTATTCCGGACCACAAGCCGCTTGTGTTGCTTTACAGTTACTGTGGCGGCGATCGGCAACAAATAATCGTGGTCGTTGATCGCGATGTAGCCGTAGTCCACTGCGAAGGATGCTGAACGGGTCGGAAAGTTAGGCGGCAGGCCATCCGCCTCCACCGTGAGTCGACGCACCCCCCGGGTTGCGCTGTCTATGTATACGAGGCCATGAAAGCCGGTTTTGATTTGACGGCCATCGCTGGCCGTGATTGCAAAGCTTGAGTTCTGGCGGTCCACCCGGTACGCAAACACCTGAACGGTTCCACTGCCAAGCGCGTCCGTTTCCGTCCAATGAAAATCGGCCTTGGCATCGGCGTTGAATACGGCATTAAGTAATGCGCCAAATTCTCCGTGCGAGATGGTTCCTTTCAGATCCGTATACGCGAGGTCGCTGTGCCTGCCATTCACTTCCAGAGTGGTTCGCTGCTCGATCTTATCGTGATAACGCAGGAGTTCAGCGACGTTGTCTTTATGCCGCCAGTTTCCTGCGCCGGTTGGATCGACCGAACGATCGGTAACTTCAACACAGATGAGATTCGGTAGAGAGTTCGTATAGTCGAATGCGCGCTGTCGGGCGCTTGCAACAAGAGCCCGCAGTTCTTCTGGAGCGGGCGCTGGAATCGGACTTGCCGTCGGCGTGATCAGCAGCAGCTTGCGTTCTTTCGGCGGATTGGCAGACAACGGCAGGTTCGATTCGGATGCCGGCTCCGCGCGGCCGGTCGCCTGCATCGCCTCGGAAGTTGCGCTGGCTAGTTCCGGCCCTTCCAGCGTGAATGCAACGCTTCGCTCCGCTCTCTGCCCTCCTTGCATCAGAATTGCTGCCGCTTCGTAATCGCCGCCCGGCAGCGATGCGGAATGGATGGATGCCATATAAGCCACGGGTTCACCTTCGGTGCCAGGGCGCATTTGCAACGCCACGCGTCCGACGGTTTTGCCGGTCTTGCGGAGCTCTATTTCGAGCTTCGGCTTTTCGGAAGAGCGCGAGTCGGGATGGATCAGGAAGAACAGCGAAATGTTTTTCGCGTCTTGGGACACGCGCCCGGACAAGCTCGGCACAACCAAGCCGTTTTCGTAGCGAAGCAGTTCTGTGGGGTCCGCTTCCGTCGACAGCGGCTCAATCCGCCGCACCAGCATTACATCGCTCAAGGCCGGACCACCTGGCGATGCGGATATTGCAAAATTCGCGCGTCGTGCACTGGCCTTTCCGCTGTTACGGTCCATCACCGCTGTTTCGAGAACGTATTGGCCGGGGTCGGCGGTAAAGTGCCGCTGCATCGTAACGGTCTCAGATCGCGCCTGCTCCTGTGCCTCTAGCGCGCCCTGCCGGGGAATGTCCTCGCTGAAGTGTTCGATGATCGCGCCGGAGCTGTTTCTGATCTGCGCAACGATCGACACATGGGCTGCGAACAGGTTTGCATTGGCATCTTGACGGATCTCGACATCGTCGAGAGGGACTTCGACGACCAGCGAATTTGCGTTACCGAGGTCGGTGTCGCCGAAGTGCAAGATCGCCGAGCGAAACTGTAGTTCGCTGGGCAATTGCCGCTCACTCAAAATCTTTAGCAGAGGCTCTTCGAAAGGCCGGATACCGGAACCGCCCGCAGGCAGGGCAAAGTAACCTCTCGGCCCCTGAACAAGAAGATCGCGGCGCTGCGGCCTAACGGCTATGGCCCGAAAACGGCCATCCTCCTGGCCCTTGGGAATGTAGGAGACCTCGTAATACGTTGTCAAATCTTCCAGCATCCGTCGAAGAGCTTTGCGCGGATTGTCCGCGATATACATACCTCCTGTGCTGGCCGACAGGGTGGCGAGAGGGCTATCCGCGGCTCTTGAGCCGTTCAGTTCGATCCGGCCCATCTGCTCGCCCATGTTCGTTGCCATGCCAGGCGTCACCAAGGTGTTTCCCGCGGATGGTTGCGGGCCTCCACCCTTTTGTATTGAGTTGCCTGGCGAGGGTCCGGTAGCTTGCCCAGCGCCCGCCATGGCGATGGCAGCCATCAACCCATCAGTCGCCTTGGAATCAAGCCCGTTTACATCCACTGGGTAAATACTCACGCCGGCTCGATTGGCTGCGCTGATGACGGACTTCAGCATGTCCCTTCCGCTTGAGTCAACTTCCAGCCCTCCGGCAAAATAAACAACTGCCTTTCTTCCCGCGAGCCGCTGGCATGCCCGAGCTAAAGCCAGGAGACCCGACAGAGAAGGACTTGCGTGCTGATCCTGAGCGATGCGCTGCGATTGTTCCATCGCTGTCAGCGTCACCTGAGCAAGGGTTCGATTCTGTGTATCGGAGCCATCGCGTGCCCCCTTGAGCAGCTCCTTCTCGGCTGCGGCGCTTTCTTCGTCAGGATCGCCTTTAATTTCGTTAGTCGCCATTGCAATCGCCCTCTTGAGCGTTTCGCGATCGCTGGTGAATTGCTGGAAGAGACGAAGGCGTCCCGCTACTTTGAGCACGGCGAACTGGATGCCACTCGCCGGAGCCATTTTCAAAATCTGATCCGCGGCATCGCGCGCCTGATGTTCGGCTACGGGTTCCAATCGATCGAAAACAAGCGTCACAACATGGCCACTGGATGATCCGTTTATAAGGCGAAGATCGGAGATTTTTGCGGGCGAGCCGTTGTCGATGATCTCCAGGTCGCCAGGTTTGAGATCCGAGACGGGCTTCCCCTTTTTATTCCGAATTACAAGGTCGAGCGAAACCTCTTCGACTTTAGTCACGATTGCGGGGGTCGCCGGATTGGGATTTCCGGCCGTCGGCTCCGCCTGTCCGTAAAGCGATAGAAGCGGCCAAAACGCTACGCCTACTACAGGCAGCACAAACCTAACTCTCATTGCCAGCTTGTTCCCGCCCCGAATGCCTCGTTTCCATCGCTCATCATCCCATTGTGGGAATGAGGCGACGGTCTGCCAATCTCCCAGACGGCGGCGGCCTTGTGATCGCTTTATCGTTCGCTATCGAGCATCTTCATCTGATGTTCGTCATAACGGGATCCCGCCACAGCCGATGCGGGAATCGCCTCTTCGATTTGGGCCACCTCGTCCGCGGAAAGCTGCACGCCGGCTGCGCCCAGTGCTTCAGTAAGCTGCGGCCGAGTACGCGCGCCGATCACAGGAACAATCGTTTTTCTCTTCGCCAGCACCCACGCGATCGCCAGTTGGGCGGGACGAATTCCTTTTTCCGCCGCGAGACTGTTCAACCTTTCCACCAGTCGCTGGTTACGGGTTGCATTCTCCCCGCTGAAGCGCGGCAGGTAAGCGCGAAAATCGCCTTTCCCCGACGGAATTGACCCGCTGAGTAAGCCTCGCGAAAGAACACCGTATGCGGTGACTCCGATGCCGAGATCTTCCAATACGGGAAAAATCTTGCGTTCGGGATCGCGGCTGATGAGAGCGTATTCAATCTGCAGATCCGTGATCGGGTGAGCTGCGTGTGCGCGCCGGATGGTATCGGGCCCAACCTCCGACAGGCCAATGTAGCGAACGTACCCCGCCTTCACCAGATCGGCAATGGCTCCAATCGTCTCTTCAATAGGAACGGTGGGATCCAGCCGCGCCGGACGATAAATGTCGATGTGATCCACGCCCAGTCGGGTCAGGCTGTACGCGAGAGAGTTCTTTACGGCAATAGGCCGGCCATCGAATCCCATCCAGGACCCGTCGGGACCGCGCAGCGCCCCGAATTTCACAGAGAGAAGAGCTTTGTCGCGCCGGCCTTCCAAGGCGCGGCCGATCAGCATCTCGTTATGCCCCATGCCATAGAAATCCCCGGTGTCGAGCAGATTGACGCCGCGATCGAGAGCGGCATGAATAGTTGCAACGCTCTCCTGCTCATCCGCCTGGCCATACATTCCCGACATGCCCATGCACCCCAGAGCCAGCGGGAACACTTTCAGACCGGCCGAGCCTAGTTGCCGAGTTTCGATTGCAGCGTGTTCTGTCATGACACCATCGTAGGCAACTCGCGAAGGCCGCGCCTTTCAGGCAGTAGAAAAGATTGTCTAACCCTTAGGAGGGAAATGTATGTCAAGCACCAAAACAGAAATCGCCATGGAAGCACGGGTGACGTCGTCATCGAATCCTCTTGACGCCATCCCAGACGACATGCCATTGGACGTGCCGTATGGGCTCCCGATATCACTAGACCAAGCCCAGACGGTTATTCACGCTGCCGTCGCGGAGGCTAAGAAGCGGAATTGGAAGATGAACGTAGGAATAGCCGATTTCGGCGGTAACTTAGTTACGTTCGAGCGGATCGACGGCGCGATGCTTGCCTCGATTCAGATTGCGTGCTTCAGAACACCAACCGCGACTTCTTTGCCTCTATTTTTTGAAAGTCCAATCCAGGTATCTTTCGAAGGTCATCGATGGATTTGAAACTTCCATTTTTCGTTCGATATTCGATGACGGCTTGCGCCTGCGATCTTCTCAGCAACAGCGCTGCTTCGAGATCAACCGCACGGGCCGTGTTTATGTCAATCGGTTTAGGAGCTTCCCGGCCGAAATGAGTGGACAGGTATCCGAGAACGGCTTCGAGTTCTTCGTCGGAGCCTTGAGCACCCAACTTCAACATTTTGATGATTGTGTCTTCCCATGCCGAGCGGCTTTGATGCAGCGACGCTGCGCGTTCAGGTGAGTGGCATTTTCCGCAAACCCGAACCGTAGCAGCTTTCCCGGGCCCTTCGGGTAGGTCCGCCTGCGCAATCCCGGAGAGCACTGTCAGCGCGACGCCAATACGTAACACTACGCTCGCATGTTTCGATGCGTGCCTTCGCTCGCAAAACCGGGAAAGAGAGGGGAATCTCGTACTTCGCATGTCCGGAAAAAAGCGCGCCTCTCTCGTTGAATCTATCAGATGCTCCAGGCTGCGTGATATGAAGAGAGGACGGACATGCGGATGAAACACACTCGCCACGCAAGGAGCGCAAAAGTGCTCTGTGGCGCAACACTGGGTATCTTTCTCTTCTTCGTTTCGATGACTATGGTTGCCGCGCGGCAAAGGCATTCATCAGGGCATGGCGCTTCGCACGACGTGTCAACGCTCATCCCGCCTCTACAAGAGACGGGCTTCAAGCAAATTTTCGACGGCACGACTTTGGAGGGGTGGGACTGTGATCCGGGTTTCTGGCGTGTCGAAGATGGCGCCATCGTCGGAGAAACCAGGCTAGATCATCAGCCGAAACAGAATACCTTTTGTATTTGGAAGGAGGGCAAGCCGGCCAATTTCGATCTCAAGTTGCAATACCGCCTAACCGGGGTCAATGACGGAAACAGCGGAATCCAATATCGCAGCATCGAGAGGCCCGACGTAGCAAGATGGGTGCTTCAGGGTTATCAGGCCGACATCGATCTGAAGCAGGAGTACACAGGTCAGATCTATGAGGAGCGGGCTCGTGGATTTGTGAGTCTCCGCGGACAACTCACTTACATCGCTACCGGCCAAAAGCCTGCCGTGATCGGATCGGTCGGAGGAAATGATCAACTCAGATCTTTTATCCACGCCGATGGTTGGAACGACGTCGAGATCATTGCGCGGGACAATATTCTCATTCAACTATGGAATGGTCATGTAATGAGCGAACTCATCGACGATGATACGTTGGGTCGCAAAATGGAGGGCGAAATAGGGATACAGGTACACCGGCTTCCGAATGCCGCCATGAAGGTGGAGACCCGCAACATTCGCCTCAAGATATTCCCTTCGTAATGATCCCCGTCAGGGGAATTTCTCGACGAGTTCATTTGCCGGGAAGACCGAAGCAGTAGAGCGTGCTGTCATACGTCGCGATATACACGCGACCGTTCGCGACCGACAACCCGCCGAAGTGAACCCATGATGTGATTTGATCTCCGCTGGAGTACAATTCTCTGCCAGTTTCCCCATCGAGTGCGTACAGAACGGCGTGCGTTGAGTTCTTGATGCGCTCGGGACTGTAGTCGAACAATCCCCGTTCCCGATACGCCTGTTCGGTATTTTCGCCGCTTCCATATGCAAACACCACCCCGTTTGCGACGACAGGAGGTTCTGCCCGGTTCATGTCGCGCGACATCCATACCGGTTCGAGCTTGAATGAGCCGGCGCTCGATTCGACCTTCAGCGCAACTATTGCTCCGTTCGTTACCGGGCCGTAAGACACAGGCACGCTGAAATTGCGATGAACCGGCCCCCAGAACGGCGTCAGAACCCAGCGCGTGCCGGTTGAATCCTCCCACGTGGCGAGCGATCCCCAGATGCCGGCGGAAGCAAAATTGACTTCCTCATTGCACATCAGGGGCGTCTCGGCGAGCGGGGTTTGATGATCCTCGCCGCCGGCTGCTTTCGTGTCGAGCAGGTATATTCGGCATGCCTTGCTGCCTGTTGCTAGGAGTTCCTGTCCTTGAAAGTTGAAGATGGCAGGAGTTACTTGCATATCAAGGTCGCGCTTTTCCATCCACGACCAATTTCGAGGTTCAAACCAGTCTTCCAGCTGGAGTTGGTTTCCCTCCACTCTTACGCCAATAAGCCCGTTTCCGAATGTGTAGTTCTCAGGATCGTAGATGCCGTCGCCGGTAGGAGCCCAGGCGGTTCCTGTAGAGTCGATCCCCGCACCCTCTCGTCCCCAGAGCCCTCCGCTCTTGGGATTGAATGTCATCACTTTGTTACTGGGGTCATTTACGTCAATAGCCCAAACCTGGTCCGGGCTGCCGTTGCAGCTTTGGGAAGTTGTCGTAAAGATCGCGCCGTTCCATAGATTCAGCGCGTAAGATTTCGAATTGGCAAAACCGAACTTCACGGACGGATGCATCTCCTCGCCGTCCGCAACATTCAAAAAATGAAGCTGGCCATCGCCGGCGAGTGCATAGATTATTCGCCTGCCTTTACTATCGGGCGATCCAATGACCGGACTCGCCGTCTGTCCTCCCGGACAGAGAGGGTCGCCCAGCTCAAATCCTGTGCCCACTCTCGGTGGCGGATACTCAAAATGTCTTTTCCAGATAAGAGTGCCGGTCTCTACGTCGACCGCATAGATGTTATCTGATATTCCCGCGTCAATGGCAATCTCGCGAACACCCTTGGACGTTTGGACCCCAGTCACGATCAACGGCGGAAAAAGAGAGTGCATCTCCCTTGGCTGGTTGTCGAATTTCAACTTCCAGAGGATTTTCAGGTCCTTGACGTTCTCTCTTGTGAGGATGTGCTCGTCCCGTTGCCAGTTTGTTCGTTGTGGATCTCCTCCGTTCGTAAGCCAGTCTGCGGCGTATCCCGACGTACAAAAACCTGCAGCAATCAGAAGATAAACCCATACACGCATTTCCTTCATTGTTTGAGCAATTGACTCTGCTGTCCGGGAATTCCAAAGCAGTAGACCGCATTATCGCGGGCCGTAAAGTAGGCCCGGCCGTTTGCGAGGGCCAATCCGGATGGAAGTGAGGCGCTGGCCCCCGCATTTCCGCTCGAATATAGATCCTTACCGGTGAGCGCATCGAGGACATAGAGCCTGGCAGGCTTCGCGAGTTGCTCACGTTCAGGAATGCTGTACGACTTGCCGTCCTTTTTCGCGATACGTGGGAATTCACCAGTCGACAACACAAAAACCATACCATTCGCGATGATTGGGGGAGCAGGCGAGAGCATGTGGCGAGAGATCCAGAGTGGCGCAAGCATCGGTCTTTCACTTGTGCCGCCCAACTCGAGAGCGACAATAAAGCCGTCTGTGGTTGTATGATCATCCGTCTTCAACCCGGCCGATGAACGCGGCGCTCCGAATACTGGTGCGTAGAAGCGGCGCGTGCCGGTATCGACATCCATCCACGTGGAGAATACGCCTCGGAACCCGTTCCCGTTATAGTTCTTGCTGGTTTGGGCGAACGCGGCACTCGCAAATAGAGGCGTACGATGGTTTGCGCCTCCCAGTGATCTCGAATCGAGCAGATACAAACGTCCGTTCCTGCCGCCTGCAATGAGGACGTCTTTACCGGGGAACGAGAAGACCACTGGAGTGATGCCGGGTGCTTCGGTGTTTCTCTTCTTAATCGAATTATGACTGATTATGAAGTAGTCCTTCACTTTCAAATCTCTTGGGGTCAGGGCAATGATGCTGTCGTAGGAGCGACCCGCTCGATTGTCCGGCGCATACGCCGCCTGCACATATACTGTTCCGTCATTGCCGATGGTTGTGCCACCTGTACCGGCGAATCCTCCTAACGGCGCAACAAATGATGTGACCGTCTTCCCCGAACTTAAGAGGTCGATGGCAAACACCGCGTTCCGATACCCGTCGCAGTTGTCCGCCGTGGTTGCATACACGACGTTGTCCCGAAGGTTCAGGCTAGTCACCTTCGCGTTCGGAGGCACAAAACGGATCGAAGGAATCAAATCCTGCCCTGTGGAACTATTAAGTACGTGCAAGTAGCCGTCGCTACTCACCGTGTACAACGCATTCAACTGCGTCAGAGTAGTTGGCAAGAGCGGGTAAATGCTCTGTGCAAGGGGAGGTAAGTACGAAGACGGATGGGTGGCCCTGACGCCCTTGCCCGCGGGAGTACGAGCGGCGATGGCGGCAAAGTGCAGCGAGGCTGAACTACTGCCCGCCATCACCACAGGCGCGGTTAGCCCTCCGGGGCATGTGGCGTTGGATGATTCGGTGAATGGTTTGCTGCCTGCGTATGGGAGGTGCGCCTCCCATATCAACTTGTTAAGATCGGCATCCACCGAGAACACCTCGCCGGAGCTTCCTGCGAACATCAACATCTCTTTGAAGCCACGATAGGTGATCAGATTGCCGCTGATGATAGGCGCCGTTAACGAAGCAAGCCCCCTGGACTGATTGTCTGTCTGATACTTGAACAACAGCTTCAGAGCACTTATATTAGCTTTGCTGATTCGCCGCTCGGATCCTGCCCAGCCATTGTGCTGAGGATTTCCATCCGGCATTGGCCAGTCCGCGGCCCACAGAATCACAACTGGTACAGCTGTCAAGAGGCAGAGCCAGAAGCTTCGCATGCAGTTGCTTATTGCTTGATCAATGGTTCCACGTCGGGATTGCGAACTTAAAAGTGCTTTCAGATCCCGAGTTCATCGCTTGCAAGTTTAACGAAGCCAGTGAGCGATGGAGTTTCACCCGGTGCACACCGAAGGGGCGGTACCCTTGGTCGAGTCTCATGCGGTAAGCACCGCGTCCTTGATAATTCAGGGCCGATTTTCCTTTCTACCGAGCATTTCGATAATATAACCCCGGTCCGGCCGTTCAACCTAACCGGCGAAACTCCGCGTTCTTGCGCACATATAATCCGCATAAAGAACGGCAGCGCGGAGGCCGAGCTCATCTCCAGGCGTTACCCTCCGGATACTGGTACGGATCCAGCGATTCCCGTTTCATCTCGATGCTATAACCCGGCCGCCCGGGGGGCATGTAACGACCATGGCGCATGCGAACAGGATCGAGGAAATGCTCGTGCAAATGATCAACGTACTCCAGGAGCCGTGTTTCAAGCGATCCGGACACGCAAATGTAATCGAATAGGGAAAGGTGCTGTACGTACTCGCAGAGTCCGACGCCGCCGGCATGCGGGCAGACCGGAATTCCGAACTTCGCTGCCATCAGCAGCACGGCGAGAATCTCATTCACACCGCCCAGACGGCAACTATCGATTTGGCAGATATCGATTGCACCGGCTTGAAAGAACTGCTTGAACATGACCCTGTTCTGACAATGCTCGCCGGTCGCAACGCGAATGGGGGCAATCGCCTTGCGGATCGTGGCATGCCCGAAAACGTCATCCGGGCTCGTCGGCTCTTCAATCCACCAGGGTTCGAACCGGGCCAAGGCCCTTATGTGCAGGATCGCTTCATCGACATCCCAGCGTTGGTTCGCATCCATCATCAACTGCCGAGTGCCGATCTCTTCCCGAATAATTGCGCACCGGCGAAGGTCATCCTGCATGTCGGCGCCCACCTTAATTTTGAAATGAGTCCATCCCTGCGAGATGGCATCACGGCAGAGCTGTCGTAATTGGAGATCCGTAAAGCCCAGCCATCCAGCCGACGTCGTGTAAGCTGGATATCCGCGAGACTGCATCTCGACCTCTCGGAGAGCGGTGCTAGATCGGTTGCGGCGGAGAATCTCCAAAGCATCGGCAGGCGCGAGAGCGTCGCCGATGTAGCGGAAGTCAATGCAGGAGACGAGTTGCTCCGGCGTCATGCTGGTCAACAGTTCCCAGACGGGTTTATGTTCAGCTTTCGCCCAGAGGTCCCAAACCGCGTTGACAATGGCAGCCGTTGCCAGGTGAATCACGCCCTTTTCCGGGCCCACCCAGCGGAGTTGGCTATCTCCGGTTATCAGCCGCCAGAACGCTCCCATATTTTCCGTTAAAGATTCCAGCGCTTTTCCCGCGACCAAAGGCGCCAGAGCTCGAATTGCGGCGACGCACAGCTCATTGCCTCGCCCAATGGTGAACGTGAGTCCGTGACCTTCGAGTTCACTCTCTGTATGAAGAATGCAATAGGCGGCTGAGTAGTCCGGATCGGGATTCATTGCATCCGAGCCAATATGCTGCCGGGACGTTGGAAAGCGAATATCCAGCGCCTCCACTCGAGTTATCCGGATGGGCATCTCAGACCAACGTATCTGAACGCTGACTCAATGATCAATGTTGGATTGATCTCGGCCCGGCCGCTTTCCATGCAGCGTCCGGCTTTGGAGATCGAGACATCGATCTCTTTTACTTGCGGTTGTTTAGTCTTGTGACTGCAAATATGCCGACCTTCTTGAGCAAGCGCGTGAGTTCAAGACGCTCACTGGGCGTCAACACGGCCATAATTTCCTCCATGTCGAGTGCGTGCCGCCGAAACGCGTCCTCGATGAGCCGCTTACCTCGATCCGTAAGTTGAACGATCCGGGTGCGCTGATCTACTGGATGAGGCGTTCTGTGAACTAGCTTTCTTGATTCCAGCCGGTCTATTGCCGTCGTTATGGAACCGCTCGTCAGCAAGATTCTCTTACCGATCACATTGACCGGCTGAGCGCCTTTGTGGAAAAGCGCCTCCAGTACCGCGAAATCGGACAGACCGAGCCCCAGACCAGATATGCTGCTTATCGCGTTCTGCTCGACGGCGCGCGCGGCCTTCCACAGAACTAACCACACATGCGTTGCGCTTGCGTCGCCTTCCGGGTTTAGATTGCGCTTGACCGGCATGAATCTTTTTGCCCGTGTCCCTCATCTACCTTGATATCAAGATATATTCTGGCACAATCTGGCCGGATTTTGGACTGATATCGAATACGGAGCTCGAACAGGAGAAACTATGTCACTACGTCCAATTAGGGAAATCATTCAGACGAAGCCCACCATCGAAGGCGCTGGGGTAAAGCTGCAGCGCGCCTTTGGATTCGGCAAAACGAAGGATTTCGATCCTTTTCTGCTGCTGGACGACTTTCGCAACGACAACCCGGACCATTACCGGGCTGGATTTCCTTGGCATCCGCACCGCGGGATCGAGACGATCACCTACGTGCTCGCCGGTTCGGTCGAGCACGGCGACAGCCTGGGGAACAAGGGCGCAATGAGGGCCGGCGATGTGCAATGGATGACTGCCGGTAGCGGGATCCTACACCAGGAAATGCCCAAGGGAGACGCGCAGGGCCGCATGCATGGTTTTCAGTTGTGGGCCAACCTTCCCTCGTCGCTCAAGATGACTGATCCACGGTACCAGGACATCCCCTCGAGCGCGATCCCCGAAATCACAGACGATGACGGCACCCACGTGCGCCTCATCTGCGGTGAGTTCTGGGGCAAGACGGGGCCAGTGGAAGGCGTAGCAGCCGATCCGATTTACCTCGATGTTTCTGTCCGACCCGGCAAGCGTAAGCGGATTCAGATCGAGACCACGCGTAACGCCTTTGCCTACATATTCGCAGGTTCCGGCTCGTTTCGCGACGCCTCGGACGCGCGCGCGGTTCTGACCGAGCAGGTCGCTCAACCCGAAGCGGGGCCCGTGTACGACGCCAGTAATCACTCGCTGGTTCTGTTCGACCGCGGAGATGAAATCACGGTACAGGCCGGACCCGAAGGAATTCGGTTCCTGCTGGTATCGGGCAAACCGATCGAGGAGCCAGTGGCTTGGTATGGCCCCATCGTGATGAATACGCAAGCGCAGCTCAGGCAGGCCATGGCCGATCTTCAGGACGGCACGTTCATCAAGCAAGGCTGACTCAAACGAAAATCTTGGCTGGTGCAAGCACTTCCAATTGTTCTACGTCTTGGTGTTCAGGCAACCCTCTTTTTAGACTGTGAACTGGCTGAGCGTGTTCTCATTCCGCTACCTTCTTCTGCGCCACGGCTACTTGCTGCTTTTCGTGTATGTGCTTGTCGTGGCGCTCGGTCGTGCCCATCCCCGCCGATCCGCTTTTGCTTCTGATGGGCGCCATGGTGGGAAATCATCGCTACACCTTTCTCACATCATTGCTCGCAGCGGTTTCGCCGGCGCTGCTCGGCGACGTCCTTTGGTATGAACTGGGCCGTTTTCGCGGCCGCTCTGTCCTAGGGCTTCTCTGCAAGCTGTCGCTCGAACCTGATACCTGTGTGCGGAAGACTGAAGCAGCTTTCGCGAAACGTGGCGCCGGCGCGTTGCTGTTCGCAAAATTTGTTCCCGGGATGAGCCTGGTCTCCGTCTCGCTAGCTGGTATCAGCGGAATGCGATATTGGCGTTTCTTGCTCGCCGACGCAGCGGGCTGCAGTCTCTGGGCGGGCGCCTATCTCTTTGTTGGCGGTATTTTCCATCGCCAGGTAGATTCACTGATTTTGCTGCTGGGCTTGTTCGGCCGCAGGGCGGGTCTGATCATTCTCGCGCTGATCGCTCTGTATATTGCGGCGAAGTACTTACAGCGCAGGCACTTCATACGGAAGCTGCGGATCGATCGCATCACGCCTCAGCAAGCTCGCGAGTTGCTCGGGAGCGGTGACCCGATCACCATTATCGATTTGCGGCACCCCGCCGATGTGGAGCGCGACGGAATGAAGATCGTGGGGGCGCTCGTTCTTCGGCCCGACGAGTTGCGCTCACGGTCGGGTGAGATTCCGCGAAATCAGCAGATTATCCTCTACTGCACTTGACCAAATGAAGCCACCAGCGCCCGGGTGGCGCTTCAATTAAAGAAAGCGGGAATTCAACGCGTTCGGCCCTTAGCGGGTGGTTTCGAAGCTTGGCGTGACCTCGGCTTTCCAACAGAACCTGCAAACGAGATCTTCACTGCTTATCGCGTTTGAGCGCACCCTACACGTCGTTGCGTCCGGTTCAGCGCGCAATGACGACATTAGCACTTTCTACCTGATAGCCCTCCTCCGTCGCCGTCTTTTCCGCAGCGGCACGGAGTCTAGACTCGTCGGCATCGCGCGGCTCACTGCAATGGCGGCGTATCACCTCTCCACCTACCTCAATTCGAACCAGCCACTTGCTCTTTGCTTGGTCCCAGGAAACCTCAACACGATCGGCGCGCATAGTTTCTAGCATCTCAAATGTCAAAGGCTCATGTTTGAGCAATTATCCCGTTAAGCTGCTCTAGAGAATCTTTCCGGTCCTCCAACGTTTTCGGAGTTTACGTCGTCCAAAGCATGAAAAACGAGGAATATGGTGTGGGAGATCGGGTTGCCGCTCCATTTCGCCGCCAGTCTGCCAGATAATCCTACCGACGCGGAGCTTCTCAAGAGCTGCAGGCAGGGGGATTTGCGTGCGTACGAGCGCTTATATGAATTGCACGTGCCAAGAATGAAGAGCCTCGCTTTTCACATGCTCGGAAGTCATGCTGATGCGGAAGACACAGTGCAGGAGGCATTCCTTAAGGTTTATCGCGCACTGCGTGGATTCGAAGGCAACTCGTCACTCTCAACCTGGATTTACCGTATTTTGATCAACTGTTGCCATGACACGATGCGAAAGCGGCAGCGGCTGGCCGAAAAGCCCGTAGTAAAGGATTTCCGAACCGATTCGAATCTCCCACTTAAATTCGCACTGGAGCGCGCCCTCGGGCTGCTGAACGAACGGCAGCGCGTCGTATTCCTCATGTTCGAGGTAGAAGGTTTAAAGCATTCGGAGATCGCGGGCATTCTCGAAGTTCCAGAAGGTACCTCGCGCAGTTGGCTCTTTGAGGCCAAACGCGAGCTGAAGCGATTATTGATGGAGCCAGGCGTATGAAGTTCGAATGTGGGGATCTCGATAGGGCGCTCCAAATGCCGGAGATGATGCCCGAAGCGCGGGAACATTTGAAGCAGTGCGCGGTGTGCCGTCGTGAATACCGGCTTTGGAATGAGATTTCGTCCGCGGCGAAAGAGCTTCATGAAGAATGGAAAACCCCCACGCTTTGGCCCAGCATCCGGAAAAATCTCGAAGCAGAACCTAGCACAAAAACTGTGTGGTGGAAGGAATGGAGAGTCTGGGCTATCGCCGCGACGCTGATGGTCGCCGCTGTCCTGATTGGCCGTCCTTGGCAGTGGGTGAAAACCGGGCCGCAAACTACGGAAACACGAAACGTTCTCGTATCGACCAACCAAGACTTCCTGACGGAAGAGACCCTCCGAGAGGTTGAGCGGAATGAGGCGGCCTATCGGGGATCAATAGACAAACTGTCGCGGCTTGCTGAACCGAAACTTGAGAAAGCCAGTTCCCCAGTGGCCGCCACGTACAAGGAAAAACTACTGATGCTCGATTCAGCCATATCGGACACACGATCAAATCTCGAGCACAATCGGTTCAATGTGCGCTTGCAGACCGATCTGGCCGATTTGTACTTGGAGAAGCAGCAGACATTGAAGGAGTTACTCACTGGTGTTCAGAAAAACTAGCTTGTTTGTCGCGCTGGCGCTTGCGAGCAGCGCGTTTGCTCGCGAAGAGTTTACCCGCGCATTTGACAAAACCGTTCCTTTGCGATCCGGCCAGACGTTTTCGCTCGAACACCGGCTAGGTGACATCGTCATTCGAACTCAGGCCAAGCCGGAGGTCACCATCCACGCGGAAATTCACGTCTCAGCCGTGGATATGAACCAGGCGAAGGACTTCGCAAATAACATTGAGATTCTTGTGCAGCCATCTACAACCGGCGTTTTCGTGCGGACTCGATATCCTGAGGCAGATCGCTCTTTTCTGGGCCTTCACAATGTCTCCTACTATGTTCGTTATGACATAACAGTTCCCGAAAGCACGCCGCTTCAGGTACGCAATTCGTTTGGCGGCGTCTCTGTCGCTGGAATCAAAGCGAACGCGGATATCACGACATCGCATGGAGAACTCGATTTTCGAGACAGCAGCGGAACTCAGCGTCTGGAGAACTCGTTCGCAAGTATCCGGCTTTCGAACAATACCGGGAGCGTGAGAATACAGACGAACAACGGCGATACGGATGTCGCCGGCGTGAAAGGTTCTCTCGACCTGCGCGACAGGTTTGCAGCGGTCACTGTCTCTGGCGTGAGCAACGGAGTGACGATTATCAACGGCAACGGTGCCGTTCAGGTAACCGATTCGGGCGGCCCAGGTGATATTAAAACTTCATTCGGCAACGTTACCGTCCGTGGATTCCGTGGCGATCTTATTGTCAATGACACGAACGGCGTCATTGATTCCACCAACGTAGCTGGAAGCGCTGAGCTGAACACGACCTTTGGCGGCGTTCATTTCTCCGGGATTGGACGCCAGCTTTCGATTCGCGCAAACAATTCGAGAATCGAGGGAGAGCGAGTCGGCGGACCTCTTACTATTCAAAATTCGTTCGGCCCCGTGGCGGTCAGCAATGTTCAGGGCGCGGTCCAGATTCAATCGGGAAATGGCGGCGTCGTAATCGTCGGCATTCACGGGGGTGCCGACGTTAAAACCAGCTTTGCCATGGTCGAAGCGTCCAATATCGCGGGTGCACTCACGGTTGAAAACAACAACGGTGGTGTCAAAGCTATGAACACGCGCGGCGCCCATGTGATCACGAGTTTTGCCCCCGTGATTCTTGAGGGAATTTCCGGGCCTTTAGAGATTGAAGATCAGAATGGTGCCGTTGATGCAACCAGCACCACCGGATCGGCCTGTCAACCGATTACAATCCGAACCTCTTTTTCACCCCTGCGCGTACATCTCGAAGGCGATCCCAGTTACCGAGTGAGTGCGAGAACATCCTTCGGCAAGATCAGAACCGATTTTCCACTTAGTATTTCAGGGTCTATCTCAAACGACAATGTGACGGGAAACATCGGCAGCGGCCGCTGCGACATGACGTTGACCGACAATAACGGCAGTATTGAAATTGTGAAGTAACCCCAATGTTCCGGCGGTGACGCGGGTACCGATAAAACCGACTGATGCCGCTCAATGTAAGTTGCGTACACGACCGGCGGGAAGAGGCACACAACCGTCGATGATCTCAACCTGACCGGCGCGGCTGTAGGTATGTGTGCCCACCAAGCCTTGCGCCCATAGCGGGTTGATTGTCGCACATGGCCTTTCCTGGTAGTGATTACGATCCAACGTGACGATCTCGTTGAAGGTAAAGCTGTAGCCGTAATTCTTACTGCAATCCTGACTCGGCCGGAACAACTTACCACTCTCCCGGAAAATGGCCCCAGCCCCGCGGCTGTTGCGAACGTCAGTGGAAATAGGATTACCTGGATGCGGCGTCCATTCTCCGGTAAGTGTGCTCGCGTAAAACAGCCATAGTTGAGTCCCAGATTGACCGCCGAACCCTCGAGAGTCCTGTAAAGTCACAAAAAACCAGTACAGACCGTCAGCCATCCATATGGTGGTATCTACTGCTCGGCCTCTGAATAACTCGCTTTCCAGGTCCCACTTATCCGGAAAACGGACGCAGCGATACAATTCGACGGCGCCGTTAGATGCAGTTTCGGGGATCATGTATAGAGTGTTGCCGTCGCGAAAAACGCAAGGGTAGGAAAGGTGATAGGGCCGTTCGAGCGCGGGTACCGCGTCGACTAGTCTGGTTTCGTGCACCTCCGCGCATGAAATCCTTCCGCGCTGCGTAGCGTAATCCAGGTCTTCGAAAAACAGCCACAACTTGCCGCCCTCCTCAATCAGGAAAGGATCGGCATAGAAACGCCCTTTTGGTGACTCAATCCAGCGGAAACCGGTCAGATCCGGCACGGTTCCAGAATTGAGCGCGGAGTGCGCTGCATAGCGGACGGCCAGCCGCCAATGGCCGATCGTCGGCCGCCGCACAAACCGTCGCAAGGATTTGCGGACGAGCAATGGTCCCAGCCACCTCGCCATTTCCCAGTTTGACGGCGCTTTGTAGATCTTCTTTTTACCCAGATACGGTGCCCGGCTTACAGCCGTACGCTCGAGATGCTCCCAGCCGCATTGGTGCAACTCGCGCAGCTTCTGTATCATAAACGTCGATGCGCCCCAAAAAGGCTGGGCGCCATTGCGCGCCTGTGAGATCCCCGGGTAGGTTGCAAACAGACCCTTGCACAGTACCTTGCCGGCATCCAATTCTTCCGTCAGCACCTGAAGAACCGCGCCAGAGGTTGGATTACCTTCATAAACTTCCCAAAAGTACGCTGGTCCTCCACGGTAATAATCGTTATCGCCGTTGTGATACGACCAGACCCCGTATTTGGCTGCGGTGAGAATATCACCTCGCAAAATATTGAAGCCGAAGCGGATCAGAACATCCAACTGTTTTTCCCGGATGCACTCAATGGCGTCAACAGGGAAGCGATGCACGAATCGTTTTGTGATTGGAGTCACTGAAATTGAGTCAATGTGCTCAAACCGTTCGGAACAGTCCACCAGCGCCTGTGGGTCCTCAGATGGAACAATATTCCGGCGGTCCCAGCGCTCGTACAGGGAGAAAAGGAACTTCTGCCTGCGCTGGCTGTCACGCAGCGCATCGATTACTTTGCTGAACAGGGGCCGTTTTAGAGGAGGCTCCGCGATTTTTTTCAGCTCTTCCGCATTGAAGACCAAAAGTTCCAGGCTTGCGAAGTCACTTTCCAAAATGTGATCAACGATCTCTGCAAACCAGCGCGACAGCACGGCCGAGTCAAGCAACAGCCCAATTCGGAGGGGTGCGCTTTCAGAATTTGAGCGGCGGTACAGCGAAGCCAGCATTCTGAACATTGTAAAACGAGTGTGGGGAGCGATACGTTTGCCTAGATCGAGGCCATGCCGTTATGGCGTTCAATTTGAAGTTGTCAGATCGCCTCTCGCGGACCTCAGGGTCAATTTCGAGGGACCCTGACGATTGAATCACGGCTCCCGCGATTCTTACGAACTTTTTCTTTCTCCTTAAATTTCAGTTAAATGCAGGGCGTCGCCTGGCCTGCCAGCTTGGGCAGCGTATCAGCCACTTACGGCGGCGTGATTGCATAAACCGAAAGGAGCAAGAAAGCTTGCTGCAGTCTAGTCGAGATAACGGTTTCCACAGCCACTCAGTGTGTTCACAAACCGAGTTAACAAAGGGAAACGATGTCGTCTCTCGAAAAGAGCCTCTCGTTTCTCCGGCCATCTATATTTATGCGTTGCGATATCTCTTTGGTGTGCTTACCCTTTTAGGGCCGTGCTTTGGCCAGAGTCTGGTTAACCTCGCCACCCAGGGCCGCAACGTGGATTTTTCGAATTTTTCATTTACTCGCCCGCTGACAGTTCTTACCACTTCCCCTGCGACCTGCCAGATCGGACAGGTGTATTTCAACAGCTCTGCTGTGCCGGGAGCCAATCTCTTCGGCTGTACTGCTACGAACGTCTGGTCACAATTCGGTCCAAATTACACCTTCTCCGCACCGCTCTCATTGAGCGGGACCACTCTGTCGCTTCCTAAGGCCACCAGCGCCATCGACGGATATCTGTCGCATCTGGATTGGAATGCTTTCTCTTCCAAACAGCCCGCTGGCAATTATCTCACCGGATTGACCGGCGATATTACGGCCGCCGGTCCAGGAGCTTCCGTAGCCACTCTGGCCACAGTGAACAGCGCGTCCGGCCAGTGCGGCGATTCGACACACGTGTGCCAGATCACCAGCAATAGCAAGGGCCTCGTGACCAGCCAAACGGCAGTCGGAATTGCCGGCGGCGGATCGCTGGCTGTCCAGAACAATGGCACGGCCCAGGGTACCGCAAGCACGATCAATTTCGCGACCAACATGACGGCCACGGTGAGCGGCGGCGTAGCGACCGTCTCATCAAGCGGCACGGGCGGGGGCGCGCAGTCCTCGACTCAGTTGACGGATTTCGCGACGACTTTCACTCCGGCTACCGCCACCATAGCGGCTGGAACGTGGGGTATAGGGACGGCTACTTATTCGCTCCCGGGTATAACGGCTACCGTCAACTCTCTCTCGGTAAGCGGCGCCTCCAATTCTTCGCCCATTACGTTGACGGTTAGTTCAACTAACGGGCTTCACAATGGCGACACCGTCATGGTATCCGGAGTGAATGGCAATACAGCGGCCAACGGCACTTGGGCGGTTGTAGTAGATAACGGCACCCAAATCGATCTGCAAGGATCAACCGGGAATGGAACATACAGCAGCGGCGGCATAGTCGCGGGCTCGGGGAATGGAGTCGCCTACATCGAAGCAAACGATAGCGGCAGCATCGATATTTATCACTCGTCCTCGGCTGCCTTGATCTTGACCTGTACCGGGTCATGCGTTACGAATCAAGTTGCGTCCCCGGCATTCGATCCGGATGCTTCGCCAATTGCAGTTCTTACGATTTCCGCTGGCGCGATTACTACGGTAACTGACAAACGCCGATTCATGAACAGTCGTGGAATAACAGCCGGCCTTGGGATCGCTGTCACTGATACCGGCGGCTCTGCAAGTATAGCCGTCGATGCCACCGTCGCGCGCGCTACCGGAAGCAACATCTTTACCGGAAGCAATACATTTACCGGCGGGTACATTCTTGTGCCGGCGGGCTCTCAGCCGGCCTGCAGCGCGGCCAATGAGGGCTGGTTCTGGTACGCGAAGGGCAGCGGCACGGCAAACGGAAGTTTTCAGATCTGCCAAAACCAGAGTGGGAGTTACCTATGGGTCACACATTAAAGATCGGCCTGGGACTGATCTTTGCGTCGCTTTGTTTTGGTCAGGTAACCGTACGCACTATCTGCTCATCGGGATGTCAATACACGCCGAGCCAGATTCAGACAGCCGTAAACAATGCTGATCCAGGCGATATCATCACGATCGATCCTGCAAGTGGAGCCAGCACTGTCACTGGATTAGAACTCCCGGTAAAAACTAATCCAAATCATCTTTACATAACGATCCGCAGCTCCAGTATTTATAATTTACCTGGAAATACACGGGTTTCGCCTGTTGATCCAAATCTGGCGACGATCACCTATACATACCCTGGATACTTGACCATGTTTGCGGACGCAACCGCTAGTTTCTACCGCTTTGAGGGAATCAAGTTCACTATTGTGCAGGGCGACGCGCCTTACAACATGATCCAGTTCGGGCGAGTGGTTGAGGGCAGAACATTCGACAATCAGGTTTGGCAGCTTCCACACGACTTCGAGTTTGATCGCTGCGTGTTCGCCGGCTATGTTGGAAAACCTGGTCCGTACCGGGCGATTTCCGCCAACATGGGGCGGTTAACTGTCACAAACTCTTACTTTACAGAGATCAAAGGTACAAACGCGGAAGCGCAGGACATCGGCGGCTGGAACTCATTCGGACCTTTTTATTTCCGGAACAATCATTTCGAAGCATCGGCAATGGAGACAATCTTCGGCGGAGCACAACCGAACATTAGCGGTGTGCGAGCTACAGATCTCCAATTTCTAGGTAACGAGTACTATCGTCCCTGGGTCTGGCGCATACGCGGGTTCGCCAGCGTCGATGTGCAAGCGCAGCCGCCAACGGGCAGCGGCGTTTGCCTCTCTGATTCCCGCGGCGGCGAGTGGTGGCTCGACAGTACCAGCACTGTCGCCAGTGGAAACAATACCGCATTCAATTGTGATTCCACTGGCACCTGGCAACCTGTAACCGAGATCGCATTGAGCGCGTACTGGTCCGCCAATACATATCACGTTACGACCAACGGAAGTGGCGCCCCGACCGGAACCTGCACCGACACGAGCTACTACTACAAAGATGCAGTGAATGTGAACTATTATCATTGCAGCGGTAGCGGCGGAAGCTGGGTACAGATCACCCTCGGGACTTGGGTGAAAGGCGTCTATCAATGGTGGTTTCAGAAGAACCACTTTGAATTAAAGAACGCTCAGCGAGCGCTGGTCGAAGGAAATTACCTGCATCAATCCTGGCTTCCGGCCAGTTTGAATCAGCACGGCGCTTGTATTCTGCTGAACCAAGTTGACAATGCTAGTGATCTAGTACCTCCTTTGGGCGAACCGGCCGCTGTGATCGCTAATGTTACTATTCGCTACAACCACTGCGATAACGATCCGTGGGGAATCTCTGACGGGTATATCGGAAACTACTTTTTACCTATGCACGACATTAGTGTGCACGATAATCTGTTCACTAATATCGGCAACGAACCAGAGACGTTAGGAGATGCCCAGGTGATCCAACTCGGTGCGCAGGGGCACTATTCGTTCCTGTACAACACCGTTACGAGTTCGCAGCCATCCGGCGGCATTTGTTCCGATTTAGCACAGGAGACGAATGTTCCAGCAATGCAGCAGATCGAGTTTCTGGGTAATATCATCCCGTTCAACAAGCTAGGGTTTTACGACGAGCACGGGCACGGAAACCTATGGGATGCTGTCGATAATAACTGGAACATGAACCGAAGCTTTACGAAGAACGTAATTGTAAACTTACAAAATGTCGCGAGTCAGCCAATGGAGAATCTATATACTCCCAGTGATAGGCCTCCATTTAGCGGACAGAAGGCCTGCACGACTTGCGTATCCACTGCTACATTCGACCCGGGAGTCGGATTCGTAAATTACTCAGGAGGGGATTATCACCTCAGCAGCTCCAGCCCGTATTATGGCTGGTGGGCGCATGGCCGCTCGGCCGGCGCAGATGTAGATCAGGTGAACTGGTCGACTGCGCAAGCTCTCGCAGGAAGGCCAAACTCATTTCTTGATTTCAAGATAAGATCGCTTCTCCAGGGGCGCACTTCGGCGTCAATCGGCTACACGAGTTATGACGCGGCGGCGTGCGTCATAACTGTGAGCACGCGGCCTGATTTAGCGACCGTCGCTTTCACAGGCGGCGACAGCGCCGGCGATAGGGATCGGACGATCTCGATCAACCCGCTGAGCCCTGGTACCCGTTACTTCTATTCGCTCGCTTGCGATGGATACACGCGGTCAGGACAGTTCCTGACAAACCCATAAAGCAAAGCGCCAGACTCTCTGGTTCCGGGGTCGAAATCGGAGGGTCTGGCGCTAAAAACATTTCCGGCAACGTATAGTGCTGACTATTGGAGCTGTTCTCGAAATCGGTCCAAACTACAAGTTGAGTGAACGAGATGGGTGATGTAACCCCGAAGAATCCTTGACCCGAATAGTAGTAATCGTGAATTCCGTCGTCGGGTGTCGTCTCCAGAGGAACCCATTGGTCGTTGTTGCCATTTTGGATTAGAACCAGACTGCCCAAGGCTCCGCTCAAATCCCAGCTAGCGCCAAAACCGTAGATCGGTTTGCTGAAACTCCAAGTTGTTGTTGCTCCGGTTCCGTTACCAAAGTAGCCATTCAAATTGCCGCATGAGCCGACGCAATCAGACCAGACGTTTCCGGCGATCTGTCCGTTGCTGCTCACGACCGATACCAGTGAAGACGAAATCCCGGTAGAACTGAACGTGACACGATCGATTTCGGACACGCCCGGAATCATGAGTGCCTGATTCTCCCATGTGCCGAGGTCCATGTACACTTGATCGAGGACGCCACCGAAGACCGGCAATGCGAACCCGAAAGCAACAACGCCTAGACAGCGCACCCTCCCTGCGCGCATAGCGTGATCCTCCTTTGCACTCTGATGACATTTTCGGGCAATTCATATCACTTCGAAGATCAAAGGCAGGGATGTTAGTACCGAAAGCTGGAGTATTTCCGTACTATTCCGGTGAGGGATATTTTGAGATGAGAGAGAACGCACGCCGGACATGTGCGTAAGCTAAAGCTCGCCTAATCCAATAGCTCAGAATAGAGCGTTGCAACAGCTTCCAAATTCCGTTCTCCAACCTGAGGTATCGGCTTTTTCTTCATTCCCGCCTCAATTGCACGCCCGGTTTCCCGTTCCAATGCATCCGCATCTGCAACAGGCACAAGGCGCACCCCTTCCGGACGCATACCATTGTCGGTGGCGATCACGGAAGTGCCAAAGTGCAAAGCTTCGCGCACCGATATCGCGTCACCGTCATAGAGGGTCGTGCGAAGGAAAATATGACATTCCGCAATGGCGCGGAGCGTTGCTGAATGGGGTATATCGCCGCAGAGCATGATCCGTGAAGCGTACGATTTGGATGCGATGAGTTCACGTAACTTACGTTCGCAACTTCCCGATCCAATGATCGCTAACCCAGCTTCGGGGTAACTTTTAAGCAATCGTCCAAGAAGTTCCACTTGTGCTGGCAGATCATATTCGTCCTCGAGCAAGCCTACGGTTAAGAGGGCTGGCGAATGAGTTCCAAAGAAGGAGGCGAGGTCGGCGGGCATCGGCGTACCGGGAACCTGCTCTGGAATCGCATATGGCTTGATAAACCGAATGTGCTTGTCTCTCACCCCAAAACGGCGGAACAGCCCGGCGATTTCCTCGTTTACAGCGATGATACGGTCGAATTGCCGGAAAACAAATCCCGCCGGGGTTCGCGGTGATGCGGTGCGGCCTTCGGGAGATGTCGCGTATCCACCGGAGTGAAAGGTCAGAACTGCTTTCCGCCGGGGCATCCAGCAGCAAAGCAGAGACAACGCGAGCAGGCGGAGTGGCACGTTGCCACCGATGTGCAGATGTAAGACTTCATAGGGCAGAGTGGCGACTAGCCACGCTGTTTCGGCTGCATTCTTTGGATAATAGACTTCATCGCTGTTTGCTCCGCGATGGCGGGTGATATTGATCACCCCGCATGCATGCCCGTGCGCACGAAGATAATTGCGAATGGCGACGAGATTTGATTGCACTCCGCCGTGGGGAGGCGGATAGGGCCCGAGTTGCAGAACGCGCATCAGTCTGGCAGATTGATGGGCATGGGTCCGAGATTCATCGCGGAATCGAGCATACGCAAGCATCCTATCGTGGCGCGTGAGCCATCCCGGACTGTAACAGCAGGTGACCGGCTTTCTCGTATGCTCTCGAAGAAGTCTTTAAGCTGCGCGTGATAGCCCTTATCAGCCCAGAACTTCGAGCTGTTTCGGCGCATGTTCCCCAGTATGGATAATTTCTTGAAATCCTCTGTCGCCGCGCCAATGCCCTGCGCAAAGACCTCGATCCGCTCGCCGGCGGAAGCTCGGCTCCCCACCGTCGCATAAGTCAAGTTCGCAACCGAGCCGTCTGCAAACTGAAAGATTGCGACGAGATTGTTTTCACCGATCGGTTCTGTTTTCCCGCGAGGTAGCGAATAGGCCGATACCGAGAGAGGTTCGGAGCCGGTTAGCCAGTAGAGCAGATCGACAAAGTGGCACGCCTCGCCTAAAATCGCGCCTCCTATTGCTGGATCCGCCATCCAGTAGGAACCGCTAATACCCGGTGAATTAACCCTGCAGTTTATGACCGCGGGACCTGTCCGCCGCTCTAACTGCTGGCGAACCGCCACGTAATAAGGTGCAAACCGGCGATTGAATCCGACGGTCAGGATGAGCTTCGATCGTTCGACCGCTTGCTCGATTGAGCGGCACTCCTCATCCGTCAGAGCCATTGGCTTCTCGACGAAAACGTGTTTCCCGGCATTCAGCGCATCGAGTGTCTGACGCGCATGATGTTGATTTCTCGTTGCAATTAAAACCGCGTCGACCTCGGGGTCGCGCAGGATTTCATCATAGTCGGAAGCGCAGTAATCGGCCTTAAAACGGCGCGCGTAACTCTTCCCGCGCGCTCCGTTCGCGGAATGCACTGCGCGCAAGCCTACGTTTTGAAACTCCCGAATATTGGGCAGATGGACCCAGCGAGCGAGATTGCCCGCTCCCACCAGCGCGATTTTCAAATCCGACGGCTTGGTGGATCGAGGCAAGTCGATACGGTGAACAACCTTGGGGAGTTCGACGGGACGCTCGGCAGCCGGATACTGCAGTACCACAGCCAGACTATTCGACTGCGGGTCAAGGATCGTCCCGTAAGCCGCCGCGGCGTCAGAAAGAGCGAAACGGTGTGTGATCAGCGGTTCGACGTCGACCAGCTTGCGCTGGATAAGCCTTAGAAACTCCTCCATGTTGCGGTTTTCCGTCCAGCGGACATATGGCAGCGGATAATCGTGTCCGTTGCGCTCATATTGCGGGTCGTAGCTTCCGGGGCCATAAGCACGCGACATGAAGAGTTGAATCTCTTTCAAGTACATCTCGTGCCATGGGAAATTTATCTCTACCGCGCCTAGCACGATGATTCTTCCCCGATCGCGGCAGATCTGAAGCGCTTGATGGCAGGGCGCTGCGGATTTTGCCGCAGCCGCAACAATCACACAATCTGCGCCCCGGCCAGCCGTCACAGCTTTGACTCCGTCAAGTGCCCCAACGCCGGAGAAACCCGCGTCCGCTCCCAGCCTGCGAGCGAGATCGATCCGATTCTGCTTCAGATCGATCGCCACGACCACCCCGCCCTGGACTCGCACAAGCTGCGAAACCAATTGACCCACCAGGCCCTCGCCAATTACAGCTACCGTCTCGCCGATCCCGATCTGTGCAATGCGGACCGCGTTCATTGCAATGCTGCCAAGGGTTGCGAAGCAGGCGTGATCGAGCGGCATTTCGGGCGGCACACGCGCGGCCAATTGCCGGCCGGTGAGAATCATTTCTCCATGCCCGGTTCCTTCGCCCCCGTAAGCGACCCGCTCACCCACTTCGATATCCTTCACGGTCGAGTGTTTATCGACAACTATTCCCGCGCCAGAGTAACCCAATACAGCATACTCACTGAATTTCGCCCGTACCTCCGCCATTGTGCGAACTGGCCCCACACTCTTCATTACGTCCAGTATTTTTCGGATATGTGATGGGTTTTCCGCGACTTCTTTTAATACGCCCTGTTGATGAATGCTGGCCGTCTCTGTGCCGCTGCTAATCAGTGAGAAGTGCGGATGCACGATCACGTGGTGAGGCGTGACAATTGGATCGGGCAATTCCTCGACAACTATATCCTTCAGACCTTTTCGGACAACTTGCTTCATGTGAATACGCTGAAAATGACTCGGACCCGGGATCTTGTACAGAGCCGGTCCGATCAACTAGCCTGTTTCAAAAGGATCAACGCGACGGTAAGCCGCTCTCACCTATATCTTCGGCTGGCAGAACGCCTTTCATTACATTTGCCGTCTTGCGGCGTAGAGTGTTAAAGTCTACTCCCGGATCTTTCCCATCCGTAGCCTTGCCTCGGAATTTACTGGAGGGAGCCAGCGAATAGACATGCTCGGCTAGATCCGTAAAGCCTACATCGTCCAGGGAAACAGGATAGAAGTTCCCGGCCGGGTATTCGCGCGGATCTGCCCCGGGGATTACGTTTCTGGTAATCACGAAATCGCGCAAGTAGAAATTGATGGCGTTGTTTCCCGAGCCTTTCGAATCGCCGAAAATCCCGTAGCGGTTATGCGGGCTGATGTTATTGCGAAATATCACCTCGGAGCTGGGCGGCCCGGCCATTACCAGCACGCTTCCCGTTTGAAGCATCGTGTTATGGTCTATCGTCAAACGCTGAGCTCCGCTCAAAATCTGAATTGCGGTTCCGCGGTCGGGAAGATCTTCAAGGAGGTTGTTCGAAATTTGTATATCGCTGGCTTGACCGGCGACCGGCGGAGTCATTTTGCAGGTCTGTCTTGCATCGTCGCGGCCCAAAATGTTGATGCCCTGGTGAGTTTGCCGCAGAATGTTATAACTGAAATTCACGTCTTTAACAACCGCCCAGGAGTAATCCCCCGCTTCGCACGTGCGAACCGTGAACAGCACGCCAAACCCGTTTTGCGCGCCTTCCCAATTGTTTTCGAAAATGTTGTAGCGAATGGTGACGTGTTGCGCGTTCTTGAGCTCAAAAAGATTCTTGACGCGCCAGACGCCCTTCCAGATTTGCGGCTTGCGGATGTAATTGTAGGAGACGTCAATGTTTGATGGAATCAGATTTGGAACTGACGGCGCCGCGCCGCCAAACAGTATGTTTTCCCCACTTCCCTCCAAATAATTGTTCACAATCTCGTATGGCCCTGTTCCCGACCAACCTCCGATAGCCTGCGAGTCCTGGAAATCGCTCTTGAAATCGGAAAAGTAGCTGTTGCGAATAACGGTGCGCCCGGCGTTGAGAGCCAGCCCGCGTTTTGTCCCTTTGGCTGGGTCGCCGTGGAGAAACATCTGATCGAATTCGAAGTCATGCGGTTGGCGGTCCGTGCTCTTCTCGAGCACGCTGAGTTCGATCAGCGAGTCGGCATATCGGCCTTCAGCGGGGTGTACCTCGATCCCTCGAAAGCGGTAATTGTGCGCACCGGGAGCTGCGGTGATCGCCGGACAATGAGAGCAAACGATTTTAGGCATGCGGACCGCATCCTCCGGCCCAACGCGCGTATTCTCCGGAGGAAGATGGTCGCTGTCCGATCCGCGAATTGTAATCACCGCGTCACCGGTCTTCGCGGGCAAGATAAACTCGCCGATGTAAGTTGCCCCTGCCGCTAGCACGATCGTGTTGCCGGGTGAGGCGGCAGCAAGCGCTGCCTGGAAATCTCCACCCTCGGGAACGGTAATGGTACTACCCGTTTTAGTAAACGATGCCGCGGCATGCAACCGGAAGTGCTTCGGTACCCATAGCAGGATAACAATCAGGACAACAAACAATCCGAAACCCGCTACAGTGCGGTCGCGCATGAGCTCATTGTCCCATTACCTCCATGACCAAAGCTACCTTGCAAAGTGCGCATCTGTCATGTATTGTGCTGGTAAATTGCCACTTGTCCTATCACGGAAAGGCAAGGACGCTCTGGGCTTAAGAATAGATTATCTTGATGTACACAGTGCGGAGCTGGCACGAGGCGAGCGATTCGAATTCGGGGAGAATTGGAGCCGTTTTCTTCGCGTGCTCAATGAAGATCGGATCCGGCAGGCGGAGCAATCCTTGGCCGCGATGCTCGAAGCGCAGGATCTCCACGGAAAAACATTTCTAGACATGGGGTCTGGCAGTGGCCTGTTTAGCCTCGCGGCGAAGCGGCTGGGTGCCAAGGTCGTCTCCTTCGACTGTGATCCTTCGTCGGTAGCTTGCACAGCCGAGCTCCGGCGGCGCTATTTTGTCGGAGATCCAGATTGGACGGTGATCCGCGGATCGGCGCTGGATCGCGATTTTGTCGCCTCACTGCGATTGTTCGATGTTGTGTATTCCTGGGGTGTGCTTGCATCATACCGGCGAGATGTGGAAGGGTTTGGAAAACGCCGAAATCGCCGTTGCCCCGGGCGGGAAGCTGTTTATCGCGATTTATAACGATGCTGGTACCCAGAGTAAACGCTGGCTTTGGGTAAAGAAAAAATACAATCAGTTGCCCCGATCCTTCCGCGGCCCGTTCGCCCTGCTCGTAATGCTGCCACAGGAAACAAAAGCATTTCTGGGTAGTTTGCTGGGAGGATCCGCCGGTTCCTACTTCCGCAAATGGCGAACCGACTATTCGGTAGGACCGCGAGGCATGTCAAGGTGGCACGATATGGTCGACTGGGTCGGCGGCTATCCTTACGAATACGCGAAACCAGAAGAAATTTTTGACTTTTACAAACGCAAGGGATTTTCGCTGGCGCGAATGAGCTGCGGCAATGTGGGAACGGGTTGCAACGAGTTCGTTTTCTGCAGAAACAGGCAAGATCCGCTATAGAACCAGCCGGGCAAAGGTCACGGCCTGCCACGACGGCCGGCTCCTTCATGAATTCCGGAAAAGGCGTTTCAACTCTAACAACTTCAAAGCACCTCTTCCCTTAATGGTCAGCGCGTGTAGGGAGTTGTAGCTGTCTATTACCCTGCCGCCAAACTCTTCCTTGAATCGATTGACCAGAAGCAGTTCGGAGTCATCCGAGCCGCCGTACCATCCACCCATGTCCATTACCTCGAACCCGTTCTTTTGGAAGTAGAGAAGATCGTGCCAGTGCAGGTAGCGGTTGCCCCTTCCAATTGCTTGGCCGCTGACACCCTCGGCGGCGCGATGCATCGAAACGGAATAACAAAGAATACAGCGGCGGTTCCCGTGATAGTAAACGTGCCAGGCGAGCACCGAACCCTCTTGCTGGCAAACTCGCGATACTAATAAGGACCCGCTGTCGTTCAGGTGAGCTAAATCCGAATTGTCGATTGGCGGCAAACCTTTGACTGCCACCGACTGATTATAGGCTTCGCAAAACGCGTCGGTTATTTCCATCCCGGGAGATCGGAAGACTTCAGCTATCGCGTTGTCCCGCTCGGCTCGGCGGATTTCTTTGCGCGTATCGCGGTGAATGGCGGATAGTAGATCGTCGGTGGGGCGCGTGAGGTCAATCCAGATGGTATGGTACGGCGCCATGCGGCTGCCCGCCGTTTCGGTCGAGAAAAAATTATAGCGAACGACGTCGGCTCCTGCCTCGATCCGCGATTCATCGCAGAAGAGATCCGCAACGGAAACCGAGTACTTTTTCGAAAAGATCATAGATCGAGCAATGCCCGCCCAAAAGCCGTCGCGATGTGGCGAAGGTCTGTCTGCTTCAGTTGTTGGTGCAGAGGGAGACACAGAATGTTATCCCGCATGCGTCTCGTTTCAGGGTATTCATCCAAGGGCAACAAGGGATGTGGAAACTCTCCGAAAATGAAGGTTTCCACGCTGGAGTTCGCCAGTTTAGCCATCAACTTGGCGCGATCCTCCACCCATATCGGCAGAAAAAGAGGACACGTCCCCTCGCTCAGGCACGGAAAAACCTTAGTGGCCTCGATTATCGCAGCCAAAGCGCTCCAGTTAGACCGGCGAAATTGTACGATCTCAGCCGGGTTAGCTCGGCGGGCGATTCTACGTGAGAGTTTGGATATGCCCGCGCCATAAAACCGCTTTTCAGGAATAACCGTGTTGACCCGCTTCCCCTCCTCGAGATTCGATTCTTCGCCGTAGCGTAGTGTGCGGTAAATCCGAGTAAGCGCGTGGCCGGCCGCTCGGCGACCCAGATCCTTTACCAGCCGGGCCGATATATCACAGGGAGGCAAAATGGTCGGGCATTCAAACCCGTTATGAGATTCGGCCGCAATGCGGTCCTGTTGCACTGCCAGCGCCCCGCCATCGTAAATCGGAAGAGTTTTCCGCAAGCTGTAGATCGCAATGGGAGCGAACTCTCCTAGCGGCGTTCCCTCGTGGGTTGAAAACAATGCGTGCGCGCAATCCTCAATCAGGGGGATCTTCCGCGCCGCGCAGTGCTGGGCAATGCGGAGAATACCGGGTTGCGGAAACCCAAAGTAATGGATTAGGAGCACCGGTCCGGGCCGCGAATCGAGTTTGCGGAAAAGATCGTCTTCATCGATTGCGAAATCCGGTCTGATCCGGTAGAACCCCACAGCGCCGCCGGCGTCGAGAACGGCTTGCACTTCGACCCCGCAGTGAAACGAAGGTAGCCAGACCGGCACGCCCGGATCCAACCGAAGTCCCCGGCAGGCAGAGTAGATGGCGTCCCGCCCGGCCGTGTAGATCCGCGTATATTTGGAAAGACATCGCGCGAACTCGCCCGGCGATCCGAGAGCGCCGGTCAGCCGGACACTGGGAAACGCCGGCACCGGCATTACTGAGTGAACTGAGCGATTAACTCAGAATAAACACTCTGCATTCGCTCGATCGCCCGTTCACGCGCGAATTCGGCGCGTATGCGCTCGCTCGCTGCGGCGGCGAGCCTGCATCGCAGGTCGGGATTTTCAATCAAAAGCTTGATATGAGCCGCCAATTGTTCCACGTTCTCTCGCTCGAATAACAATCCGGTCTTTCCGTCAATTACAAGCTCCGGGTTTCCTCCCACGCGTGATGCAATCACCGCGCAGCCGGACGCCATTGCTTCCATCAGAACATTGGACAGAGCCTCGGATAACGAAGGCAAGATAAAAATGTCAAAAGCGTGCAACCATGCTTCGACGTTACTCACCGCTGGAACGAATACGCACCGGTCTGCGAGGCCGCTGTCGCGGCATCTCTCCACGATTTCGTCAAGCGAAGGTCCACTCCCAACCATCAGAAGTTTGACCTTAGGAAAGAAGGACGCGATTTTGGCGAAAGCGTCAACTAGTGTGCGCAGACCCTTCTCAGGGCGGAGAACGCAAGCCACCCCGATGACAAGCGCGGCGTCGCCCACTTCCACTGGACGCGATCGCGGCGCGGGCCCGAAACGGCCAGTATCCAGACCGTTGTAACAAACCCGTATCAGCCGCACAGGCACGCGTTCATCCTCTATCAGGTGTTTGCGAACAGCTTCGCAATTGACGACCACCCGATCTACCAGGCGATCGGTCATACGCAGGAGCTTGAGCAGTGCTCCTCCGCTTAAGTGCCGGTACGCGCGCTGGCTGGAAATGACGATAGGGGCGCCGTAGGCGCGAGCGGCGAATACGCCGAAGACGTTGGCTGGGGCGTCGAATGTATGTACAATCCCGATCTTGTTGTCCCGAATATACTCACCCATCCGGCGTGCTGCCTGAAGGGTTCCCGGTCGGGAGAAAGATCGAACGGGAAATTCCACGATCGGAACGCCAGCCGCCCGGACCTCCTGCGAAAGCAATCCCTGCGCGCTGAAACAGCCGACGTGCGGTTCAAACTGATCGCGATCAAGTGACTTGGCGACTTCTGTAAGTTGCCGCTCTGTTCCGCCACAATCGATTTCGCGGACCATTAGCAGCAGGGGGTAGGGGCTTCGCCCGGAGTAGGTGCTCCTATCGAGAGTCCGCCTTAAACCTCCCCGGCGTTGGAGGGAAACCCGGGCCAAGTACTCATGAACTTTCCCCATCCAATGCTGTCGTATCGTGAGCTCGTTTATCTCTAGCGTACCCCTTTCGCTAGTTTACTCTCCTTAGCCCGCAAGAAGTGCGGGTATGGCTTTCAGGTCGTGAAGCGTCGATTACAAAATGCCGGTCCTGATCCGGATAGAATACGGGTACGGGAGCGGTTACGTCATACCGCCTGGAGAGAGAATATTCTGCCCGTACGCGATCCATACCAAAGAGGGGAGCTGTCTGCTTGAGTTTGTTTAAGCCATCGGCCCACGCGCGCGTTATGGATCCGCCCAAAAGGCGGCCTGTCGACGAACGCCGCGCGGGACCCGCTGCCCCGCCGCCGACAACCCTGGGAAATGCCGCGTCCACTCTCGACAACAATCTCTCTAGCAATTCGCGTCTCCTCGGCCTCGATCGGCCTCGAAGCGCTGGATTTACTATTCTTCTGCTTCAGCTTTTTATTGTTTACAGCCGCATTACCGACCTTATAGGACTCTATCTTGGTATTTCCTCTTCCCTGGTGCTCATTTTTTCTCTCCTGGCTCTGATTGCGGTATTTGCTTCCGGTGGTATCAAGCCGGCGCTTTTGTCGACACCGGGAATGTTGATTACCGCCCTTAGCATCTGGCTCATCATCTCTACCCCATTCAGTATTTGGAAGGGTGGCAGTGTTAAGGTGCTAAACGATTATTGGATGAAGACCTATCTGTATTTCATCATCGTGGCCGGGCTGCTCACCACGGTTGATCAGTGCCGGAAAGTGATCTATACGATCGCCGTCAGCGCCATGTTTGTGAGCGCGATGAGTTTTGTGGTGCATGGCCAATCGGATCGACTCGATATGTCAGGCGGAATGCTTGGCAATCCGAATGACATGGCTTTTTTTCTCGTCCTGGCTCTGCCGTGTGCGGCGCTCATGATGTCCGATAGGCGAAAGGTCTATCAAGTGGCCGGAGCGTTTGCAGCGGCAATATTCATAATTTTGACAGTCAAAACAGGATCGCGCGGGGGAATACTCATGCTCACCGCGGTGCTGGTGGCGTTCTGGATTCGTGTTTCGGCCATCAAAAAGGTTGGTCTTATATTTGCTTTCTCCGCACTCGCTTGCGTTGCCTTGCTCGTTTCTTCCGGGGGAGCTATCGCCAGATATCGCACCATGTTTTCCGATACGACCACCGGCGAAGTTGATCCGAATGATGAAGCAGAGAGGGCCATCGGTTCGTCTGAGGCCCGGCGTGCGTTACTTAGGGAGGCCCTTCGGTACACTTGGGAGCACCCTCTCTTAGGTGTGGGACCCGGACAGTTCTCGACGGCAACAGGAACGGATACCCAAAAGCAAGTTGCCGTGTGGCATGAGACCCACAATACCTATCTCGAATTGTCCAGTGAAGCCGGTATTCCGGCCGCCTTGCTTTACATCGCTATAATTGTTTACTCCACCCGGACGAGCTTGAAAATTTTTCGCCAGCATAGGCGCGATCCCGCCATGTCTGAGGTGACGTCCATAGCGTACGTGCTTTTTGTCTCGAATATCGCCTTCATTGTGGGCGCCTTTTTTACCAGCGTGGCCTACCAGTTTCCTTATATCGTTATCGTTGCCATAGTTAACAGCTTTGCGCGCGGTGCCGCCAAGCTCGCTGTCTCAAAAACTAGCGAAGCGGATGTCCAGGTCTTTGCGTCCGTGATGTCGAGGTCCTAGAAGTCGCCTGGTTAAGCTTATGCGTCCATGCGTCCATCCTGCGAGCGAGTCCGAGTCATCTCTTGCAACGGAACGCAAGCGATCCCCGGCATTGAATTCTCTAGGTCCCAAGGCGCAGTTAAGCGAGTTTCTCTACCGGGCCAGAATTTTCGAGTACCTGCATCTGGGTGCCTCTGAATCCCTGATCGTTTTCAATTACCACCGGATTCGAGCGGATGAGTACAGCTCGACCGCCTTTCACGATGAGGTGTACGGCCCCACCCTGACGGAATTTGCCGAACAAATAATTTGGCTCAATCGGCATACGAAAATTATCAGCGAGGCCGAGTTGCTTGCCACTCTTGACTCGGGCCGCCCACTTCCGGACCGTTGCTCGATGATCACCTTCGACGACGGCTACCGTGACAATTTCACGCTCGCTTTCCCTGTCCTTGAACGCTACCGCGTACCGGCTACGTTCCTAATTCCTTCCGCGATTATCACCTCGCGGCGGCTTGGCTGGTGGGACATGATTTCGTATTTCGTCAAAGGCACGCGGAAGCAGACATTTGAACTGGATGGCACGTTCTATTCCCTAGAAGAATCACGGCGAGCCGTAACGAATGCGATCATCCACCGGATAACACAGGGACATTGCGGCGACACCGGCGGTTTGTTGGACCGCCTCTCAGTCGCTTGCGAAGTTGATTACCCGAGCCGTGAAAGGCAATCCGCCGAACTCATGACTTGGGATGAAATACGTCAAGTCTCTCTTGGTCCAGTCACTATCGGGTCGCAGACTCACACCCATCCAGTCTTGGCCACCATCGGCCGCGAGAGCCAGGTTTACGAACTGAAGACATCGAAAGCGGTTTTGGAGCGGGAAACAGGCAAACCTGTATGCTCGATTGCTTACCCGGTCGGCGGGTACTCGCATTTTACCGAGGAAACGAAGGAAGTGGCGCGGCTTTGTGGATACTCGGTCGGATACTCATTTGCCACCGGAGTCAATGATGCGTCGAAGCTGGATCGCTTCGACGTGAAGCGCGTTTCCAGTCCGCTCACCGCCGGCTTTCTTGCGGCCAAGGCGAGTTGCCCAAACTTTTTTGCCAGGAGCTGACCGGCGGTGACATCCGCGGTTTTGATTTACAGACAAATCCTACAACACGTTTCAAATTCCTTGACCCAGATCGGGATAACCGGATACTCTGCGTAGGCCGTGAAGAGCGCTCGGAAATTGTGCTGCAACCCTGCTGCTGCGATAATTTAAGGCATCAGGCTCATAGCCACCACTCCTCATGTGCGGAATAGCCGGTTACGTTCTTCGCGACAATCGTGCTGAAGCCTCTGTCGTTGGCGCGATGTGTGACCAGATTCGTCACCGCGGGCCCGACGATGAGGGCATCTATATCGACGGCTGCTGCGGCATCGGCATGCGCCGTCTTAGCATCATCGATTTGAACACGGGACATCAGCCGATCTCAAATGAGGACCGCAGTGTCTGGGTAGTCTTTAATGGCGAGATCTATAACTACCAATCGCTTCGCGAGTCGCTCGCTTCGCAGGGTCATCGCTTTGCGACTCACAGCGATACTGAAACTCTTGTCCATTTATACGAACAATATGGGATCGATAGTCCCTCGAAATTACGCGGCATGTTCGCTTATGCGATCTGGGATTCGCGCCAGCGGCAGATCACGCTCGTTCGCGATAGGTTTGGCAAGAAACCTCTCTATTACGCAATATTGCCAACTGGACTTTTCTTCGGAAGCGAACTGAAATGCCTTTACCCGGCTGGCGTGCCGCTCGAAATCGATGAGCACGCGCTCCGGTTATACTTCCAGTTCTCGTACATCCCCGATCCACTGAGCGCCTACAAGGACATTCGCAAGCTTCCCGCAGGCGGATGGCTGACTTATAGCGCAAGCGGTACGGTGCGCCAAGGCCGCTACTGGAAATTGCCGGAATCGGCAACTGAGTCTCCCGCTGGAATGACGCAGGAAATCGCCGCTCGAAGGGTTCGGGAGATCTTCGACGAATCGGTTCGCATGCGCATGATTGCCGACGTCCCGCTCGGTGCTTTTTTGAGTGGCGGTATCGATTCTAGCTCGGTCGTTGCCTCCATGGCGATGCAGACCCGCGAGCCCGTCAAAACGTTTTCCATCGGTTTTGAGGAAAGTGCGTACAACGAGCTTCCCGCTGCCGCTCTTGTCGCCCAAAAATTTAATACTGACCACCATGAAATCGTCGTCCGGCCCGATTCCGTAAGTCTGGTTTCGCAGTTGGTCCGTCACTTCGATGAGCCGTTCGGCGACACTTCTGCGATTCCCACGTTCATCGTCTCTGAATTTGCCGCGCGGCACGTCAAAGTCGCGCTTACCGGCGATGGCGGCGATGAACTATTCGCCGGCTACGAAAGCTTTTTCGCCGTCGACCGGCTTCGGCGATTTGATCGCGTTCCGCAGTTTGCGCGCTCTCTCCTCTCCAGCGTGGCTGATCTCTGGCCCTATTCGTTCTACGGCAAGAACTACCTGCGCATGATCAGTCGCCCCTCGCCGCTCACGCGTTACTTCGAACTGAATTATGCGCACTACTTCCTGCGCAAGTCGCTGCTCGAACCCCAGTGGATGTTGCCGGCAGATGCGGCTTTCCTCGCTCAAGCCTTCCCGGACTCACTTTTGCCGCTCGACCGGGATATCCTTCTCCAAGCGCTCTATTTCGAGGCCACAGCGAACCTGACCGGAGACATGCTCGTAAAGGTAGATCGCATGTCCATGGCCAACTCTCTCGAAGTTCGGAGCCCCTTGCTCGACCACGAACTGGCCGAGTTCGCGATGTCAATACCGCATAAATGGAATTTGAGGAGCGGCAAAGGCAAGGCGATTCTCTTGAAAGCCGTCGGGGATCGCCTGCCACCGGAACTGCTGAGTCTTCCCAAGAAGGGTTTCGGCGTTCCACTCGATATCTGGTTCCGTGGCGAATTGCGAACTCTGCTTTGGGATCACCTTACCAGCCGGGCCTTCCTCGACCGCAATATCGTTTCAGAAACGTTTTTGTTTCATCTTCTGAAGGAGCACGATTCAGCGCGCCGCGACAATTCGTATTGGCTCTGGATGCTGCTCATATTGGAACTTTGGATGCGCAATTTCGAAGAAGTTCAAAGCAACCGCGTCTTCTCAGCGAAGCGAACGCCTAACCAGGCTTGAGCCTTGGGATCCTGGGCTTATTGCTCGAAAGGAGATCCCGGCAATCGCTCCACGTCGCTGCCGCACGACGCGGCGGTGCTGCACGTGATCGTTTGACCGCCAGACATTACCGTGGCCGTTGCGTTTAGGATCCCACTGATATCGGCGCCGATGTCCTTGCCGTCCCTGGCCGCATTCTTATAAGGGCTCGTCTCGGTCAGTTGGAAGTCTGGCTCGAGGCCGGCCGCTTCCGCGGACAGGGGAAAAAAGTTGTCAGCCGGGTAATAGCCGTTAACTCGACCTGAAATCGGAGCAATCGCTACGTTCTTGTCGTAAACGTAACCGGGCGCGTATTTTCCAAGCGATGTGAACACCCCTAGCGTGCCTGTCCCCACGACACCGTAATTCCCGAAATTCGTAACGTTGTTCGTAAAGACAAACCCTGAACTGGCGCTACCATCGGCGGATACGATGTTGCCGCCCTGCATCGCGGTATTGTGATCGACGGTGATGGCCCGAGCGCCAGAGAGAAGCTGCACGAAATTGCCCTCGTCATTCAGCCCTATGGACTCAAACAAGTTATTCTGAATCAGCACATTGCTCGTCAGACCCGCCACGCTTGGTCCTGGGCAGCCGGATCGAACATTATCAGTGCCAAGTATGTTCACTCCCTGGTCTGAGTTGCGAACGATGTTATAGATAAATGCGACGTTCTTAACGACAGCCCATGGATAGTTTCCGGCTTCGCAGGTGCGGACTGTGAACAGCACTCCGTAACCGTTCTGCGCGGATGTCCAGTTGTTCTCGAGGATGTTGTCGCTGATTGTGACATTTTGCGCGTTCTTAAGTTCGATCAGGTTTTTCACCGGCCAGATGTTCTTCCAGGCCAACGGACGGCTCATGTAATTGTGAGTGATTTGGATGTCGGTCGGGACTAGATTTTCTATTTCCGGCGCCGCGCCGCCAAAGATCACGCTTTGACCGCCCTCCAGGTAATTATTCACAATCCGAAACGGTCCCGGCCCATACCAGCAGGCGATTGCCTGAGCATCCTGAAAAGTGCTCTTGAAATTCGAGAGATAGGAGTTCTTGACGACAATGTTGGCTCCATTCAGCGCGATGCCGCGTTTACCGCCAGCCTCCGGATCTCCGTGGATATAGCATTGATCGACGACGATATCGTTCGCGTAAGTGCTGAGATTGGTCTCATCGGACGACCCTAGATTGATCAGATCGACGGCATACACTCCGGCGGACACGGTTACTTCCAGCCCCCGCAGAATGTAATTGTGCGCTCCGGGTGCGCTTGTGATGGCCGAAGCCTGGTTTGGTGCAACAACCTTTGGGAGCGGGACCGCAGTGGCAGGCGTAATTCGCTGGCCCTCAACTGGCAAGGTGCTGGGTTGGGCCGTCGTAATCGTAATGTAGCTTGACCCATTCTTCGCCGGGAGGCTAAAATTCCCGCGGTATACCGCGCCAGGTGCAAGGGTGATCGTATCTCCCCCTTGAGCGGCATTCAATGCGTTCTGAAAATTGCCGTTCGCTGGAACGTTAATCAACGCTCCGGCAGCTATTCCAGTGCCAAGAACCGCTACTGGTAGAAGTCTCAGAAATGTCATTCACACATGATTGAACGGATTGCATAAATTGTATATATGGTGCGGCTCAAGTTAATAAAATTTAACGTCTCCGGAGGACCATGTGGATCCAATTCGGCCTGGGCTTCGCCATTCGACTCTGCAGAACTTGTAGTCTCACGCCTGCTGAAACCGCTATTTTAGAAAACAGGTTTCGTTCCACAGGCGCAAGGAGCTTTTTGCCGCAGTGGACGCAGGGCTCCTCCTGCGTGTAGGTGCCATAGGGATTCCCGCCTTGGTCTTGCAGCCATGTCGAGAACACGCTGCCGCGTGAGTTATTGCTTCCGACAAACGATCTCGTTACCACAACCCAGTTCGGAAACAATTTCCGTAATCGCGTCTCGTCAAACGTGTTGATGTGACCCCAGGGCGGATTCGGTTTACCGCAACTGCGGCAGGTCGTGCGCCCAACCCGCGTGTCCTGCCGGAACGGCACGCCGATCACGATGTTTTGGCGGGCCACTCGCGCAATCTCGCTGGTCGCCTGCTCAACCCCCGGAACGTGTTCTAACACCTCCGTGCAGAATACGCAATCGAATGAGCATGCTGGAAATTCAAGATGCCGGACGTCCCCCTTTACCGGAGTCACGCGCTCGTTTTTGAAGGGGGGCTTTTCGAGATCGAGAGCCGTCACGTGCTCGAAGTGACGCGTTAACAATTTCGTAATCCGGCCGTCGCGTGCGCCGATTTCAAGCGCAGTCGCCTGCCCCTTGGGGACGATGCGCATCAAATCGTCTATGCGTTCCCGCTCAGCGAGGGTGTACTGCGGAGCAGCGGCGGTGCTCATCCGATTGAATTCTCCCCTGAAATGACACCCGATAAAACGCTGGCTTGAGCCCGTGCATCAAAATTTTCCATAAACCACGGCGAGGGAACCGCTGGCTCCGAAGAGTAGGACAGAAACTTCAGAACGAGCGCGTCTACCTCGTCGCTGGAAGTGTCGGGGTACAGACATTGGTGCGGAATGCCGCAACGAGAAAGGATCCATTCGACCGAAGAGCCGCGAGTAGTCAAGGCGAGAATTGGACGCCCGATCAGGACGTATTCGAACAGTTTTGCGGGTACTTGTAGCCCAGAACCCTCCTCGAGTACATCCAGAAGCAAAAGATAGCCGGA
Source organism: uncultured Acidobacteriaceae bacterium (assembly GCA_963762495.1). Classification (GTDB taxonomy): domain Bacteria; phylum Acidobacteriota; class Terriglobia; order Bryobacterales; family Bryobacteraceae; genus Bog-105. The sequence goes on from CAVXKZ010000021.1 coordinate 425,819, forward strand.
TTCGGCCGTGATCCGTCTGCTTTGCTCTCTGGAAATTTGATTCGGTTGAAAGTCGATCATGCCTGTGTCGCGCAGTCGATCTGTCAGCTCGGTCGCTACTGCATCAAAATGGGCGGGACCGAGCAGGCGAATCCGCAATGAATCGGGTTTGAGTCGCTGCTCTTGCGCCAGGCGCTGCACGCTTTTCAGCAGAATTGTCGGTTGCCGGCTACCGTACGTTGTGCCCACATGAGTCAGCGTCTTCTCGTGTCCTGCGAGCACCGGTAAAGCCTTGGCCACGGTATCTGGATCGAATCCGTTCCAGATCACGTGAATTTTTTGTCGCGCAGACGGATAGCGTCTCCTCCATCGCTCGGCTACCGCCTCTGTGTTCGCGATTACCGCGTCAGCGTGGCGGAAGATCTGCCGCTCGATCAATTCATCGACCATTCTTGCCCGGAAAAGTTTCCGGAACGGGTTGCCGCATAGCGGATCGCGGAAATCGGCGATCCAGCGGGCTCGGTACTTACGCTTGAGCCATAAGGCCGCCAAATGGGTTGTGACGGGCGGAGATGTGGAGAACAGCACGGGCGGCGGCGAACTTTCCATCCACGCCTTCGCTGCACGAACAGTACGCGGGACCCAGGTCGCGCCCTCGTCATAACAGAGAAAGGCGACTCTCGCGATTTGTTCCATCCGCTCTTTACGCGCAATGTGATCGAGTATGCCCCGCACCCGATAGACGTCTTCGCTTTGCTGCCGAAGGCCGTCCTCACCCGTTGCCGCGATCACCGTTACCCGGTGACCGAGTTGCCGCAAGTACTTCGTAAGTCGATAAGGCCGGTCCGCGCCCGAATAGTTATCCGGCGGAAATACATAAGCAAGGGCCAGAACTGGGTTCGCGGTTTTCAGCGCCACATGCCTCGCGTGTCGATCACAACTTTCTCGAGCAGCAGACGCCGGTCGATGTTGCGAAATCGGCGGTGATTCACCAGCAGCAGGATAATGTCGGCCCGGGCAATGGCGTCTTCGGTGGAGGCCAAATGTACATGCTCGCGGCCGGCCAGCGCCCGCGGCAGTTCGCTAATATGCGGTTCCACTATCAACAACTCACCCGCCGTAGCCTCGGCCAGCTCCTTAACAATCTCGACGGCCGGACTCTCGCGCAGATCGTCGATATCGGCTTTGAAAGAAAGACCTAAACACGCGATGACCGGATTGCTGAAGCGTCCCGACCGCTCGCGCACATGGCGAACGATATACCGCGGCTTGAGATCGTTTACCTGGCGAGCCGTTTTCATCAGCTTGGCTTGTTCCGGCGCGGAATTGATGATGAACCATGGATCGACCGCGATGCAGTGACCGCCCACACCTGGCCCCGGTTGCAGAATCTTCACTCGCGGATGCCGGTTCGCCAACTCGATCAGGTCCCATACATTAATCCGCAGGCGATCGCAAACCATCGAAAGCTCATTCGCAAAGGCGATATTCACATCGCGAAAGGCGTTCTCTGTCAGCTTGGTCATTTCGGCGGTTCGACTGTCCGTCATTAGGCAGTTGCCACGGACGAACGCGTTATACAACTCAACCGTGCGCTCGGCGCAGCGCGGTGTCATTCCTCCGATCACTCGATCGTTGTTAACCAATTCGTGAAGCACTTGGCCCGGAAGCACCCGCTCCGGACAGTAGGCGATCTGGACATCTGCCATCTCGTTGCTTTGATGCGGAAACGTCAGATCCCGGCGTTCTTCGGCAAGCCATTCGGAAATCTTCTCGGTTGTTCCTACTGGCGAGGTCGATTCCAAAATAACCAGATTTCCGCGTGCCAGCAGCGGAGCGATGCTCAAAACAGCATCTCGTACGAAAGAGAGATCCGGCGTTTCGTTCTCGCCCAGCGGAGTCGGCACGGCGATCAGGAATACTTCCGCCGGTTCGGCCTTTGTCGTGGCTCTCAACCGCCCCGCTGCCACAACCCCGCTCACCACCGCCTCGAGTTCCGGTTCTACAATGTGAATCTTTCCCTTATTGACCGTCTCGACAACATTCGAATTCTTGTCTACGCCGACTACCGAGCAGCCGTGCGTGGCCAGGATAGCCGCGGTCGGCAGGCCAATGTAGCCCAAGCCGATGACACAAACCTTCTCAAACGAAGACGCCATTGTTATTGTTATCTGGAGAAGCTTTCAGAGACCGTAGCGTCTCTTCGAAACGCCGGGTAACCTCCTCCCACGAAAATCTAGCACGGATCAGTTCGATGCCCTTCCCTGCGGTGCTCTGGCGAGCGGACTCGTCTCCTAGAAGGGCCAGACATTCGGCTGCGAAATCGGCTGCCGTATCTGCAATGCGGATGCTTTCTCCGTGCCGGACCGGCAGGCCCTCAGCCCCCACCGTCGTTGAAACCACCGGCGCGCCTGCCGCCATCGCCTCAAAAATCTTTAGCCGCGTACCGCCGCCCACGCGTAGGGGCACGATCGATATTGCCGATCCCCACAGAAACGGACGCACATCCGGTACTGTCCCCGTAACTGTAATCTGCGGATCCTGCGCTGCCGCAGCGATTGAAGCGGGAGGGTCCCGGCCTACTATCGCCAACCGCGTATCCGGCCTACGCTGGCGGATAATTGGAAAAATTTCGTCCAGGAACCAGCGCATCCCATCGATATTTGGCATCCAGTCCATCGACCCGACAAAAACCAGATCGTGCGCGCGCACCGGTTCCTCCGGGCGCTCAAAAAAATCCAGATCCACACCGGTAGCGACCGACGAAGTTCGACTGATACCAAATCTGTCTCGCATGATCCGCTCATCCACTTCCGAGACCGCGATAACATGCGAAGTCTCCCGGCATACGGATTTTTCCCAATCGAACATGCGGCGGGCTTGCAAACCGAAATAAGCGCGGTGTACGGGCGTGCGGCCGCTCTTCGCGTGGCGTTCCCAAATGATGGTCTCGACATTGTGCTGGAACACGATCCAGCCGTTCAGATCCTCGATATTGACGCTCGGGAAAATGAAATCGCAGACCTTTGCGTCGAAATCGTGTTCCGCAATGAGTCGTGAGATCATCTCGCGCATTCCCTTGGAGCGGTAGCGCATGCCGGCTACCGGAAGCGGCGAGAGTACGCCCGCCAATAGCTGCCCGGCAAAACGAATCGACTGCTTCGGAACAAGCTCATGAGCTACCGGATAAGCGTAGGCCGAATACTCGGAGCTCCGCCGTAGACCCTCCGGATTCGCCGGATCCTCAAAGGCGACGTAGTGAATCTCGTGCCGCTTGCTCAATTGCCGCAGCATCTCGAGCGTGCGGATCTGGCCGCCTCGCGTTGTCGGATGCAGGAAATCCGTTTTAACCCAGAGGAGCTTCATGCCACTGGCTGAGGGGCACGCACTTGCAACAACCCATCCCAATGCTCCTCGCTGCGGCCGGTCACGAAAATGTCCCCCCAAAGCTGCAAATTTAGCAGACGCCACAGCCGGTCGGTCGCATCCTCCGCTCCGCTCCGCTGCCGCTTAATCAGGTCCTCTACGAAATCGAGATTGACATATTCCGCCAGCAATCTCTTTCGGTCGAGCAGCAGCGCAAACAGCGGCTCTGCCCCTTCCTCCAGCAGCCAATCGCGGACCGGTGTCGGGAATCCCATCTTCTTCCGGTAGATGATTTCGTGCGGAAGCAGATCCTCCACTGCACGCTTCAGAATGTACTTGCCCGCGCCATTTCGAATCTTCAAATGGTTTGGCACGCGCGCGGCGAACTCCACAAATGGATGGTCAAGAAATGGCACCCGGCTCTCGATCGAAGACGCCATGCTCATCTGGTCCTGCTTCATCAGCAACTCCACCAGATACGTCTTTTGGTCCGCATACAGCATCTGCGAGAGAACCGACCCGTGCCGCGAGTTCCAGTAACTCAGAAAAGTCGCGTAAGGGTCCTGCGCGGCGAGCGCTGGATCAGTGAGGAGCGACTGCCTCTCCGCAGCCGAAAAGGCGCCGTAGAAATTATCGAGGTGCAACGAGGCCACGCTGTTCTCTCGCCCCAGAAACGTGTGCTGCAGCTTCCGGCGCAAGTTGGCGGAAAGCAGGCCTGAATCGTGGATTGATGTGCGAATGGCGCCGCGCAGCCCGTCTGGCGTGACTGCCCCGTACAGGTCAGCCCAGCGCCGATTTGAAAGATAGTGCTGGTAACGGTGATACCCTGCGAAAAGCTCGTCGCTGCCCTCGCCCGTCAGGACAACTTTTACGTGCTCCGAGGCCAGCCGCGAAACAAAGTAGAGCGACAGACTGGATGGCCACGCGATCGGCTCGTCCTCATGCCAGATCAGCCGCGGCAGGCTGTTGAAGAAATCGTCCATGCCAATGACGATTTCGTGATGATCGGTGCCGATCGCCTCGGAAACATGCCGCGCGTACGATAGCTCGCTATAGGCGGCTTCGCGATACCCTACAGCGAACGTCTTAACCGGTTCCGTCCGCAGCCGCTTCATGAGCGCCGCGATCGCGCTCGAATCCACTCCGCCGCTCAGAAACATGCCCAGCGGCACATCACTCATCAGCCGCAGCCGCACAGTCTCTTCCAGACGTTCCCGGCATTCCCGGATCCATTCTTCATCTGACCGGTGCTCAATCGCCCCCGGCTCAGGGACATCCCAGTAACGCTGGATTTCGAGCCGCCCCGTTCCGGCATCGAGGGTTAGCGTGTGCCCCGGCATCAATTTCCGGATACCGCGAAATAGCGTTGATTCGTCGCTCAGATAACCGAACAGCAGGTATTCGGGGAGCAGCGTCTCGTCAACTTGGGCGCTAATTTCAGGCAAACGGAGCAGCGCCTTGATCTCCGACGCGAACGCGAAAATACGGTCATTTACGAAGTAGTAGAGCGGTTTGATGCCCAGCCGGTCGCGCGCGCAAAACAACCTCCGCCGCTCCGCATCCCAGATCGCAAATGCGAACATCCCGCGGAAGTGGTCCACGCAGGCCCGGCCGTACTGCTCGTACGCATGGACGATCGTCTCGGTGTCGCAGCGCGTAGTGTACTGGTGGCCGGCTTTCTCCAGGTCCGGCCTCAGCGACGCATGGTTGAAGACTTCCCCGTTATAGGTAATCCACACCGAGCCGGTTTCGTTGAACATCGGCTGCTGCCCGCCCGCCACGTCGATGATGCTCAGCCGCCGGTGTCCCAGGAAGGCGACGCCATCCTCCTGCAACCCGTGACCATCCGGTCCGCGGTGGCTGATGGTATTCATCATTCGCCGCAGGTCGGCCGCCGACGCGCTACCGTGCCTCAGTTTGACAAATCCGGCTATCCCGCACATCTTAACTTTGGTGGCTTTTTCCCGTAACTGCTTACACTAATTCTATCGGCAGGATGATTAAAACTCTTTTCATCTTCGGGACCCGGCCCGAGGCGATCAAATTGTGCCCTGTTCTGTTGCACCAACGTGACCGCCACGATCGAATTCCAAACACGCGTCTGCGTGACCGCCCAGCACCGCCAGATGCTCGATCAGGTCCTCTCGGTCTTCGGCATCGAGCCCGACCATGACCTTAATGTGATGCAACCCGGCCAGACGCTGTTCCAGTCCACCTCCCGAATGATAGCGGCCCTTGAAGGCGTTCTCACCGCCGAGCGCCCGGACATCGTCATCGTTCAGGGCGATACCACCACCACTTTATGTGGCGCATTGGCCGGTTTCTACCTGGATATTCCGGTAGCGCACGTTGAGGCCGGTCTCCGCACCTTCGACATGCGCCAGCCGTTCCCTGAGGAGATGAACCGGGTTCTGACCACCCGGCTTTCCACCTTGAACTTCGCCGCCACCGATTGGGCCCGCGATAATCTTCTGGCCGAAGGCGTAGACGGCGCACGAATCTTCGTCACTGGTAACCCCGGCATCGACGCCGTCCTATACGTGCGCGATGGTCTCGAGTCCGGCAGGCTTCCCGCTCCACCCCGTCTGGCTCTCGATCCCTCGAAGAAGCTCGTGTTGGTTACCGCCCATCGCCGTGAGAGCTTCGGCGAGGGTTTCGAACGCATTTGTCGTGCCTTGGCGCGTCTCGCCTCCCGGAAAGATGTTCAAATTGTCTATCCCGTACACCCCAATCCAAACGTACAGGGGCCGGTGAACAAATATCTCGCCCGGCAGCCCAACATCATATTGATTGAGCCCTTGACCTACGTGCCCTTCGTCGACCTCATGCGCCGCGCGCATATCCTTTTAACCGACTCCGGCGGCGTGCAAGAGGAGGGTCCATCGCTAGGCAAGCCGATTCTGGTCATGCGCGAAAAAACGGAGCGCCCCGAAGCGGTGATCGCGGGCACGGTAAAGCTTGTCGGAACCGACGAAGACGCCATATACACGGAAGCAAGCCGGCTGCTGGACGATCGTTCTGAATACGAGCGCATGGCGCGGATCCACAACCCCTATGGAGATGGTCATGCCAGCGAGCGCATCGCCAACGGCATTGCTCGTTTCTTCAATACCGCCACACCCGGGACCTCATCCGGCTAGTTGCGGCGAGACACCCAATGCGTAGCCTCGCTGAGGTTGCCTTCCGCGCGCGTCAGGAGGCGGCCAATTTACTCTTGTTTGCGGCCCAGCCGCGTTTCTCGGGAGAAGCGCCGTCCCGCCTTGCGCTGCCCGACCCGCACCAGGTTGCCGCCGCACTGCGCGATTCCGAATTCGCCGCCCAAATCACCGGCATCGCGCCTCAGATTCTCGCCCATCGTTTCCCCCTGCTCGGCTGTTCCATCGATACTGGTGACGAGATCCGTTGGCGTCGCGATTACATCCACGATCGGGAGTCCGGTACGGCGTATTTCCGGCGCATTCCCTATCTCTCCTTCGATGCCGTAGGCGATCACAAGTTCGTTTGGGAGTTCAACCGCCATCAGCATCTCGTCCTGCTCGCACAAGCCTTTCTGTTTTCCCGACGCTCCGAATATCTGAACGAGATCTTTACCGAAATCGAAAGTTGGTTGGAGCAGAATCCTTTCCAGCGCGGCATCAATTGGGCCAGCGCGCTCGAAGTGGCGTTCCGAACGCTGTCTTGGATCTGGGTCTACCATTTCACTGCTACCGAGATGTCCGGAAGTTTTCGGCGGCTCTTCCTGACCGGGCTCTACCGCCATGGCTTGCATTTGGCGGATAACCTATCCATCTATTTCTCTCCCAACACCCACCTGCTCGGCGAAGCCGTCGCCCTCCACGCTATCGGCACGCTCTTTCCAAGTTTTCCCGGTTCCGCCAAATGGCGCCGCGAAGGCGCGAAACTCGTTTTGGCCCAGCTCGATTTCCAAATACGGCCCGATGGATCTCACTTCGAGCAATCGAGCTACTATCACGTCTACGCGCTGGATCTGTTTCTGCTCTTTTATGTGCTGGCCGGCCGGCCAGCGGAGCTTCGTCCTGCGCTCGGCCGTATGGCCGAATACCTCTTTTGGCTCCTGGGCCCTGCGCGGCGCATCACGTTCACCGGTGACGACGATGGTGGCCGCTTGTTCCATCCTTATGGCGAGCGCGACTCGTTCGGCCGCGCCACTTTGGCGACCGCCGGAGCCCTGCTCGACTGCCCCGAGTGCGGCTCCAATGTTGGAGATCTTCATCAGCAAGCAGCTTGGTGGTTAGGGCCGCAGGCTTGTCGAATCGAAAATTCAAATCCAGCCCCTCCAAAGGGATCGCGCCTCTTCTCCGACGCGGGAATGGCATTTCTGCAAGCGGGCAATCTCTTCGTGCAGATCGATGTCGGCCCCTTCGGCTTCGGAGGCGCTGGACACAGCCACTCCGATACTCTCAGCGTGATCGTCTGGTTGAAGGGAGAGCGCGTCTTTGTGGACCCCGGAACCTACACCTATGTCGGGGACCCCGAGGAGCGCAATTGGTTCCGCGGCTCGGGCGCCCACAACAGCATCCGCATTGACGGCCTGGATCAAGCAGTTCCAGCCGGACCCTTCCGCTGGAATTCCAAACCAGAGGTCGTCGTAAATGCCTGGAAGCCCGACGCGGACGGCGGCCTCATCGATGCTGTCAGCCGATACTTTGGATTCGCGCATCGCCGGCGCGTTTTGCTCCGCTCCGGCTGGCTGCTCGTGCTGGATGAGATCGAAGGTTCCGGCCAGCATAGCTGCGAACAGATTTGGCAGCTCGGTCCCGCCGCTCCGGCTGTAGAGTTGTCGTTTTCCGAGCCCGTGCAAGCCGTCGAGTCGAAATTTTCTCCCGCCTACGGAGCGAAATGCCCGGGCTGTTCACTGATCGCGAAGCGTGAGGGCGCCCTTCCCTTTGCGATGGCGATGCTGCTTCAGGTGGGCTCGCGCGAGAGCATTACAGTCGATCGGGCGCGCCGCATCCTGGGAGCCCAAGGCCAGGAGAATTGACCATTCGCCGATTCCTGAAAATTGCGTGGAATGTACTGGCCGCTGTCGGTCTTTTGCTGCTGCTGGTAACGTTCACTCCGCTCGTCTCCTGGTGGACGGCGGCTCTGAGCGGTCCCTGGCCTGATTCCCGCGGCAAGACACTGATTGTGCTCGGCGCCGAAACTGCGGACGGTGGTGGCCTGGTGGGTTATTCCTCTTATTGGCGCGCGCTCTACGCCGTAAGTACCTGGCGGGAGGGCGGATGGAATCGTGTTGTCGTGGTCGGCCATGGCGTGGCCGAGCCCTGGAGAATTTCCTGGCCTATGCCGGAGTCCCGCGCGACAATATCACCGTCGAAAATACCTCCACTTCCACTCGCGAGAATGCGCTCGCCTGCGCCCGTCTGCTCAAAGGCATCCCGGGTCCGAACGTGCTCTTGACCAGCGACTTCCACATGTACCGCGCCATCCGCGCGTTTCGCAAAGCCGGCCTCGCGGTCGAGCCCCGTCCCATCCCCGACGCCGGAAAGCGCGCCGCCACGCTTTATCTGCGCTGGTCCGCCTTTATCGCTTTAACCGGCGAGACCGCCAAGATCGCCTACTATCGGCTCCGTGGCTGGATCTGATCCTTCCCCCTTCAGCTTTCCATCCCTTGAACCGATACGATAAAGAGGTCTCAACATCAACTCCTCAGAAGGACTCGCGATAGTGAACTCTGCTTCTACGCCCGTCAAAATCGCCCCGGTGAACGTCGCTGTGGTGGGGCTCGGATATGTCGGCTGCGTCACCGCTGCCTGCCTCTCTCACCTCGGGCATAACGTCTTCGGTGTAGATCGAGATGCGCATAAGGTCGGAAATATCCTGGATGGTCAGGCGCCGTTCTACGAGCCCGGACTCGAAGAAATTATTCGCACCAACGTAGCGGCCGCGCGCTTACGTGCGACCACTTCGCTGTCCGAAGCCATCGCCGAGGCCGACGTCGTTCTCATCTGCGTCGGTACGCCTTCGCAAAAGAATGGAAATCTAGATCTCGATCAGCTTCGTCGCGTAATCGGCGAAATTGCTGAATCTCTCCCGTCGCGCCACAAGCCACTGGTCGTGGCGATCCGCAGCACCGTCTTCCCCGGAAGCTGTGAAGAGGTCGTGATTCCGGCGCTCGGATCTTCTACCCCCGTGGTCTCCAATCCCGAATTTCTGCGCGAGGGTGTCGCAGTCAGAGATTTCATGGAACCCTCCCTCGTCGTCGTGGGCGGAGAGGATCGCAGCGCGGTTGAGCGGGTTGCCCGGCTATATGCGCCGTTGGGCGTCCCTCCCTGCCTGGTGTCTCTCCGCAGTGCCGAGATGATCAAGTACGCCTGCAACGCCTTTCACGCGGTGAAAATCGCCTTCGCGAATGAGATCGGCGCGCTGAGCGTCAGACTCGGCATTGAACCAAGTGAAGTCATGAGCACGCTCTGCGCCGATGTCAAATTGAATGCCTCGGCGGCTTACTTGAAGCCCGGCTTCGCCTTCGGCGGCTCTTGCCTGCCCAAGGACCTGCGTGGTCTGGTGTATCGTGCCGCGCGGCTCGACGTTCACTTGCCTCTGCTCGAATCGGTATTGCCCGCCAACAACGCGCAACTGAGCCGCGCCGTAGAAGCTGTCATGGACTTGCCCGCCACTCGCATCGCCTGTATCGGGTTGGCTTTCAAAGAGAACACCGACGATTTGCGTGAGAGCCCAGTGGTCAGCATGCTCGAACAGTTAATCGGCAAAGGTCGCGAAGTGCGGGTGTTCGATCCACACATTCAGCTTGAAACCATCTATGGCAGCAATAAGAACTACATTCTGGCCACCATTCCGCACATTGAACGCCTCATGGAAAGCAATCTTGGCCGCCTGTTAGCCTGGGCCGATTACGTCGTTGTGGGGCAGAAGCAGAGCGACGCGCTCGCTCGGCAGATCGAAGCCGCCGGTTTGCCCGTGCTCGACCTCGTTGGAAGCGGACTCACCTCAAACGGTGTACCGGCACTCAAGGCGTAACCGGGCAGCGTAGACCGGTTTTGTCCCTGATTATTCGTGCCGAAGGGCGCGCATGGGATCTATTCTGGCGGCACGGCGGGCCGGAAGATAGCCGGCCAGGAGAGCCAGAGCGAGGATGAGCAGGACGGCCGCTGCGATCGCGAGCGGATCAATCTCGCGGACTCCGAAGAGAAAGCTCTTCAGCCAGCGGGTAGCCCCGATAGCGAGCGGCAGACCGGCCAGGATGCCGAGAGCGATCAGAATGAAAGAATCGCGCAGGACCATCCAGACGACATTACGGCGCTGTGCTCCGATGGCCATGCGAATGCCAATCTCCGCGATCCTTCCGGCTACGGAGTAGGCAAGCGTTCCGTAGATGCCGATCAATGCCAGGACCAGAGCGAGCAGGCCGAAGATGCCGCAGAGCGCGGTGATCATCTTCTGCTGATCGAGCGATCCTTCGATTTGAGCGTTGAGCGTGGTGATGCGCAGGATGGGAAGTTTGCTGCTTGCCTGCTTGAGCGCTTGGCGCGCTTCAGCGACGACTCCCGAAGGCGCGGCGGCGGTACGGAGGACTATTTCGATGCCGGCGACTGGCTTTTGCCAGAGGGAGAAGAAAACCATCGGCTCCGCCTGTTCGCGGAGATCGTAGTACTTGGAATCCGCAACCACGCCGACGATCTCGGCACCAGGAGCTGAGAAGGGATAGCCGAGCATAATGTGTTGCCCGAGCGGGTTCTGGTGCGGAAGATAGAGATTCACAAACGATTGGTTAACAACAGCCACCGCGGGAGAGGCGGGCGTATCGCGAGGGTCGATGGTTCTGCCAAGAAGAAGCGGAATGCCGAGTGTTTCGAAGAAATGAGGTCCGACCGGGACATCGTAAACGCTCGTCTTCGCGGCCGGGGTAGCGGTGTAGCCTTGCATCGAAAAATTGCCGGACGAACTGTAACCGCTCTCCGGAGTAAAACGCGCGATGCTGGCCAAGATTACTCCGGGAAGCTGCAACAGACGATCTCCAATCTCGCGGTAGAGCGGAAACAGTTCGCTCTGTCGATAACCGGCAAGGCTGGTATCAGTTCTTATGACGAGAACGTTATCGCGGCGGAACCCAATGTTCTGGCGCTCCAGGGCGAGAAGGCTGTGAGCGAGTAATCCGGCGCCCAGAAGAAGAATCAAGGACAGGGCGACTTGCAGAGCGATAAGGGCGTGATCGGCGCCGAAACGCCATTTACTTATAGCAGTGGATCTGGGGACATGGCCGGGCCGGGGTTCAAGCCGGCTTAACTTGAGGGCAGGGAAGATGCCGAATAGGATTCCGGTGAGAACGGAGAGCGCGAGCGTGAAGCTCAGGACCGTAAGGTCGGGTTTGACCCTAACGACGGGACTGACGTGAAGAATTAAAACAAGCAGCTTGACGCCCCACCAGGCGAAGCCCGCGCCGGCGAAACCGCCGAGGACCGATAGCAGAATACTCTCGGTCAGCATCTGGCGAAGCAAGCGGGCGCGCGAGGCGCCGAGAGCGAGCCGGGCCATAAATTCCTGACGGCGTGCCAACGCGCGAGCGAGCAAGAGAGTGGCAATATTGGCGCAGGCGATTAGGAGGACAATGGCCACCACGGCCATCAAGATATCCAGAGGCTTCGAATACAAGTAACGGATTCCGGAGATGCCGGCGCCGCCCGGTTTGAGCTGGATCCGGGTACCCTCGATTTTCCGGCGGATTCCGGGAGAAACGCGCGTGCCGGCCCGCCCCAAATAGAACTGGTGAAAGCGGAGGTTGACCGCGGATTGAGCACGCGTCAGGGTGACTCCGGGGTTCAATCTTCCAATGAAGTTGAGCCAGTAAACATCCGGCGCGTTCAGAAGGGGCTTGGATTCGCCCTTCAAAATTTGGGGTTCGGAGGATAGCGGGAGCCAGAAATCGGGAGCCGTCTGAACACGTTCGCCAAAGAACTTCCGGTCCGCGACACCTACGATAGCGAAGGCGGTTCCATTCAGCACGACCGCGTGGCCGAGAATGGCGGGGTCAAGGCGGAAACGATCGCGCCAGAACGGATAGCTGAGAATGGCGACGCGCGGGGCGGAGAGCGAATCATCGGAGGGAGTGAGAACACGCCCGGCAGCGGCATGTACTCCAAGAACGTCAAAGTAATTTCCCGAGACGAGATGCACCTTTGCTTGCTCGCCGGGCCCAACGTCGCGGGATCCGGCGACGTGCAGGATGGCGCTTTCATTGCTTTGGTAGAAGGCAGAGAGAGATTCGAAGGAATCGTTGCGTGTTCCCAGAGATTGCCAAAAAGGGTAAGAGAATTCATCGGACTGGGGACTGCCGCCGCTGTAGACGCCGGTCGCGATGCCATCGTAAAAAAGGACCAGGTGGCCCGGGTCGCGCACCGGGAGAGACTGAAGCATGACGGCATTGATGAGCGTAAAAATCGCCGTGTTTGCTCCGATGCCGAGCGCGAGGGACAGCACCGCAACGGCGACGAAAACTGGCGCCTTGGCGAGTTGGCGGAGGCCGTAGCGAATATCCTGCAGCATAGTTTCGAGCCAGGCGATGGTGCTGGCGTCGCGCATGCGGTCCTGAACGAGAGTTAGATTCCCGAGCGAGCCCGCGGTTTGCGACCGATGAAATTCGAGTTCCGCGCGGAGATCGGCTTCGAGTCGATCCGGTCGAAAGAGATTCAGGAATTTACGGAGCATGATTCTTCTCAGTTGAATTCGAGAAAGGTAGAAACAGCGGCGGCATGCTGGCGCCAGCGGTCTTCGACGTTAGCCGTGTGTTTGCGGCCGGCACGGGTAAGGCGGTAATAGCGGGCGCCGCGATTGTTTTCGGTGGGTTTCCATTCGGCGTGGATAAGGCCATCCGCTTCCAGGCGGCGGAGAGCGGGGTAAAGAGATCCTTCTTCCACCCGAAGTTGGTTTTGGGAGGCGACGAGGATCGCGCAGGCGATGCCGTAGCCGTGTTCGGGGCCGCGGGCGAGCGTTTTCAAGATGAGCAGGTCGAGCGTCCCTTGGAGGGTCTCGCGAGGCATGGGATCAGTATACCCAGACGTCTGGGAGAAACGACCCGTCCAGCCAGAGGCGAGCGACCTTGTATCAGGCTCGTCGATAAATAACCGGCCCGTGCCTGTGGAGGTTGCGGCCGATCGCTCCTCCTACTATCAGGCCGACTGGGATCGAATATACTCGCGCATAAGCGCGTCCTTCCGGATCACTTGATTGCCCTCCGCCCAGGAAGCCCACCAGTCCCCCAACCGCAGCTCCGATGAGTGCCCCTGGGAGCATCCGACTGTGCCCGGTCTCTTCCAGTCGAACTTCCCGCACTTGCTCGCGAGTAAAAACCAGCGACCTCCGCGTTGGCCCGATCTCCCGACGACACGTAAGCTCCGAGGCCGTTACTCTTATTAACTCGCAGCCCTGTCTAACGCGGGTGACTACGCTGATCGATGTTCCGGGAGCAATCATCTCGACAGAACGCCAATCACTTGTCTGCGCCTGCAGTGGAAACATCGAGCCGCAAACACTCACCGTAACCAGCAGCCATTTGGAAGAGGCCATGCCGGGATAGTAATGGAAGATTTGGCGTACGGGTGTGCGCGAATTGACACTTTCGAAACTGTCCTACTCGCGGAAGAATTGTTCGTAAGTTCTTAGCTGCACGTCAGTTAAGAATTTTCAGACAAAATCCCCGTTACGCCGCCCGCGCCCCCACCGCCAGTTGCACTTCTTCAGGCGGCCGCGCCACCTTCGAGTTGTACACAGCCGCATAGCCCAGCCCCACCACGCTGACAAACATCATCAGCACCTCGCTATCGCCCAGATTGTACTCGAAGATACCGCCCACCAGAATGCCGATCGTAACCGCGATGGTGCCGTGCAGCACAAATAGCGTCTGCGAAGGACCGTCGCGCCGGCAAATCCGGATCGCCTGTGCACAATCCCAGACCGTCTGGCCGATGAGCCACAGGATCAAAAACAAGCCCGGCAGACCACGCTCGGCCGCGTACTGGACATAAATGTTATGCAAATGCCCGTAATAGCCAACCGGCAAAGGCCGCCTGATATCGGCGGGCACATACGCATCGAAATTCCGTTTGATCTCCTCCGGGCCTATGCCAAACCACGGGTGCGCCTTGACCATCTCGACTCCCGTCACAAACGTGACCACCCGATGTCGGTTCGAATCCGTATCGCCGTGCGGCGCAAACAATGAAGTGAGCCGCGCGCGGGTGCCGGCCGGAGCGACAAAGAAGGCCAACACGGCAAGCACAGGAATCGCCAGCGTCATCTTCGGCCGCCAGAACCAAACCAGATAGAGAATGGCCGGCACGGTCGCCAGCCAGATGCTTCTGGTCCATCCCAAAAGAATGGCGGCGCTCAGAATAGCCACGCTAAGATACGCCCAGCCGGGCATTTTTCGGTTCGAGAAAAACCATTGCGCCAATAGCAGCGATAGCACGCTTAATTGCAGTGCCCCGAACGTCATCCAGTGGCTTTCGAATCCGGTGATCCGCCGGCCCACGTACATGACATAGAAGTTCTGCCCCGTATGCCGCGCTGTCTCATACTTCAAAACGAACTGAACCAATCCGAGCAGGCCGGACGCGCTCGCAGCAACAGTCCAGGCAATCATCAGGTAATAAACTTTGTGGAATTGCGGCCGAAATACCCCATAAACTAACGGAATAAACAAAAAAACAAAGAATTTCTTAATTTGCGGGTAGCCACCCAATGGATCTGGACAAAGAGCGTCGGCAAGAAGAGTCCAGATAAAAAATAGCAGCAGCGGGATCCAGATGCGCGGGAAAGGCAATTTCCGCCTGAAGATCAGGAACAATGCAACGCCTAATCCAAGGAATATCTGGCTTGCGGCGATAGATACCTGAATCAGGCCGGCGGCTAGAATGGCGACCGCTAGAAGGACGCGGTCGCGCGACGCCTCATTCAACTCCATGGAACACCCAGTATGACAGAATGAAAGGCGAAAACGTTCATGCAGCTCTACCTGTTGCGGCATGGAATTGCGGAGGAAGGCGGGGTCGGATTGAACGACGCCGATCGCGCACTCACCGCGCAAGGCCGTCGGAAGTTGCGCCAGGTACTGCAAGCCGCTCTCGAAGCCCAGGTGAAGCCGACTCTCATTTTGAGCAGTCCGCTCAAGCGCGCCATCCAGACGGCCGAGATCGTGAAAGAAGAGCTTGGCTACAAGGACGAAATCCTCCGGACCAAGGCGCTCATTCCGGGTTCGACCGTTGAGTTGGTCTGGGATGAAATCCGTGATCACAAAGAGGAGGAGGCGCTTATGCTCGTCGGTCATAACCCGCTCTTCGACAGCTTGGCCGGCTACCTTCTGGGGCAGCCCGGAATGGAGCTTGATTTCAAAAAAGGCGCCATCCTCCGGATCGACCTCGATCGGTTCTCCGCCCATCCGAAAGGTGTTCTGCGCTGGTATATCACTCCCAAATTGGCTGCTTCGCGTCAGTAGCCGCTTTCCGATGAACGTCTATTATGTAGTTGAGTATTGCTCGTGAGGAGGGCCGTGGTTCGCGTTGGAGTTACAGTTGCGTCCGCTGTGGCGCTGCTCTTTTTGGCGGCTTCGCACAGTGATCCGCAATCGCCCCCGTCTCAAACGGTCCCCGGGACTGTGCCCGCTCCCGCCCCGGACAGACAGTCTGGGCCGATCGAATTTCAATCGCGCGGTGTAGACTACGAGGCTCTGACCAAGAGCGGAGTTACAGTGATGTTTGCTCCTCTCCCACCCCACATCAGTAACTTCAATGTTGTTCAGGTGACTGTGACGAATGGCTCGCTTGTTTCCTGGACTGTTAAGCCTAGCGATTTCACTTTCACTCGTCAGGACGGAACCGTGCTTCAGCCCGCTTCTGCCGACTATGTTGTTGAAACGCTGCTGGAGAAAGCCAATCGCAACGACGTTATCAAGTTGCAACTGCTGTACGAAAACACCATTTATGCGCTTTCAAACTTTCGCTCCACCAACGGCTATGAACAGAGGCGCGAGGCGGCTATGGCTCAGTTCGTGAACAGAGGTTTCAAAGCGGCCGCCGAAGCATCGGCCATCACCTTTGTGGCTACCAAGCTGAAGCCCGGCGATAGCACGGATGGCGCGGTCTTTTTTGAGAATCGCACCAAAGAAAAGATTTTGGGAACCGGACGATTTCTCGCTCACGTTTGCGGCGAAACGTTTGAATTTTTTACCTATGCCGTACCGAAGCTTCGCTAGCGGCCCGCTCGCTCCTGGGAGAGCCGCCCGTGTCTGAGCCTCCCGATTCGCCCTATTCGCCCGGTCTGGTAGATCTCCATTCCCACACCAACGAATCGGACGGCAGTCTTACCCCGGAGGAACTGATCCAACTTGCCAAACAAACCGGTCTCGAGGCGCTTGGCATCACCGACCACGACACCATTGCGGGATATACCAAAGCTCTTCCTTTCGCGCGCGATGCCGGCCTGGATCTTGTCTGCGGGATTGAGTTGAATACGAAACTGCAATTCTCCGAACGGCAGGAAACCAGGTCCGTTCATTTGCTGGCCTATTTCCCGGCGAGCGCGCCTTCCACTGGGTTCATGGCGTGGCTCTTGGGGCAGCAGGATGAACGGCGCCGCCGTAATCGGGATCTCATCGCGGCGTTAAAAGGGCAGGGAATCGACATCTCGCTTTCTGAAGTCGAGGCTCGCGGTAGAAGCCTTGCTGGCCGTCCGCATTTCGCGCGCATTCTCGTCGAAAAGGGCTATGCCGCCGATCACGAAGACGCTTTCCTCCGCTTTATCGGCGAAGACGCCCCCAGCTTTGTCGAACGGCAGAGCATCACTACCGAGAGCGCGATCCAGATTGTCCGCCAAGGCGGAGGCGTACCCGTGATCGCGCATCCAGTCCGTCTGCAGTTGCCTCGCCACGCCGAAGAGAAGGTGTTGACCCGTCTCAAACAGGCTGGACTCGCCGGGCTCGAGATTTATCACTCCGAACATTCGCCGGAACAGCAGGCCCACTACCGCCAACTTGCCGAACAGCTCGAGCTGCTACCGACCGGCGGGTCCGATTTCCACGGCAAAGCCAAGCCGAATGTCAAATTGGGCACTGGACTGAACGGCAATTTATGCGTGCCCCGAGCGTTCCTTGATGCTGTCAGGCAATATACGGAAAGACAGTAATACATTCACCCATACAGTCACCTTGGACCGGCTGCCTGCGCGCGATTACATTATTCTTCCGCTGCTCAGTCTGTGTACGGTCGTGCTGATGCTGGGCGCCTCCGAATTGGCCGCGCGGCTTATCTGGCCGGTGCGCGACTTTGATTCCTGCCTCGTATACAACCCGGCGGTGGGCGGCCGTTTCAAGCCAAATTGCACTTCGGTAACTAAAAATGCCGAGAGCGGCTGGGTAGTGAACAAATACAACGAATGCGGCTATCGCTCTGCCGCGCCTTGTGTTATCAAGCCCGCCGGTACCGTGCGGGTGGTCGTCCTGGGATCGTCGTTTACCCAGGGAGACTTCGTGCCCTACCGCGAAACGTTCGCGGCTGAGGCATCTAAGAAGCTGACCGGCATTTGTGGCCGCCCGGTTGATTTTCAGAACCTCGGTGTGGAAGGCGCAACCCCGCTCGACGTCTCTCGTCGGATCGACGAGGTGATCCGCCTTCGCCCGGATGCCGTTATCTATCCCATCACTCCCTACGATTTGGAAATTATGCCCGTATCTCACGAAAGCCATGCATCCGTTTCCACCCTACCGGCCACCCCGATCTCGCTTCTGAGAAAAATGTATCTCTGGGTCGGCCAGACCGTCCGCGAGAGTCGAACGGTTTTCGTCGCCCAGCACTATATGTTCGAAAACCCTTCGCTCTACGTGAAGCTTTTCCTCGTTTATGGCGACAAGGCGGATTTTTTGCGCCAGCCGTTCACTCCCGCCTGGCAGAATCGCTTCGATAGTTTCGATGCTCTGATCGGCGATATGTCGGCCGGCTTTCGCGCTGCCCATATCCCATTTGTGATCACCGCCGCGCCCTCGCGCGCCATCGCTGCCATGTTGAATGACCACACTCTTCCCTCTAACGTGCATCCGGATGCCTTTGCCCGAACGATCGCTCAAATCGCCGAAAAGAACAGGGTTCAATACATCGATCTGATCGGTCCATTCAGTCGTATGCGGAATGCTTCCGGCCTATTCTTCCCCGTTGACGGCCATTTGAGGGCGGATGGTCAGGCGGTCATCAGTAACGCGATTGTCGGTAAGTTACTCGACGGCACTTTCCCCGGGCTGGAAAGTTGTACTGCAAAGGAGAGGCGCTAGCTTGGCCTCGGCTTCTTTCCGATTCCTGGCATTCGCGGTGGCAGTAATCATACTGCTGAATTTCCGAGCGCGCTCCGTTGTCTGGCGGCAAGCCGTGCTCCTCGTCGCGAGTTTGTGCTTTCTTGCCTTCTTCTCAACCAGCCCCAGAGCTTATCTTCCTCTTGCAGGCTTTTTGGCGTTTGGATTTGCCGGCCTCCGAGCCATGCAGCGAGGATTCCGCCGAAGCGCGTACGCTTTGTTTGTCGTGGGAGCCATCGCCGCCTTCGTCTGGCTCAAAAAATACACCTTCGTTCCGAGCCCGCTATTCCTGCCATTCCCTTACCTCACGCTCGGTTTGTCCTATATCTTTTTCCGCGTTTTGCATCTAATAATCGAGGCGCATGACGGCGCCTTGCCCGATCGCGTCAGTCCTGTCTCATACCTGAACTACACGCTGAACTTCACCACGCTCGTTTCCGGGCCCATTCAGCGCTATGACGATTTCGCCGGCATGCAGCTTGCTCTGCAGCCGCTTCCCTTGGGAGCTTTCGTCGCCGGCGAGGCCATCGAGCGGATTATCGTCGGCTTCTTCAAGGTCAATGTCTTGTCTCTGGTGTTCTCCTCGGTGCACACCAGCGCGCTCGCTCGATTGTCTCGTGCACAACCTTTTGATGAGAGAGTGCTCACCGCCGCGGTCATCGCTGTTTCTTATACCTTCTACCTTTATTGCAACTTCTCGGGATACATCGATATCGTGATCGGCCTCGCGCGCTTTCTGCGGCTCAAATTACCAGAAAATTTCGACCGGCCGTTCGCCTCGGACAACTTTCTCAATTTTTGGAGCCGCTGGCACATCACGCTCTCGGAATGGCTGAAATTCTATGTATACAATCCGCTGCTGATTAACCTGATGCGCAGATCCCCATCTCCCGGGGCCGCGCCGTTCTTCGGAGTATTCGCGTTCTTCGTCACGTTTTTTCTGGTCGGCGTGTGGCACGGGCAGACTTCGGTATTCATCTTCTTCGGCGTGCTCCAAGGACTGGGCGTAAGCGTGAACAAGCTGTATCAGATCCTGATGGGGCGTGCGCTTGGCCGCAAGCGGTACAAGACGCTCGCTGCGAATCCCGTCTACAACATGTTTGCGCGCGGGCTGACTTTTACCTGGTTCACGTTCACGCTGCTGTGGTTCTGGTCGAACTGGAAGCAACTCGGTGCCATCGCTTCAGCGCTCTCGCTGCCGTCGATAGTCGTGAGCTTGCTCTTTACCTTCATCGCCGCCTCTGTGCTGCTCGAAGCCTGGGAGCTGCTCCGGAATCGGCTGCTCTCGATCGAGTGGAACAGCACTCCGCTTCTTCTGTCGCGCTATACGAGAACGGTCTGGGCCACTGCGCTTGTTGTGATTGCGGTCGCGACAGTTCTGCTGCTCAACGCCCCCGCTCCGGATATCGTCTACAAGGGCTTTTAGTGCTACTTGCTCCCTGAGTTTGGGGTATCGGAGACTGGACGCAACAGCAACCTGAGTGTTAAGGCTCAATGGCCCGAAACCCCAGTTACGAAAAACTGAGCCTGTGCACCCAAGGCCCGCATTGTCGGGCGGTCGTAGAAGTTATTCAATTGCCTAAGTATCGTCTCTGGTAAGTTCACCGCGAAGCACGATTATCGATGACTTTGGGAGCATGTAGAGCGTATCAGGACCGTGGGCCGTAATGCTCGATTCGGATGCTGGCCCGTCGGGCTCTGCGTGACCGGTTCTGGCCCGGCGCGGCCTATGACCTTGACCTTCGGCGTCCGTTCCCTTATGTGTGCTCACCGAAACGGGATTGAGGTGCCACTGGTATTCTGCGGGCCCGAATACAATCCGCTCCACAGGGCCTGAAAAAAACCGGTTCTGTTTGTTAACCTTGTCCGCAAAAACGACCTTTACTGCGTGGTCATGGTCTTTATCCTTGTTCACAAGCATGACTGACCATTTTCCGTCGGGACGCTTCACTGTGTAGGCCGTAACAAGCGTGTTTCCATCTTTATCCTTCACATCGCTCGCGCTCTTGAAGAGTTGGTGGGCAGCGTCAACAGGTTGCACCCATTCCTTGGTAATCATTTGAGTTGCCAGATATTGCGGTGGATAACTGATAACGCGGTTCTCTTTGTCTATCGGTAGGAAGCCGTCTCCGCCTTGTGTTGATGGAATGTAGTGGAAGCAGTAAGTACCGCTTGCGCCCGCGTTCAGCATTGAACCGACATAGTCGGCTAGCCAAAGGCCTCGCTTCACCGTCTCCGGTCCACCATCCTCGAGGTCGTTACCTTCCGTCATGTAAAAAGGCAGATTGGTTGGAAGACCATTATCCTTCCAGGCCTGGATCAAATGGTTGACGTAGGCTGGTTCCCAATAGAGGGAACTCCAGTCAGCGCATATTTTGCCTTCCCCTCCTCCAGCACCACACGGATAGTGTTCGAAGGAAAAGAAAGTGAAGTCTCTTAAAGCATCGTGGGCTCTGAGGTAATCGACAAAGCGGCCAAGAAAAGACACTCTTCCATTTGCGTCCGCCCACGAATCGACGTCGCCTTCCGTTCCCTCGAAAGCCGGCCCGCCGAGAGGCGCCTCGGGAACAAGCTTATGGATAGCTCTCGCAAACTGTATGTAGAGTGTTGCATAGTCCTCCGGGAGCACACGCTGTCCGTCCGGCTCCTCGCCCATTTCGATGCCCGAGATCGCATACTTCCGTTTGTACAGATACGCGATCTCGTTGGCTGCATCCTCCGGATTGCCATAAAGAATGGCAATCGGGATCATCGCGGGAAGTCCGCGCGTAATTCCACAATTGAAGAAGAAATCGAATCCAATCTGATCCCCTCTTCCGTAGTCCAGGTCGGAGGCCGCATGCCACGGATCTACCGAAGAAGGCCAAGTGATAGTCTGCTGTCGGTTCGGCAAATGTTTGACAATGTCTGTGAATTGCCCATCAGCCGACAGGGTTCCGACATAGAGCTCATTGATCGCGTACCCCAGACAGTTGCGCTGATCCTCGGAGCCGTGCGTGTCGCAGGTATTCGACGATTCTGTCATCCAGATGCGTAAATACCGGACGGAAAGTTTCCAATTCATCAGCTTCAAGGTGGGACTTCCACCTTTTCCTTGGGTGATAGCACCCATCGGGAAGGTCTGCCAGGCACCTTTGTTTATGCCGTCGTAAAAAGGCTCGAGGTCGCCCGTCCAGAACTGCACGTAGTAGCGTGTCGCGTAAGGGTCGGCCCAGGCTATCTTGATCGCGTTAACCTCTACCTTGGCGCCCAGATCAATCATTATCCATTGCGGGTGCAGCGAATCGTCCTCGCCCGTGTAGCGCTTGCTTAGAAAAGGGTTGCTCTTCCAGTAGGATTGCAGGTCGCCGTCGGTCAAACGAGACCAACCGTTGCCATCGCCCAGAGTAGCGCCGCGATGGGGCAAAGGATAGGCCCAAGAGTGGAGGATTTTCTCATCTGTCGGCTCGGCGCTCCCCGTAAAATAGCCTTCCTTTTTGGCCGCATTGCTCCAGGTACCACGTGCGTTCCAATGCCAGGCCTCGATCATCAACTCCGTGTTCTGTCGATAGGTCACGGTTTGCCATCCTGCGCCGAGCAGCTCTTTGAGAACCGGATCGGTCAGCAGCCGTTCGGTATGTTTCTCGTTCTCATCCTTGGTTGCTCCCCCGCGCAGGCGATCTATCGCTCCACCCAGCGCCCTGAAAGGACTAAAGGAATTTATGACATGGGATGGCGCGGCATCCACTACAACACTCTGGCTGTTTGCAGCCCCGGTCGCCAGAAAAAAGATACTTATGCCGACACTGTATCTGAGTGCATGCCACCCGCTATGGTTCGCCATGCGACGCTTTCTCACCTTACGACGCTTGAGTTCAGAAGTACAATTTCAGCGCTAATTGACACTGTCTGGCCCCGACGGCCGTGTAGTTAATCACGCCGAAGCTGGGATCGCCAACGTAGGTATTCGGGGTACCAAATACCGGATGGTTGAAGGCATTCTCCGCTTCGAGGCGTAATTCGAGCCTCAAAGCTTCGTGGGCCGTGGAGAGTCCGAATTCTTTCAAGATGGACAAGTTGGCCGAGAAGAAGAATGGACTACGCACAGTTCCGACCGTCCGTGACGCATTGCCTAGAGTATACGGAGCCGGTATCTGGAAAACACTCGGATCCGCGAAGTAGTTATTGATCCAGTTCGATTCGGGACCCCCGCTGCGTGTGGGCGTGCCGGTGAGATTGGGCCGCTGCGGCCCGTAAGTCCAGATAGGGCTGCCGCCATTTGCAACCGTAAACTGAAGTGGGAAGCCGTCATGAATGGTCCAGACGCCGGCGGTTTTCCACCCGCCGAACACGAGATCCAGAGCTCGAGGCATGTCGCTCAAGAAAGCTCTTCCCCGTCCGACCGGCAAATCATAGGTATAGTTCAATTTCACTTGCTGCGGGATGTCGAAGGTCGAGAGGCCGCGTTCGAGCCACCGCTTGTTGGGATCCTGCAGGCCGATGCCCGAGTTGTTACCATAACTCCCCAGCCAGGCCACGTTGGTGTCGTAGATCGAGGAATCGTCAATCGACTTTGACCACGTGTAGTTCGCCGACAGTTGCAAGCCGTTGGAATAGCGCTTTGCCACACTGATTTCTAGAGCGTTGTAGATGGAGTCGGCGGTCGGCGGCTCATCCGTGGCCCCGCCCGTGAACTGCGGATACGGCAACAGCAGTTGGTACGCCTGGACGGTTGGGCTCGAAAGAACACTGTTGGCATAGTACGACCCGGTGAGAAGTGGCGCGAAGGGGTTTGATACGTAATTGCCGAGATTACCGATCTGCGTTGGCGTCATATTCTCAATCTGAGGGCCCAAAACATCGAAATTGTTGCCGCCCGCCAAATATAGGCGCGTTCCCTTCTTCCCGACGTATTCCAGGTCGAGCATAGTGCCCCATCCTAGTTCCCGCTGAATGCCGAAACTCCAGCTTTGTTCATACGGGGTCTTGGCAGCCGCCACCGTGCGGAGTGGGCCGATCGCTCCGTAACCGACATCATTGAGCAAACCAAGCGAACTGCCGGGTGGCGCGATCAGCCCATTCGGAAAGGGATTGCTCAAGTGCAAATAGGGTGTCGCACCGTCATTGTTATAGGTGGTGACCACATTCGTGTACTGGTTGAAGCCCTGTGATCCATAACTCAACAGGCCATTGGCGCCCGAGCGTGTCTGATCGTAATAAATGCCGTAGCCACCGCGAATTACCGTTTTCTGATCGGCCAGGTACGCGAAGCCGAAACGCGGCTGGATATCTTTCCAGTCCGTGCGCCAATTGGTACGCGTATTGGCGTCAGTGAACATCTCGCCGCCGACCAGCGCGCGGCTGACCGTCTGTTGGGTGATGGGATCTACATAAGAAATGCTGCCGTTGTTCAGAGGACTTGTTACATTCGGATCGAACCAGTTCATGCGGTTATGGCGTTCCGTTCTGGGCAGGGAAACGTCATAGCGAATCCCCAGATTCAACGTCAGTTTGGGATAGACCTTCCAATTGTCCTGAACAAATCCGGCATATTGGAAGTTTTGCGTCGCCGGTTCGAACTGGTTTTCGTAGTAGCCCCCTGCGCCTATCATCTGGCCCATCATGAAACTCGCCATACTATCCCCGCCGCACTGCGTAATATCGGACATCGGGCACTGCGAACTGCCTAAGTTGTTGAAATTGAAATAGCCAAGCGGAGCGTTCGTCTGAATATAGTTCTGCTGGTGCAACCGCCCCTCGAAGCCGAACTTTAGCTCATGCTTACCGGCGATTTTCGTAAGAAGCTCGCTAAGCTGGCCCGTGTCCTGCCCCTGCCTATAGTTGCCGTAGGGATCTTGCCCGATGCTTGTGAAACCCGCGGAATAGTAGTCGGCAATGAACAGCGCGGGAACGCCAAGAAAGCCGTTTGAACCCAGATAGGATGGGAAGCCGAGCGTGCCAAGAGGATCCGGGTTCAGACTACGGTTATAAGCATCAATGTGCGTCGCGCCTCGCGTGAACCCGAGCGTACTCGTCAGCACCATGGTGGGGCTGAAGGAGTGCGTATCATTGATCGCAAACACGTTTGCCGAACCGCTACTCGGGCCGCTGCCGCAAGGATCGGTAAAGTTCTTGAAGCAGTTGTAAGGAGTAGCGTTATTCCAGCCGTGCGAGTACTTGATCGTGATCAGATTCTTTTCGCTGAAGCGGTGGTCGATCCTGATGTCAAACTGGTTGCCGGCGGTGGCGGTTGCTCCCGATCCGATCCAGTTGTCGTAAATAGTGCCTCCTGCGATATTTGGCATCGGGAACAGGGTCATCAGCTTCCGCGCCACCGGATCGATCAGGTTTCCCGGCGCTTGGGGCAACTGGTAGGGCGTGCCCGCCAGGTTGGCATTTCCGGGGCTCGTGTAGCCGGCCAAGTTGTTGAACGGGATAAAGGCGCTGCGGTACGCGCCGGCTGGCCCATTCGCCGGGGTCTGGAAACTGCCGGAATAAGGATCATAGATCTGCCCGGCAATCACGCTGCAGAGCCCGGTTGCATCGAAAGTGCCGCCATTCGCCGCGCATAATTCTCCAAAGTCGCCTTGGCGCTCGGCGGCACTCGGGACACCAGCCTGATAGGTGCCCAAATTGGAAGAGCGCGAGCCATCCCAATCGAAGAAGAAAAACGTTTTGTTTTTGATGATGGGGCCGCCGATGGTGCCGCCATAATTATTCCGGTGAACTGGAGGAATCGGAACGCCGTTCTCATTGTTAAACCAGTTGTTTGCGTCGGTGATCGTGTTGCGAAGGAAATCGTATCCGCTGCCATGGAAAGAGTTGCTGCCAGATCGTGTAATCATGTTGACGACCGATGCGCCGGAAAATCCATATTCCGCGCTGAAGTTCGTCTGCTGCACCTTGAACTCATCCACTGCTTCTGGCGACGGCGTGTATGTAACCTGGGTGATACCCCCATTCGGCTCGAAGTTGGTGATCGAAGCGCCATCCATGAGGATGTCCGCGCTGGCTCCGCGGCTGCCGTTGGAGACAAAGTTCGTTCCCGTGTCACCGACAGAGTTAGAATCGCTCATGTTGTTGATCCCCGGCCCTAGTTCAACGAAGTCCAGTACGTAACGGTCAACCAGAGGTAGATCGTTGATGAATCGCCGGTTGATCACTTGGCCGGTTACCGCATCCTCAGTTGCCAGAGTTTGCGTCTCGGACTGGACGTCCACGGCCTGCCTTGCGGTCGCGACCTTCAGATCCAGGTTTGCGGTCGCGTTCTCGCTCACATTGACCCGGATATTAGTGAGCACGGACTTCTCAAAGCCCGGCACTTCCGCCGACATGGAGTATGTCCCTGGCGGAATCGAAGTGAACAAATACCGTCCACTCTTGTCCGAGGTCATTGTGAACTGATAACCCTTCTGCTGGTCGACAAGCGTAACCTGCGCCCCGGGAACGACGGCGTGGCTTGGGTCGGTGATTTGGCCGCTCACCGTGCCGAAATAGCCTTGGCTATAAAGCAGCACCGGAATCGTACATAGAATGACGAACGCCGGCACGCGAGAGAACCCGCGCGCGGAGCTGCCTCCAAGTCGTGAAGCAACTGCACTCATGGCATCTCCTTCATCTCTGCAGAGCATATGCCGGAGTCCGCTGATCGTCCCGAGAGACGCCAGTGAGCGGTCTCTGCAAAAGCTGTGTCGCTCTGCGCCGGATGCGGAAAGAATTCACCCCCGACGAGGTCTTCGGCGTTGAGCAAATACCCTGAAACAGTTCAAACTTAATGCATTGATCCGTTTCCTGTCAAGGAGAAGCGACAGGAGAAGCGCAGGGGGGAAGGGTGAAGCACGCGAAGCGCCTCATCCAGTTTGTCGGCCTGTCCGCACCTTATCGAACAGCACATGCCAAGCGGGTGCTCCAACTCCGCTTCTGACTTCTTGCTCAGTGGACGTCTACGGACAGATTCACTACTTCAAACGCGAACCGCTCCGGCGGCAGTGACGAGATCGGACTGGGCGTCATGCTGTGCCACGTTCGAAACGCCGTTGCGGCAACCGAGCTGTTTAAATAGAACAGAAACTGATCGGAGCAGCACCGGATCGGCGGCATCTGCCGGAAGGCCAGCCGCAGTCCGACGGCTTTTTCGAGCTGCACTCCCTCGGTTTTCACGGCCTTGTCCTCCAGCAGCGTCACAAAACTGCTGCGTCCCGCGTGCGGCCAAACATCGCTTGAAAGCAGGCTCCGCAGTTCGATCCGTGTTCCAAACGTGATCTCGCACTGCCTGATCCACTCGATAACTGCATCGCCCCAGTGCCAGTGGCTCAGCAATCCCAGGTATTGATCGACCAGATTGAGCGCCAGGTCCATCTTCCGCCGCTCCACCAGTTCCTCGCCTGCTATCGCATCCGCCGGCAGGGAAGCAATCATGTCTTCCTGCTCGATGATCTCCGAGGCAATCGTCATCATCTTGTCCAGCCGCTTCACGTCGGGCACAGTCCTGAC
Source organism: uncultured Acidobacteriaceae bacterium (assembly GCA_963762495.1). GTDB lineage: Bacteria > Acidobacteriota > Terriglobia > Bryobacterales > Bryobacteraceae > Bog-105. The sequence goes on from CAVXKZ010000021.1 coordinate 452,949, forward strand.
CAGCAGCGGCGGAAGCTCGTGTGTCTTGCCTCCGGGCACTTCTACGAATCTTCGATCACCAACGATGTCCATAAGCAGCCTCGCTGTCTTTAGCGACAACCTGGTCAATAACCCCCGCACACGGGATCTGTTGACCCTTTAGTGCGGTGAAGGATTTTTTTATATCCTCAATTGTAAGAATGTCTCTCGCCCATGGCAAGTTACTTAAAGCTCTTTCATGAAGTTCTAGTTCCAAACCTCTACCATTCGTTTCAGTACTGGTCCTCACGTTAAGCTTGGGATATGCGACACGTGGGCCACGTTTTCTTGGCCCTTTTTCTGCCCTTTTCAGTACTGTCGGCTGCATCGCTTCCCCTCTGTACTCAAGCTGCCCGCTCGGGCTTCGCATGCGAACTCTCGTTCAATTGGAGTGCAGGTGAGATTCCAAATTCGGCTTCCCCGTATAAGGACGAGTTATTGAACGTTGAGTTCCGCTCGCCCGAAGCGAAGACCTATCTGATGCGAGCGTTCTGGGATGGCAGTCAAACCCTGCGTGTTCGCTTCACTCCCACCGGACCAGGCTCGTGGACTTACCATGTCAGCAGTTCCATTCACCGATACGATAATCAGGAGTTCAAAATCAACGTCGCCGATAGCGGCACGACCGGTGTCGTGGAAGTCGCCAATTTGCGCCATTGGCGAACGGCCAGTAAGAAACCGCACCTCTGGCTGTCCGCATCGGTTCCGTTCCTCGAAGTCGATCAGCCTGCGTTTGAAGCTTGGCTCGATGCTCGTAAGCGCGATGGGTTTACGCATATCCGCGGGCCGCTTCTTACGATGAATGCCTCCTCGAAACCACTGGATGCCGATTCACAACCGAACCTCGCTTACTTCGCGGCTCTCGACGATCGCCTTGTTGCCGCCGAGTCACGCGGCTTCACGCTTGACCTTGTCCTCGCCGATGATTCCTTCGTCTCCACTGGAATCCTGAACGACTGGCAAAAGCGCGATCCTCTTCTCCAATACCTGATCTCCCGCTACGGCGGTCTGAATGTCACCTGGCAAGGCATCGAGCATTTTGAAGACATCCCCGACTCGCGCGCGCTCCTCCGGGAAATGGGTTCGTTTTTTCAAAAGAACGATTCCTACCAGCATCCTCGCTCGACCGACGCCCGCGTCTCTTCCTGGCCGCTGATCCCCGACGGCTGGATGAATTATCTGATCGAAGCCAGTCCCGACCCGCAGCTCGGAGCTGTCGAGCACCAGTTCACCCAAATGCCCGAGGTGCACGTAATCAGTGCCACAGATCCCGAGAAATTCCGCCACGAGCTTTGGGATTCCACCACTAACGGCGAATACCCGAGCGTCTCGTATGAAAGTCTAAAAAACGAAGCCAATTCCCACGCCATTGCCATATGGTCAAAGCTGATGGCCGAAACGCGCCATTGGGAATTGGAACCCTACTTCGATGTCGATGGCGCTCGCGCTGTCGGCCTGAATGAGGTGGAGTATTTGGCTTACGCCGGCAAGCCCGGAATCGTTGAAATCAACCTTCCCAGGCATAAATACAATCCGGTCTGGGTCAATCCGGCCACCGGCGAGGAGATCCCGCTAAAAGACTACAAAGGCGAGGTTTTTAGCCGGCAAACTCCTGATAACAGCCATGACTGGATTCTCAATGTGCCGCGCGATGGGCTCATGGAATCGATGGCCCGCTATTACTACTTTGAGTCCCAGGACCCGCCTGTGCAGGAAATCGAGAGTGACCCTTCCAAGGTGCCCTTCGAGATCGTCGACCCGCCCGGCGACCTGCTTTATACCCAGGTCGCAAACCCGTACAAGATCAAGATTACCCGCGCCAATCGAGCCAGCCGTTCCATGCAGTTCGTTTGGTGGGGCGAGGTCGTGGCTGGCGGTGCCGGTGCCCGGCTCCTCGGATTGGGTTCGTTCGGTAATTTTAATGTCCCGCCGGAACTGCGATCCGACCCCAGCTCTACCCTCAACGTCCGCCTCCTCGCCATCAACGCTAACGGCAAGGCGTACGAGCTCGATAAGGTCTACCGTCTGGCCCAGTGATCCTTCTGGCCCTCGATACCACCTCCGAGCACGGCAGCGTCGCTGTCCGATCGAGTGGCCAAACTGTAGCCGAGGTCGCGATCCATTCTCCTGACGGCTTCGCTCATGTCATTTTCCAGGGGATTGAACAGGTCCTGTCCAAAGCTGCCGTCGATTTGGCCTCGGTTGACTGTTTTGCCGCGGCAAGCGGACCGGGATCTTTCACCGGCGTTCGCGTCGGCCTCTCTGCCGCGAAGGGACTGGCCGAAGCCATGGGCAAGCCCGCCATCGGCATCTCGAACCTACAGGCGCTGAGTTCGTTTGGTAAAAAGCGCCTCCGGGCTGTCGTGCTGGACGCGCGCCGTGGCGAAGTTTACACCGCGGTCTACGGCCCTGACCTGAAGCCGGTCGCGCCCGAATCCGTTCTGCTGTTCCCGGAGTGGCTGGCGACGCTGAACGAGCCTGAATACGAATTTATCTCGACCCAAGGCAATCCGTTCTGGGTGGCGCTGCAGGGAACCCGCTTTGCGGATATGCCCTTTACCGAAGTTCCAAAATCGCTTGCGAGCGCGGTTGCAATGTGCGCGGAACGCGCCGCTCCATGGCCGGATCCGGCGGTCCTGGATGCCAATTACGTCCGTCGCTCGGACGCGGAACTCCTTTGGCGCGATTCCTAGCCTACCTCGTCGCTTTCAACTCTTCCAGCTCCCTCCGGATCCGTTGCTGCACTGTGCTGCTTTCGTCTGTCGCGATCGGCGCTTTCAGATTTTCATAAAACGCCAGTATGTTGTCCCGCATTGCGCTCGGTCACCGTGCTGTAATGCAATCGCGCAAGTTCATCCACCCAGAACTCGTAAGCATCATCTTGCGGATCATATTGTCCGGCGTGTGTCACTGAGCCGGTGTCGAAATTGAAATTAATCAACCGCAGCTTGTTCTCGCCCGCATCATGCGCCGCCCTCCGATAATCCGGCTCGGCCATATCGAAGCTGTGCATGAAGATCTGAAAAGTTGCCGGCGTCAGCGCCTTGAATTTCAGAACCTTGATCTGGCCGATTGGCGGCAGCACCTTCACCAAAAACGCCACCAGCTTGTCGAAGAACGACGGCCGGTCATAGCGTTTCCCCCACTCGCGCTCATAGCTCGATCGCTTCATGATGTAGATGAACTGCGCTCTCGACATGCTCGGCTGCGTGCGCAGGATCTCGCCTTTGTGATTGGCCCACGCCACGCGGGTGAAGAACGGAATAAGGGTCGCCAGCGTGTGGCGGTACGAGCCGATCGATTCGTCCAAATCCCCGTAGAGCCGATCCAGGCCGAAGCCGTATGTCTTCTGAAAAGCACGCAGTAATAACGGCTTTGCTACTTGAAAGCCGATGAAATCGTGATAGTTCTGCGGCGCGAAATTACCTTTCGCCACCTCCTCCACGTCGAACCCGTACTCGGTGCGAAGATGACCGTCCGGATTCTCCGCGTACGTAATAAAATTGCCGTATTTTTTGCGCAGCTTCTTGTACAACAGCGGCTCGCAAACATTTGTCCCGTAACGGTGCCCGATATTATCTCCGTAATAGTGCGACAGCGCTCCCAGCGCGAACGCGTACTCATCGAGCGTCCGCGATTCCGATAGCAGCGCAAGAATGAAATCGCCCGACCGGACGTAATGTGTCAAGTCGCTGAACTGGTAACTGCCATGAGGATAGAACCCGGAATCCTGAATCACCGCGCCGCCATAGGCGTACGCATGCGCTTCTTTCAGTTCTTGCGGCAGTGGCGTTCGGAAAACGCTTCAGCAGGATCGCCTTTCAGCTCTACTTCCCAAACCGCATCAACCAGCGCCTCATGCGTCAATACGGAGTAAGCGGCGCCATTCGCCACACAGACCAAGCCCAGCACTACTGCGGCCAATGCGCGGATGCGGCTGGATCATTGAGCGCGCTGGTTTGCCCCGCCAGCCGCTACGGCCGGCGCGGCAGCCGGTTGCGCGCTTTTCAATTGCTGTAGCTCAGCCAGTACCTGTTCCATTGCTTCGGATTCTTTTTCGTGTCGAAAGGCGTATCCAGATCGCTGTAATACGTCAGTACATTCGCTTGAATCTCCGGCGTAAGGCCGCTGAAATTCGTTTCGGCAAGTTTGTTCAGCCAATACGCCCGAACGTCGTCTTCCAGCCGGTATACGGCCCGGCGGCGTAACCGCTCCAACATCGTAATTCTCATCCGGGAGTGACAGCGAATTTCGCTGCGCTTCATCCAGCTTCTGCCTGTACTGCGTGGAGGAACGATCGAAGCTGGCCATGAACAGCTTTTCTACCGGCGGTGTCGGCATCTTAAAGTGCAGCGCTTTCAGCGGTCCGATCGGCGGCAGCAGCTTCAAAAAAACCGCCAGCACTTGATCCGCAAAAGTCGGACGATCGTAGTCTTTTCCCCAGAACCGCTCATAGCTCGACCGTCTCATCGTATAGACGAACCGGTTTCTGCTGATGCCCGGCTCGGCTCTTCTGAATGTCTTTCCGCTTTTGTGCCCACGCGACGCGCGTTGCCGTCGGGATCGTTTTCGCTGACCGCCCGGCGATAGGATCCGATCGCCCTGTCGAAATCGCTGAAAAGTCGTTCAGATTCAAACCGTAGGTATCGTGAAATGCTCTTTGCAGTAAATCTTTCGCTACGTAGAAACCGATGAAATCGTGATAGGCCTGCGGCGCAAAGTTCCCCTTTGCGACCTCCAGCACGTCAAATCCAAACTCCGTCTTCAAGTGCGCGCCGGGGTTTTGCTCATAGGTTATGAAATCGCCATATTTGCGCTCCAGCTTCGGATAGAGTATCGGCTCTCCCAGGTTGGTCGCATACCGGTGTCCGTCCAGATCCGAAACGTAATGAGATAGCGCACCCAGCGCAAACGCGTACTCATCCAGCGTCTGCGATTCGGCGATCAACGCCTTGATGAAATCGCCCGTCCGAACGTAATGCGTGAGATCGCTGAACTGCTCGCTTCCGTGCGGATAATATCCCAGATCCTGAATGATCGCCCCACCGTACGCGTATCCGTGCGCCTCCTTTCAACTCCTCATGCGTGGAATTTGGAAATCGGGCCAGTAGCACTAGCCTGATCTTGACTGTCCAAAGCGCGTCAACGATGGCTTCATGCGAAAGGACCGAGTACGCCTGGAGCGGGGCCGCCAACGTAAAACGTAAGCAGAATTACTGAAAAACGCAGTCAAGTCGACGAGGAAAAACTAGAGTCATCCCTCTTTATTAGTTGCATATCGGAGTTTTTTCTCGGCAAGCAAAGCGGAGCGCAAATCAAACCAAACACCGAGCGCTCTGCTCGCGCGAATGGCGGCGGCACACAAAAACCGCGGCACTCAAGTACGCACTGCAGATAAGTTATTCTCAGCTTAGTTGTTGCTGATCTCTACGTTAATCGTTTTCGGCTTCGCCACTTCTTTTTTCGCAGCGTAATGGTCAGCACGCCATTCTTGTAATCGGCCTTCACCTTATCGCCGTCTACCGTGTCCGGCAGGCTGAACGCCCGCACGAACGAACCGTAGGAACGCTCGATCCGGTGGAAGCCCTTGCCGTTCTTTTGCTCGTTCTCGAACTTCCTCTCGCCTTTCAGCGTCAGCGTCCCGTTCTCGAGCTGAATTCCGACGTTCTTCGGATCCACATCCGGGATATCCGCCTTCAAGACCAGCTCATTCTCGGTCTCGAAGATATCCACTGCGAGGAGTCCAGGGCCGCGAAGCCGGCTCGCTCAGCAGGCGCGATAGCGAATCCTGGAACAATCGCAGACCGGCCGGAAAATCGTCGATCTCGCTTTGGAACGGACCGTATTTAACCATTGGCATCTTAGTTGTCCTCCTAATCTCGTTGTCCTAATGACAACTCCATAATAAAATATGCGTGTTAGTTGTCAAGTAATGTTGAACAATAAAATTCAGGCTCGTCATAAGTAATCTGTCTAACTTGAGCCATAGTTCGTTCGGCAAAACTGGGTTCGTTCGGTAATTTCCGTCCCCGCTTCCATTTGTTTCGTAATTTGTAGCCCTCGCGCCCTCCGTCATCTCCTTTCCCGTATGTCCAACCTCAAAGAAGGCGATCCAGCGCCCAATATTTCCGCTCCCACCGACTCCGGCGAGCAATTTGAGTTATCTTCACTCAAGGGCAAAAACGTCGTTTTGTACTTCTATCCCAAAGCCGACACGCCCGGCTGCACCAAGGAAGCCTGCGAGTTCCGGGACACTTCGCCGGCAAGTTCTCGAAAGCCAACACCGTAATCGTCGGCGTCTCCCCCGATCAGTCCAAAGCGCAAGCCAAGTTCAAGGACAAGTTCGACCTGCCTTTCACCCTGCTGGCCGATAGCGACCATAAAGCGGCCGAAGCCTACGGCGTCTGGAAGGAGAAGAGCATGTACGGCAAGAAGTACATGGGCATCGAACGGACCACCTTCGTCATCGGTGCCGACGGCCAAGATCAGGAAGATCTTCCCCAAAGTGAAAGTCGAAGGCCACGCCAAAGAAGTCCTGGCGGCAATCGCCTAAGCGAGCATCCAACAGGTCGTGAGACACAAATTCGTGAGCGAAGCCAATGGCCGGCGTTATCCGGCACGTCCGGTCCTGGGAGTCGGTGCGCTGATCCTCGATGGCAAGCGGGTTCTTCTGGTCGAGCGCGGTAAACCGCCGCTGATCGGCTACTGGTCTCTGCCCGGCGGCTGCGTCGAAACCGGCGAGCGTCTGGAAACTGCCGTTACCCGCGAAGTTCTCGAGGAAACCGGGCTCGAGATCGCCGTCGATTCCATCGCCACCGTCTTCGAAAGAATCATGCCTGATGAATCAGGCACTTGCGAGTACCATTACGTCTTGGTCGATTTCTATTGCACCATCATAGGAGGCGAACTGCAGCCCGGCGACGACTCGCGTTCCGCTGCCTGGTTTGAGATCGACTCTCTGAAAGGTTTGACTATGACCGAAGGCACAAGTGAAGTGATCCAGGCCTGCTGCTCCGATCACAAAACTCATCCGCAGGTCACGCGTCCGTAACGAGCGCAAATTTTTTGTGTTCTCCAGCACAGATCTTCTTCAATTTCCCGAGCTGAAAGAGTTGCTCGCGCATTACGCCGGTAGCGCGGCCGGTCGCGAACTTGTCTTCGCTCTCGAACCAAATAATGACCGGTTGGCTCTCGAATTCGCTCTTGCCGAAGCCGGAGAAGCGATCGGCCTATCTCCGCGAAGTTTCCGGTGCCCAAACGGCGGCCGTTGGCGCTGCGATTCGTCTGCGCTTTGATCAGGTCCGCGATATCGGCAATGCTGTGCGCATTCTGAAAGTCGAAGGCGCATCCCTCGACGGCCGCGAAATTCTGGATCTCTTTCACACGCTGGCAATCGCCGGCGAGTATCGCGGGATTTTGCTCTCGGTCGCCGACCGCTATCCGCGATATGGCCCGGCGTGCCAGGAATTTGGCAGATCTGCGCGATCTTTCCCGCCGCTACGAACGCGCCTTCCTTCCGGACGGCAGCTTGGCCGACGAAGCTAGCGTCGCGCTCGGCCGTATCCGCCGCGACATCGAGCGCCAGCAGCGCAACATTCAGGAATCGCTCGAGCGCTTTCTTCGCGCCCATCGCAGCGACGGCACACTTACAGGAAGACTTCGTCACTATTCGCGAGGATCGCTACGTGGTGCCCATCGTCGCCGGCCAGAAGGGTCGCGTCGATGGCGTGATTCATGGCTCGAGCGGCACCGGCCGTACGCTTTTTGTCGAGCCGCTCGAAACTATCGCTCTGAATAATCAGCTTGTTCGCTTGCGCGAAGATGAATTGCGCGAAATCGAGCGCATTCTCGCCGAAATTACCAACGCATTGCGTGAACACGCCGGACGAAATTGCCGCTACGGCGGACGAGTTGGCCGAGTTCGATTGTGTCTTTCGCCAAAGGGTGCTTTTGCTCGCGACTACGACGCTGTCGTCCCGCGATTCAGCCGGGAACCGCGCAAGCCTCGTTCTCCGCGAAGCGCGGCATCCGCTGCTCGAAGCGGTCTTGCGTAAGCAGAATAAGCCGATTGTTCCGATCTCCTTCGAGCTGAGCGATGCGCAGCGCTGTCTCTTGATCAGCGGCCCAAATACCGGCGGCAAGACCGTCACTATGAAAACCACCGGCTTGCTCGCGCTTATGGCTCATGCCGCCATTCCCGTCCCCTGCGCCGAAGCCGAGTTTCCATTGCTCGATGACGTGTTGGCCGATATCGGCGACCAGCAATCGATCGCCGAAAGCCTGTCCAGCTTCTCTGGCCATCTGCTCCATGTGAAGCAGATGCTCGAGCGAGTCACGCCCGATAGTCTCGTTCTGCTCGACGAACTCGGCCGCGCCACCGATCCGGAAGAGGGCGGCGCGCTCGGCGTCGCCATCCTCGATGAATTTCGGAAATCCGGCGCGTTCTGCCTGGCCTCCACGCACTTGCTTCCGCTGAAGCTGTACGGCGCCCACACCGAAGGCGTTTTGAACGCCTCAATGGGCTTCAACGACGAAACGCTTCAGCCGACATACATTCTGAAACTCGGAATCCCCGGCAAGTCGGCCGGACTCGACATCGCTACTCGCCTCGAATTGCCGGAACCGGTATTGGCTCATGCGCGCTCCGTTCTTCCGCGGATGCAGGCGGATTTCCAGGCGCTTCTTACCGAACTGCACCGGTCAAGTGGAGGAAAACGCCCACCGCGCCAGAGAGCTGGAAGAGGCGACCCGCAAGGTCCGCGACCGCGAAGCGCAGCTTCAAAGCGAAGCGGTACGGCGTGAACAGAAGCGCCAGCGCGAATGGGAGAAGAAATCGGAATCCGTGATCGCCGGCTTTGAAGCGCGCGCTCAGGTGTTGATGCAGCAATTAGCCGAACACACCGAACAGCGCAAAGCAGGGGAACAGGCGCAGCGCCTCATTTCAAAAACGAAGCGCGAGTTCCGCGAAGAAGCCGCCGAAGCGATCAAGCCACCCGCCGATCCCGTCAAAGGCCGCTGCCGCGCGGCTCGCCCTGGAAGAAGGCGCGCGCGTCCGTCTGAAGGATGTTCGCGAGGTCGCAACCGTCCGCCGCATCTTGAAAAACGGAATGCTCGAAGTCGAAGCGGGCTTCCTTAAGATGCACGTTCCGCCGGAAGAAATCGCCGAGGTGGTCTCGGCCAAATTCGAGCCATCGCGCTTACCCAAAAACGTGCGCTTCGAAACCGGGCCGCGCTTCGATACCGATTATCGCGAGCTGAACATCATCGGGCAGCGGGCCGAAGAAGCCGTCGAGCAGGTGGACAAATTTCTGGATTCCGCCGCCCTCGCGTCGGTCAATCGCGTTCGAATCGTTCATGGCCACGGCATGGGGATTTTGAAGAGGGCGGTGAGCGAATTTCTGGGCTCGAATCCCCACGTCAGCCGCTTCTATCCCGCTGCCGCTTCCGAAGGCGGCACTGGCGCGACCATCGTCGAATTGCGAGAATAGCACTATGAGGGCCTTGTTGATCGGAATTGCAGTATTTGCGCTTGCACTCCATGGCTGCTTCCACTTACGAAGATTCAATTCACCTCTGGCAGCAGCAACGCGACGCGGGGCTCCGTTCGCGGAAACGGGTGGCTGACCCTAGTCGGTCTGTTCTGGCTCAAACCGGGTGACAACACTATCGGTTCGGCCAATTCGAACGACTTTCGTTCTGCCGAAAGGGTCGGCTCCAGCCGAGATCGGGCGATTGCGCCTCGAAAACGGCAAAGTGACGTTCGTTCGCCCTGACGGCTCAAAACAGCCGCTGTCCTACGACGACGAGAAACCAACCGTAGTCCATGCCGGCACAGTCTCATTTTTCGTGATCAAGCGCGGCGATCGTCTCGCGGTTCGCGCCACTGATAGCGCTAGCCCGGTTCTCAAGAATTTTCGCGGGATGAAATACTTCGCCGTTAACCCTGAGCTCCACTTCGATGCCAAATTCATTCCCGGACAAGAAAAAGATTCCGATCCTTAACGTGCTTGGGCAGACCGATGAAGAAGAGAGTCCCGGAATTGTCGAGTTCACCTATCGCGGCGGAGCAGTATCACTTGCGGCCCATCTACGAAGGCAAGACATTGTTCTTCCTATTCAAAGACCCGACGAATAAGACCGAAACCTACCAGGCTGGACGCATGTTGAATACGCCGCTTCCTGTGAACGGCAAAGTCGATCTCGATTTCAACCGCTCCTATAATCCGCCTTGTACCTTCACTCCGTACGCCACCTGCCCGCTGCCGCCGAAGGAAAATACCCTCCCGTTCCCGGTCAACGCGGGGGAGATGCGATACGGTAACGGTCATGTCGAATATGCCGAGTCGCGGTGAGACTGAGCGCGGAGTCGGCGGACGCGGGAAAACGGCTCGACTCATTTCTGCACGAAAGGCTCGCCGAATTCAGCCGCTCTCGCCTGCAGTCCTGGATAAAAGAGGATCGCGTCCAAGTTGAAGGAAAGGTCGTCCGCGCTTCCTATATATTGCGCGGCGGCGAAAACGATCTTAGTCTAGCCAGCCGATCTCGCTCCGCTTAAGCCGAACCGGAAGAGCTGCCGCTCCAAGATCCTTTATGAAGATTCAGACGTGATCGTTGTCGAGAAACCCGCAGGCATGGTCGTCCATGCGGGCGCGGGCCACAGCCGCGGCACCTTGGTCAATGCGCTCTTGCATCACTTCGGCTCGTGTCTTCGGGCTCTTCGTCATCAATCAAGGCGATCTGCGGCCCGGCATCGTGCACCGTCTCGATCGGGAAACCAGCGGCGTGCTCGCCGTAGCGCGGACAGATCAGGCCCATCAGGCGCTTGCGAAACAGTTTCACGATCGCGGTGGTCGAGAAGACTTATCTGGCGCTCGCGCATGGCCGGATGAGGCAGCCCGAAGGATCGCATTACAAGCCCGATCACGCGCGATCCGGTTCGGCGGACGCGGATGACCGCGAAGCTCGGGTCCGGCCGCTCCGCTGTGACGACTTACCGGGTGCATCGAGGAGTTCGAGTCGCTTCAGCTACCTGGAAGTCCGCATCGGTACCGGCCGCACACATCAAATTCGCGTTCACCTGGCGAGCCTGCACCACCCGATAGTGGGTGACCGGCTCTACGGCGCGCCGGGCGCGTCCCCGGATTTGCCCCGCCTGGAGCGCTTCTTCCTCCATGCCCATCGGCTGCGTTTCCGGTCGCCTTCGACCGGCGAGTGGATCGTGGTCGAAAGCCCCTTGCCGCCGGACCTTGAAAGTTTTCTGCGCCAGTTGCGGGCGCAGGCGGCTAGAATATAGGCATCGCGATGAAGTCCGTAGCAGTTCCTCTGGCCGTATATGGCCATCGCCGGCGTCGTATCTTTCGGCACTCTTCAGGCGCGGCAAAAGCAGACCGCTCCCGCTCCGCAGCAACCGCAAATCAGCTCCGACACGCCGTTCCGCACCGAGGTGACGCGCGTCAACATGCTGTTTACCGTAACTGACAGAACGAGGGCGCTTCGTTACCGATCTGACCAAGAACGAATTCCAGGTATTCGGAGAACAAGAAGCCGCAAAAGCATTCTGGAGTTCACTTCGGAAACCGATCTTCCACTGCGTCTCGCGATCCTGATCGATACCAGCAACAGCATTCGCGAGCGGTTCCATTTCCAGCAGGAAGCGGCGACGAACTTCGTTAACAGCGTCGTTCGCGACCAGGATAAAGCTACTGTCGTCAGCTTCGATACCGCCGCCGAACTGGCCGTCGACATGACGAATAACACTAACGATCTGGAAAATGCTATTCGCAGGCTGCGCCCAGGCGGGGGTACCGCGCTCTATGACGCGATCTATTACGCCTGCAAAGAGAAGCTGATGAAGGATCAGCCGATGTACAAGTTCCGCCGCGCCATGGTCATCCTGAGCGATGGGGACGATAACGATAGCCGCTACAGCCGCGATCAGGCACTCGAGATGGCGCAGCGGGCCGATACCGTGATCTATACCATTTCAACCAACATCAGCCACGTCGAGACTGACGGCGACAAAGTGATGCGGTACTTCGCCGAGCAGACTGGCGGCGTCTGCTTTTTCCCGTTCGAGGCAAAAGATCTGAACCAGTCCTTCGAGAACATCGCCAACGAGCTGCGGCATCAATACAATCTCTTCTATCGTCCGGAGCCCCTGAATAATGACGGCCGCTATCACGAAGTGCAGATTAAAGTGAAGGGCCGCAAGGATTTGATTGTTCGCGCCCGGCGGGGATATTACGCCCGCCGCGAGAGCGCATAGCGCAAGCTTATCCTAAAACAACTTGGCAAGCTTTTGTTTAGAGGTATACTGAGAAGTACCTCCCCGCCGCACCGCTTCGAAAGGAATTCCTATGGATGAGAAAGAGCGCAACCGTACTTTAACTCTGACGTTAGGGCAGATCGAAAAGCAGTTTGGGAAAGGATCCATTCTGCGGCTCGGCGCCAAGGAAGCGATCGTTCCGGTCTCGTCGATTTCTACCGGATCGATCTCGATCGACTATGCGCTCGGCGTGGGCGGCTTCCCGCGCGGACGCATCTGCGAGATTTTCGGCCCCGAATCGTCCGGCAAGACGACCATCGCCCTTCAAGTCATCGCCGAAGCACAAAAAGTAGGGCGGCATGGCGGCCTTTATCGACGTGGAGCACGCGCTCGATCCGATCTACGCCAAACAGCTTGGCGTAGATGTGGACAACCTGCTGGTCTCGCAGCCCGATTTCGCGGAACAGGCGCTCGAGATTACCAGCGCCCTCATTACCTCCGGATCCATTGACGTGTTGGTGGTCGATTCCGTCGCGGCGCTGGTTCCCAAGGCCGAGCTCGACGGCGAAATGGGCGATTCGCACATGGGCGTCCAGGCGCGGCTCATGTCGCAGGCCATGCGAAAGCTCACCGGCATCGTCTCCAAATCGAATACCTGCCTGATCTTCATCAATCAGATTCGTGAAAAGATCGGCGTGATGTTTGGCAACCCGGAAACCACCACCGGCGGACGGGCGCTGAAGTTTTATTCCTCCATACGCATCGATATTCGCCGCATCGCCGCCATCAAGGATGGAGACTCGGTTACCGGTAATCGCACCAAGGTCAAGGTAGTGAAGAACAAAGTGGCTGCGCCATTCCGCGAAGCCGAGTTCGACATTATTTATGGCGAAGGCATTTCACGCGAGGGCGATTTGCTCGATCTGGGCGCGGCGAACAATGTCGTCGAGAAGAGCGGCTCATGGTTCAGCTACAAAGGTGAACGCATCGGCCAAGGCCGCGAAAACGCCCGGCAGTTCCTGCGGGACAATCCCGATATCCGCCTCAAGATCGACACCGAGTTGCGCCAGACGCTCGGCTTAACCAAGAGCGCAACTCCTGATTCAGCGCCCGTTCCGCCTACTCCCATTGATACGGTGAAACAAACCGCCGCCGCTCGGGGACGGTAGCAAGCCTAACCTGCTCAGGTCTTTAGCCCGGCGTTGCCAGATTCCTGGATTGTTTGTTACGCTGAAATTTAGCGAGAGATCGCCCGATCTCTCCGCCCCACCCTGGTGTAGTCAAATCTGGTGTAGTCATGCAACCCGAAAATAACGACAATCCTGTTGCGACCGATGAGCAACCCGAGTCAGCCGCGAATGGCTCGCCGCAACGCGAAGTGAATATTGCCTTCTTGAGCGAAATCGCCGCTGAGCGCGACCGTGCGATCAAAGAGAAAGCTGAACTTGCAAGATCTGCTGCAGAGGCGGCAGGCTGAATTCGAGAACTTCCGGCGGCGCGGAGAGCGGGAGCGTAGCGAGTTGTTTGAATACGCCGCTATGGATACCGTCAAAGCGCTACTTCCGGTACTCGATGATTTCGAACGCGCTCTAAAGCACGAAACGAGCGATAAGGAATATGCCCGCGGAATGGAATTGATCTATCAGCGCCTGCACGAGGCGTTGACTAAGTTGGGTCTTGAACCAATCTCGTCCGATGTGCCGTTATTCAATCCGCACATCCATCACGCGGTTGAGATGGTGACCACGCCCGACCACCCCGATCAGACTATCCTGGAAGAATACCAGCGCGGATACTACTTCAAAGGGCGGCTGCTTCGTCCGGCGATGGTGAAAGTCGCGGTCAACCAGTGAGCTTGCCAGTAGACCTGATGCGATGAGTGTCGCTAAACGAGATTATTACGAAACCCTGAGCGTCACGCGCGATTGCGACGACCAGACGCTCAAAGGCGCCTACCGTAAACTGGCGCTGCAGTACCATCCCGACCGCAATCCCGGGAATCACGAGGCGGAAGAGAAATTCAAGGAGGCCGCTGAAGCTTACGCGATTTTGAGCGATCCGCAGAAGCGGGCTGCCTATGACCGCTTCGGTCATCAGGGCGTGAACGGAATGGGGCAAGGTGGATTCCAGGGTTTCGACGAAACCACCTTTGCCGATTTCGGGGATATCCTCGGCGACCTGTTCGGCGACATTTTCGGTGGACGCGGCGGCGGCCGCCGCAGAGGTCCGCAGCGCGGAGAAGACATCCGCTACGATCTCGAGATCAGTTTCGAAGATTCCATGCGGGGCTTGGCTGCCGATCTGCAGATTCCGCGCCGCGAAGCATGTTCGAAGTGCCAGGGGACGGGCGCTGAGCCGAATGGAGGGCTGGTCACCTGCTCGGTTTGTAATGGACGCGGCGAGGTGATGTACCAGCAGAGCTTTCTGGCCATTCGCAAAACCTGCCCGAGTTGTGGTGGCCGCGGGAAACTGATCCGCCAGGCTTGTCCGCAATGTAAAGGCGAGGGTTTCCACCGGATCGAGAAAAAGCTGAAGGTGAACATCCCGGCTGGCGTGGATACCGGCACAAGGCTGAGACTTTCAAACGAGGGGAATCCGGGTCCTCCCGGAAGCCAACCTGGCGATCTGTACGTCGTGCTCAGGGTCCGTGAGCACCCCATTTTCGAGCGTCGCGAAAACGATCTACATTGCACGCTGCCCATCAACGTCGCACAGGCGGCGCTTGGGGCGGAGATTGACATCGAGACGCTGGATGGTCCGCAAAAGATCAAGATTCCGGAAGGCACCCAAAGTGGCGCCCATTTTCGCCTCCGAAATTTAGGCGTTCCGTCTCTGGATAGCCGGTCGCGCGGTGATCTGTATGTGCATCTCGACGTGCAAGTTCCGAAAAAGCTCACCAAAGAACAGCGCCGGTTATTCGAAGAATTGCGCAGTCACTTGCCCGCCGACAATGCGCCTCACGAGAAAGGCTTCTTCCAGAAGGTTCGCGAGCTGTTCGGCTAGCATCACTGCCTAACCGGGAGGTCTAAGCCGTCCAAGGTCGCAGGATACAATTTCGAAAACTTATTTCGCGGGTTATAGACCTCGAAACTGCCGTCTTCATGCGCGGTCACTTTCAGGTAGTACCCGGTGTCGGCTTCCGTGACATTAGCGATGAAGGGATCCTGGGCATTGTGCTCGCTGCCGCCAGCATCGGCGAAATGTAACTGCCACAGATTTTGCAAACCCGGCGAGGACTTAACAACATCGACTGCCGAAGGCGAGGCGCCCTTTTTTGCGCCGTTATTCATGATTGCAACCCGCGGTTGGAGCGCATGAACCAGCGCCGGGCTGTTGCTCTGATCCAGACCATGGTGCGACACGACAAAGATATCTGCTTTGCCGATTTTGTTTTCCGGGCAGACTAACGCGAGCTCTTTTTGCCAGGTCAGATCTCCTAGATCGACGATACGGAGCTTGCCGAAGGTGATGACGCTTCCGACAGAGCGCGCGTTTTCGCTTGCATCCGTCGCTTTTTGCTCTACTCCCGCACAGTATTGATTCGCTTGCCCCGCGCCGGGCAGAGCATGATCGATCACGTTGCCGTCGGCGCTGACGAAGGTTACGTTCATTCCCTTGATCGGGATCTGCTCACCGGGCTTGGCCAAAATGTGATTGGCTCCGGCGATCGCGGCCTGGTACTCAGAGTAAAGAGTTTGACTTTCCTTCGAGCTCTCGCGGTCGGGGCCATGATCGATGAAAGTCGCCACGGGAATCTTTTGAACCAGTTGCGGAACGCCGCCGACGTGGTCAGCATGGTAGTGCGTGATCAGAACATAATCGATCTTCTTGATATGCGCCATCTTGGTGGCCGCGACAATGCGGCTGGCATCCCGGAAGGCATTGTAGGGCCAGCCGGTGTCTATCAGGAGCGACTGGCCCGCGGGTGTCACGAAAAGCGTAGACTGGCCGCCCTCCACGTCTATGAAAAAGATTTCGAGCGGTTTCTCGGCAGCCAGCGAGATGGCCGCGAGCAATAATGCTCCGAGAGCAACGCGCATTGACAACCGCAAGGCCCGCATCGGCCTGATCGTATCAAAGAGGAATGGAAGCAGAGTTGCGGAACTCTGCTTCCGCCGATTTCGTATCTTTAGTTTAAAGATAGAGACAGGAGTGTCGAGAGGTTGCCATTTTGTACCAGTTGCGGAGCCACGGTTGAATCCTCGGCGGCGTTTTGCGCAAATTGCGGGACCCCGCAGCCTCACAGTATTCCTCCGGCGAGCGACTTTCTGGAAGGAATGAGCGATCGGACCGCTTCCATTCTGTGCTACATCCCTGTGTTCGGAGTTATTCCCGCCATCGTCTTCCTGGCTTCGAAGAAGTTCCGCGCCAACGTGAAGGTGCGCTTCAATGCTTTCCAGGCGCTCTATCTGTTCGTTGCCTGGCTGATCGTATCCTCGGCCATGCCTGTGTTCCTTCTCGGAATTCCGGGGTGGGGCCTGGAGCACGCGTTTATCGACGCGCTAAAAGTCATCATTTTCATCTGCTGGATTTATTTGCTGATCAAAGCTTCACACCAAGAGCAGGTTCGGCTGCCGGTGATCGGCGACTTGGCGGCACGGTCGACAATGGAACAGCTATAGAGTATAATTATTCATTGTTGTGAATAATTACTCAGGACCGCGCCTCGTCGGTGTGGTCGGGTTTCGGGGATATAGCGGCACCGAATTGCTCCGCCTTTTGGCTCGCCATGGCGGCGTAGAAGTCGTTCTGATTGAGCATCGTTCCGAATCCGAGCAGCGCGTCGGGCCACTCGGCCACAAGCCGCCGAAGACCATCGCCGCCACGATTCCGGCAATCCGTCAGGAGGGAATCGGGTTGGTTTTTTGCGCCACCCCTCCCGAGGTCTCCCTTGAATTAACCAAAGGACTGCTGGCGGCCCACATCAGAGTGATCGACCTGAGCGGAGCCTTCCGGCTTCGCGATGCGGAGGCGTACTCCCGCTGGTATGGCGAACGGCACGGCGCGCCGGAACTGCTGTCCCAAGCCATCTACGGCTTACCGGAGTTTTACCGCGATCAAATTCCGGCCGCGCGGCTGGTGGCCAATCCCGGCTGTTACCCAACAGCGGCTAATTTGGCGATTCGCCCGCTGATTGAGGCGCAGGTAGTAGATCGCTCCCGCGGAATTGTGTGCGACGCGAAATCCGGTGTGAGCGGCGCCGGAAGGAAACCGTCGCTGAAAACGAGCTTTTGCGAAGTCTCCGGGAATTTCAGCGCGTACGGAATTATGGAACATCGTCATGTGCCGGAAATCTTGCAAAATGCGGGTTTAGGTGAAAGAGAATTAACATTTGTTGCACATCTCCTGCCAATTACGAGAGGAATACTAGAAACAATTTATATCCGAACGCAAAGAGTGGAAAAGGCTGTGGATTTGTTGTCAATTTATGAAGAGGCGTATTCCGAAGAGCCCTTCATTCGCCTATACGCGCCCGGCAAAGTGCCCGATCTACGCGCGGTTCAGGATACGAACTTTTGTGACATTGGCTTCGTTTTTGATGCGGAAAGCCAACGCATCACCGTGATCGCGGCGGAAGACAACCTGGGCAAGGGCGCTGCCGGGCAAGCCGTTCAAAACATGAATTTGATGCTCGGGTTTCCAGAAACGCAGGGGCTGCTGTGAAACTGCTGTTCAAAGTGGGCGGAACCCTGCTGGACGAGCCGGCCGGCCGAACCGCGATCGCCCGCCAGCTTGCTGCCATCGCGCGGAATCACGAGTTGGTTATCGTGCATGGGGGCGGGAAACAGGTGACGCGTTTTCTCCAGGAACGCGGAATCGCCAGCCAATTCGTCAACGGACTGCGTGTCTCGGATGAAACTGTGATCGACGCGGTCACGCAAGTGGTTGCGGGAAGCGTAAACAAGAAACTCGTATCGGCCTTAATCGCCGAGGGTGCGTCCGCCATCGGGCTGTCGGGAGTGGATGCGCAACTCACCGAGGCTGGCGCCGCTCAATCCGGAATTGCATTTTGTCGGCAAGCCGCGGAAATCGAATGGCCGGCTGTTGAATTTGCTCATTACAGCCGGATACCTGCCTGTCGTGGCGTGTATTGCGGGAGACAGCTCGGGGACCATTTACAACGTAAACGCGGATCAGATGGCGGTCTCGATCGCGCTCGGCTGGTCCGCGGAAAGCATTGTTTTCTTGACTGACGTGCCTGGGGTGAAAGGAGCGGACGGAGAGGTGATTCCGCATCTCGGCGAAAGCGAAGCCGCGGAACTGATCCGCTCGGGCGTGGCGCAGGGCGGTATGCAGACCAAGCTGGAGGCGGCCAACTCGGCCCTGCGGAGTGGAATGCACGAGGTGGTCATCGCGCCCGGTCACGAACCGGATGTTTGGACGCGGATCGCGGCCGGCGATTCCTTCGGCACGCGCATTCTGGCGGGGGCGTTGCGCGGATGACCCGAGCCCAGATTGCCGTTCGGAAAGCGGCCATGCGCGACATTCCCAACGTGCTTTCCGTTATTAATTCGTACGCGGCGAACGGGTTGATGTTGCCGCGCACGGAATTCGAAATGTCGGAAAACATCCGCGATTTCTCAGTCGCCTACGACGGAAAAATCCTCGTGGGATGTGGTGCGCTGCATTTCTACACGCCCACGACGGCGGAAGTTCGGTCCCTGGCGGTGTTGCCCGCCGCGAAACAACACGGCGTCGGGCGCGCTGTCGTGGACGCGCTTGAGGCGGAAGCACGCGAGAACGATCTGGAAGCAATCTTCGCATTCACGTATGTGCCGGGGTTTTTCCAGAAGCTCGGTTTCGCTGAAGTAGAACGCGGCGAACTACCCTTGAAGGCTTGGAAGGACTGTCTTCGCTGTCCAAAGTTCCATCATTGCGATGAGATTGCAGTGCTAAAGCGCCTCAAGGCATCGCACGGGAATGCGAATTACATCAGCCTCGATCCCGGAGAACTCATACAATTCCCGACACGGATCGCTCATCTAGAAGCTCATCCAGAACAATAAAAAGCTATTATCTTTCTATTATAAATATTTCTTGGTAAAACTTTCGTTTTTGAGAAGTTTTTACTGGATTTCCCCGACTAGTACTACTATACTTAGTACCACTAGATCACCTAGTACTGGGGTTACTACCCAGGAGGAGGAAAGAAAATGCGTGCTTTGACTGTCGACTTAGAGCAATCCGCTGGTCGCATCCTTTGCTGCACTATTTTTCGGCCCGGCGGCCGCAAGCTGTTAGCCAAAGGTCATGTCTTAAGCGACGAAGACATTCACTTGCTAGGGACCGAAGGCATGCGGCAGGTCTGGGTCACTGAACTCGAGGAAGGGGAAATCGGAGAGGATGAAGCGGTCATGGCTGTTGCGGAGGCCATGTGCTGCGGCTCGGTAGAGATCCGTCTTGCGGCAGGCGGCCGAGCCAATTTGATGGCTACCGCCGATTGCTGTGTTCTGGTAGATGATGAGCTTCTCAAGCAAATCAACACCACGGCCAGCGTGGTAATTGCGACCGTCGCTAATTACCGGTATGCGAAGGCGGGAGAACGAGTGGCCAGCATCAAGAGCGCGCCATTCGCTGTCGCGCAAGCGCAACTCGAGGCACTGCTATCCATTCTGAATGAGCGCGGAGCAATCCTGCAGGCGCGGCCTATTCGCGATCCAGGTGTAGGCGTCCTTTATACGGATCCGGTACACGGCGACCGGGCGCGAACCTTATTCGAACCGTTTGTCCGGACGCGAGTCGAGCGGTTTGGCGGGAATCTACGCTTTTCGCTTTCGGCGATCGAAGAAGAAGAGGGTGTCGCGCGCGCCCTTCAACATTTAGTCCGAACCAGGCCTGCGGCGATCCTGATCGCTTCGACCACCGCTCCGGCTGGTCCGGAAGATGTGATCGGGAGAGCGTTAGTGCGGTTGGGAGCGCAAGTGGAGAGATTTCTGGCGCCGGTAGAACCTGGGAATCTAATGTTGCTGAGCTACAAGGACGATATCCCGATCGTTTCGGCGCCCTGCTGCTTCCGCTCGGTGAAACCCAATGTGCTGGATCTGGTCTTGCCACCGATGCTCGCCAAATATCGAATTTCTGGCTGGGAGATCGCCTGCCTTGGGCATGGCGGCCTCCTGAATTGAGTCCGATCTTTTTGAGTTCCTCCGAAACCAGAGTAGACTCCTAAGCTGCTCTGGATACTCCTGGCCGGGTCTCGCGCCTTTTCCTCCAAAGGGGGCGCGGCACCCGGCTTCTTTTTTGAGCTGAAGGATTTCGCGACCGAGGGCAATCCAGTGGTCCGCGGATACGCTCTGGCGCTATCATGTTTGTTCGACAATACATGCCCGAGCACACAGACGAATTGGCAGACAAGGTCATGCGGGTGATCGCGCATACCCAGCGCATCCCGCCCGAATCGATCTCGCTCGATAGTACCTTTGAGGCTCTCAACATCGATTCTCTCGATGGCATCAACATTGTGTTTGAAATCGAGAAGGAGTTCGATATCGAGATCCCGGACGAAGGAGTGCAGAATCTTCGATCGGTCCGCCAGACTGTCGAGGGTGTGCGAAAACTGGTCGAAGAAAAGAGACAAGCTGTTCCGCCGGGTGCTGCATGAACCGTGTGGCCGTAACCGGCTTAGGCTTGGTTTGCGCGCTCGGAAATAACGTAGTAGAGAGTTGGAAACGGCTGGCGGCTGGTGAGTGCCGCATTTTGCCGCTGAGCGATCCTGGCTCTCCTCCTTACAAATTCCGGTGCGGAGCCGAGGCTTGGGACTTTCGCCCGCTCGACCACTTTACGGAGAAAGATCTCGTGTTGCTGGAGCGGTTCGCGCTGCTCGCGGCCGTGGCGGCCCGGGAAGCGGTTGCCCAAAGCGGGATCCGATTCACAGGAGAGCTGACCGATCGCTCGGCAGTGATCACCGGAAGCAGCGTGGGAGGCCAGTTTGCCGAAGAGGAAGGATACATCCGGCTGTATCGGAACAAAGATTATCGCGTAGCTCCGCTGACTATTCCGCGCACCATGTCGAACGCGGGCGCCAGCCGGATCTCGCTCGAATTCGGAATACACGGCCCGGCGTACACCATATCCACCGCCTGCTCCTCTTCGAATCATGCCTTGGGTCAGGCATTTTGGATGGTGCGCAGCGGGCAAGTGATCGCGGCCATCGCGGGCGGCAGCGAGGCGGTATTCGCGGAAGGCCTGCTGCGCGCTTGGGAGGCGATGCGGGTGGTCGCACCCGACGTATGCCGCCCATTTTCGGCCGACCGCCGAGGCCTGTCGCTGGGCGAGGGAGCGGGCATGCTGATCCTGGAAAACTGGGATCATGCGGCCGCGCGCGGGGCGAACATTCTCGGGGAAATTATCGGCTTCGGCATGAGTTCGGACGCTCATCACATTACCCAACCATGCGTCGAGGGCCCAGCCAAGGCGATGACTTGGGCCATTCAGGACGCCGGGATTACGCCGGACCAAGTGGACTACATCAACGCGCATGGCACCGGTACGCAGGCCAACGATGTGATTGAGACGCAAGCCATTCACACCGTATTTGGTGGCAAAGCCGAGTCGATTCCTGTGAGCTCTACGAAATCAATGCACGGACACACGCTCGGCGCCGCGGGCGCGATTGAGGGCGTGGCGACGCTGATGGCGATGCAGAACGGCGTGATACCGCCGACAGTCAATTACACAATGCCCGATCCCGCCTGTAATCTGAACATCGTGGCTGGCGAGGCGCGCAGGGCCGATCTCGCGATTGCGATCTCCAACACCTTTGCTTTTGGCGGCCTCAATGCAACGCTCGTTTTGAAGCGGGCTGCAAACTGAGCGCTCGCCATGCGGAGATAATACTTCTTTAGGGCCGGATGCCCAAATAGGATGAAGATAAGCATCGGGGCGGATCACGCGGGTTACGAGATGAAGTGTCAGTTGATCGACTTCGCGCAGGAACTTGGTCACACTGTGAACGACGTTGGCACGTTTGACCCGAGCAAGCCGGACGATTATCCGGATTACGCCAGGCTAGTGGCTGAAGAAGTGCGCGCGGCTAAGGCCGACCGCGGCATTCTGGTCTGCGGCAGTGGGGTTGGCGTGTCGGTAGCGGCCAACAAGTTCAAAGGTATCCGCGCGGGACTCTGTCACGATCACTATTCAGCGCACCAGGGGGTGGAGCACGATGACATGAATGTGCTCGTGATGGGAGCGCGCATTATCGGGCCCATGATGGCCCAGGATGTAACCGAGGCGTTCCTGAAGGCAAGTTTCAGCGGCGAGGAACGCCACGTTCGCCGCCTCAACAAGGTGAAAGGAATCGAGCAAGATGAGTTCCGCTAACGCGCTAGGCGCAGCCGGCATTGAAGGCTTTTCGCATTCGCTTCCTCATGAGCTGGATCGGGCCGTGAAAGATGCCCAAAAGAACTGGGATGCTTCCGGCAAAACAGAGCGGCTTTGGAAGAAAGACGCCTCTCTCTGGACCGGCGCGGATGAAGGAAAGTGGCTGGGTTGGCTCGATATTGTCGACCAACAGCTCGGCAATGTTTCCAAGTTCAAAGCGCTGGCGGCCGAAGGGCGCGAAGACGGATTCACGCATATTCTGCTGCTGGGCATGGGAGGTTCCAGCCTCTGCCCTGAAGTGTTCGCCAAGACATTCGGCCGGCAGGCGGGATCGCCGGAACTGCTGGTCTTGGATTCCACAGACCCGCTTCAGATCAAGAGCTTTCGCGACCGGATAGACCCGGCGCGCACTCTTTTCTGTGTTTCGAGCAAGTCTGGAACGACGCTCGAGCCCAACATCTACATGCAGTACTTCTACGAAGAGACGAAGAAGGTGGTGGGCGGTAACGCGGGTCATCATTTCATTGCGGTTACCGATCCGGGTTCCAAGCTCGAAGGAGTAGCGGCGCAACTTGGCTTCCGGCGCGTATATCATGGCGTGCCGAACATTGGGGGCAGGTATTCGGCGCTGTCGGATTTCGGGTTAGTGCCTCATGCCGCGGCCGGGCTCGATACCGAAAGACTGCTGAGACGTGCTGCCCTAATGGTGGAGGCCTGCAAGAAAACTAAAACACAACAGAATCCCGGCGTGATGCTTGGCCTCATTTTGGGCACTGCCGCCGCGAAGTTCGGTCGCGATAAAGTTACACTGATCTGCTCCCATTCCATCTACGATTTGGGCGCCTGGCTCGAGCAGTTGTTGGCGGAGTCCACCGGCAAGCAGGGGAAAGGCCTGATTCCAGTAGATCGCGAGCCGTTATTCGGCCCGGATAAATACGGCACCGATCGCGTGTTCGCGTATCTCAAGTACGCGAGCAATGGCGATGCCGACGTGGAATCAGCCGTGGCGGCGCTTGAAAAAGCCGGTGAACCGGTCGTGCGCATCGTGCTGAATGAACTCTACGATATCGGTCAGACCTTTTTCCAGTGGGAGATTGCAACGGCGGTAGCGGGTTCCGTGATCGGGATCGACGCCTTCAACCAGCCGGATGTAGAAGCCAGCAAAATAGTTACCAAAGAGCTGACTTCGGAATTCGAGAAATCGGGCTCGCTGCCGGCGGAAAAACCGGTTCTGGATCAGGACGGAATCAAGCTTTTCACGGATAAAGCGAACGCCGATGAACTGCTGAATGGCGGAGGCAATACGCTGGGCGCGGTGATCCGCCGGCATATCGACCGCATCAAGCCGGGCGATTATTTCGGCTTGCTTGCCTACATTCCGATGTTCGAGGAATACGAAAACAAATTGCAGGAGATCCGCAGCCAAATTGTGGAATCGAAGCAAGTGGCGACGGTGTTGGGTTTTGGTCCGCGCTTCCTCCACAGCACGGGTCAAGCCTACAAAGGAGGTCCCGAATTCGGGCGTCTTCCTGCAGATCACCTGCGATGAACCGGAAGACCTGCCGGTTCCCGGGCAGCGGTACACCTTCGGAACCGTGAAAGCCGCGCAAGCTCGCGGAGACTTTCCAGGTGCTTGCCGAACGGCATCGGCGTGCCCTGCGCGTTCACCTCGGCAAAGATTTGGCGGGAGGTTTGAATCATCTTCGCGATCTGGTGTGCGCCGCCCTCGCCCACTAAGGGCGATTCGGCCGATTACTGCGCGATGGCCGTCCGCGGAAGATTGTCTTCCAGATAGCTGGAGAGTAGGGTGAACAGGTGAATGGTTGTCCCAGGGCCTTCACTGATCGCGTGAGTGCGGTTCGGGTATTCCATGAAGCTGAATTGCTTTCCGCATTCAACCAACTTGTTGATCAACATCTGCGAGCCTTGAAAGTGCACATTGTCGTCGCCGGTGCCGTGCACCAGCAGCAAGTGGCCGGTCAAGTCCGGCCGCGAAATTGATCGCGCTTCCCCGTTTGTAGCCGTCCGGATTATCCTGCGGAAGGCCCATGTAGCGCTCCTGGTAAATCGTGTCGTAGAGGCGCTGATCCGGCACGGGAGCAACCGCCATTCCCACCTTGTACACTCCGGGTGAGCGAAACATAAGGTTCAGCGTATCGGTTGCTCCGCCGCTCCAGCCCCAAACGGCGATGCGATTCAGAATCCAGATAGGGACGTTCCCCGCAAAGCTTCTTGATTGCCGCGGTTTGCTCTTCCGTTGCCAGCGGCCCGATCGAGCCATAGACGATCTTTCGCCACTCGCGGCCCTTTCGGGGCGGGCGTGCCCCGATTATCGAAGCTCACGACGATGTAGCCGTCCTGCGCGAGCGCACGATGGAAAAGACCACCGGCGCCGCCCCAGCGATCGACGACCGTTTGGCCCGCCGGTTCGCCGTAAACGTTAACCAGAACTGGGTATTTGCGGCTGGAGTCGAAATCCTTCGGCCGAATCATCCAGCCATCGAGCGTAATGCCGTTGCCGATCTCAATTTGAAAGAATTCGCTCTTGTTTTCCAGGAGCGGTTTGGCCTTGTCGCGCACTTCAGAGTTGTCGGCGAATATATGCACCTGCTCGTGATCCGAGAGGCGAAGTAATTCGAATCGCCAAGGATCGTCGAACCGGCTGAATCCATGCACGCGCCCATTCGCCGTCCGGAGATAGGGCATAAAAATGAAAGCCCGGCTCGGTTTCAGGTGTGATGCGAACGGCAGGCGCCGGTCTTGCTTCACGGCCGCGCGATACAGATAGCATTGCGTGGCATTCGACGGAGAAGCGGTGAAGTAGATCGCATGTTGCTTTTCCGGGACTGCCCGCAATACCGATCACGTCAAAGTTGCCGGGGGTCAAAAGCGTTGGCTCCGACACCGTCCCGATGCAAAAGATAGGCATGCCGCCAGCCGTCGCGCTCGCTTAACCAGACGAAATCCTGGCCCAGTGGATGGATCTCGTTTACGTCGACCCAGGCTTTATCCTGGTCGCGAAAAATCTGCCTGGTCTTGCCGGTGAATACATCGGCGATCAGCAGATCCGCGGTGTTCTGCGCGCGATTCAGGTGCTCGATCGCAAGCTCGTTGGAGTTTCCGGCCCACTCCATTCGAGCGATGTAGTTGTTGCGCGGGTCGCCTGGAACCGCCATCCATTTCGTTTCGCCGGAACGCAAATTGACAACGCCGATGCTTACAGCGGAATTCGTGGTACCCGCTTTCGGATAGGGAATCATCCGTGATCGTCGGATAAATCGAGTCCGTGTAGTCGATGAGCGGATACTCCCCACGCCGCCGAATCGAAATGCCAGAAAGCGATCCGCTGGCCGTCCGGACTCCAGCGGAAACCGTCCCGCACGTCCAATTCTTCTTCGTAAACCCAGTCGGATGTGCCGTTAATGACCGTATGGGAGCCGTCGCGCGTGAGTTGCCGGATTTCCAGGTTTGCGAGATCTTGTACAAACAGATTATTCGCGCGCACGAAAGCGACCTGAGATGCCGTCGGGCGAAAATTTCGCGAACTGCATGCTGGAGGGTTCGCCGCGCCGCCCAATTTATCGAGTGTCTTCGCTCTGAGACTCAACAGCCAATAATCGCCCCGCGTGTGCTGTCTCCAGACCGGTTTCGTGTTGGTGAAGATGAGTACGTGTTGGCTTGTCATTCGAAAACTGATATCCGTCGATGGTGAGCGGTTTCTTCTCGCCCTTAGGCGATCAGAAGCTCGTGCTGTAACCAGAACTTCACGCTTGCCTGACGCGGTTTCGTATCGAACAATGTCTTGCGGCCTCGGGAATCTCTTTCGACTTCTCCAGACGTCGTATACGCCGCGCCTTCTCCGAACCATTCGCATCTGTGGAGGGTGCTTGCCGTCAAACGTGTGCTCGACAAAAATTTGACTTGAGCAGGTTCTGAAGGGAGGCCGAAGCTGCCGCGAGCGCAATCCCGGTCGGGACAAGCAATAAGGAGAAGAAATGCGGTGGACAGACGAGCGCATCGCCGGGGCGTCATGGCGTCAGTCTAGCGCGCGACTTTTCGGTTTTTCGCAGCAAAGGTCCAAGTTGACCTCGGACCCTTGCTGTGTCGGAGGAGGGCGATGTCCTTGTAGTCCACCGCCCGGTTGGTACTAGTGTACCTTAAGAAACATTAGAAATACAAGAATCGGTAGAAATTAACGACAAAAACACAGAATCTTGTATTTCCCACAGCTCGAATGTACTCGGAGCGTGTGGGAGCATCGAAGCATGGGGGCTCCGGCGACCGAACTGTGCATCATCACCATGCGCCTCCGCAGGTGGATCAGCACACCAGCGCGGCTGGTCTACGAACTGTTGCCGTTTTCGAAGCCTTGAAGGGCATCGCGGTCCTCCTGCTCGGGGTTCTCCTCGTCTTCTATCACAAGCACGCCGAAGATTTCACCGAAAATCTGCTTTTCCATCTCCACATAGATGTGGACCGCAAGATTGGCGAAGCCATCATGAATGCGGCATTAAAAATCAGCGACACGCGGCTGCTCACCATTCTCGGGGCCGCCGTGGTTTACGCGGCTGTGCGATTCGGAGAAGCTTGGGGCTTATGGCACCGGCGCGTCTGGGCGGAATGGTTCGCGCTGCTTTCGGGGACGCTCTATTTACCCTTTGAGATTCTCAAGATCATCGAACGAGTGGACTGGGAACGGGTGGGCGTACTCGTGATCAATCTTCTTATCATCGGGTACATGTTCATGATTCGGAGCAGGGAAGGCGGATGGTTCGCCAAATCCCGTAAAGCAGCCAAGCCGGAGGACGAAATTCTGCACTCCAGCGCGCCTAAGTAGATGGCTCCGTAAACTGACCGATATTCCGCGACTCGTCAAACCATATCGAGTAACCCAAGGGAAGGAACGTGCGGCTGGCCGACTTTGATCCCGCTGACCAGCAGGGTCTCGATCTGAAAAGCGAAGCCGACGATCTGCTCAAGGAAGGCATTGAGCGGCTCAGCCATATGCAGCGGAAGCTCTATGCCCAGGATCGCTGGGCCCTTCTGCTGATCTTCCAAGCTATGGACGCGGGAGGCAAGGATAGCGTGATCCAGCACGTTATGTCGGGCATAAATCCGCAGGGCTGCCAGGTTTACTCGTTTAAGGAACCTTCGGCGGAAGATCTGAGCCACGATTATCTTTGGCGGGCTTCAAAAGGACTGCCGCAGCGCGGGCACATCGGGATCTTCAACCGGTCGTACTACGAAGAAGTGCTTGTGGTACGCGTGCATCCACATCTTCTTGCGAATGAGCGGATCCCGGGGCCGCTAATCGCAAAGAAACTTTGGAAACAGCGCTTCGAGGACATTGTTGGCTTCGAGCGGTATTTAGGCCGGAATGGATTCGCGATCCGGAAGTTTTTCCTGAATGTTTCGAAGGAAGAGCAGAAGCGGCGCTTCCTTGCTCGGCTCGAGGACCCGCAAAAGAACTGGAAGTTTTCCGAAGCGGATGTTCGCGAACGCGACTACTGGGGCGACTACATGGATGCGTACGAAGACGCTATCCGCCACACGGCTACACCGGAGGCGCCTTGGTTCATCGTGCCGGCCGACAACAAATGGTTTACCCGTCTGGTAGTCGCGTCGGTAATCATCGACACTCTCGAATCTTTGAAGGTCGATTTTCCCGTGCCGGACAAGCAGAAGCAAAAGGAACTCGCCTCGGCAAAGAAGCTTCTGTTACGGGAGAAATAAGGTTCGCGCTACTGGCTAGCTCTCCGTCTCCGCGATAGCGGAACCTTTCCTCTCCCGCCACTTCCCGCGCGTGAAGTCTGGAAATTTTTGCGGGGCGCTGCCCTGGGCGAGCGACTGCGCGCTCAATGGGCCGGGAGCCGACCACGTCGCCGCGTCATACACGTCCAGATCTGGGACCAGCCCTTTGCGTAAACAGTCCGTCAAGCGATAGCACTCGATAAAATCCATACCCCCGTGGCCGCCCAGCTTGCGCGCGATCTCGCCCTGTTTCTTCCACAGCGGATGTTCATATTGCGCTTTGTACTGATCAATGCCGCCGTATTCCTCGCCGCCGGCCTGACCGTCAAAATAGATCCTCGGAGGATAATCCTTGAAAATGCCTTTGGTGCCGGCGATGGTGTTCAGACGGCTATAGGGGTGCGGGTTGGAAACATCGTGCTGCAGATTAATCGTGAGTCCATTGGCTGTCTTGATCAAAGAGACGTTCATGTCGCCGTTGATGTATTTCTCGCTCCATTTCGGGTCGCCTTTCGGTTCGTGCGCCTCGCGGTATTCTGCTAAACCGCGCGCAGGACTGCTCATCGAGACCAGATAGTCGAAGCGGTCGCCGCGATTGATACCCATATAGTTGGCAACCGGGCCAAGACCGTGCGTCGGATACACATTCCCGTTGACTTTCGTGAGCCAGGTACGCCGCCAGAGTCCTTCACCCTTGTTCGAGAAGAGCTCGTCGCGTAGGTCGTGAAGGTAGGCGGCCTCACCGTAAAGAAGATCGCCGAACAATCCTGCTCGGACCATATTGAGAATCAGCGTCTCGTTTTCGCCGTAGCAGCAGTTTTCGAGCATAATGCAGTGCCGCCGTGTCTCTTCAGAGGTGTCCACCAGCCGCCAGCAATCCTCGATGGTCATAGCGGCGGGTACCTCGGTCGCAGCGTGCTTGCCGTGTTTCATAGCGGCGACAGCCATCGTAACGTGCCACTGCCATGGCGTGGCGATCACCACCAGATTCAGATCGTCGCGCGCCGCCAGCTTTTCGAAAGCATGATCGCCATCGGTGTAAAGCTCAGGCGATTTTTGCCCCGCGTCCGTGACAAGAGATTGCGCGTGCTGCGCTTTCTCGGGAACGATATCGCATAGCGCCGAGACCGGAATATCTGCGGCGAGAAAATTCTTCAGCAGCCCAGTGCCGCGTCCGCCCGTTCCGATAATGCCGATGCGAGGTTCGGCCGCGGGGAACGGCACGCCAATCATGCTGCCTGCCTTTGTTGTTTCGGGGAGTGCCTTTGCGGCGGCGATCCCGGTCGTAGCTAGCGCTCCAACCTGAAGGAAGCGGCGGCGGGAAGTCTTGTTGGTAGACATCATGTAGATCTTCTCAAAAAGGGAATCGATCGGCGAGAGAGAACGATATCCTGGCTGGGATGTCTCTCGCCTCTTTACGATTCGGAACGATGGCAGCGGTACTCGCGCTTTCGTGCGGCGGAGCGCTAGCCCAATCGGCGCCGGCGACGTTGAAATCGCCGAATGGACAGATCGCCATCGTCTTCGAAACGCTCCAGAAAGGTCAGCCTTCGGCCTCCGGTCAACTCTCCTATTCCGTCACATTTGAAGGCAAGCCACTGATCGACCATTCGAATCTGGCGCTCGAGTTACAGGGTTCCCGGCCGCTTGGGTCGGAGGTGCGAATCGTTGCCCAAACGCCCTCTCAGAATGACGATTCCTACCAACTTTTGGCCGGAAAGGCCAGCATTGTTCACAATCATTACAACGCGTTGCGGATTGATTGCGAAGAGCCTGGGTTCCCGAACCGCAAGCTCGCTATTGAAGCGCGCGCGTATGACGATGGAGTCGCTTTCCGCTATCTCGTTGCGGATCAGGCGCCGGTTCGCGAGTTTCGCGAGACACAGGAAGCTACGGAATTCCGCATCAGCAAGGACGCAACCACGTACGCGCTGGTCCTGCCCCACTACCGGACGATGTATGAGAGCGAGTACATCAAACTTTCCGCCAGCGCCTTTGCGAACCCGAATGGGCTCTCAACCAAGGTTCTGATCGGATGTCCTCTCTTGATGCAGGTTCCGGGAGTCGGCTGGATGGCGATCACTGAAGCGGATCTTTTCGGCAACAGCTCAATGTATTTGGTGAACCCGGGCCAGGGGTGGGGTGATCACTACTTCGAGTCTCGCCTCGCGCCGGGTGACGATCCTGTTGTTGCCGTTACCGGAACCCTCCCACATCACTCGGCCTGGCGCGTGTTGCTCATTGGCAAACAGCCGGGTGAGCTGGTTCAGTCCAATATGATCACCAGCCTGAATCCGGAATCGGAGATCAAGGATACTTCCTGGATTCATCCCGGCTTGACGGCCTGGGATTGGTGGAGCGGCAGCATAGGTCCGGACGGTAAGGCTGCTTTCACCACCGCGACCATGAAGTACTACGTCGATTTCGCCGCCAAGTCCGGATTTCCCTACATGCTGGTGGATGCGGGTTGGTCTTCGCGCTACGACATCACCAAGATGAATGGCCGCGTGGACATTCCGGAACTGGTCCGCTACGCCGCGCCAAAGAATGTCAAAATCTGGATCTGGCTTGACTACCGGGCGGCGGATGCGCAGATGGACGAGGCGTTTCCACTCTTCGCGAAGTGGGGCGTGGCCGGGCTGAAGATCGATTTCGTCGAGCGCGACGATCAGCGCGGGATTGACTTCTACTATCGCGCCGCCAAGAAAGCCGCAGAGAATCACTTGATGCTGGATTTTCATGGCGCAACCAAGCCCTGGGGAATCGGCCGCACCTATCCGAATGTGCTCGGATATGAAGCCGTGCTGGGCATGGAACAATCGCGTGCCGGTTCGCGCGACAATCCGGATCATCGGGTTACCATTCCGTTCACGCGCATGCTCGCCGGGCCTATGGACTACACGCCAGGAGGATTCGACAACGTAACCAAGAGCGATTTTATGCCGCGCGCTCCACATCCGATGGTGATGGGAACGCGGGCCGCGCAATTGGCAATGTACGTGATCTATCAAGCTGCCTTTCAAATGGTCTCCGACACGCCGAAGGCGTATGAGGATCAGCCGGCGTTTGATTTCATCGAGCATGCGCCGACAACCTGGGACGAAACCAAAGTGCTGGACGGCCTTCCGGGCGAGTTCATCACCATGGTTCGCCGCCGCGGCAATGAATGGTTCCTAGGGAGCATGACGAATTGGAACCAGCGGAGGATCGACGTGCCGCTCACCTTTTTGGGTCCAGGCCGCTATACCGCCGAGATTTACGCGGACGCCCCTGACGCCGGTCAATATCCCAAGAGCGTGAGCATCAGCAAGAAAACCGTGGATAGCCGGACCACTCTAGCCGTCGACTTGGCTCCGGGCGGCGGCTATGCAGTTCGGTTTGTGCCCGTCAAATAGAAGCGGGTCGGGATCTTTGCGGAGTCCTGGAACGGTGTTTCAGATTCGTTAAGACCATTCCGGCGACCATGGCGAACGCGAATCCGACGAGCACGCCGCCGGCGTCCATCGCCACATCGTTCCATTCGAAATGGTCGTGATAGACCAGCTTCTCCAATCCTTCCGAGGCAAAAACGACGCAGAATGCGAGGAAGCAGCGAAAGAGCTTGCGGCCAACTCCCTCCGCGTTCCAGCAGAGCAGAACGGCGGTGATGAAGAAGATGCCGGCGTGTCCTCCATCGTGGAGCGTGCCCTTCGTTCCGAAGTGATACTTGAATTCGTACGGAGCTAGCGACAAGGCGAAGACACAGGCTAGCCAAATAGTGATGAGGTAGGGCATCGATCAGTTAACGGAGGTGGAATAAACGGCGCGAGGCCGCGCTACTGTTTCCTATTGTGGCAGGCACCTGATTCATTCCATCGCGATGGTTCCGTTGAAAAGGTATAGCGCTGCAGGAAAAAAATCTCTTGACATAGGAAGCTGTTACTAGTAATTTATTCGTATATGGCAGGCGAGACGCCTAGACCGACTGACGCCGAACTCGAAATCCTGACCGTGCTGTGGAGCATCGGCCCGGCTAGCGTGCGCCAGGTTTATGACGTGATCAAACGGCGGCGTCCCGCGGAATATAGCACGATACTGAAGTTCCTGCAGATTATGACCGAAAAAGGTCTGGTCCGCCGTAACGAGGAGCAGCGCGCGCACATTTACGAAACCACGAAGCCGCGCGAATGGACCCAGCGGCAGCTCGCCGGAGACCTGCTGGAGCGTGCCTTCAGCGGGTCGGCCAAGGCGCTGATGATTGGTGCGCTTTCGGCGCGGAAGGCTACTAAAGAGGAACTCGCCGAAATGCGCAGGCTCCTCGATGAGTACCCGAAGGGGAAGAAATGAACTTTCTTGAGATGTTAGTGCGAAGTCCCCTGACCGATGCGATTGGTTGGACGCTGCTTCATTCACTCTGGGAAGGCGCCATCATCTCGGCTGCGCTGGCGGCGGTGCTTTGGGCCACCCGATCGCCGCGAGCCCGCTATGTCGCGGCATGTGTGGCGATGTTGGTGATGGTGGTCGGATTGAGCGTCACTTTCGTTCGTTTGATGCCGGAAAGCGCGCACGGCCTGCAAGCTTTGAGCGCGTCGGGTTTGCCCACGTGGAATATTCAAACCGGTATGGATGGGTCTCGCGCTTGGGCTCCGAGCCTTGCCGCAATTGCACCTTGGCTTGCGCCGTTTTGGATGGTGGGCGTCTGGGTTTTCTATCTGCGGCATGTCGCTGGCTGGATATCATTGCAGCGCCTGCGCCGGCGAGGAGTGTGTTGTGCGCCCGATGGCTGGCAAAAGGAACTTACCCGCCTAAGCGCCCAATTGCGAATCTCGCGGCCCGTCTTGCTGCTGCAATCCTGCCTCGCCGATGTGCCCATGGTGCTGGGCCATTTCCGTCCATTGATTCTGATTCCTATCGACCTGTTCGCCGGTTTGCCGGCGGGACAGATTGAAACTATCCTGCTCCATGAGTTGGCGCATATCCGCCGCTGCGATTACCTGGTGAATGTCTTGCAGCGATCAGTGGAGGGCCTGTTGTTCTATCACCCGGCTGTCTGGTGGATGTCCCGGGTAATTCGCGCCGAGCGCGAAAACTGCTGTGACGATGCCGTCGTCGCAATCCGCGGCAATGCGCATGAATACGCGGTTGCGCTCGCCGCACTGGAACAAAACCGTTGGTCCGGCCGCGAACCGGCTATCGCCGCTACAGGAGGAAGTCTCGTGAAACGCATCCGTCGTCTGCTTTATCCGAAAAGATCCAATGGCGCTTGGACGCCCCTCTTCGCCGCCGTCATCCTTTCCATAACTGCTGCCATCAGTATGGCCGCATGGGAAACGAAACCGCCTCACAATAGTTCCGTTGCCAGCCACAGCAAAAAGACAGCGCGGCGGTGTCTCCTTATTCCAAATGGCTGAATGAAGAGGTCGTTTACATCATCACCCCCGAAGAGCGTGCCGCCTTCGGGAAGCTGACTACCGATGAAGAACGGGATAAGTTTATCGAGCAGTTTTGGCTACGGCGTGATCCTACGCCCGGAACTCCTGAAAACGAGTTCAAAGAAGAGCATTACCGCCGGATCGCGTATGCTAACAGCCATTTTGCCTCCAGCAGACCTGGCTGGCAGACCGATCGTGGACATATGTACATCCTCTACGGGCCGCCGGATGAGATCGATTCTCATCCCACTGGACATCCGCAATCGGCATATCCGTTCGAAGACTGGCGCTACTGGCACCTAAAGGGCACCGGGGATAACGTTGATTTCAGGTTCATCGACCGGACGGGCCAGCGTGAGTATCAGCTCGCGCCCGGCACCGCGAAGTGAGAACGGCAGTGACGAGCGCAACGACGTCGACACCAGGCATCTGCCGGAATAAATGGAGGGCCAGGCGCTGTCCTTGCCGCTGCTCCAAGATAAGAGGACCCGTCTCATGAATCACAAGCAATAACAGACCTGCCTTCAAGAGCCTCAACACTCCTGTTCGTAACGCCATTGTAATTTTCGAGTGCGACACTGCCGGTGGCGGGCAATCTGCCCCTGGGGGAAACACCGGATTGGCAAGCACATTCAGATTGGGCCGTCTAGGCTTGACGGCCGCGTTGCTAACAGCTGGCACCGCGCTGAGCGCAGCGGTTTTGCTGAACGGGACGGGCGCAACATTCCCGAATCCGCTCTATTCCAAGTGGTTCCGCGAATACCGCAACGCTCATCCAGACGTTCAAATCAATTATCAGCCGCTAGGTTCAGGAGCGGGCATCAAGCAGGTCACCGAAGGCACCGTCGATTTTGGCGCTTCGGATGGCCCGATGACGGACCAGCAGATTGCGGAATACCGGCAAAAACATGGCTTCGGCATTCTGCATTTTCCCACCGTCGCCGGAGCCGATGTGCCGACCTATAACGTGTCGGGTATCAAAACCGGACTGAATTTCACACCCGGGGCATTAGCGGGAATCTATCTGGGGAAGATCACGAAGTGGAATGATCCGGAACTGACGAAAGTGAATCCGGGAGCAAAATTGCCGGATGCTCAGATTCAAGTGGTGCATCGCGCGGACGCCAGTGGAACCACGTATTGCTGGACCGATTATTTGTCCAAAATCAGCCCTGAGTGGAAGTCCAAAGTTGGCCGCGGGGCTGCGGTCGATTGGCCGGTGGGTATTGGCGGCAAAGGGAACGACGGGGTGGCGGGACAGGTAAAAGAGATACCGAACTCGATGGGATATGTGGAGCTGATTTACGCCATTCAGAACGGTATGCCATACGGCAACGTGCGGAATTCGGCAGGGGTATTCGTAAAGCCAGATCTGGCCAGCACGACCGCGGCTGCATCGGGCGTGATGAACAGGATGCCGGATGATTTTCGCGTATCGATTACGGATCCGGAGGGTAGAGATGCGTACCCGATTGCAACATTCACCTGGCTACTGATCCCGGAGCAAATAAAGGATCCCGCAAAATTGCGCGCCATCAAGGACTTTTTGGGCTGGGCGCTGACCACCGGCCAGGGCTTCGCCGCCTCGCTCGATTACGCGAAGCTGCCGCCCAGCTTGGTCGTAAAAGAGCAAGCTGCCATCGCGAAAATCCAATAGGATGCCCGCTGTCGCTTCCACGAAAGCTCTAGCGGTCACACGGTTATCCGGGGCGCGCGCGCGCTTTCGCCTGACAGGCAGCCTGGTTTATACAATTACCTTTGCCGCGGCGGCTACCACGGTTGCGATTGCGTTACTGCTCGCGTACCAGCTGTGGGTGAATTCGGCTCCTTCACGCCTGAAGTTCGGCTGGAATTTTCTATGGGATCGGACTTGGGATCCCATTACGGATCGATTCGGAGCGCTTCCGTTCATCTTCGGGACGGTTGAAACGTCCGCCATCGCGCTCTTAGTTGCAGTTCCTTTAGGGCTTGGCGCCGCGATCTTCCTGGCTGAGCTTGCGCCGCCGCGGCTTTCAGACGCATTGACCTTCTGCATCGAGCTGCTGGCCGCCGTTCCCAGCGTCGTGTACGGATTGATCGGAATCTTCGCATTGATTCCGCTGTTGCGAAGCATCGTCGATCCACTTCAACCGTTCATCGGATGGCTGCCTGTCTTCTCGGGAACGTTTTATGGAGTGAGTATTTTCTCAGCCGGGATTCTGCTAGCCATTATGGTGGCTCCCTTCATCATTTCGATTTCGCGTGAAGTCCTGCTGGCCGTTCCTCGGGATCTGCGTGAGGCGGCTTTGGCGCTAGGAGCGACGAAATGGGAATCGACTTGGCAGGTAGTGATTCCATTTGCACGCAGCGGAATTGCCGGCTCAATTTTCTTGGCGTTGGCGCGCGCGCTCGGCGAAACCATGGCTGTAACGATGGTCATAGGAAATACCCCGCGCATTCAGGCGTCGATCCTTGCTCCCGGTTACTCGATTGCCGCGGTAATTGCAAACGAGTTTTCCGAGGCGACGGGGGACGTGTACCTGAGTTCCCTCATAGAGCTCGGGCTGGTGCTCTTCGCGCTGACCATCGTTATTAACGCACTGGCTCGCATCCTGATAGCTGCGACCACTGCGAAAGGAGCCACATGACGGGCGAATTAGCGTTCAGGCGAAAAGCGGTTAACGCCGTCATGCTCACTGCGACTGGGTTTTGCACTCTGATCGCGGCGGGAACGCTGGTGTTCATTCTTGGTTACCTCGTGGTGCATGGCGGAAGCAGTTTGAGCTGGAATTTCTTCACGAAGCTGCCCGCGCCCGTAGGCGAGAGCGGTGGAGGGATGGCCAACGCGATCGTGGGTAGCGGAAAGGTGCTGCTGATCGCCAGCTTGATCGGCGTTCCGTTGGGTTTTCTGGGGGGCGTGTACCTTTCTGAATATGGAAGGGCCGCAACCGGCGTACTGGTTCGGTTCACGGCGGATCTGCTGAACGGTGTTCCGTCCATTGTCATCGGGATATTCGCGTATGCGCTGATGGTCCTCACAAGCAGACACTTTTCGGCGTATGCGGGAGGTGTCGCGCTGGGGATGCATGATGATTCCTATTGGCCTGAGAACTACCGAAGAATTTCTCCGCGCTGTGCCGCAATCGCTCCGCGAGGGCGCCATGGCTTTAGGGGCCAGCAAAGAAGTCGTGATCGTTACGATCGTGATTCCGGCGGCTATGCGTGGGATCGTTTCCGGCATGCTGCTGAATTTAGCTCGCGTTGCGGGCGAGACAGCGCCGTTGCTCTTCACGGCGCTCAACAATCAGTACTGGAGTCCTGGTTTCAATCAGCCGATCGCAACTCTTCCAGTAATGATATTCACCTACGCGATTGCCCCCTATCCGGACTGGCACCGGCAAGCCTGGGCGGCCGGTTTTGTGCTGTTGATGTTGGTGCTTACCGTGAACATTTTGGCGAGATGGGCAATTGCGGGTAAGGCAATGGACAAGCGGAGATGATAATGAGTTCTCCAATCCGGGTACAGGTGACAAGAAGCAATACGGAAGGTGAAAACACGTTATCTGTTCAATCTGAAAAGCTGAAATCGGTTGAGCTGAGTTTCTTCTATGGATCCTTCCAGGCGCTGCACGCGATCAGCTTGGTTGTTCGCGCTCACAAGGTCACCGCGCTGATCGGCCCATCCGGTTGCGGCAAATCGACGTTCTTGCGAACACTGAACCGCATGAATGAAGAGATTCGACACACGCGCGTCGAAGGCGATGTTCTGCTGGATGATGAAAGCGTCTTGAAAATGGAAGTGTCGCGCCTGCGATCTCGCGTTGGGATGGTCTTCCAGAAGTCGAATCCATTTCCAAAATCGATTTTCGACAACGTCGCTTACGGCCCGCGGGTTAACGGCGCTCGAGGCAAGCGGCATTTGCAAGAGATTGTGGAACGTAGTCTTCGGCGGGCGGCGCTGTGGGATGAGGTAAAAGACAAGCTGCGCAATTCGGCCTTCGATTTATCGGGAGGACAGCAGCAGCGTCTCTGCATCGCGCGCGCGCTGGCCGTTGACCCGGAAATTCTTCTGCTGGACGAGCCCTGCTCCGCCCTCGATCCCATTGCCACCAGCAAGATCGAAGAGCTGATCTTCAGCATCAAGGACTCCTGTACGGTTGTGATCGTGACTCACAACATGCAGCAAGCTGCGCGAATCGCTGATTACACGGGCTTCTTTCTGCTGGGCAGGCTGATCGAATTTGACGATACTCCGACGATTTTCAAGAATCCTTCCAAAAAGGAAACGGAGGATTACGTGACGGGCAGGTTCGGCTGATAACGTGGGAACAGTGCGCCATTTTGTTGCGGAATTAGAGCGGCTCAAGCAGCTTTTGCTAGAGCAAGGCTCGCTTGTCGAGGCGGCGATTTACCGTAGCGTTTCGGCGGTAACGGGACGTAATGAGGGTCTGGCGCGAGACGTTCTGAAGAACGAAGCTCAAATCAATCGGCTCGAAGTAGAGATAGACGATTTCGCGGTCAACCTCCTTGCGCTTCAGCAGCCTATGGCTACCGATCTGCGCCTGATCTTCGCGTCTGTGAAGATCAACAACGACCTCGAGCGCATGGGCGATCTGGCGGTCAACATCGCGCATCGCGCGCTGTCGCTGGTCAATCGGCCAAGTATTGGCCCGGCTGCTGAGATTCCGCGCATCGGCGAGATGGTTGAATCCATGGTTCGGAAGAGCCTCGATTCGTTTATCCACGGTGATCCGGGCGTGGCGCGCGAAGTCTTGGCTGCCGACGACGATGTAGACAAGCTTAGGACTGCGATCGCTGAGCAATTGCTCGGCTGCATGGAAGAAGATTCACGGAACATTCGACCCTCCGTCGATCTGCTGTTTGTCATCAAGAACCTGGAGCGCATTGCCGATCACGCGACTAACGTCGCTGAAGATGTTCTATTTCTCACGAAAGGAATTGACGTCCGGCACCACGCCGAACTGTCGCGCTAGAGCGCTGCCGTTTCGGCCTTAAAATGGAATGTTGGCGGCTCGTCTTTTCCTCAAACTGATTCTTGCCGTTCTCGTGTTACTGGCGCTTGCGTTGACCAGCGTCAATTTCCTGGCCGGCAGGCTTGCGGAACGCACGTACACGGAAACCTTGCGTCGAGACCTGTTCGAAAAGGCGCAGCTTCTGGCATCTCTACGTCAGAACGCAAGCCCCGAAGCAGTTCTGGCAGCGGCCAGGTTGGGCTCGGCGC
The DNA here is from genome assembly GCA_963762495.1 of uncultured Acidobacteriaceae bacterium. Classification (GTDB taxonomy): domain Bacteria; phylum Acidobacteriota; class Terriglobia; order Bryobacterales; family Bryobacteraceae; genus Bog-105. The sequence goes on from CAVXKZ010000021.1 coordinate 491,935, forward strand.
GGCTAACCATAATTGCCCGCGATGGCAAAGTATTGGCGGATTCCGATGCGAACCCGGAACGCATGGAAAATCACCGTTCGCGGCCGGAACTCAAGGCAGCTCTCGCGGGCCGGGACGGATCGAGCGTTCGTCTTAGCCCGACCCTCAAGGTGCAGTTTCTCTACGTAGCGGTTCCGCTCGCCGACGGTGCGCTGCGGCTGGCCGTTCCGTTATCGAAGATCACGGAGCAAGTCAATCAAATCCGAAGACAGGTCCTCGCTTCGACGGCGTTAGCCTTTCTGCCTTCCGTACTGTTGGCAGCGATATTTGCAAGGCGCGTTTCGGCCCGCTTGGGCAGGATAGTTGGTCACGCGGGAAGGCTGTCCGATGGCGATTTTCGCGCTCGCTTGACCGAGACCGGTACGGGTGAGCTGGGGACGCTGGCGGCCAAGCTTAACGAGACCGGCTCGAAGCTGGAACTGACCTTCAAGCAGCTCGAACAGGAACACAAAGAGCTCGAGCGGCTGGAGCGGGTGCGTAAGGATTTCGTCATTAACGTCTCTCATGAGCTTCGGACACCGCTCGCGTCCATTCAGGGATATGCGGAAACCCTGCTGGAAGGAGCTATTCATGATCCGCAAGTCAACCTCAAGTTCGTCCACATCATTTTGCAGAATGCGCAGCGTCTAGGTCGTCTAACGGCGGATCTGCTGACGCTTTCCCGCATTGAACTGCAACAGAAGACTTTTCAATTTGCGCCCTACAGCATCAACGGGCTATTGACCCAGCATGTCGAGGCCCTCCGGCCCTTGGCGGAACAGAAACACATCCAGCTCTCGCTCGAGCCTGCCCAAACCGGGACCGAAGTCTTCTGCGATGAAGAAGCCATGCACCAGATTCTGACTAACCTGGTTGACAACGCGCTGAAGTACACCCCGGAAGGCGGTTCTGTCACGGTGGAGGCGCGCCCGATTACAGGCGATCGGGTAGAGGTTTCCGTTCGTGATTCTGGCATCGGGCTTCCAGCGGAAGAACTTCCCCGCCTTTTCGAACGTTTTTACCGCGTCGATAAAGCCCGTTCCCGCGAACTGGGCGGTACCGGTCTGGGGCTCGCTATTGTGAAGCATCTCGTTCGCGCCCAAGGCGGAGACGTAGGCGTGGAGAGCGCGGCGGGAGTAGGATCGCGCTTCTACTTCACCGTTCCTACGCAAGATCTTGGGATAGCGGAGGTCCAGGCCGCCTACGCCGGGTCAGCGGCGTTGTAATGCGGCTGTAACATGTCCCCGATTACAGTAAGAGTAATGAAGAAGATCCTTCTCATCGAGGATGATGCGGACCTTTTCGCGCTTGTGAAGTACAACATCGAAAAGGAGGGCTTCGCGTTTGCAGGTTCGCAAACCGGCCGCGGAGCACTGGAGCTATGCCAGCGCGAAAGACCCGATCTAATTCTGCTCGATATCATGCTTCCGGATTCGGATGGCCTCGATATCTGCAAACGCATTCGGGCGCACGCTGATCTCGCCCAGATTCCAGTAATTTTTCTTACTGCGCGTGCTTCGGAAACGGACCGCATTGTGGGACTGGAACTCGGGGCGAACGACTACATCGTGAAGCCGTTCTTCGTTCGCGAGCTCATCGCGCGAGTGAAGATTCAGTTCCGCAGTGTGGCCGCCCCTTCCCGTAAACTGCGCGTAGGCGATCTGGAACTGGACCGCGACACCTGCCGCGTGCATCTGAATGGCGAACAGATCTTGCTGACCGCGACGGAGTTCAAACTGCTCGATTTCCTGATGAGCAGGCCCGGCATCGTGTTTAGCCGCGATCAATTGCTTGATAGCGTATGGGGCTATGATCGCGCTGTGACGGACCGAACCGTTGATGTGTACATTCTCCGGCTTCGGCAAAAGATCGAATCGGACCCTGCCGCTCCGGATTGGATCAGGTCGATACGCGGATTCGGCTACGCCTTCGAAAAAAAACAAGCCGAAGTCAGCTCCCCCGTCACCGCCTAGCGCCTATGGCGCGGGCTGATCAAGTGCAACCCGTAGCTGAGCCGCGGGCAGGCTCTTTAGGCGGAAATTGAATGGTAAAGCCGTGCCGTGGCTCGAACACGCCTATAGGTGTAGAGCCTTGGCGAGAAGCAAAGAGAGGGCGGCCACAAGAGCTGCTCCGGGTATGGTCAGGATCCAAGCCCAAACGATGTTGACGGCAACGCCCCAGCGGACAGCGTGAAGTCTTCGAACCGCACCCACGCCGACAATAGAGCCCGCGATGGTGTGGGTGGTGCTGACAGGGATGCCTCCAAAGACAGCGATGCCGAGCGTGATCGCGCCCGCGGTCTCAGCAGAGAAACCGCCCACGGGTCTAAGCCTGGTCAGCCGCGCACCCATGGTGTGCACGATGCGCCACCCGCCGCTGAGAGTGCCAATTGCCATCGCCAGGTTACAGCTAATGACGACCCACACAGGAATGTGCGTCGTTGCACCCATATCTAACTTTGCCGCTACCAACACCGCGGCAATAATTCCCATAGTTTTCTGGGCGTCGGCTCCGCCGTGACCGAGGCTGTAAAGCGCGGCTGACACAAGCTGACCTTTCCGGAAGAATGCTTCGACTGTATGGGGAGTGGAGCGGCGAAATATCCAGAGCATGGCCAGCATAATGAAATACCCAAGAATCATGCCGGCAAGGGGCGAAATGAAAATGAACGCAATAGTTTTTATCCAGCCAGCCGCGATCAGAACGGTGAAAGAGCCGTGATGCGCGGCCAGCGCCGCCCCGGCGTAGCCGCCTACGAGCGCATGCGACGAGCTGGTAGGAAGGCCTACATACCACGTGATGACGTCCCACGCGATTGCGCCGATAAGGCCGCAAAGGAGCACCCAGAGACGCCAATGCGGCTCAATCTGATGAATGTCCACCATATCGCTGGCGATCGTGTGCGCGACTCTGGTTCCTAAAACAGCAAAGGCAACAAAGTTAAAGAACGCGGCCCATACGACCGCCTTCAACGGAGAAAGAACACGCGTGGAGACGACGGTTGCTATGGAGTTGGCCGAGTCGTGCCAACCGTTAGCGCAGTCAAAGATAAGAGCGACAGCAATGATGAGAATGGCAAATTCAAGGGCTGGTTCCATTGATAATGCAGCCCCCCGGGTTTCGAGAGCCAGCCTTGAGATTTTACGATACGGTGCAAATCAATCAGAGCGCAGCAGAGCGGGTGGGCGCAGACTCGATGGGTAAGATGCCATCGCGGTGGAGTCCCAAGCCGAGGATTGCCGGGACAGGCTCCTCCTCAAACTGCAGCACGGCATCGAATGATTCGGCTCCGGCCGCGGCGCGCCACCTGGCGCAGACGGCGACAATTCCGAGAATGACGAGCATCGTGGTATAGCCGGCTGGGTTTCGCAAGGCCTGCCGTTCCAATTCGGCGCCCCTGTCCATGAGAAACATCAGCGTTGCGAAGCCCAAGACGGCCATGTGAACGTACGACTTACCGGGAAGGTAGGAACAAGTGAAGGGAATCTTCTGAAAGCCGTGCAGGCACAGCTCGACGAAAATCACTCCTAAAAAAGCGAGAACGACGAGGTGTGCCACGACCGCCCGCCAGGGCCACATGCATAGGAAAAGCGCCGCGGAACCGACCCACACCGGAGCCACAGCCAGCGAGAATAGCAATCGCCGGTTTACTTTCAAACACCGCGGTCCTCCTTGAACAGGCGCGACGCGGAAGATCCAATTGGCTCGGAGATCGAGAGGCATAGAGAATACAACGCGAACTCCGAGTACGGCAACGCACAGGATCACAATGCTGGAAGCGAGCATTGGCGCGTTCACAGCTCCAGAAGAAACAGCCAAGAATTGCTCCTGGACAGCAGGCGTTTTGGTTAAAAGAATTGCAATGGCGAATCCGATTCCGAGATAGAAGGCGAGGATGATGCGGTGCTGGCGGCTGCGGAACAAGGTACGGATACTGAATTGGGCGACGGCCGTTTGGAACGAGTTGCCAAATCGCGGTAACCAATTTATCCCGCGAGAGCCGGGCAGGATGTCCGGTTCCTCGACAATTTTTCGGAGCGTGCGGAAATAGGACAGCAGGAAGGCGGCGGCGGCTCCGGGCACTGCAACCGCCAAGCCGATCCAGGCGCGCCGCGCCAATGGAGCAAGCGCCGGATGCATGGCTCCGTTCAGCTCCTGAAAAATACCTAAGAACCAATAGGAAGGCAACCAATGGAGCAAGCGCTGATTCTCCGGCGCAGCGAAAGCCACTGGCGTCGCGAATGATGGCTGAAGAAAGTATACGGTTACGAATAGACAGAAAGCGGCCATTTGTAAGAATGCCGAGAGCCGCAGGAAGTGGCGGCGGGGAAGTTGCGCGGTCAGACCTTGGACGCACAAAACGGCACAGAAAATGAATCCGCCGGCCGAAAACATTGTGAACCAATACGCCACGAATGTCCGGTAAAGATCGAGCGAAAAAATCAGGTCGAGAAAACTGCTCGCTTGAGGATTGGTGAGGGCCAACGCGAGCGGCCAAGCGAGGCCGGTAAACATGTTCAGGGCAAGCACGGTAACGCCCAGCGCCGCAGCGGACGCGGATACTTTCGCCAGAAACAACGTGCGGGAGCGTACCGGCAAAGGAGCCAGAACCAGAACGTCGCGCCGGTTTGGGAAGGTGGAATCCCAACTGAGCACGGCGAACAGGCCAACCACCAGCATCGTCAGCGCAACGAGAGAATGCACACTTGCCCAAGTTACGATTAAGCGCGTCTGGGGCGGCATATGGATGTCAAGACCCAAGGCACCGAGGGAGAGGATCGTACTTAGGAGGATCAGCAGCGCAGCGAACTGTCCGAGTAGTCTGCTGATATCGCCTTTCACGGAGAGCAGTTCGAGATCAATCATGCGGAAGAGAAACTCGCGATACAGGATGCGAAATTGAAGTTTCGTCATGTCGATGCTTCACGTTTGAATGAGGTCCGCGATCTGGCGGGAAATGGCGGCGGTATCCTGCTCGACGGCAAGCTGCGAAAAGATATCTTCGAGGGTGGGTAGCGACATAAGGGTCCGCAGCCGCTGGATGGAGTCGTCGGCTACGATCTTGCCGCGGTGTAAAATCACGATGCGCGAGCAGACGCGCTCTACGGTTTCGAGATCATGCGAGCTGAAGAGCACGACTTTGCCGCGCGCGGCCAGCTCCTGGATGAGACTGCGCAACACCATCGCTGAGCCGACATCAAGCCCGGAAAAGGGCTCGTCGAGCAAGATGAGATCCGGGTTGTGCAGCAGCGCAGCAGAGAGCAGCACTTTCTGACGCATGCCTTTCGAATAGGCCGAGATGGGCGAGTGCCGGTCACCATGCAATGAGAATGAACGCAGCAGCCCATCGATGCACGCGGCGGTGGCTCTGGCGGGCAGATTGCGAAGTTGACCTACCATCCACAGGTACTCAAGGCCGGTGAGATGGGAATAGAGGTGAGGCTCTTCGGGCACGTAGCCCATCCGCTGCTTGTAGGCGATCAGGTCGCGCTGAATCGGCTCGCCATTAAATAGGATGGCGCCAGAGGTCATCTCGATGAGCCCGGTGATCATTTTCATGGTGGTGGACTTGCCGGAGCCGTTCGGCCCGAGGTAGCCGGTGATTTCACCGGGGCGCGCCGAAAAGCTGACGTTATCGACGGCGACGATACCGGAGAATCGTTTGGAGACGTTGCAAAGTTCGAGCATGGCAGGGGAGAGGTTGACCGCAAGGGGAGCTAGACGTAGCATACTACTTAGCCGTTGCCGCGATAGATTGAGGTGAAAAATAGATGTGAGCCGATGGAGAGCTTGAGAACGGGAGTGATGCGGGCTACTTGGCGAACCGATGGTTCGGCACTCTATACGGTTTTTGGTTATGCTTCGTGCCGGAGAGCGGTGACAGGATCTAAATTTCCGGCTCTTCGCGCGGGCAACCAGGCGGCCAACAGGGCGACTACGGAAAGTACGATCACCACTCCCGCGAAGGAGGTCGCATCGAAAGATGTGGTTGCAAACACCTGGAAACGAACGATACGCTGGATCGCTACGCTCCCGCAGAGGCCGATGCCGAGTCCAAATGCCGCAACCTTTGCGGTCATGCGGAGCACTACGGCTAAAATGTTGCCCCGGCTGGCGCCTAGCGCTACGCGCACTCCGATCTCATGCATTCGCTGCGTCACATCATAAGAAATGACGCTGTAAATTCCGATTGCCGCCAACGCCAGACCCAACGCCGCAAAGCAACTGAACAGCGCCATGGTGAAGCGCGGTTCCACAGTCTCGAAACCAAGTATCTCTTTTAGCGTGATCGCTCGTCCCAGCGGCAGATCCTTGTCTAACTGCCGGACTCTTTGCCTCAAAGCGTTCAAGATCGTCATAGGCTCTCCGGCCGTTCGCACGGCCAGCATGCGCGAAGGAGGCGCCAGTAAGGTGTAGGGAACGTAGACCGCGGGTAGCGTCGCGTCGCGTAATCCGGCGTTCTTCGTATCACCTACAACACCGACAACGGTGACTTCAGGACTACTCCCGGTAGGCGCCAGCACCTGCGGCTGTGGAGGCTTCGCCAGTAAATCGATGTCGATCTGCTTACCTGTCGGATCCTGACCTGCCGGCCAAAGCTTGGCGGCAGCTTCATTGATTAGGGCAACATGATCGCCGCGTGCTACTTCCTGCCCGGTGAGCCCACGCCCGCGTTTCAGCGGAATGCCAAGAGTTCGCAGATAATCGGCGCTGATAAGCCCGACAATAATACGATCTTCAGCGCGCGGCTGCCCTTCGAGCGAGTATGGGGAGCGCGGACCACCGAAGGGCATGCCGCCATTTCCAATCGCGGCCGCATCGACGCCTGGGAGATTCCCGACGCTCTCAAGCAAATCGCGGTCGAAGGTGTTGCGCCGTTCAAGAGTGGCGTAGCGCTTGGGCGGAAGCGGCACCTCCATCATCAATGTTCTCTGTGGCTGGAAACCGGGATTGATGCTGAGCAGGTTGGCAAATCCGCGGATGGCGAGGCTTGCGCCAGCCAGTAAAATCACCGACAACGCGACCTCGGTTATTACGAGCCAAGCGCGGGTCTTTTGCCCATGAACGCTTCCGGCAGTGCCGCGCCCACCATCCTTCAATGCGTCGACAAGATTGGGCCGGGAGCATCGGACGGCTGGCGTCAGGCCGAAAAGTATACCTGTCAGGACCGATATAGCGAGTGAGAACAAGAGAACGTAGCCGTTGATTGCGATGCGGGCCTCGTTCGGCACATAGTCGGCCGGTATTAAGGCGGCAATCGCGCGTGTGGCACCCACTGCGAATAGCACACCCAGCGCACCACCCAAGATGGATAAGAGAACGCTTTCGGTGAGCAATTGGCGAACGAGCCGCGCCCTGCCGGCACCTATTGATAAGCGCACCGCGATTTCGCGTGCTCGCGTAGTGGTGCGCGCCAATTGTAGGTTCGCGACATTGACGCAAGCAATTAGCAAAAGGAATCCAACCGCAGCGAAAAGCAAGTGCAGGCTTGCGCTCATCTCACCGCTGGCCTGCGTAATGTCCATGTAATTCAGCAAGAGCGTCCGGAAGGCGCCCTTTGGGAAATTTTGCGGCTTCTCCGCAGCCAGACGTAAGTTCAATTTCTGCAACTGCTGCTCGGCGACATTTTTGGTGACTCCGGGCCGCAGCCGCATGATCACATTGATGGGGGTCTCGTCTGCCAGAGGCATCGGCATGGGAAGCCAAAACGCTTCGTTGGTATACCATCCGAATCTGGGTGGCATCACGCCGATCACGGTATGCGGCACGTCATTCAACACCAACTTCCTGCCAATGGCACTTGCAGCACCGTTAAACGTGCGCTGCCAAAACTGATAGCTGAGCACAACCACTGGCTCGGGCTCACCTCCGGGCCGGATGTCGAAGGGCTGAATGGTGCGGCCGACCAGCGGTTTGACGCCAATAAAGTTGAAAGCGCCGCCTGTCAGCAGGACTCCATAGAAGCGCTCCGGGCTGCTATTGCCGGCGAATAGCACCGGTTCGACAGTGGTCGCCATCACATCGGCGAAAGCGGGCACTTTCTGAATTTCGAGAAACTCACGACGCGAATACGAGTGCCATCCATCTAGCCGATCTTTGGGGCCGAGCACGGCTGGCGCCCAAATTTCATCGGGCTTCGCATACGGATAGGGCGCAATAAGAACTCCATACACAACGCTGAATAAGGCGGTGCTGGCGCCGATGCCCAACGCTAATGACAACAGGGCAACTGAAGTGAATCCCAGATTCTTTGCAAAGCCGCGCAGCGCGTAACGCAAATCCTGCCATAGCCGTTCCAACCAGAGCCATCCCCAGATTTCGCGCGATTCCTCCTTTGCCAACGAGACATTGCCAAACTTTCTCAATGCAGCGTGCCGGGCGGCATCGAGTGACATGCCAGCCTCGATGTTCTCTTGCGTCTCGAAGTCGATGTGCTTCCGAATCTCGTCATCCAACTGAGCGCCGCGGCGTTTCCACCAAGTCATGGCCGAACCCCTTTCCCTACTTGGGCTCATCCGCCAGCGGAGCGAGAATGCGCCCGATCGCTTCGGAGAGCCGCTGCCATTTGGATGTCTCCAGGTAGAGTTTTTTCCGTCCCTTCGCTGTGAGGCGGTAGAACCTGGCCTTTCGGTTGTTCTCCGACACTCCGTCCTCCGCGACAATGAGGCCCCGTTTCAGCAGGCGCTGCAGTGCTGGATAGAGAGATCCGTGCCCAACCTGCAGCACTTCGTCCGATCTGCGTTCAATACACTGCGCGATAGCGTGCCCATGCGCGCGGCCCGGAGCAAGCGTCTGCAGAATTAGCAGGTCGAGGGTGCCCTGGAGCAGACCCAGTTGAGTATCAAAACTCTCTGGTCGTCATTCGACCTATAGAGTAAACGCTCTCTGGTCGGCTGTCAAGGGGAAGCATTGATCCGCCAATAATGAAACGAATGGCGAGCACTACGGTGTGTTCTAAAAAGTGGGGCCGTCACTCGGCGAGATCCGGGCTAGCTACGGACCGAACTTTGCCGCCAATGTCCAAAAACTGATTGATAGGACCACAGACGGCTACGAGCGTGTGGCAGCGACGCGCAAACGCACGAAAGGGATTTCGCGAAACATGCGGCAAGCGAAGACCACGTAGTCGAATTTCAGGGCTCAAGGTGCCATATCACCAGATTATGTGTCGCCTGCCCGATGCAGGTAATCTCCGGCTTACCATCGCCATCCAGATCGGCCACCGCGCAACCCGCTGCCGAGACGCCTCCCTGGTCGAGAACTGCGCGGCTCCACTTTGCGCCGTCGAAGCGGTAGATATACACGCCGTAAGGCTTACCTCGAAAGCCGGCGACGATCTCATCGCGGCCGTCGCCATCGAGATCGATGGTCTCAATCGTGTGCGCATCACTGAGGCTAGAATCAATCACCTCTCGGTTCCATAGATTCTCGCTGTGGCGATACACGACCACCTCATTGCCGTGCCAGGGCTCTATGGCTGCCAGAAATCGCTCTTTCCCGAGCAGCCCGACAGCAATATCGCTAGTTCCGCTCTTCGGCCACGGCTGGGGGCTGCCCTTGGCAATCTCCGTTCGCGACCACTTTCCATCCGGTTCGAACGTGTATAAATGGATACCGAGGAAACTGCCGATGAGAATCGCGTCACGACCGTTGTGGTCCCAGTCGGTGACAAAGATGCCGTGCATCACGCCTTCCTCGGCCTCGCCGATGAGACGCCGTTTCCATTCGCCGGGGCGATAGTAGACCAGCGGAACATGTCCCCGAAAATCCGGCGCCTGCGCATCCGCGGCCGCGAGCGGGGCATTGATCAGCACTTTATTGCCGCTTCCATCGATATCGGCCCAGCGTAATCGATGGGAGGCGGGCAGGCGATCGATTTCCGTTGCGTCCCACGGCCGGCGCGGATCTTTGTTCGGCTTCAACAGGGTAACGATGCCGGCGCTCTCCTGGGGATGCATGGAGAATTCGTAAGCAACGGCGATGGTGGGCGGCGCGTGGGGTGTCCGGGTCCAGCACGCGACATTGATCATGCGAGCGAGATTGGTAGCTAGCACGTGCCGCTCCCAAGTGGGATTTTCGAACCATACCAGGTCGGGCATATCGCTAGCCAGCGCAATCAGGTCCAACTTGCCGTCACCGTTTACATCGCAGGCGACTACCTGATATCCGCCGGCAAGGTCATTGGCTAAAACGCGTTTTTCGAAGTGCATGGGTTGAGCGGCAGCGGCCGCCATAGCGAACAGGGCGGGAATCCAGATCACAGCAGTTTCCCACGGATGGAAACTCCTTTCGAGATCGCCAGTTGTTATTACTTATTCATAACGCAGGCGTCACATAGACCAGGAGACTAACAGCCCAGCTTCGGGTAAGAACTCGAACGCAGAGCGACGGTTATCATTATCCTTCCTGGCCGCGCGGATTGAGAACGCCGGCGATAGCCGCGACCATTTGAGACCAGCGATCTCTTTCGGAACTCAGTTGTTTTTTGCCTTGGGGCGTGAGCCGATAGTATTTTGCGCGCTGGCCGGCTTCAGTGTTCTTCCATTCCGATTTAATCCAGCCTTGCCGTTCCAATCGGTGAAGCGCGGGGTATAACGATCCGGTTTCGACGCGCAGTACATCACCGGAATTTGCGCCTATCGCGCCGCTGATTCCGTAGCCGTGTTGCGGGCCCCACTGGAGCGTTTGCAGGATGAGCAGGTCGAGGGTGCCTTGCAGCAGCTCGATTCGATTGCGGTATGGGCCCTTCATGGAAGCACTGTAGGCATTCTACTACTTGAAGGCGTAGAGAGCCTACAGGGCTCACAGCGTGCTTGGGAGAACCCGCTTAATAGTTACTTTTTCGCCGGTTTGGCGATGGTTCGGGAGTGATCCGGCTGCGCGACCGCTGCCGCCACTACGGCGTCTTCCAAGCGCACATGGCCGCCGCCCATCATTTTGGCAATGGCCTGAAACTCCAGGCCTTCCGCTTCCTTGGTGAACAGAAGGCATTTACTTTCCGAATCGAAATCGGCTTGAATCCAATCTCCCGCGGCGACTTGATTGGTGGCCATGAGGTTAGAGAGCGGATGCACCAGCAGCCGTTCGATGGCGCGTTTCAGATGTCGAGCGCCGTACTTCACATCGGTGCCTTCGGTCAGCAGGAAGTCCTTCCCTGGATCCGAAACGGTGAACACGAACGACTTCTCGGCGGGTGACGTCAGGATGCGCTGCTGCACTTGACCGAGCTCGAGATCGAGGATCCGGCGCAATTCCGGTTCGCCCAGTGGCTTGAAGACCACCACTTTATCTATCCGGTTCATAAATTCAGGCGTGAACTTGCGGCGGGCCGCTTCAATGCCGCTCTTCGACAGCTTGTCGTTGAGCTTGTCGCTGAGGATATTGGTCTGTGCTCCCGCGAAGCTTTGAAAGCCGAGGCGGGGACTAACGAGCGCGCTCATTTCCGAAGCACCAAGATTGCTCGTCATGAAGATCATGGCGTTGGAGAAATCGACTTTGCGGTTATCTCCCAAGGTGAGAGTGGCCTTATCGAGAATCCCAAGCAATAGGTTCCATAAAGCATCGCTGGCCTTTTCGATTTCATCGAATAAGATGAAGCTGAGCTTCACGGTATCGGTGTGATGCTGATTGATCACTTCCTGGCTGAGCAGCGGATGCGTTTCGCGGTGACCCAGATAGCCCGGAGGCGAACCGATGAGCTTTGCGATCTCATGGCTGTGCTGGAACTCGGCGCAATCAACTTTGACGACCGCGCGGGGATTCCCCAACAGCGCTTCGGCTGTGGCTTCCACCGTACGCGTCTTGCCCGATCCGGTCGGCCCCAGGAAGAGGAAGTTGCCTACCGGCCGTCCTGGCGCCGAGAGACCCGTGACGTTCATCTGATAGATGTTCACGATCTGCTCGATGGCCTCATCCTGGCCGACGATCAGCTTCAGCAGCGTCCGCTCGAGACTCTCTGCGTCTTTACCCGTTCGGGTGGGGTCTAGCACTTTGCGGAGCCGGCTCATAGGTTCCGATCCTTCTTTCTATTCACGACCGAATGCTCTGAATGCTGGTAGCTGGCGTTCAGTTCCGGCCCTAACATCTGCTGTATCCACTTAACAGAGGAGCAAACATCGGGCCAAACACCACATCGCTGCTTCCTACTTGCTTTCATCGTCAGAGCTAACGTTTTCATGAATAGGCGATCCGCTAATTTGTTCCTCGGGGATTTCTGATCTAGTCTTTCCTCGGGCGAGAAGGTCTCACCTCAATTCGGCTAATTAGAGTTCTCGCGGGCATCCGAAGGATGTCGAGAACGATCTCGCCGATGTCCTCCGGGGCAATCTTCCAGTCGGATCTGGTTGTGCCTGCGCCGGCAAATTCGGTATCGACGCTGCCGGGGAGGATATAGCTCACCCGGACGTTGTCATTGCGGTGGTCGAGCATCATGGCTTCGGAAAAACCGTTCAGCCCGAATTTCGAGGCATTATAGGCCGCGCCGCCGGCAAAAGGATTCTTGCCCGCCAGACTGCTGATATTTACGATGGAACCGCCCCTAGATTGTTGAAAGCGCTCAATGGCCTCGCGGCTGCAGTAGAAGGCGCCCGATAGATTGGTGGCGATAAGACGGTCCCAATCCTCTGATGCTGAGCTCCGCGGTGGCGCGAAAGAGTCCGAAACCAGCGTTGTTCACGAGGATGTCCAGCCCGCCGAGTTCCTGGTCGACGGAGCGGAACAGCGCAGCGACATCGGAGCTCTTGCTTACATCGGCGACGCGGCCGATAATTTTGCGATGGTCATGAATCGCATTAAGGTTTCTCAACGCGGCATCGATATGCTTTTGGTCGCGAGCGCAGATCAAGACGTCCGCGCCGGCCGAAAGCAGCGCACCCGCAATCGCGAATCCGATGCCTTTGGACGCGCCAGTCACGATGGCTTTCTTGCCGTCCAAAAATTCGCCCATGAAGCTTACTTAAACTCCTCTACTGCCTTACCGCATTGGCTGGTGCTTTGCGGCCACCAACCGTTACAGCGTTGATCGAAGGCATCCAGGCCGCGCCGCGAGCTACACGGACACTGCCCGTATACTGAACTGAGAGCCCCCCGCCATGAGTGTTGTATGGCTGCGGACGGCCGCCGCCCTTTACTCGTGCGGACTGCTGTACGCGCTGATCTACCTGTTTCGGAAGAGCACGCGCCTCTTCCTTCCGGCGCTGATTGCTTTTGGCGCCGGCACAGTCTTTCACCTGGTCGCGATCATCGAGCTTTGGGCCGAATCCGGACACCTGCCGCTGAACAATTTCTACGAGACCAGTTCGATCTGCGCCTTCGTTTTAGCTGTACTTTTCCTGTTAGGGTACACCGTTTACCGCATCTCCATCTTCGGTGTCTGCCTTTTTCCACTGGTTTTTTTCATGACCCTCATCGGGGCGACCGAATTCCCAGTTGAATCGTGGACGAATGTCTATATTCGGAACGCGTGGCTGATTATTCACATATCAACCGTGCTTATTGGCTATGCCGCATTGATCTTCGCCGCAGTCGCTTCCGTTTACTATCTGCTGCAGGAGCGGCAACTCAAGCGAAAGAAGGTGATGCCGTCGGTGAACAGCCTTCCGCCGCTGGCGACCCTGGACCGCATCATCACGCAATCGATGAACGCCGGGTTTGTGTTTATCACCATCGGAACGATTACCGGGGTGGTGTGGGCTTTCATTGAAAGCGGAACCAACTGGATCGGTGACCCGAAGATCGCCTTCTTCCTGTTCACCTGGGCCTTTTATCTGGCGATGATTTTCCTGCGAGTGTCGGCGGGATGGAGGGGCCGCAGGATCGCGTGGCTGACGGTTAGCGTATTAGGTTGCTCCATCATTACCTGGGCAACGCACGCCGGTTTGCGGAGTTTGATGGAACGATGAGACTGGCGCTGGCGGGGATTAATCATCGCACGGCTCCAGTAGAACTGCGCGAGAAGCTGGCGTTTCACGCGGACGAGATCCCCGGGGCGTTGCTGCACATGCAATCCCGGGGAGCCAAAGAAGCGCTGATCCTTTCGACCTGTAATCGGGTTGAAGTCACAGCGGCGCTGGACGATAGTTTCAATCCGGATGCGCTGCTCGATTGCATGCTCAAACGGTGCCGCGACTTGAGCGCTGACGCGGTTCGGCCTCATTTGTACCTATTTGAGGACAAGGATGCTATCCGGCACCTGTTTCGGGTGGCCTCCAGTCTGGATTCGATGATCGTGGGCGAGCCTCAAATTCTAGGTCAGATGAAAGAGGCTTACCGGCAAGCGCGCGAACAGGGCACGGTGGGCAGCATTCTGGATGCGGTTCTCACCAGGGCATTCAGCGTAGCGAAACGAATCCGATCGGAGACCGAGATTGGCGAGAGCGCGGTTTCGGTGAGTTATGCGGCGGTGGAACTGGCGCGAGAGATCTTCGGCTCATTGAATAAAAAGCGAGTGCTGATTGTAGGAGCGGGGAAGATGTCCGAAGGCGCGGCGAAGCATCTACTGCGGGCCGGCGCTCAGGACATATTCATCACAAATCGCACACAGGAGCGAGCCGAAGACCTGGCGGCGCTGTTCCACGGCGAGGTGGTTTCCTACGATCTGTTTCTGGCTCGCATCCCGGAGATGGACATCGTTATCACGTCCTCCGCGGCGCCCGGATACGTGCTCACGCGGGAGACTATCCGCCGGGCGATCGAAACCCGCAAGAATCAGCCGATGTTCCTGATCGACATTGCCGTGCCGCGAAACATCGATCCGGGCGTGAACAGTCTCGAGCACGCATTTTTGTACGATATAGACGATCTGCAGCGGCTGACGGACCGCAATCTGCGCACCAGGCGGGAGGTGGCGCAGCAGGCGGAGAGCATTGTTGCGGAAGAAGTGCAGCGGCTGGAAGCGAAGCTCCGCGAGCGGGACATGACGCCTGTGATCGTGAGCTTGCAAGAGCAGCTCGAGGCGATCCGGACGGACGTCCTGGGCCGTTACCGAAACCGGCTCGGACCATTAACGGCGGAACAGGAACAGGCGCTCGAAGCTCTCACGCGGGGAATCGTCAACAAGATTGCGCACGGGCCCATCTCGGAAATCCGGCGCGAGGCCGCCGCGCAGGCGAAGGGTGAAGGAAGCCGCGATGCCGAGCTAATCAGCGCGCTGCGGCGAATGTTCCGGTTGCGCTAGCAATGGCAGCAGCCGCAACAAAAGCTTTGATCATCGGCTCGCGCGGATCGCATCTGGCGTTGTGGCAGGCGAACTACATCGCCGCGAAACTGAAGGAACTCGGTTTTTCGACAACCATCGAGATCATCAAAACCACCGGCGATCACTTGCAGACCGCATCCTTAATGGAGTCCGGCGGCAAGGGCCTCTTTACCAAAGAGATCGAGGAGGCGTTGCTGAAAGGCACAATCGATTTGGCGGTCCACAGCTTGAAAGATCTGCCGACGGAAACGCCGGAAGGGCTGATAATTGCAGCGATTCCCGAGCGCGAAGATGCGCGCGATGCGCTCGCCGGACAGCGGATGGACAAGTTAAGAGAAGGCGCGAGGGTAGGGACGAGCTCCGGCCGCCGCAGTGCTCAACTGCGCGTCCTTCGACCGGATCTTTGCACGGAAGCCATTCGAGGGAACGTCGAGACGCGCTTGCGGAAGTTGAAGGAAGGGCAATACGACGCGATCATGCTGGCGGTCGCCGGTCTGAAGCGGCTGGGCCTGGAGCGCGAGATTGCGGAGATTCTCGATCCAGAGCGGGTTTGTCCGGCGGCAGGGCAGGGGGCTCTGGCGATCGAGACGCGCAGGAACGATCCGGCTTTGGAGATTTGCCGGCGGCTCGGTCACGAAGAGAGCAGCGTGGCGGTGGCGTGCGAGCGGGCCGCCCTGGCGGAATTGGGCGGAGGATGTCAACTGCCGGTAGGCGCATTTGCCGAATGCAAAGGAGACCTGCCTGCGCCTCATGGCCGTCGTAGTTGCCCCGGATGGTTCACGGCGTTTACGCGCCGATCGCGAGGGTCCGCGGGAGAGACCAGAAGAGTTGGGTCGGGCCGTTGCCGGGGAACTGCTAGCACGGGGTGCGCGCGGCATTCTGGCGGAGAGCAGCTAAATGGGGAAGCTTGCCGGTGTACGGATTGTGGTTACACGCGCGACACACCAGGCCGAAGAGCTGGCGCGGCCCTTACGCGAGTGCGGCGCGACCGTCATTTTGGTTCCGGTGATCGAGATTGCGCCGCCTTTGGACGATGCGTCTCTGCGGGAAGCGGCAGCGCAATGCGACACCTATCGACTGGATTCTTTTTACGAGCGCGAACGCTGTGAGCGCGTTCGCGGCTGAGTTGCCGGCCGTGCGAGGCGAGACAAAGGCGCGTATAGCCGTGATTGGCTCGGCGACCCGCGAGGCTGCCGAACGGAACGGGTTCAGGGTAAGCCTAGTCCCTGGGAAGTACGTTGCGGAGGCGCTCTGCGACGCTTTTGAACAGGAAGATTTGAAGGGCAAGCGGATCCTGATTCCGAGGGCAGCGGTGGCGCGTGATCTTGTACCGGATGTCCTGCGGAAATTGGGAGCCCATGTCGATGTGGTCGAGGCTTACCGGAACGTGGTTCCGGCAGATTCCGAACGGACAGCAGCCGCGGTCTTTCGAGAGCCGCTCCCCGATTGGGTAACCTTCGCGAGCTCATCCGCTGTGAACAACCTGATAGCGTTGGTGGAAGCCAGGACACTTAGTAAAGTGAAGGTTGCCGCCATTGGACCGATCACAGCGGAGACGGTTCGAAAGCACGGTCTGGAGGTAGCGGCGGAGGCGCGGGTGCAAACGGCTGAAGGTCTGGTGCAGGCAATACTCAAGGCGGAATAGACGTGCCCTGGACCCATCGCAGCTTTTGGCTCACGCCGCTATTCATTGCGGCGATTCTGGTTTTGCTGGCCGCTATTGTTTCGCGCACGCGATTGCGCGACATCTATCGGCGGCAACTAGGAGAGAGCCGCCGCGAGCGCCTGTTCCTGGCTTCGGTCGGTTTCTTTATCGCCGTGGTGGTCATTCGAGGAATCACTATCGCGATTCATAACGACATTGGCCCATTTCACAACGTCAGCATGCATGGTCGCCATATTCATCACCTGGTGTGGGGCATTCTGGGGCTGCTTTTGGTCGGGTACATGTGGCTGCTGCAAATTGGAACGGGAACGGGCGAGTCGTGGCGGTGGGCGGGACGCTTCACGTCGCTGCTGTTCGGTGTGGCCGCGGCGTTGACGTTAGATGAATTCGCCTTGTGGCTGAATCTTAGCGATGTCTATTGGCAGCGGCAGGGCCGCGAGAGCTACGAGGCGATGGGATTCTTCGGCGGGCTGCTTGGGATCGGGGTGTTTGGCGCGCCGTTCCTGAAGGGAATCCTGCGCGAGATCGGGCGACCGTTCCGGCGGAGCAAGACGCCTCAGTGAGCGAAGACGCCCTGACGCAGGCGTTCGGTGAGTTCTTCGGGAGTTTGGGACGGGTCGAGCGTAAGAATCCTGCTCACGGACACCGTGATCGTGCCCGAGCGGAACCAGCGGCGATGCTGCACTTTGATTTCGCCGAGACCGGCAAGATGCACCGGCAAAGCTGATACGCCGAGCTCTTTCCATAAGAGTCCCGCACCGGACTTGAAGGGCTGGGGCGTGCCGTCGTCGGAGCGGCGGCCTTCGGGAAATACAACCACACTGTAGCCGCGATCGATTGCCTCGCCCGCATGCCGGAAACTACGCCGAAATCCGCTGAACTGCGGAAGGGGAAAGACGTTGAAAAGCGCTGTGATCAGAAAATAGGCGATCGGCCCCACCAGGTTCAGGAACCAGTTGCCCTGGTTACGGCCCCGCTTGAAATCGAGCAGCATTTCGCCCGACATCGCGATGGCGCATCTCTGGCGGATGCGGCTCGGTAAGGCATAGAGGATGAAGGCTGCGTCATAAGACGTGACGTGATTGCACACGATCAGCAGGGGAGTTGAAGGCCACTCGCGAACCTCGCTGGTGACCTTAGGATTTGCGAGAAACCAGACCAGCGGTCTGGCGATCAGTTCGAGAAAGGCGCTGCGAATCGTTTGCTGAATCGGATTCCACGGCCAATGCGGGTAGGTATGTTCGGCGTGCGGCGCGGTTTGCGCAGGCGCTTCCCGGACAATCCTTTGAACATCCTCTTGTGTCTTGACCTGCTGCAGGGCGGCATCATCGAGCGAAACACCATACTGCTGCTCCAATTGAGCCTGCAACTGAACGCGTCCGAGGCTATCCAGATTCAGATCGCCGGCGGCGGCACCCACGCCTGCACAATTCGAGGCGACTTCACCGGCCGCGATTTTTCGTGCGATTTCGCGCTTGAGGATCTTCCCGGTTGACGTGCGCGGCAGATCGGCTTCGGGCCATACGATCCAGCGGCGAACCTGCTGAAATTCGGCCAGATCTTTGTTCGCAGCGTTGACCGCAGTACGCGGATCGCTTCCGTTCATCGCCAACACCGCGAGTGGCTCCGGGCCGTGATCCGCCGTCGTTTCAATTACGGCAGCTGCTTTCACCCCGGTCTGACGCGCCAATGAGCTTTCGAGGTCCTCGGGATAAATATTCAAGCCCGACGAGGTAACGATCACGTCCTTCTTGCGGCCGCGGAAGCGCAGGTTTCCGTGCTCATCGAACTCGGCGAGATCGCCTGTGGCGAGCCATTCGGAGTCATGTTTCGCGAGGCCGCCCTGTTGCCAGGTGGTGTTTGAAATCGTATCGCCGCGCACCAGCACTTCGCCTTCGTCGCTCAGTTTCACTTCACGGCCGGGCAAGACTTTGCCGATGGTGCCCTCGGCCGCATGGAAAGGATGATTGAGGCTGACCAGCGCCGTGGTTTCGGTCATTCCATAGCCTTGAACGACAAGGAAGCCGAGTGAATTCCAGAATTGCTCACCGGTAGGGGACAGCGCTGCGCCTCCGCAGATAAAGGCCCAGAACTTTAGGCCGAACAGGCGGTGGATGTCGCGGTAACGCCACCAACGTTTCCCTGCGCTCAATTTTGGCGCGGTGGCGAGACGATTCTCGAGGTCCGGGATTCGCGCTGTAATGTGGTCGCGCATAAGATCGAGCACCCGAGGAACGGCGGCCAGCAGCGAAATGCGCTCGCGATGGATCTGCTCCGCCAGCTCCGCCGGAACCAAGCGCGACTCGTAATGCACTTCCGCCGCGAGCAACGGCGGAATCCACAATCCCATGAATTGCCCGAAGACGTGACTCAGTGGAAGCGTGTGCAGAATGCGGATGGGATGAAAGATCCATTCGTACCTAAGATATTTCTGCATCTCCCTCTCGATGGGCTCCAGACTGGCGAGCACGTTCCGGTGGGTATGAACGATGCCTTTCGGCTCGCCGGTCGTGCCGGACGTGAAGACGATCTGCAGTGCATCACTTTCACTTAGATCGTCGATGGGAACGGCTGTTTGCGGCGTGAGGGCGCGTTCGAAATCGTCAAAGAACATCAAACACGATTCCGTCGTGAGGGAGCTTAATCTGTCGCGCGCGCCTGTTATGAGCTTCGGCGAGACTTCCTGGGCCACGCGCTGCGCGAAGTCGGGTGAGCCCGCGAAGTCGATGGGAACTGGAAGAACTCCGCGCAAGACGCAGCCGAAGAATGCCGCAGCCCATTCAGCGCGATTTTCTCCCCAAAGGAGAACACGATCCCCTTTGTGAATATTGCGAAGTTCCAGCTCCGCGGCAAACCGGCGAGCAAGAAGCGCGAGTTCGCTATAACTGGTCCGGCGTTGACGAAGCCCGCGTGGAGCAACGATTGCAATCTGTTTGCCGTTGCGTTCGAAGTCGCCGATTAAAGATGCGAGGTTGCGACGCTGTTGTGGCGCGGCCACAATTCCAGGCTACGATGAGCGAGCTTTGGTTCCCGGATAATAACCATTGCGAGCCTGCACGATCAATCCTTTCTGCTTCACCGTGAGCTGGATCTTACGGAATGCAGTATCAGTGGCGGGCCGATCCGGCGTATAGCCAATGCTGTACTGGTTTCGCAGCTCTTCTTCGATTTCAGTGTAGATTTGATCGACGGTTTTCTTCTTACTAACGTCGAAATAGCTCCCGCCAGTCTCTTTCGAAATCTGCTGCAGTACTTTCTTGCCGTCCGGGCGATTCTCTGTAGGACGGCGCCCATACGGTCCGCCACCGCCGCGTCCTCCCCAGCCTCCGCCTCCCATGCCGCCACGCCGTCCCATTCCGGGGGAGCTGAAGCCACGGTTCATCTGCTCTTCGTCGGCGATGCGGACCGCGTACGCCAGCGTGTCGGCGTGTTGTGTGGAGTCGATGGCTTCATTGAGAGAAACTTTGCTGCCGCGGTCTTCACCGTCGGTGAGCAGAATGAGCGCTTTTCGCCCTGTCTGCTGAGACATCAAATCGTGCGAAGCAAGATAGACAGCGTCGTACAAGGTCGTGCCGCCTCCGCGCATACCTCCTCGCTGTCCGCCGCGTCCGCCCCCGTAATCAGGTGAGCCTCCGTTCGGGGACCCGCCGGACTGGTCGTCCGCGTTCTTCCACTGCGGTTTATCGATATCATCTAGCGATTTTTCGAGCCGCTCGCGCGAAGCGGTCAGGTCCTGCAGCAGCTCGACTTCATGATCGAAATGAATCAGGAACGCTTTGTCCCGGTCGGGCCGGAGGACTTGCTCGAAGAAGGTTCGGCTTGCGTCCCGCTCGGTTCCTAGCATGCGCCGTTCGCTCATGCTGGTATCGACCAGCAGTCCCAGGGTAAGCGGCAGATCGCTCTGTTGCGAGAAGTAGCGAATGGTTTGTGGGCGTCCGTCTTCCTGCAAGAGCGAAATCATCCTTCGCCAGGTTGCGAACGATCTTCCCATCTTTATCGCGAACCGTTGCAAACACGTTCACGACGTTTACATCTGTCGAGAACGCCGGGGATTGCTGTTCCTGAGCGCGAAGGAAGCGCCGGGCAGCCATAAACGATAAGCCCGAAAGAAGGACGGAACGCCTGGAGACGAGCCTGTAATGCTGACTCATTTCATTCAGGATGTGCCGGGCCGAAAGCCGGTTCCCGGAATGTCAGTTTGCCGAAAATTTACTTGCCCGATGCTGCTGCGATAGCGCGGAGGAGAGGTTGTTTCTCGTTGGCTGATTTGATTTCCACATCGGCTTGCGTCAAGCGATGAAGGAGCGCAGGGCCGCGCCGCTGCGGGGCAGAGATCTCATTCAGGAATACCAAGGAGGAGGGTGTAGCGGCTGCGATACGCGTTCCGTGATGGTACATCTCGGAGAGCACCCGCCGACCGTTGCCGTCGTAACCGCTCATGCGAGAGATATCGACGATCACCCTTCGCTGACTGGGTTCGATAAGAACTGATTTCCAGCTTGCATCTACCTCGAAGACGATATCGCCCGCAAAACGGCCGGCGATTTCGATTCGAAACTGGTCTGCTCGGTCATGGATTTTAATCGTTGCCACTTGAACCGCCTCCCATAAGACAATCTACGGGTCCGGTTGGCTTCACTTTCATTTAAAATTCTTAACCATGGATATTAAAAATACTTAATTGTCGTGGGTGACCCGTGTTCTGCCCGGGGTAACAAATAGTCCTGAGCGGCATCTCCGGTTTGTACCTCAGCAGGGGACTCTAAGGGAGAGGACGAATAACCCGATCCAATGACAACGAAAGTGCTTCCGGGCGCGCCGTATCCTCAGGGCGCGACCTGGGATGGGACCGGTGTGAACTTTGCGCTCTATTCGGAGCGCGCAACTCAGGTCGAGCTGTGCCTTTTTAACGAACTTGGAACAGGAGAGCACGATACGATTCGAGCTGCCTGAATGCACCAGCCATGTCTGGCACGGGTTTCTACCCGGTATTTCCATCGGACAGCTTTACGGGTATCGGGTGCATGGGCGCTATGAGCCTGAGAAAGGCTTGCGGTTTAATCCGGCGAAGCTGGTCATCGATCCTTACGCGAGGGCCATTGCAGGAGAAGTCAATTGGGATTATCCGATTTTTGGATACAGGCTTGGAGATCCGCAGGCCGATTTGAGTTGCGATGCGCAGGATGACGCGGCGGGTATGCCGAAGGGCGTCGTGACCACCTCCCATTTCGATTGGCAAAACGACCGGTCTCCGGAAATTCCGCTGCACGATTCGATCATTTACGAAGCGCACGTCAAAGGGATGACGGCGCAACATCCCGAGGTTGCGGAGGATCTGCGCGGCACCTATCTGGGTCTGGTCAGCGCGCCGATGATCGATTATTTCAAGAAGCTCGGGGTGACGACGATTGAGCTGATGCCGGTACACGATTTCCTGGATGACAAGCATCTGTTGGATAAAGGTCTGCGCAACTATTGGGGCTATAACACTACGAATTATTTTTCGCCGGCGGCTCGATATTCGAGCTCGGGAGAAATGGGCCAGCAGATCGGCGAGTTCAAAACTATGGTTCGCGAGCTACACCGGGCGGGAATGGAAGTAATTCTGGATGTGGTGTACAACCACACGTCTGAAGGCAACCAGATGGGTCCGACGCTGAGCTTTCGCGGTATCGACAACACCACTTATTACCGAGTGGTTCAGGATCAACCCCGGTACTACATGGACTACACGGGAACTGGCAACACGCTGAACATGCGGCATCCGCAGGTGTTGAAGATGGTGATGGACAGCCTCCGGTACTGGGTGCTGGACATGCACGTAGACGGATTCCGCTTCGATCTTGCGTCTGCGCTGGCGCGAGAACTTCACGATGTCGACCGGCTATCGGCTTTTTTCGACGTCATCAATCAGGACCCGGTCCTATCGCGCGTGAAGTTAATCGCCGAGCCGTGGGATGTGGGCGAAGGGGGTTATCAGGTAGGACAGTTTCCGGCGTTGTGGGCGGAGTGGAACGGCAAATACCGCGATGGCGTTCGCCGCTACTGGAAAGGCGACGACGGACAGGTTGCGGAGCTTGGCTATCGGCTGACGGGGAGCAGCGATCTCTATGAGCGTGATGGCAGGCGTCCGTCCGCGAGTATCAACTTCGTCACGGCGCATGATGGATTCACGCTGAGAGATCTGGTCAGCTATAACGAAAAGCACAATGAAGCGAATGGTGAAGGCAACAAAGATGGAGCCAACGACAATCACTCCTGGAATCATGGAGTAGAGGGCGAAACCGATGATGAGCGCATCAGTGCCGTTCGCGAACGCGAGAAGCGCAATTTCCTGACAACGCTGATGGTTTCGCAAGGCGTGCCGATGATTTGTGGAGGCGATGAGATTTGCCGGACGCAGCAGGGCAACAACAACGGTTATGCGCAGGACAACGAGATCAGTTGGTTGAACTGGGATCTCGACGATCGGCAGAAAGCTTTTTTGGAATTCACTACAGCGCTGATCGCTTTGCGCAAGAAACACCCAAACTTGCGGCGGCGGAAGTTTTTCCAGGATCGCAAAATCAGTCCAGGCACAGCCGAGAAGCACAAAGTCGGCGGTCTGGAGATAGGTGATATCTGCTGGTATCGGCCGGACGGCCAGGAGATGACCGAAGATGAGTGGAACGCCGGCTGGGTACGCTGCTTGGGCCTGCAGCTAAGTGGGCGAACCCTTAACGATGTGGACCGGTTTGGCGAGGTGGTACACGACGATACGTTCCTGTTCTGTTTAAATCCGCATCATGAAGGCATTGAGTTCTACCTTCCCGCGTGTACAGCAGGCTATGGTTGGGAGGTGATTCTGGATACGCGCTACCCCTTGTTCGTAGAGCCGGCACAGGTTAAGTCTAAAGAACCTTACGACATGATGGAACACTCGGCCGTACTATTCCGTGAAGCGGTAATAAAGCCTGAAACGAAGATTGAAGCCGAGGATGAACGCGATGAGGAAGTGCGGAGAAAGCATACGGTCGAGCTGAAACACGAGCATAAAAAAGAAGAGGAGATGGTTACAAAATAAGACGTGGCATTTAGTCGTACACACCGTGAACGAACCATTCGCGGCTTTGCGATTCCCGATAAATGCGGTAGAGGGCGCCATCGTCTAATGCCACATCCCATTCTTCGCGGCTCCAGGAAGTAGTAGCCCACCATTCGCCGGAAGTTTTCCAGGGACCTGCAAACTGTATAACTGTTCCTTTTACGCCTGGAGCGGTGACATTTTCCGGCGCATATTTAACCACACAGACGCGGGCGCGCAGTGCTGGGCGGAACAGGCGCATGGCGAGCCGCAGAATCTCCGGATTGTTTTCGACCGGAGTGGCGGCCTGTGCGGCTAAGGTGGTCATTTCAAATGCATCGGGACGGTGCGTATTCAGCAGCATCGGCGTCCCGACGTTCTCTTTACCGACCATGCCGGCGATGCGCGCCAATGTGACCTGCAATTTGTCGGGAGCGGGAGTGGGTGGAAGAAAGATGCCGCCCTGCACGCGTCTTGGTTCGATTGGCGCCAGGCGCAAGGTGAACGCGACCACAGCCGCTTCCGGAGGATGCCGCTCCAAGTAAAGCTGCAGCAGCTTCAATATGGTGCGGCTCTCGTCAAGCGGGACAGGGAATTCGAGTTCGCAGCGATATTCTTTCTTCTCTTCCAATTCAAAATATGCGGCGAGCAGACGCGCCGCTCTCGATTGTGACCGCAAACGGCCGCAGAGCTCGCTCACGACTCTGCCAAGCAGAAAAAGCAGTGGCTCGAGCAGATGTAAGGGATGTTCGAGCGGCATTCGCTCTTCATAGCTGGTAGCGGGGGCAGCCACACGTAAAGGGCGCTGGATGGTGCCGCAGGCCAGATTGCGGAGATGGATTCCAGCCGGGCCTAACCGCTCGGCGACGCCGTGCTCCGGCAGCGCCCACAGTTCTTCGCAAGTTTTCACCCCCCAGCGATGCAGAACGTCCAGCAGGGCATGATCCATAACCAAGCCGTGTGTGAACAGAGCGGCGAGAGGAATCGGGCCGAGTTTCAGCCGTTCTTGGCCGGGGGTGACCAGCGTGACACCCGGATAATAGCGGGCCAGCAGAATGGCTGAATCCGGATTGCCGGCAATGGCGAGATTTGCCTGCAACTTGGATTCGTAGCCGGCGCGGCAGAGCTCGGACGCGATTTGACTTGGGGAGCCGAGCAGTTTGCGTAAGGGGCCAATGGAAAAGACGATTGTGTCGTCCGAGGTTTGTTCGGCAAGCGGCGAAAACTGGAGCGCCAAATCCAGCAGATTGGCGGCAATGCAACCAGAAGCATACAGACAGGCGTACATTTAAGCGCTCGGTTCAAGGAAGAGCGATTTGGGGTGAACCACCGCTCCTTTGTGTAAAATCGCGTTCACCTCCAGGCCGCGAAGAACCCGGCACAGAGCCGTTCCAGCCCAATGAAAAACATTTGATTTGAGCTGCAACTGATTGGCAGAGCAGGACCTTGCCTGAATCGAATCGGCGCATATGAGCAAGATGGTGGGGGTGTACTCGATGGCTCGCCGGAAGCGATACCAATAGGACAGCGGAATACGGTTCAGAACGTGTCGATTAGCTTCACAGAGGTCCAGCAGCACGATTCCGAAGCCGCCCGCATGGAGCAGCAAATCGGCGGCGCGGAGGGCGTGTTCGACATTTCCGCGGGAACGAACCCAGACCAATTTTTCCAAACGAACTCCGGCAAAGGCAGCCGAAGCGGGATGAAAACTATCGTATAGATCGATGACAGCGCAGACTTCGCCTTGGGCAGTGGCTTGCGCCAACATTTGCAAGCAGACAGACATTCGCCCAGAAGAGCGCCGACCGTAAATTTCAACGATCGTTCCCCGTGTAATTCCATTTGGGAAAATCTTATTTATCCCTTTTATAAATAGAGAGTTGGGTTGATACCCATCAGGTGATGAATGAAGTTGAGATGCCTTGCGAATTAGAGCGTATTTCGCCATTTGTTCGCCTACGAGCTAGTCTGCTCTAACTGAATGTAAAAATCAACTGGAACCAAGTTTTTGTATCGTGATACGATGAACTGTGAGTACATCAGAGGCTACCACCGTTTCTGCTGCCGCTTATCAGCAGCTTGCCGAATTTCGATCTCGCATCCGCTGTTTCCTGCACTTTAGCGAGCAGGCGGTTCGCGCAGCAGGTATTGAGCCCCAGCAGCATCAGTTATTACTAGCTGTAAAAGGATTACCCGAAGGCGTCCGCCCAACAGTAACGGCGCTGGCACACCGCCTTTGCCTGAAACATCACAGCACAGTTGAGTTAATTAACCGGCTGGAGCAACGCGGCGCGATCGTGCGCCGCCCGAGCGAGCATGACCGGCGTGAGGTGTTGATTGCTCTCACTCCGTTCGGAGAAGAGGCGCTCGAGAAGCTGTCGGTGCTGCATTGGCAGGAACTGCAATCGCTCGCTCCGGCTCTATCGGCGGGACTTGAAACGATCGTCAATCATACTCCTCATACATTACAGAGGTCCGCATGATCGCGGGGCTGGTAAATCTGTTTAAACCAAAACACAAAACGAAGCATTCATTAGAAGAACTGGGCGACTTTACAACGACAGTTGAAGTTATACCCATTTCGCTGATGGCGATAGTGATTGGCCTCATCGCCTCCTACGTGGCATGGTTCCTGTTGAGACTGATCGGGCTCTTTACTAATCTTTTTTATTACCAACGCTTCGACACGGCCCTATCTTCTCCCGCCGGCAATCATCTGGGCGTATTTGCAATCGCTGTACCCGTGATTGGCTCATTGATCGTAGGACTGATGGCGCGTTACGGATCCGAGCGGATCAGAGGGCATGGCATTCCGGAAGCCATCGAATCGATTTTGATGAACGGAAGCCGTGTTCATCCGAGGCTCGCGATATTGAAGCCGATTTCCGCAGCCATTTCGATTGGTTCCGGCGGCCCGTTTGGGGCGGAAGGTCCAATCATCATGACGGGCGGGGCTTTCGGGTCGATGATCGCGCAGTTCTTTCATCTGACGAGCGCCGAACGCAAGACGTTGCTGGTAGCAGGCGCAGCGGCAGGTATGTCGGCCACATTCGCCGCTCCGCTTTCCGCCACGTTGTTAGCAGTGGAACTGCTGCTTTTTGAATGGAAGCCGCGCAGCGCGATTCCAGTAGCTTTAGCCAGTGTCACAGCGGGAGCGGCGCGCCGTTACATTCTCGGAATGGGGCCCCTGTTTCCAGTGCCTGCTCATCCGGCATTTATTGGTCCGGAAGGCTTGTTCGGCTGTGTGCTCGTTGGCATCGCCGCTGGAGCGCTTTCCGCGCTGCTGACGGTGGGGGTCTACGCCGCGGAAGATCTTTTTCAGAAATTGCCCATCCACTGGATGTGGTGGCCGGCGATTGGCGGCGTATTTGTCGGCATCGGCGGTCTCATTTTTCCGCAAGCGCTGGGCGTTGGTTATGACACTATCGGCGTGTTGCTGCGGGGCAATGTAGCGTTCCAGTTCATATTGGGCGTGCTGCTGGTTAAATCGCTGATCTGGATCATTTCCCTTGGATCGGGCACTTCCGGCGGCGTACTCGCGCCGTTGCTGATGATGGGAGCGGCTCTGGGGGGCATTGCGGGGATGTTCCTGCCTCATTTCGGCCAGGGATTCTGGCCATTGGTCAGCATGGGCGCCATTCTGGGAGGGACGATGCGATCGCCTTTCACCGGAATTGTCTTCGCGATCGAGCTCACGCACGATTTCAACATGCTCTTACCGCTCATCGTGGCATGTTTTTTGGCGCACACCTTTACGGTGCTAACGCTGAAGCGCTCCATTCTGACGGAGAAGATTTCACGGCGCGGATATCATTTGAGCCGCGAGTATGCAACCGATCCTCTGGAGATCCTGTTTGTCCGGGAGATGATGCGCACTAACGTAGTTGCTCTGCCGGCCGATACCGCGCTCGAGAAGGCGCGCGAGTTGATCCGTCCCACGCAAAAACAGCACGGACAGCATCTTTTCCCCGTACTGGATGAGGAGAAAAAGCTGATCGGAGTAGTAAGCCGCAATCACCTGCTGAAGGTTTTCGACGAGATGCGGCCGCAAGCGGCGGATATGCGGCTCGGAGAGATCGCCAAGCGAGACCCGGTGGTCGCTTTCGCCGATGAACCTTTACGCGTGGTGGTCTACCGGATGGTAGAAACGGGCTTCACACGTATGCCGGTGATGGACTCGCAGGATTCAAGGCGGCTGCTCGGAATGATTTCACTCAACGACCTGCTGCAGGCACGAAGCCGGCATCTGGAGGAGGAACGGGCTCGGGAACGTGTACTGCGATTACGCTTGCCGGGAGGCCGGCGTACGGCGACAGCTACGGTTAAAATCGCGGACGCTGAGGAGCCGGTGGCTACTGAGCAGAAGTGAAGGCGGCGCGAGCGCGTGCTGGTAAAAATCGTTGGGGAATAGCGCTTTCGGGAGCACCAGGTTCAGGCGTATTGTTTGAAGAGTGGACGCCGTAGACGTTCGAGGCTACTGGCTCACGCGTTTGCTGCTGGAGCGCAGCATTGGCGTCATCTGCCTGATCGCCTTTCTTGTTGCTCTCAATCAGTTCAAACCTCTGCTCGGCGAGCGCGGGTTGCTGCCCGTGCCGCTTTTCATCAAACAAGTGCCGTTTCGCGAAGCGCCGAGCCTGTTTTACGCGTGGCCCGCCGACGCGGCATTCACGTCATTTTCGTGGATTGGAATCGTCCTTTCGTGTCTGGTGATTTCGGGCATCGCGAGCCGGTACACGTGGCTATCGATTGCAGTTTGGGCCGCGATCTACCTCATCTATCTTTCGTTCGTGAATGTCGGGCAGACATTTTACGGCTTTGGCTGGGAATCGATTCTGCTGGAGGCGTGCTTTTTCGCGATATTCCTGGGGGGATCGAAAGCCACGCCGGAAGTGGTTCCTATCTGGCTGTTCCGCTGGCTGCTGTTTCGCATTATGTTCGGCGCCGGTCTGATCAAGCTGCGAGGCGACCCGTGCTGGCGTAACTTGACGTGCCTCGATTACTACTACGAAACACAGCCGATGCCGAATCCATTGAGCTGGTACTTCCATTGGGCACCACATTGGCTGAACAGAGGCGGGGTGCTGTTTAACCACTTCTCGGAATTGATCGTGCCGTTTGCGTATTTCCTGCCACAGCCAATCGCGGGAATCGCCGGACTGATCACCATCGTATTTCAACTGACGATTATTGTCAGCGGGAATCTCTCCTGGCTCAATTGGATGACTTTGTTTCTGGCGTTCTCTACGCTGGATGCGAAGTTCTTTTCAGGCGTGCTCTCTTTGCGGACGCCGGTAATGCAGGCGGTGTCGCCCCTCCTGCATTGGATGAATTACGGTTTGTTGGCGATCGTGGTGCTGATGAGCATTCCGGTGGTGGTGAACATGCTTTCTGCGCGTCAGATCATGAACACAACCTTCAACTCGTTCCACCTGGTCGGGACTTATGGAGCATTCGGCAGCATTACACGGCAGCGCTACGAAGTCATTGTGGAAGGCACGCCTGATGCTGTGATCACGCCTGCTACAGAATGGCGCGAGTACCAATTCAAAGGCAAGCCGGGAGACGTAGATTATTTGCCGCCGCAAATTGCGCCGTATCATTTGAGGCTGGATTGGCTGATGTGGTTCGCGGCGATGTCGAATTACCAGGATTATCCGTGGTTCGTGAACTTCGTAGCGAAGCTGCTGGAAGGCGACAAAGGCGTGATCAGCCTCTTACGAGTGAATCCATTCCCACAGAAGCCGCCGCACTTCATTCGCGCCCAGTTGTACGAGTATCACTTCACGACGGCAGAGGAGAGGAAGAAAACCAAAGCTTGGTGGACGCGAACGCTTACAGGAGCGTACTTCCCGGCGATCTCTCTCGACAGCCCCGGTTTTCGGCAGGTGCTGCGGAATCAGGGCTGGTTGGAGTGATCCTCTTGCTGAACTTTAATTTCGACGGACTTCTTGCCTAGGGAAGAATGAGCGGCCGTGACAGCAATAAGCCCGGAACTCTTCGGAACGGTCTTGATCCAAACTGCTCCTACGCCGCCGCTATCCTCCAACTGGAAGGGATTATCGCCCACAATTACCCCCGGCCCGGTGAGCTCGAAAGCGACTTCTCCGCCGGTGAAGGCGCGCAGCGCGCCGAATTGATCCACAGTCTTGAAGACCAGCCGGGTTGCGTCTGAACCGTTTCCAATCAATTCGCGATCATCCGCACCGAGGAACAACTGGTCTTTGGTCCGGTCGGATGAAAACGATTTCGAAAGCGCCAACCTATCGCCAATATAGCCATTGATGCGCAGCTCGGGGCTGGCGATGCCCTCCATACTGAGATTGCAAAAAAAGGGCGGATACGGCAGGTGGGGGAAACCGACACGATCCGGCTTCGCGACCGCAAACGGCTTCCCATCAAGGGAGATCTCCAGCCGTTCGCAATTCGAAAAGATGGCGGCATTCTGGCCCGGCCCGTGGGGTGTCTCCGGTCCAAAATCCCAATAGAAGTTGGGAATTATAACCGGGCGAATCTTGGGGTCGACTTGCGCCTGGTAAAACGAAGCGCCCAGTTTCGGAATGCGAAAGACGTCCGCAACCCCCGGATACTTCACCGCCCGATAGGAGTTAAGCAGGCTGCCATAATCGAATGCGCACCAGGCGATTATGCCGGAGCATCGGGGGAGCGACATGCCTTTGTCATGTGCCTGAGCATGCCGCAAAGCTTGCTCCTGTTGCAACGCCACGTCTAGGTTCCGGCGATAGTGGGCATCGAATCCCTTGCGTTGACTGTAGTTGAACTGCCCCACCGCCTCCGCCAGCATGTAAGGCACGCCCGGCAGCGGATCGCGGATGCCTACACTGCCATCGGGAGCGGAATGATAATCGTCGAACGCAAAAACATCCTGATGCCACTCTTGCCGCCAATTCCTGGCGGACGATGGCGTCATGGAGCCGGATGTCGGCCGGGAATTGTCGAGAGAGTGCGCAACCTCCTTGGTCCGCATATACAGGGCCGGATCGTTCTGCGATTCGTTAACGCGCACTCCCCAAATCACGATCGCCGGGTGGTTGCGGTCGCGGCAGACCATCTCTCCGACATCGCGGACCGCCAGTTCTTTCCATGCCGCATCCCCAAGGTACTGCCATCCGGGTATTTCTTCCCAGACCATCAGGCCCAACTCGTCGCAGGAATCCAGGAACGCTTCGGATTGGGGATAGTGCGAACAGCGCACGATGTTGCAGTTGAACTCGCGGCGAAGAATCTCGGCATCGCGGCGTAGAACGCGTCTTGGCATTGCGCCGCCCACGTATGGATACAACTCGTGGCGGTTCAGACCGAAAAGCTGGAGCCGCCTGCCATTTAGAAAGAACCCATCCACCTCAAACCGGGCATCGCGGAATCCGATCCGCACGCGGTGCTCGTGCACCGGCTTGCCTCGGATAGAGAGCGTGGTCATAACGTCGATAGAGACGGGGGTTGTCGGTATTCCAAAGCGCGATGTTGCCGAGATTCGACAGAGTCAAGGCGACCTCCGTCTTGCCGGCCGCCTCCAGTCTCAACGTCGTCTCTGCATGGGAGACCACGCGAGGGCCATCCATCAGTTCAGCCTTAATCTGAATGGGATCGTCGATGGTGGTCGGCCGCGTCAATTGAACACACGACCTCAACGCGGCGGTTGGAATCGAGAACGTTCACCGGCTTGGCAAAAATATCGCTGATGAAGACTTGTGGCACGGCACGAATATTGACCGGGCGAACGATGCCACCCGGTTCAAGATAATCGATAGAGCTCGGCCCTCTGGGTGACCCTTCGGGGGGCACATTCTTCCAGCGGGAATCGACCGTTAAGGCAAGCAGATTATCGCCGTCCGTGAGCCAATTCGTAATCTCGTGCTGAAACGGCAGGTAGCCGCCGAGGTGTTCCGGCAAGGCATGGCCGTTGATAGCCGGTGACGCTCCCACCATCACTCCATTGAATTGCAGAAACACACGGTGGTTTTTGAATTCGCGCGGGAGCGAAAAGTGCCGGCGGTAAACCCAGAGGTGCTCCCAGGCCTGGGGATCCCAATCCTGCCAAGAGAGTTGCGAAACACAATGCGGCAGGGTGATGTGGGAAAACACCTTTTCGTCCAATTGGCGCTTCATGGGGTCCTCGTTCAGCCGACCTCCGAATAACCACTCTCCAGCCAGCGGGAGCCAGTCGCTGGCGAGCCCATTCTGTGCGACTGGCTTTGCCAGGCCCGATTGCAAAAAGGAACCAAATGCAAGAGAAGCAAGGTTTCCGACCACGCACGTTTGGACAAACCGTCTGCGCGATATTCCGTGCTGACTCCTCTTCCGGGCCAAGTCCAATTTTAGAAGCTCGTAAAAGAGGCCAGTAAAAATTGAATAATCTCGGAAATGGTTTCGGACCACCGGTCCGACGGCCGATAAGAAGCCTTAAATGCAACGTAAGTCGCGGCCGATCTTTCTCGGCCTGATGGCTGGCTTGTGGCTCGCGCTAATCGTTCTGGGGACTTGGCGCGTCTTAGCCTACAGCTACTCACCTGGTGTAAGCATTTCCTCGGAACGAATGTGGCCGTCCGGGACAAAGCTCCGGCACTCGGAAACAGCGTCCACACTGATCCTGGCAGTTCACCCGCACTGTCCGTGTACCCGAGCCACGTTGGGCGAACTTGCCATTATCGTGACGCGCTGTCGACGGGGTCTGACTACGCAAATCTTGTGTTATCGTCCATCGGCCTCCGCTGCCACCTGGTCTGATACGGAGCTGATCAAGAGCGCGCGGGAAATTCCTGGCGTGACGATTGTCGACGATCCGGGTGGAATGGAAGCGCGTCGGTTCGGCGCCTCCACATCCGGAGAAACGCTCCTTTACAGCCCTAAAGGACGGCTTCTGTTCAAAGGGGGCATCACAGTGTCGAGAGGCCATTCGGGTGACAACCTGGGCCGCGATGCCATCATCGATTTTCTTACGACTGGCGAGGCGCGCATCACCAAGACGCCCGTGTTCGGCTGTTCGCTGCGGGGCCTTTCCTAACGATGGAGTGCACGACGTTGACTGATGAATTCCAGTTGCAGGCGGAGCCTGTGAGGCGGCGCGCCTGGGAACTGTTCACAGCCCATTCTCAGAGCATCTACCGGCAGACCGATCGCATGTTTGCCCGGCTGATGCTTGTCCAGTGGGTTGCGGGCATCGTTGTAGCACTGCTGATTTCACCTCGGACCTGGGCTGGAAGCGAAAGCCGGATTCACTTTCATGTCTGGATCGCGATTTTCTTGGGAGCGGCGATCAATTGCTTTCCGGTTTACCTCGCATTTTTTCATCCGGGGGCGCGTTATACCCGCTACACGATCGCCACCGGGCAGATGTTGATGTCGGCCCTCCTCATCCATTTGAGCGGGGGCAGAATTGAGACGCACTTTCACGTATTCGGCTCGCTCGCTTTCTTAGCGTTCTATCGCGATTGGACGGTTTTCATTCCCGCCACGCTAGTCGTGGCAGTTGACCACATGATCAGAGGTGTGTATTTCCCGCAATCGGTTTTTGGAGTATTAACGGCCAGTAAATGGCGTTGGGTGGAGCATGCCTTTTGGGTTTTATTTGAGAATTCGTTCCTGGTAGTCTCGTGCATACGAAGCGTTCGGGAAATGAAAGGCATCGCCTCCCGGCAGGCTGAACTGGAATTCTCCAGGGAAGAGCTGAAGGAGAATCAGGAGCGCCTGGAAGAGAGGGTCCGCGAGCGGACCTCGGAGCTCGCGTCAGCTAAAGATCGAGCGGAGATCGCCAGCCGAAGTAAGAGCGAGTTTCTGGCCAACATGAGCCATGAGATCCGCACGCCGATGAATGGCGTGATCGGGATGACGGAACTTGCGTTAGGCACGAACCTGAATCCGGAGCAGCGCGACTACATGGAAACTGTGCGGACGTCCGCGGATTGTCTGCTGTCGTTGATCAACGACATATTGGATTTTTCAAAGATTGAAGCCAGGAAGTTACAAATCGAAGCGGCGGAGTTCGATTTACATAACTGCATTGATGAAGCTCTTCGGCCACTGGCCCTGCGCGCTCACGAGAAGGGGCTTGAACTTGCCAGCCAAATCGGAGCCGATGTGCCCCGCGTCGTCAAAGGCGATGCCGGCCGGATACGCCAGATCCTAGTGAATTTGATCGGGAATGCCGTCAAGTTTACGGAGCGCGGCGAAGTAGTGCTGGAAGTCCGTCGGGCAGACTCCCAGAGTACGTCCATCCACTTTTCTGTTCGCGATACCGGCATCGGCATTCCCGCCGGGATGTGCCAGCATATTTTCGAGGCTTTCACGCAGGTGGATAGTTCCTCTATCCGCCGATTCGGTGGAAGCGGCTTGGGACTTACGATTTCAAACCAACTGGTCCAACTGATGGATGGCCGGATCTGGGTGCAGAGCGAGTTAGGGGTTGGAAGCACCTTCCATTTCTGGTTGCCGCTAGCCGCTTGTGAGCGAACGGTCACGGTGTCGCCACAATCCGACGAAAAGGAACTGTTAACGGGATTAACGGTTCTGGTGGTTGACGATAACCTCACGAATCGCAAAATTCTGGATGAGACGCTGCGTTCCTGGGGCTGCAAGCCGATACTCGCCGACAGCGCCGTGGCCGCTTTAGAGGTGTTGAGCGAAGCCCAGGCCGAGAAGGTAGAGATTTCACTAATTTTGACAGACGCGCAGATGCCCTGCATTGACGGGTTCATGCTGATTGAAGAGATTCGCGCTTCTCCTTCTCTATCGCAAGTTGCCATTATGATGCTCACGTCGGTGGATCACTACGCCGAAAGCGAGCGCTGTCGCGCCTTGGGAATCTCCGCCTATCTGACCAAGCCTGTTCGACAAGGAGAATTGCGGAAATCGATTCTCCAGGTTCTGCGGGAGGAACGCATCAAGCGTGTTGAACCGCCAGCGTCGCAGCTCTCGGTCATCGATGGCGATTTGGAGAATGGGCTCCACATTCTAGTAGTCGATGATAATGCGATCAATCGGAAGGTCGCGGCGGGAATGCTTCAAAAGTCGGGGTATCGAGCAACGTTGGCCAGCGGAGGAGCCGAGGCGTTCGCTCTGGTGAAGCAAACGGCCTTCGATTTAATTCTGATGGACGTTCAGATGCCCGAGATGGATGGCTTTGAAAGCACGGCTTTAATTCGGGGCCACGAAGCTGCAGGTCAACGAAGAACTCCCATTGTAGCCATGACGGCGCACGCTATGAGCGGCGACCGGGAACTTTGCCTCGCAGCCGGTATGGATAGATACGTGTCCAAACCCGTCCGGCGCGAAGAACTGTTCTCAGTTCTCGACTCTCTGCTTTCCCCGCAATCAGAACTCCGAGTTACGCCGGCACGACTCCGATCGCAGCCAAGCGAGTTACGCGTGGACCGGGCAGGATAATACCCGTCAGGTTCAACGGGTCCGCGCTCCCGACAGAAACGGCGGGTTTCCTATCCGCTGTTCTTCGAATATTGCGCAGCAACTCCAGAGCCTCGGGCCGGGCAAACTGTTCCCCGGTAAAACCCGACACAAATCGCCCTCCGCGGATCTCACCACGCGCTTCCATTCTTCGCAATATCGGCAAAAGATCCCGCCAGGGCGGAGCGAGTGTTTCCCGCGTTAGTAAGTCGCGCAGCACCACGCCCCATCGCACCAGTAACTGCCGCGCGAAGCGCTCGATGCGCTCTTCGGAATTTATCTGGCCGGCAACAGGACGCAGCAACGCCCACCGTCCGGCAGAATGGCGCGGCCGCTTCTGGCTGCCTCGACCTTCACCCCGCCGCCGCTTGGGATCGATCAGCGCCCGCAGATTGTCAAACCCATCCGCCGTGACGAATCCTCCCGCCAGCAGTTCCCATAAGCCGTCCTCCACTTCGCTGGGTAACCGGCGGGTTTGGCGCACGAGATCGATAAAAAAGCTCGCGCCATTCTTTTCCAAGGCAAGCAGCACGTCTCTCGCGGGGTGCGATAAGCCTGATGAATTGGGCGTAGCGCTTGTAGTCATCAGCCACTCGGCATCCTCGCGCAAAAACAAAGTAACTGGTGCGATGCGGGTGGGGCGCACGCGGCGGTTTTCGGCAATTGCCGGATGCGGTGAAACTCTCGCCCACATCACCTCCCCTGAGAAGCAGAGCTGATCGAGAAAATCGGGATCATATTTTGCGATTCTTCGCGCGAGGATTTCCGATTCCCAGACAGCCGCTGGAATCTCATAACCTTGCAATTGCCGGATAACGTGAAGCGTTCCATCCGAACCGTGCAACTGCGTTCCCGGCGAGACATGCTGCCACGCTTGTAAAAAGGCTTCGAAATCGAGAGCGGTCACAGGCTCGATTTCACGCCTCAAACGGCCCAGCGTGGCGCGATGAATGCGAGCCAGCACGCGGCGATTGCACCACTCTATATCGCCTCCCATGTGACGGAAATGTCCCCGGAGCACTTGTCCTTGCGTTTCAAGCCGCAGAAGCGCCGTCTCAACCTCGTCTTCAGCGAAGCCGATCTTGGCGGCCAATTCGGCTACCATCACCGGACCGCTCGAATCCATCCAGCCGGACACGACGGCATGGGGATCGTCCGCTATCGGCTCGCGTTCTGTCGCGATCCAGAACGGCAAATCCGCGCGAGTGATAAACGATGCTCTCCCGTCCGCAGCCAATTCCTCAAAGAATTCTTTCCATTCCTCAACCGGCGGCAAGCGCACCAGTGTCAAAAGCGCGTCGTGGAGTTCATCCGCATCCCGGGCTTCCGGCCAGACATCGGCCGAAATCTCGTCGATCACTGCCGGATCTAGAATACCTTCTCCGGTTACATCCGTTCCGATGGTCTGGCGTAGCTGAACTGCTCGCGTCCGGCGCTCTTCGAGCGGAGCATCGTCCAGATAGGCGTACGGGTTAGCATTCACGATTTCGTGTGAAAATTGCGACGCTCCCTGGGTATCAATCGCGACGGTACGGATGCGTCCGCTTTCGATGTTCTCCAGAACCTCTCGTAATCCGTGGAGATCCATGGCTTCATACAGACAGTTTTCTATGGTCTCTCGAACCAGGGGATGATCCGGAACGCGAATCGGGCCGGTAAGGTTTTCGCCACAGGCAACCTGGTCCGGGAAAACCGCCGCCAAAAGATCATCCGCGCGCATACGCTGAATGGGTGCCGGCACACGCGCCCCGCCCTGGAATCGTAAAATGGCAAGCGCTCGCGTGGTGTTCCAACGCCAGCGGGCACCGAACATCGGTGCGGTGAGCAGCGCCTGCCGTAACACCTCCTCAACCGTGGCCGCCTTCAAGAAAGCGAATACCAGCTCGAGTGGAAATGAATGCTGGTCACTTAGCGACAGCACGAGTCCGTTATCGGTTGCTGCCGCCTGCAGTTCGAAATTGAAAGTGCGGCAAAAACGTTTCCGCAGCGCCAGCCCCCAGGCCCGTGTGATGCGCGATCCAAACGGAGCATGCAACACCAATTGCATGCCTCCAGCCTGATCGAAGAAACGCTCAGCCACCACCGTCTTCTGGGTGGGCAACGAACCCAATTCAGCGGCTCCGGCGCGAATGTAAGCTACGGCCTGCTTTGCTGCAGCTTCGTCCAGTCCGCAATCAGATATGAGAAAGGCTGGGATCGGGTCTGGGTCGGCCAGAACGCGCTCGCGAACCTCGGCAACTTCGGCCGATAGCTCACGCGACCGGCCCGGAGCTTCGCCTAACCAGAATGGGATGGAGGGCGCTGCGCCATGTGCATCATGGACGCGCACGCGTCCGGGTTCAACCCGTTTAATCCGCCAGGAATGAGTGCCGAGCAGAAAGACATCGCCGACCAGGCTTTCCATCGCAAAATCTTCATCGAGAGTCCCAACCGTCTTGCCTTCCGGTTCCGCGATCACCGCATAATTTGCATTCTCAGGAATCGCGCCGCCCGAGGTGATGGCAGCGAGACGCGCTCCGCGTCGGCCCTTCACGCGTCCGTTTACCCGATCGCGATGCAGCAGTGCTCCACTGCGACCGCGTGACGTCGCAATGCCTTCAGACATCATCTCCACTACGGCATCGAAATCTTCGCGAGAAAGATTGCGATACGTATAGGTCGAATGGAAGCGGGCGTAAAGTTCGTCTTCTTCCCACGATTCGGCGGCAGCGGCAGCGACGATCTGCTGGGCCAGAATATCGAGCGCGTTTTGCGGAATTTGGAGCTCTTCCAGCTCGCCTTTGCGAATTGCTGAAATTGCCGCGGCGCATTCGATCAGCTCATCGCGGGTAGTGACAAACAAGCGGCCCTTCGGCTTGGCTCCTACCCAGTGGCCGGACCGTCCGATTCGCTGTAGCACCGCGGCAATGGAGCGCGGCGAACCAATTTGGCAGACCAGATCGACGGTCCCAATGTCGATACCGAGTTCCAGGGAGGCGGTGGCTACCACGGCGCGCAGTTCGCCCCTCTTTAGTCTCGACTCGGCATCCAGCCGCATCTGACGCGACAGACTCCCGTGATGAGGAAGGACCATACCGGCGCCCAAGCGTTCTTCCAGTCCGTATGCGACCCGCTCGGAGAGGCGTCTGGTATTTACAAACACCAGGGTCGTGCGGTGCTCCAGTATAAGCTCGGCGATCCGGTCGTAGATCTCGTTCCACATCTCGGTACTGGCAACTACACTGAGTTCATCGCGCGGAACCTCGACAGAAAGCTCCATTTCGCGCCGATGTCCGGTATTGACAATTCGCGTCTCGGGACCCAGAAGACGTGCGACTTCTTCGATCGGCTTAACAGTTGCAGATAAGCCAATCCGCTGAGGCCGCTTTCCGGTCAAGGCATCCAGGCGTGCCAGCGACAGGAATAAATGTGAGCCGCGCTTGTCATCGGCCATGGCGTGAATTTCGTCGACGATGATCGTCGAGGTGGTTCGCAGCATCTCCCGTGACTTGCCGGCCGTGAGAAGAATAAAGAGTGATTCCGGCGTTGTCACAAGAATGTGAGGTGGCTTTTTGAGCATCTGCGCGCGCTCGGATGCCGGTGTGTCTCCGGTTCGGACGGCGGTTCGGATGGGCAGGAGTGGGACGCCTTCCTGCTCAGCCAGCGCGGCGATCTCAGCCAGCGGCTCCTCCAGATTCCGGTGCACGTCATTACTCAGCGCCTTCAAAGGCGAGACGTAGACTACCTGTGTTGCGTCTTCCAGGGTCAGAGCGCGCGCGGCGCGAACGAGCCGGTCCAGACAAATCAGGAAAGCGGCTAGCGTCTTGCCGGAACCAGTCGGTGCGGAGATCAGAGTGTCGTGTCCGGTGGCAATCTCACGCCAGCCTTGTGCCTGCGGCTGGGTGGGCGAGCCGAAGCGGCCGGTGAACCACCGTTGCACAATCGGATCAAAATCGGACAGCAATTCCGGCATGCCTAATACCAGAATGCCCCATCGCGGTTGCGGAGAAAAGCGGCGGGATGCTGCCTCTTTATCGCGGAAAAATCATGGAAAACGCCAGTTACTGCTTTTCGCCTGGCGCTTTGTCCGGTCCCGTGTCCGCGGCCCAATCTTCGGGCGGAGTGCCGGGAACGTTCGTCAGGCCCAAACTCCCGTCGTCTTCCGGCACAATTTCGAGGCCGTCATAGTCGCGCATTTCTGATTCCGGGTCGAAGGTGTCCGAGCTGGGATGGCGGATCGAGGTGTTAGCGCCAAAGGCGGTGGGGTCGACCGTCGGCTGAGCCGGGCCAGAGCCCATTTCATCTTCGCGCGCCTCATTATCGCCGGTTTCTTCCCGGTCGCCGCGCTGAATCGGGCTGTCGTTCGGCCCAAGTTCGAATTTCGAGATGTCGAATGGGGAATCTAAAAACGGAAATGCTGCGCTTTGGCCGCTTGGAAGATCTATGTAAAAAGGTGGCACATCCGGTTGACCCTCTTCGGCCTGATTCTGTTACGGCTACGAAGCGGGCCACGCAAACGTGGTAAAACAGCATCGGAGCGCGATTCGAATGGTAGGGTTGGCGGCACTTCGGCTGATTACGGTTTCCATCGCAGGTGTAAGCCTTGTCTCCCCAGCGCCGCTGCCACAGGATCAACGTCAGGCAATTCCATCTGAAGCGCAACAACAGCAGATGCTGTCCCGGGTGCGCGGGTATGTACAGCAGTACGTCGCAAATCTGCCAAACTTCATCTGTGACCTGGTTACGCGCCAATTCCACGCCGACGAGAAGGGCAAGCATTGGCATAAAGGCGACACGCTCATATCAAAACTGACGTTCAATGCGGGCCGCGACGAGCGAACACTCGAGATGGTGAACAATAAGCCGCTCGCTGCGCAACACCGGCATTTATTCCAGCCGCTTATTACGGAGGGCGAATTCGGAACGCTCATGGAGGGAGTATTCGCTCCCGCGACCGAAGCCGAATTTTCTTGGGCAGGGTGGCAGATGCTTCGGGGAAGGCGAGTCGCGGTGTTCAACTACGCCATCGACCAGCAACATTCAAACACCAACCTTAGTTTGGACGATGTAAAGAAGGACTACCTCCCCTATCACGGGTCGATTTATGCCGATGCGGACAGTGGCGCTATCTTGCGAATCACTAGCATTCTGACTGATTTCCCCGATGAACTGTTGACCAACAGCATGTCAACGGTTGTTGACTACGAGCCGATAAGCATTGGCGGCCAGAGCTATCTTCTTCCCGCGGCGGCGGTCGCCTCAGACGGGACGCCCACGCGGAGTGACCGGAACGAGTTGGAGTTCAGAAATTACAGGAAGTTTGAGACGAACTCCCGCATCACATTCGCGTCCGACGATGAGCGAACCACGGGCCCGGCGGATAAGGTTGAGAGACCGAGTTCTCCACCCCGGACCTTGTGAATTGTTGCGCGAGCCGCGCCTCGTACGTTTACCATATCTCTGATGATCCGCGTCCGGAATCTGGTGAAGACGTTCGGCAATATCCAGGCAGTCCGGGATATTTCTTTCGAAGTGAATGCGGGCGAGATCTTTGCCTTTCTGGGACCGAACGGGGCGGGGAAGACGACCACAATCAAGATGCTCACCACGCTCTTGAAGCCGACCAGCGGGAGGGTAGAGCTGGACGGGCTCGATCCAACCACCGCCCAGAGTGAAGCGCGCAAACGGTTCGGAATCGTGTTCCAGGATCCCAGCCTCGACGATCAGCTCACGGCCTACGAAAATATGGATCTGCACGCGGCGCTGTACAAGGTGCCGCGGAATGTCAGAAAAGAGCGGATTGAACGTTTGCTGCGGTTGTTCGAACTTTGGGAACGCCGCAAGGATGAAGTCAAGAAGTTCTCAGGCGGAATGAAACGGCGGCTGGAGATTGCGCGCAGTCTGCTGCACACGCCCAAGATTATTTTCCTGGACGAGCCGACGCTGGGGCTCGATCCGCAGACGCGCAATCAACTTTGGACGCACGTTAAGAAGCTGAATCAAGATGATGGGGTGACGGTATTTCTTACGACGCATTACATGGAGGAAGCGGAGCGAGTCGCCCAGCGCGTCGCAATTATCGATCACGGCAGCATTGTCGCTCAGGGCACGCCTAGCGAGCTTAAGGCGCAAACGAAGTCCGAGAGTCTGGAGCAAGCTTTCCTGGCCCTGACCGGCTCCTCGATTCGAGACGAAGACGCCACTTCTCTCGATCAGATGCGTTCCATGGCACGGATGTTCAGCGGAAAAAGGTAGACGAGCGTGAACGCGATTTACATTCTTTGGATCCGACAGTTGAAACGCTACGTGCGATCGCGCGCCCGCATCGTAGCGTCGCTTGGCCAACCAATGCTGTTCCTGCTGGCACTTGGCTTCGGCTTCGGTCCCATATTTCGGAAAGCGGGGCAGGGAAGCTACATTCAATTTCTTGCCCCAGGAGTGATTGCGATGACGATTCTTTTCACCGCGATCTTCTCGGGGATCGAACTGATTTGGGATCGTCAGTTCGGTTTTCTGAAAGAGACCTTGATTGCTCCCGTTCCGCGCATCGCGATCATGTTCGGCCGAACGCTGGGGGGCGCGACGGTGGCATTCGTTCAGGGTCTCATCGTACTCGTGATATGCCTCATTGCCGGATTCCGCTTTCACGGAATCGCGGCTGTGCCGATCGCGTTTGCGTTCATGATCCTGATCGCATTTATGTTTACAGCGCTTGGCACTGGAATCGCTTCGATGATGTCGGATTTCCAGGGATTCCAGTTGGTGATGAACTTCCTGGTGATGCCGATTTTCTTCCTTTCAGGCGCGCTGTTTCCGCTCACCAATCTGCCGAAAATTCTGGACGTGCTGGCCTCAATCGACCCGCTGTCCTATGGAGTGGATGGGATGCGCGGCTCTTTCACCGGAATGGCTCACTTCGGCATAACGGTTGACATGGCAGTGTTGCTGATTTTGACTGCTATTTTTCTCAGCCTAGGAAGTTACCTCTTCTCGCGTATTCAGCTTTGATCGCTCAGGATCTGCTTCACAGCGCGCTGGGCTTCAAGGATAGACATACGGTGATCCATAATGCCGGAAAGATCGGAGTTGGCGAAGGCGACGCGGCCGTAAGGGTGATTGCGAATCGTATCGCCTGGGCCGCCTTTGCCATCTTTCCCGAAAAAGAACCCCGGTTGAGGGCTGAGATACGCATGTCCCCATCGATTGAGGATTATGCCGGCGATGTCGCGGGAAGCATTGAAACCGGATCGCTCGAACATCATCGTGAACTGTTCGCGAATGAGGCGTTCATAGGCGCGGAAGGGAGTCGAGAGAAGCTCGGTTCTGCCGCGAACGGTTTGCTCCTGCAGCGGCAGACCAGGATGGGAGAACAAGATCTTCAGATTGATCACTGTCGGCTTGTCGGGATTGATCCTAGCGGGATCGGTCCCGAATGTGGCGACTTTCCGCATAGTGATGTAATTGCCAAAACCTTCGAACCACTGGCACTCGGTCAAGCCGAGATTGTAAAGGAATCGCCAGTTGCGAACGGCCACGTTCGCCATCAGGCAAGGCGCACGGTGGAATTGCGAGTAGGCATCCTGGCAAACTGCCGGCAGGTCGCGGACGATATGCTTCGTTGTCCAACTTCCGCCCGCAAAAATGGCACTCTTCGTTTTGATGCGATAAAGCTTTCCACCCTTTGTGTAGGCGATTTCGAGCGAGTTGGCACGCCGCGGGTCACCATCATGAGCAACGGAAACAACCGTGGCGCCGGTGCGGATCCGCGAGGATTGACCAGGGCGATCGAGAGCAGAGAAACTGACAGCTCCGCGGCAAACCGCGGACATTGTGCCAGCGCCGGAAATACTGTCGGGTATCAACTGCTTAAGAATCTGCCGGGCAATACCGGCATTGCCGCCGGGAAACATCTGCGCTCCCTTTTCGTATTGCCACGGGAGGAGAACGTCCGGTGCGTAATCACAATACGCGGATAAAACGTCAGGACCTAGTCCCGATCCGCCGCCACTGAGTGGAGATAGATATGTCCGGACGGTCTCGCGACTCAGGCCGTAGGTCTCCATCAGATGCTGTTCCAGCGTGATGCTATCGAGATAGCGGGAAGCGGCATCACCGTTCACTTTGGGCTGATGCGGGTGAGTGGAGAACGG
Source organism: uncultured Acidobacteriaceae bacterium (assembly GCA_963762495.1). Taxonomy (GTDB): domain Bacteria; phylum Acidobacteriota; class Terriglobia; order Bryobacterales; family Bryobacteraceae; genus Bog-105. The sequence goes on from CAVXKZ010000021.1 coordinate 535,425, forward strand.
CTTGCGGTCGATGTCGCGCATTCGCAGCAGCTCCTGTTGGGCTTGCTTTGGAATGGGCGCGCCGTGAAGCTGTTTGCCCCAGGGATCGGTCAACCAAAGGCCTTCCGGATGGCCGAATTTGGCTCCGAAGAAAAATCCCGAGGTGCTGCCGCCGACTGGGTAGGGCGCAGTTTCCAGACGCATGGGCGGTTGCGGACCATCCCACGTCTGGTATTTGAAGTCATCCCAGTTCACGCCGATTGAGCTGTAGAACTCTGCCAGAAACGTGTTCGGAAGCGGTGGAAAACAAGCCGCCGAACCTTGATGGATCATCAGTTTCTGACCGTCCACATCGAACTCATTCCGCTTTGCTTCACCGCCGAAGATGGGGTGGTCATCAAGGACAAGACACGTCTTGTTGCGGCTGGCCTGCCGAGCATAGAGCAGAGCCGCCGACAGACCGCTGATGCCTCCTCCGACCACAACACAGTCAAATTCTTCGCCGGTGTCAATGGGCTGCGGAGCGCCGCGATCGAAAAGGCGATCCCGGATTTGGTGGCCCGCGGTCATGACTTCATAAGTGTTGCCGTTCGAATTTGCGTAATCGCCGACTCCGCCGTATCCGGTCCAATCGTCCTCGGCGAGCAACTGCAAAGGGGCGAGGCCACTCAACAGAATCGCGCCACCGGCAAGAAGAGTCGAGTTCAGCAGATCGCGCCGATCGATTGGCGTGTTCAGGCCAAGAGCACCGTCGCCCGGTTCATGCCGCTTTTTCACGACATCGAATTTGTCCGGAACTTTGCTTCGTCTTCTCACAACGAAAAGTATCCCATTCGCCCTCCGCCCTGCTCACGATTACCTCAGTAGTTTTTCGGAAGAAATGCCTCACAATTCAATGTGCGAAAGCAGCCTCAGAGGAGCGTCACATCGGTGGAAATCCGATCATTCTGACAATTTGGAGCACGAATGTACCACCATTTAAAAAAATTGATGTACACAGTTCGAGTCGGCACGCCCGACCCGAAATTTGGAAAGATGCTGCTGGAGCAGTTTGGCGGCGCAAACGGAGAACTGGCCGCCGCCATGCAGTATTCCATCCAAGGCCTCAACTGCGACGATCCAGGCCGCAAAGATCTCTTGATGGATATCGGGACCGAGGAACTGAGCCATCTGGAAGTTGTAGGCACTCTGGCCCGGATGCATTTGAAGCCGATGAAGCGAAACAGAAGCGCGGCGGAGGCCGATCCTCTGATCGCCATCGTAGGTGGAGGCGGAGTCTCGCTGAATAACTCAGCGGGCAATCCGTGGACCGCCGACTATCTGAAGATTAGCGGCGAGATCGAAGTGGATCTGCGGAGCAATATTGCGGCGGAGGCACGGGCCAAAATAACCTACGAGAACCTGATTAATTTTACGGATGATCCGGGTACAATCGACGCGTTGAATTTTTTGATGACTCGCGAGATTACCCATATGAAGGCTTTCACATTTGCTCTCGATAGCCTCGGCCGGGGGCCCTTCTCTATCGGAGAACTGCCTCCCAATCCCGAGTGGGTCAACAAGTACTTCAACGATTCGACCGGAGTGGGAGATAACGGAGAGCAGGACGAGCGCGGACCCTGGAATGAAGGAGGCGATTGGGAGTATGTCCAGGCGCCCGCGATCGAGACCTTCAAATCAGCTGAGACAAACGGCGGTTCGCGTCAATCCGCAACTTCCGGCGCGCATAGGGGAGTGCTGAAAAAATAACGGAAATGATCTCGCCTGGGGCAGTCGGAACCATGGCTCCTGTATTCTCAAGGTAGTTTAATGTTTCGGCTGCATCTAACTGAACGTGGCGAATCGTAAGATCTCACATCGACATGTCCGTCCCGGAGCGAGTTGCACGATATCCGGCAGAATCATGCAGGCGCCGGAGACTGCGCGCTTTCTCCGGCGCGCGGCGCCCGCCTTCTTCCGTGAGCTTTCAAAAGACTATAAACGGGAGAGTGTGGAGGCTCCGCATCATCCCGATCCTCTGCGTTGGCCTGATCGTGGTCTGCACGCAACTTGGCTTGGCCACAGCACGGTGCTGGTGAAAATAGATGGATTCACGATTCTCACAGATCCGGTCTTCAGTTCGCGAATTGGACTAAACGTTGGTCCCCTCACCCTCGGTATCAAGCGGCTGGTTGAGGTTGCGGCTCCGATGTCGCACATGCCGCGAGTTGACCTGATCCTGCTATCTCACGCGCATATGGATCATTTCGATCTGCCCACCTTGCGCAGTCTCGAAGATGCCGGAACGATGGTTATTACTGCGTCTCGAACTTCAGATCTTTTGCGAACGCGCCGGTATGCGAGTGTTCAGGAGCTTCGTTGGGGCGAAAAGGCGCAGACCAGAGCGGCCACGGTGATGGCGTTTGAAGTTGCCCATTGGGGAGCGCGCATGCGCAGCGACACGTTCCGGGGTTACAACGGATATCTGGTGGAAGTGGGCCGGTACCGCTTGCTCTTTGGCGGAGACTCAGCGTATACCGACCGCTTCAAGCAATTACGATCCTCGCGACCTGTGGATTTGGCGATTATGCCTATCGGTGCATATGATCCCTGGATCCAAGTGCATTGCAATCCCGAACAAGCAGTCGCCATGACCAACGATGCAGGCGGGGAATTCATGCTTGCCTGTACATCATCAGACGTTTCAACTCAGCCGGGAGCCGCGGCTCGAACCGATTGAGCGGGCTCGAGCCGCTTTAGGGTCGGCGAGCGAGCGGCTTTGCCTGAGCGAAATCGGGGAAGAGTTTCACCTTTGAGCTGAAAGCTCCTCCCAAGTAAGAAATGCCGGAACTACGGCTTTGGGGCTGGGGGTGCGTTATTGACCGGAGGAGCCGAATCCATTGCGGGCTGCTGGGGCCCCGTCGCGGCGACAGTGTTGGCGCCGGGCTGTTGACGGTCGCTCTCATACGTCTCATAGATCATGAACGGCGTTACCTGGAACGGCATCTTTTCCTTCGGAGAGACCAAAGCCACGTTCTGAGTCTTCAAGAGCTTTAGTTGATCCGACCAGGGGTCCATTTTTATGCGGGATCCAAGCGGGAGAGCCGCAATCTGATTGATATCGCGAATCTCCAGTTGAGGGCCGAGTTGCGCCAAGCCAGAGAGGCGCAGATCCTTGTGCGTATCCGCCATTTTATTGCCCATCAGCGGCTTGATCAGATGCGGAACTTCGTCGCTTCTGGCCGACAACATACGAAGGAACAGCCCTACGTGTTGCAACTGGCTCGCGTACGGTGAGTTCTTGAGGAACTGAATGGCCTTCTCATCGGCAGCCGCTTCCTCTGCCTGTGTTCGCGCGACGGATATTTTCTTCAAGGTTGCCGGATCATCGAACATAAGCCGATCGGCAAATGCATATTTCGTATTGATTGAGTGTCCCAGGATAATGTGAGACAGCTCATGTGCGATTACGGCGGCTAAACAAGCTTCATCAGGCAGAACGTCGACGAGACCACGGCTCAGCAGAATGGAATGGCCGACCGCAACCGATTCCAGGGGAGTTGTGAGCTGAATTCGAACGTGAACCGGAAATGGAAGATTGATGTTGTTGGTGACCTCGATGTTGTTAAGGACCTGATCAAGCACTTGCTCCACTTCACCGGAGGGAGCCACCAGACCTGCCTGTTGCAGACGATCAATGATGTTGTCTTCAGCTTCGGTTTGCCAGAGCCGCTCTGCTTGAACGGGCGAATAACTCTGGTCCGTCGCCTGCGATTCGTCCTTGACGCCCTGAGGGATATCCACCGTGAGATTGGTGAACGCCTGCTGAGCGCGATCCTTGTTGGTCTCGTAGTCCCAAAGACGAGTTTGAGCTCGCATAGGAGGGAAATGAAGCGGGCCGAAGCGGGAAGATTCATCCTGCGCGTAGATGTATGCGGGCAGCCACATGCCGGCCTCATTCACTCGCCAGGAATCGAAATGAGAGAACTCGTGGGCCGGCGACGGAACGTAGGTTCCGTTAAAACGAACAATGTTGTAATCACGGTCGTCAATCCAGACGCGGCCTTCGAAGCGGCGCTTACCGGCATCGCGCTTCGGCTTGACATCCACAACGATGCAGCGCACAGCGCCCAGAAACTCCATGCGCACGAAGGTGAAATCATAATGTGCCCGATCAAAGCTGGTGTCGTCGGGGAACATCTCGTCGGCGAAACCGCGTGAGTAGTACTCCGTCGTAAACAGCGCCGTGAAGACATGCGGGATGTTCTTAATGCCGGCCCGGGAATGCAGAAAGGAATCGTCGACGATTCCGGTGGTCATGTCCAGCTTCCCAAGGAAATAGAAATCCGTTTTCGGAACGAATCCCAGATCGGAATCGGGCTTAACTTCCTGCACATACGTTTCGATGACAGGTTTTTTGGTCTTCAGCTTGGCGATCAGAAGCCGTTCGTTGTTGATAGTCCGGTCGATCGCCTCGTCGAAATTGGCGGTGGTACAGCCGGTTGCGAAACACTATGCCAGACGACGCGATTCAGGTCTTGCGCGGGATCGCCTGGAGAGGCGCTGCGATCGGGAACCGTCGCGGCCGGTGTTGCAGGCATAACCGCCGGATTGACGACGGCGAAGGACTCTGAGCGAAGGCATGTAGGAGCCAGGAATCCCGACACCGCGAGAATGGCGACGGGCTTCACGACTGCCGAAGATAAGATTTTGGAGTACATATGAAACCACCGAGTAAATATCAGTTTAAGTCAGTTCGAAAGTGATATAGATCGTGGCATTTGTGTTCACAGGGACGCCGCCGCGGGTTGCGGGCCGGAATCGGACCTGCTGAGCGGCCATCTGAGCCGCTTCATCGAGACCATGTCCCAAGCCGTGAATGACCCGAAGAACACGAACGGAGCCATCGGAGAGAAACACCACATCTAGGGCGACTTGCCCTTCCAGCTTTAATGCGCGCGCTTCCGGCGGTATAAGCCGGTTTAGGCTTAAATAAGATTTCCACCGGCGTTATCGCGGGCTCGGCGGGTTTCGTCCGAAGCGACACGTTTTGCATATGGCCGACACCCGAATCGCCAAAACCGCCCGTCCGCACCACGCCACCGCGGCCGGTACCGCCGGTAACCATCGCCCCCGGAATCCGAGCTGCCGAATCCCCCAGTCTTCACGCCTCCGCTCGATAGCATGGCCACCACCACCTGAGTTACCGGAACCGGCGGGCATATCGAATGAACCTACCCTTGCCATCTGCAAACCCGCATGCGAATTAGCGGATGACGGAACTCCGTTGGGGTCTCCAAATCCGCCGGTCTTCACCGGCTTCGGTGCTGGCGGACCTTTGGCCGCATCGGCTTTTTCAAAAATTCCTGTATGGATCTCTGGCTTGGGCGCGGGAAGATCAAGCTTCGGCTGTTCAGGCAGTGGCTTGTAGGGGGTCACCGGCGGCACTACTTTGATCTCGGGTGCGGCCGCAATAAGCTGCTGTTTCACTTGAACCGGTCTAACGACCGGAAGCTTGATGATCGGCAAAGGCTTAGGACGGACTTCCTGTCGCGCAATTAGTTTAGGGGTTTCCACAAGGCGCGGCGCTACCAGCTTGGGCCGGTATTCAGATAACCGCGGTGCAATCAACACCACATGTTCCTCAGGTTTCTGTATCTGCTGTACCGCCGGGAAAGTGATTACCAGCAGAGCCACGAAGACCAGCGAATGAACAATACCACTCGTGACATAACTTCGCCAGGAGGAAGGCTGCTTCAGTTCCGGTTCAAACAGACTTTGAGTGACTATTGCGCTCATATTTCATCCTGTAAGGAATCAGACCTCTTGTCGGAAGGCAATTCACCTTCCAGAAAGCACGATACGGCCGAGAATCAGCGTGAGTCTTGGTTGCGAGTAAAAAATTCATCTGAAACAGAGCAACAAATCACCCGTTCGACCGCACCGAACGAACGTTGGACGCCGCGAACACCGAAGTCGGCTTCTTCTGAAGATATCAGCATTGGATAGGCGTCTGGAACGTACTACCCTGCTGACGAGCATTGGAGGCATTGGGGTTGCGGGAAGTCGCGAGGCGACCACGAAGGACGGACTCGGATCCGCTGCTATACTCAGGTTGATTTTGCCCAGGCTGGAGTGGCGGAACTGGCAGACGCACGGGACTCAAAATCCCGCGGCCTTCACTGGTCATGAGGGTTCGACCCCCTCCTCCAGTACCAACTGATGAGGAAACTTTCATTTCCCGAGCAGGATGTAGAGTGTACACGGCCGAGGACAGCGGCCTTTAACGTCAAAACACGGCGGGCGAGGACGTAAAAAAGGAGCAAACGAGTAAAATTTCGACCGGCGGAAGCGGTTACCTGTCGTTTGCCCCAGTTCCGTTCCTCTATTTCGAGTTCACTGGATGTCAGTGCCAGCAAGTTCGTGTGCTTTCTAGTTTTTTTCTCGACGGTACCGTGGCCGCGGCTGTGACGCATTCCGCAAGGCACCCGCCGCGCCTTCGCCGCCGACCGCGCAATGCCACGCTATCCGATATGCCTTTTGCGCGGAGCCGCCTCCGTAAGCTCTTCCGCAAACAGGAAACTGAAGCGACATCGCGGTCGTCACTCGCTCGAGCAGCCGGTGACCCAGCGATTTAGCGCGAGAGCAAAGGATGATAATCTAATCCGCGTGCAGAGGTTGCTCGAAGCCCTCCGCGATGAACGCTCGGAAGTCACGCTGGATGTCGCGGCGCTCGAACTGGCCAGCATCGAATTTCCCGGTCTGGACCTTGAAGCCGGTGCGTTCCGGTTGGACAATCTGGCCGAGCAGATCGATTCCCAGTTGACCAGCAATGCCAGTGGGCTCGATTTCATTAAAGCGTCAAACGAACTGCTCTTCGATGTACTGCAATTCCGGGGAAACGAAGAGGATTATTACGATCCGCGAAACAGTTGCCTGAATTCCGTGTTGATGCGCCGCCTAGGTATCCCGATCTCACTATCGATCGTTTACATGGAGGTGGCTCGGCGATTGCGGCGTCCTGTTTACGGCGTGGGTCTGCCTGGTCATTTCGTGGTCGCCTATGAAGATGCAGAGGCGCGGTACTGGATCGATCCATTTCATAACGGGCGCATTCTGTCTTTTGCGGACTGCTGCGCGTTGGCGATGCAGAGTGCCGGAGTAGACCTGCGCGCGAATCCCGCCGTGCTGGCTCCCGTGACAAAGCGTCAGATTCTGGTCCGGATGTTAAGCAATTTGAAGGTGATCTATTTGCGAGGCGAGGCGTTCGAGAAGGCGCGACAGGTACTCGACCTGCTTATCGATGCCATGCCCGAGTATCCGGAAGAGTACCGGCATCGTGCTGTGGTTCACATGCGCCAGCTAAATCATCGGGCCGCAAAAGCCGATCTGGAGACTTATCTACGCTTGGAACCCAATGCTCCTGAGCGCGAGCAAGTGGAAAAGCAGCTGTTGCTTATTGAGCGATGGAAAGCGGGACTGAACTGAAGTAATTAGCCCGCAAGCTCTTTCAGGTGCGCCGTAACCAGTTGCAGGTCTTCTACGAACCGCTGGTATTCTTCTTGGTAACGTTCAGGTGCCCGGAGAATTGCCGAGGGGTGTACCGTTGCGAAAATCTGCTTTGCCCAGGGATGCGGAAAGAAGGTCCCACGTTGAGCCGTAATACGAAACGCGCGCCCGATCAATGATTGCGCCGCGGTAGCGCCGAGGCAAACGATCAGGTCCGGCTCAATGGCGTCCAATTCAGCTTCGAGCCACGGCTTGCACGCCGAGATCTCAATACCGCTCGGTTTCGCGTGAATCCGCCGCTTGCCGCGTTCCAGAAACTTGAAATGCTTCACTGCGTTTGTCACATAAACCTTCTCGCGATCTAAACCGGCCTCGTGCATCGCTTTGCTTAACAATCGCCCGGACGGGCCAACAAAAGGATGCCCCTTCCGGTCTTCTTCATCACCAGGCTGTTCGCCGACCATGACTACTCTCGCGTCAGGCGGCCCCTCGCCGAAGACGACCTGAGTCGCATGTTGGTATAAGTCGCATCCTTCGCATGAGGACGCCGCTTCTCGTAGCAGAGGAAGTTTGTGCGCTTCAGGAACCCACGGTGCTGCCGATGTCTTTGGATCTCGCGCCATGTCTCGTCCTTTAGATGAGCGAAGGCGCGAACCCGTTCTGCACTTTTCGCCCTACCGCGATCAAAGACGTTGGAGGCCAGGGTAGGAATGGATCGATACGCTTCCAAAGCGGAACGAGCAAATCGAAGCTATGCAATTGGACACGGCTCAGGGTTCGCCGGCGTAGAATTCTTCCATTCAAAATCCAGCCAGGATACGTGACGCGATTGAATTTCAGCATGCGTTCGATGTGGAAGCCCGCTGCCTTCATCTTCTGTTCGAGTTCGGCTCGCGAGTACCGCCGGCAATGCCCGAGCACTTCGTCAATCGTTCCGAACGCCGCCGCGCCTTGCGGGACAAGCACAACGGCGCGCCCGCCCGGTTTCAGCGATGCATGAATATTGCGCAATCCGGTCCTATCGTCTTCGATATGTTCGAGCACGTTGAGGCAAATAAGCGTGTCCATGGAGGCGAGAAACGGCTCAAAATCCGCGCCGTTTCGTAAGTCGCAGAGCGCCGTCGTGACATTTGGGAGGCTTCGCAACTGCGATCGGAGATGACCCAGATAGCCCCTATCGATATCGCTGACCACGTAACGCTTGCGGCCGGGGCAAAGCAATTTGGTCAGATTGCCTATACCGGCGCCAATCTCCAGCACGTCATCTCCCAGAAATGGAGAAATGGTGTCGGCCATCCATCGATTGAACCGGCTCGCATCTTCCATGGCGCGCAGCATGGCTGCTGCGCCTGCTGGGTCAGCGTTCTTCGGCATGATAGGGCCATAGTTGAGGCGGCCAAGCATCGGGTTCAATGAGCCACACCGTCCGGCCGGGATAAAAGTGTCGCAGCTTTTCATTTTCCGCCGTTCCAAGGTCCCGAGCCCAGACGATTCGCGAAGCATCGATATCCGCCGCATTGTGGATCCAGTTGTGAAACATGTGGCGCGGACCATATCGAACGAATACGAGTTGCTTGCCTTGCAAACGCGCCAGCTCCTGATTGATCGAGATCCGCCCTTCCGGATCGCCATAGTTGATGAAGTCCCAAGTTTCATACTTGCCCATCGCCATGGCGATTTCATCGTTGCCGAGCAGATGCACGCAATACCAGAAGCCGAAATGAGCGGCGCACAGCAGCACGATGACGTGAACAACGGTCTGGCCGTTCAGCCAGCGGCCGAGATTCCACTTACTCAGCTGCTCAAGACCCACGAGCGCAACCAGCACGCATAAACAGGACACGGCGGCAATGTAATGGGGATAAAAATAGGGAAAGAAATTGGTTCCCACACCAAAACTTACGAGAGCGACGGCAACCCAGGCAAATCGCCGGTTCCCGATGGCGGCAACGAAAGCGAACAATGCAATATAGAGCGGCGCCAGGAAAAAGAATCGATAAAAGCGCACCCGATAGGCAAGGCGGCCGGCAAACCGTGCCGGCGAATCGGTTCCCGCCCCGTGAATGAGGCTCTCCGCGCGGTAGTCGAGTTCCTGGTCTGCCGTTAGGGGCCGATGGGGTATCGGATTCGCTTGAAACGTGAAGGTTGCCGGAATGCCGTATTCATACCTATTAAGAGCGTAGGGAAGAGTGGTCCAGTCGCCTGTGACAGCCTTGTCTTGTAAGAACGTTAATGCAATAGCCGGGATCACCGAAAGCACCGTAATCGGCAGCGCTGCCGCGAGCCTTCGCCACTCCGCGCGTTCCCTTACAACAATTGCGAGATAGAGAGCGATGCTCAATAGCAGGAGAGTGGATTCGAAAGGACGCGTTAGCAACTGAAGCGACAGGCCGAGCCCGAGCAAAAGTGCGTGGCGCGCGCGACCGCTCCGTTGCAGGCGAGGAAGCGCCCCAAACACCAAACACCCCGCGGTAGCTGAAACCGCCCCGCCCCAGTAGCTGTTCATCCAATAACTCAGAGGTCCAAACTCAATCACCGCGAGAACGCCGCCCAGAAGTGCCAATTCAGGCGCAGTCCAGGCCCGAAGCATCCAATAGCAAAGTGCGCAGAAGGCCGCAACCGACACAAGCACTCCGGCCCACGGTGAGCCGAGCAGAAGCCAGCCTAACGCGAGGGCCAATCCCTGTCCCAGCGGGTACATCGAGCTGTAGGTCGGCTGCTGCAGTACGAAAATCGTTTCAAAGAACTGATGCAGCGGGTGCGTTGGATTTGCGAGGCGGAAGTGAGCGAGCGTGTCCGCGAGCAGTATGTAGCTGAAATCGTCAGACCCGCTGGGTACGGGCACAGGGCAAGAATGAAGCAGCGCAAGTCTCAGGACGATGGGCAAAGCAGCCAAACACAGCATGCACCAGCCGGTCCTTACCGCGAGTTTTTGGGCCATCGGCTTTATTGCTGGCCATAGAAAAAAGATCAATACGAACAGAGCGGCGATGGCGAGGAGAATGAAGTCACTTGCTCCGAAGCCGATCGGATTCCGAAGAGGCAGAAGCGAGCGGAAAAAATGGAAGAAGTACATCAGCGGCCCGTCTCGCTATTTCACGTCCAGGAACTGTGGGCGTTGAGTGTTCTCGGTCTGATAGGGAGTCAATCTCGGCGGATTCGCGTCTGGTTCCAACAGCCAGGCCGTTCGGTCGGGATAGTAGCGGCGCAGCGCCTGGTCGAGCTCCGGTCCAAGATCCCGCGCCCAAACAACGCGCGCATGATCGATGTCCGCGGCGTTGTATACCCACTCATTTTGAAAGATATGGTTCGGCCAATAACGCACAAACACAAGCTGCCGCCCGGGAGCTCTTGCGAGTTGCCAATTAACTGCAATCCGGCGCTCCGCATTTGCATTGTTAATGGAGTCCCACGTCTCGTAGCGAGCCAGCGCCAAATCATTCGGCGCAAATAGATGCATCAAATACCACAGCGAGAAGCTTGCCAGGCACAGAAAGAGAATGAGCGCAGTGGCGTGACGGCCGGCCGGCCAACTTCTCACGCGAAGTGTCGACAGCCGTTCAAGGCCCAAGGCGCTCGCCAGGACAAAAAGGCATGTCACGGCCGCTATGTAGCGGGGATAAAAATACGGAAAGAGATTCGCGCCCAGAGCAAAAAGAACAAGCGTCAAAACAACCCAAACGAGACGTGATTCTCGAACGATAACCAAGAAGACCAGCAAGGCGAGATACAAGGGAGGGAGGAAGAAGAACCGGTAGAATCGCACGCGATACTCGAGGCGTGAAAAAAATTTTGCTGCAGTATCCGCTCCCTCACCGTGAAAAGATCGCTGCGACTTGTATTCGAGCTCTTGCTGGCGGGTCAGCGGCAGGTGCGGAACGGGATTGGGCTGAATGGTGAGGCTCATCGGTACGCCGTATTGGTACTGGCTCAATGCATACGGAAGAGTTGTCCATTTGCCCGTGACTTGTTTGTTTTGAAGCAGCGTCAGGGCTATCGCCGGCGACACCGCGAGCATGATGACCGGCATAGCTCGCAAGAATCGTGTCCATGCCGGCCTTTGACGGAGCATCAGGGCAAAGAACAAGCACAACACTCAAAACCAAAAAAATGGATTCATACGGACGGTTCAGCAGTTGGAGGCCGAGCCCGGCGCCCAAAAGCAGTGCGTCCCGCCGCCGCCATTCCGCCAGCAATCGCGGCAACGCTCCAAAGACGAGGCAGCCTGCGATTGCGGAAACTGCGCCCCCCCAGTAGCTGTTCATCCACTCATTCAGCGGGCCGAATTCGATAACGGCCAGCACGGCCCCTATTAGAGCCCAAGGAGGACGCATCCACCCGCGCAACATCCAGTAACAGAGGCCGCAGAATGCAGCGATTGATAACACCACTCCAGCCCAAGGCAAGCCAAACAGCACCCAACCCAGCGCGAGGGCCATGCCTTGCCCCAGAGGGTAAATGGAACTGTACGTCGGCTGCTGCAGGACAAAGAACGTTTCGAAGAACTGGTGGAGGGGATGCGGTGGATTTGCAAGTCGAAAGTGCCGCAGAGTATCGGCCACCAGAAGATGGCTGAATTCGTCGTAGATGGCTGGCGAAGGAACAGGATTATGGGCGAAGCAGCGCTATCCGAAGGACGACGGGCAAAGCAGCAATCAGGGCAACGCTCAGTAGCTTTCGCCCCGCAATTTCTCGAATCAAGCGCTCTAATCGTGGCTCGCAACTGGGCTAGCGCCACAAGCACCGCGAGAAGCGCCAGCTCGGCAAAGTCACTCGGGCCAAAGCCAACCGGATTGTCAGGAGAGAGAAACGATCTGAAAGCCTGCAAGGGATGCATTCATACCAAAGACGTATCTTTGCAGATGGCTCGAGCGCGAGTTGCGCGGCCGTGCCACACGGCTGAAAATGTGTGAATATCTTGTAAAGGATTGCGGATGGCGGCACGGTTTGGGTGGCGTTGTAAAAAGTTTGTAAATAGACGATTGGGAGCAGACTTCCGAGTCGCGGAAAAGCCACAATAGTTAACGCCATTACTGAGTCTGAATGCAGAAAATTCTTATCGTAGATGACGATCCGGAGCTCCGTGAAACCGTGAGCATTCTGTTGGAACGAGAGCGTTTCGTTCCGCTCCAAGCCGTCGACGGGCAAGCTGCTTTAGAGAAAGCGTTTTCCATGAAACCCAGCTTGATGCTTGTCGATCTGAGATTGCCGGGGATGAGCGGGATCGAAGTCTGCAAGCAGTTGCGAGCCAACCGGATCACGACGCCAATTATTGTTCTCAGTGCGATCGAAGATGAGGTCGACAAGGTATTGCTTTTGGAAATTGGCGCGGATGATTACGTTGTCAAACCGTTTGGCACCCGCGAGCTGTTGGCGCGAATACGAGCGGTTCTGAGGCGTAGCAGCGACGATGGCGGGCGCATCGCGCGCTTTGGGGAGGTGGAAGTGGACGTGGAGCGGCGTACCGTAAAGCGCAGCAGCAAAGAGGTGAAAGTTACGCCGGCCGAATACAATTTGCTGCTCTTTTTCCTTCAGAACGCGGACCGCGTCCTAACCCGCGACCTGATCTTGAATTCCGTCTGGGGTTACGAGTATTATCCGAACACACGAACCGTTGATGCTCATGTAGTGAGGCTGCGACAAAAGTTCGAGGAGGATCCCACAGCACCAACACATTTCGTTACCGTGCACGGGGTGGGATATCGCTTCTTACCCTAGAGGCCGCGATGGCGAAGGTTGTGGTTATTGTCGAAGATACAGAAAGCCTCGCGTCGTCATTAGCGGTTGCGTTTGAGAACATGCCGGACGTTGCGGCCGTGATTACGCACGACCCCAAAGCCGCCTTACGGCTGCTCAGCTCTCCCGATTCCGACATAGCGGCGATCGTTACAGATTTCAACCTTCCCCACTTCGACGGTCACCAACTTATAAAAGAGGTGCGAGGTCTCGCACGGTACCGCAACATCCCTGTCATCATGATCACCGGCGAGGAGCGGGCGGAGCTTATAAAGTCATCCTGCACTCCAAACGCTATATTCCGGAAGCCGTTCTCTGTTAGGGAGGTGTGTCGTGTACTGGATGAACTACTTCGGTAGATTGCTTCTCGGCGGATTAATTTTGTCAGTTCCGTTGGCTTCAGCGCAACAGATGTCACCTGACGCTCTGCAGCAGATTCTTAACCGGCTGGACACTTTGGAGCGCCAAAATCAGGCGCTTCTTACAGAGGTTCAGGAGTTGCGGAAAGCGGTGAAAGCCGCGCAAGCGAACACCGCGAGCGAAACTGAACAGCTTGGAGAAAAAGTGAACGTTACGGCGCAGGAGGTCAAGGACCAGGAGCAGACGAAGGTCCAGTCTTCCCAGCGATTTCCACTGTCGCTCACCGGTATGTTTCTCTTCGACGCGTTCGCCACGACAGGCCAAACGGGATACACCGCTCAGAGTTCCGGGCCGTATGGAACGGCCTCTCCTGACGGCGCGACTCTTCGCCAGTCGATCATCGGCTTCGATTTCCATGGCCCGCAGCTGCCAGGCGGCGGCAAGATATACGGATCACTGCTAACTGATTTCTTCGCTCAGGCGAATGCTGCTGATGTTATGCGCATAAGGCGGGGAATCCTAGTTTTCGATTGGGGTGCTCGAAGCGTTAAGGTGGGGCAGGACCGGTCGATTCTTGCCCCGTTCGAGCCCGATTCGTTCGCGCGTGTGGGAATCCCGCCTCTTGCAGGCGCGGGCAATCTTTGGCTGTGGCGTCCCCAAGTGACCTATGAAGAACGGATCCCGATCGGATCGAATCTGCGATTGACCCTACAGGGCAGTGTCTTTGAGACGGATGAGAGTTACGCGGTTCCTTATATGCCAAACACCATTTCTCCGGAGCCTCGTCCCGCGCTGCAGGCCAGAGCGGAGCTGTCCGACAAGCCCACGGAGCAATCGCGGTTCTCCGTTGGGGTGGGATTCCACCGCAGTTCGACCCATTTTCTCGAACAGTCGACGCCCTCCCGCGTCGTGAGTGTAGACTTCCGCTATAAGCCTTTTTCAAGAGTGGAACTTACCGGCGCATTCTTTCGCGGCGAGAACTTCGCGAATCTGGGAGGTGAACCGCCCGGTGTGACTGTGTATGAAGAAATGGTGGTTCCAATTCGTGGCGCGGCGGGATGGATGCAGGCTGCGTTTCCGGTCACCAGCAGACTTACATTTGACGTTTACGCTGGCCGTCAAGTCAACAATCGGCACGATCTGAATGAGTACGAGATTGCGAGGACATTCAACTATGCGGGTAACGTACTGTACCGTATTGCACCGAATGTCGTACTAGGGCTTGAGGCGTCACGAGATCGCCTGGAGTTTCTCATGTCACAGCCCCTGTTGGCTAATCGTTATGATGCGACGATCGCTTATCTGTTTTAGCCTGTGCTGCCTCGCGGCCACTTTTGGCGGACGCGCAGTCGCGGCGAACGTCAGCGGTAAGGTAGAACTCGAGGGAAGTTCTGGCCGGGAGCCCGCTCGATCGCAGAGTTCCTCGGAAATCGTGGTTTGGTTGGAACCTCTGGATTCCGATGCCCCGCCCGCGCTTCCCGCCGAACATGTAACCCTTCTTCAGAAAGACAAAACGTTTTCACCGCACGTCCTCGCGATTACGGTTGGTAGCACCGTGGATTTCCCCAACGCGGACCCAATCTTCCACAATGCCTTTTCCGCTTTCGATGGACAGCTCTTCGATGTAGGCTTGTATCCGCCGGGGAGCAGCCGTTCTGTCCGTTTCCACCGGCCGGGAATCGTGCGGGTATTTTGCAATATACATCCGTCCATGTCTGCGGTCATCCTAGTCCTGGACACGCCGTATTTCGCGAAGATAGGGCGTGACGGAGAATACGAAATCGCCAATGTTGCCCTAGGCCACTACGAGTTGCACGTGTTTGACGAACGCGAAACGGCCGGCGATTCGAAGCCGTTCGCCTTGGCGGTAGCCTCCCCGCTGGTTTCTGTTCCCGCCATACATCTGTCCGAACGGGATTATGTGCGCACGCCGCATAAAAACAAGTTCGGACTGGACTATCCGGCCAATGCGGAATCCGAGCCCTATCAGGCCCCCCCGGATGAGTAATCTAATCGGCAGGATGTCGCTTCGATGGCGGGTTTTCCTCGCCTCGTCCATTACGATTAGTATTCTTTTTGCGGCTGCCGGTTGGGCATTCCAGCAATATGCGCTGTCTGCCGCTGACGCAAGCGTAAGAGCTGAGGTTCGCGCCAGTATACGGGTCTACCAAGCGTTATGGAAGTCCCGAACTCAAGTGCTTTCGGCGACAACGGCACTGATGAGCGGCATGTCGGATGTACGAGCGGCGTTCCTGACGCGCGATCCGAAGACGATTCGTGACTCGGCCGAAGAGCTCTGGTCGCGAGTGTCGGAAGAGTCTGCCGTGTTTCTAGTCCTCGATCCTGAAGGCCGCCTGATTTCTTCTTTAGGAACGAGCAGTCAAGATCTACCCGTATCTGCGATTCCTCTTCGCGCCGTTCTGCCGCGCTTCCCCCGGCAGCTCGCGGGTTATTTAAGCGAGGGATCGAAATTGTTCTACATCGTTCTCACTCCCGTTTACGTGCAAAGTACGGGCGGACCTCTCCTGCTGAACGTACTCTGCGCCGGGTTCCGGATAGACGATCGGGTTGTAGGAGAGTTGAAGGCGCTCGCTCCAGGCAGTGAGTTCGCATTTCTCAATGGCGCGCGCGTCTTCGCCTCCACGCTCGACGCCAAAACCACACGCGAGATGAGCTCTCACTTGACGGGGACTGGCGAGGCTTCGATTCAGAAGGACAGATTCGTCATATTTCGGCAGGATCTGAACGATGTTACGGGTAGGCCGATCGCGAAATTGAGTGTCCTTCGATCCTACGGAAATGTAGCCGCATCCATCAGCGAGCTTAGCCGAAGTCTCGGGCTAGCGTGGCTCTTGACCGTCATCACAGCTCTTCTCGTTAGCTTGTATATGACGCGGCGATTGCTGGAGCCAGTGAAAATTCTTGACCAGGCCGCCAGCCAAATCGCTGCGGGTAACTATGCCTATCGTGTTCCTGTGACCGGTGCGGATGAGTTGTCAAGGCTCGCGGCAACATTCAACACCATGTGCGATTCAATTCAGGAAACGCAAGCCGAATTGGTCAGACAAGAGCAGATTCATACGATTGGGCGGTTGGCTAGTTCGCTTGTTCATGACCTCCGCAATCCGTTGGCCGCGATCTATGGAGGAGCGGAGATGCTTGTCGATGGACATCTACCGCCAGATCAGACTCGGCGGATTGCCTCAAATATCTATCGCGCGTCCCAGCGGCTTCAAGGATTGCTTAGAGATCTTCTGAACGTGTCGCGCGGCGAGATAGGCAACCTTGAAAACTGTAATCTGCAGGATGTCATTGCGTCCGCCGCGGAGCCGATTCAAGATGCGGCTAGCGGGCTTCGCGTCCGTATCGCGGTGGATGAGTGGGCTGAAGTGTTCACGAATCGGAGCCGTCTCGAGCGAGTGTTTGCAAATTTGTTTTCAAATGCCGCCGAAGCAATGCCAGACGGCGGAGACATTGCCGTCTACACGGTAAGCGAAAACGAGACATTCAGTGTGTTTGTGGAAGACACCGGGCCGGGTATCCCGAACGAAATCAGAAGCCATATCTTCCGTCCCTTCGTCAGCGCGAAGCGTTCCGGACTTGGGCTCGGGCTTACCTTATCCAGGCAAGCCATGCTTGATTTGGGCGGAGACTTAGAGGTGGTCGAAAGATCCGGACCCGGCGCTTGCTTCCGCTTGCGCTTCGGTAGATCCATGCGTGCTTCGAGCGAGGGCCTCGAGAACCGTGAACGCGTCCAGTCATTGTAAAATGACAAGCAAGCCGGCATAGCTCAGTTGGCAGAGCGGCAGTTTTGTAAGCTGCGGGTCGGGGGTTCAAGCGAAGGATGAATTAACAAACACGTATCTTTGCAGATGGATTGAGACAGATGGATCAAGAAACGTGTTGTGCGGTTATTGGTAGCACGAAAAAAAAGGGCCCAGACGTGGGAATGTGTGCCCTTCGGAGGAGGTCTACTGACCAAAGTGTTCGATGGCTGGCTTACGCGCGCTTGCGCCTGGACCGGCTCATGGCCAATCCGACCACGCAACAGAGGCCGACTATCGTCAACGGCAAGGCGCTGGGTTCGGGAGTACTGGCACTTATCGCACCGAACAGGCCGTGATCTTCGACCATACCCGGCCCAGGGATTCCGGCCGTGAAATAGAGCGAGTCGAGATTTTGACCGCCCGATCCATTTCCGAAGCGTAGACCCCATAGCCCTTCGATCGTAATGGGGTTTCCCATCGAATCATGCAGCGTTCCCAAAAATGTTGCAGTGTTGGGGTCAAACGCACTGATTTGGCCGTTTCCGAAGTTGCCGACCAGTAGGTCATTGGAAAAGGCGCCGAATTGCGAGGGTGCTAACGCGATCCCCCAAGGAGCATCGAGTGCTCCTTGCGTGCCGATGCGCTTGATCAAGGTGCCGTTCATATCGAAGGCATCCACGAAGCCGAGACCGGGTCCATCTACCTGATCTTTTCCACCACTCGTCTTGGCGAAGGTGACATATAGCACGTTACCGATTGCCTGAATATTGAATGGTGCGTAGCCGCTGGGCAGGCTTGGGTCGGAGAAGTTTCCGGTCACCGAAGTGGGCCCGAAACCAGCGTCAAAGACATCGATGCGCCCTAAGCCGAAGTTCGCTGCGTACAAGTCGTTATTCCCGATCGCCAAACCCTTGTACACCGATCCTGCCGCGCCGCTTGTTGCGATGCTGGCGCTGCTTCCGCCCGCCCAGCTGTCTATAGTTCCGGATTCTGTTGCGAAGATGAAGTGCGATCCGCCAAAGTTGCCGGGGGTTGAATTGAACACGATTCCGGTCGGGTCGCCTGTAGCGCCGCCGGGTCCAGGAACAGTAACAACAAGGCCAAGCTTAGTGCCGGATCCGTTATACAGCGTCGAGAGCCCGGTCCCGTTGTCTGATACCCAGAAGGGGGTGCTGGGACCAGCCACTATGCCCCACGGATTCACCAATTGCACGTCCTGATTTGCCGCGACGCCAGCCAGGTCGGACGTCAAATTAGTTTGATCGTAAGAATTCAGGCTGCCGCCAGAAGCGACGGTTACCCCTGCGATAAAGATCGTCAGAGTAGCTAAACCTGCTCTTCTCATATATTTTCTCCTCCTACTTTGTCGTGGCGAACCGCGTGCCACACTCTTGTTTTGCACTGGATTCATGCTAGATCTGTGCAGAATGTGTAAAGTCTTTGTAAACAGTTGATTCAGCGGCAGCGCGGCGGGCTCCGCTGAAAAATCGTGAACGCGTCCAGTCATTGTAAAATGACAAGCAAGCCGGCATAGCTCAGTTGGCAGAGCGGCAGTTTTGTAAACTGCGGGTCGGGGGTTCAAGTCCCTCTGCCGGCTCCAGCGTTTCTCATAAGCTTCGGACCGCGGTTACGCGGGAAGTGAGACAATCATCATAATCGAGTGAAATTGGTGCGGCAGGGAAACAGGCGAGGTAAAGCCTCGGCGATCATCGTGTTCGCCACCGTGTGCGCTTCGGCGTACTGTCTCCACGCTCAGTCTTATCCAAACTCCAGTCACAACCCTTACGCAATAAACACTGGCGAACGGACGCTCTCCTCGCCCGGCGATGCTGAAACCGAAACAAACGAGTTGATTCCGCCTGGGGCTTTCCCGTCCGCGTCCTATTGTTCCCATTGTCACCAACAGGCGTACGATCAGTGGCGCCAGAGTCTGCACGCGAATTCGTTCCGGGAGCCTTTCTATCGAACCAGCGTGAATATTTTGGCGCGCACCAAAGGAATCGAGTTTACGCGGCATTGTGACAGTTGCCACAATCCCATCGGAGTCGTTTCCGGCGCGCTAAGCAAAGACTCGCACGTGGACCGCAGCTTCGATTCGGACGGATTGACATGTATGACGTGCCATTCCATTCAAAAGCTGCAGCCACCTGTCGGAAACGGCAGTTATGTCATGGGAGTGCCCGCGGTGATGGTGGATGGGAACGGGAAGCGAATTCCGGGAGTCGTACCCGATTCCGAGATCATGGCGCATCCGGAGCGGCATTCGAAGGCTGTTATGCAAGACATCTATCACCAATCGGAGTTCTGCGCAGCCTGCCACAAAGCGAATTTGCCGTATGCGCTGAACGACTACAAGTTTATTCGGGCATTTACTACCTACGATGAGTGGCAGAATTCAAAATTCTCGAAGCGCAATCCGCTTACCTTCTATCAAGCCGATCTCAGAACGTGCCAGGGCTGCCACATGATGCGCGTTCCCGCGACGAAAGACGAATATGGCGCTAAGAAAGGCACGCTGGCATTACATCGTTGGCCGGCCGGAAATACCGGCGTGCCGTTTTATTACGGTTACGACGAGCAGTTACAGAAGACGATCGAATTCCTGAAGTCAGGCATGTACTTGAATATTGATCTGTTCGGTTTGAAAACCCAGGGTTCGGATAACACGATAGCTCCACTCGGCTCTCAAGCGTTTAAGCTCGCTGGAAATCAAACCGTGCAGATGATGGTGGTCATCCAGAACAAGAATATCGGTCATTCGCTCGTGCCCGAAGTGCGCGACTTATACGAAGCGTGGGTTGAGTTCCAGGTTACGGACGCTGCCGGCAAGAAGATTTACCATAGCGGCTTTCTGAATGCCGATGGCAGCCTCGATCCGCGGGCGCATAGCTTCACAAATCGGCCGGTGAACATTGACGGAGAGTTCGTCGACAATCACAAGGTCTGGACCATTCACTCGCTCGCTTATGACAACACCATTCAGTCCGGCCGCTCCGCGCTCGTGCGCTATCGAATTTCATATTCCCGCGGATGCGAAAGGGCCGTTAACGGTCACCGCCAAAGTGAACTATCGTCACTTCCGGCAAAGCTATATCAACAATGTTTTCGGCCCTGACCATCCGGCATATCCGATCGTAGAGCTTGCATCCAGAACCCGTGTTCTCCAACTCGGCAAAAATCTTCAATGGCCGCGCGATCAGCAGGATAATCCGGACTGGATGCGATGGAACAACGTCGGGATTGGCTATTTGGACGAGTTGCAGTATGCCGAAGCTCTGAACGCATTTCACGAAGTCACCACGCTGCGGCCCGATTATGCCGACGGTTGGATCAACGTCGGATTGACCTACATCGAATGGGAGAAGTACGCCACGCGCCCGAGCCAGTCTGGAAAAGGCGATCAGCCTAAGCCCCAATGATGCGCGCGCGCTTTATTACCTGGCTCTGGTCGAGCGGCGGGACGGGAATTGCGGCGCGGAAATTGCCGATTTGCAAAATGTTGTGCGGCAGTATCCGCAATCGCGCGATGCGCGGCGTGAGCTGGGCATTTCTTACTACCAGCAACATCGATATCCGGATGCGCGAGAACAGTTTGAGGCGCTCCAGGCGATTGATCCCGACGATCTTACCGCCCACTACAATCTGGCTGTGATTTACCGGCGGCTGGGAATGAAGACCGGAAGCCGCTCAGCAGGCCGCGCTTTTTGCAACCAAACAAGTGGATCCTGGGGCGCCCACGTATTCTCTCGATTATTTGCGAAAGCATCCGGAGATTTCAATCGAGAGCGTGCCCTGGCACGTGCATACAGAACCGCGACCGTGACGGAGCCCCCCGCATATGCTTTGGAGTCTTGTAGTTGAATCGCAATCGACGTCATTTTATTCGCTCATTGAGCAGGTCGGCGCTCGTTCTGCCGTTCGCGGACGTGTTGGCCATGGCCGCAAGTCCGCGCGCAGCAGTTGCCTGGTCCGATCGAACGAACTTATAACGCCAAAGCCGCGCCGCCGCCGAAGGGGCCGAAATCTCCCATTGAGGGCACTCCGCTCGGCCTTTCCTTCGTCGATGTCGTGAAAGAGGCCGGTCTGGCTGTTAAGACGATCTACGGCGGTGAACATAAGAACAAATATCTGCTGGAAACCACCGGCTGCGGGTTGGCTTTTTACGATTACGACAACGATGGCTGGCTAGATGTTTTCTTGGTGAATGGATGGAGGCTGGAAGGTTTCCCCGCGGGACAGGAGCCCCGATGCCATCTCTTCAAGAACAATCGTGACGGCACATTTACCGATGTGACGAAGGGTTCCGGACTTGAGCATCGAACAGGATGGGGCCAAGCGTGTTGCGTTGGCGATTACAACAACGATGGCCATGACGATCTGTTCGTAACCTATTACGGTCAAAACGCACTCTACCGCAATAACGGAAATGGCACGTTTACGGACGTGACCGAAGGCGGCCGGGCTGAATCAGCCGGGTCCGAAAACGCGCTGGAATACGGGATGTACATTCGTCGATTACGACAAGGATGGACATCTCGATCTGTTCGTTGCCAACTATGTCGATTTCGATCTGAAAACAGCGCCTCCGCCGGAGGCCGGTCCTTGTACGTATAAGGGACTGCTAGTGGCCTGCGGGCCGCCAGGACTGAAGGGCGGAAAGAACATCCTCTATCACAACAACGGAGATGGAACCTTCGCCGATGTGAGCGAACGCGCGGGCATCTGGAACACGGCCGGCACTTATGGCTTGAGCGTGGCCGCGTCCGATCTGGACAACGACGGTTGGCCGGATATTTACGTCGCCAACGATTCAAGCACCGCGACGCTCTATCAAAATCAAAAGGACGGAACCTTCAAGGATATCGCCATAGAGTCGGGTGCGGCATTGTCTCCGGAAGGTAAACCGCAGGCCGGCATGGGCGTGAGCATCGGCGACTATAATCGCGACGGCAATTTGGATGTAGTGAAAACAAATTTCGCCGGCGATACGGATTCGTTGTACACGAATCTGGGAGACGGCTCATTTGAAGACCGGACCTATCCCAGCGGCCTCGGCGTGAACACGCGGCTGCTGGGCTGGGGTGTCGGCTTCTTCGATATGGATAACGATGGATGGCTCGATATCTTGATGTCCAACGGACACGTTTATCCCGAGGTCGACCGCTCCAAGGCTGACTTGAAATACGCCGAGCACAAATATCTGTATCGTAATTTGCAGAATGGCCGTTTCGAAGAAGTAACCGAACAGGGCGGTCCGGGGATCATGGAGAATGCTCCGGCGCGAGGTTGCGCATTCGGTGACTACGATAACGACGGCGACATCGACGTCGCGGTCAATTGTGTCAATGCGGTTCCGCAGTTGTTGCGCTGCGATTCCACTCTCAACCGGAAATGGATCAAGATCAAGCTGGCCGGAGTCAAGTCAAACCGAACCGGCATCGGCAGTCGCGTGACGTGATCGCCAAAATGAAACCCGATGCGGCAAAGCCATTGACCCAGATCGATGAATTGCGAAGCGGGGGCAGCTATTTCTCGCAAAATGACCTGCGGATGCACTTCGGTCTCGACCAGGCAGAAAAAGTCGACTCGGTGGAAGTTCGTTGGTTAAGCGGACAAGTGGATCACTTTCAGGATCTGGAACCAAATCGGTTGTACGTCCTCCAGGAGGGCGGTAAGATTCTAAGCTCCGATCCGTTGACGCCCGCCAAGAAGGCGTGATGTGCGGCTTCTGCTGATCGCGGCATTTTGTTTTCGGTCCGGCGCTGTGCGGGGCGGAAGAGGTCTGCCCGTGGATCAACACCGCGACCGCGAGCGGGATTCTGGGCGGCGATGCTGCCTTGAAAGTGGATCGCACTTCGTCGAACGCGGAAGACGGGGTCTGTACCTTCACCAAAGTCGAAAAAGACTTGACTGAAATCCTCAGAATTGATGTGAGGACGGTTGCGCATCCGATGCCCGAATTGGCCAGCCTCCGCGAACAATGCAAAGGCCCTGTAACGGATGTGAAAGGCATCGGGAACGAAGCTTTCGTATGTCGAGATCGAGCAGAGCGAGCGAGCAGCTTGCCGGTAGAGTGCGAGATCGCGTATTCATAATTCGCGCCAGTACCAAGAGGCAATCCGCGCAGCCGGAAATGCTGATCGATAGGGCTCAAAAGGCGGCAGCACAGGTTGCAGGCAATCTCTTCTGAAGCGCAATCCGTCACTTCGAGCGCGCGCCGCGCCCTGCTCCAGCTTTTTCTGTTTCTGCTGTTGCTCCGCCGCGCGAAGCTGGGCCGCCTTTGCGAAGGCTTGCTTTGCGCCTTCCGCATCGCCCTTACGTCGCAGCAGTAAGCCAAGCGTGTTGAAAGCCCCAGCGTCGGTATCGTCAAGTGCAACCGAGTGGCGAAGAGCGTCGATCGCGCCATCTATATCGCCTTGCTCTTTGAGGATCGTTCCTAACTCAAACCATGCCTCGACGTAGTTGGGTCTCTGCGCAACGGCGGCCCGGAACTGCTGAACCGCTTTGTCCGTTTTGCCCGCGTCAATACACGTCATCCCGAGCAGATAATACGCTTCGGCCAACGATGGATCCAATTCGGTGGTCTTCTGGAATTCAGCCTGTGCATGGACCAGATCGTCGCTCTGTTTGTAAGCGACACCCAGATCGTAGTGAGCGGAGGCGGAATCCGGATGCAGTCGCGTGATCGCCGAGAGTTGCTTGATTGCTTCCTTGTAATCGGCCGCTCCGATATACGCGTACCCGATATTTACTTGTACTTGAACGTTATTGGGTTCCTGCGCCAGGATTTGTCGAAACTGCGCTATGGCTCCGCTGGTATTACCCGCGTTGACTAACACCAATCCGTAGCTGTTGCGAACGGCATTATTTTTCGGGTCTAGCTCAAGCGCATGCTGGTAGGCTTCTCGCGCTTCGATCCAATGTTTCTGCTGCTGGCAGGCTTGTCCGAGCGCCTCCCAAACCGGGGCATTGCGCGGAAGTTGCCTCGCCGCCTTCGTCAGTTCCGGAATAGCCTGAGCGTAGTGGCCGACTTCGTTGTATGCGGAGCCCAGGCGAAAGCGGTAGTCTGCCTGATCCGGCGCGAGCGCAACTGCTCTTTGCAAGGCGCGGATGCCTGGATCGGGCCGCCGAGTCATCAGATAAGCAGCGCCCAGGTGATACCACGCCTGCGCCATTTTGGGATCGAGTGCCGTCGCGCGTTCAAAATGACTGACCGCCTCACCGGCCCGGTTGCTCGCAGCGAGTAGAAACCCGATCTGGTCCTGGTAAACCGCGGAGCTTGGGACAAGTTGCGCGAGCTGCCGATACGCATCAAGTGCCGCGTTGACATCTCTGACCGACATCGCGCGTCGGGCAGATGCCTCAAGCTGCGGAATACTTGCCGAGTATTGGGCCGCGGCCCCGCTGGAAAAGAGAAGTAGCAGCACACTGCAACGAAGCTGCATTCGATCCATTTTAACGGTGCCTTGTAGACGGACGGCGTTGCCGTGTGCGTGCGGAAATTACGCGCCGCTTACATCCGTGAAAAAATCTATGAGATGAACGGCTTTGGATTTTTACAGGCGACTTGGCAGGATTTCCGCTACTCTCTACGAGCCATGCGAAAAAATCCGGCGTTCGCTTTGGCTGCTCTTCTTACGATTGGCCTTGGGATCGGCGGCAACGTCGCGATGTTTACTTCTTTTCGGCGCGGTTGGCTTTGTTTGCAGCTCGTCAATCAATTCGGGAATGTTGGGAAAAGTAATGTAGGAGTTTTCAATGTAAGTGCCTAGCTTCTCGACCAAGTTCCGCTTGATGAGGTTGGAGGCGATTTTAAAGCCTTCAATCCTGAGCGGTGTGCCTTGGCTGTTGGTGGTGCGGTGGAGCTGCTCCACGAAGGCGTCACCTACGCCAGTGGCGTCCACTATGGCTCTTGCGGGCTGTCCGTGATTACCATAGCGCCAGAGGATGGTGGTGGGTTTCGGCACTCATGCCCAGTTTAGTCAGGATATTAAATTCCTAGAGGCGCGTGGCTACCTTGAGGAACAGCCTAAATATAAAGTCACAAGAAAGGGAAAGTTATATGTCAGAAATCAAAGATCAGCTATTTAAAATGTTGGAGGAAGATGTGGAGATGAGCCGGAGATACTATGCCGCTCAACTTACGCCGGAAGAAATGGAGATGGCCAGGCAAGACCATTATCAGGATGAAGTGGAAGTTGAAACGATTGGAGGGGAACTCTAATGTCCAAGCAAGCCTATTATCATCACATGCTCAAGAATCAACTTCATGACTACGGTTTTACTGGCTGGCTGTCATATCATCGCAACGGTTTGCTTCCGGTACTGGTTGGTTTGCTGTTTCTCGCATCTGGTCTATGTATCCGTTGAGTACGGAAAGAACGGACGGCGTGAAAAGCATGCGCCTTCCGAGTGAGTGTTCACGGATGACAAAGTATTCCAAGAAATTACACTCCATATATATTAAGTATAGCTAGAGCTGTAATTTAAGACAATTAGCTCTAGTATGCACAGTTGAGCCGCTAATGACCAAACAGCAATCTAATAAGATCCACAACGACGCGGCCGAGGGCCGCTATAGCAAGTATCATCTGCGTCTTCTGCTTCATTTCACAATCAGTGTCCACCGAAATTGTGTGTCTTAGCAACAGCCGTAATTTCGGTCACAGTTAGACAAAATGGGGCGCATGACACTAGTTTCTACACGGGCGGGAAAGCTAGTCACGCACTAGATTCTTGATCCAGCGTGTGCATTAAAGTTTATACTTAAACGGCTGCCGACCTACCGGCGAGAAATGAAACTTCCAATCAGGTCTGCTCGCTTGTGGATGACTTCGACATCTCGCAGCACCATCACCATTTCGAGAAAAATGGGAGAAGTTTGGGCAGTTCTGCAAGCTGACCCTGATAAGCAAGAATCCCGATTATTATCAGAATGCCCGCGATTGCTCCCAAAGTGATTTCAGTGCCTTTGGGGGTTTTAAAGCTGAAAAGGGGTCCCACCGGCTGCTCCTTTCTGAGCACAGGTAATAAAACAG
This sequence comes from uncultured Acidobacteriaceae bacterium, assembly GCA_963762495.1. Taxonomy (GTDB): domain Bacteria; phylum Acidobacteriota; class Terriglobia; order Bryobacterales; family Bryobacteraceae; genus Bog-105. The sequence continues at coordinate 561,793 of CAVXKZ010000021.1, forward strand.
ACAAAAGGCGTCTGCTCCGGGGGAGGTACTCTGAGAATACCACGCACTCTAAGTTTTTCGGCCTCATAATTAATTTCTCTTCGTCACCTTCCATATCGCTTTTCCTTCCCCAAGGACCGTATTGGCCCTTTGCGATGCTCACCCAATGCAAATTACATCCTCGCCCGCAAAGCAAACCGTCGGGCCAATTCTGCATGGAAGTCGCTGATTTTGAAGGACATACTTTTTTTTAATTAAGTGTGATCAATCGGTGAATGGCCGTTGGTGCCTCGTCGATTGCCGCTCTCTTCTTTCACGGTTTCAGTGGAATTCGCAGAAGAAAACGTTTCACTTCAGCTGTGTGGTAGGGGAGGAATTACTTTAGACCTGTTTGTTCCTTGACTGGCTGGGGAGTGCCGGATGAAGGAGGAAATCAGAGTGCCAGACAGCTACGCTGATCTACGCAACATCCCGTTTCCCTGCCCGTGGCTTGAGGACTAGAAAAAGCGCGTCCTTACCAAGGACGAGGTTTATTTTATAGAGTTTTTTTAAAAGGGGTTGGCCTGACCTTGTCCCAGTTGGAGACAAAAGCCGCCGAAAGACTGATTAGTGCGGTTACAACAGGGATGTATGGCGTGAAATCGACCACGTGTTACATATGCTAGCACCAGGGCGGCTAGTTGTCTCAATATTCTTTTGTTCCCTTGCGCCCTCACGCCTCCCGTGAGTTCACAAGGAGGTTACAAGTGCCAGACCAATATGAAAGTGTCCGCAACATCCCGTTTCCCGTCCTCGCGGACGCGCTCGGGATAGATATTAAACGCTTCAGGAGAAGCCGTGACGAGTGGGCCGGCTACTGCCCTGTCCATGAGTCAAAGAGCAACAACAATTGCTTCCACTACGCCGATTCCGGCGTCTACCACTGCTTTTCTTGCCACGCCAAGGGCAAAGGGCCGCTCGACCTGACAATGGCGCTCACGGGGGTAAAAATCCAGGAAGCCGCCGCTCTACTGGCCCCATACACCACAACTGCCCCGCTAAAAGAAAAAAGCTCCAAGCAGGAGACTACTGGAGCCACAAACGAGGTCAACGAGCTAAAGCCGTACACCGGAAAATATCATAAGTTCAAAGTCCCCTGCCCGTGGCTGGAGGCGAGAGTTTGCACTGCGCGCTGGGCTTGGCGCGGGGCGGGGAAGGTTGATCCGACAACTATTGACGGAGAGCCTTATCTTGTCAATGGCAGGTGGGCTCCTTGGCATCTTGGAGGCGAACTGGATCGCAAATGCCATTGCTCGTAGCGCCGCATTTGCCAACCCAACGCGCGTGGCGGCACTGTCGGTTCCAGGAGTCGGGGAGGTGCGGCTTGACATAGTTGTGCTGGCATTTACGGTGGTACTCTCCATCGCTGCCGGCATTTTCTTTGGACTGTTCCCATCGCTGCGTATGTCTCGTCTGGATCTCTTGACCGCCTTGCGGGAACCGGCACGGCGCCCGCCTCTCATCACCGCGGCAGATTCGGCGTAAACGCTCGACGTTTGCTGGTTACGGGACAAGTGGCGTTATCGATCATTTTATTAATCGGTGCGGCGCTCCTGATGGAGAGCGTGGCTCGTTTACACAGAATTGATCCAGGATTTCGAACGGATCATCTCTTGACCATGAAGGTCGCTCTACCGCTGAAGCGTTATGACACGGCTCAAAAGAGAAACACCTTCTTTGACCAGGTGATAACACGCGTGCGGGCCGAGCGAGGCGTAGAGAACGCAACTGCCGTGTTATCGCTCCCGACTACCCCGTGGCTCTGGACAGACATCAAGATCGAGAGGCGGCCAACAAACCCAAATGAATTACCTACCGCGCAACTGCAAAGTGTTACGTCCGGCTACTTCCGTACACTCAGCATCCCGCTCGAGCGGGGACGCGAATTCACGGCGCGGGACAACGCACCGAACGCGCCGCCGGTAGTGATCATCAATGAAAGTTTCGCCCGCCGATTTTGGCCCTCCAAACGGCCCCAATCCCGTCGGACTGCATATTTTTGAGAGCGCGGATAAATCCGCGGGTGCTCTGGAGATCGTCGGCGTCACTTCGAATGTGCATGAGGGAGGTTTGGCGATGGAGGCGCTACAGGAGTTCTACGTCCCGTTTGTAGTGCATCCTCCGCAGATGGCCTACCTGGCCGTACGTACGAAAGGCGATCCGTCGCGCTTGGTCAATGCAATTCGAATGCGGATATTGGCTGTCGATCGCGATCAACCTTTGGCTGACGTCATGCCTATGCAAGCTCGATTCGATGCGGTACTCGGACAACATCGATTAACAGTGGTCCTGCTGCAGGTGTTTGCTGCAGTCGCACTGCTGCTTGCCTTGATCGGACTGTACGGAGCCATTGCATATTCAGTGGCGCAACGCACTCAAGAGATGGGAATTCGCCAGGCGCTCGGAGCCCGGAGCGCTGACATTCTGGGGCTCGTCTTAAAAGAAGGCCTCTACTTGGTACTTGCCGGTAGCGGCTGTGGCATCTTCGGAGCATTGGCGCTTGGCCGAGTGATGACAGGGCTTCTGTTCGGGGTCCGCGCGACGGATCCAGTAACCTTTTTCGCTATCACCAGTCTGTTCGCGATTGTTGCGCTATTTCCAGGCTTCCTTCCCGCCTACCGCGCGGCGCGTACCGACCCGATGACTGCCTTGCGAGGTCTGAACTAGCATCGACAAAAGCTCCTTCGAGGAAACCCGGTCACAGCCCGGCAAAAGATTTTTTATCTCTCTCACCCAATTCGACTTAACCTCTGTTTTTAGCTCGTTCCAGACCCCGGAAATTTGGCGCACCTGTGCTACTGTTATCCCAGGCTCAGTCGAGAACTCTAGCGAGTTTCGCGACTGGGCCATTTTCATTTCTAGGAGCTTTTTCGATGGCCACAGACGCCCAGATCGCCGCGAACCAGAAGAACGCGCAGCTCTCCTCCGGACCGACATCCGATACAGGTAAAGCCAAATCTTCCTTGAATGCCGTCAAAACCGGACTCACCGGCCGCACCGTTCTGCTGCCCGGCGACGATGCCGGTTATTACGAAGCTCACGTTGCTGACTTCTTCAAGCGCTGGGACCCCGCCTCAGATGACGAACGCAATCTCGTTCAATCTCTGGCCGACACCGACTGGCGCTTGTTCCGCATCCCGGCTCTCGAAATGGGCATCTACGCTCTGGGCCGCATGGAATTCGCCGCCGAGTTCCCCAAAGAAGACGAAGCCGTTCGCAAACACCTCATCGAAGCCAAGATCTTCCTGACGTACCGCAAGGATCTGAACAACCTCAGCATTCAGGAATCGCGTCTCCGCCGCCAGCGCGAAAAGGACACCGAGGCCCTCAAGCAATTAAAGGAGCTGCACAAGCAGGAGGCCAAGGCGCGATTGAGCAAAGCCGCCCGGCTCTACATCGAGGCGGTCAAAGAAAAAGACAATGATGACTTCGACTTAGGCCAATTTGGGTTCGAATTTTCAATTGACCAAATCGAGCTGCGGTCCCTTGAGCTGAAGCCCGATCTGTTCGACGCCTACTGGGCCGAAGTGGCGGAAGACGAGCGCAACAAGGTCGCCTAAAGCTGCTTCAGAGCCGTGACCGCAGGGAGCGGACGTCCCACCTCCCAGCATTCTCCCCTTGCTTACCGAGAGAAGCTTGGTCTATACTAAGCTCGGTAACCGATATGAGTAAGCCTTCTGATCTGGTGCAAGGCACGTTGGACCTGCTGTTGCTGAAGATCGTGGCGCTCGAGCCGCTCCATGGCTGGGCAATCTCTCTCCGGCTGAAGCAAATATCCGGCGACGTTCTTCAGGTCAGCGATGGTTCTCTCTATCCATCGCTGCACAAGCTGGAGCAGGAAGGCTGGATCAAAGCGGAGTGGAAGGTGACCGAGAATAACCGGCGCGCCAAATTCTATTCGCTGACCCGCCTGGGCCGTAAGGAACTCGAGAAGCAAGCTGCGAGTTGGGACCGCTTGTCGAGCGCTATTTCTTCCGTAGTCCGGCTCGACGAGGCCTGATATGAAGTTCGAACATTGGATCTATACGCTTCCCTTGCGTCTACGCTCGCTTTTTCGGCGTCGGCGAGTCGAGCATGAGCTCGATGACGAATTGCGCTACCACCTTGAGCAGCATATCGAAGAGGAAATCGCCAGAGGAATTAGCCCCGAGGAAGCGCGGTACGCGGCCCTGCGGTCAATGCAAGGCCTGGAACAGCACAAAGAGGAATGCCGGGATAAGCGGCGAGTCGGCGTTATCGAAAATCTCGGCCGCGACGTGCGGTACGCCACCCGAATGCTGCGCAAGAGCCCGGCGTTCACGACTGTCGCCATCGTGTCTCTGGCTTTAGGCATCGGAGCGAACACCGCCATCTTCAGTCTGATCGATACGCTTCTAATCCGTCCGTTGCCTGTTCCCCAACCCAATCGGCTCGTTACGGTGCTCGCTAGCCCTCGGAGCCATCCGCGTCCGTATTTGACCCATCCGATCTTTGAAGCAATACAGCGGCAAACCCAAAACTTTTCCTCCGTCTTCACTTGGTCGGGGCACCAGTTTCAGATGAATACCGGACGGGAAATGGTCCATGTCCCCGGAATGCTGGCCAGCGGAGATTACTTTGCAGGATTAGGCGTTCCTCCAGCCAGGGGCCGCGCGTTTACATCCGCCGATGATAAACCCGAAGGCGGCAAAGACGGACCCGTCGCCGTCATCAGCGACGAGTTCTGGTCGCGCCATTTCCAACGGAACCCGTCCGCCATCGGTGCCGCGCTCACTCTCGACGGAGTTCGATTCACCATTATCGGCGTCATGCCGCCCGGCTTCTTCGGCGCGGAGGTGGGTACGAATCCGCAGATCTGGGTTCCGCTTACCAGCAAGGTAGCCGATCAGGCCTGTCTCGCGAGCCGCAGTTGCTGGTGGCTGGTCGTTATGGGTCGTCTGAAATCGGGTATTTCGCCAGAGCGGGTCGATGCAGAGCTGAAAGTCATTTCGCCGCGGATTCTGCAGGACGCCCTGCCGAAAGACTGGAAAGCTACCGACCAAAGAGAGTTCCTGCAATGGCAGTTTTTTACGGCGCCCGGTGAAAAAGGATGGACCTTTCTTCGCATTCAGTTCAGTAATCCGCTAGCCATCCTGATGACGCTCGTTATCATCGTTTTGCTCATCGCCTGCGCCAATATGGCGAACCTGTTGCTCGCGCGTGCTTCCGCGCGACAACGCGAGATTGCAGTCCGCTTAGCGATGGGCGCGGGCCGAGCCCGTATCATTCGACAACTGTTGACCGAAAGCCTTCTTCTATCCCTGATCGGCGGTCTCGCTGGAATACTCTTCGCCTCCTGGTCGGTGCGACTCTTAACTGGTTTTCCGTCCAGCAGTCAACGCCACTCTTTTGGAGGGGAAGCCGCTCAATTCGATCTCCATCCCGATTGGCGCGTGATCCTGTTCACCCTCCTTACGATTACCGCTTGCGGTTTGCTGTTCGGCCTCGGGCCGGCGTTTCGAGCGACCCGCGTCGGCATCGCCGCTTCGCTCAAAGAGCGCGCACACAATCTGCGCCTTCGCGAAGGGCGCATGGGAACCGGACGGCTCATTCTCGGCGCGCAGGCTGGACTTTCCGTTCTGCTGGTCGCCGGTGCCGGCCTCTTTGCTGGTAGTCTGTTCCGCCTGCTCACCCTCAACCCGGGTTTCAACCCTAAGGGCGTCGCTCTAATCGGCGTCGATACCGACAAGCTTTCCCAGCGTGGGCCTGCGCTCCTGAATCTCTACACACGCCTGCTTGATCGGAGCGCTCATCTGCCCGGAGTCCAGAGCGCCAGCCTCATGTGGTTTCCTCCCCTCAGCGATGGTGGTTGGGACACCTACATCGACGTTCCCGGCGGGAGCGGCATTCCCGAGGAACAGCGCGACACCTTCATGAACTTGATCGCGCCCGGCTTTTTCGACGTCATGCAAACTTCCATCATTGCCGGCCGTCAGTTCACTTCTGCAGATACAGCTACTTCAGAAAAGGTCGGTATTCTCAACCAGCTGGCCGCGCGGAAATTCTTTCCCGGACGCAGCGCGGTCGGCGAACATGTCGTGGCTAACAAACAGTTGATCCGTATCGTCGGCGTCGCCGCTAACACGAAATATCTGAACATGCGTGAACCCGATCCGCCCACGCTTTATTTTCCCTACACTCAGAAATCTGACGAGATCCCGTCTTTAACCTTCGTCATGAAGACCAGACCCGGCATTCGCTCAGTCTATCCCGAATTTCGTGCTGCTTTGCGCCAAATCGCTCCCACCGTCCCCATCGGCAAGGTGCAAACGCTAGACGGGCAGTTGGACGATTCCCTTGGGAGCGAACGGCTGATGGCATCTCTCTCTATATTTTTCGCCGTTCTCGCGCTACTGCTGACCTCCATCGGCCTCTATGGAGTGCTGGCGTATCTCGTTACCGGCAGGACTGGCGAAATCGGCATCCGAATGGCTCTAGGAGCACGTTCCGGTAACGTTGTCTGGCTTGTTCTCCAGGAAACGGCGGCGCAAGTCGCGATCGGCATTTCCGCCGGTATCGTCGCCGTGATCTTCACTTCGAAATTGATTGCCAGCCTCTTGTACGGGATCACACCGAACGATCCGGGGAATCTGGTCCTGTCAGTATTTACGTTGCTTGCGGTCTCAGGGCTCGCCGCTTATCTTCCGGCCCTGCGAGCCTCCCGGATAGACCCGATGCTCGCGCTGCGCGAAGAGTAACTATGTGACCAGCTTACTTACCACATTTCCAGCGACGTCCGTCAGCCGAAAATCGCGGCCCTGGAAGCGGTACGTCAATTTCGTGTGATCGATCCCCATTTGATTCAGAATGGTCGCGTGCAAATCGTGTACGTCTATCGCGTCTTCCGCGATGTTGTAGCCAAGCTCATCGGTCTTACCGAACGACATGCCCGGCCGGAAGCCGCCCCCGGCAATCCAAATCGAGAAGGCGCGCGGGTGGTGGTCGCGGCCTAGAAACTTGGAATTGTTACGAGCTTCGTTCATCGGAGTGCGGCCGAATTCGCCGCCCCACACGACAATCGTGCTGTCGAGCAGTCCGCGCTGCTTCAGATCCTTAATGAGCGCCGCCGCTGCCCGATCCGTTTCCTGGCAGAGACTGGGGAGCCGGTTCACGATATCGTCGTGACTGGATGTGCCGTGATTGTCCCAACCGCGGTGATAGAGCTGAACGAAGCGGACGCCGCGCTCCACCAGACGGCGCGCCAGCAGGCAGTTGTTCGCGAACGACTTCTTACCGGGTTCCGTGCCGTAAAGCTCGTGAATTGCGGCCGGCTCTTTCGCGATGTCCACTAGCTCTGGAACGCTCGATTGCATGCGGTACGCCATCTCGTAAGAGGCAATGCGTGTCGCGATCTCGGGATCGCCGTTGCTCGCCAGATGCATTTCGTTCAGTTGCTTCAGCAGGTCGAGCGACTCGCGGCGGGTCTTGTCGGAAACGCCCTCGGGATTAGTCAGGAAGAGCACTGGGTCGCCTTGCGAGCGAAACTCGACGCCCTGGTACACGGTGGGAAGAAAGCCGCTGCCCCAACAGGCTTTACCGCCGTCCGGTTGGTTCTCGCCCGAAATCAGAACAACGAAGCCGGGCAGGTCTTTGCATTCGCTGCCCAAGCCGTAGGTCATCCACGACCCCATGCTGGGGCGGCCGATAATTTGGAACCCGCTGTTCATATAGATCTGAGCGGGAGCGTGATTGAACTGAGTGGTATGAACGGAGCGAATGATGGCAATGTCGTCCGACACTTCCTGCAGGTGCGGCAGAAGCTCGGAAATCTCGGCGCCGGAGTTACCGCACCGCTTGAATTCGTAGGGCGAGCCGAGTAGCCTCGGAGTGCCTTTTATGAAGGCGAAGCGCTCGCCTTTCGTAAGCTCCGCCGGAACGTTCTGGCCGTCGTATTTCTGCAGTGCCGGTTTCGAGTCGAGCAGGTCAAGTTGCGACGGAGCGCCCGCCATAAAAAGATAAATGATGCTCTTCGCCTTTGCGGGGAACATGGGAGCTTTGGGAGCAACCGGGTTGGCGGCGGTTGTAACGTCATGCGCAAACAGCGTGTTGTTCAGCAAGCCCGTAAGAGCAGCGGCGCCGATGCCGAAACCGGATTGCTTGAAGAAATGTCGTCGGGTAGCCGCGCGCAGAAGTTCGCCCGGAATGGGGGAGGGCAAGGAATTCATCTCATCACTCCTTGGTGATTGTCTCGTCCATGTTGAGTAAGACGTTGGCGACCATGGTCCAGGCGGCCGGTTCGCTTGGATTGCTGGCTAGTTGATTGTTGTAAAACGCAACGATCTTATCGATCTCTGCTTGTGTCGGCTTCCGTGAAACCGCGAGCCGGAACCCGTAGGTGACACGGTCTGGAACGCTGCTTCCGCCTTCGGAAACCATGCGCTTAGCCATCGCGCGAGCGGCATCGAAGAAATAGGGATCGTTGAGACTCGTGAGGGCCTGCAGCGGAGTGTTAGTCCGCACGCGCCGGATTGTGCAGAACTCGCGGCTGGGCGCATCATAGGTCGCAAGGCTCGGGTAAGGAGCGCTGCGCCTCATAAAGGTGTACACAGACCGGCGATAGCGATCTTCGCCAGTACTCGGAATCCACTTGTCGTCGTTATACGGGATATTCCAAACCCCTTCCGGCTGATAGGGGAAAACGCTGGGGCCGTACATCTTGTTACTTAAAAGGCCGCTGTCGGCGAGCGCGATGTCGTGAACCATCTCCGCTTCCACGCGGAAACGTGGACCCCGGGCATACAGCTTGTTATAGGGATCGCGGGCAAGCAAGCCGGGCGTGACCCGCGAATCCTGACGATAAGCAGCCGATGTTACGATCAGGCGCGTGATCTTCTTCATGCTCCAGCCGTCGCGCATGAATTCGGTAGCGAGCCAATCGAGCAATTCAGGATGAGACGGAGGATCGCCCTGCGTTCCGAAATCTTCGCTGGTCTCGACGATGCCGTGGCCGAAAATCGCTTCCCAGAAATGGTTTACGGCTACACGCGCGGTAAGAGGATTATCATCGCTAACCAGCCATTCGGCCAAGCCTAGGCGATTCGGCATCGAATCTTTAGGCAAAGGATTGAGCGCGCTCGGCACGTCGGCGTAGACAAGCTCACCCGGGCTGGTGAACGTGCCTCGTTCGCGAATATAGGCCGCTGGCGGAGTGAACGTTGGCTGTTCTTGCATGACCATTGCCGTTACGATCCCGAGTTTTTTCAACTCATCTTGCAGCCCGGAAATCTGCTTGCGCGTTGGATCAAGCAGCGGCGAGACATCTCGATAAGCCGACGACAATTTTTCCTTATCGACGGCACTCCGTTGATCGACAGCAACATCGAGCAGCGGTCGCACGGTAGCGGGAATCTTGAGCGTGAAAGCCGGGTCGGCCGCTGACGTGATCGAGATGCGGAATCGGCCTATGTTTCTCGACGAATGCCGCATCTGGTGTTTCAAGGTGATGATGAGTACGCTGCCGGCAGGATCGCCGAACGGTTTTTCGGGAACAAATACCGCCTCTCTCGTGACCGGCTTTGGATCCGTCTCCTCGATGGCCCAACCTGCTAGCTTTTCCGGTTTTTTATGAATGATGTCTTTGATGGAGTAATCGTCTTGCGATTCGTCATCATCTGCGGATTTCCAGGCGATCGTCCGACTTGCTTGGGCGTTTGATGCGGGCGCGACATCCACGTCAAAATCGCTCAAGAAGAAGTTCCCTCCGGGGTCGCGTCCAGGGCCGCCATGCGGAAGACTGGAATCGGGAAGAACCTCCAATTTCACGCCCGTGATCGCCGACAGATTGGTCTTCGCTTCGATGACGTATGTGTCCGCTTGCGGATTCGAACCCGTAGCCAGGATCGAATGGTCCGGCAGCAGTTTCAGATCCGCGCCGCCAGCCGACTTATACTCGGCGGGCACCAGAGGTGTCCAATCCTTTTCCGCCCGACGCATCTCGGCTTCCCACGACGCCTGCGCTTGATCCAGCTCAGGTGTTTGCGTGCTCAGCTTGGCCTTGAGATCCCCGATTTCCGCCTTAAGTTCCTTGCTCTTCTTCTCTTGCTCGGGCGTGGGCAGATCCAGCTCCGGTTCCGCCATCCAGTGGTCGCCCTTGCCGGCGATCCCGTGCTCGCTATTGTTGAAGAACGCCAGGAAACGGTAATAATCTTTCTGAGTGAATGGATCGAACTTGTGGTTATGACATTGCGCGCAGCCGAGCGTGGAACCCAGCCACACTGAAGCAGTAGTGTTTACGCGGTCGACCAGCGTGTAATAGTAGTACTCATTGACATCGATCCCGCCTTCCTCATTCAGCATCGAATTACGATTGAAGCCCGTCGCGATCAAGTCGTCCTTGCTTGGATTCGGCAACATATCACCGGCAATCTGATCGACGGTAAACTCCCGGAACGACATGTCGGCATTGAAGGCCCGAATGACCCAATCGCGGTACTCCCAGGCAGTGCGGCGGCGATCCTTCTCGTAGCCGTTGCTATCGGCATATCGTGCCAGGTCGAGCCATTGACGAGCCCATTTTTCGCCGTAATGAGGTGAGGCGAGCAGGCGATCAACCACCTTCTCGTAAGCATCGGGAGTGTGATCGGCAACAAAGGCGTCGACCTCTTGCGGTGAGGGCGGCAGGCCGGTAAGGTCGAGGTAAACGCGACGAAGCAGCACCGCGCGCGTCGCTTCCGGTGACGGCTTCAAACCTTCTTTTTCCAGCTTGGCGACAATGAAATTATCGATTGCGTTCCGGCACCAGGCTGCATTCTGGACGACCGGCACGGCGGGCCGGACTGGCTTGATGTACGCCCAATGTTTGGCGGACTTATTTGCCGCGATTGGGGTAGTGTCATCGGGGCCGGGGGCACCGGCGTCGATCCACTTCCGTATCGTGGTGATCTCGCCGGTTGAAAGTGGTGGACCGCCATACGGCATCTGTGGCCGTTCCTGCGCCAGCAGACGCCGAATGAGACGGCTCTGATCGCCTTTTTCAGGAACGACCACCGGGCCAAAGTCGCTTCCTTTCAAAATGGCGGCAAGTGAATCCAGCCGAAGGCCGTTCTGCTGCACGTCCGGACCATGACAGCCGTAGCAGCGGGACGCGAGGATGGGCCTTACTTCCTTCGCATAAACCGGAGACGCTTTCAAGTCCGTGGGTGCGGGTTGCTCCCCGGAGGCACTCTGAAACTTTGCCGTATCAATCCACTGGCGAATGAGCCCGATCTGTGCGGTCGAGAGCGGCTGGCCGCCCATCGGCATGCGTGGAGCGTCCGTGAGGCCAAGCAGACGCTTGACGAGCAGGCTTTCGCCGCTGTGGCCCGGAGCGATAGCCGGGCCCGAAGCTCCGCCACGCAAAACAGCGGCTTCGGAATCAAGCCGCAATTTGCCCAGGGCTGCGCCAATGTGGCACTGTCCGCAGGAGCGCTCAAAAATCGGCTTTATGTCCGCCTGAAATTCTACGGAGGCCGCGTGAGTCAGCGCCGGTGCGAAACAGAGCAAGGCGGTACAGGCCAGGCCTCGAATCCTGATCATGAACTTGGTTGGGTTGCCTTGTGTTAAGTCTATCGAAGTCCGGCCACATGAGGATCTGTTATACAGAAGCCTGGTTATCGTGCTGACGAGATTCGCCTTTGTTGCCCTTCTGGCTCTGCCGTGCGCAGGAGCGACCGTCGCCATCGAAGTAGACCAGGTTGGATACCCGACCCATGCGCCGAAATTGGCCATGATCGAAACTCAGCACCCGGCTACATTTCTTGTGCGCAGGGTCAATGACGGCTCGATTGCGTTTGAAGGCCAACTCAAAGCGCCGGTTCTCGATGCCGATTCAGGTGATCTCGTTGCCGGGGCTGATTTCACCCCTTTGGTAGAGAACGGGTCGTTTTACCTGGAGGTGCCGGGTGTTGGTACCAGTTGGCATTTCGCAATCGGTCCGGATGTCTTTCAGCGGGCCTACTATCTTGCCATGCGCGCTTACTACGGGCAGCGATGCGGCACAGCGGTTGACCTCGGCCCGGAGTTTCCAAAATACAAGCACGGCGCGTGTCATCTGGATGGAGCTTGGCATCCATCTTCGGGCAAAACAGGTCCGCGCATATCCACGCACGGCTGGCATGATGCGGGCGACTACGGGCGTTACGTGGTGAATTCGGGAATCACCACGGGCACTCTACTTTGGGCGTGGGAGCTTTATGGCGATCGAGTGAAAAAGATCGCTCTGAATCTGCCGGAATCGGGGAACGGCGAGCCGGACATCCTCAACGAGATTCGCTGGAATTTGGATTGGATGCTCACCATGCAAGACGATGACGGAGGGGTTTGGCACAAGCAGACCAGCGATCATTTTTGCGCGTTTATTATGCCCGAAAAGGATGCGCTACCAAGCTACGTGGTCGGTACCGGCGCGGCTCCTTTCAAAAGCTCGTGCGCGACGGCGGACTTTGCGGCAGTTCTAGCGATCGCGGCGCGCGTGTATCGTCCCTTCGACGCCCCTTATGCCGAACGCTGCCTGAAAGCCGCCGAAAAAGCGTGGCAATGGCTACAGCAGTATCCCAATATCGTTTTTCACAATCCCGCTGGAGTGGCGACCGGGGATTACGGTGATGCACACTGCGGGGATGAGCTCTTGTGGGCAGCGGCCGAACTTTCTCGAACCACTAGCGATTCTTCTTACTCGGCGTACTTCTTGCAGCATTACCGAGACCATATAGAGACCATCAGGCCGGTCGGTCCTCCGTCGTGGTCGATGGTTGCGCCGCTCGGCCTCTGGAGTTACGTATTGGGCGGCGGCAAAGATTCCGATGCGGTCCGGGCGATTCGTGAACGCTCGCTCGCGGTTGCCGACCAAATCTCTGAGCGTTCGGAAGCGGATGCATATCGAATTTCGCTGACCACGCGGGATTACATTTGGGGATCGAACAGCGTCGCGGCAAATTATGGCATGCAGCTACTGATTGCGAACCGCTTCCGCCCGAATCAACACTATGTCGACGCAGCCATGGACAATCTGCATTATCTGCTGGGCCGAAATGGGCTATCGCTGTCTTTTGTCACTCAGATCGGCGACAACGCGGTTCGACACCCGCATCACCGGCCCAGCGCCGCAGACGGTCTGGACCTGCCTTGGCCAGGGCTTATGGCGGCTGGACCGAACGCCGGACGGCAGGATTCAGTCATGAAGAAGTTAGTCGGACCCGATGTGCCACCGGCCAAAGCGTACGTAGACAACACCGGCGCTTATTCGTGCAACGAAGTGGCGATCAATTGGAACGCGCCGCTTGTTTTCCTGTTGGCCGCAGCGCTGTCGAAGTGAACGTTACTCGGCGAGCGTAAACGCGTACAGTGAATCGCCCGCGCCGACAACGATATATTGTTTGCCGTCCAAGATGTAAGTTTCGGGACCGTTCGAGACATTTCCTCCGAGACCCGCGTGCCACAGAATCTTGCCATCCGCCGGGTCGAAGGCGATTAAGTGATCCGATCCATCGCCGGCGAACAGCAGTTTACCAGCGGTCGTTAGCAGCCCGGAAAGGCCGCCGCCACCGGGATAATCGTGCCGCCAAACGGTATTGCCGGTTTTGTAATCGATTGCTTGTAGCGTGCTGCCAATAAATCCAGCTCCACGTTCGGCCGCGCCCCAACCCTCGGGATGAGGATCGACGTCCGTCAGGTAGTACTCGCTGTAAGATTGCCGGCTCGTGACGTAGAACAAACCGGTCTCCGGGTCGAAACTCGGTGGCGGCCAATTGGTCGCGCCGTCCGAAGGAGGAGATACGAGCACGCCAGGAACGTGCGGTTCCTTCTCCGGGTTTGGAATCGGTGTGCCCGTTTTGTCTACGCCTTTCGACCAGTTGAGCGTGTCGAGATAGGCTTTCGTCACGATATTCTTACCGGTCACCCGATCGAGAACGAAGAAGTAGCCGTTGCGGTTGGCCTGCGCCAAGAGCTTGCTAGTGTGGCCGTCAATAACACCGTCGAAAAGAACAGGCGTTTGCGCGGAATCCCAATCATGAGTATCATGCGGTGACGCTTGGAAATACCATTTCAGCTTGCCGGTATCGATATCGAGCGCGACTATCGAGCAGGTGAAGAGATCGTTACCTTTCCGGCTTTGACCGGCCATGACCGGGTTCGGATTGCCGGTACCGATGTAATACAAGTGCAGTTCGGGATCGTAGGTGCCTGGAATCCATGTCATTCCGCCGCCGTGGCGCATCGAATATTCGTCTGGCCAGGTGTCGGCGCCGGGATCGCCTTTTTTCATCGGCTCGGTCCACCATTTCCACTGGATCGCGCCGGTCTCCGGGTCGTGCGATTCGAGAAAACCCGGAACGTCAAGCGAATCGCCGCCCGTTCCAACGATCACATGGTTCCCAACGACGATCGGCGCGGGAGTCGAGAAGTACTCCTGCTTCACGTCGGCAATTTCCACGTGCCAACGTTCCTTGCCGGTTTTGGCCTCCAGTGACACTAAATAGTTATCGGGCGTTTCGAAAAACAGCCAGTTGCCGTACATGCCAACGCCGCGGTTGCCGATGTGAATCCCGCCCTTGGTCCGCCAAAAATAGTGCCAGAGTTGGCGGCCGGAACGACTATCGACAGCCCAGGCATTATCCGGCGTGGTGAAGTACATAATCCCGTTCACCACCAATGGAGTGGACTTCACTTGTTGACTGAAAAAATCCATCGCGCCGCCGGTACGCTGGGGGGCCGCGCCCTCGCCGCCAATAATGGACCCGGGAACTTCGCCTGGGATTGCGCGAAACACCCAGGCAAGATTCAGACTTTTGATATTCGATTGGTTGATCTGAGAAAGAGTGCTGAAGCGGCGCCCGGAGTAGTCGCCATTATAAGTCGGCCAGGAGTCGGTCGGCGGCTTCAGCAAAAGCGCTGGATCGAGCATCTGAGCCGCGAGCGCAGCGGGCAGAATCGCGAGGCAGATCGGAAAGAAAAATCGGCGCAGTTTCATTTTCAGTTTTACTTCGCAGCTTTACTTCAATGTCACGAGATACGCAGTGAGGTTGTGGATATCGGCGTCAGTGTACTTGCTCAGCATTTCAGTGTGCGGCTTCAAAGGATCGTGAATCTCGACTTTCGGAGCATCCCCGTCTCGAGTGAACGAATGATATTCACCGTCCGACGTAGTTAGGGCAACTGTGAAATCGTCAACGTGGTCCAGTTTGCCCGAGTAAGACTGCCCGGAAGGCAATGTGACGGAAACGGTGATCGGGGCGGTTTCAGGCCCGGTGCGCGGCATCCACCAGCCACGCTGTTCGCGAGGTTCGACAATATGCTGCTGCACGCCGACGGCGTCGTATTTGGAGCCAATATGCGCCAAGTCCCCTGTAACGGAATGACAGGACCCGCAGTGCGCGTTGAAATAGGCCTCGCCCGCTTTCGGATCGCCGACCACAATATTGAGAATCTGATAGGTGTCGCGCTCAGCGGTTGCTTTGATTCGATCATGCAACCAGTCCGAAATGTCTGTAATCTGTTCGTCTGTCAGATTGAATTTCGGCATTCCCTTATCGGGGCGGCCGTTGTGAACGACGGGACCAATCTTGTTGCCGTTTTCGTCGTCAAGGACTAACACCGAGCGGAGCAAATCGGGACCGGTCTCGCCGCCTTTTGCGTTCGCGCCGTGACAGAAAGCGCAATTCTGCGAAAAAACCTGGTGACCGGCTTCCACGGCGGCTTGATTGACAGGCGGCAAGTTATTCTGCGCCGCCCTACGCCGCTGCGGCGCAGGCGTAACTGGCGGGTTTTGCGGGGTTGCTGCTGCGCCGTTCTGCGCTTGAGCTGCAACGTACGAGGGCACTGCTACGAGGAATGCCAGAACCGCACAGGCAGACTTCGTACGGAGGATAGGAATGAACATGCAGGCTAAATCAAAGTGTATACGAGGGGTCATGGCTTAAAACGCCGATTGTTAAGCGGCATCGCTCAGACTTCCCCGTCCAGCCGCCGAGCGCCAATATCATAGTGGCCATGAGTCCGAATGAACGTCCGGTTGAGCCCGGTATTGTGACGGATTTCACGGACCGGCTCAGCTACTCCTCTTATCTGCGCCTCGAAGAGCTTCTTAATCAGCAACAGCCCTTATCCAATCCTCCCCAGCACGACGAAATGCTGTTCATCGTGCAGCACCAGGTATCGGAGCTATGGATGAAGTTGATGATCCACGAGGTTTCGGCCGCCATGGACCACATACGGCACGACGAACTAGACCCATGCTTCAAGATTCTGGCGCGGGTGAAATCGATTCAGATGCAGCTATTCGAGCAATGGGCCGTGCTCGAAACGCTGACGCCTTCCGAATACCTCGAATTTCGTCCGTTCCTTCGGAGCGCATCGGGATTTCAGTCCTACCAATACCGGCAGCTTGAATTTCTGCTGGGTAATAAGAACGCCGACACGCTTGCGGTGTTTGCGCACGATCCCAGCATCTATTCCGAGTTGAAACTCGCGCTAGAGTCCCCGAGTATCTATGATGAATTTTTGAGGCATCTCGCCCGCCGGGGACTGCCGGTTCCAGCAACGGATATCGATCGCGACTGGTCTCAGCCACATGTCAAAGATGATGCCCTTGTGGCCGTTTTCCGCGAGATATACGCGGATCCGAAACGGTACTGGGACGCGTACGAAATGTGCGAGAAGCTCGTTGATATCGAAGAGTACTTTCAGCTCTGGCGCTTCCGTCATTTGAAGACTGTGGAACGAATCATCGGTTTTCGTGCCGGAACGGGCGGGTCGTCCGGGGCTGCCTTCCTTAAGCAGGCGCTAGATCTTACTTTCTTTCCGGAGCTGATCGCGGTGCGGACCGGCTTGCATCAAAGCTGAGTCACCCTTATTCCCCGTCCAAAATGCACATCATCGAAATTTTTGATTAGGACTTGAGTCAGTTTCGTCTTACCATCAATAAAACCAAGTAGGTTCATACCCCGTTCGTAACCCGGCACTCCGTTCCGTGTCGAAACAAGACTTTTTCGAGAGGGAACATGCGAGTACCGGTAAAACCAGCGCTTTTCTTATTCCTGGCGGTCAGTTGCGGATGGAGTCAGACAACCTCCGCTAGCGGACAGAGTTCGACCGCACAGAGCGACACCCAGACGGCTTCGCCGCAGGCAGCATCTGCTCCGGCACAACCCGCCGCGCCCCCGCCACTCAACACGTTTTCGGCGTCGTCCGTGCGTCTTGGCGGCATCGACTTTAGCGGCATGATCGACGGCTATTACAGCCTTAGCGATAATCATCCGGCTTCGGGGTTCAACAATCTCTACAACTTCAACGATCACACCGACGAGGCCGATCTAAATCTGTTGAAACTTACCCTCAGCCACGATCCCGATCCGGTTGGGTTTCGAGTGGATTTCGGTCTAGGCCGCGCGATGGAGCTGATGCATACTCCCGTTCCGGATCCGGAAGGCTTCCGCTTCATCGAACAAGCTTACGTGAGCCTTAAGCCGAAAGGATGGAAAGGCTTCGAGGCAGATTTTGGAGACTTCGTCACCTCCGCCGGCGCTGAAGTGATTGAGAGCAAAGACAACTGGAACTATTCAAGGTCGCTGTTATTCGCGCTGGCCATTCCGTACTACCACTTCGGCATCCGCACCTCCATGCCGATCAACAGCACCATTACGGTCGGCCTTCAACTCGTCGACGGATGGAATGAGATTGTCGATCAACACGGGAACAACATGCAAACCGTCGGGTTAAACGGCACAGTGACTCGCAAAAAGTTCGCATGGACCAACAACTATTACGTCGGCCCGCAGTACACGGCGATTACCACGGGCAACCGCAACCTATACGACACGACACTGCTTCTTACTCCGAGCGATAGATTTAACGCCTATCTGAATTTCGATTACGGCCAGCAGCATGGAATCGCTTCCGGGCTGAACCATTGGGAAGGATTCGCCGCGGCCGCCCACTTTCAGGTGACAAAGCGGATCGCGCTTAGCCCGCGAGTTGAATATTACGACGATGCGACTGGGTTCACAACGGGCGTTAAACAGAACTTGCACGAAATCACCATGACCGGCGAATACAAGCTGATCGACGGCGTTTTGGCTCGGCTCGAATACCGGCACGACGGATCGGATGTTCCCTATTTCGATCACGGGTTGCAATCGGGCGTTTCGAGGACTCAGTCCACGGCAACGCTCGGGTTAATCGCATTTTTCCCCGCGAAGCACTAAGTGAGAAAAGGCTTAACAAGGAGACACAAATGGCTGAAACAAACTCAGTAGAGATGAAGCCCACGCTGGGCCTTACCGGTTTGACCATGAACGCGATGGCGCTGATTGCGCCGGGGGCGTTTCTGTGGTTGACTTTCGCGCTGCAGGCCAACACCGGCATTACGGGACCTTCCATGTGGCTTGGTATCGTCCTGGCGCTGGTGCTTTGCCTCGCCACGGCGGTCTGTTACTCGGAGATGGCGAAGCTGTACCCGGGAACGGGAAGTTCGTACTATTTTGCCGAGCAGTCGTTCCTGAATCATGCGAAAGTATGGCGTCTCGCCCGGCTTTCAAAATTCATCGTCGGATGGGGCTCGCACCTTTACTATTGGATCTATCCAGGTGTCATGGTAGCCGTTATGGGCGTCCTGTGCGGATACCTGGTGGGAACCATCTGGCCAAATTTCATGAGCGCCTCGAACCCGGGGCCGGCATTTATGGCGCTCATCGCTATCGTGTTCTCATTCGCGATCGCCTATATTGCGCAGCGGGGCGTGAACGGGTCGACGTCTGTAAATATCGCGATCAACGTGATCCAGATCTCGGCGCTGCTGGTGTTTTCAGTGCTCGCTCTCGGCTATCGGATGAACCATGCTCCAGGGAGCGTGGCGTTTCAGTTTGATTCCACCTCAGGTGAGGCGTACACCTACGAGTTTGCGACCACCAAGACGGTGGCGAATGGCCAAAGCACGGACACGATTGTTCGAGACGCGAATGGCGTGCCAAAACCCAAGTTGGACGCCGCGGGAAAGGTGGTTCCTTTTCATATCGCCTATCCCGAGAAAGACGATAAAGGCGTCTTCCTGAGTCATCCCACGGCCGGATCCGTTTTGAGCGCCCACAATATGGGCTGGGTTTTTGTGCAGGCGACGGTCGCCATTTTGATTCTGGTCGGATTCGAATCGGTGACGGCAATGGGCGGCGAAGCAAAGAACCCGAAGCGTGATGTGCCTATCGCGGTGATCTCATCCCTATTGATCCAGGGGGCGTTCTGTTATCTGATTGAATATTTCGCGGCCAATTACTTTCTGAACAACGGCTACTCTATGCAGAGCGCATCGGGGTCAGCGGCGCCCATCGGCGACATGATGATTGTGGTTGGCGACGCTCTTTTCGGTCCGGGGCACGGGCGCATCTTCATGTTCATTGAAGCCTTTACCGTGTTTCTGGCGATCATTGGCACGACTCTCTCGTGTATGAATACGGGAGCGCGCGTGACTTATGCGATGGGTAAGGATCAGGAATTGCCAGATCATTTTGGCGCGCTTCACAATGCGAATCTCACGCCTCACCGGGCGATCTGGACTCTGGCGGCGATCTCGGCTGTTATCGGAGTAATCGGCGTATCGTTCGCTTTTGGCGACGCAGGCGCTCCGGCCGATTCAGTGATTCAGGCTCTGCCGCACGGATTCTGGTCGAGCTTCGGATATTTGTCGCACGATAAACTCGCTGCCCTTCCGAACACGCTGATTCTGGTCACGCTGGCCTCCAACTTTGGAACATTTCTCCTCTATATGTTGAGCTGCGTGATCTGCATGGTGGCCTATCATAAGCATCCGAAGTTCAAGATGGTTCGTCACTTCTTAATTCCCGTGTTTGGCCTGGCGGCGAACCTGGCGTGTATGGTGTTTTACCTGATCGGACCGTTTATGGGTTACGGAACAAAGCTGGAACCTTTACTCGCCCTGGGTATCGCGGCAGTGTGGGGCCTCTACGGAGGAATCTACTTCGTCCGCAGCAGTAAAGCGGCGGGACGTACGACGCTCGTAACTAAGGAGATGCGAACCGCGACGCTGTAAGAGAACGTACTTCTTGTCGGGAGAATGGGTGACTCAAACCACCCATTCTCCATTTGTATTTTTTGGATTCTGTTTATTGATCGATGCTGGAAATCGAGTTTGCCCAGACTTCGCATGCAGGCTTAGTGCGGGACCACAATGAAGACTGCTTTGGATATGTGCAGCCGGGTTCAGCTGACGAGGCGCGCTCGCACGGGTGGCTCTTTGCGCTCGCGGATGGCGTCGGAGGTCAAGACCGCGGAGAAGTTGCATCCAGCTTGGCGGTAGACGCGCTCTTAACCGGATTCCGGAAAGCAAACGGCAGTGAGCCGGTAGCAGCTCTCCTCTCGCGTCTTATACAGGCAGCCAACACACAGGTTTTTGAAGCTGGATTGACTACGGCGGTAGGCCGAGCCTCGATGGCCACGACCATTGTTGCGTGCGCGCTGCGCTTCGATCGCGTAACGGTGGCCCATGCCGGCGATTCTCGCTGCTACCTGATCCGGCAGGGCTACGCTGTCCCGCTGACCCGCGATCATACCTTTTCAAACGAACAGGTGCGGCTCGGATTAGTCACCTCGCGAGAAGCCGCCAAAGCTGAAACATCTCATTTGTTGAGCCGCGCGCTCGGGAACGAAATGTTTCTGACCGTCGAGACTAGCGAACACCAGATTTTCGCGGGTGACGTGCTGATGCTCTGCTCGGACGGGCTGCACCATTCAGTGGGATCCGATGACATTGCGAGGCTGACGGCCACTCAATCCACTCTGGATAAAACTGCCAACGACCTCATTGCGCTCGCAAATGAAAGGGATGGCAGCGATAATATTAGCGTTCAACTGATCCGCGTCCGAAGCGTGGAACGAGTCGGCATTTACCGCGGGAGACATTACAAGATTCAGTGACGCATGACAGCATTGCACACGGGCGACCAGCTCGATCACTATCGGATTGAAGCCTTGGTGGCTCGCAGCGGGATGGCCTCAATCTTCCGCGCAACGGATCTACGTTCGGGTAAAACTGTCGCTCTCAAGATTCCTCATCCCGAAGTGGAAAGCGATCCCGTTTTCTACGACCGCTTCCACCGGGAGCAGGATATTGGCACGAAGCTCGATCATCCGGGCGTGATGAAAGTGCTTGACGATGGAGACCGCACCCAGGTCTATATGGCGATGGAGTGGGTGGAAGGGCGCTTACTCCGTCAAATCTTGCGAGATGAAGGAAAGCTGCCGCCAGCTCGCGCTGTTAGCATCGCCCTGGGCATTTGCGAAGCGCTTGAGTACATCCACACCAACGGAGTTGTTCATCGAGACCTAAAGCCGGAGAACATCATGGTCGGCGAAAACGACCACATCAAGCTCATCGATTTCGGCATCGCGGGCCAGGAGGGAGCCAGGCGGCTGACTTTCGCCAAGCTGTCGCAATTGATGGGCACGCCGGATTACATCTCGCCGGAACAGGTCAAAGGTAAACGCGGCGACGCACGGAGCGATGTCTATGCGCTCGGAGTAATGCTCTACGAAATGCTGACCGGCCAAGCGCCTTTTCGCGGACCGAATGCCTTCGCGATCATGAACGACCGTCTACTGAACAATCCTGTTCCGCCGCGCGAGATTGACCCGAGCATCTCGCCACAATTGCAGGAGATCATCTACCGCGCTATAGAGCGGGATCCGAAGAACCGTTACTCGAGCGCTCGTGAAATGGCCTGGGATCTTAGAAACCAGGACCAGGTGGGAGTTTCAGAACGCCCGGAATTCAGCGATTGGAAGCACCGCCGTTCGCCATGGCACCGGAAGGTGCTGTTCTATCTGATGCTGGCCGCGATTCCCATTGCGGTTTTTGGATTGCTGCTGTACGTGGCGCGACATAGCTGACGGCTTCTGCGAAACAAAGCCAATCGGGCCATGGCCGCTTTTGCGAAACTAACCGAAACTGCTGAGTTGATTCTGTTTTCAATCAGATACGGCGAAATTACCAAACGAACTTCCCCGGCACCAGCGTGCGTGGGCTTTGATTCCTGCGAAACGAACCCAAAAATTGAGGTAGGGCCCAGGACGTTTCGCGAAACAAACCCAATCTGTTGCTTTCATTCTGTTTTCAATCAGATACGTGAATTACCAAACGAACTGCCCCGAGGTCAACGGGCTTGGACTTTGATTCTGCGAAACAAACCCGATTGGGCATCCGGCACCCGGCCTGGGACTTCCGCCACCTAGCGCGGCGGAAGTGGCTCTGATATTCAGTTTTCAATCATCTGGCGGCCCGTGGCAATTCTGCCGCAGCATATGTGGGCATAGTCGCTGATGAGGACTTGCCAGCAACCGAAAAGGGATGGTAAGTACTTGAATGGACAGGGGTTCCCGTAACGATTAGGTGTGAACCGGGTTGGGTGTGCGCGCCAGCAGGCGCGAAACGGTGGCGGGGTGAATCTTGAACAGCCGCGCCGTGTCGGCAGCAGCTTGTCTCCTCCGGAAACCATGTTTCTGATCTCGGCCTGCTGCTGAGTCGTAAGCTTTAAGCGACGTTCGCCAACGCGCCCGCGTCCGGCTGGAGTGGTTGTATCGATGGCCTCAGTCAAGCTGCGAAATCCTACTTTCGCGTTTGCACGCTGCTCCATATGACCAGCACGTCGCGCAGTGAACGAGCTAGGCGGTCGAGCTTCCGCACCACGAGCACGTCACTCTTACGGAGTTGATCGAGAGCCGGTGGAGTTCAGGTCATCCAGCGTCCGCCGGAGGCTTACTTCACGATAGACGCTCTCACACCGGATGCCTTGAGAGCCGCCGCCTGTCCGCGGTGGTGCTCTGGTCGTTGGTGGAGACTCTCGCGTAACCGATCAAGATTTGGACAAATGTATGGCTAATCGAAGCGATAAGGCAATACATTTTCGCAACACGAGAATGCGCAAAATTGTACAATCGCCAGTTTGTTGCAAAACCGGTCGTTCATGCAATCGTGAACCGCACGATTGGGAAACCCTTTGGGACTACACGTGAGTTAAGCGTTATTTCCATTGTCTGAGTGGCCGTCGACTCAGCCCAGAGGCTGCGCTGGTGCTCGTCTTCGCGGTGTGGCGGGCTATCTTGAAGTACCGACAAATGCCGCGAGTCGCACGCTATGTTTTACCGCAATCATTTCAGCGGCTTTCTCGCCAATCATGATGCATGCAGCGTTGGTATTGCCGCTGACCACGTTGGGCATAACGCTGGCGTCCGCCACCCGCAATCTATCCACTCCCGCCACTCGCAGCTGTGAATCGACAACACTGCCCATACGACATGTGCTTGTCAGATGGTATACCGTGATCGAGAAGTGCAGTGCGAGATCTTCGAGCAAGGCGTCGCTGGGAGTGTCACCCTGTAAGCCATGTTTCGCTGCGAGCAAGGGTGGTGCTAGCCATGGGCCAATACAACCCTGCCCCGGCCAATTTCTCACGATCTCGAAAGTCCGGCGCAGTACCGCGATCATCACCTTCAAATCATGCGGATCCGCGAAGTAGTTCATGCGGATATCAGGGTGGACCGCTGGGTCAACACTCTGAAGCCGCACTTCACCTTCGCTATGCGGTAGTACCGGATTGGCGAAAACGAGGATGTTTGCCGCCGCTGCCGACAGATGCTGAGAGACGTCATTGAAGCATAGCGACACATCCATGTGAATCAACTCTCTCCACAGTTTCTCGGTGAAACCGCACGGAAGACACGCGATTTGCGCATCGTGACTGTGGAGGTCGCCCAAGCCCGTCGAGAACCAGGCCGCCGCGTCATACAGCGACGATGCAGCCAACCCTCTTCCGGTGGTTGCCCACTCCGTTACCCTTTGCTCGGCTTCCTCCTTCAGAGCTTTCAATTCAGAAGGTAGGTAGGCGTCCTCTGCCGGATTGGCCGGCAGGGGACCCATCGGCTGGCGGAGCGCCTCGGGTCCCATTGACACGCCGACCTGAGTTACCGGCACGCCGGAACGGCACGAATGAAAGAGCAGTGGAACCTGCACGTGATCCTTTAGGTGTTTGCCAAGCTCTGGCGAATCAAGGGCGCAGGGCACTCCCGCAGCTTCCAACTCCTGTTTGGGCCCGACTCCGGACAGCATCAAAATGTGTGGCGAACCGATTGCTCCCGCACACAGAATCACTTCCTTCGCAGCATAAACATTGCGCGTCTGGCCGTCGGCTGCACGGTACATAACGCCTCTGGCTTGCAATGCGCCATCCGATCTCTCAATGATGATGCGCGTCGCGTGGGCTCGAGTCAGGATCGTGAGATTTTTCCTATTCTCTGGTTCGCCTTGGAGAAAAGCCCTGTAGGTGCTTGACCGCTTGCCATTTCTGGAGGTGGTCTGCAAGAGTGAGACGACACCGCCCGGACCGCCGCGGTCGCGACCGTTGTAATCACCTCGATGGATTCCCGCGGCTTCCGCGGCCTGAACGAATTCGCGAGCGGCCGGAAGGATTGGCGAGCGAACCGAAACTCCAAGAGGTCCCACAGTATTATGTGCGGCCGAATCTATGTCTATGTCCTGGCTCGGCGCCAGTCCTTCGCTCTTGCGGAAATAGGGCAGCACATCGGCGTAGCTCCATCCTGTCGCGCCTTCTGCCGCCCAGCGGTCATAGTCGCCCGGATGGCCTCGTACATACGCCAGATAGTTCAGTCCAGAAGAGCCTCCCAGCATTTTGCCCCGTGGAACAGGCATTCGGCGGCCAACCAGCCCCAGCCCAGCCCGACCCGGGTCCGCCGTGTACATCCAGTCTGTGGCGGCCTTTTTCTGCATAGCGGCGCACGCAATCGGCATCAGCTCTATCTCGGGCGGTCGATCGCCAGCCTCAATCAAGGCGACACGGCAGGAAGAGTCTTCCGACAGGCGCGCCGCAATCACTGCGCCAGCGGAGCCGCCCCCTACGACCACGAAATCAAAGCTTCCCGCAAACTCGTCTCCCGAGATGTCGAGCATTCGAAGCAATCTATCATGTCGGGACCGCGAGAGCAAATCACCGAAAACAAGGATACAAGCACATCTTGGATCCAGAATTGTTCAACGGGAACCCGATACGGTCGCAGGAAAGGAGAGACTACTTTGCGTGGCTCCCTCTCTCTTCCTGAAATCCATCCACATCCTTTAGAAAGGAAGATTGCCGACGTAGGACCTTCAGTTTGCCGAGGTGACCATCCCCTTAGTGGATTATTCTCGCCGATAAGCTCCCGGGTTAAAGGCTATAAGGAAATCGGACAAAGCTATGGGCCGATAGGTCCGCGCTGACGGCGATGTGTTTACCTTCCTGTTAACGCAATTGCGCAAACCCGTTTAGGCAATTGGCCCTGTGGTATTGACCGCCGATATTGCCATTCGATACCATTCTGTAGTGTCTACGACTACCGAACTCCTGCAAGGCACTCTCGATTTATTGATTCTCCGAACCCTAGAGCTTAGACCATTGCACGGCGTCGGCATCTCGGACCGGATTGAGCAAGTAACCGATGGTGTTTTCGTCGTAGGACCAGGCTCGTTATTCCCGGCACTTCACCGACTGGCAGCAAAAGGCTGGATAGAAGGCGAGTGGGAGAAATCGGAATCAAGCCGCCGAGTGAAAACTTATCGATTGACAAAACTGGGCCGTACTCAGTTGACCCATGAAAAGAGCGACTGGAAGAAGGCATTCACCGCAGTGAACCGGGTGCTGGCTGAGGAGTCATAGCCAATGTCTCTGATAACTCGCGCCCGCGGACTTCTTCAGTTTCTATTGCATCGCGGTGATCTGGAGAAAGAACTCAACAACGAGGTGGAAGAGTATTTCGCGATGCTAGTGGACCGCCAGGTTCAGCGAGGTGTACCAGTCGAAGAGGCGCGCCGATTGGTGCGACTGAATTTCGAAGGTTCAGAGCAAGTTAAAGAAAAGGTCAGGGACGTCCGTACTGGTGCCGGAATGATTGCAGCCCTTCGGGATCTCAAGTATGCTTTGCGTGTCCTACGCAAACATCGAGCGTTCGCGGTGGTCACAATCCTGACGCTTGCCCTCGGAATCGGGGCAACGACAGCCATCTTCAGTGTTGTTTATGCTGTTCTCCTTCAATCTCTGCCGTACCGCGACGTTAACCGGCTTGTGATGCTTTTTCAGACAGGGCGAGAGGATTCCAGGCAGCCCTTCCTGTTATCGGATCTCCAGGCACTTAAGGCTCAGTGCCGGAGCTTTTCTGACATCGCGATCTATTACAAAGACACAGGGTTCTCGCGCGTCACCCTCAGCGGTGTTAGTGAGCCGAGATCCGTTCAGGGAGGTTATGTCTCAAACAATTTCTTCTCGATTTTAGGAATGGCTCCGTCTATTGGCCGCGTGTTTACAGCGGACGAGGAATCGCGCGGCGAACGGGTTGTTGTACTAAGCCATAAATTCTGTTTGCAGCGCTTTGGCTCACTTTCGGAGGCTATCGGTAAGGCGCTTGAGATCGATGGCTCACGCTTTCAAGTCATCGGCGTGATGCCGGCCAACTTCCAATTTCCAGCTCGCGACATCGAATTCTGGGCGCCGATCACTACCAATCGCAGTTGGTTGGATCGACCTACAAAGGGAACCAACGGTCGGGGCTTCTACGCAAGGTGGAACGCACTCGCCCAGCTAAAGCCCGGAGTTTCCGTTGAGCAAGCCCAAACGGAAATGAAAGTTTTAGCTCCCCGGATAGATGAGAGGGAGCCTGAGCTCAACCGAGGATTGGGTCTTGCCGCTGTTCCGTTGCACGTGGAGGTGAGTGGGAACACTCGCTTGGCTTTGTCCATTTTGCTGGCTGCGGTTTCTTTTTTGCTTCTGATTGGCTGTGTGAATGCAGCTCATCTGACGCTTGCACATGGCGCTAACCGCGAGCAGGAAATTGCGGTGAGACTCTCGCTGGGTGCACGCCGGAGTGATGTTGCACGGCAACTATTAACAGAGAGTATGGTGCTTTCACTTTGCGCCGGAATCGTGTGGCGCGTTGTTGGCGTGGGCCGGTGTGCGTGCGCTGGTTGCGTTTGCACCGGGTAATGTTCCGCGGCTTGAGCAAGCAACGGTGAGCAAAGAGGTTCTTTGCTTCGCGCTTGTCATTTCGTTTCTTGGGAGCCATTCTCTCCGGCTTTCTGCCAGCATGGAAGTTTGCCCGTACTCACACCGAATGACGCATTGAAGTCGGGTGGCCGGAGTTCATCGGCCAATGCAGGACTCAGACGCATACGGGCTTGTCTCGTCGTGGCGGAATTCGCCCTGACCGTGGTTCTTCTGACCGGCGCGGGCCTGTTGATACGGAGCTTTCTTGCCGTTCAAGCCATTGATCCCGGCTTTAATCCAGAGCATATTTTGACAGCGCACGTTGAGTTGCCCTCTGGAACACAACACCGACTGTTTTACCCAGACGCAATAGCGCGGATTACTGCCATTCCAGGCGTTCGTTCAATAGGGGCGATCAGTGGTCTATTCGAGAACGGTGCGACCTACGGTGGTGCGGCGGCGCGCGGCGATCCGCAACAAATAGCGGACAACCGCTTGCGCGTTTGGGCGAACTGGAAGAGCATTCGCGCGGATTACTTTCAAGCGATGGGTATTCCGCTGCTGCGTGGACGTTTTTTCAATCAAAAAGACAACGCGAACGCGCCTTTGGTTGCTCTCATCGACGAGAGTCTGGCGCGGCGCTACTGGCCGGGCGAAAGCGCGGTCGGTAAACAGTTTCGAGGACATGACCCACGTGGCCGCGACGATGATCCTTTGACGGTGGTGGGTGTTGTGCGCGACACGCGCACTCAGGGACGCGAGGCCGAACCATTGCCGCACGTCTTTCAGCCTGTCGCGCAAGTTGGCGCGGACGTTGCAACCCCCGATCTCGTCATACGGACAACAGGAGACCCGGTACAACTCGCTGCCACGATCCGTGGTGTCGTTCGCTCGCTCGACCACACCGCCATCATCTCGACGATCAGAACGATGGAAGAGCAATTAGATGAGCAGGTTTCGCCGCGGCGTTTCCAGACCTGGCTTTTAAGTGTCTTTTCGCTGCTCGCTCTATTGCTCGCGAGCGTAGGCATTTACGGAGTAATGCACTATTCTGTCGCGCAACGGACACGTGAGCTTGGTATTCGTATGGCACTGGGGGCAGAACCAGGTAATGTTTTGGGCATGATCCTGCGGGAAGGGCTGACTATGATCGCGCCCGGCCTGATCGCAGGTCTGCTCGGCGCGCGTTGGCTAACGGCTCTGTTGAGTGGCGTTCTATTTGGCGTGAAGACCACAGACCCGTTTACGTATGTGAGCGTAGCCTTGGTTCTAACAGCTGTTGCAATTGGCGCGATTTGGATGCCGGCTCGGCGAGCCGCGACAGTCGATCCGCTAAACGCCTTGCGCCAGGAGTGAGGCGTCAACGTCACCTGGATAAGCCGCATGCATCTTGACGTGACCTGCACGGTAAATCCGCACATCTGATGCTATTAGCGGTGAATGAAATCATCGCGGTGCGTTACGAAATCCGGATAGGCGCCGGCGCCGAGCTCGAACAGATCCATGCCCTGGCGTTCGCCTTCGGCTGCCACCCGCTGCGAATAGAACCGATTCAGCAGCCAGTTCAGGCAATAGGTAAGAGGAAGAACAAAACCTAGCAGGGTTGCGACACCGACAAGTTGAGCGAGGAGCTGTGACCCGTCACCGGTCAAGCGGCCGAAAATTCCAGCGGCCAGTACGCCCCAAATGCCCGCGGCCGCATGAACGGAAATCGCTCCGCCGGGATCGTCGATCTTCATCCGAAGCTCAACAAGCTCAATCGAGAAGATCACGAGCGCGCCCGCCAGCAAGCCGATCAAAACAGCTTCGGCGGGTTTCACGTAAAGAGAAGTGGCGCTGCTGGCGACCAGCCCGGAAACCCAACCATTCGTTGCCAGCGATGCGTCGGGACGGCCGAAGCGTAAACGAGTGATGAGCAACGAGGCGATGCCGCCCGATACGGCGGTGAGCGTTGTATTGACGGCGATCAGGACAAACAGGCCCAATGGCGCGCCCCCGAACAGGAATGCACCGGCGGTATTCAGGCCAAACCAGCCGAGCAGCGCCAGCAGACCGCCGAACATCACAATGATGGCGTTGTGGCCCGGCATGGCGGTCGGCATGCCCTGCGGCGTGAACTTGCCGCGGCGCGGACCGAGGATCCACGAGAGTGAGAGCGCGGTAAGCCCGCCTAGCGCCTGAATCCAACTCGCGCCGGCGGGATCGGCAAAGCCGTGAGAGATTTGGAAATTGGTTCCGAGCTGCCCAAGCCACCCGCCCAAAACCCAGTGTGAGAACAGCGGATACGTCCAAGCCGCGAGCAAAGCCGTGGAAGCGCAACTGGCGGCGAGCCGCCACCGCTCGGCACCACTGGCTGCGGGAATGATGGAAACCAGACCCACCGCAAAAATCTGGAATAGAAAGCTCAACGAAGCGGGAGATGCACTCAGATCGAAACCGCGAAGGAAAAGCGGTCCGTCGCCAAGCCAGGCCCAGGATTTACCACCTGCCTGGAAGACATGTCCGGGCTGGCCGCTGATCCCTTCGACTGCAAAACCCACCGCGAAGTAGACAAGCATTGCGACCGCACTGACTGTCAAGCAGATAAGAATGGCGTGAGCGGCGTTGCGGGATCGATTTAGCCCGGTGTTGATGAGAGCCAATCCCGCGATAGCGAAGGGAATGAGGAGAATAGCCAGAAAAACCGGGGCAAGTGCCGCGCCGGAGACCGCGTCAACCATTTTCCCGGCGCGCCCGGAGAGGTAAATGAGTTCGCGCGAGCAGAACGAAGCCAAGGATTTCGATGCAAATTCCAGCCACCACGAAAGCCATTCTTGGTGCCAGCGCCGGCGGGAGCAGAATCAGAGCGGCGAGAACGAGAATCCAGCCCGCAACTAAGAGAGCAAGACCGGCGAGCTTCACGCGCGAACTCCGGACATTTCCCTTAGGATAGAAGACCCCCGGCCAGCGAGCCGCGAAAAGTTCTTATCGGGCGAATCGAAAGATTCGATTGAGGGCACCAGGATTTGCAAAGTATCCTGTTAGCTTACAGCGCCAATGCCCAACGAACTACAAGATCGTCTCAGCCTGTCGTACTCCGAACTGGAGGAATTGAATCTACGCGCCAAGGAGCAGCGAAAGAATCGAGTTCCGACAGGCAAGATTCAAGAAGAACGCCTGAAGTATTTGACCGATGAGAAGCGGATCAAAGCGGTCACGGTTCTCTTCAGCGACCTGGAAGGCCGCTTGCATATGCTCGATTATGACAAGCAGTTCCTGATCAAGAGCTATGACAACCTGACCTTCGATGGATCGTCGATCCGGGGCTTTACCGCACAGCGCGAGAGCGATCTGCGGCTGGGCATGGATTGGAGAGCGTTCTACTGGCCTCCAGCGGATATTTTCGGAGCCGGCAAGGTGTTGGTGTTCGGCGAAGTGATCGACAAGGACGGCACTCCCTACTCAGCGGACGTGCGCGGCGTGCTGCACGCGTACGCGAACCGTGTGTATGAGAAGCACAATTACACGTTGAACGCGGCGAACGAAATCGAGGGATTTTTGTTTCAAGGCGCCGATGCGGAACGCCGCTATTACGAGAGCGCGCGCTTTGAATACGTCAACACAGGCGGCTATTATCACTCATTACCCGGCGATCCGCTGCGGCTCTTCATCGATACTTCGGCGGAAGTGCAGCGCGCCATGGGTTTTCAGAACGAGAAGGATCACCCGGAGGTCGCGCCTTCACAGTTTGAAATCAATTACGGTTACGCCGACGTCGTGACCGCGGCCGATCAGATCCAGCTTTATAAGCTGATCTGCCGGCAAGTGGCTACAAAGATGGGTTTGACGGCCAGCTTTCTCCCGAAACCGGTGGTAGGCGTCAATGGGAACGGGATGCACACTAACGTCTCGGTCAACAACAATGGAAAGAATCTCTTCTGGGATCCCAAAGGAGAAGAGAAGATGAGCAAATTCGCGTGGGATTTTGTTGACCGCATTCTGACTCATGGGAATGACATTTGCCTTCTGTTGAACGCCAGCGTGAATGCTTACAGGCGTCTGGACCCGCACTTTGAAGCGCCGAACCAGCTCAAAGCTTCGGCTGTCGACCGCGGCTCAATGGTTCGAATTCCGATAGGCAACGAACGGAGCGCACGTGTGGAGGTCCGCTCGGTTGCACCCGACGCGAACCCATATATGGTTCTGCTTTCGGTCTTCCGTACGGGTATCGAGGGGGACATCGCCGATACGGACAATTTGCGCGCGGCGGCTCGCTACCTGCCCGACAATATCTACGACGCGCTGGACAATTTCCGCAAGGCGAGCTGGACCACAAAGCTTTTGGGCGAGGATGTAAAGGCGCGTTATGCCGAGCTGAAGCAGACCTCCGCGGACCGCTGCCCCCGCCTGCTTGGTACCTTCGTCAAACCGCAGGAAGTCCAGTACCATCACGAGGTATACAACCAGTTCCTCTGGAATCTGTTTTAGAAACCGTGCTGATTGATTAGGGAATGAGGCGAAGCAGCTGGCGCCGTTTCGCCTCATTTGCTTTGTGTGTTGCGCTTTATGCGTCTAGGGGTTAATTGAAGAATAGGGCACATTGACATTCTTGTCTTGAATCTTGCGGCTGATCTTTGGCTCAGCCTTTAGGTTGACGCGCTTTGCTCACCCAATCAATCACCCAGGCGATAGTTGAATCCGAAGCGCCCGATGGCAATGATGGATTTTTCACTCGGCGGATAGATTCGGAAAGATTCGATGCGCCCGATTCGGTTCATCCGCGGCGCTTCCACCGTCCCCAGGAATTTGCCGGTTTGCGCATCGTAGAATTTCACGCTCAGGGCGTCGTCGCCGCGTTGCCAGCCGAATACATAATCGCCCGGCCTGAGAGCCAGACTGCCGATTGTAATGGGCACCTGCGTCAAAAGGTAATGGGAATACTTACCGTCCGCTGAATACCCCGCCGTGATCAAAACGACCCCGGCGACGTACTTACCTTTCCCATTGGTGATCCCGGAAGCCGTCCGAAACTCGGTCTCAATCCGTTCCTTCACGACCGGAGCTCTAGCGGGAATCACTTCTTTGAGTTCGCTCTCCTTCGCCGCTCGCCAAGCGGACGTATCCACCGCTTGGCGGTGAGGATTCGCTGCCGGAGAGATGAAGAGAAGCAGGGTCGCTGTGAGAAGAAGCATGGTTTCTAGGAGAGGTGAACGATTCCCCGCTGCAGAGCCGTCGTCGCGGCCTGGGTTCTATCTGTCACGCCGAGCTTGCCGAGAATGCTGTTGATGTGGGTCTTGACGGTTGCCTCGGAGATTCCAAGCGCGGACCCAATTTCCTTGTTGCTCTTGCCGGACACAATGGAACGCAAAACTTCGAGTTCGCGGCCCGTGAGGCTGGGGCCGCCCATGCGTTCCGCCAACCGCTCGGCTATGGCCGGCGGAATGCGTGTTTTGCCCGCGTGAACGGCGCGAATCGCATCCATCAACTCTTCACCAAACATGTCCTTCAGCAGATAACCGCGCGCTCCCGCTTGGAGAGCCCGATAAATATCTTCATCGCCATCGAAAGTCGTGAGGACAATAATACGCGCAGACGGAGTTTGCGCGCGGATCTGCGTGATAGCGTCAACACCGCTCAAAACCGGCAAGCGCAGATCCATTATGGTGACGTCTGGCTTGTGCTCGCGGAACAGCCGCACTCCCTCGTTCCCGTCTCCCGCTTGCGCGATTACTTCCATATCCCGTACAGTCTTGAGCAGGGCGACCAGCCCTTGGCGCACCACGTGATGGTCTTCCACGATCAAAATTCGAATCGGCTGCATCACGTGACCAGCGCTTCCACGGACACCACCGTGCCACTTCCGAGAGCGCTACTAACTGTCAGCTTCGCGTCGATTTGTTCCGCTCTCTCGCGCATGCCCTTCAGACCGTAGTGGCCGTTCAGCGGCAATGCCTCCGGGGTTACGGTGAAACCATGGCCGTCGTCAGTGATGGTCATGCGCAGTTTTCGGCTCTCATAGACCAGATCAACGTGAATCGTTCCCGGCTTAGCGTGCTTGATCGCATTTGTGACGGCTTCTTGAGCGATGCGGAGCAGTTCGTTTTCCACGTCAACGGGAAGGGATCTGTAGGTCCCATGCACTTCGACATTCGCTCGAATATCGGAAGCACTGGAAAGGCTCGAAGCCATTTTGGAGAGGCGGGCGGCAAAATCCATTGTTTCAGAGGATTGTGAGCGCAGTTGCCAGATGGCACGCCTCGCCTCGGCGATACTATCCCGGACCTGGATCCGTGCCTGATCGAGGTGCTCACGCGCTGAATCGATCGATGAGGAGAGCAGGCGTGAAACGATCTCGAGTTGGACTGACACGCCGACGAATCCTTGCGCGAGGGTATCGTGAATCTCCCGCGCGATTCTGTTTCGTTCCTGCAGCACGGCGTTAAATCTCGCCTCGGCTTCCCTCAGACGCCAGACATATATGACATAGATCAGAAATGCAAGAGCGGCGATTACTAAAGTCTTGAACCAGATTTCCTGATAGTAGTGGGGCTGAATACGAATCTGAAGAGAGGCATCCTTGCCGCTCCAAAGTCCATCGGAGTTGCCTGCCAACACCTGAAAAACATAATCGCCGGGAGGCAGATTCGTATAATAGGCAGCCGTTCGCGTTCCCGCATTGATCCAATCCCGGTCAAAGCCTTTGAGCCGGTAGCGATAACGAAGCTTATTCGGAGAAGAAAAACTTAGTCCCGCGTATTCGAACGATACTCTGGAGTGTCCAGGCGGTACGTCGCCGGCTGATAAGGGGTTGAGTGGATGGTCATCGATCAAGACACGCTCCAGGGCGACTAACGGCGGAGGAGAGTTGGTCCGGCCCTCTCTCGAATTTGCAGCGGCAATGCCCTTGAGAGTGGCGAACCAAATCCTGCCGTCACTTCCTAACGAGACCGTCGGATGACCCCCGCCGGGACATTCGTTGATCGGTAAACCGTCGCTGGTACTGTAAGCCGGCCACATTGCCACGATCTGAACGCCTGGAAGCGACACTCTCAAGCTGAGTCGTATCCCCACGGTAAACACCCGAACTCGAAGATACCCACAGGCCGTGATAGCTGTCTGCCGTCAGGCCATAAATCGCCTCCGGTAAACCAAACGAACTTCCAAACGAAAAGAATTTGCCGTCCCGAAATTCATTCAGACCGCCGTCTTGCGTTCCAATCCAAAGTGCCCCGTCATGGTCGACAGTGAGAGCAGTGACGATGTCACTCGATAGGCCATTTTCCGTTGTAAATGTCGAGAACTTCCCATCACGTAAGCGCGTGAGCCCGTGCAGCGTTGCGATCCAAAGGTTGTCGTGAGCATCGCGGATAACACTACCGATGAGATCGCTACCGACCCCATCGCGTTGAGCATAAGTAGTAAATCGGCCGGATTGCAAATGACACAAGCCGCGCCGAGTACCGATCCACAAGGAACCATCTCTGTCCCGGTAAATGGATCGAACGAAGTCATCCGGAAGACCATCGGCCGAGGTGATGACGGAAACCGACTTGCCCTTGACCCGGTTGAGCCCGTCGGGTGTGCCCGCCAGGATCGCACCGTCCGCCGCTTCCGCTAGAGAAAGGATTACATTGCTGGAAAGGCCATCCCCAGTGGAGACGGTTTCGAACCTTCCGTTTTCCATTCGTGTCAATCCCCGTCCGTTGCTGCCGACCCACAGCACGCCGTGAGAATCCACAAGCACGCACCGGATAGAATCGCTGGCGAGGCCGTCACGAGTCGTATAAGCGGTGAATTTCTGATCGCGCAGCATGGTTACGCCGTCCAACTCACTTCCTACCCAGAGATCGCCTTCGCGGTCATCCGCAATCGAAAGGACCAGGTTCCCCGCTAGCGGTGAGTTCGCCGGGAAGTCTTCGACTACACCATTGCGGATTCGGGTCAGCCCGCGGTCGGTTCCGGCCCATATCGTGCCGTCCTTGTCCTCATGCAAAGCGGTGATATTTTCCCCGGGTAATCCGTCGCGCAGGCTGAAGTGGCGCGTTCCGGTCTGCGTTGATTCAAATAGACCCGTTTGGGAGCCGACCCAAAGATGGCCAAAATGGTCGAGAAGAATGGCCTCGGGCGAGACGCTTGGCGGGATTAAGTTTGGCTGCTGCGCGCGTGTACGAGGAATTTTCGAAAATGATCAGACCTGCTCTAGCGGAAAGCCAAAGTCCATCGTTGCCCTTGGGCGCAATCGCGCCTGTCAACGGTCCATATTCGGACGGAATGAGATAGGACGTGAACCGCCCGTGCTGATAGGATGCGACTCCTTCGGGAGTGAGAGCCCATAGATGGCCTGAAGAGTCTTCTTGCAAATTCCAGATGTCGTCACTCGGAAGGCCGTTTTGCTTGGTGAAGCGAGCGACTTCGCCTTTCTGAAAGCGCGTAAGGCCGTTCGCGGTTGCTACCCACAATGTTTGATCCGCATCTTCAACAATGCTGCGAATGCTGTTGCTGCCAAGTTGGGGCGTGTTGTGTGAATCGTAGACAAGGTAGTGGGTACCATCGAACCGGACGAGCCCTCCTTCGGTTCCCAACCAGATGAAACCGTCGTGAGTTTGGAGGATCGCGTGGACTGAGTTCTGAGGCAGTCCTGTTTCCGTTCGCCAGGTCTGATGCCCGTATTGCGCGACGTGCTGCGCCGGATCGAGTCCAAATGCACTTGTGCACGCGACCGTCAGCGCGCAGGCGACCCGCAAAGCAATTACCAGGCCATCCCGAGCGGGATGAACCATGAAACCCATTTTCAATTCTTTATAGCGAGTGTACGCTACTCGGTGGAGCAGTACCCAGCTCGAAGGCGTCCTACTGGAGGCGCACTAATCATGCCTGTTACCCTGCACGCGTCCGATATTGCGTTGCGTTTCGCTCTCACTTTTTTGGCCGGGCTGTTGATCGGCATCAACCGAGGCCAGCATGGCCGTCCCGCTGGAATGCGCACGACTCTGCTTGTGTGTCTGGCCGCATCGGTCGCTATGATGCAGGCCAATGCACTGATGAACACAGTTGGCAAGGCGCCGAACTCGTTTGTGGTTCTCGACCTTATGCGGTTTCCGCTGGGCATCTTGTCCGGTATCGGGTTTATCGGCGCGGGGGTCATTCTTCGACGTGACAATATCATCATTGGCGTCACCACCGCGGCAACGCTATGGTTCGTCACGGTTATTGGCCTTTGTTTCGGTGGCGGCCAAATTACGCTTGGTTTGATCGCGCTCGCCCTGGCGCTAATCGTGCTTTGGTGCTTAAAGTGGATTGAGCAGCGAACCAGCCAGGACCGGCGCGGCACTCTGAAACTAATTACAACCGAGGACGGTGTAACCGACCAGGAAGTGCAAGCCATTTTAACCGCGGCGAAGGTAAAAGTACGCTCAGTTGGGATAACGTTTATACCCGCTCAGGAACGGGAACTCACATACGAGGTCTGGTGGCGCGATCGCAAGGATGAGAATCAACTCCCGCCCGCTGTAGAAAAGCTTTCCAGCGTTCGCGGCCTGGTGAAATTAGACTGGCAGGGATGAGCAGCCGGAGGTAACGTCTTCGCGACGAGCGAGTCTTCTAGCCGAAGGAGAATGTGAAATGGCAGCGAATCGCGGTGTGGCTTATGAGGGCCGAGGAAAGGTCGAAGTGCATAATATCGACTACCCCAAACTGGCCTTAGACAACAGAAAGTGTGAGCACGGAGTCATTCTTAAGGTAGTCGCAACAAATATCTGCGGAAGCGATCAGCACATGGTGCGTGGCCGCACGACTGCGCCCGCCGGCATGATCCTGGGGCACGAAATTACCGGGGAGATCATCGAAAAGGGGAGGGACGTTGAATTCCTGAATATCGGCGACCTCGTTTCCGCGCCCTTCAACATCGCGTGCGGCCGCTGCCGGAATTGCAAGGAAGGGAAGACCGGCATCTGTCTGAATGTCAACCCCTCCAGACCCGGGGCCGCTTACGGGTACGTCGATATGGGCGGTTGGATCGGCGGCCAGGCTGATTATGTGATGTGTCCTTACGCGGATTTCAATCTGCTCAAATTCCCGGACAAAGATCAGGCGATGTCGAAGATCAAGGATCTGACGCTGCTTTCCGATATTTTCCCCACCGGATATCATGGCGCGGTTACCGCCGGCGTTACTACGGGATCGACGGTTTACGTTGCTGGCGCGGGACCTGTCGGGCTCGCTTGCGCGGAGGCTTGCCGTCTCCTTGGCGCGGCGGTCGTAATCGTTGGCGATATGAACACCGACCGCTTGAGGCAGGCTCAAAGTTTCGGCTGCGAAACAGTCGACCTCGGGAAAGGATACCCCTCTGCCGGATCGCATTGCCCAGATTCTCGGCGTCCCTGAAGTCGATTCCGCTGTGGACTGCGTCGGATTCGAAGCGCGAGCGCACGGAGAGAAGGGCGAAGAGGCCCCCGCAACTGTTTTAAATTCGTTGATGACCGTCGCCCGCGCGGGAGGCGCGGTCGGAATTCCGGGACTGTATGTAACAGACGATCCGGGCAGTCACGACGAGAAGGCAAAAAGCGGCGTGCTCGGCATTCGGATCGGCCTCGGCTGGGCGAAATCGCACCAGTTTTCAACCGGCCAATGTCCCGTCATGCGCTATCACCGGCAGCTTATGATGGCGATCCTGCACGGCAAGACGCAGCCCGCCAAAGCGGTGAACGCCACCGTCATTCCGTTGGAAAAAGCACCAGAGGGATACCGGGACTTCGATAAGGGCGCGGCGAAAAAATTTGTGCTTGATCCTCATGGGTTGGTACAGAAAGCGGCTTAAGGCCACCAACCGTCACTAGCTTCGGGATTGGAGAACGGAATAGGCCCGCTTGACGGCTCGCGCACGCGACGGGTAGGGTAAAGGTGTCGGGACATTTTTCATGACCGTGACATTGGAACTGCCAGCGGACGTCGAAGCAGGACTGCTACAGCAAGCCCGGGCACGAGGGCTCTCGCTGAAGGCATATCTGGAGCAAATAGTTCAGAATGCCGCACCCCAACAGCCGAGCCGCCTCCATCAAACAGAAAAAGTCTCGCCAA
>CAVXKZ010000022.1:0-51627 GCA_963762495.1 uncultured Acidobacteriaceae bacterium
TGGGAATGCCGTTTGAGGAACCAGGCGCTTATTGGCTCCTGCTTGGACCCGACGCTCAGCTTCGGCACACGCCTTACGATCTCGCGAAAGCCGCTGAGCGCATTCGAGACACGAAGTATCCGCAAGCTGACGATTTTGCGGCGCGGAACGTTTTGCAGCCGCCTTCAGCGAGAGAAATGCTTGAAACATTTAGCCGGGCCGAATTGAAGTGATTTAGCTGCCGTAGATATTCGTGTTCAAGTATGCGTTACGGAATTTGCCATGAGGATCGTAGTGATTTCATCAGATCCCGATAATCCGGCAATTTTTCATAAAGCGATTGCAGCCGCGAAGGTGCCATGGTGAATAGCTTGGCCCAATGTGGCCTGGCATCGAAGGGCGCGAGCTGCTCCTCGATCAGCGGCAGCACGTTTTTCACCGCGGGCCATTCCGGTTTCCACGTGAAGTGAATGGTCATGGAGGCGCGCTGGTAACAGGGACTCATCCAAAGATGGTCAGCATCGATCGTGCGCAATTCCGAGATCAGAAGATGGGGCGTGACGCGATCTCGCAGCCGTTCGATCGCGAGAATGGCTTCGTATGCTTTACGGCGGGGAACAAAGTACTCGGATTGCAGTTCAGCACCGCTGCTGGGCGTGAAGTTCATGCGGAAGTGCGGTAGTCGTTCATACCAGGGGCCAGGGATGCCCATCTGTTCCGTGCAATTTTCCGCCGAATGACCGGCAAGCGGGTGAAGATTTCTTGTTGCGAGCGTCGCTCCAAAAAACTTCGGTTTGAGTGCGGAAGAGGTACCCGGCTCAACACGGCTTTTGATCCACACCTGAGTGAATCGATGATTTTGCCAATCGGTGAACAGACTAACGCTGTAGCCGCTGGAGAAGATTTCGTCCAGGTGGCCCTCCAAACGTTCCAGGGGCAAATGCTCATAAACAACCTGCCTCATGTCAAATGTCGGCACGACATCAAGCGTGAGCTTCGTCACCACCCCGAGTCCACCAAGGCCGACGACTGCTCCTTGAAACCGTTCACCGTCTCTTTCCCGTGAGAAAACCACCACCTCGCCATCCGCCGTGACGATTTCCATTCCCGAAACAGGCGTCGCGAGATTCCCGTTCTTACTTCCAGAGCCGTGAGTCGCCGTTGCACAGGCGCCCGCGACGGAAATATGCGGTAACGAGGCCAGGTTCGGCAGCGCGTAGCCACTTTTATAAAGATACGGAGACAGTTGGCCGTAAGTCACACCCGCACCTAGGGTGACGGTGTGCGACGTTCGATCTAAAGCCATCCCATCGAGATTCTTTAGCGAGATTTGGTCCTGGGTGCTATCGGCGATTCCGTTGAAAGAATGGCGTGCGCCCAGCGCCTTCAGCTTGCTGCAACTTTTCACAATTTCTTGCACCTCCTCAACTGACTTCGGAGAGTGCAGCCGGTCTGTACTGTATTGGTAGTTGCCGGCCCAGTTGGTTCGAGGCGCGCCTTTTCGCTCGTCGGCCGCTAAACGCGACAACATGCTACCGGCGACCAAAGCACCGGATGTTTTTAAGAACTGTCTCTTATCCATAGCCAAAGGCTCGTCAAAGAGTATATAGAGACAAGCTGTTCAGGACGGGAAAATTTAACGATGTCGAGGAAATTGGCGAAGGCTGTGGCAATGGGGCTGATCGGCATTGCACTACTCGGCATCGCTTACGAGCAGTTGGCGGAGTGGCGCGCTGGCCGAACGTGCGTTGTGCGGGGACGCCTGGTGGATGTGGCGGGCTACAAGCTCCATCTGTATTGCATCGGCCATGGCACGCTGCCGTAGTATTCGATCAGCGGCGCGATGGTGCCCTGAGTGCGTGAAGTTCACGAACACACTCATGGGGCAGCCGGCGAACTACGCGAGGAGTGAAGCCGACGTGCGTAACACGGCTTCGCTTGGCAACATTCCGCTAGCCGTGCTCGAACACGATCCGTCGTCGGACTCTCGGGCGAACACGATGAGATGTTTGAACAGGCCTGGATCGGATGGCAGAATGAGTTGGATAGGCGCTCTTCTAATTCGAAACTCGAGGTCGCGCATGGCGTGGGGCACGAGATTCAGACGGAGGATCCGAAGATGGTGATCAACGCCGTGACATGGGTTATCGAGTAGTATCGAAAGGGTGCGCTGCCCTCAGTCACTCGGGAGCAATAGCTTCGATATCAGCGAGGAGGGCCGCTGCTCGCGGGCGGATTGGCGGGGTTGGCGGGAGTGCTCTGCGCGGCGGGTGTGACACTTTTTGCGGGCGTACTTGCCGCGCTGGCGGCGGCCGCAGCAGCAACCGGAGCCCCCTGTTTGACCCAATCGCCCTCAGTGGCAGCATTTCCTACCACGCCTTTCGAGACATCCTGTTTTACGTCCTGCTTTACGGCCGAGTCCGCCTGCTTGGTTCCTTCGTGAGTGCCATCTCCAAGAGAGATCACTTTCACTCTGACCCGCTTCTTACCGAACCTCATGCACTCGTGCGTGTTCGGAATATAAATATCCAGCTTGCGTCCGACAATCTTCTCTCCTGTATCGGCCACTACATATTCCCCTGAATAGCGTCCGGCATTGCGGATTTTGATGCGGCTGCCCACCGGCAGAATTGCCGGATCCGCTGCAATTACGTGATCGTGCGTGTATAGGCCCGACTTGGTCGTTCCTGTTTGCGAGTAGGCGGTAGCAATATACCTGCCGTTCAGGCTCGGTTTGCGGGAGTCTGCATAAGCCGGCCGGACACAGCAAATCGCCGCGACCAGCAATAAAAGCCAACCCACCCGCGTCCTTGCAAGCAGATTCATAGTCGGAGTCCCCCAAGTTAGATACAGTTCGCTGGCCGAATTACATCACCTTTGTTTTTAACCTATCGAACCCACTTAGAAGGAACGGCCTGAGTGCGGCGATCTCGTCGGCGGCGGTATCTAACGCGAAGTGACCGGCGTCGAGTACGTGCACTTCCGCGTGTAGCACGTCCGGCGATAGTCCTATGGCTTGGAAGCATCAAAGGAGGATCGTATTTACCACAGATCACCAGAAGCCTCGGCTGTAATGCCTGCCGAGCACAAATCGGTGCGCATTCGTGCAGTAGCAGAACTCGCTTCGGCTTACCTCGGAGCTATGGCCTGACTCACCGGCCGAATTCGATCCGATCAGCCACGGGTTCACTTGCGAATGTGGAGCGCATTTTGGGCGGCGTTTTGCTACCTGATCCGACGGAAGAGAGAATCTTTGCCTGTATTCGGCAACGGCAAGATGAAGGGGTATGCGGGCCATCCATTGACTTGGACTTGGGAGAGCTTTCGCGTACGATTGGCCGGACCTGCAGCGACTTATGGCCGAAGATCCGCAAACTGGAGGAGCGCAAGGATGTAGGGCGGGCGCTCACACCCGAACAGCAGCGCGCTTTGCTGGATGCCGTGGACCACATGAGCAGGTCC
Organism: uncultured Acidobacteriaceae bacterium; assembly: GCA_963762495.1. Lineage (GTDB taxonomy): Bacteria > Acidobacteriota > Terriglobia > Bryobacterales > Bryobacteraceae > Bog-105. The sequence goes on from CAVXKZ010000022.1 coordinate 3,442, forward strand.
ATGCTCGAGCGTTACAGCAATGTTCGAATGAAGGCGAAACGGGACGCGGTAGCCGGATCAAACTGCGTCCGCGGATCAGTATTTCGGAGGCGGTCCCTGTGTAACCGAAAATCAGGTGATTCAGTGACTTGTACTTGCTTGTAAATCGCTGATTCTAAACTGGAGCCACCCGCCGGGATCGAACCGGCGACCTGCTGATTACGAATCAGCCGCTCTACCAACTGAGCTAGGGTGGCTTGTGCTCTGATTATAATAACTGGCGCCCTGATTTGATGAGAGGCTGTGTGTCAAATCGAGCCGTTCAAGACGCGCGCCAAATCTCTCGCAATAGCTAATCCAGGCCAACCGTTGAACTCGTTGTGAAGGAACCCGACTGTCCCGTTTAGCGGGTATTGCTATCGCACGCCGAAGGTTGTGCAACGGCAAGCCATTGACCCCAGCCCGAACCTTGATCTTGGATCGTTACACGTAGCCGTCGGGACGATTTATCGAAAGAGATCTTCCAGAATTCCCAAGCGACATCTCCGTTCTGCATGGGAACGCTTACCAATAACTGGCCAGTATCGGCATTCCCGATTTCGGCAGCGAGTCCCTCGATCGAAGATCCGTGCAATATAGGCAGTATCAAACAGCCGCCCGGGGGAACCGGGAATGCTGAAGATGTAATCTTTCCTGTATTGGCATCGGAGCCGCTCCAGCTTCCGTAAATCACGCCGTGCGGCAAAACGCCCGCGCCGCTACCTCTTGGAATGCCATCAACAGTCCAAGTTTTGTCCATCTGCCATTGAATTCCGGTCAATAGCGCGCCCGTTTCATTCGTGGCGCGCCGGATTGCGGATGGGAGGGCCACCGTCCCTGTTATTGGAAGCAGCCCGCGGCGGCTCTGGAAAAAGGGCGATACGGTACGCGCGCTGTAGTTGAGATTCACAAAGCCGATCCAGGCATACGGAGTCGGAGTCCTGAGAGATCGCAAATCGGCAGGGAGGCCGGCGGGAAGTCGCTGTCCCATCCCCACAACTTCACGTTTTTCGTTGAGAAATACGATGTTTTCGGACCCTCCCCGTTCTGGCTCGGCCCAACCAACTACTTCGATACCCGATTCGACAGGAAAGGTATATGAAATTTCGCCGGGCTGTGAAGTGCTTCGCACCGGCGCTATTGCGGAGGCCGGATGCCCCAACCACTTCGTGCGCTTAAGAGAATAAATCGAGAGTTGGTGATCCTCTAGGCTCGGAAGGAGTGAAAAAACAAACTCCGGGTCAGGAAAAATTCTTCTCGTCAGGCCGGGATCGCGCAGCCCGTTTTCGATGGCCAGTGTGGCAAACTGCCCATTAGCAAACTGGTCGCCATTGTTCTCCAAAGACCACCTGAGCTTGGCACAGCCTAAAACAATAAGAACGATGAAACCTGCATTCATTGCGAAGGCGGGTGCAAGCTTCCATCGCCTTCTGGCGGACATCCAATTACACAATAGAATCAGAACGGCCCAATTGATTAGGGGAATCGCCCAGTACCTGCTCGCCTTCGCCTCAGAGAAGCCGACGTCGGCGGTGTCCATTCTTCCCGCCGCGGTCAAGGCAGCTGTAAGCAACACGAAGAAATAGACTCCAAATAGAACAATTGCGGTTGCGGAGCGCAACATACGATTCCGTATCGCGAAGGCGAGTAGAATTGCAAAGACAAGTATGTCGGCGATCCCCACGTAGGCGCCAAACCGCGGTGATTTGATATCACCGAACGGCATGCTGATGTAAGTCGCGATGAAGCCGAGCGCATAGAACGGGTGAGACAAGAAAGCAGCCAGATTCAATTTGTGGGGGGCGTTATAGCCAACGAAATAGAGTCCGACGGAGGCGGCAGCAGCGATGATAAGCACAATGATTTTTTTTCGCCTTAGCCGTAGTATCACGGCCGCCCCAACGAGCAAAGGCCACAACATCAGGCAATTACCTGATGAATACGTCGCCACAACCGCCGAAATGATTGTGCCCGTCAGAAATGTATCCGTGGCTTCGCCGCGTGCTCGAGCGAGAAACGCAAACGACAGGGCAACGCACATCGTAGAGAGCGTCCATTGCAGGAGAAACGGATTTCCAAGAACTACGGCGGCCCCTTTCCACCCGATAACGATCCCGGCCAACAGAATCGCGAACGTGCTCATTGCCGGAGTTATGGCACGGTCCCGGCGAACGGCGAGACTGAGAATTACCCAGGTGCCCAGGTAACACAAAAAACTAGCCACGAGAGGCAAAATCAGGCGACCGTGCCATAAAAACACATCCAGCAGAAAAATAATTTCCGGAAAAAGAATTCGATGCTCGTTATGAGGCCTTAGGAAGATCTGAATGCCTAGCTTCTTGTAATGGAAAAGATCGTAAGGAACTCGCCAGTAATCCGCTGTCGGGAGTGGGTTGTAGTAACGGACCAACTCTTGAACTGTGTGCGCCCAATTCCAGACGAGCCAAGCCCCTAATGAACCGAACAAAAGTGTGAGGATCTGAAATCGATGGCGCTCATAAAGCACCGCTGCGCAATTTTTAAGGCCGGTGCCCCGATTGCGATCAGATGTGAGTGGCTCGTTCATTCGTCGTCATGGCGGATTCAGTTCTCCTGTTACTTTGCCATCGCGGACCTGAAATAGACGGGCTGAAAACAGGAGACTTATCCTGAATATTCAGAACGCGAGTTTATTGGCCGCTGATGCCGAAGGCGTATAGCGTTCCGTCGTGCGTGGTCGCATAGACGCGTCCATCGCTCACGGCGAGGCCGCCGAAATGGGTGAAGGAGGGCATGCTTTTGCCGCTCGAGAACAGCTCTTTGCCGGTCTGAGCGTCGAAGGCATACAGCACGGCATTCCCCGTCGTAAGCTTGATCCGCTCTTCCGCCGTGTACAAGGTGCCATCCTCCTTTACCTGGCGAGTGAACTCGCCGCTCGATATAGCGAAAACGACGCCGTTCGCTACGACAGGGGGCTCGGGCACCGCCATATTTCGCGAACTCCAGGCCGGGGTGAGGACAGGCTGCCCATTATTCTCTTCCACTTTGAAAGCCATGATGCTGCCGTCCGGCACCGGGCCGTTAGCGATCGGGAATGGCGGCGCTTTGGAAGCGCCGGGGCCCCAGGCGGGCGCATACAACCAGCGAACGCCTTTCGCGTCTTCCCAACTTGCGAAGGCGCCCCAAAAACCGCGGCCGGCAATGTCGCCCTCCTGGTTGGTATAGAGCGGAGATTCGAACAGGGGCTTGCGGTGCGTTTCTCCACCAAGCGATTTCCCGTCGAGCAGGAAGAGTTTTCCTTCCTTTCCGGAGCCGACGAGCAACTCCCGGCCTTTGTACGTAAAGACGATGGGCGTGCCGTTGCCCATATCCAGGTCTTTGCGAGTAAGGTAATTGGCGTTGGCAGGCGTGAAGTAATCGAGAAGCTTCAAATCTTTAGGCGAGAGTGCAAGAAACGTGTCGGCGTATTTTCCGCTGCCTGGATCGAAAGGGCCGTCGCCAGTTGCCGCATAAACCGTACCTTGCAAGCCGATTGACGCTCCTCCACGACCCCAAATACCTCCACCATACGCATCCGATTGGAAAAAAGCGACGGGCTTATCCGGGCTATTTAGATCGAGCGCCCAAACACCGGATTTCGCCTTGCCGCAGCCTTGCGATGTCGTTGTGTAGACATAGTCGCCGACAATGTTGAGGCTCCAGTTCTTGGAGTACGGTGGAACGAACTGCCTGGGCGGGAAGCGATCCTCGCCATTGACGATGTTCAGAGCGTGGAGTTTACCATCGACGGAAATGACGTACACTGTCACGCCCGCTTTGCCGTTCTGAATGGCCGGCGTGTCGTTCAGGGCGTCCGGACAAAAATAGCTGCCGTGCTGCGGGTCTGCCGAAACGGGAACTTCATTGGTGAAATGCTTTTGCCAAACCAGCTTGCCGGTGTCGCCATCGACTACGTAGAGGTTATCGGAACTGCCGCCGACCACTACATACGTTTCCGCGCCATGATTCGTGTAGACCGGATTGATCACGATCGGCGGAGTCAGCGAGTTCAACTCTTTTGGCTGGTTATCGAATTTGAGGCTCCAGAGCAACTGCATTCCCTTTACAGTGTCCGGCGAGAGGGCGGTTTCGTCCTTCGCCCAGCCGCTGCGCTGCGCATCGCCGCCGAATGTCAGCCAACTGGCGGCAGCAACGGAACAGGTAACGATCATCACGGCCAAAGGCCGCGGCCACTTCTGCATCATCTAAGAAAATCCTCCAAACCGGGACAACCCAGCCCAAACCAAACTTCTACCACAGTGAATCTTTCGCTGAGTGTTCATGAACGCGCACATGCGGCTATCATCGGTGCATCGCATAATGAGGAAGCACGTCCCAATTGCTCATGCGTCTTTGCCTTGCGTTATTCATCGTTTCACAGCCTATCGGCCCAAGCTCAAAACAATGCCGGTCAAATAACCGCCGTCGCCGACTACACGAACTACAACGTGGGCGACGTGGTCCGTCTCAGGTTACAGCCAGCGGCGGGCGCGACGGTTGCGATTCGCTACGCGGGCGAGAGCACGGCGGTGACAACGGCCGGCCCGATCAGTGGATCCGGGTATGCGCCAGTTTGGAAGATACCGGACGATGCGCGCACGGGCCGCTATGAAGTGGATGTGACGCCCGCGGCCGGAGCGACGATAACGGACGCAACATCGTTCGCGGTTCACCGCCAGCTCGCGAAGGTTATGTCGGTAGAACTCGATAAGACCTTCTACACGTCCGGCGACAGCGTGAATCCGACGATTGTCGTGCGCAATCTGTCCGATCGGGCGCTTCAAGACCTACAAGTGGAATTCGAGCCGTATACCTATCCTTGGATCGCGCCTGCGCCGGATGAGCCACCCATGTGGAAGCACATCGTCGCTCGTTCCCTCTCGCTCGGTCCGGGTGAGGAAAAGACCTTTCACGTGGAGAAGGCCGCGGTAGTCCAGGCGGGGAAAGAACCGGTCGGGATTTACTATTCGGTGGTGATTCGAGACAGCCGCAAGCCGGATCGAATCTACGATCTGGCTTTCGCGCTGCCCGCTTTCACGAAACCTCCCAACATGCCATTACCGAAGCAGTATCCGTTTCTCTATTTGTATTGGCACCTCAGGGATCTTCCCAAATCGGAAGCGTACCGGCATTTCTATCCTCCCGAATTCATCTCGGATGTGATTCAGTTCGATACGCGCCACACCATGTTCCCGACGGGCGCTTCGCCCGAGGTTTCGTTTTCAGTAAAGGAGAGTAGCGGGCCGGTTGCTGGCGCGCAGTTGCAAGCTCGCTTACTGGATGCAAGCGGCCGGGAGATCGAGAAGCGCGTCCTTGCCGGGCCTATTGAGGGGGCTCACACGATCGCTTTGCGACCGCGAAGGCCGGGCCTGTACACCGTTCAGGTTTTGCTCGAAGACGGCCAACGGGACGCCGGTAGCGCAAAACCGGCTCGAGCTTGCGGTAAACGATCTGCCGAAATCCATACTGGTGTTCTGCGCGCATGAAGACGACGACACGTCGCACCCCGGCATTATTCGAGCCGCCGCGGAAAACCACATACCGATCCATTTTGTGTACTTCACTAGCGGCGATGCGGGCGGATGCGACCGCTTCTATATGCATTCCTGCGATGCGGCGCGGGCGATGGACTTCGGAGAAGTACGAATGGATGAATCGCGAGCCTCATTGGGGCACCTGGGGATACCTGCTGAGGATCTGTTTTTCCTGGGACTACCGGACGGCGGACTGGAGCAGATTTGGTACGACTATCCGAAGTCCACCGATCCTTATCTTTCGGTCCTGCTGGCGAGCCAGCACTCACCGTTTCGCGATTCGGCCATACCCAACCTGCCGTATTCGCGCGATGCGGCTATCGCGGCAGCGAAGCAGTTTATTCAGCGGTTTAAACCCGATCTGATTATCACCGGCCATCCGGACGAGCGGCACGTAGATCATCGAACCGGAAACTGGATCGCGGTAAAAGCGATGCAGGAACTGCTGCATGAGGGCTTGTTGTCACGCGATACGAAGTTGGTGGTTGATGTCGTGTACGGCGCCATGCCGGGCAGGCACGCACCGTATCGCTACGAAAAACAAAAGCTTTTCGTTTCCGGCGAAGCGGCCAAGCTTGGTCAGGAAGCAACCTGGTATTACGAATCGCAGGATGGGAATCATCTGCAGGCCGATATTGTCGATTTCGACAAGCTGCCGAGAGAGGAGCCATATCCGCATTACCGAATCGTGGACTGGTGGGCCCACGAAGGCTGGAACGAGAAGCGGGCCGGCCCACAATGAGCCGACCCGGCCAATCAGATCAGAAGATGAGCTTCAAACTGAGCTGCAGCGTGCGCGGTTGATTCTCGGTCCCGTAGGCTTGACCAAACGTGCAGTTACTTCCCGACAGGTCAAGGCAGACGTTGTTGTACTGAGCGTAGTTGAACAGCGTTGAGGGCTTCGCCTCGCAACCAGACCTGATAGCGTTCGCTTCCGAAGTTCTTCGCGATAGAGAGATCCACGTTGCGAGCGGCCCGTTCACGCAATTGAGTCATGCGCTGAGGCGCATTTCCGAGCGCGTAGTTAGAGATAGGCGCAGCGAAGGCGGCGGCGTTGACCCAATTATTGGGCGTCTGGCTAGCAGGCACGACGTTGTAATTGAGCACATCCGGCAGTTGCGGTCCCGGAAAACCATAATTGTTGAGCTGATTACTGGGGCTTTCGTCCAGGCCGTACAGCGGCAATCCACTGTGGAGCGTGATTACGCTTGAAAGCTGCCAATTGCCGAGGGCCTCTTTGACGACCGCGGGAGCGCTGTTGCCCCAGTGCTTGCCCCTGCCGTACGGCAAATCGTACACCAGAGCCGTGGAGAAGCTCTGCGGAATATCGTGGGTGCTGATGTTGTAATCGAGCATGGTGTTGTAGGCATCGCGCCACTGATTGTTGGTCGCCCATCCGAAATTATCTTCGGGACCGTTATCCAGCGCTTTCGACCATTGATACGTAACCAGCAGACTCAACCCCGCATTGAAGCGATAGTTATATTTCGCGTGCAACGCGTTGAATGACGACCTTGCGCCGGGCAATGATCGCGTCCATTGCAGATACGTGAACTGCGGAAAGGGACGCAATAACTCGTTGTAGGCGATGGTCGTTGTGTTGGGTGAGCCGAGATAGGTGCTGGGGTCGGCGACACCGGCAAACGGATTCGGCACCTGCGAATCGAGCTGCGATCCAAGGCTGAGGTATTGAGGGTTTAACTGATCGGCATCGAGGTTGGGGTTGCCGTATAGAAGCTTCCTTCCACGGTTGCCCGAATAGCCAAGCTCGAAAACCGAATGCGCGCTCGCTTGATATTGCAGGTCAAAGCTCCAGTCTTCGCTGTAGGGGGTTGGATGCGGCGCATAAGGCCAGATCTGCCCCAAGCCGTTACCGACCAGAGTCATCACGCCCTGCGACGAACCTTGCGGCTGGTTGATTCCTGACGGGAACGGATTATCCACCAGAACCGAAGGAGTGTACCCGTTATTCGTGAGAGCGTTGTAGGAGGTGCTGGAGCTGAAGCCGTAGAACTGCCCTGGGTTATCGAAGCTGATCATGGCGGAGGGAGGCAGATAGAAGATGCCGGCCCCCACGCGGGCAACCAACTTATCGGTTAGCTTCAGCGCGATTCCGGCCCGCGGCGCAAAATCAAGGTTGTTGGGCGGCCAGGCATACCGCCCGTTTCCGTTCGTTTCCGCGTATTCGAAGCCGCCTGTAAGCGTACGTCCGAATACCTGGTTGATAGTCTCTCCTCCATAAAGCGGCGAAGCCATATCGCCGATTGGATTCGGAACACCGAGGTTGAAGTACATCAACCGGTCGAAGCGTTCAGTCGCGGGGCGCTGATTCTCATAGCGCACTCCGACATTGACGGTGAGCCGCGGGTTGACGTGCCATTGATCCTGGATATAGGCGCCGTAGCTATGCAGACTCATGGCGGGATCGATGTTGATCGACTGGCCACCACCACTACCAGTCCCGAGCAACATGGAAGCGATGGAATTCCCGCTGGCGGTGGATTGGAAATTCAACGCGGTACACGGGCCACCAGAGTTCGGATCGCAGGACGTCAAGGCGCTGCTGAAATTAAACGAGCCCGGCGCCTCCTGAGATGCTGTTGATGGTCTGATCGTCGAAGTTAGCTCCGAACTTCAACGTGTGACTGCCAAGTACCTTAGTTAAGTTGATTTGGGCGGTATCCGATCCCCTTATATATTTCTCAAAACTGCCGTTCCCGAGGCCGGTATACGGGCCATCAGCGGAGATGGTCGGAAGAATCGGCGCCTGAAACAGCGAGTCGGGCAAACCGACGGTAGCGGCGCTAGCCACACCATAGCCCTGCGCGATGTGCTGTTCCTGCCAGCGGCTATAGCTGAGATAAGTGTCGATCACCCACGTCGGACTGGGCGTAATGGTGTCGTTGAGAACGACCTGAAAGCCGTTGTTGTACTGATTGACGCCGGTATCCGCGCCGTTGCAAAAGAAGCACGGGACGAGTTGATCCTGGCGGAAGCGATCTGACCAACGCACGAACATCCGGTGAGTTGTGCTCTGTTCCCAGTCGACCCGGGTATCCATTTTGTCATTCGTTATGTCGCCAGCGCCGGCCGCCGAATAGTTGTTCAGATTATTCGGCCCGACACCGCCGCGGTTGGGCAGGGGGAACAAATTGACCATCTTTTGGCCGACAGGATTGATCAGGTTGGATGGAATCTGATTGTTTGGAAACTGAGTGCGCGTGAAATTGTTTCCCGTGTTGTCAAGCGCCGTTGTGGTGAACGGGTTGTAGATCAAATCGGGAGTGCCGTCCGCATTCAACGCGCCGGAGAAATCGCCCGAGCGTTCCGCTTGGGTAGGGACGGTCAGCAACGTAGTCTGCGTATTGGGCTGCCGCAGTCCTTCATATCCGCCGAAGAAGAAGAGATTCGCGCGTTTCAGAATGGGGCCGCTGATGTTGCCGCCAAATTGGTTCTGCTTGAACTCCGATTTCGGAAAACCATAGGTATTGTTGTACCAGCTATTTGCATCGAGATATGAATTTTGAAGATAGTCGTAGGCTTCTCCGTGGAAGGCGTTCGAGCCCGCCTTAGTGATCAGCATGACGATGCCCGCGCCCGCTCTTTCGTATTGCGCATCGTAAGTGTTCTGAACGATTTGCTGCTCCTGAACGGAATCCTGGAGCGGCGACACCATTAAGCCGCCCCAATCGACAGCTTGCGAGGGAGCGCCGTCAATCAGGATTTCCTCATCGCCAGTCCGGCCGCCGTTCAGCCCAAAATTGCTCGACATCTGATCGAGACTTCCATAGCTCTGCGTCTGGCCGCCGGGAGCGGGCGTTGTGCCGGCCACCGCGAAAACGAAATTCAGCGGATTGCGCGTGTTGTTCGGGAGCGCTTCGATCAGATGATTATCCATGGTCACCGAGTTATTCGCGGTTTCGGTGTCCACCAGCACGGCCGAACTCGTTACCTCAACCCGCTGTTGAGTCTCCCCAACCTCGAGCGGGACATTTACTCGCGCCGCGACCTGCGCCTCCAGTATCAAATTGCTCTTGACATAAGTCTTGAAACCGCGCGCGGTGACCGTAATCTGGTACGTCCCGGGACCGACGTTGTTGAATTGATAGGAGCCATCGTTTTGCGTGGTGGCGTCTTGCACGCCATTGGTTCCGGCGTTTTTCAACTCGACGGTTGCGCCACCGACAGCGGCGCCCGAGGGGTCACTGACGATGCCGGTGATGGATGACGTGAATGTCTGGGCGGCGCAAACGTGGCAGCATGCGATTGCCAAAACTACTGTAAGCAGTATGCGGAAGGGCGGAATGCCTCCACACAACGAATCACTCACGTTCCGGAGTAAGCGCACGGAACCTCCTTCTGGAAAGACCTCGACCTGTGGACAAGATAGCAAACCCAGATGAAACATTCAAATAAAGTTCATGAGCAGGTGAAATTACGGAAAGAGTAATGGGAGCGAGGTATCTACTATTTCCGCTTTGGCGGGAGCGAGTTGCGGCTGACCGCTGTTCCCTTGCGCGATGCAAGCGGCGAGGTAGTCGGCAGCCTGGCTGCGTGTGCCCAGCGAGCGAGCGATATTCAGATCGCGCTGCGCCTCTTCGTGCCGCCCATTGGATTCGAGGACCAGCGCGTGCGCGACCCACCCCAGGTCCCACTTCGGCCAGCGGTTCTCGATGAGCCGAAATTGCGGTTCGGAATTCTGACCAGTGAGGTCAGTCGCAATAGCCCTAATGGCTGCTATTTCTCGATTGTCAGAGGCATCGGTGGACGCCTGACCGAGAATCCGCAGAGCTTCGGTCGCGCGCTGGTGTTCAATCAGGAGAAGCGCCTCCTCACCAAGGACCGATGTGTCCGGCTTGAGCATGGCAAGCTTTCGGCACACAGCTTCAGCTTCTTCCGTTTTGCCGTCGTGGAGCAAGAGGCCGAGATACCGAACTTCGGCGTCAGCGTTATCGGGATTGTTCTTTACGGTTCGTTCGACGCCCGCGCGGTACCGGGCCTGCTGCTCTTCAGGAGAGAGACCCAGGAAATCCACGAGGCCGGCCGGATGAGGCAAGGACGTGTTGGCGCCCCTCAGATCGCGATAGCGACCGAATACGGCGGCCGCTTCCTCTTGATGGCCTGTTTTGGATAAGGCGCGGCCTAGATGGAGAAGTACGGTGGGATTTTTGGGATCGGCTTGTTCGGCTCGTTGCAGAACGCGAAGGGCGTCCGCCGGCCGCTCCAGAGCGAGATACGTCTCGCCCAGGCGATCGAGTACCGTGGCGTTTGCCGGCTCGTGGTCCGCTGAAAATTCAAAATCGGGCAACGCCGCTTCCGGTTTGCCCTGGCGGTAAAGCAGAAGCCCGCGAGTGATATGCGCGGAGACCAGATTGGGCTGGATCGCTAGAGCGCGGTCGATGTCTTTCAGCGCTTGACTGCGGTGCGGCGGGACTCTCCGCGGTTCCGAGCTCGTAGTAACCGGCAGCGTCTTTGGGATGTTTGCGAACAAACGCTCGCAGTTCGGCCAAGGCGGACTGCATGTTTTCGTCTGTTGCGGTCTCGGCGAAAGCGCGCTCGCGGCGCGCAATCTCATCGCCGGGAACCAGCTTCAAATAAGCGTCCCAGGCTTCGACGGCATCGCCGAAATAGCCGAGATCGCCGGCCGTGCGCGCGAGCAGTGACTCTATTTCGGGACGGCCCGGAGCCAGCCGCTTCGCCCGCGCGAGTAATTCGAGCGCCGTTTCCCGGTCATGGAGAGCGAGCATCTACAGCGGCAAGATCATACAGCACGGCGGCGTTGTCCGGCTGCTTTTGCGCGGCTTTTTGGAGAACCTCGCGCGCTCGTTCGTTATGCCCCGCATGCGAGGCGGTTAGACCTAAATCGTAGAGCGCTTCAAAATTATCCGGCTGCGCTTCAAGTGTCCGGCCGAAAAATGTCTCCGCCTTGTCATAGCGGCCAACAGCGGCAAGCGCGTTGCCGAGTAAGAAGCTCTGACCAGGATCGTTGCTGGCGGAAAGAACTTTGAGAAGCCCATCGGCCTGGTCGTTCTTGCCCAACGCGTAATCCGCCTGCATTCGGAGCAGGGCGACATCAGGGCGGTCGCGCAGATTGGCGGGAAGGCGATTCAGATAGCTGGCAGCTTCCGCGGGAGTCTTTTGCTGAATCGCAATCCGCGCCAACTGTATGTCGGCATTTACATGACCGGGGTCCAAGGCCAGCACTCCCAGGAACGCCTGCCGGGCTTCCTTCACTTTGCCGGTGGCGAGCAGGTGATTGCCATAGTTGTTCAGCAGTCCGGGAGTGCGTCCCAGCGCGATAGCGCGACGATACACCGGATCGGCTTCACCGTATTTCTTTTCCTGGTCGAGAACGACGCCAAGAACTTCGAGCGCGGGCGCGTCGGTGGGATGGGCCTGCAGGTGTGCGTCGAGGATCTGTTCTGCTGAACCGAGATCACCCCGCTGCATGGCGGCTATGGCATTGGATATGGGGTCATTTGCAGCCAAGACTATCGACCCGCATAGGAGAAATGCGAATACCATGGCCGGCGCGCGTGATTTTCTCCGCAGCTCACCGGGTAGAAAACGCATACACCGTGTTATCCCACGTGGCGAGGAAAACTTGACCATCGGCAACGGCGAGTCCGCTGAAATGCGCGAACCCAGGTATGGCATCGCCGGATGAAAACAGAACCTTTCCCGTTTCAGCGTCGAGAGCGTAGAGGATCGCGTGCCCACCCGGATGCTGCGCGCGGAACTCCGATTTCAGAAGCCGTCCATGGGCGTCGTTCTGGTTGATGTCATCACCATCTGAGACCGCGAAAACAACTCCATTCACAATGACGGCCGGTTCCGGCACAGCCATGTCCCTCGATTGCCAGACCGGAGTCAAAACGGGCTTAGTATCAGGCCCCGTGACTTGAAAGGCCATGATGCTGCCGGAAGGGGCATCGCCGTAAGTAAAGCGAAAGCGCGCTCCCCGTGTGGCTGGTCCCCAGGCCGGCGCATACAGCCATCGCGCGCCTTTCTTATCCGTCCAGGTGGCGAGCGCGCCCCAAAACCCTTTGCCGAAATAGGAGGCGTTTTCGTTAGCCAAAATCGGGCTTGCGTAGAGTGGAGTGGCGTGATCCGCGCCGCCGAGGCTTTCCGCGTCTAGCAGCCAGAGAATGCCTTCCTTGCCGCTGGCCGCCACCAACTCCTTCGTCCGATAGCGGAACACCGCCGGGCTCGTGTTGCCCATATCGAGGTCTTTTTTCGCAATCCATGCATAGTTGCTGGGCGTAAAGTAGCTCTTCAATTCGAGCGACGTGCCGTCAACCGCCAGGATGCTGTTCGGATATTGGCCGTTTGCAGGATCGAAGATGCCGTCCCCAGTACCCGCGAAAACTGTCCCTTTATCGTCAACCGCGACTCCGGCACGTCCCCAAATGCCCGCGCCGTAGGTATGCATTGCGAGGAACTGCTTAGCCGACCCGCTTTCGGCATTGATCGCATAAATCGCCGAGCGCACTCGATTGCAAGCCTGCGATGTTGGCGTGTAGAGCACACCATTCGCGAGATTTAGACTCCAGGTCTTCGCAAAACCGGGAGTAAATTCACGCGTGGGCATGCACTCGGCCCCAGTGAACAGGTCCAGCACATGCAGTTGGCCGCCGCTGTCGAGCACATATACCAGATGCTTCTCGCGATCGATTGCAGGCGTTGCCGTGAGCGCATTCGGGCACAGCCAATCGGGAACCTGCGAAGGCGTGGCTGAAACCGCGAAGCGGCGGCGCCAGATGACCGCTCCTGTATCCGCATCGAGCGCGAACACGTTATCGTCCGACCCGGCCACGATGGCATAGCTCCGCATCCCGGATGCGTTCCTGATCTTCGCAACAACTACAGGAACGGTCAACGAAGTGAGCTCTTTGGTTACGTTGTCGAGCTTCGTTTTCCAATGCAGCTTCAGCTTCCTAACCGAATGCTTGTTCAACCGGTGTTCGGCGCTGGCATAGAACGTTCGCTGTGAATCGCCGCCGTATTGCGTCCAGTCGGACGCCAGGGTGGGATCAAGGCAAAAGATCGCGGCTCCTACGGCGAGGACACCCCGCGACGGCATTACCGCTTAGCTCCCAGCGCCAGATCGGACGGCTTTACGCCAGCCGTGTAGACCTGCGATAGGAAGGAATGAGGGCGGTAAACGTCCACCAGAGTGACGTCCGCTTTCGGCGGAATCTTCGATTCCATTCCAATCACCCAATAGACGGCATTGACCAGTAATCGCCGGAGCGCTTCGCTTTCCAATCCGTCCGCCGCGCCCATGGTGGTTGTAAAGATTCGCGCCTCTTTCCCGGTATCAGTTATGAAGGTGTTGGTCCATGCAACCGGCATCATCGGATTGTTCACTGGTCCCGGGCACGGCATCGGCATCGGGACCGACCCATGAGAGCACTTGTCCCAGCAGCAGGGGCCGGCAGGTAGGCGGCAGCGGCAGGCGCACTTCATAAACATCGGTGGACGTCCAGATGTCGCCGCTCTGTATGCCGTGCAAAATGGGACTGCTTTCCGCGTCCGGCGCAAACAGCGCGCGCGTGCTCTGCTCACCGTGCTTCCCGTGGTGAGCCACCCAGGTCTCTCCCAAAACTTTGCGGCCGAAGCCGCCTTCCCATCCCGGGACAGTACTGTTCCAAGACCACTTCTCATATGTCTTGCTGGTCTTGAACCAGAACGGATGCGTGCCGGTTCGCAGAGAAACGATCGGACGTCCGGATTCGACGTAATCGACGAAGTACTTCATCTGATCGTCGGGCAGATCTCGCCAGCGAATGAAGAGAACCAGCAAATCCGCGGTCTTCAGAGCTTCCAATCCGGGAATGTTGCGCTTCTGCCGAGGATCGATGGTCCCGTCATCGGGATTGATGGAAAAGAGAACCGTACAGGTAAATCCATGCCGAACGGCGAGGATTTTCGCCAGCGCCGGCAATGCTTCTTCGGAGTGATATTCGGCATCATCTCCGGCAACCAGTACGATGTGTTTGCCGCGGCCCGGACCGTGCGTTCCTTCGTACGTGACGCCCGCCGCATGGGCGGAGGCGAGTGCCAACGCGGCAGTCAAAACTAGATGCAAGAAAAAGCGAGGAAACATTGGTCGAAGCCAGAGACAGTTGCAGGTTAAAGCATCATGTGTTCTTCTTTGCGAAGCGGCCGACAGGTGCTGCGCTTCACCAGAAAGGTTGGGATGACGATATCCTCGACATCCTTGTTGCGCTTTTCGATCTGGGCGATGGCTGCTTTGGCAAGCTGGCGCCCAACCTCAACCATATCCACCGAGACGTTGGTCAGGTTGGATGCATAACCGCGCCCCGTCTCAAGCTCAAAGCCAATGAGACTCACGTCTTTCGGAACCTCGCGCCGGTGCTGCCTCAGGCCCTCGCGAGCACCAAACGCGAGCTGGTCGGAGGCGGCCAGCAAAGCCGATATGGGCCACCCCTGCTCGAGTATGTGGAACACCGCAGCCTGGCCGTGTTCGAATTCATCGTCTGAAAGCGCGATGGTGTGTACATGCGGCTCGAGATCCAGCTCGGACATTGCCTGCGCGTAGCCTTTCAACCTATTTCTGTGCCATGGACGCGACGCGTCACCGATATACCAGATGTGCTTGTGCCCAAGCTGCGCCAGATAGCGAGTGGCCTGATAACAGCCGCCAACGTCGTCATACTCTACAAAGCTGCCGTGAACAGGCCGTTCCACGCTGTCCATCAAGTGGTTTTTCAAAAGAACGTATCGCAGACCATAACCTTCAAAGGCCTTCAGGATATTTGAGTGGACGTTGCCGGCGACGATAACGCAATCGGCGAGGCCGGGCGTCTGTACAACGCCGGGCACCTCAACGTTGGCGAATGGAGCATTGGGCGGGTGCTGATGACGCGCGAACAGCAGATAGTAGCCCGATTGAGAGCAGTATTCTTCGACGCCGACCAGCAGCAGAGACTGGGCCGAACTAACACCGAAATCGTTCAGCAGAATCAGGCCGATTATCCGGGACTTGGTATGAACGGAATTGCGAGTTCTCTCGCTTAACCGGTAGCCGACCTTCCGCACGACCGCTTCCACCCGTTCGCGGAGTTGGTTGTCGACATCATCGTGGCGATTCAGGACACGAGACACTGTGCCGATTGAGACATTCGCGCGGGTTGCGATCTCTCGCATGGTCGGGGATGACGTTCGACGGGGCATGTCTATTGTCTAATCGGCGAAAGCTCCCGTGAACTGCGCAATTTCGGCAACGTCCACCGACCGGCGCTCTCGCAGCGAAAGATATCCCGCTTCGATGATCGCCATGGTTTTCAGATTGTCGGCTCCGCTCGTTTCCGGCTCCGATCCGGTGGCGACCGCATTCATGAGTTCGGCCATCGGCCCTTGAAAAGCGTCCGGAAACCACACTTCGCGCCATCGCGGAGTAAACCAGACATCGGGCTGCCCGATAGTCGCGAATGTCAGAGTGCTCGGGGCGCGGTTCGGATAATGCGGCCAACCGATAGTCCCGTCCGCCAGTCCCTCGGTGCCCTCCACGCGCCATTTGATATATCGCTTCAAGTCGTCCTGATCGGTTCGCGGACCGGCCCAGACATCGTCCCAGCCGCTGGCGCGAAAACCATCGGCGTATTCCAAAATATAGAGGCAGATGCCGTCCTCATGCGCGAAGCGCGTCCGCGGGTCCTTGCGGGCGCTTACAAAAATCGACTGGGGCTCGCCGAACAGATAACGGAACGCGTCGATGTGATGCACGCTCATGTTCAGCAAAGTGAGCCGGTGATAATCCCGAAGCCACGCTTGCCAGTGGGGAACCGCGCGCATTTCGATTGTCGCCAGAACCGGCTTCCCCAAGTAGCCCCGAGTCAGGATGGTCCTTAACGCTCGAATCGACTGATCGTAACGCATGTTCTGGTTGACCGCGAGCGGAATGCCGCGCCGGCTGCATAGCTCAACAATCTGCCGCGCATGATCGTAGGTAACTGCCAGCGGTTTCTGCGCCAGAATCCCTTTCAGGTGAACACCCAGCTCAACCGCTTGTCTGACGATTTCCAACTGGCGATCCGGCGGAACGGCTATATCGAGAATCTGGACGTCGGGATCGCGAAGCATCTCCGGCACCGTCTCATAGAGCTTCGGGATGGCATGCAGATCCGCGACCTCGCGCGCAATCTCCGGCGTCCGCGAAGTGATACCCACAACGTTAAAGCCCGCATCGGCATAGGCTTTGAGCTGCACGTCCCGCATGATGAAGCCGGCGCCGACAGCGCCGATACCGAAATCGCTGCGCAGAGCCTTGGGCGGGGTATGGTTAAGATTGAGATCGAGATTCACCAACGCTCCTATGAACGTTGCATTAAACGTTCACCATGTCAACGAAAAGTTTATGATATTATCGCCTCGGCCGCGTTCCGGCGGAAGTGCTAAATGAAACTTGGGCTCATCAGTTCCGCCTGGCTGGGAACTTCGGTCGATGCCGCGCGCGGTATTCAGCTCACCAAAGAGATTGGTTTTGACACCATAGATATCTTCGCCGATCCGCTCGAAACCACGCCCCAGGAGCTGAGAAGCATTCGCGAAACTTGCTTGGATTGCCATCTGCCGGTGGTCTCCACCGTTTGCTGTGCGCTGGGCATCGCGGATTTTAACGCGCCGGTGCGCCGCTTCCATATCGATCGCGCGAAGCGTTACCTGGATCTGGCGTACGATCTGCGAGGAAAAAATTTGCTGCTGGTAGTGGGCGAGTACCTCTGGAATCAGGAAGTGATCGCGCCCGCTGATCAATGGAAATGGGCAGTCGAAGGCGTGCAGCAGCTCGGCGCGCATGCCGGCGAGCTAGGACTCGAGATCGCGGTGGAAATCGAGCCGTTTCATCTATCTATCGTGAATAACATTGCGAAGATGGATCGCTTTCTGGCGGATGTCGCGCAACCGAATGTAAAGGCGAACATCGATGTTTCGCACCTGGCCCTTGCAAAGGACGCGCCGCGCCGGATCGCCGACCTGAGCGGACGGATTGGTCATGTCCATTTGTCGGATTGCGACGGGAAAAAGCACGGCGATCTTCCGCCCGGACGAGGCGTGGTGGATTTCCCGCCGTATCTACAGGCTCTGGCTGATTCCGGTTTTGGCGGAACGGTCAGTATTGAACTCGAGTATTCTCCCGAGCCCGGCAAGATCGTCGATTGGGTGAGGGAAGCGTATCAGTCCACCAGCCGCATGATGGACTCACTGGGAATTCGTTCTTGAGAAGGAGACAGCTTTATGGCCGCGGGTCCGCTTGGAAAACAGACGTTCAAGGAATATGAGCGAGACGGGTTTGTAGTTGCGCGCAAGATGTTCGGTTCGGAAGAAATCGATCTTCTTCGCCGGGCGGCGAAAGAAGACCGGCAACTCGACCAACATTCGTTCGGAAGGGGCGACGGGGAAGGCGGGACGGTCCGGCTCTCGCTCTGGAATCACCCGGGAGACACGATTTACGGCATGTTTGCCCGGTGCGAAACCGTCGTGAACTCTGCCGAAATGCTGCTAGAAGGCGAGGTGTATCACTATCACTCCAAAATGATCATGAAAGATGCGAAGGTGGGCGGCGCCTGGGCCTGGCACCAGGATTACGGGTACTGGTATCAGAATGGCGTTTTGTTTCCCTTGCTCACAAGCGCGTTCATCGCCGTCGATCCGGCGACGCGAGAGAACGGTTGCATGCAAGTGCTCAAAGGTTCGCACCAGATGGGCCGCATCGATCATATTCTTACGGGCGATCAGGCGGGCGCGGATCTAGAGCGTGTCCATGAGGCGGAGAAACGCCTGGAACTGGTCCACGTGGAGATGGCTCCCGGGGATGTTCTATTCTTCCACGCCAATCTTCTACACCGGTCGGATCAAAACCGGTCGGACAATCCCCGTTGGGCGATGATCTGCTGTTATAACGCCGCTCGCAACGATCCATATAAGGAAGCGCATCACCCTCGATATACACCGCTGCACAAAGTACCCGACTCGGCGATCCGCGAAGCCGGTCTGCGGCGCTTTTCCGATTCCAAAGCAGATGTGGCGTGGCTTGAAGATGAAAAGGACCAGAGCGCGCGTAGTTTGAAAACTGATACACATACCGTCGCTTCATGAGCCCCGCAGCTCCCCTGTTATATGAGCCGCAGCTTCGTTGCTACATGAACTTGATGGCGGCTCATTCCCTCCCCCGAGGTTTTGAGAAGGGCCTGGAGCAAATTGCAGCGGCGGGGTTCAATGGCGTTCAGTTCGCGACGACAGGTACATCAGAAGAGCTTGTTATCTGCCGAAAGCTGAGCTTAGGAATCGCCGCCAGCGGCCGTGTGAACCTGCCAGAAGAGGCCGGAACTTTGGCCGAGCGCGTTGCTGGAGACGGTTACGAGTGCGCCACGTTGCATGTCGGATGGGGACTCGAGGACGACGAGGCGGCGGCCCGTCTGATCGAGAGCATTCTGAACGCCTCCGTGCGATGGAAGCTTCCGCTCTACATCGAAACGCATCGCGCGACCATATGCCAGGATATGTGGCGTACTGTGAGTTTCGTGCGGCGCTTCCCGGAAATGCGGTTCAACGGCGATTTTTCGCATTGGTACGCAGGGCAGGAAATGGTATATGGCGGCTTCGAGAAGAAGTTCGCATTCATTGCGCCGGTGCTGGAGCGCGTGCGCTTCGTGCATGGCCGAATTGCGAGTCCGGGATGTATTCAGGTGGCGATAGATCTCAACCAGGGTCAGCCGCCTCTTTACATTGATCACTTCCGGCAATTGTGGACGGCCTCTTTTCGCGGCTTCTTGCGAAGCGCTGAACCAGAGGACTTCATCTGTTTCACTCCCGAGCTGCTTGGACCTGAGATTTACTACGCGCGAACTTTCGAAGGGCGAGAAGAAAGCGATCGATGGGAGCAGTCGTTGCTTTTGAAACGGATGGCGGAAGAGTGTTTTTCATGCGCTCGCTCCTGTTAATTCTGCTCCCGGTCATGCTGCTTGCCCAAGATCCGGACGACATCCGGCAGCAACAGGCGAACGCAGCGAACGTCGCCGCCGGCAAAGCGGATTTTCAGCAGACCTGCGGATTCTGTCACGGCCCAGATGCTCGCGGAGCGAGCGGACCCGATCTGCTTCGCTCCTCTCTCGTCAGCCACGACGTGAACGGAAATCTCATCGGCGCGGTTATACGGAACGGCCGGCCTGAAAAGGGCATGCCGGCGTTTCAACTTTCAGATACCGAGATCGGCAATATCGTGCAATTTCTCCACGCGGAAGCGAAGATAGCCGCGTCAGTATCCCAGCGGATTCCGACCGAATACCCGTTGCAAAAGCTACTAGTGGGGGATGCCGCGGCAGGAGAAGCCTATTTCAACGGGCAGGGCAAATGCGATTCCTGTCACTCGGTGACCGGCGACCTGGCTCATATTGCGACAAAGTACAAGCCGTTCGACCTGCAGACGCGCATCGCGTTTCCCTCCGGCGCCAAGCCGAGTGTGACTGTGCGGGAGAGCAGCGGGACGACGTTCAGCGGTGAGCAAGTTTACTCGGACGAGTTCACGATCACATTACGCGACAAGAACGGGTGGACACACAGCTGGAAGCGAAATACCGTGCAAGTACAGGTGCGCGATCCATTGGCGGAGCATGAAAAGCTTCTGCACGCCTATACCGACAAGAATGTTCACGATCTATTCGCGTATCTGGAGACGCTGAAATGATCAGAGTTCCCGGCGCTCTTCTGCTTATGACCCTTGCGGCCGGAGCGCAAGGCCTGAATCCGAATGAACTTCTGAATCCGCCTAAAAACAGTTGGCCTACGCACAACGGCGATTATTCGGGAAAACGATTCAGTTCTCTTCGCCAAATCAATAAAGACAATGTCGGATTTCTCGCCATGGCGTGGGCCTTTCAAACCGATGTGAATACCGGACCTGGTTTGAAATCCACTCCGCTTCTTGTCAACGGCACTTTGTATTTCACCGAGCCCGATGACGTCTGGGCCGTAGACGCTCGAACGGGCCAGCAGAACTGGCACTATCACTATCGCAAAAACGACGGGTTGCACATCGGGCAGCGTGGTCTCGGTATGTACAAGGATAGGCTTTACTTCGAAACGCCGGATGCGCATCTGCTCTGCCTGGACGCACGAAGCGGCGAAGTCCAGTGGGACGTCGTCATGGCGGACGTGAAGCTGGGGTATTGGGCAACGATGGCGCCGCTGGTGATTCGCAACCACGTGCTGGCTGGTGTTTCCGGAGACTTCAACGATCTGCACGGGTTCATCGATTCCTTCGATCCCGAAACGGGAAAACTGCAGTGGCGCTGGGACTCGCTCCCGAAGCCGGGACAGCCCGGATCTGAAACATGGCCCGCCAACACCGACGCGATGCAGCATGGCGGAGGGATGACTTGGGTGACCGGCACATATGACCCTGATCTGAATCTTCTTTATTGGGGAACGGCCAATCCGAATCCGGTTCTGGACGGCTCGACGCGGCCGGGCGAGAATCTTTTTACTTGCACAATTGTTGCGCTCAATCCAGATACCGGCAAGCTGGCCTGGTATTTTCAGGCGTCGCCGCACGACGTTCACGACTGGGACGCGGTGCAAACGCCCGTTCTGGTTGACGGCGATTTTCGTGGCGAGCGGCGCAAACTGCTCCTTCAGGCGTCGCGTAACGGCTATCTGTTTGTGCTCGACCGCACAAATGGCAAGGCCTTGCTGTCGGTTCCCTATGAGCACATCGACTGGAGTTCCGGC
This sequence comes from uncultured Acidobacteriaceae bacterium, assembly GCA_963762495.1. Lineage (GTDB taxonomy): Bacteria > Acidobacteriota > Terriglobia > Bryobacterales > Bryobacteraceae > Bog-105. The sequence continues at coordinate 24,765 of CAVXKZ010000022.1, forward strand.
GTGGATTCAAAGGGACGTCCCATAGGAAAAGTTGAGAAGTATCCAACCGCGGCGGGGACGCTGGTTGAACCGGATGCTATCGGCGCGACGAACTGGATGTCGCCCAGCTTCGATCCCGAAACGGGTTTGCTCTACGTGGATACCCATGACTCATTCAGCCTCTATTACTCATTCAGCACCGGCAAGCCGGAAGGATTCGGCGGACGAGATCTGACCGTGTGGTCGCACTGTTATCTCAGAGCCATCGACTACCACACGGGCAAGAGCAGATGGGTACACGATCTGGGTCCCGGCTGGGATTGGGCAGGTGTTCTCAGCACTGCCGGCGGAGTTGTCTTCTCGGGGGATATTCATGGCAATATTCTCGCGCTCGATGCGGCGACAGGTGATACTCTGTGGCACGCTTACGGCGGCGGACAAGCGGAGGGGCCGCCGATCACTTATGAGCTGGATGGCCGGCAATATGTCCTGGTTGGAGCACATGGAGTGCTCTACGCGTTCGCACTCCCGGAGAAGTTGCCAAACAAGTGATTGTAGCCCGCGAGAGGGCGTCGATCAAAAACGCGACTATCGAAGCGGTTCCCGCGCGTCGAAGATTCAATTAAAAGTTCGTTTGGAAAATATCTCCCCGATCCCTACTGATACGCTCTTGTGATGCGCACGTCGCAAGCAATGTCGTTTGCATTTCTTTCGGCGGCCCGATGAAATACATCCTGGCGCTCGACCAAGGCACCACGAGTTCGCGCGCCGTTCTGGTGGGGCACGACGGCCACGTACACGGGCTTGCGCAGACTCCGTTCAAGCAGATCTTTCCCAGACCTGGCTGGGTAGAGCACGACCCGGTAGAAATCTGGTCTTCGCAGTTCGGCGTCGCCATGGAGGCGCTGGCCCAGGCAAACGCCGGCCCGGACTCCATCGCGGCGATCGGCATCACCAACCAGCGGGAGACGGCGATCCTGTGGGATCGAAAAACCGGCGAACCGATCCACAATGCAATCGTTTGGCAGGACAGGCGTACCTCGGGGTTCTGCGATCAGCTTCGCGAGCAAGGACACGAGCAACTTATTCAACGCAAAACGGGCCTGGTGATCGATGCGTATTTTTCAGGCAGCAAGATCCGCTGGATGCTGGACAACGTTGCTGGCGCGCGCGAACGCGCCCGACGCGGTGAACTGGCGTTTGGAACAGTCGACAGTTGGTTGATCTGGAAGCTGACGGACGGCAGCCGGCACGTCACGGACGTGACGAACGCATCGCGCACGATGCTCTTCGACCTGCGCGCGCAGCAATGGGACGACGAATTGCTAGACCTGCTCGACATCCCGAGGGCGGTGCTTCCCGAAGTAGTGGGCTCGAGTGAAATTTGCGGCGAGAGTTCGGGCGTGCTCAAAGGCGTGCCGATCGCGGGCATCGCGGGAGATCAGCAAGCAGCGCTCTTCGGACAGATGTGTACGCAGACCGGGATGGTCAAGTGTACTTACGGCACGGGCGCTTTCATGCTCCTCAACACAGGGGATCAGCCGGTTCCCTCCAACAACAGACTGCTGACGACAATCGCCTGGCGAGTAAACGGGAAGACGGAGTATGCGCTCGAGGGTAGCGTATTCATTGCGGGTGCGGTGGTACAGTGGCTCCGCGATGAGCTCCAGATCATTCGAAGCGCGTCGGAGGTTGAAGAATTGGCAGCCAGTGTACCCGACACCGCAGGCGCATATTTGGTTCCGGCATTCTCGGGTCTGGGCGCTCCTCATTGGGATCAATACGCGCGAGGAGCTATCGTCGGCTTAACTCGCGGAACAAAGCGGGCGCATATCGCGAGGGCCGCCCTGGAAGGCATCGCGTTTCAGGTAGTGGATATTTTATCCGCGATGGAGAGCGATTCCGGAGTGCCTTTAAAGGAATTGCGCGTCGATGGCGGAGCGGCCCGCAACAATCTGTTGATGCAGATCCAAGCCGATCTTCTTGGCGTACCCGTGACGCGCCCGGCAAATTCTGAAACAACGGTATTGGGGGCCACCTACCTGGCGGGCTTGGCTGTGGGGTATTGGCCCGATCAGGAAACCATTCAACGGCAGTGGACCGCCGACCGGACGTTTACGCCTCTCCCCGGCGACGCGGAGCGACGTACGCGGCACGCGGAATGGACGCGCGCACTGGATCGGTCGCGAAAGTGGGAAACGGTCTGAGAGCATGACGGCGAAGCTTCTGCGGGAAGATTTTCTGCGGGAGATCGGCGAACACCGCGAGTGGGACGTGATCGTGACGGGCGGCGGCGCAACTGGTTTGGGTACGGCAGTCGAGGCCGTTTCACGGGGTTATCGCACCCTGCTGCTTGAGGCGGAAGATTTTGCGAAGGCCACTTCGAGCCGCAGCACCAAGCTGGTTCATGGCGGCGTCCGCTATCTGCAGCAGGGAAACGTGAAGCTTGTGCTGGAGGCGCTGCGCGAGCGTGGACGCATATTGCGAAATGCGCCTCACCTCGCCCATCGGACGGCATTTGTCATTCCCGCCTATGCATTCTGGGAATTGCCGTTCTACGGGGCGGGATTGACGGCTTACGACTTGCTGGCCGGCCGGGAAGGCATCGGCCGATCGCGGGTGCTATCGAAGAGCGCTACCACACAGAAGTTGCCAACCATTCGGGAAACAGGTCTGAAGGGCGGGGTTCTCTACTATGACGGGCAGTTTGACGACGCACGGTACGCAATCGCGCTCTTGCGCACGTTCGTCGATTTGGGCGGAACGGCGCTGAATCACGCGCCGGTTATTGGATTGATGAAGCGCACGGACAATGTGAGGGGCGTGCTTGCGACAGATCGTGAAACCGGCGAGCGGTTCGAATGCTGCGGCAAGGTCGTGATTAACGCAACCGGAATTTTTTCTGACGATCTGCGGGCGATGGACGAACCGGGGACCGAGCCGATCCTTACGGTGAGCCAGGGATCGCACTTCGTCTTACCTCGCCATTTTCTGCCCGGCGATTCGGCCATGATGATTCCCCGAACCTCGGACGGACGCGTGCTATTCGCAATTCCCTGGCATCAGCACGTGGTGGTCGGCACGACGGACGATCCGGTCCCGGAGGCGCAGTATGAGCCGCAAGCCATGTCCAATGAACGGCGGTTCTTGATGGAACACATCGAGCGCTTTCTGGGGAAGCGGCCGAGAGCGGAAGAAGTACAGAGTGTCTGGTCGGGACAGAGGCCGCTGGTGCGTCACGGGCACGCGGCCAGCACAGCGGCCGTCTCGCGTGACCATACTGTTGTTATCTCGAATTCGAAACTGGTTACGGTTACAGGCGGAAAATGGACGACCTATCGCAGAATGGGCGAGGATGTTTTGGACCGCGCAACTCCTCTGGCGGGATTAGCAGGCGCCCCCTCGCGGACGGCGGAGTTACGGCTCCATGGATGGAGCTTGCGGCCTGAAGCGAGCAACGAGTGGCAGCGCGTCTACGGCGCCGATTTGCCTCTATTGAATAGCTTGGCGGAAGAAGATCCGAACTTGGACGAGTATCTGCATCCGCAATTGCAGTTCCGCAAAGCGGAGGTGGTTTGGGCGGCTCGGCATGAGATGGCCCGCACCGTAGAGGATGTAATGGCGCGCCGCACGCGAGCACTGTTCTTGAATGCACGGGCTAGTCTGGAAGCGGCTCCGGAAGTGGCCCGCTTGCTGGCTCGCGAATTCGGCCGCGGCGAGGACTGGCGAGAAGAGCAATTATCGCGATTCCGCACGGTAGCTGCGCAGTACGTCTGGAATGAATGATTTCTCAATGAGACTGACGATCGAAAGGTGGGAGCCAGGCTTTATATGGAAGCAGCCGTTTTAGGAGAGTTTGTCGGAACAATGATTCTGATTCTGTTAGGAAACGGCGTGGTGGGAGGAGTGTTGCTTACACGCTCGAAAGCAGAGGGCGCAGGGTGGCTCGCTATCGCAACCGGATGGGGTCTGGCGGTTTTTGCCGCTGTCGCGGTCAGCATTTCGATGGGCGACTCGGACGCTCATCTGAATCCTGCATTCACGGTCGCGTCGGTAATCACGACCGGACATGCTGAAAGACTGTGGACCTACATCCCGGCACAGATTGCGGGCGCGATGGTCGGAGCGACTCTGGTGTGGCTGTTCTATCTACCGCATTGGGGTTTAACTCCGGACCCTGGTAAAAAATTGAGCTGCTTCTCGACTGGACCTGCGGTTCGTAAACCCGCGAGCAATTTCGTGAGCGAAGTAATCGGTACGTTCGTCCTGGTGGTTGTCGCCGCCGCCTTGCTATCAAAGAGAATCGCGCCGGGAGGCGTTGCCCCGGGTTTGGGCCCGTGGCTGGTCGGAGCGCTGGTGTGGAGTATTGGCCTTTCCCTCGGCGGCACTACCGGGTATGCCATCAATCCGGCGCGCGACCTGGGCCCTAGAATCATGCATACGTTGCTTCCGATTGCGGGGAAAGGGACATCCGATTGGAGCTATTCGTGGGTGCCGATTTTCGGACCCATAGCCGGTGGAATTGTCGCGGCGATATTTATTCGGTGGGCCGGAATGTGAAATGCATTGGGCTTTTAACGGAGTCGGTACAGCCAAAATCCGTCTATCGGCCCGGATGAAAGGGGGACTACAAAGCTCGACCAATACGAGTCGAGGGGTTGGTCGAACGCCGCGTACCTGATCCCAAGTTGCTTCAGAATCTCATCCGCGGGACTGACGTCCCATTGCACAACAACTGTCTGAAGTAATTCCAGTTTCATCGGTTCATTCGGACGCCGGAGATGGGCATCGAGATAACCCAGGCGGTCCAAAAGATTTATATCCAAGTGGTTGGCGCGGAAAAGGCCCCAATGATCTATATCTGGAAGATAATGGGTCCCGGTATAGACTTCGCAACCCGTGGCAGCCAAAAAGCCGGAGTTCACAACGCTATCAGAGAAGTCGATCCACTTGCCTTTCAACAAGCTCGGGTTCTGCTGAACGAAGTGACGCAATGAAGAACCGGTGAACACGCTCACCCCGCGCACGACTGGATTTACCGGCCCGAAGATGATCGCCTGCGGCAGCAGCAGCGCCAAAGCGAACGCCCATTTTCGCCGGCTCAGGAACAAAAAAACAAGGGCTGTTGTAATCGCGGCAAAAATCAGGACTTGCCGCGTTGAGAAAAAGCTGTCCAGCTTTCGGTCGGTATAACGTAGCGCAAAAAAAAGAATGGCAAAGCCAATCGCCGGAGCTGCCCACCTGATCCACCGCTTTTTCGCGGTGAATCCATTCTGCGTAAGGCACGCTCCGCAGAGCACCACGATCGCGATATTCGCCAGACCGGCGCCGTTCAGAATACGCGCCTCCATCGTGCGATTCAGACCAAGGATCGCGCCGAACTTTGCAGGAATCGGTAGACAATACCAAGCGAGCAAGACAGAGAAGGAGAGCCAGAGCGATGCCATGGCGAACGTTTGAAACCGGGACAGCTTTAACCGCCTGGAACAAACGAGAGCCAGCGGCGCAAGCCATAAAAATCCGGAACCTTCGCACATATTGCCTAGTACCTGCGGCATCCGGGTTTCTGTCTCAGTCCATTGCATGAAATGCGAGAGTAGGTAATAAAAAGGTCGCCGGCCCCCGTTGTCCACGCGCCGGCCCGGATAGATAGTGTCGGCGATTCCAATCAAAGCCTGATGAAGATCTCGATACACGACAAAGCCGAGGCCCGCGATGATGACGATTGCTAAGCAGACGGCAGCGATGCGCAGACCAGCCGCCTCGGGCGTCATAATGTTCCGGCGCTTCGCGATGCACCATCCGATGAAGAAAAAGGCGCCTACCCAGAAAAGCGGAATCATGTGGGGGGGATATCCACAAAGCGCGAATTCGACTGCGCAGACTGAAAGAGCGATGCTCGCCAGGAGCAGCGCGACCTTACTTCTTCCCACTGTGAGATAGCACGCGAAGACGGTACCGAGGCAAAGCGCGCCGATCATCTCCGGCAGCGCGGAGGGCCACGAGAAGTCCCACTGCGTCAGGGGTGAAAAGAAGTACCAAAGACTCCCGGTGATCGACCAAAATGTCGATCGCGTGATCAGCAACAGCCAGGTAAACACGCCGATCACCAGAATGAGCGTTTTGAATTGCCAATAGAACGCAAAGGCGTAATCGACGGGAAGACAGAAGAAAGCCCAGAACTGCGGGCGGAAAAACGTCGAGACGTGCTTGACCGGAATGTTGCCCAACAGCGCGACCGAGTGCGCCCCCAACTCCGACTGTGTGACCTCAAATCGATCGAGTCGCAAGCTCTGATTCAAAATATCGGGAGTGACATAGGCCCATTCGTCAGCTCGGGAACCCTTCGGCGTTCCTACCCAAGTGTTCGCCTCAGCGCCGTGGCCGTACGAAGCTGGGTACATCCCCGCAGATGACCCGTTGAGGTCCGCGGCAACAGCTCCTCCAAAAAGCGCGAAACAGGCGAAATAGAACCAAACGGCGTAAGAATCGAGCGGCAGGAAATCAGAGCTGGATATACGCGCGGCAAAGCGCGCAAAGTCAGCGTCAATTCGTTTCAACAAAGGCGAGAGAAACCGGCTCGCGGCGTACACATGCTCGCGCAGCGCGAGTAGCAGAACGGATACCGCCAGCAGAATCGCAACGCCGATTAAAAAGACGGTGTCGTGGCGCCAGCGGATAATTCGCTTGGAAGGGATCGGCTCGTGGAGAAAAAAGGTAAGTCCCGGGTCACCAGCGCCCGGAATGGTCGAAAAAAGAACCTGATCGCCCTTTTGAACTCTTTTTGCGATCTGATTAAACGGGAGAAGGTCCGATGCGGGAATGCGGAGGAGTACGGCGCTTCCATACCGGACCGCGACGTCGCGCACCACCACCGTGCCCGCGCTCGTCAGCGGGTCAAAGCGCAATTTCCGGATGTCCGCCTCCGGCATATTAAACGACAGAGACTGGAAGTAAGCAAGCGAATTAGACGTGACGACCGCGGTACTGGATTGGCCCTCGCTATAACCGAACCCCGTGTCAAAAAAAACTTGGGCTACGGATGGCGTGCTGGAAGCCATTTCGAGAGTGAGGCGTAGCCTGTTGGAACCGGCGAAGATGAACGCATACAGGGCCAGGCTGCTGAAGAGAAAAAAAAGTCCGACCTTTTTTAGGTAGCTGGATGACAAAATTGCCGTGCCGAGGTTGGCTGGATCAACTTGCTGCAATTACGTTCGCCTGGCGAAATTTCTACTCAGGGTAGCAACTCGGCTGAAGTGCTATCGTCGGCCGGAATCATGACCGCCAGCTCACGGGATACCGGCTCCATAGTCGCACCACGCCGGGCCAGAACACCTATCAGATAGAGAATTCCTAGCAGAGATAACAAGCAAAGAACGAGCATAAGATAGCGAAGGTATCCTTCAGCCATTGGAACGTCGCTGTTTGCAGCCCGCATCAATATCCCGTAGAGAAGGAAATTCTGTCCTATTTGGAGCGCGCACACGATGTACGCAAGTACCGGACTTACCGCCCAGCAGGCGAGCACCGATCCAGCAAAAGCGAGCAAAACAGTCAGATAGGACCCCGCATGCATTACAGTCGCAGTGGGGCGGCCGAACATGAGCAGGCACCAGGGAATTACGATAGCGGCGGTCAGGATCCAAAAGAGCAGCGCGGTTTTCCACTCGCTTGACCGGAAACGGGGGCTGATCCCGGCCAGAAAGCAGGAATGGCCCAACGATGAGGCACCCGAGGCACGCCCAGAGGAAAAAGAAATTCTCGCCTCGCAAGACTCCGGCGAGCTGAGGCAGTTCAGCCGCTCGTGACTGTGGCCTGATCAGATCCTTCACGAGGAGCGGTAAGTGCCTGCAATAGTCGAATCCACGTCCGGCGGCCGCATCGAAGTTTTCGATCTTATAAGCAAGCACCTGCTTGAAACTCAACTCGCTGTAAGCAGCGATGAGAGCTTCGCCGAAAGAACGCTGATCGACGGCCATCTCGCCCGCGAGATGATATTTCAGCATGCGATTGCCGGGCGGATCAAAAAAGTTCTGGTATCCCATCCAGGGCAAATATAGGAGGAACGCCAGCCCAAGCACCACGGCGATGCGCTTTACTGATACACGCTTTATGAACGGAAGGGAAACGATGCCGATCCCGATCACGGCGAAGAAACTTGCCCCGTGCGATAGCATTCCCCAGGCGAGCAGAGCCGCGCTTGTAACGATGAAAAGCTTTCTGTCAAGAGAAATCGGATCGATCAAGGCGTGGGAGAGAGCAGCCATCAGACCAAGCAGATAGGCCGCAGCCAACAGCTTCGGCCAAACGAAAAAGCTATTCACGAAGATGAATCCTGTTAGCAGGCAGGTAAGGAGGACGAGAGCAATGGCGCGCGGTTTGATTCGCACGGCCGAGAGGAGAAGCCACAGACCGAATATCCAGAGACTCTGCGCGATAACGGAAACGACCGTGTAGCCGAGCTCCCGAGGACGCGGCATGAATGGGTACTGGGAAAGGACGATGCCCGTCTGTAGCGGAGGGCGATCGCTCGAAAGCCAATCCATCGCCATCGGTTTGGCGACGAACGCCTGCCTGGAGGCCTTCGGCAAGCATATAGGGCAGCGCGTTATCGAAAGGCAGCGGATGTGAAAACCGAACTGTCGGGGTAAATAAGGGATTTTGCACACCGCCGTATAGAAAACCCGTAGACAAGATAAGCAGCGCAGCCGTTCCGACTAAACCCACCGGAGCGATGAGCTTGGCAAGCGAGGATCGCGCTTCGGCGCGGCAACTTCCTCCAGATCCAGGTGAGATAGGCCAGCGACGCGACGGGTAACAGAAACGCGACAGCGTGACCGATCCGCGGGCTCCAGAAATACAACCAGAAAATAAGATATCCAGAGGCGCCGGTTACGGAGAGGGCGACGAGTCCCAGCATCACGGGGCTACGTGGACCACGATAGCGCAAAAATCGCACATACGGCAAAGCACGGGAGAAAGATCAAAACGAAGTGAACCAGCGTGCGGAACAGTAGGTCTAAGGCGTCCCGAAATCCGGTGTCTCTGTTTGCGGTTACTGGCTCGCTGAACGCAAGCCAGCCACCGGGTCCCTTTGCATTGTCAGTGGCCCTGATCCTGACCGAAGAGCCGTTCCAGGATGCGGGCAAAGCGAACTCGTGAAGTACCCAGGTTTCACCCGCGTCCCGCACGGGCCGTATGGCCAGCGCGACGCCGTCTGAAATCCGTTCGATTTCCAGATGAACACTCGGATTCGTTTCGTAGCCGGCCAGATATAGCCGCAGGACCTGTGGCGCTTGAAAAGCGGTGGTCGTCAGCGAACCGGTGTCCAGCTCATGCCCTTGGCAGTACGAACCCCAGGTTTGAATGCCGACTGGTTCACCGCCGAGCCACTTTGTCGACGGGAACGCGCCACCGGCACAGAATCCCTTGTTGACGGCGACGGCAATCCGGTCTGGGTAAAGCGCTGTTTGGAGACTGGCCGCTCGCGCGAACCCCGCAGCCATCAACAGACTTGCAATGAGAATCCAGCGATTAAACGGCCTACCCATCGACTCGCGACAAATGCCGTTGAGTGATCGCGCTGATCGCGCTACTCTCTTTCGGCGCCCGCCTTCAGCTTTTCGCGCTGCTCTTTCAAAATGGCCTTTCGGCTCAATTTGATTTTGTTTCCTTCGAGCGCGAGAACCTTGACCAGGATCTGATCGCCTTCCTTCAACTCATCACGAACGTTCTTGATGCGGCTCTCGGAAATCTCGCTGATATGCAGCAGCCCATCGGTGCCCGGAAAGATCTCAACGAACGCGCCGAATTCGGCGATGCGAACCACTTTCCCGAGATAGGTCTTGCCCACTTCGGCAACGGCGGCGATGTCGTTGACCATCTGCAAAGCGCGGTTGGCGGAAACGCCGTCCGAAGCGAAGATGTTGACGGTTCCGTCATCCGTCACGTCGATCTTAACTCCCGTCTGCTCGATGATCCCCTTAATGACCTTTCCGCCGGGACCGATGAGTTCGCGGATCTTGTCTGTCGGGATCTTGGTGGTATAGATACGCGGAGCGTATTGGGAAAGCTCTGTGCGAGGCTCGGCGATGGACGCGACCATCTTGCCGAGAATCTCGAGACGTCCGCGGCGCGCCTGTTCCAAAGCTTCGGCCATGATCTTCGTAGTCACGTTCGGAACTTTGATATCCATCTGCAGAGCGGTGATGCCGGCCTTTGTGCCCGCAACTTTGAAGTCCATGTCGCCGTAATGATCTTCGGCGCCGGCGATGTCCGTCAATACTGCGTAGCTCTCACCTTCGAGAACCAGGCCCATCGCGATGCCAGCCACCGGAGCGGTCACCGGAACACCCGCATCCATCAGGGATAATGTACCGCCGCAGACGCTGGCCATCGAGCTCGAACCATTCGATTCGAGAATGTCGCTGACCACACGCAGTGTGTAGGGGAAAGCCGTTTCATCGGGAATCACCGGCGAGAGCGCGCGCTCGGCCAATGCGCCGTGCCCGATTTCGCGACGGCCCGGGCCGCGCATGAACCCTACTTCTCCGACGCTGAATGGCGGGAAGTTGTAGTGAAGCATGAAGCGCTTGGCCGTTTCGCTCGGATCGAACATCTCAATACGTTGCTGGTCGTCTTTGGTTCCGAGGGTGACGGTGACCAAAGCCTGTGTTTCTCCGCGTGTGAAGATGGCAGAGCCGTGCGTTCGAGGCAGAACACCAACTTCGCAGGTGATGGGGCGGATCTGATCGAAGGCGCGACCGTCAGGACGCCGCCGCTCCTTCAGCATTTCATCGCGGAAAATGCGTTCCTTGAGATAGCTGAATACCTTGCCTGCTTCGACTTGTTCGGATTCTTCGGTGAAGAGCGCGATGGCTTTCTGTTTGGCTTGATCGACACGGCTATTGCTCTCCGCCTTACCGTACTTCTGGGTGTTGAGAGCATCGCTCAGCTCGGCTCGAACCGCGCCTGAGATTTTGTTCATCATCTCCTGATTGATTTCGGGAGACGTGAAGCTACGCTTGGGCTTCGCCGCGGATTTCATCAGCTCGCGAATCGCAGCAGCAATCTTTTTACAGCAGTCGTGCCCAAATTCAATGGCATCGACGACCTCGGCCTCGGTGGCATCCGTCGCTCCCGCTTCCACCATGACAATGCCCGACTCGGTGCCGGCAACGACAATGTTCAGCTTGGCATCCTTCGTTTCGTCATAGCTGGGATTGGCCCGGTAAGTGCCGCTGATCAAACCCACACGGACGCCCGCCAGGACATGATGGAACGGAATATCCGAGATTGCGAGAGCGGCGCCCGCGCCGATAATCGCAAGAATGGAAGGATCGCGCTGCGGATCGGCCGAAAGCACCATAGCGATGATCTGGGTTTCACAGCCAAAGCCTTCAGGAAACAGCGGACGGACCGGACGGTCGATCAATCGGCTGGTAAGAATCTCCTTTTCGGAGGGCCGTCCTTCGCGCTTGATGAAGCCGCCGGGGAACTTGCCCGCGGCGTATGTATATTCGCGGTAATCGACGGTAAGAGGGAAGAAGCTGGCGCCAACCTTAGGCTTCTCAGCGGCGCATGCGGTGACTAACACCACCGAATCGCCGGAACGAACGACAACAGACCCGTTGGCCTGTTTGGCAACTTTACCGGTCTCGATCGAGACCTTTGACCCGTAAAGGTCTATTTCTACTGTGTGTGACATTTATAATTCCCGATGCGTGATCCACATCTGCGTATCGAACACGCGCGCTCTTAAGTAAGCGCACGGACCAAGTTCAGGATTAAGTGAGGACTTAGAGCTGTAAGCGGAGGATGACCACTTATCAAAGTGGTGTTACGCGGCTGCTACCTTTGAGTTCACCCATAACAAGGGAACCTGGCCCGCGCCTGCCTGAGAATCGAATCTAGCGGCGGATCCCGAGACTCTGAATGAGAGTCTTGTAGCGCTCTGGACCGCGATCTTTCAGATATTTGAGCAGCTTGCGACGGCGTGCCACCATGCTCAGCAAACCGCGGCGTGAGTGGTGATCTTTTTGATGCGTCTTAAAGTGTTCAGTCAACTGCGAGATACGCTGACTCAGAAGGGCAACCTGAACCTCTGGCGACCCCGAATCCTGTTTATGGATCCGGTACTTTTGAATCATTTGAGACTTCTGTTCAACCGCCAGGGCCATGCTAGAGAACGATACTCCTCGTCTTTACCTTAATCTTAATTTTTTACCTCTTAAGGGTAGCACAGCAAGAAAGGCGGCAAAATGAAGATCTCCGTTCCCGGTTCCCGCGGGTTGGGCCGACCAGGGGAACCGGCTGATCAACCGTGCTCTCTTTATCGCGGTTTTGATCGCCCTGATCTTATCGATTGGCACAATCGGGTTCCGCTTGATCGGTGGTTACCCGTTCTTTGACGCCTTCTACATGACCCTGATCACCATCACCACGGTCGGCTACCAGGAGATTCATCCGTTGACTCAAACCGGCAGAATCTTCAATTCATTGTTGATTTTTTTCGGCGTTACGGCGATGTTCTTTGCGGTCGGTGCGATGACTCAGACCATTATTGAACTGGAATTGCAGGACCGGTATGGTAAACGCAAGAGGAAGCGCATGATCGCGGACTTGAAGAATCACTACATCGTGTGCGGATTCGGCCGCGTAGGCCGTAATGCATCGTTTGAGCTGCAGCGGGCCAACGTCCCCTTCATCGTGGTCGATCGCAGTGAGGAGCGGGCCGATCGAGCGATGCGCGCCGGCATGCTCGCCGTCGTAGCGGATGCCACCCATGATGACAGCTTGAGGGAGGTAGGTGTTCTTCGCGCCAGCGGTTTGATCGCCGCTCTTCCCAGCGACGCCGAAAATCTGTTCATCATCCTGTCGGCGAAGGCCCTCAATCCCAAACTGACGGTAGTCACCCGCGCCTCCGAAGAAGAGGCCGGAGAGAAGCTCCGCCGTGCCGGCGCCGATACAGTTTTTGCTCCCTATACGATGGCCGGGCAGCGGCTTGCACACGCGCTGGTCAGGCCACATGTCGTCGAGTTCCTGGACTTCACCACCAGCAATGTCGGCGCCAGAATCATGATGGAACAAGTCCGGGTAGCGGGCGGCAGCGCCTCCCCTGTGCGAACGCTCGGAGATATTCAGAACCGGCGCGATCTGGGCGCCATCGTCCTGGCCATCCGGCGGGCGGATGGGCAGATGCTCTTCAATCCTCCCCCGGAAACGGCCGTTTGTGCCGGCGATTTCCTGATCGTCGTAGGCGAGCAGCCGAACCTGCAAAAACTGGAAACAATGCTCACCGGCGCGAATTAGTCTCGCCAGTCCCAAATAGTTTCGCTACTCTGGAAGCATGGCACGCGGCTGGGAAAGTAAAGCTGTCGAGTCTCAGATAGAGTCTGCGGAAGAGCGAAAGTCCCGAGCCCACGCAGCCCGCATCAGTCTCGAACAATCCGATTTGCAGCACAAAATACAGAGCGTCGAGTTATCCCGCACAAGAGTGCTCCAAGACCTTGCAATGGCAAGCAATCCACGGTACCGCGAGTTACTGGATCGCTCTCTCGCTCACCTGGATGCACAAGTGGCTGAGCTTCGCGGACAACTTAACAAACCAGATCGTCGCGGCTGACTTCAATTGCGCCCAGCCGGCCGAGCATTGCCAGCGCGATATTCTCCGTTCGAAAGAATTCGCGGGCGATGTCCTGCACCTGCTCGCGGGTAACCGCCTCAATGCTGTCGATCATCTCGTCGAGCGTCATGAACCGGTCGAAATAGAGCTCCTGACGCGCCAGGTTCGACATGCGGCTGGAGGTGGATTCGAGACTGAGCATCAGCGATCCCTTTAGATGATCCTTCGCGCGCCGCAGCTCTTCTTCCGCGATGAACTGCTCTTTGAGCTGGCGGAACTCGCCCACCACGGACTGTACCACTTGCTTGGCGGTTTCGACCGCCGTTCCGGCGTACACAGTAAGACAACCGGTATCGCTGAATAAATTGAGTTCGGAGTACACCGCATAGGCCAGGCCCTGCTTCTCGCGAATGTCCTGAAAAAGCCGCGAGCTCATTCCGCCGCCCAGAACCGTGTTCAGCACATACAGCGGAAATCGCAGCTCGTGAGCTAACCGATAGGCAGGTACGCCCATCGCGATATGGAGTTGCTCCAGCGATTCCTTCTTCTTCAGTACTAGAGGAGCATGCGTAGTGGGCATGCTGTCCACCGGCAGCGACGCCGCGTTCTTCTAACTCCTCAAACTTCTCCCGCACCAGCCGGACGATATCGTCGTGGTCCAGATTGCCGGCTGCCGTAATCAGGATGTTTCTGGGCGAGTACACGCGGCCGTAATAATCCAACAGCATTTCGCGTCCGAATTTCTTGACAGTTTCTTTCGTACCGAGAATCGGCTTTCCCAAGCCGTGACCTTTCCAAAAGTTACTGATGAAAGTTTCATGCAGCACGAATTCGGGCTGATCGGCCTCCATCTTGATTTCTTCGAGAATGACGCTCTTTTCCTTCTCGATGTCTTCCTGACGGAACAGCGGATTCAGCACCAGATCGGCCAGAATATCGAGCGCAAGCGGAAGGTGCTCATCCAGCACCTTCGTGTTGAAACTCACCAGTTCCTTGCTGGTGAACGCATCCAGCCCGCCTCCTACCGAATCGACAGAGCGGGCGATGTCCTCGGCGGAACGATTCTTAGTCCCCTTGAACACCATGTGCTCGATGAAATGCGAAATTCCGTTTTCAGGCCCCTGCTCTACCCGCGACCCACTCCCAATCCACACCCCGAGCGAAACCGAACGGACGTGAGGCATCGCTTCCGTGACGATCCGTATTCCGTTGGGGAGGTTCGCCCGTTCAATTTCTCGAACCTGCGGGGTTGCAAGGACCATATGTTACGCCTTTCCGGGTGTACGACGGTACACTAAAGCTAAATGCTGCAAGTACTTGAGGGCCAGACGCTGGTCGGAATGGAGCTTCCCGACCTACAAAAACTGCTCGGCCCAGAGCAGCCAACATACCGCGCCCGACAACTATATGACGCGCTATATAGGAAACAAGTGGCGAATTTGTCGGACATTTCAACTTTATCACAAGCCTTTAAGAACCAATTACTTACAAAACATCCGCTAGGTCTGCCGGCGATTGAAAGGCGATTCGATTCGAACGACGGCACGCTGCGTTATCTGCTTCGTTTGCAAGATAACCGCACCATCGAAGCTGTCCTGATGCCGGAGACCAAGCGCGATACGGTTTGCATCTCGAGCCAGGTCGGCTGTCCCGTCGATTGTAAGTTCTGCCTGACCGCCCTGATGGGTCTCGAGCGTAATCTAACCGCGGGCGAAATTGTCGGCCAGTTACTTTGCGTTGCCCGGGACAATAATCTCAAACCTACCGCGTCCCGCATGAACGTCGTGCTCATGGGGATGGGGGAGCCGCTGCTCAACCTCGAGAATGTGCTCAAAGCCACGCGTTTGTTGACCGACGCCGATGGAATCGGCATGTCCCAGAAGCGGATCACGCGTATCCACCTCCGGTATCATCCCGAAGATGGAAGAACTGGGCCGCGCCAGTATACGCCCCAAACTGGCCATTTCACTGAATGCGTCCAACGAGGAGCAGCGTCGTGAGCTGATGCCCATCACGCGCAAGTATCATTTGGCCGATCTCATGGCCGCCTGCAAGGCGTATCCGCTACGGCCCTGGGAGAAGCTGACTTTCGAATACGTCCTCTTGAAAGGTGTCAACGACTCGGATGCGGATGCCAAGCGGGTAGTCCGCCTACTCGCCAAGCTGGATTGCAAGGTGAACCTCATCGGGCTGAATCCCGGACCCGGCATCCCGTTCCAAACGCCGGATCCGGAACGTATTTCCAGCTTTCAAAGCATAATCCGGAGATCTGTCCCCTGCTTCATTCGCAAACCGCGCGGCCGTGATATCTTTGCCGCCTGCGGCCAGCTAAAGCGAGTCGCCGCCGATATCGTCGAGATTGCTTGACAGCTTCGCTCAGGCGCCCTGCCTGGCATGCGATTCCGTCGACCCTTCGGTCATGTGCAGCACCCACTTGATCGCTTCGAAATACATCTTCTGGATCTCCGGGTCGTCCCACGCTTCCGGGGTATGGCCGAGGGTCGAATAGAACACCCGTCCGTTGCCGTACATCTTTGCCCAGGCAACCGCGAAATCGTGATCGGTCCTGTGCACTCGAGGATTATTGTAGTCGAGCTTCGAGGGGTCCAGGCTAAGCAGCACATTCACTTTGTCGCGAGACCAGTTCTTGATCTGGTAGATCTCATCGCGCTTGGTGAATGCGTGCGGGAAATGGCGAACAGCCGGAAACTGCGGCTGTTCGTTGACAATTGGCGCTTCGAATGTAAACCAGGGATGCTGATCGAACCAGCCGCCCAACATCTCGCCGTATTCGGGCCACTTATAATTCGTATCCGCCGCGGCGTGGATTCCCAGGAAGCCTTTGCCGTCGTCTTTGATGAACGACATCATATCGGCCTTCTGGTCGTCCGCTAAATCCAGCTCGCCGGTCGTGCTGGCGAAGATCAGGGCGTCGAAATAGTTCAGCGTCTTGACATTCCGGTCCTTGATATTTTTTTTCGTAATCAGCTCCGTGTCGGTGCGCAGCGTTGCTTCCCAGAGCCGGCTATCATGCCCCAGCCGCCAGATGTTGGCCATGGCGTCCGGAATGGAATCGTGCTCAAAACCCTTCGTCTCGGAAACCACCAGCACGCGAGCCATCCGGTCAGGCGGCAGCTTTACTGTTTGTCCGGCTTGATCGGGGTTAGTCTGGCTCTGGGCGCCCGCTTTCCGCGATGCGAAAGGCATCAGAGCCGCGCCTAGGGCGCCAAGCAAAACACTTCTGCGTGAATTCTCCATGTTGTCTCCAAACATGCAAAAGCTATCACAGCAACATTCCAAGCCGCCTCGCATCTCACAAGCACAAAGGCTTGTCTTCCTTTGATTCGAATGGACGCTCAGCTTGGCCAACTTCTTCCAACACCTGCTCCGCTTCCTGATTCACCTGGGCTATTTCGGCCCGTTCGTGATGGGAATCCTCGATTCTTCTTTTCTGTTCGTTCCTTTCGGAAACGACCTCCTGGTAGTCGGCATGGTGGCCCGGCATCATCAAGGTTACTTGCTGTATGTGCTCTCGGCGGCTTGCGGTTCGACGGCAGGCGTGGCGCTGCTCGATCTGGTGGCGCGCAAGGCCGGCGAAGAAGGGATCAAAAAGGTCGCCGGCGAAAAGCGCTTCAAATCTCTCCATAAGAAAATTGGGAAGAACGGCGCGCTTGCGCTGGTGGTAGCCTGTCTTGCTCCCCCTCCCTTTCCCTTCACGATGGTCGTCGCGATCGCCTGCGCGCTGGACTATTCACGCAAGAAGCTTTTCTCGTTCGTATTTCTCAGCCGCGGAACGCGTTTTCTTCTGCTCGGGTTCCTTGCCATCAAATTCGGACCAGCGATTCTACGCGTTGCGAAAACCGACACATTCAAATGGGTCATGGCTGGCTTCATCCTTTTGTGTATTGCCGGTAGCGTTTTTTCGGTTGTAAATTGGTGGCGCAAGGGCCGCTCCGGCCAGAACCCGACCGGCAAGCCCCAGCCCGCGCATCCCTGACTTGCGGCCGAGTCGATGCGTTCCCGGCAATTCCAAGACCACTCTGGGCGATAATTGTGAGTTGGTATGGCCGCTCCTTTGGAACTGCTCAGGGCTCTCGATTTTCTTATCTGTCCTAATTACGGCTATTCGGATTTCTTCTCCACGAGAGTTTAGGAGTTTATATGTGGATCGTTCGCCTGGCGCTGCGGCGACCGTACACTTTCGTCGTTCTATCGTTGATGCTGTTCATCCTCGCGCCCGTTGTAATAACGCGGACGCCGACGGATATTTTCCCGAACATCGACATTCCCGTTGTCAGCATTGTCTGGCAGTACACGGGTCTTTCCGCGGAGGACATCTCGAACCGCATCGTCTACATTAACGAGCGTTCGCTTACCACCACCGTAAACAACATTGAACACATCGAGTCCCAATCGATGAACGGGGTCGGCGTTGTCAAAGTATTTTTCCAGCCGCACGCGAACCTTTACGCTGGCATCGCACAGATCACCGCCATCTGTCAAACGCAACTCAAAGGGTTGCCGCCTGGCACCACGCCCCCGCTCATCATCAGCTACAACGCATCCACGGTTCCTATCGTGCAGCTCGCGCTTTCCGGCCAGGGACTCACCGAACAGCAGCTCAATGATCTGGGCCAGAACTTTGTCCGCACCCAGCTCGTCACCATTCCCGGAACGGCCGTTCCGTACTCGTACGGAGGCAAGCAGCGCGAGATCATGGTGGATCTCAACACGCAAGCTCTTCAAGCGAAACACCTCAGTCCGTCCGACGTCGTGAACGCCATCGGAGATCAGAACCTGATTCTTCCGGGCGGCAGCTCCAAAATCGGCGCGCTGGAGTATGAGGTCGAAATCAACGGCAGCCCTGCGAGCGTGACTGAACTAAACAACCTACCGATCCGTACCGTAAATGGCACGACCATTTACGTTCGGGATGTCGCCCACGTGCGTGATGGCTATCCTCCGCAGACGAATGTCGTTCGCTCCGACGGCCTGCGCGGCTCTCTGATGACGGTTCTCAAATCGGGGGATGTCTCCACGCTCGACATCATTGCCGGCATTCGAAAAATCCTGCCTTCAATCGAAGCCACGCTACCTCCGGAGTTGCGCATTACCCCTATCGCGGATCAATCGATCTTCGTGCGCGCCTCTATCAGCGCGGTAGTGCGTGAAGCCGTTATCGCCGCTTGCCTCACGGCCATCATGATCCTGGTTTTTCTGGGCAGTTGGCGCAGCACTCTGATCATCGCCACCTCCATCCCCCTCTCGATTCTCTGCTCGATTTTCGCGCTCAGTGCTCTCGGCGAAACGATCAACATCATGACTCTAGGGGGCTTGGCTTTGGCGGTCGGCATCCTGGTCGATGACGCTACCGTCGAGATTGAAAACATAAATCGTAATTTCGAAATGGGGAAAGAGATTGAACAGGCCATTCTGGACGGAGCAGCCCAGATTGCCGTGCCCGCATTCGTCTCCACACTCTGCATCTGCATCGTCTTCGTTCCGATGTTCTTTCTGACCGGCGTGGCCCATTATCTCTTCGTGCCACTCGCGGAGGCGGTCTCGTTCGCGATGCTCGCCTCGTATTTGCTTTCGCGAACCATAGTTCCCACGCTTGCCAAATACTTGCTAAAAGGCCACTCGCACCACGACGCCGTTGCCCATGCGAATCGGCGCAATCCCTTCATACGGCTGCAGCTCATGTTTGAAAACGGATTTGAAAGCGTGCGCGGCCACTATCGCAATGTGCTCGAACGCTGCATCCGCCGTCGCGGCGTCTTCGCCATCATTTTTTTCCTGTGCTGCGTTGCCTCTTTCGCGCTCGCACCCTGGCTCGGGCAGGATTTCTTTCCCTCCTCCGATAGCGGCCAGTTCCGGCTTCACGTTCGCGCGCGCACCGGTACCCGCATTGAGGAATCCGCCCGGATTTTCGATCTTGTGGAGGCTACCATTCGCCAGGTGATCCCGCGAGATCAGCTGGTGAACATTCTCGACAACATTGGCCTCCCCTATAGCGGAACCAATACTTCCTACAGCAATAACGGCACGATCGGTCCGGCTGACGGCGACATTCTCGTTTCGCTTGCCCAGAAGCATCGTCCCACTGATGAGTACATAACCGAGCTTCGCCGGCGCTTGCCGCAAGAGTTTCCCGGCGTGCTGTTCTATTTCCTGCCGGCGGATCTTGTCAGCCAAATCCTGAACTTCGGTTTGCCTGCGCCCATCGATATTCAGATCGTCGGCAGAAATCTCCAGGCCAACCGAGTATTCGCCGACCGTCTCTTGCAACAGGTCAAGCTGATTCCAGGAACTACCGACCTCCGCATCCAGCAACCGTTTAACCAGCCCAAACTCTTCGTCGACATGGATCGCACTAAGGCGCAGCAAGTTGGCTATAGCGCCCGCGATATCGCCGGGAACATCCTGGTGGCTTTGAGCGGCAGTTTCCAGACATCTCCGACATTTTGGCTGAATCCGCGAACCGGCGTGAGTTACGACGTCGTCACGGAATCGCCGCAATACGACATGGACTCCCTTCAGGATCTGCGCAATATTCCGATTGCCACTGATTCCAACACTCCGCCGCAGATTCTGGCCAGTTTAGCGACGCTCCAGCGCGGAGCGGGACTCGCCACCGTGTCCCACTACAACATCGCACCCGTTATCGATATCTATGGATCGGTTCAAGGGACGGATCTGGGTAGCGTATCCAGCCAAATCGATACTATCGTGGCCAAGAACACCAAGTATCTGGTCCGAGGCTCTAGCATCAAAGTGCGCGGACAGATTGAGACCATGCGCTCCTCCTTTGAGGGCCTGCTGGCTGGTCTGGGTTTCTCCATCGTCCTTGTGTACATGCTCATCGTCATAAATTTTCAGTCCTGGCTGGATCCGTTCATCATCATTTCCGCTCTTCCGGCGGCTCTCGCCGGCATCGTCTGGTTCCTGTTCCTGACGCATACCACTATCAGCGTTCCCGCTCTCACCGGCTCCATCATGTGCATGGGAGTTGCGACTGCGAATAGCATTCTGGTGGTCAGCTTCGCCAAGGAGCAGCTTCCCGATGTGGATAGCGCCGCCGATGCCGCCCTGCTTGCCGGCTACACACGTTTTCGGCCAGTGCTCATGACGGCGCTGGCCATGATTATCGGCATGCTGCCGATGGCGCTGGGCATCGGCGAAGGCAGTGAGCAGAATGCGCCGCTTGGCCGCGCCGTGATCGGCGGTCTCCTGTTTGCGACCGTGGCCACCCTGTTTTTTGTTCCGGTTTTTTTCAGCCTCCTGCATAGGCGGAAGACGGCATGAGCAGCAGGTTCTCGCGTATCCGGAACGCGCTGGGGCTGCTGATCGTTCTCATCGTAGTCGCGGTGATTGTCGCGGCCGGCATTCTTCCGCGGATCCGCCAACGCAAGCTGCTCCGCCAGCAGACCGAGTATTCCGCCGAGCCGGTTGTCGTGGTGAGCCATCCGGCACGCGAGAATCCGGCGGAGGAAGTCGTTCTCCCAGGCAACATGCAGGCCTTTATCGATTCGCCTATTTATGCCAGAACCAACGGCTATCTGAAGGCCTGGTATCACGATATCGGCGCACGCGTGAAGCAGGGCGAGCTTCTGGCTGTCATTGAGAGTCCCGAAGTCGACCAACAGCTTGCTCAGGCGAAAGAAGATCTGTCCACTGCTCAAGCCAATCTGAAGCTTGCGCAGATTACCGCTGCCCGTTATACGGGCCTGTTCAAAACCGATTCAGTTGCCAAGCAGGATGTCGATAATGCCGTGCAGGATGCGGAAGCGAAGAGCACCACCGTCAAATCGGCGCAGGCGAATGTCGCGCGCCTGCAGCAAATGGTGGATTTTGAAAAACTCTACGCTCCCTTCGATGGCGTCATTACAGCCCGCAATACGGATATTGGCCAGTTGATCGATTCCGGCTCGTCGGGTGGCGCCACGCGCGAACTCTTTCATATCGCAGCTATCGACAAACTGCGCGTCTTCACCAATGTGCCGCAGGTTTATTCCCATGCTGCCCGGCCCGGCATCACGGCGGATTTAACTCTTCCCGATTTGCCGAACCGCCGTTTCCAGGGCAAGCTGGTCCGCACGGCCGATGCCATGGACCCGAATACCCGCACCTTACTTGTTGAAATCGATGTGAACAACAGTGCGGGCCTGCTGTTTCCGGGCGCTTACGCGGAGGTTCATTTCAAAATCCATTCCAACGGCACGACTCTTGTCATTCCCTCGACATCTCTGGTCTTTCGTTCCGAAGGGCTTCGCGTGCCCGTGGTCAACGGCAATCGCGTAGCCCTGCTACCGGTTCTGACCGGCCGTGATTTCGGCACCACCATCGAAATCCTGTCCGGGTTGACTGATAACGCCCAGGTCATCCTCAGCCCTCCCGATTCGCTTGTCAATGGCGAAGTCGTCCGCGTTGTCCAGGCCAAGGCAACAAAGGAAGTTGAAGAGTAGCTTCGATTATCTGAGCGGCTCTGGAGTTGGCCTCTCGTATCTACCGCGCGCTATCTAAATGTATACCCGGGCTTCAGGTTACAGCGGATGAGCTTACCCTGCTGAGCATTCGAGGTCTCCGTGCAAACCGCCCAATCCACAATCAGATCCGGACCAAGTGGGAACACGATATCGCGCCCCTTCGTCTCGGCTTCGATACTGGGACCCTCAGAGTCGTCTGGCAGAGTGAAACTGAGCGTCTGGCCGAAAATCGCCGGATACGCCAACCGAATGATGCTACTGGCAACACGCTGGCTTACCTCGGCTTCCAGGAGAAACGTCGTCGTGTCGGACCAATTCAAAATCGAAATCTCCAGTTTCTGCCCTTGAGCAAGGAAGTTCTGCGACTCGATTCGCGTGAACGGGCACGGTCCGGCGATACACGAAAGCCGAACGTTTCGAAATTCGTTTCCATCGCCGGCGTCCACCGTTTCGACACTCCTCGTCGCCATCCATTTCCCGTCTGGCGAGCACGATGCGCTCTCTGCGCACGGAACATTTCCCTTGTTGATGATCTCGAGTATTTTGATAAACGGTGCGATATCCAAGGCCGCCGTTGTCTTAGCCGAATAGCGGACGCGCACGTTTGTGATTGATATTTCCGGCCGGGCGGTCATGCTCTTCACGGGAACGGGAGATAACCACGCAACAAAGATCTGATCCCCAATGCGACCTGTCAATTGCGCCGGTTTGTAACCGGCATGCCGGACCCCAATTGTTACCGCTCTCCCCCGCTCAACGCCCTTCTTGAACGTCAATCTAAAAAGTCCCGAAGCATCGGATTGCGTCTGGCTGGTAAACCCGTTCGCCACCGCATCGACCTGAGCGTTTTGAATGGGTACTTGCTTCCTAGGATCAGTGTTTTGGACGAGTACTACCCCCGCAACTGTCTTCACCTTCCCAGCCTGCCAGCGCCAGATGAAAACAATAGCGGCGGCGGCGATGATTACAGCGCTAAGCGTAAAGATCGTTTTCCTGGCCATCTTGTCAGTCAAATTCTATGACGTGCCATAGTCTATTTATTGTTCGTGCCTGCCTCTCATCTTCTACTCTCGCGCCGCGCGCTCTTTGAAACTCTTCTGGCCGCGAGTGCCGCCTCCCTCGTGAGCCCTGCGCAGGTGGCGGAAGTTTCACCCGAATTCAGCCTGACCCAGCTCTCGCCACAAGACGATAGTTTTCTCGAGCAGATCGAGAGGGCGGCCTTTCAATTTTTTTGGGAGCAGGCGGATCCTCAAACCGGCCTGGTAAAAGATCGATGCAACGTGCGCGCGGCGGATCATACCGAGGCCGCGAGCATCGCCGCAACCGGCTTCGGTCTGACAGCCTTGTGCATCGGGCATCAACGCGGCTATATTTCACTGAACGACGCCCGGGAGCGCGTGCTCACCACTTTCCGCTTTCTTTGGACGCAAATGCCCAACCAGCGCGGTTTTTTTTATCACTTCGCCAATGCCCATACCGGGGAACGCATCTGGGAATCGGAAGTTTCGTCCATCGACACCGCCATTCTGCTCTGCGGCGTCCTTACTTGTCGGCAGCATTTTCGTCGCTCCGAAATCGGCGCTTTGGCGCTCGACATTTTCAATCGCGTGGAATGGACATGGCTGACGGAGGACACCACGCTCCTGCCGCAGGGCTGGGCTCCCGAAATTGGTTTTCTTCCCAGCCGCTGGGAGTTATATAGCGAGCTCATGATGATGTATCTGCTCGGCCTAGGCTCTTTGTCCCATCCCTTACCAATTCCAAGCTGGGATGCGTGGAAACGCACCGTGTTCGATTACGAAGGCCTACGATACATTGGCTCCTTCGCCCCCCTCTTTGTGCACCAATACTCGCAAGCATGGTTCGATTTTCGCGGCAAGCGGGACAAGTACGCCGATTACTTTAAGAATTCGATGACCGCTACCGAAGTACATCGACGGTTCTGCGTCGAACTGGGCAAACGATTTCCCGATTACAGCATCGATCTGTGGGGCATCACAGCCTCCGATTCCGAGAACGGCTATGTCGCCTGGGGTGGTCCTCCCGAGATGGGCCCGATAGATGGCACCGTTGTTCCTAGCGCCCCTGCTGGATCATTACCTTTTATGCCGGAGGGGACCTTGCGCGTTCTCAAGAACATCAAGAACCGCTATGGCAACAAGACTTGGAGCAAATACGGATTCGTGAACGCCTTTAATCCCCTTACGAACTGGTATGACCACGACGTTATCGGAATCGACACTGGCATTACGATGCTTATGGCTGAAAACCTCCGGACAGGCTTTGTTTGGTACACCTTTATGCAGAGCCCCGAAGCTCAACGCGGGCTGCAACGCGCCGGCTTCCATAGCATCTAGCGACCGGTTCGCTGATAAGGTTGGTCGGTCAGCATACAATTTCAAGTGTTAGGACAAGCTGGATGCTCCTTCAATTCCCAATCACGAACAACCCCGAAGTTGATCTGAACAAGACATACGACGCAGTCGTCGTTGGCTCTGGTGCCGCGGGTGGAATGGCCGCCCACGTTCTTACGTCGCAGGGCCTTAAAGTACTACTCCTCGAAGCCGGCAAATATCAGGACACGAGCAAGATTCTGCATTCGATGGAGTGGCCCTACGATCATCCCCGCCGCGGAAAAATGCCGCCCGACTATCATGCGCTGACCACCAACGAATATACGTTCCGCCAATCGCCTTACGCTCAAAACTCGCCTTATGAGAAAGTCACTTCGTACATTCAAGGCTGGGGTGGATCGGATTACAGCAAATCCCTGGTGGTCGATGAGAAGCAGAACCCGTATTCGGGCACGCGTTACGCCTGGGTTCGCTCCCGAGTGGTCGGCGGCAAGACAAATATTTGGGGCCGATTGGCGCTTCGCCTCTCCGACTTCGATTTCAAGGCCAAGGATCACGATGGGTACGGCGAAAACTGGCCCATTTCCTATTCCGATGTCGCGCCCTATTACGACAAAGTCGATCTGTATCTCGGCGTGTCAGGTTTTCCGGAGAACCTGCCGCAAATGCCTGACGGGCGGTTTATGCGTCCGCTCCGTCTAAATTATTCCTCGCTGCATCTTCGCAAGACTCTCGAAGGTATGGACCGCTGCCTTACTCCGTATCGCGCAGGAGTCGCAACCGACACCCTCAAGCACAACAAGTACCGCAGCCACTGCTACGGCCGCGGCGCCTGCGACCGCCACGTAGGCGGTTGTGACATCCACGCCGCCTTTGACTCTCCCACTGGTCTGATCCGGCCCGCGATGGACACCGGCAATCTCACGCTACGTCCGAACTCGACCGTGTACGAAGTGACTGTAGATAAAAACACTGGAAAAGCGACCGGCGTCTCCTTTCTCGATAGCGACAGCAGAAAAAGTTATCAGGTGAAAGCCAGGACGGTCATTCTGGCGGCTTCTACTCTCGAATCGGCCCGCCTCATGCTGCTTTCGAAATCCAGTCTTTACCCCAATGGTATCGGCAACTCGAGCGGCCATGTCGGTCACAATTTCTGCGAACACGTGATGGGTCCTTCAATCGCCGGCTTCATGCCTGATCTGGTTGGCAAGTCAAGAACGCTCGACGATGGCCGGCCGGGCGGCTTCTACGTCCCTCGTTTTCGCAACGTCAACACGCGGCAGAAAGACTTTCTTCGCGGGTACGGTTTCGAAGGTGGCGCAGGCTGCGGCATGACCCCGGGGACCGCTTTCGACACTCCTGGTTTCGGCGCAGAATACAAGAAGCACGTTCGCGATTACGCGGGCGCAACCATCGAAATGGGCGGTTTCGGTGAAGTACTCGCACGCTATGAGAATCAGGTTGAAATCGACCCCGATCTGAAGGACGCGTGGGGCATACCGGTCCTTCGTTTCAACTATAAGTTCGGCGAAAACGAACGGAATATGTGCGAGGACATGGTGAAGACGGCTCGCGAGATGTTCGAAGCCGCCAAGTTCGAGATTCTTTCATCCAGCGGCAAAATGCTTCCGGAGGGTTGGTCCATCCACGAGCTCGGCACTTCACGCATGGGGAACGACCCCAAAACATCCGTCGTCAACCAATACCAGCAGTGTCACGATGTAAATAACCTGCTAGTTGTCGACGGCAGCACCCACGTCAACGCCTCCTGCCAGAATCCCACTTGGACAATCATGGCTCTCTGCTGGCGATCCTGCGATCACTTGGCAGAGCAGCTCAAGAAAGGAGATGTCTGATGGACGCGACGCTAAATCGCCGCGATTGGATGAAGCTGTTCAGCGTGGCGGCTGCTCTAACCACCACTCTGCAGCTTCCGGCGGCCGAGCCCGGCGCGCCGCTCTTTTTCACCAAAGATGAATTCGCCACGCTCGATACCATGACGGATCTGATCATCCCGACCGACGATCATTCGCCCGGAGCGCATGAAGCCGGCGTCGCGGCGTTCATCGATAGAAGCGTCGCTGAGGCCTTCCGCGCTGAAGATAAGACCTCCTGGCGCACAGGACTTGCCTCGATAGAGCAGCTATCCCAGAGCACATTTAATCGGCCCTTCATGCAGCTCGGTAAGCAACAGCAGATTGAGCTGATGAAGAAGATTTCTGCCAACGAACATAACCCCCAAACAGATCAGGAAAAGTTTTTCACTCAGATCAAGGAGACAACTGCGTTTGCTTACTACACGAGCTCTATAGGTATTCATCAGGAGACGAATTACAAAGGCAACGTGATTCTGGAGGAATTCGTTGGCTATATGCCGGATGCTGCCAAAGACGGCATGCCGCCCTGGTCGCCGGATAAGT
>CAVXKZ010000023.1:0-52061 GCA_963762495.1 uncultured Acidobacteriaceae bacterium
ACTTATATATCGGTACTAGTACCCTTGACAAATGGCGACAGTTTATTCCATCTCAATGGCTAACCGGGTGAACGCCAAAATATTCCTTGTGTTCTGTTCCCCTGAGCACTCAACGGGCAATGGCCGGAAGCCATTACGCTCGTGCGATCCGGTCGTGCGATCCGAAAGAACGTTTGACATCATGAACAGATCTTGGCGACTGCGGCAAACAGGCCGGGACCTGAAGAAGAAGCATTGAGTGGGCGCGACCTGCCAAAGACCATGGGCTTGCGCGACCTCGTGCTCGCGCAGGTGCTGTGCGTTGTGGGATCGGCCTGGGTGGGAGTTGCCGCGAAACTGGGGAGAGCCCATGCCGCGTTCTGGATCGCCGCGATGCTGCTTTATTACTTGCCGCTCGCGGCCGTAGTGATCTATCTCAATCGCGCGCTGCCGGTGGAAGGTGGTCTCTACGAATGGGCCAAACAGGCCTTTGGCGAGTTCCTGGGATTCCTGACGGGGTGGAATCTGTGGGTCTATGCAGTGCTATGCGTCCCTACAATTTTATTCATGATCCCGACTGACATAGCGTATCTGATCGGCAGACGGGCTGAATGGCTGCCCGGAAGCCGCTTTGCGACGGCAACGATAACAGGTGTTGTGTTGCTGGGAATCGCGTCGGTGGCAGTGTATGGATTGGGTGCCGGAAAATGGCTGCATAACCTGGGTAGCGCGTGCATCCTGGCCGCGTACGTCATTCTTTTACTGCTGCCGCTCTGGCCGAAGCTCACCGGGCACAGTATCGCGTATACGCCAGTCCCCTGGCAGGTTCCCCGTGCGAACTGGTTTAGTTTCGCGGTCTTTGGACAAATGACAATCGGGGCACTGAGCGGATTCGAGTACGTAGCGATTATGGCGGGCGAATGTCGCAGCGCGGCACGAACGGTCGGGAGGTCAGTAGTGATCTCCGCGCCAGTCATCGCGCTGATGTTCATTCTGGGAACGAGTTCGGTTTTGGCATTCATCGGTAACCAACCGATTAACCTGATCGGACCGATTCCGCAGACCTTCCGGTTAGCCTTTGGAACCAGCGGAGCGGGAGCGGTGATCGCACCGTTTGCAATTGCTTTGCTTCTTGCCCGAGGAATTGCCGCCGCCAGCCTAATCTTTACAGGGCTCACCCGATTGCCCATGGCGGCGGGATGGGACCATCTGCTGCCGCTATGGTTCACGAAGCTTCACCCGCGCCACAGGACTCCGGTGCATTCGATCCAGTTTGTAGCGGTGATTTGTCTGGCCCTGGTTGTGCTTGGCATGGCCGGCGTTCACGAGCAGGAAGCGATGCAGCTATTGCAGAACGCCTCGACGGTTCACTACGGCCTTGCGTACGTCAGCCTTTTCGCCATTCCCGTCTTCGGAGCCGAGCGCATTCGTAAGCTCCTGCCGGGATGGCTCAGTGTGCTTTCGTTCGCGGGCTTGGCGTCGAGCTTGATAGCCGTTTTGATCGCAGTGCATCCGATCATCGATGTATCCAGCCAAGTGTCGTATGCAGTGAAGATAAGCGGAGCGGTACTGATCAGCAACCTACTGGGGATGGCCATCTATAGGGGACGGACAAAAATCGTCCAGCTCAGATAATGAAGTGGACGGTGGTGTTTGAATTACTCGAGTTCTTCTTGTGTTATGTGAACATTCCCGCTGGGAATAAGTTCTCCGGTGATCGCGTTATAGGTAGCTTCGTCAGCACGAACCACAATGAAACGATTACTGGATCGCACTGTTTCGCGTATCTCGACGCGAACGTTTCCTTTTAAGTGTGTTATGGAAGTGCTCCAATTCCGGTCGATGTTGAGGGCTGATAACCGGATGGGTTCGCCGCCCGGTAGAGTGGCCGGAACTTGTTTGAGTTCGGTTCCGGGGCGAATATCAGAACCATTCTGCTGGGTACCCGCATGGGACGCAAATGCCAACGAACCGAAGACTAAAACAACCAAGCCAAGCACCTTCACTGATTAGCTCCTTTGACTTATTGGAATTATCCCCTATCTATTGTGGCCACGTGGACAGCGCGTGAAAATATTTCCACTATTTTTTGTTGCACCGCGTGACAGGGATCACCGGTCGCCACGATAAAACATTTTCCCTGTATTCTGTTCTCATGAGCACTCAACGCGCAATGGCCGGAGGTCCGGCAGACCGCAGCGCTTTGCCCAAAGGCCCGAACGGGCGGTGCTTATGCCGTTGGTGCAACCTGGAAGTGCCCGCAGGACGGCAAACGTTCTGTTCCAATTGGTGCGTGGAGGAATGGAAGCTGCGCAGCGATCCGGGACATCTGCGTCAAAAAGTGCTGGAGCGGGACCACGGCGTATGTGCAAATTGCCAGCTCGATTGCATCGCGGAGCTGCGGCGGATTAAGAAATTGCGCGGCGCGTCTCGAGCGAGGGCCGCAATCGAGTGGGGAGTCCGCGGACGCAGGTCGTTATGGGATGCCGATCACGTAATGCCGGTGGCGGAGGGCGGCGGGGAATGCGATTTGTCAAACATGCGGACGCTCTGCCTGAAATGTCATCGTGCCCGCACACTGGAATTGTTGGGACGGCTGCGGCGATCGCAGCCGTCCACTTGACCTTATTTGGCTGCGCTAATGTTTTTTCGTAGAACCACTGGAGCCCGCGCCAGCAGCGGCAGCCGAACTGCTGGCCCCGCTTGAACCGGTCGGCTGAGCCGTGCCGGAAACGGTGCTGCCTGAAGCGGCGGACTGGCCCGAATTGATCGGAATCTCGCGGCGCCGGCTCGCTTCTTGCTGCACGGGCATCGTGACCTGAAGCACGCCGTCACGGAACTGGGCATGCACCTGTTCGCTATTCACGCCTTCAGGTAACGGAATGGCCCGATAGAACTCGCCATACCGCCGCTCGGAACGGTAAGCCTTGCCGATTCGGTGCTCGTGCTCATATTTGCGCTCGCCATGGATGACAAGGGCATCGTCTGTCAACTCGACTTTGACGTCTTCGGGCTTGAGACCTGGCAGCTCGGCACACACCTCGAGCTGACCGTCGTGTTCGCGTACTTCGACCGCTGGCGACCAGCCGCCCTGCCCCGCCCCGCCCGACGATTGACCATACATCTGGCCGAAATGACGATCCATCTCCTCGCTCATCCGGCGCATCAGCGCAAAGGGATTGCTGGAGAAGAATTCTGCTGGGTTCAAGAATCCGCCGAAAGGATCCCACTGACGAGAGCGGGAGATTTCCGAAGCATTCTGCCTTTGCAGTCCTGCTTGCGACTGCGGCGATTCCGAACCTTTAGAAGACTGGTTCCTGACGTTATTGTCTGCCATAGGATATGCCTCCGTTGTTTTGGACGCCGGAGGTATGGGAGCGCTTCGCGCGAAATCGCAAAATTTGCGGACCCCTGCTCGTATCGTCAGCTCACCATTGCAAGCGCCTGCGAAATGATAGACTTCAACGCTATGGTCCTTACTCCAGCGCTCGTCGAAGCCGCCGCCGGGCTGCAATTCGCGAATGGTGCCGACATAGTGCAATTCTTTCAGTCGGCGACAGGGAAAGACTTCATCGATTGGTTCAACGCGAACTGTGCGCAAAAGGGCGCCTGGGCCGGGAAGGCGATCGGGGCTGGAGCCGATGTAAAACAGCGGTTTGAGCAAATCTGGAACAATATCCCGGTTATCTTTGACAGTCCGGCGATAAACCTGCTGCAGTTCACCGCGTTAATGAGTATTTTGGTCAACGAAGTCGGCAAAGAGCTCTTGCCGGTAACGGAATTATGCGGGACAGCTCAGTATCCAGGACTGGCGTACCCTTTCGACACCATACCTGGATTGAAGAACTCCTATAACAACGCCAGTCAAGGGAACAAATTGGCCGGGGATCTATTCTTTGATGACGAGGATTTCTGGAACGCGCACGGCACGCGGCTCGGAGCGGATCTGGTACGGAGCAACTCCGGCATGAAAGCCCAGTGGAATGGAACCATTTACCCGCAAACTATATTTGCCACGGCCGTAGAACCTGACACCGGCTTTGTTCACCAGGCCGATTTCTTTAAATTCAGAGGCAGGGGCTTCATACAGTGCACTTGGCGAGGCAACTACAAGCCTATTGTGCAATTCGTGCAGGGTTACACCGGCGATCAAGCGATCATCTCACGCTATAAAAATACCTGGGCGGGAAAAGACCCTGACCTGGTTTGTACCATCAGCTCGAACGACGACTGGGACGCGCTGTTCCAAAATACAGACCTGATCGTCGCCTCGCGCGCCATTGCGCTGCACAGCCGGTCTTCCGGAAACTATCTGCAACTATCAACCGATCCCACAGTTCTGACTGCAACCACGATCACACCCGGATCCTTTTACAACATGGGCCGCCGGATCAATGGTGGCAGCGCCTATGCGGAGCTGTTCACCGAACGAGTTGTGCAGTTGCTGAATACTCTGAACTACACGGGCGCGGCAGCAGCGGTAAGCTCGTGATACCTATTTGAGCTGGCGAGCACGTTGGAGAACTACGGATTTCCCGTAACTTTCCCGGAAGGCGGCGCCGGCTTCATTAGCGGCCCAGATCTCCAGGTCGGCATCGGTACCAGCTTCGACCAGAAGACCTATACTTCCGTTCTTCGAGGCGCTTGTGATAGTACGCACTTTTTGCTGGTGGCCCCGATCGAGAGCGTCGGCGATGCGAAGCAACGGTACAAGAAAGAGCACGACGCGCTTTGATTCCGCATCGAGGGCCTGGAAATAGGCGTGTCGTGCCTGCGGCATGGATTTACGGTGAAAGCGGCACAATGCGGAGATTGTCAGGCGTTCCTTATCGGTGAAGCCGGGCATGTCCGAGTTGGCGACAAGGTAGGCGGAATGTTTATGGTGCCCCGTACCGCTGACGTAGTGACCGATGTCATGGAGATACGAAGCAGCCTCGAGGAGTTTACCGGTTTCCGGGGGAAGCTGGTGAACGGGTTGAAGGATCTCAAAGAGGCGATGCGCGAGGCAGGCGACATGCCGGACATGCTTCAGCGAAACGCTATATCGTTTCCCCATGCTCTCGACAACGGTGCGCTGCTCACGGGAAAGTTGGGAGAGTTCCCTGCCGACGCGTCTTGCGGCGAGATCGGCGATGATGCCATCGCGCACGCCGGCGGCGCAGTAGTAGAGCGAAGGATGGGCGAACAGGTCAAGAGCGCGCAGGAAAACGGCGGTCCCCGCAATAACAATCTCGGCGCGCTTAGGGCCGATGCCGAACATTTTTCGTCGCCCCGCGACATCAGTCTGGGCCAGTAAGTGAAAGAGCTCGCGAATCTGGGCTGCGGAGGCGCGAAGGCGGTCCGCTTCGTCGCGTTTGGCGCGGGGAACCTTATTGACGGCGCTGACGATGGCGGCAGCGGTGGCGGAAGTAGCGATCGCGCGGTCGAATTTTTCGGCGCCGTGCTGGTTTGAAAACGGAATCAATTTCTCATCAATGTAAGCTCCGCATGCGATGCAGCTCATCCGCGGTGGGCGGGTCGCTCGGGAGAAAGACCTGTGTCAGGCGCACGGCTCCCAGCGGCTTTGAGACCGCGTCCAGGAGCTGGCCTGCCTGGCTGATGATGAGCTCGGCGCTGCCGCCGCCCACATCGATGATCAGGGTACGTTCTTTGGGACGCGGCCAGCGAGCTTCGACGCCCAGGTGAATCAGGCGCGCTTCTTCCGGTCCGGAAACAACTTCGACATTGGTTCCGAGTGCGGCTAGCGTGCGTTCAAGGAACTCCTGCTGATTGCTGGCATCGCGGACAGCGCTTGTGGCGACGGCTCGGATCCCTACCACCTCCAGGCGGTTGTACGTGGCGGCCATTCGAGCAAGATTGGCGCAAAGAAAATCCAGGGCCTCTTTGCTGATACGCCCGGAGCGAAACACGCTTTCGCCGAGACGAGTGACCTGACGATCCTGGGCCAGGATGCGGGTCTCGTCATCAGTAACCTCGGCGGCCATCATCCGAACTGAGTTGCTGCCGATATCGACGGCCGCGTACCGGGGCATATCCGTTTTATAGCAAGGCCTAAGGAGTAGCTTGCGTGGGTTTATCGATTAGCCTTCATCTGACGGGCAGATCGGGTAAAACGGATTGCAGGTTTGACCGATAAGGTTCGTAGTAGGACAGGTGTCGAAGTGGGCGCGATTTCATTCCCATCCGGCGGTCAGCTTCTCCGTGGCGATGGCCTATCTCCGTCCGATCTGGTTCGCGCGGACTTAGCAAACGCGTCGCCAGCGCAACTGATACAGCTTGCAAGTGAAAGCGTGACGCTCCAAACCGCTGCCAGCCTGATGATCGTGTCAGATTCGCCGATCGACACTGCTGATTTGAGCGCGCGCGCCGCGGCGGAAGTCGTGGCTGCGCTGAGCGGCTCGATCCGGGTTGCGGCAGATCCCTATGACTCACAGTCGAACACGGTGGCTACCGGAAATACATTCAATCTGCTAGCCTGAGTCGGATGTTCGTAACCTTACGTAGCACCGCTGGATCTACAAACAGACCGCTTAATCGCAGTTCATTCGCCGGTTCCCGATAGTTTTTCTCGGTTGGGAGCACTGCGCCCGAATCCCAGCGTGGCAGAAAAATCAAATCAGGCATTTCTTTCGGCTTGGCAAGAGCGCTTACGGGCGCTAAAGAACGTGCCGCCGGTCTTGCGGATCGTTTGGGATTCGGGTCCGCACGTTGTAGCGCTGGGACTGATCTTAAGGGTTATTGTTTCGCTGGTGCCCGTCAGTCTTGCGTGGGTCAGCGGCCGAATCATTAACAATGTAGACGCAATCGTTCACCACACGATGACCCTGAGTGCGTACTTGTGGTGGCTGGCTGCCCTTGAGTTTGCGATCGCCGTCCTCGGGAACGTCGTTGGCCGCCTAATCGATTACTACGACTCGGTACTGGCTGACCGCTACATGCGGCACGTGAGCATTCAGGTGATGCGACACGCTTCGCAGCTCGATTTGCAGGCATACGAAGATCCTGTCTTTTATGACCGGCTCGAACGAGCGAGGGTGCAATCGACGGATCGGCTCGCGATGATTCAGTCGATCGGACGCCTCTTTCAGCAAGCGATCACGACTGTCTCGCTTTCAGTAGCTATTCTCTTTTACTCGCCCTGGCTGATATTGCTCCTCGTCGGCTGTCTGCTCCCCGCTTTTCTGGGCGAGAGCCACTTTGCGTTCTTGAACTATGCGAAAAACTTTCGCCAAACTCCGGTAAAGCGGGTGCTCGATTACCTTCGGCAACTCGGCGGCAGCAAGGAAGCGGCGAAGGAACTGAAGCTATTCGGGTTGAGCGGCTGGCTGACAGAGCGGTTCACTACCCTTTCCAATCAGATTTTCGATGAGAACATGGCGTTGAACCGTAAGCGGCTGATAGCAGTCTCATTCCTTTCGCTACTAAGCACGGCCGGTTATTACGGCGCCTATATCTGGCTGATATGGGAGACCGTGTCAGGCGTGTTTCTGGTTGGGACACTGTACATTTTTGATGGCATCGATCATGAATGCCTCGAACCAGATTTCTCAGATGTTTTCGACGCTGTCGAGCATTGCGGACCAAGCCTTGTTCCTGACGGATCTGCTGGCGTTCTTCGATATGCGGCCGACTGTCACGTCGAAGCCGAACCCGCTGCCCGCTCCCCGCCCGATTAAGACAGGATTCGAATTTCGGGATGTTTCATTTTCGTATCCAGGAACAACGAGGCTCATCTTGCAGGACCTCAATTTTCGGCTGGAACCCGGCGAACGGATCGCGTTGATCGGGCAAAACGGTCAGGGGAAGACGACGATCGTGAAACTGATGACTCGTCTCTATGATCCGACTAACGGGAAAGTGTTGTTAGACGGAATCGATCTTCGAGACTATGATGTGGAGGACTTGAGCCGCGAAATCGGCGTCATTTTTCAGGATTTCATGCGCTATGAGATGACGGCACGCGAGAATATCGCGGTAGGCCGAATCGATTACCTGGATAACACGTCGCTGATTAAGGAAGCGGCGCATAAGAGCCTGGCGGATGATGTGATAGCGAAATTGAGCGGCAAATATGAGCAGATGCTCGGAAGACGCTTTGAAACCGGCGTGGATCTTTCGGGTGGCGAGTGGCAGAAGCTGGCTCTTGCACGCGCCTATTTGCGAGACGCCCAGGTGCTTGTTTTGGACGAGCCCACCGCCGCCTTGGATGCACGCGCGGAATACGAAGTGTTCAAACGGTTCAATGAACTTACTGCCGGGAAGATGGCGCTGTTCATTTCGCATCGATTTTCCACGGTACGGATGGCGGAGCGAATAATTGTCTTGGAGAACGGCTGCATTGCCGAGGAAGGCAGTCACGAGCAGCTCATGGTACACGGCCGCCAATACGCGGAAATGTTCGAGCTGCAAGCGTCGAGCTACAGATGAGGCATCATGGCTGAGCCGTCCAGACAAATGGAACCAGCGGTGGCATCGAATGGGGTCAACGGCCTCGGCGAAGTTGAACAAGAAAAGCTTCGCGAAGCTGCGACGCACGCAGCGCGCTCCTCCGGATGGGTCTCGGGCAAGCGCTATTCAAGCAAACCCCGGCAGATTTACCGGCGCACTGGGCAAGCGCTCGCCGATCTCGAACGCGATCTGTATTCCTTGAGTACAGAGAATCCGAGCGAAGATCTCAGATGGCTGTATGACAATCTCCGGCTGATTCGGACGGACATGCAGTCCGCTCGCGATTCCGTGCGGCTCCTCTCCAAATTGCCCCTCGTCCGGACTGCTGAGGATGAGGCAATACCGAGGTGCCTCGTGCTTGCAAGAGCGCTAATTGAGGCGCTCGACTGTCAACTGACGCGCTTTTCGGTCGCGTTTTACATCGATGCCGTACAGCAGACGGAGCCGCTCCGGTTGTCAGAGCTTTGGGGCATGTTGACGGCTGTCCAGCTCGCGTTGCTGGAAAAAATTGCGGAATTAGGGCGACAGGCGCTGCAAGCATTCCAGACGGATCCGGCGAAGACACCCTCTTTCGATTTAGAACGCTTCGTGGGAAGCCTACGGTTTATCGGCGAGATCGACTGGAGGGAAACGCTCGAACAGCTCTCAGTCGTGGATCGCGTTTTGAGACTCGATCCTTCGGGCGTTTACTCGCGAATGGATTTTGAGAGCCGCGAACTTTACCGGAAACGAGTAGCAAAAATTGCGCTACATTCCGATGTAAGCGAACTCGAAGTGGCGCGGCTAGCCATTGCCATGGCGGAGGAAGCGGTTATCGATCGCGAGACACCGGATGCGTTACGCGATCGCCTCCGGCATGTCGGTTATTACCTCATTGATGAGCAAGGATCGGAAGACTTCTTGCGCCGCGTGGGATATCACGCGCCTCTCGGATCGCTAATTGAACGGTTGTTCCGCAGATATCCCGACGAGATCTACATCATTGGCATCGAATTTATCTCGCTGATCACGGTAGTCGCTCTGATTATGAAAACCGTGGAGGCGCACGGCGGGATAGGGGTGGTCATCGGAGCGATTCTACTGATCCTTCCCGCGACGCAGGCCGCGGTGGAGTTGATGAATTATCTGGTTACTACCGTGCTCACTCCGCACGCTTTGCCGAAGCTGGATTTCTCAAAGCGCGTCGATCCCTCGTGCGCCACCATGGTGGCGATCCCAACCCTGCTGATCACTGACAAACAGATCCGGCAACTCATCGAAGATCTCGAAGTTCGATATCTGGTTAATAGGGATCCCAACATTTGTTATGCGCTCCTGACCGATCTGCCGGACACAGCGGAACCATCGGGCGAGCAAGACCGCAGGATCGATCTCGCAGTCCAGCTAATTGAGGAACTGAACCTGAAGTATGAGGGAGAACCATACGGCGGATTTTATTTGTTTCATCGGCACCGCGTTTACAACCCACGCGAAGGAGCATGGATGGGGTGGGAGCGGAAACGCGGGAAGCTTTTGGATCTCAATCAAATGCTTCGTAAGAAGTACGATCCCTTTCCTGTGAAAGCCGGCGATCTCACCAAACTTCCCCAGATTCGATACGTTCTGACGCTGGATTCGGATACACAATTGCCAAGGGATTCAGCGCAACGAATGATTGGGGCCATCGCACATCCGTTATGCCGGCCATTAGTCGATCCGGAGCTGAACATCGTGACGCAGGGCTACGGGATTCTTCAGCCTCGAGTCGGCATCAGTGTTAGCTCTGCGACGCGATCGCGGTTAGGCAGTATCTACTCCGGACAAACGGGCTTCGATATTTACTCGCGTGCAATTTCGGATGTGTATCAGGATCTGTATGGCGAGGGCATTTTCACGGGCAAAGGCATTTACGATGTAGATGCGCTTCGGCAAGTTCTGGAGAATCGCTTTCCCCGCAACGCGCTGCTCAGTCACGATCTGATCGAAGGAGCGTATGCCCGGGCCGGATTGGTTTCGGATATCGAGGTAATCGACGATTATCCGTCGCACTATAGCGCGTATAACCGGCGAAGGCATCGCTGGTTACGCGGCGACTGGCAGATCGTTCGATGGATATTCAATCGCGTTCCGGATGAATCGGGACGACTGGTGCAGAATCCAATCTCGCTGGTTTCGCGTTGGAAGATTGTGGACAACTTGCGCCGAAGCCTGGTGGAACCCGCAACTTTCTTCCTTCTTATTGCCGGGTGGTTCTGGTTGCCGGGCGGCCCGCGCTTCTGGACCCTGGTAACCGTCGCGCTTTTTTTCCTTCCGATCTATTTCAGGCTGGTCTTTGCTGCGATACGCGCGACGGCGCGCCTGGATTCGGCGGCGTTTCGCGAAGCAGGAGCGGATTTTGCGACTGCGCACGTCAGCATCCTGCTCAATATCGCGTTCCTGGCGCATCAGGCGTTGGTGGCGATTGACGCCATCATCAGGACCGTGGTTCGAAGCACTATCACGCACACGCGCCTGCTTGAATGGGAAACCGCCACTGAAGCCGAATTGGGCATTCGAAAACGGACGCCTGTCGATATATATCTGGATTGGGTTCCAGCAGTCTGCGTGGTGATTGGCCTGGGTTTGATTCTGCGGCCCCACGCCGCGCCGTATGCGCTGCCGTTTCTGGTCGCCTGGTGCTGTTCGAAGCTGTTTTCGGCATGGGTGAACAGATCGCCGCATGAGGATGCCGCGCTGGCGGATCGGGATCGCCAGTTCCTGCGCGATTTGGCGCTCCGCACGTGGCGCTATTTCGCTGAGTTCAGTACGGCATCCAACCACTGGCTGATTCCGGACAACGTGCAGGAGAATCCGCGGCGGGTAGCGGAACGCATGTCCCCAACTAACCTCGGGTTGCTGCTCAACTCCAGGCAAGCCGCGCTCGAATTCGGCTATCTGACGCTTTCAGAATTTGTGTCGCTCACTGAGCTAACGCTGCGTTCCGCTCAAAAGCTTCCCCGCTTTTCGGGACATTTCTCAAACTGGTACGACACCCTGACACTGGCGCCGTTACCGCCGCTGTTTATTTCGAGCGTAGATAGCGGGAATTTAGTGGCTTCGCTGTGGTCGCTCGAGCAAGGTTGCAGGGAGCTCTTACGCCAGCCCGCGATTCGCCCGAATGCATTAGCGGGAATCTTAGATTACGGGCGACTGTCGGGCAGCAAGATCGCTGAACGAGAGCGAAGCGGCGTAGATCCTGGCGTCTGGTTATCGAACGTTCTGAGCAGTGTTGGAACTAATCCGGCGGCAGGGGCGGACGACTGGTGGTCCGGTAGCTCTTCAAGCGCGTCTTGATGCTCTGCGCGAAGAGGCGCGGAAATTCATGCCGTGGTGTCTGCCCGAATATGAACCGGTGCGGCAGCATATTATGCCCGCATTGAGATCGCAGGGCGCTTCTTTGACATTGGATCGGGCGGACAAATTTTACGACGACATCGAAAGAGAATTTCACAAAATCGCCGCTTCGCAGGTGGTGCCCATTGAAGCTGCCGGATTGAGTCTGCGCCTACAAGAGCAACTCGCGGGTTGCCGGAAGGAAGTGCATGCATTGGCGGCGCGCCTCCGGCAACTGGCGTCCGAGTGCGCGCGCATGGCGAACCAGATGAGCTTTTCGATGCTGGTCCACCCGGAGCGGAAGCTACTTTCGGTCGGCTTCGATGTAGGCGCGAAAAAACTGAACAATTCGTGCTACGATCTGCTCGCTTCGGAAAGCCGGACGGCGGCCTTTATTGCGACCGCAAGAGGTGAAATCGAACAGGACTCATGGTTCCGTCTGGGAAGGCAGCATACCGTTTGCGAGGAAGCGACGGTGCTCATTTCCTGGACAGGCACGATGTTCGAATACTTGATGCCGGTAATTTGGATGAAATCCCACCCGAATACGCTGCTCGATCGCGCGGTCCGCTCCGCTGTGGAAGCACAGATCGCTTATGGAACCAAACGAAGCGTGCCTTGGGGCATCTCTGAAGCCGCCTACAGCAAAACGGATGCGGAAGGAAATTACCAATACGCCGCTTTCGGTGTCCCAGGGCTGGCGCTGAATGTGGCGCGGGAAGGCTCGCTGGTAATCTCGCCGTATTCCAGCGCTCTAGCGTTATTGGTACAGCCGGTACCGGCGGTGGCTAATCTCCGTCGAATGGCTCGGCAAGGTTGGATGACCGAACACGGCTTCTACGAATCGGCGGACTTCACGGGTTCGCCAACACCAAGGTTGCTGCGCAGGAAATGTGAATTGGTGCGCTGCTGGATGGCTCACCATCAAGGAATGAGCCTCGCGGCCATCTGCAATCTGCTGCATGAGGACGCATTTCAGCGCTGGTTCCACGCCGGGCCACTCGTCCAGGCGAGTGAACTCATTCTGCAGGAGCGCCCATTGCGGGTAAGGCCCATCGTTGATACGCAGCCCCGTAGAGTCTTGCCCTGGGGCAGCAAGCAAGCCCAGCCGAATGGGAGAGCTTAGCGGAGCTGAGGCGTCTTCAGAATCTGCAGGAGATTGTTGTAGCTGTCGGTCCAGAGTCGAAGGCCCGCTTGCGCTGCCACAGGCCGCGAGTGCAGTCTAAGGGCCACATTAGCCAAAACAGCTTTGTTGTTAGTAACCAGAATCCAGTCGGACGGGAGGATGAGCTCGTCATCATTCCCTGAATTGTGGATCAACATCGATTGGTAACCTGCGGACTGCGCTAATTGAGCGACCACTAGGGAAAGATTGAGGTAGTTATTCGAAACGTGAAAAGCCATCACGCCACCCGTCTGCAGATGGCGGCGATATAGGGACACTGCCTCTTTCGTTAGTAGATGAACCGGGATGGCATCACCAGAGAAGGCATCGAGAGCGAGCACGTCGAATGGCGAAGATCGATCCTGTTCGAGCGACAGGCGCGCATCCCCTTCGACGATCTGGACGGCGGCTTGTGTTTCGCGTAGATAATAAAACAGCGATTCGGCAATCTCAGTAATCTGACGATTAATTTCATAGAAGCGGAAGACATCACCGGACTGACCGTAGGCGGCGACGGTTCCGACGCCAAGACCCACGACACCGACTCGCTTGCCCGGGGGGAAGCACTCGCGCAGTAGAATTCCAACACCGGAATCCGGACCGTAGTAAGTAGTGGGGCGGAAGCGGCGCGGCGGTAGAAGGAACTGAGCACCGTGTTCGATGGTGCCATGAAACAGCGTACGCGTCTGCTCCGGGCCCGCATGACGCGACTGAATCACGCGGAGCGAACCATAGAAACTGCGGCGCAGCGTCAGCGCATCCTGGTGATAGGCGATCACGTTCGCGGCGAAGACGGCGCACATGGCCACAGAGACCGCGATCCAGAGGAGGCGTATGGACCAGGCGCGTTCACTCCAGGTGAGCAGCAGCGCAAGAGCAGCCGTAAGGAACAGCGCGAGCGGAAGCTCATAAATCCCGCTAAAAACCCGTGGCGCAATCAGGCCGACGAAGACCGCACCCGCCGCGCCTCCAGCGGCGACGATCAGATAGAAACCGGTCAGGTCAGAGATATGCGGGCGAAGCCGGTAAAGTTCGGCATGGCAGAAGAGGCAACAGACGAAAAGGCCGGCCAGAAAAACCGGGATGCTGACCTGGAGGGCTTGCACCTCGTCGATGTTGTAGATGGCGTAGCCGAGAATGCCGAGCGAAAAGGCGAGAAGCCGCAGCCACAACGAACGCCGATAGAAACGCACAGCACCGAACGCGACGACGAAGCTCAGCAGATAGACCGCCAACGGCAAAACCCATAACAGGGGGACCGCCGCGATGTTCTCGTCGATGTGATTGGTGATGGAAAGCAGCAGCATTGAGCCGCAGGCCGCCAATGCGAACCAGATCCACTTCTGAAACCCAGAAACACGCGAGGTTTCGTTTGGCGGCGCCGAAGACGACGGAGTGGCGCGGTTTTGCCATCCGGCGATAACGCAGATGATCACAAAGACGAGGTAGACCGCGGACCACCATCTGCTTTGAGCGGAAATATCGAGCGCCGGTTCGATTGCGAGCGGATAGGCGATCAGGGCGGCGAGCGAAGCGAAATTCGAAAGCGCGAAAAATGTATAAGGTGTTCGGTGGCCGCCGCGAGCCAGCCAGTCCTGGAGCAGGGGCGACGTTGCCGAGAGGACGACAAATGGCAGGCCGATGGTGGCGGTCAGCATGCCCAGGATCAGCCAGGACGGATCCTGCGAAGGCGCCGGCTTCCAGCGCGCGCTGGGACCGATCGGCAGCAGGCTCAGCGAGGCTAGCAGAAGCAGGGTATGAAGAACTGACTGACGGAGCGGCGGCAACCGCCGGGTGGTGGCGCGCGCGTACCAGTAGCCCAGCAGGAGGGCGAACTGGTAGAAGACGAGGCAAACGGCCCAAACCGCGGCGGAGCCCCCGAACCAGGGCAGGATCTGCTTGGCAATCAGCGGCTCGAGTGAGAACAGAAGGAACGCGCCGAGGAAGATCGCCGCTCCCCTGAACGCGTTAATTACCAAACGAACCCAATCTGCAATTAACCCTGTACTTTCAGCAACTTAGCACAAGGGCACCGCAATTGGGTTCGTATTTTCATTCCGGAACAGTTACCGCCTCTCGACACTCAGGGGCGCTTCCAGGCGGAACGTCAGCACAGACTCGGAGGGAATTTTCACCTGCGAGCCATGCGTGAAAAAGTTGTAGCCGAGACCAGCTCCACCCCCCGCGGCGGATCCGATAGCTGCTCCCTTGCCGCCGCCTGCCAGCGCCCCGATGACCGCGCCGGCCGCCGCCCCGATGCCCGTCCGCTCGACCGTTTGCCTGCCGCGTTTTTTTCCCGTCTCGACGACGACGCTGCTGTTCACCCGATGACGATCCCCGTGATACTCGATGCTCCTCAGACGAACCTGGAGCTCGCTCTGTCCTTTGATCCGGCCAGCCTCTTGAGCTTGCTCGAGAGCGACCGTGCAGGGCGTTCCGGCGGGAATCGCAACGCGATTGCCTGCTATCAGGGGAGCGTCGAGAGAGCCTCGGAACTCCTGGCCAGGCGTGTTTTTCGAGGAATCGATAGCATCGGTCATGCGAACCGAGACGCGCGAACCGGCCGGAACGATCAGCATTTCCTCACCGGGAGGTGCATTAGCTGGCTGAACTGGAGGGGCTGAGGATTGCGCAGAGTCCGCCGGCACAGGAGGATAAGAACTTTGCCCCTGCGCCTGTGTTGGCGGAGGCGCGGGATTGCCGCCGGCCGCGGCGTTCACCTTCATCTGATCGTTCACGCTCTTCACACCGGCCGTGCCGTTCGCGATTTTCATCGCCTCGAGTTCCACATCCGAGCTGGGGACATCACCACTCAGGGTGACCACGCCGTCCTTGGCGGCTACCGTTATGCCGGCCGGTTTCGTCGTCGCATCCGCGTACAGCTTGGACTGAATGTCTGTCACCAGCGACTGATCGCCGGCCGACTTGGGTCCGCATCCGGCGGCCAGACACCCCAAACCCGCCGCGATCAAAAGGCTTATTCGTGTTCTCGTCATGATTTTCCCCATTCTGTCAGATTTCCGGCAATTGGGCGGCGGATACAATAAAGGTTTCGGGATCAACTTGTACCCGGGATTCGTCCCAGTTAACTGAATGGCTGAAAACACCGCTACCGTCAACGGCGTGAAAAAGGATAAACACGTAGAGCCAACACGAGAGCCACCGCGCAACAGCATCGCGGAATGGACGGTCACGATTCTGCTGCTGCTGTTCGGCACCACGACGCTGGTGCAGGCTTTCGTGATCCCCACCGGATCGATGGAGGATACGCTGCTGATAGGCGATCACCTTTTGGTAGACAAACTTGCCTTCGCGCCGGCGGGACCATTTAGCCATTACGTTCTTCCTTATGAAAACCCCAAGCATGGCGACATAATCGTATTTCGATATCCGGCGGACATTTCACAGACGTTTGTGAAGCGCGTCATCGGCGTACCGGGCGATCACATCAAGATGATCGATCGAATCGTTTATCGAAACGGCGTGCGCTTGAATGAGCCGTATGTCTACCATAAGTTTCCATACGACCCGGCGCGCGATAACTTCCCCGGCGAACCATCTCCGTTCGCCGAAGGCTTGCAAGCGCAGCTTCAGCGAGACATGCTGGAGCATCACGTCGTCAACGGCGAGGCAGTGGTTCCCCCGGACTCGTATTTCGCTATGGGCGACAACCGGGACAATTCACTGGACAGCCGGTACTGGGGCTTCGTTCCCCGCGACAATATCATTGGCAAACCGCTGCTGATCTACTGGTCCTATCGCGCCTCAACTGAGGACCTGGCTGGAGCCTCCGTCCAATCCTGGGCCGATCACATGCTCGATCTGAGCGAACACTTTTTTACGCGAACGCGTTGGGATCGCACATTCCATCTCATCCGCGGCTTCCCTGATTCGAAGCTGGCGAATCAGCCGCTAGCGCTTAATCCTGGTTCAGCGAATCCGTAGTCATTTCGGTGACCGGCGGATTCTCCGACTACAAGTTTTTCCAAAACAATCCATGAGTAATCATCGATACGGCCTCATCATGGCTGGAGGCCGTGGCACGCGTTTCTGGCCGCGCAGCCGAAAGCGCACCGCCAAACAGGTTCTTCGTTTCTTTGGCGAGCGGACGCTGATCCAGCAAACGGTGGACCGGCTGAAGCCATTGATCCCGCCCGAAAACCTTTGGGTGATTACGAACGAGCTGCTACAAAGCGAAATTCGCAGCCAATTGCCCGAGGTGCCGAAGCAGCAGATCATCGCCGAGCCCGCTCAGCGGAACACCACGCCGTGTATCGGTCTTGCAGCACATATCATTTACCACTTGGATTCAGACGCAGTACTGGGAGTCTTTCCGGCCGATCACCTGATCCTCAAAGAAGCCAAATTCCGTAGCTTTGTCAAAGCCGCCTTTCGCGCGGCGGAAGAGAACGAGGTGGTTGTTTTGGGAATCCAGCCACGCTGGGCAGAGACGGGCTACGGCTACATCGAATTTCCGAAAAACACGATTTCCGGCAAACACGAAGCGCTTCCAGTGGCGAGCTTTCGAGAGAAGCCCGACTCGAAGACGGCGAAGCGGTTCGTCGAGCGAGGCCATTTCTTCTGGAACGCGGGTATGTTCTTTTGGCGCGCTTCGGCCGTGCTGGACTTGATGCGCCACCACCAGCCCAAGACCGCCATGCTGCTGGCTGGATTGCCGGAGTTTGGAAGCCGAAGCTTCGGGAAGAAACTAGCCGAACTATATCCTCTTTGCGAAAACATCTCGGTGGATTATGCGATTGCGGAGAAGGCCGAACGCGTGGCGGGCCTAGCGCTGGATGACATCGGGTGGAACGACGTGGGCAGTTGGGAAGCTCTTTACGATCTCGCCGATAAGGACGCACACGGGAACGCCTGCCGCGGCGATTTGGTGGCTGAAGACAGTCAGGGCAATTTCGTGGACTCGACCAAGATGGTCGGGTTA
Organism: uncultured Acidobacteriaceae bacterium; assembly: GCA_963762495.1. Lineage (GTDB taxonomy): Bacteria > Acidobacteriota > Terriglobia > Bryobacterales > Bryobacteraceae > Bog-105. The sequence continues at coordinate 17,886 of CAVXKZ010000023.1, forward strand.
GTTGGCGTGAATAATCTGGTGGTGGTCGATACGCCGGATGCTCTGCTGATCGTGAGCCGCGAGAAAGCGCAGAACGTAAACAAGCTGGTCAAGACGCTGGAAGAGCAGGGGCGGGAGGAACTGCTTTAGTTCGATCGGTGAAGCTCATCGCCTGCGTAGCGATCGCTCCGTTGGCATCGGTAGCAGCATGGCGTTGCGCCGGAGAAGCTGTGGCCTCCTACCTATCGCCGTGCATTCTTTGGAATGAGAGCCGGACGTCGGCGTCCAGTGCGGGACAGGGGTTCCGCCCCATAACTTAAGGCTCACGGCAGCTGGTTGATCCTATTTCCATGGCCAAAAGGCATTTTTCCGATAATCGGTTTCGACCACTGTCGGAACCAACTCCAAACCGTAGCCGACGATACTGACCTGGAATTTTACAAGGGAGTTGACGGGCTGTTATTTCTGTGTATACTGAGTATACACACATGTTCGGGGCGCTCATCCTATCCCAAGCCGATAAGCGTCCGATCTATCTCCAACTCATTGAGCAGATCAAACAGCGGATTGCTGTTGGTGACTGGGCCGAAGGCCAGCCCATTCCCTCCATTCGTCAGCTTGCCGTCGATCTTCAAGTAAGCGTCATCACCGTGAAGCGCGCCTATTATGAACTCGAACGCGATGGTGTGATCGTCACCCAGCACGGTAAGGGCTCGCGAGTCTCTTCGACGCCGGGCCTCGGCGTGCGCCTGCGCGAACAGGAACTGAAACAACACTTGGACCAAGCTGCCCGCATTGCGGCGCAAATCGGCATGCCGCAGAAACAGCTTCAGAACCGGCTACGCGAGGCCGGCGACCGGATCGCGGAAGAGGAAAAGGAACTCATATGACACATGCCGTCCCGAAATTCACCCCAGATTTTGCCCTCGCCCCAGTTCTTCCAGCCCCAGATCTTGCAATAGAACTGCGCGGAGTGACGAAAAAGTACCGCTATTTCACCCTCGACAAGATTGACCTCAAACTGCCGCCCGGACAGATCATGGGGCTCATTGGAGCCAATGGCGCGGGCAAGTCGACCACGATTCGCATTTTGATGGGCTTGGTCCATCAGGACTCTGGCGAAGTGCGCGTGCTCGGCCACAACATGCCGGCCGAACAGGTGGCCGCGAAACGGGACATCGGTTTCGCATCGGAGGACATGCGGTTATACGATTCCATGACGCTCGGCTGGCACATGAATTTCATCCGCTCGATTTATGCTAACTGGGACGGCGCTTACGCGGGACTGCTGCTGAAGCGCTTTGGGTTACGCGCGGATCAGAAGATCAAAGGCCTGTCGCACGGCGAGCGCGTCAAGTCCGCGCTGCTCCTGGTGCTGGCGCGCAAACCGAAGCTGCTCGTCCTAGACGAACCGACCACGGGTCTCGATCCGGTCGCGCGTCACGAGATTCTGCGCGAGTTAATTTGTGTCATGGCGAACGAAGGCCGCAGCATCCTATTCTCGTCGCACAACACGCAGGATGTGGAACAGATCTCGGACCAAATCACGTTCATCGACCGCGGCCGAATTATCGACTCCATGGACAAAGAACTCTATCTCGACCGCTGGCGGCGGTTGCGGCTGGAGGTACCCCGGGGAATCGAACTCCCCACACTTCCGGGAATTATCAGCGTGCAGCGCCAAGGCAGTTTAGCGGTTGCAACATCCAATGCGTTTGTGCCGGATCTTGCCAGCGCCTATGAAAGCAGGGGCGCGCACGTTCAGCGCATTGAAAATATGACGCTCGAAGAGATCTTCGTCGCCAACGTAGAGCACAGTCGCGAGGAGGTGGAAGCATGAACGCCTTGGTGGTCGCTCGTCTGATTCTCAAAGACTGGCAGCTCAACGGCCGGCTGATTTCGCTGGCTATTGCCATCGGTATTGGCGCGCTGGTGCTCGTTCGTTACGGCGGCGAAACCGCCCGTTTATTCGGGGCGGTATGGTTCTTTGTTGCGCTGATTGTCCTCGGCTGTATGTTGCCGGGCACAGCCATCCTGAACGAGAGAAAGAAGCAGACGCTCGCGTTCATCATGAGCCTTCCGGTTTCTTCGCTCCAATACACGATTGCCAAGATTGTGTCCATCTGGGCGATGTTCGTGATTCCCTGGCTGACGCTGCTCATCTCGGCTCTGGCCGTCATAGAAACAGGCCACACGATTTCCCATGGCGTGGTTCCCATGCTGCTGATTTTGGCCACGCTTCCCTTGGTCGGATTTTGCATCATCTCGTCGACGACCCTGGTCGGCGAATCGGAGGGATGGCTGATAGCCGCCAGCGTCGCGTGCAACTCCTCTTATTGGTTCGCTTGGTATTTGCTGGCCCGCATCCCCTCGCTTACTGAGAATTGGAAGGGTTCGGTAGCCATTTGGAACCCCGCCGCGCAGGTAGTTTTGTCCTCCGAGTTCGGGGTGATTGCAGCAATCCTGGCCCTCACATTGTTTTTTCAGTCGCGAAAGCGTGACTTTATTTAGCACCGGCCACTAACCGGCAACGTGGAAATTGAAAGGAAGTCCCATGCGATACGTGTGTCTATTTGCATTCCTGGCAGCCTCGCTGCTGCGGGGACAGGATGGCGCGGCAATTTATCAGCAGCGTTGCGTGTCCTGCCACAACTCTCCGGCGCCCCGTGTTCCGTCGCTCAGCACCATCCGAGCGATGAGCGGTGAGGCCATTTATCAAGCTCTAACACGTGGTGTCATGAAGACACAGGCGGCGGGCCTTTCCACTGCGGAACTGTTTGCCCTGATCCGCTACATTGCCCCAACAGGTGCAGCTCATCCCGTTGCAGCGAATGGGCCAACCCGCACATGCAAAAGCCAACCGGCTTTCTCCATGGGCCCGACGACGCATGGATGGAACGGCTGGAGCACTACAATCACCAACTCACGCTTTCAGAATGCGGCCGCCGCGGGTCTCAGCGCTGCTGATCTCCGCAGCGTGAAGCTCAAATGGGCCTTCAATCTGGGTTCGGTGAGCGAGGCGCGTTCGCAGCCCGCGGTGATCGGAGATTATGTGTTCATCGGCGCCGGTACCGGCATCTTATATGCGCTCGATGCTGGTTCCGGTTGCACATTCTGGGAGTTTCGGGCCGCCTCCGCCATTCGTGGGGGCGCAGCTATCGGTGACGCAGGAAGCACACCTGCGGTCTTCTTTGCTGATACAGCCGCAACTGTGTACGCCGTGAACGCGCAAACGGGCCAGTTGCTCTGGAAGGTTCGACCAGTAGATCATTTCGCCGCGATCGCTACCGCCACGCCGCGCTATTACAACGGTGTCGTGTACCAGGGATTCTCCTCTTTCGAAGAGGTGCTGGCAGGCGATCCCAAATACCAGTGCTGCACGTTCCGCGGCAGCTTGGTGGCTCTGGAGGCCGCCACAGGGGAGCGGCTGTGGCAAACCTTCACCATTCCCGAAGCGGCAAAGCCCACCGGCACGAGTGCCGCGGGCGCGCAGCGAAACGGGCCTTCAGGAGCGGGCGTGTGGTCCACACCGACAATCGACGAGCGCTTGGGCGCTCTCTATGTCGCTACAGGTGATAACTACTCGGACCCGCCCACGAACACGAGCGATGCAGTCCTTGCTATGGATTTGAAGACAGGTAAGTTACTCTGGTCAGTTCAACTTACTAAGAACGATGCCTTCAACAACGCTTGCGGGATGCCCACACCCGGCAATTGCCCCGAGACGCATGGAGCCGATTATGATTTCGGCCAGCCACCCATCCTGCTCAACCTCGGCGCGGGCAAGCGTGTGCTCGTCATTGCGCAAAAGTCCGGTATAGCCCACGCGCTGGACCCTGACGCGCAAGGCTCCGATGGCCAGAGAAAGATACTCTGGCAGACGCGCGTGGGAAACGGAGGGCCGTTTGGAGGTAGTCAGTGGGGCTCGGCTTCGGATGACAGCAGAGTGTATGTCGCGGTCTCCGATCTGGGGCTGGGCGTGGTCGCGGATGCGAAATCGCCCAACGGGTTTCGGCTGGTACTCGATCCGAAGAAAGGAGGCGGACTCTACGCGCTTGACCCAGGAACCGGCAAAATCGTTTGGAGCGCGCAGGCAACACCTTGCGCACCCGAACGAAAGGATTGTTCGCCCGCCCAATCCGCGGCCGTCACCGTGATTCCCGGCATCGTGTTCTCGGGCTCGGTCGACGGTCACCTGCGCGCGTATTCCACCGAGACCGGTAAAGTTCTGTGGGACACCGACACTGCTCGAGAATTTTCCACCGTCAACGGTAAGGCGGCGCATGGGGGCTCACTGGACGTCGCCGGCCCGGCTGTCGTGAATGGCATGATTTTCGTGAACTCCGGCTATGGCCAATGGGGCGGCATGCCCGGAAACGTGCTTCTGGCGTTCTCAAGGTCCCAATAGCTGCAGATGACGGCAATCCGGAAATTGGATCTCACCCGCGGAAAGTGTCAGTATCGGACAAAGCCAAAAACCGGCATAATCGCGGCCATTAAGTTAACGCTTGTCGGGTCCACCCTACAAAGATCTACGGCGTGCCAGTCTCAGGGGCCGACGTGCCGACGGAATTTGACAGCGTGACCGTGACGGATTGAATGTAATTCAAACCGCCGCCGCTGAGCGTGAAGGGCACAGTCAACGTGAACAAACTTCCGTTTGACTGACCCTCGGCGCTGGAAAACCACTGAGCGAGCAACGACGACACCGGAAGGGTTACGGTGTTACTCCCGGAAATCTGAACGCCCGCAACAGGCGTGAAGGTTAGCACCGCATTCGTAATATCTCTTGGCGTTGAACTCGCCACAATTTCCACATCGAAGCCAGTCGACGCACTTACTATCTGAACTGATGTGATGATGGGCGCGACCGGCTCAATCGTCATAGTGGATGCCGCAACGTCCTGGCCGCCCACGGCAAGAGTCACGGTTATGCCACCAGCGACAGTTCCTGGATTGATTGCCGGAATCGGGACGCTGGTGACCCCGGCTGGAACGGTAAGATTGTAAGTCGTTTTGTTGGGTGCGTTCAGGAACTGCAGGTTAGGATCCATGTAAGCAGACGGGAGGTCTGCCGCATTGGCCGCAAAGCTCAGCGTCAAAGTTCCTGCGGTCGCGACAGAGACCGGTGCGCTCAGCATTACGGAAGCATTCTTGATCGTTGTTTCCGGGCTTTGAATGGCTGGAATGCCGGAAATGGAGAAAACGGTGGGCGACGGAGGCGGCGGGATATACGGAACAACAGCGAACGTATTGATCGAGTCCGTGGCCGTCAGGGATCCGCTGTCGGCTATACCGATGATGAAAGCGAAGACTCCAAGAGACGTTGGTGTGCCACTGATGACGCCCGTTGAAGAGTTCAGAGTTAATCCAGGCGGTAGCGCTTCGGTGCCGATGGAATATGAGTAGGGCGTTATGCCGCCTGCGCCAATGCAAGTGGCGGCAAAGGGAACTCCAACTTGCGCCTGGCCAGGAACAGGGCAAGTTAGGGTCAATTGGGGGACAAGCGCCAAACGGCCGATTTTGTTTGGACCATCCAAGGACTCTGTAAACCAGAGGGCGCCATCCGAACCAAGCGCGATCCCGCTGGGAAAGCTGTTTGGAGTTGGTACAGAATACTCAGTAAAAACTCCCGCCGTGGTGATCCGGCCGATGTTGTTTCCATTTTGCTCCGTAAACCATAGCGCGCCATCCGGACCGGGCACGATCTGGGCCGGCGAGCTCGTCATCGTTGGTATGGGAAACTCGACGATCGCTCCCGCGGTCGTGATCCGTCCGACCGCGTTGCCGCCATTTTCTGTAAACCACAATGCCCCATCCGGTCCCGCTGCGATTCCGTAAGGATAGGTATTTGCTGATACAGCAAATTCCGTGATTACACCTGCCGTAGTGATCCGGCCGATCTTGTCGCCGCTGTTCTCTGCAAACCACAAAGCCCCATCCGGCCCCGACGCGATCCCTTGGACAATACTTTCTCCCATTGGTAAGGCAAATTCGGTAATCGCTCCCGCCGTAGTGATCCTGCCGATATTTGTGCCACCCTGCTCCGTAAACCACAGCGCGCCATCCGACCCCGCCACGATCGCATTGGGATTGCTGGTAGGCGTTGGAATGGGAAATTCCGTAATCGCTCCTGCGGTGGTGATCCGGCCGATGTTGTTGCTAGCCTGCTCCGTAAACCACAGTGCGCCATCTGGCCCAGGGGTTATTGCACCAGGGCCGCTGGATGCCGTCGGTATGGGAAATTCCGTGATGGCGCCGGTCGTGGTGATCCGGCCGATGCTATTGCCAGCATCATCTACAAACCATAACGCCCCATCCGGTCCAGACGCAATGCCGGCAGCAGAGCCGCTGACGAGATACTCATTAAAATCTGGAACGTCCGGCGGAGCTATCGTCACGGAAAACGCCTGAGTCGCGATCTGCTGCGGTGAACCGCTATCGATCACCTGGAGCCTATACCCGAAAGACCCGGTCACTGTTGGCGTGCCGGTGATAGCTCCCGTTGCGGCGTTCAAGCCCAAGCCGGCGGGCAGTGTTCCCGAGGTGACCGACCAAAAAAAAGGGAGCGTTCCGCCAGTTGCGATGGGATTCCCCGAATAAGGCAGCGACACTGCTCCGTTCGGCAGCGTTGGCGTGGTGATAACGAGAGGAAGGGGTATACCGGCGCTGAGTTGCGGAGCAAATGAGGCAATTGCCACGAAGTAGGCAAGCGGCAGAAAGAAGATCGATTTTTCTCGCGTCATCAGCGGTCGCAGTCTGATCCAAAAATCAGGGGTCGATTTGCACGGAGGCAGGGTCATCGGCTAAGGGTGCAAGCTTCACCACAGATAGAAGAGGAGAGGAGGACAGCAGGAACGCGCGGGCGGCTTCGAGAGAAGATAGCTCGTTGACCGGCGTACCGGATGATATCGGGGTGATGACGCCGGTTTTCAATTCGATAGCCCAGAGGTTGCCGTTAATTGAATCGGCGGCTACCACTAACTGGCCATCTCTTGTAAGTACCAGGCGATCGGCCCGCACCTCTTCCGCAAGGATGCTAGCAGCGCGATGCGCCGCATTCGGTAAGAGCACAATCAGTTTCTGAGTTGTGTCACTTATTACGAGATCGTGAGTGTTCGGCACAAATGACCATGCCTGAGGCGTGTATCCGGCAGGTAAAGGCCGCCAGCGGGCGCCATCTGAAGAAGACATCAAAACGCCATCGGCTAATCCGGCTACCACGAGCGTGGCGTCATCGGTCACTGCAATCATTGACAGCTCTCCGAGATTGATGGTCGAAATCTGCCTGACAACCGAAGGTTTAAAGGGAAGTCCACTAATAACCTGCAATCGATCGGAGTCACGAGAATATAGAACTGCCGATTCCGCCCTTGGACTAAATGCCACAAGTGCGGCCCGCCGCAGAGCGCCAGAAATGGGTCTGACGAGATCTTCGCCAGCCAATGATGCTTTGCCAAGTGGCCAAACAGCAATTGACTGCTCGGAGCTTTGCTCCACAAGGGCGTAACGCTGCTTCGGCGGGAGGTACAACCGCGCTGCGCCCTCCGGCACACGTAGTAAGTCGCCTGCATGAGCGGACGCTACGGTTCCGAGGATCGGCCTGATGTCAACAGGCCCCGGGCCCATGACGTAACCGACGATCGGCATGCCGATTGAGGGCGCGCGCCTAGCTCTTTCGTATGCCTGTTTGGGCTGGACCTCCGAGGAGGCCGGCAGAGCGCTCCCGATAATGATGTTCGAAGTCTGACCAGGCGCCGTTGCGGCCAGTAAGACGAATGCGAGAATTCTCATGTGTTCGAAGCTCGGTGAGCAAGGGATCTAATGGGGCGGCCCCACGGTCAGCCCGCCGCCAACCCCGATGCTGAGGGTCGGGTTGCTCCCCTTCTGTGCGTGGTAAACACCCAGTGTTATGCCGGTGACGGCTCCGACAACGCCTCCAACGATTCCCGCTATCGCTCCGGCTGATAAGCCTGTCCCAGCAGCTGTTCCACCGGCCGCAGCGCCACCTCCGGCCCCGCCTGTCGCCGCGCCTGCTGCAAGCAACTGATTGGTTTCAGTAATTACCGCGCTCGCTATCTCTCCATTCAGCGAAGCGGTGACATGAATCTGGAATTTTCCGGTCGAGTGATTCGGTCGAAAGCCATGCAGGACAGCCCGCCCGTTTTTGTCAGTCACGAGAGTGGCGAGATGACTTTCACCCGCGAAGGTCCCACTTGGACCGCCGGTTGGGCTGGTCAGCATGACGACCGCGCCGGGCACCCGATTGTGATTCCGGTCTTCGACCTGCACAATAATTTCCCGAGCCGTTCGCCCTTTAATGTTGTTGATTGCGCCTTCCCCGTCTATTATTCGAATGCTGAGCCCTTGCACACTTGTGGTTTGACCGGGAGCGTTCGGGAGACCCTCGTCGAGATCCGCCAGAGGAGAATACAATGGCAGCGTGCGGAGCGCCCAAAGCGACTGGGCCGATTGCGCGTCGGCTGCGCCGGCAGACAGAGCCGCCACGAGCCCGAAACACAGCGAGCGGGCGACTAATGCCTTAAGCACGGGACCTCCAGTAAGAGAGTTGCTAATTCTCTAAGTGAAGGAAGGAAGGAAAGTTTCTCTGAGCCGGGGTCCGCGAATTCTCCCATACTTGCCGACCTTTTTGTTTTCGCTCGTAAAGGAATCTGTTGCCCGATGTCGCTGCTTACGCGGGAGCAACAGAATTGAATGAATACGTCGAAAATACAGGCAGCAGCCGGCAAGGATTCCTGCCCAAGGAACACTCATCCACAAATAAATGTGATGACAAATCTTGTTTTCGAAAACTCTCGGGAACCCAGTACCTAGGATTAGCGTATACTAGGCATCGTGGGGTACTCAGAGGAGAGCAGAGATAAGCGCATTACGCAATTGCGAAAGGGCATCCTGGAGCTGGCTGTCATGGGTGTCCTGTATCACGGGCGTCATTACGGCTACTCCTTGGTGCGAGCTCTCTCCGAAAGCGGCTCTATTTCACTCAAAGAAGGCACTATCTATCCGATACTCGCCCGGCTTGATCGCGATGGACTGGTCCGCTCAGAGTGGGTCGCATCCGATCAAGGGCCTCCCCGCAAGTACTACGGACTGACATCGTCAGGTCGCCAGCTCTTCGATGAGTTGAGCCAGGAACTTGAGCTGCTGGTCTCGTTGGTTAAACAGAAAGTGAATGTTCCGGAAGAGTCTGAATATGCCGGAAGGAAACTTGTCGTCCGAAAGGCTTGAGACACAATGAACAACTACCCAGACGTGGTGACGAAAATTGCCAATGATTATTTGCAGCGTGTCGACTCGCAGCTCCGGCTGGTTCCGGCGCGCGAGCGGGACGAGTTTCTGAGAGAGATCCAGTCGCATTTGTATGAGGCTTACCAGCAAACACCGGGGGAAGATGACGTAGAAAGAATCCTTACTGTGCTGCGGAAGCTCGGTGAACCTGCCGAAGTTGTGTCCGACCGGCTGCCCGGCGCGATGATGCGTGCCGGCAGCAAGCGAAACCTGCCGCTCTATATCATCGGCGGCGTGCTCATCGCGTTATTCGGCATTCCCTTGGGCTTCTGGGGTGTGGGGATCCTAATAGGCCTGCTCGCCGCAGTGGCCGGCATTGTGGTCGCTTATTATGCAACTGCGGGAAGCTTCCTTTTGGTAGGCGCGGTGTTCACTTTATCCGGACTGGCGCGCATCTACCAGCCGGCGTTGTGGGACAAACTGATCATGCTCGGATTCATCCATATAGATGGGCGGCTCGGCGATTTGTTCGACCAATTGTCTCCTGCGGGCCAGGGATTTCTGCTGATCGTATTTGCCAGCGTGTTTGTTGCCGGAGGCGTAGGGATGCTGTGGTTAGGAAGATATCTGCTTCGCGGAGTACGCTTCCTGTTTGGTCTCGTTTTCGACTGGACGCGACGGCTCGCGCGAACTATTCGACGGAAGCTGAGCCGAAACAATCACGAGGGTCTCCACGTGAACGAAGTCTCCTTCGGATTCGAAAGTGGCCTGAAGTGACCGTCGGCTCGCGCGTCAGTCCTGCGGCTTGCCGCGCTTCAATACTTTCTTCAGGGCACTCACGGCGCGATCTACATCCCGCTCAGTCAGAATGTAGGGTGGCAGGAAGCGGAGCACAGTATCGTGCGTGCAGTTGAAGAGCACGCCTTCCTTGATCCCCTCCAACACGAAGTGCTTGCATGGAAACTCGATCTCCACGCCAATCATCAACCCCGGCCCGCGCACTTCTTTAATGAATGAGAAGGATCGCTTCATGTCCGCGAGCCGAGTCCGGAAGTAAGCGCCCACGCTGTTAATCGACGGCAGCAGCTCATCGAGGATATCGAAAAATTCCAACGCCACACGGCAGGCGAGCGGTCCGCCGCCATAGGTTGAACCGTGCATGCCGGCTTTGATGTTTTGAGCCGCTTTCTCGTTGGCGATCATTACCCCGAGCGGAATGCCGCAAGCCATCGGCTTTGCCGCGATCACAATATCCGGCAGCAGAATCGGATCGAGCAACTGATACGCGAAGTAAGCGCCGGGCCGACCCACTCCGCACTGGATTTCATCGAATACAAACAAGGCATTGTGCCGATCGGCCAGCTCTCGAGCCTTGCGCGCAAAATCCTCTGAAACAGGAAGAATGCCGCCTTCGCCCTGGACCAACTCCAAAACGATCCCGGCAGTGTTTTCGGTAACCGCGGCTTCAAGCGCTGCCGTATCGTTGCGCGGTACAAAGCGCACGCCAGAAAGCAATGGCTCGAAATCTTTGCGGTATTTCGGCTGACCGGTGATGGAGAGCGCGCCCAGAGTGCGGCCGTGGAAAGAATTCTCAAGAGAAATAATCTCGTTCTTGGTAGGCGACACTGCATTGCCGTGAGCGCGGATCATCTTCAAGGCGCCTTCCATTGCTTCGGCGCCTGAATTACAAAAGAAGCTGCGGTTCAGTCCGCTGATTTTGGCAAGACGCTCGGCCAGACGACCCTGATATTCGTGGTAATAAAGATTCGAAGTGTGCAGCAGCAGACCGGCTTGCTGGCGAATTACCTTCGTAATGCGCGGATGAGCATAGCCCAGCGAATTCACGCCGATGCCGGTGATGAGATCGAGGTAGCGATTCCCTTCAAGATCGTAGGCGTAGCAACCTTTGCCTCGATGGAGCGCCAGCGGATAGCGCGCATAATTCTGGAGCAAATAACTTCGCTCGAGCCCCGCGATTTCGTCGAGCGGAGAGGCCAGGGCGGGTTCAGGGGATAAAGTAGTTCCCATGTCTCATCATACGGATGGACGATGGTCGGCTCATCTATTTGTAATCGAAATGGACCAGCCCGTTGCGGTAGTCGATCGTTATCGAGCGGAACAATGTCAGGATCGGAATACCGAGAATACCCGCCATTCGAATCTCCTGGTGTTCCGGCGCATTGTTGATGTTGAACGAGATCAGGCCCAGATTGCTCTGGCGGAAATGGGCGAATTGCAGCTCTGCTTTATCAGCCTCAAACACCTTGTTCACTTCGCCGGATATCCCGCTGATCCGGGTGCTATAGTCACCGCGAACCTTCGTCGATAGACGAGCGAAGGTCGAATCGACGGTCGAGACTCCCGCGCCGGTATCGATCAGGAACAGGCCGGTACTCTTGCGGTTCACGAGAGTGGAAATCAGTAATCTATGTCCGAAACGGAAAACGGGTGCAAAATCCGCCTCGTCAGGAGGAATGATGCGATCGTAGCCTTGCGGGTTTGGAGGACGCGAAGGTTGCGGCTTCAGGCGCAGCTTTCGATTGTAAAAATCGATGGTGACGACGTAGTTCGCAAAAACATCTGCCCCGATCAGACCGTCCTCATCTTCGCCCCCCACGCGGGCCTTTCCGGCCATAGCACTGAGGATGCAGGTCCGTAGTTTCAATGGACCGATCTGGCATTCATCGGCTACGGCGGCAAAGCTTTTCCTCGCTCCCTTGTCGCCGATGCCCCAAGATTCGCCGGAGCCCAAGTGATCCAGTTCCGCTTTGTTGACTGCGTTTTCCCGGATCACCACTCCGCTTGCTCCTGTATCCAGCAGCAGACGCAAGGGCCTGCCGCCCTCTATCCGGAGTTCCAGGCCGACGCCGATCGGCCTCCGCGGCGCGCGCATAATCGTCAACAAATTAACGGTCGTCTCCTGCGCCCCGCCTTCCATCTCGAATGGCCTGCGTGTGTCCAGCTCTTGCGCGATTTCAGCGGACGTGGCCTTTGCTTCGTTGAAGTGCTTATAGAGCCACGGGTGAGCCGCCACAAACGGTGGCAACAGCTCCTCGCGTTTTGCCGCGGGCAAATACGCCAGGAATGTTCGTGTGATCAATGCGTCTTCAGGATCCAGGTCATGAGCGTTGATGCAGAGCAATCGCGCCGTTCGGTGGAAGCCCGCCGCGTGGTACAGCCGCGACAGCCCAAAGCACGCCCGCGGCGACTGGTCCTTGATTCGGATAGCCGCTTTGAACAGCTTCTCCGCTTCCGGCATGTCGCCCATATAGAAGGCAAATTCACCCCGCGCCGCGAGCACTTCAGAAGACGTTGGAAAATTTGCTGCAGCCGCAGCCGCTGCCTTCGCGGCATCATCCACACGTTCCTGGTAGACGAGGGCCGATAGCAGCGCCGCGTTTAATACTGCATCTTTCGGGTTTGCAGCCAGGGCGGACTGCAGTAAGGGGATCGCGTTTTCGTAGTTAGCGTCTTCATATGCCGCCAAGGCTGGATCGGTATCGGCGAATGATGCAAGCGGGAGCAGAAAGGCACAAACAACAAAAGATGCCGCTCGCCGGAGACGCATGACGTTTTGAGGCTTTATGCTAGCAGATCATTGCGATGAAGCAATTTCCGCGCCTGATTTTCCAGAATTTTTGCCGAATCGAATTGCAGCGGCCGCGCGTCGCCGGCGAACCCTGCCTCAGTTGCCGCCTGCGGAATGAGGCCGATTAATTCGATCCCGTCAATCTCCACGCCTCGCTCGGCCGCCTGCCGCTTCACCTCTTCGTATACGACGTGCGGAGAAGTCCGCCGGTAATCTGTGAGGTTCATCGAGACCTGGACGAGATTCCGCGACATCAACGGAAGGCCAAGAGCCTTTACATTGGGAAAGCCGCCACTGCTTTCGCGAATGCGCCGTGCGATTGATCGAGCCAGATCCAGATCGGTACTTTTCAGATTTATGTTAAAAGCGATCAGGATCTGACGCGCGCCTACGATGACCGCGCCAGCAGTGGGATGAAGTCCTGGGCCGCCTAAATCGGGAGCTGTTGTCTGATCCATCAAGGCCGCTTCGCGTACTCCTTCAAATTGGCCGCGCCGCACGTTTTCGAGCCTGATCCGATCCGGCCGCATGGCAGCGGCTTCGTAGAAATAAACCGGTATTCCGAGTTCATTCCAAATGCGTTGACCAGCTTTGTGCGCAAGCGCGACGCACTCCTCCATGGTGGTTCCGCCCAGCGGAACAAACGGAAGAACGTCGAGCACACCCAATCTGGGGTGAACGCCGCGATGCATGTTGAGATCGATCAGATCAGCGGCCCGGCCAGTCACCTGGACAGCGGCCTCAATAACAGCATCCGGACCTCCGGCAAAAGTAATGACCGTGCGGTTATGGTCGGAATCGCTGGTCCGGTCCAGTACGGCGACTCCTGGAACCGCCTGAATCCCCTGTTCCAGCGCATCCACTCGGGCTAAATCCCGGCCTTCCGAAAAGTTCGGAACACACTCGATCAGCGGTTCTTTCAGTGTGCACTCACTTTCCAGCGCGTCCGGTTATACACCAGGTTCCCTTCGCGTATCGCCATAACGACATTATTGATGCCGAAGCGGCGCGGAATCTCGCGATAATCCGGAACGTTGAGGACCAGCAGGTCGGCGCGCTTGCCGCATTCGATGCTGCCGACGGAATGACTGCCGGCCACCGCGTGAGCGGCGTTGATGGTAGCTGCGCTGATAGCCTCCTCGGTGCTGAGGCGCAGCCGCATTACAGCAAGTGAAACAGCGGTTTGCATACTGAACGTCGGCGCGTCACTCGCATCGTAGCCGCTGGAGAGAGCGATCGCGCCGCCGGAATCGATCAGGCACCGAACCGCGTCGCCGCCGCGCTCTTCCAGGAGTTCCCTGCCCGGGCAAAAAACCGCGATCGACGGCGACTGGGCCAGCACGGAACACTCCTCGCGGCTGAGCGAGGAAGGACACCAGACGGTTCGTGGATTGGTCTGAGCGAGCAATTCCCGGAGCGAATCCGGCGATCCCCCGGGCCAAAGCAGATTCAGATCCAGGCCGGATTCCCCCGCCGCTTCCCAACTGCCATTCCCTAGAACTTCGCTCGATTCGGGCGTCATCTCGACGGATTGCGCCAAGTTCCGATTCGTGACCAGTTTGAGAGACGCAATGAAATTCTGGGACAAAGCGGCGCCGGAACCGTTCACCTGTTCGGGAGCAATCCGCCAGCTCTGAGTCTTGCCCACCGGCGGGTTGGCCATGGAGGCCAGCTGGCGCAGCGCCAAAACGTCGGTCCGGAGATCGCCCTTGCCGCCGTTGACGGAAATCCGCAAGTTGAGCGTGCCGTGATGCATGCAGGCGCGCAGCAAAGTCAAGCTATCGGACCGGAAGTCCACCATTTTGCGCCGCTTCATCGCATCTTTTGGTTGCAGCGTCATTCGCACGCCCGGATCGACGAATCCGGGCATGATGATGGCATTCTCGAGCTCGATTTCAGGCGCGTCGCGCGCCTCTTTTAGATTTTCGATACGTCTCGTCAGACCGACGGAAGCGATCTTGCCGTCGCGAATCAGGACTGAACCGTCCTCTATAACTTCAAGATTCTGTAGGTCCGCACCCCGGCGCACATCACTTGGACCACGCAAGGTTAACACTTGCCTGGCCCCGCGAAGGAAAAGTAGCTGTGCCAAACGCGGTGGAAAGTTAACCTATGATAACTCCCCGGCGCCCTTAAGTGGCGGTCAATTGGCGAAGCAAGATCGGGTAAAAGAGGAAGTCGCGAGCGAAGGCATAAACGGTGATCGCGATTGCGATGCCTGCCAGGATCTTCCAAAGAAGCTCCCGCGGCGTGTTGGGCAGGCCCGGCAAGCCGGCAACTAGACCCACGATAAAGCCGCCGATGAAGCCACCTATGTGCGCCGCTATATCCACGCCCGGCACTAGACTCAGCACCAGTCCGAGGATCAGCCACTGGCCATAATGCGCCCGCACTGCTTGCGTCAGCGGATCGGCGCGTTGACGCAATCCCATCGCGAGCATGATGCCAAACATCCCGAAACAAGCCGCGGATGCGCCGAGCGAGGTGGAATGTGGTGACCACAAGAGGCTGCAAAAGAACCCGGTGAACGTCGAGAAAATGTAAGCCGCAATCAGGCGCGCCGTTCCGTAAAACTGCTCCACTTCGGTGACCAGAATGTAGAGCGCCCAGGCATTCATGGCGATGTGCCAGAACCCGCCGTGCAGAAATCCGGCCGTAATCAAACGCCAATATTGACCGGCATAGATCAACGGCGCATACTTCGCTCCGAAAAGAATAGAAACTGGGACCGAGATATTAACGCTCTTCGTCAATCCGTAGCTGACTGCCAGCTCCGCCAGAAAAAACGCGACATTAATGGCGATAAAGATGATGGCCGTAAGATTGGCGCGCGGCAAAAAAGACGCCGCGAACTGGCTGGGTCTCATGTCGATGGCGCGCGGACCAAGCTGCACGTTGCAATACGGGCAGATACGGTCACTGGTGCTAACGAATGCCCGGCAATTCGGGCACATGCGGCGTTTCTCCACCGCTTCATTGTAGCGGCGAGTGACATTTTCCCTCCTTCGGCGTCCGAGATATCATCGATTGGCTGCGGCTCGCGCGCAGGACAAGTGCATGACAGCAACAGATCTGAAATATGCGTGGCGCTCGCTCCGTACTAGCCCGGTCTTTACGGCTGCCGCAGTCACCACTCTTGCGCTGGGCATCGGCGGTAGTACTGGCCATTTTCAGCGTGGCCGATGCCGTGCTGCTGCGCCCGCTTCCTTATAGGGACTCCGATCGGCTGGTCGTCGCGATAGGTGAAATGAAAAAGAGAAACGTGACTGACTGGCCCTTTTCGAACGCGGACTTCTTCGATCTGCGAAATGGGACCAAGTACGTCTTTGAAGATATGGCTGCCGTCACCACGGGCCGCGGAATACTGCCGGGGGCGGATGGATCTTTGGAACAGGTTCGCTTCGGGCAAGTCACGACAAATTTCTTCCGTCTAATGGGCGCGCGTGTTGCGATCGGGCGGGATTTCAACGAGGAGGACGGTCAGCCGCAGGCTCCGCTAAAGGCGGTGGCAAGACCTGGAGCGACTGCTCCGCAGCGTTTACCCACCATTGCGATTCTCAGCTACGAATATTGGCAGCGGCGCTATGGAGGAAGCCGGGACATACTTGGCCAAGGCTTGGTGCCGGGGAGGACAGGAGGACCTCAGGTTGTTGGCGTACTTGCGCCGCGCCTCGAGCTGCTGCTTCCGCCGCATCTCAGCCAGGAGCTCAGGCCCGACATTTGGACCGCAGGCCGACTCGCTTACGACAACCAGCAGCGGAATGGCGTGAGCTTATGGCCCATCGGACGTTTGCGAGACGGCATCACTCTCGAGCGCGCCCAGTCCGAAGCCGATGCGGTAGCAGGGGAGCTGCGAAAGAATTTTTCGCTCCACGCGACCTCGGGTTTCCATATACGGCTGGAGCCCATGCACAAGTACCTGGTCGCGGCAGTGCGGCCGGTAATTGTTGCCCTGATGGGTGGGGTGATTTTCCTGTTACTGATCGCCTGTGCGAATGTCGCAAATCTACTGCTCGTGCGTGCCTCTCTGCGCGAGCGCGAGCTTGCGGTCCGCACCGCGCTTGGCGGCAGCGGCTGGCAGCTTGTCCGTCAAATGCTGGCCGAGGCGCTGCTCCTCTCCGGATTGGGCGATCTGTTGGGACTTGGATTGGCTTGGGCGGGCATTCGCGAACTGCGCGCCATTGCCCCGGCGAGTCTGCCGCGGCTCGAATCTATTGCCATCGATCCGACAGTACTTTTCTTCACGGCTCTAATAAGTCTGGCCGCCGCCATACTCTTCGGGCTTCCTCCGGCGCTGCGCGCTTCACGTCCAGACGTCATGCAGGTTTTACGCGGGGCTGGCCGGACCTCGGGCTTAGCGGCAGGAGGATTTCTGCGTAGCACTGTTGTCGTAGTGGAAGTCTCGCTCGCTTTTGTCCTGCTCATCGGCTCGGGACTGATGTTCCGCAGCTTTATGAAACTGCAGCAGGTGGATCCCGGCTACGATCCGCGCGGTCTGCTTACGTTCCAGGTTCTTGCCAATGGCGTTGATCAACCGCAGCAGCGCGCTGCTGTATCCCGACAGATTGAAGATCGATTGCGAGCGTTGCCCGGCGTCCTGAATGTTACCGCTTCGTTTCCCTTTCCGCTGGCGGGAGGATTCAACCCCATTCGCTGGGGAACCGGCGAGGCGCTCGCGGACGCCAGCAAGTTCCAGGCGGTCGATTTTCAAGTCGTGTTGCCAGGTTACTTCGAAACGCTGCGCACGCCAATTCTCGCCGGGCGAAGCCTTCACCGATGCCGATAACCAATCCGGGCGCAACGTGGTCGTCGTCGATCAGGCTCTTGCCCAAAAGGCTTTTCCCGCACGAAACTGCGGTCGGCAAGCGCATTCTGATCCGCATACGCACGCCCGAGCCGGAATGGGTGGAGATCATCGGCGTGGTGGCACATCAGCGCGACGAATCCCTGACCGAAGCGGGCCGCGAGCAGATCTATTTCACGGACGGCTTTTTGGGAAACGGCGCGGCACGGATTTGGGCCATCCGAACAGCCGCCGATCCTGCCAGGTATGCGCCCGCCGTAGCATCCACTCTCGCCAGAGTCTCCCGCCAACTTGTGGTCACCGAAGTGCAGCCCCTGACGGCGCTGGTGGAAAAAGCGCAATCGGGAACCCGCTTTTCGTTGCTGCTCACGGGGCTCTTCGCAGTAATCGCCGCTCTGCTCGCGGGGGTGGGCCTCTATGGCGTTTTGTCGACTCTCGTGCGGCAGCGCACCGCCGAGATCGGAGTGCGGATGGCTCTCGGCGCGGTCCCGGCCAGAATTTTCCGTTTGGTCGTCGGCAACGGGCTGCGCCTCAGCGCCGCCGGTATCGGCTTCGGTTTCGTTGCCGCGCTTGGGCTCACGCGCCTGTTGAAAAGCATGCTTGTGGGCATCCGGCCCACGGATCCGTTAACGTTTTTCGCCATGGCGCTTCTGTTTCTCGGCATTGCCGCGGTGGCGTCCTGGCTGCCCGCGCGCCGCGCCTCTAACCTGGACCCCAGCACCGCTCTGAGGCGAGAGTAAAACCTTCTTGATGCCACGCTGTTATTATCAGATTCGTTATGGACAAGACAGAGCAGGAGCTTCGCGAGGATCTCATCCGCGTCTGTCATTCGATTTATCAAAAGGGCTGGGCCGCTGCCAATGACGGCAATGTGAGCATCCGGCTCGCCAATGATCACATCCTTTGCACCCCGACTGGAGTCAGCAAATGTTTCGTCAAACCGGAGGACTTGATCCTCTGCGATTCCGAAGGCAATAAAGTCGCGGGCGAGGGCGACCGGACCAGCGAAATCCTAATGCACGTCATGATTTATTCGCTGCGGCCCGATATTCGAGCTGTCGTACACGCCCATCCGCCTGTCGCTACTGGATTCGCGGTCGCCGGCCGTTCCCTCGACAAAGCCTTGCTACCGGAAGCCATCGTGAGTCTGGGCGCCGTGCCGCTCGCTTCCTATGGCCTGCCGGGAACTCCCGCGCTGAGCGAAGGGATGCGGCCGTTCGTTTCCGAGTACGATGCCATCCTGCTTGA
Source organism: uncultured Acidobacteriaceae bacterium (assembly GCA_963762495.1). Classification (GTDB taxonomy): domain Bacteria; phylum Acidobacteriota; class Terriglobia; order Bryobacterales; family Bryobacteraceae; genus Bog-105. Next base: position 36,755 of record CAVXKZ010000023.1, read on the forward strand.
AAATCATGGCGTTACTTCTTATGGCGCCGATGTATGGGAAGCGTTCTTCCGTATGGAAACGGTGGAGCACTTGGCCCACATCACCTTTGTGGCTGAGATGCTGGGCGGAGCGAAACCATTGCCTCGGAGAGAGGTTGAAAAGCTCTTTGCCGCCCGGAGCCGCTACAAAGTAAATACCCGTTCCTGCATGCGGCCCGGCATGCCGCTGGTGGCGGAAGATCCAATCGATACCGACGAGTAACCGGGGTACTGTCAAGAGCCGGCCTTCGCGCTGGTGCCGTGTCCCCGCTAATTGTCGACGCTTTGTGGGGTAGGATGACATCCTGCGCGGCGGTTGCATACGCACGCTGGCGTAAATTTGCAATATCGACGAGAGGACACGGTGAAAGAGTTTAGAGGCAAAGTCGCGGTGATCACTGGTGCGGCGAGCGGCATTGGACGTGGAATAGCGGAGCGGTGTGTAAGTGAGGGCATGAAAGTAGTCCTCGCCGACATCGATGAAGCTAATCTCGCCAAGGCAGAAACTGAACTGAAAACCCAAGGCGAAACTGTGCTTAGTGTAAGGACGGACGTCTCGAAACGGAGTGACGTCGAACTGCTGGCTCGTCAGGCACTGGACGCATTTGGCCAGGTGCACTTGCTGTTCAACAACGCCGGGGTCGGTGCCGGTGGGGCGCCATGGGAGGCAACATGGAAGGATTGGGAGTGGGTAATCGGCGTTAACTTATGGGGCGTGATCCATGGGGTCAAAGTGTTCACGCCGCTAATGCTTGCACAGAATACGGAGTGCCATATCATCAATACGTCCTCGACCGCCGGGCTCATCGTCGGCGGCGGCTCCGCTCCTTACGCGGTGTCGAAGCATGGGGTGGTAGCCCTCTCGGAAAGCCTGTATTTAGCGCTCCAACAACGGAACTCGCTCGTCAAAGTATCGGTTCTATGCCCAGGACTTGTGCGGACAAATATTGCCGACGCCGACCGTAACAGGCCCGCGGAGCTGCGTAACGAAGGGGTCCCGATGACGCCGGAAATGCAAGCCGGTCTAGCCGCATTCAAGGCCATCCTCGAGGCAAGCATGCCTCCTCTCGAAGTCGCTGACGTGGTCTTCGATGCGATTAAGCAGGAGCAGTTCTATATTCTTCCCGATCCGGAATGGACCGAGGTGATCCAACTCCGAACGGACAAACTGCTCCGAATGGAAAACCCGCAAAACGCTACAGCAACGGTTGTGAAAATCATCAACCGCCGCGACCCCCGGCGCGAAAGTCCCAATTGATCGGACAATGCGGAAGCCATCTGACCCAGGACACTAGATTACTCCAACCGTGTAACGGAACGGCACGCTCCTTCACTAGCTCGGCGAACAAGGAGTTCTAAATTTCATGCCTGATTCCACCCCTGCGGCCACCACCGCCGCGTCTGTCCCGTGCTGCCCGCAGCTTGCAAGCTCCAATTGTTGTGACCACCTCGATTTTCGGTATCGCTTGCCGTTCCGCCCGTCGGTAACCGTAAACGAACGCACTCAAACGATTCCAGTCGAAGTCACTCTTGTTTTTACCTTCGAACGCTGCCCTGGCCCTATGTCGCTCGGGGATCTGCTGTACAGCAACTCTCTCATGCCCGGAGAGGCTGTGCGTCTTTTCACAAGCGATCGCCACAGCCGCTTCTATTACGACAGTGAAACGCAACTCTCCTCGCGTCAGGAAACCACTTCCGAAGAATCGTACTTCACCTCGAGTTTTGCCAATTCCCTGAGCCAGCTAGACGCTCTGGATCAGACCAGCCAGAGCTCTTCCTACCATTCATCATCGGTTGGAGGGGGAGGAGGTGCGGGTCTTGATCTGGGCTTCTTCAGCATCGGAGGCTCGGTCGCGGCAAGTTCTTACGACGCGAATGCCGCCAGTGCGTTCGCTCATTCTCTTACTCAATTCGCCGCTTCTTCCAGTTCGCAAGTGCAGGCCGGCACCCACGCCGCCGCGTCCACTTCCATCGGCGAAGTCGCTACGCGCAGCCACAGCTCCGGGGAATCGGAAGATCAGTATGAGTCGTCCTCGCGCACTTTTTCGAATCCAAATCATTGCCACGCGATCACGTTTTTCTTCTACCGCATCAACAAATGCCAGAAGGTGACGTTCACGCTCTCCGCGATTGAACGGAGAGTTGTGGATCCCGCTGCTCCGACGGGCGCGCTTCTCAATCCACCGCGTCCCGAATACGGGTGTTTCGGTGATTCCGTACGCCGTCACCGGTACTAACTCGCAGCGCCTGGCTGCCGAGGAACGCGGCCGGACCAGCGTCACGGAAGCCAACAACTTCAGCGAAAGCGGCACCTCTACGCTTACTAGTCTGCGGCTGCAAACGGGTGTCTTTACCATCACCTCCGAACTGCTCTCCGTGGCCGTTCGCAAAGCCGCGCTAGCCGCTGTTGATGCCGATCTTCAGCAGGAAGGTCTGCTTGACCAGAACGGCAATTTGAATCCGGATGCCGTCAAGCAGTTCTCCTGGCAGAAAGATATCTGCTTACCGACTCCCGGCGTTCTGGTGAAAGGCTGCCTCGATACGTGCAGCATTTGCGAACCGGAGGTCGAACAAAAGATCCAGCTCGAACTGCAGCGCATGGACCTGGAAAACAAGCTGCTCCAGAAAAAAATCGATCTGCTCGACAAGGCTCAGGAGTATCGCTGCTGTCCAGGTGATCCACCGACGCCAGCGCAGGCCTGACGACGAACTGCTCGCCGGGCCGCCGCTCTTCACCAGGGCGGGGTTGTCTGCGGGGTCGCGCGAGGCCAACCTCCGCTTGGTGGAGCTTGCGCCGGCTGCGCCGCTGAAGGGTTCGCTTGGCGGTTTGAATCGTCGGAATCAGGGTCGATTGTGTTCACCCGCGGTCCGGTGTCCTCGTTCACGGCCACTCTCCGGCCCTTAGGTCTTGGTTCCTCCTGCGAAAGAGAGGGCTCGATGTCCGCGTCCGCCGGTGCGTGGGTACGGGTAACCACTGTCGGTGCCGCATGCTCGCCGGAACCATTCGCCGACATATCGATCCGGCGATAGTGAATCTCAGCCTCCTGGAACCGCAGCCTGGTCTCTTGCGAGAGATTAACCTGCACATTCCGCCGATCCGCCGGCGTTGATCCCTCTGGCAGGTAGAAGTAGAGCGCGTAGCGTTGACGCAGTCTTGCCAGGGTTTCTTCAAGCGAGGAAGCCTCGTCCACTTGCATAGTGTCGCCGCCAGAGTCGCGCGCTATGTCGGCGGTTCCCGCGGAATGGGATGGGTCTCCTCCGCCGTATCCGCCTCGTCTGCCGCGACCCAGAATAATTGGTCCGCTGCCGGGGAAGCCGATGCCTCCTCCCCCGGCCAGGCTGCCTCCTCCCGGCCAGTTGCTGCCTCCGCTTCCCCAGGTGCCATGCGGACGTCCGCCTCCGGCCATGCCAGGCGGTTCGTAGGGAGCCTGCAGAAAACTCAGAACCGCATTGGCCCGCGTGAGAGCGGCCTCCACTCGGGTTTCATCCTCCTGATCCTGCGTCTCATCGTCCGTCAAAATCACAATCGCCCGGCGAGCATTCTGCCGCGCCTCCCGCTGGACGTAACTGGCCGCGTCCAGCAGCGCGTGTGTGATCCGCGTTCCACCATTGAACCTTTCAGACCGAAGCAGGCGGTTCAACTCGCTGGTGACTTCAGCATGGCTGCTTTGGAAAGGTAAACGCACGCGCGTATGCGTATCGAATACCATGATCGCCACGCGATCCCGGTCGGCAAGCACGTTCAGAGCCTGCTGGGCTGCCGAAGCAATCCGCTCAACATGGGGCTGCATGCTGCCGCTCACATCCAGCAAGAGAAGGATGTCAATCGGCATATTCTCGCTGGCAAAATTGCGAATGGGCAGGACACGCCCGTTCAATCGCAGAATAAAGTCCTGCACCTCCAACCCGGTTATGGCGCGACCATCCCGGTCAACCACCTGCGCATCGACGCGCGTCATCGCGACATCGCTTTTAAACACGGCCGGATCGTCCTCAGCGCAGACCTGCATTGCAAACAAAACCAGCAATGGTATAACGAAACGCGGCATTTCCAGCGGGTGTCGGTATTTTATACGCGGCCTGAGGGAATTGCGTTTCCGTGACTATTGCCTGTGAATATCTGATCGAAACTGCCTATCCCCCGCCTGGAGCACCTGGGGTGGAGTCGCGGGCGTCGGCTTCACCTTCAAGGAAGGCCCCCTGGAGATCAGGCCAGAGATTCGCTACACGCGCTGGTGGAATCAAGCCTTCGGGGCCAACGGGCTAACAAATAGACTCAATGAGAGCGTAGTCATGCTCGGCATCGGGTTTTAGACAGATCGACACATCCGCGAAGCGACGGCGACAACCAGATTTTTCGGCAAACATCGGGATGCTCTGGCTCACACCGAATACGGAACTCTGGCTAGTGCGCGGACTGGCTGTTCTTGATTACTTCCTGGGCGCGTTCGGCTGTGGCGGCGCGCGCCTTACCCTCTAGTTCACTGAACAATTTCATCTCGGCCTGAGCCTCCTGACTTCGACCCGTCGCGCGATAGGCCTGAGCAAGCAGAAAGTGCGTGCTCGGCTCGCTGCGATTCGATTTCTCGACGATTTGCAGCTCCGCTATGGCTTCCTGGTCGCGATGAAGCTTGAGAAGCAAGCGGGCGCGATCGGCGCGAGCTTCCATCAGGTTCGGGCAGGAGGCAAGGGCTTCATCCTCCTTCGCCAAAGCCTGTGCGGGCTCGATGCTCTGCTGCATGAGAATATCGCCGAGTTTCCAATCGATCATGCAATTCCCCGGGTCAATCGCGCGTTCCTGCTCGAACTCTTTGGTCGCGCTGTCCCATTGCGACAAACTCCAATAAAGATCGCCAAGTTTGAAGTGAACGCCCGGCTGCTTCGGAGCAACCTCGATGGCCTTCTTCCATTCGACAATGGCTCCGTCGTAGTTCTTCATGCTTTCCATTAATTCGGCGGAGATCTCGTGTGCCCAGACGGAATCGGGATTGATTTCGTTGATTTTGGCAAGGGCTCCTTCGGAAAGCTGCATATATACGCGCCCGAGCAGGTACCAGACCTGCTGGTTCTGCGGCTCGCGTTTGGCGAGATGTTCCAGATGCGCGGCGGCGGCATGAAAATCACCAAGCTTTGTCAGATCATTGACCAACATGAACTCGGCGTTCCCGTCCGCCGGGTTCGCGGCCACCACTGCTTCCAAGCGCGGCCGAGCCTTCTGAAACTCACCCATTTGGAATAGCGAGAGGCCTAGCAAAGCGGACGCGGAGGTCATCTTCGAATCAACCTTGAGCCCGCGCTCGAGCACATCCGCGGCGTCCCGATAACGCCGTTGCTTCACGTAGAGCGCTCCCAGATTGTTGTAAGCCGGCCCGAGCCGGGGATCCAGTTTGAGGATCTGCTCATACTTAGCTGCTGCAGCGGAAAGGTCACCAGCAGCTTCGGCGGATTTGGCCTGATTGTAGAGGGTCTCCACATCGGCTTGTCCGTCAAGGATGCCGGCCATCGAGACGATTAGGAGAAGCGCAAAGCTAGTGGCGAAACGAACTGCCATCGATAACACTATAGAGCGTCAGCGCTCAGCGGCGGTGTTCCATAATGAGCGTTTGCATAAGGCAAGTTTGGCGATCGGGGCTGCGACAGTTATTTTGGGCGCGACGCTTTACGCAACTGGAAGCGGGACTCTGCGCTTCACCGATGTGGCGGCTGAAGCCGGCATTCACGCTACCATGCGGTGCGGAGGGCCGGAGAAGCGCTGGATAACCGAAGCGAACGGCAGCGGAGCGGCGTGGCTCGACTATGACAACGATGGTTTCATGGACCTGCTGATTGTGAATGGCGGGACTATGGACCAATTGCGGGAGATCGTAGCGGGGCAGAAGCCCATGTCCAGACCGGGCGGCGTGTACTTGTTCCATAACCTCGGCAACGGGCGTTTTGAAGATGTGACGGAGAAGGCCGGGCTCGCCAACGCTTATTGGGGAACGGGCGCCAACGCCGCCGATTACAACAACGACGGGTTCACAGATATCCTGATCACCACAATTGGGCGTGATCTTCTTTACCGCAATAACGGAAATGGCACGTTCACGGAGGTAAGCAAAGCCGCTGGCCTGCGCCAAAGCACGGCGTGGCACACGGGAAGCGCTTTCGGGGATTTCGACGGCGATGGCAACCTGGATCTGTTCATCACCAGTTATGTAGATCTACAATCGCTGTCTTTCGACCGTGAGCCGCCGGTTTGCGACTACTTCGGACAGCACACCTTCTGCGGACCCATCGGACTGAAAGGCGGGACGAGCGTTCTCTATCACAACAATGGCGACGGTACGTTTGCAGATGTCACCAAAACGTCGGGAATTGGGAATGCGCCTCCGGCCCACGGATTCACGCCGGTCACGGGCGACTTCAACTGCGGACGGCAAGCTCGACATTTTTGTCGCCAACGATTCCGACCCCAATTACCTGTTCCTCAACCAGGGTGATGGGACGTTCAAGGAAGCCGCTCTTGATCGGGGAGTGGCTTTCAATGCCGATGGCCGCACGCAATCGAACATGGGCGTGGCAATAGGCGAATACGGCAAGAGCGGACGCACAGACTTGCTGACCACGACCTTCATTAGAGACTACTTCCCACTGTTCAGGCTCGACAAAGGCGGGAATTATGAGGAGATTGCATCTTCGGCGGGACTTCCAAGCGTGACCTCAAAATACCTCGGCTGGGCATGCGGGCTAACCGATTTTGACAATTCCGGAGCGCGGGATTTCTGGACGGCAAACGGGCACGTTTATCCGACGGACAAAGACTACAACGAACCAATCACGATTTTTCGGGACTTCGAGGGCAAGGCCATTCTGGCGTACGCATATCCGGACACGCCGAACAACTCCTATCGCGGAGGAGCTAGCAGCGATTTCAATAACGACGGGAAAATGGATTTAATTGTGCTGCCGATTGCGGGGCCGCCGGTTCTGCTGCGGAATGACACAACGGAGAGCAATTCCTGGCTGGGCCTGAGCTTGCGAGGCACGCGAAGCAATCGCGACGCGATTGGCGCAGAAGTTACGTTAGAAGCCTGCGGTCAGAAGCAGACAGCTTCGGTGCGGAATGGCGGCAGCTATATTTCGCGCAATGATCCGCGGCTTCACTTCGGGTTAGGAGTCTGCCCCAAGATAGACCGGCTGACGATCCGCTGGCCGAAGGGAAATACGCAATTATTGAGCGCGGTGCCCGTTAACAGGTACGTGAGAATAGAAGAACCGAAATGAGCGGCCGAGCATTTTGGCTGATCGCGATTATCCTGCCGGCGTCGCGGCTATTAAATTCACAAACCGTCGTTGATCCTCTTTTGCCAGTCAGGTCTCTGGTCGAAGCGGGCAAATTGGCCGATGCCGAGCAGGAGATTCGCCTGTATCTCGAAAGTCATAAGAACTCGGCAGATGCTCATTACCTTCTTGGCTACATCCTCTTCAAGCGACAGAAAGCAAAACCTTCGCTGGCGGAGTATACGGAAGGCGCCAAGTACCGGACGCCCAGCGCGCGCGATCTGGAGGCGGTTGCGGGGGATTACGTTCTGCTAGAGGATTTCGCGGATGCAGACAAATGGTTTACGAAATCGGTCCAATGGGACCCTGGTAATCTTCAGACCCTCTACTATCTGGGCCGCACAAAGTACAACGAGAATCGTTTCGAAGAGGCGGTCGAAGTGTTCAAGAAGTGCTTGCAACTCGATCCGCGCAATGTGAAAGCGGAAGATAATCTCGGGTTGTCATACGCGGCGCTGGAGCGAAACGACGAGGCTCTTGCCGCATATCGGGCAGCGATTTCCTGGGACAACGGTGTGAGCAAAGATCCAGGGCCATACATCGATCTCGGGAGCCTTTTGGTTGACAACAATCGTTCGAGCGAAGCCGTGCCGTACTTAGTGGAGGCAATACAAATTGCGCCCCGCGATTTACGCGCGCATCGGGAACTCGGGAAAGCCTATCTGCACTTGAATGAGTTGGAGAAGGCGCAGTCCGAGCTCGAAAAGAGCGCCGAAATTGCGCCGAAAAACGCGCCCATTCATTTCATGCTGGCGCAGGTATACCGGAGACGGGGCCTTCCCGACAAAGCGCGCATAGAGAGCGAACGGTACGCCGCGCTTGCCGGAGCGCATTCCGCCTCCGATACTCCTCAATAGAGCGTCAGAAGGTAATCGCCAAATGTCCTTGCCCTTGCCTTTGTGTATTGGCTTGGCTGTTGATTACCAGACCAAAGTTCGCATCATTAAGATTCAGATCGGGGCCGCCGAAAATTACTCGATTGAGTACATTGAAATACTCGATCTCCAGCTTCAGCTTGACTTTCTCGCCGAGCGGGAAGTACTTAGCGAGGGCGATATTTTCGTTCATTCCCCACGGATTTCGCAACTGTCCGAGGACACGCGGGGCGGTGCCCAAAACCCAAGGTCCGGGATCGCTGAAATCCGCTTTATTGATCACCGGAAGGCCTTTGTACACATTGTTGTAGGAAAACATCATGTTGTTGTAGGAAACAACATCGGCGCGGTTACAGCCACTGCAGCTATTGCCCAGAGGATCGCCAGCCACGGAGACGGAGCCACCGGTTCCGTTCCAGAGAGGCGTCCCAGTCGCGTAGGTCAGAAGCGGGCTGATCTGCCAGCCGCCCAAAACTGCATTCACGACACCACCTTTATTGAGGAACGGTCGGCCTTTTCCAAACGGCAGCTCGTAGGTGCCGGCAATATTGATCATGTTCGTCTGGTCGTTATTGTCAACGGACCATTCCGCTTTCTGATTGTTTTTGTTCAACGAGGAGTTAGCGAAATGATGTGAATCCGGAATTGGTGTTGGACATCATTTTCGACAGATTGTACGAAACCAGGAAACTCAGACCATTGGTATAACGTTTTTCAACCTGAATCTGCATGGCGTTATAAAGCGATGATCCGGCGTCGTCGAAGTTATTTTGGATACCGCCATAGTTGCCCGTGAATTGCGGATAGGGACGCAGCGCCTGCAGCACCGTAGCACCCGGTTCAATCGTGGTACCGAAGCCTGGGAAAGGTAATGGAATTCCGAGAGCCACGCCCGTGGTGGTGTAGGGCTGTCCTAAGTTGCTGCCGTATTGGGCGAGAAACTGCGGAGGAAGCTGGTTAATGATGTTCAGCGAAGAAGGCAGGTAGTCGCCTCGATTACCCGTATAGTTGGCGGACAAGAACATATTGAAAGGCAGCTCGCGCTGGATGCCTATGTTCCACACGATGTCGTAGGGGGCAAGTCCATCGTGTGCGGGATCGAAGGCATTGATGAAAGTCCCCGTGCCAAGGCTGGGGCTGAAGGGAGTCGGCGCCGGATACGGGTTTACGTTGGTATCCCACGAGCCGAAGCCAGGATTGGTTGAGCCGGTCGCGGCCCTATTGAAGGAACCCAAAAGAAGATTCCCGTAATTCACGGCCACTTTGCTGGTTCCATACTCGTAGGCTCCGCCGTCGAGATAGTTCATGGAGAAGCCGCCTTGCAGAACCGTCTTACTATTCAACTCGTACGAGAAGCCACCTCGAGGGCTGAAATGACCCCAATGGATGGCGGCGCGATCTACGCCGGCACAGCCCGTGCAATTGCCAAACTTTGTCGCCGCCCCAAGCCGGCCCCCTGCAGCCGGGTCCGGAATCTTCGAGTCAAAGTACACGATTGGATTGCCCACCGAAGTGAAGGGCACCATGACGTCCCAGCGCACACCGATGTTGAAGGTCAGCTTCGGGCTCCACTTAATGTCGTCCTGAACATACGTCGAAAAGTCCCTGTTCCGAAGCCTCTCTTCCTGCGATCCAATGCGATCCGCGCTGTCGACGGTACCAAGCAGGAAGCTGGCGAATGCGTTGCCCGTATTGCTGAGATTGCTCGGGTCAGCCGTTTCGTTGTTGCTGAAATTGAAATTCCCGGCGCACTGCTGGCATTCGTTGTCGTCCTGGTACGTTCTTCGATACTCACCGCCGATGTTGAAAGTGTGTTTGCCCTTGATCCACAACCAATTATTTTCGACCACGATACCCAGTTTGCGGTTGATCGAGTTGGTATTCGAGGACCCGACATTTCCAGGAGAAAGCGGACCGTTAAAGTTAATCCCGGGAACAATCGGCGCGCCGGGCGCGGCGCTCAAAACAGGCTGGGCGCCCGTCCGTTGAGGAATCTGGAAGTTTAGTTCTCCCAGCCAACTTGCTCCGGCGGTCATCACAAGATGAGGCGAGACCGTGTAAGAATAGTTCGCGATGAACACGGTTCCAAGATCCGGGTAATAAGTCTTATCCGCTAGAGGATCCGAAAACGCAAGATGGGTGCCGGCGTTATCACCGTATGACGTCTGCTTGTCGCGCCACTCGGAAAAGTGAATGGACTGTTTGTCGGAAATGCTGTGGTCGATGTTAAAGCCCCACGGATTCTGCCTGGTGGGCACGACTCCCTCCAGATTCTGCTGGTTGTTGGCAAAGCCAGGAAGCGTAGGATTAGGAAAATATTGCAGTAGGCCGGCGGAAGTTGGGCTAAAGCAGGCTTGCGGGATGATGTTTCCCTTAAATTGGGTCCCAGGTGTGTTGCCGTTGGCGGTGCAGCTTCCAGGTAGCCCTGCCGCTGGATCAAAGATAGGGTTACCAAGGGCGCTAAAATCACCGCCTTTTTCAGCAGGAGTGGGCAGCGAAAAGAATCCTGTTTGACTTACGTTCTCCCGATACCACTCCATACTGAGGTGGAAAAAGGTGCGGTCTTTGCCGTTATAGAGATGGGGAATTATAACCGGACCACCGATGCTGAAGCCGTAGTTGTTCTCTTTGTCAATCGGTACGGTCGGATTGTAAGCGCCGCGCGCATCGAAGAAGTTGTTGCGAATGATCTCAAAACCGTCGCCGTGCAAGCTGTTTGTTCCCGACGCGGTGTTGTAGGTAACGACACCCTGCGCGAGGCCATACTGGGCGGAGAATGACGACCGCAAGACATCGAACTGATTGACCATTTCGAACGGGGGATTCCAGATAGTCTGGTATCCCTGCGTTTCGGACTGCGCCATGGGTATGCCATTGAAGACAACTTCGCTCTCAAAATCGACGCCGCCATTGATTCGTTTGCTGAAGGTGCCGCCCGTCACGCCCGGAGCAAGGAAGACGAACTGATCGATCTGGCGGCCGCGGCCGCCGCTGACCTCATCGGGCAGCTCCTGCACAACCTTGTTCTCGATGGTCGTCCCAAGCGCAGGCTGAGTGGTGTCGAGAGCAACTACGTTCTCCGTTACATTGACGGTCTGCTCAGTCGTACCTGGCTGGAGCACTCCGTCAACCGTAGACACTTTTGCGACGTCAACGGTGACGCCATTGTGAATGGAGGTCTGGAATCCGGCAATTGCCATCTTTACGGTGTAGCTGCCCGGAATCAAATCTGTAAATTGGTAGGTACCGGCGGAATTTGTGGCCGTTGTCTTAACGACACCGGTCGCGTCATTCGTCGCGGTCACCGTCGCGTTGGGAACGATGGCGCCGGTGGCGTCCGTAACGGTCCCGGTTATGCCCTGAAGGGCCTGCGCATCGCTGCGCTGAATCGACCCGCCGACGAGCAACAATATTGCCACGCACGGCACGAGCCACGCTCGAAAACCCATCCGCAGACAGGAAAGAGCAGACACAAATATCCTATTCATTTTTTGCCCCTCACAGACGTAGTGCTGCAACAACAGCCGGGCTATTGCCCGCTTTGAGAAAAGTATATTCGCTTCGCGATTCGGAAACAAGGAAAATTTTCCCCAGGCTCACCTCGCAAATGTTTGAGGGCTGAGAGGTTGTGCTCCCGCTTCTGCTACGCTCTCCATTTGCAGTTGGGATTGATGCTTTCGGCCGTTCTCATTCCGGCCACACTACCCAGTCATCCCTGCGCTTCGTGTCACCCGAAAGAAGTGCTAGGATACGCGGAAACGGCGATGGCACATTCGATCGGAGCTGTTGGTCCTCAACCCGAAGGTACTTTTGAGCATCCGTTTTCGAATACCCGGTTTTCGATCCGCAACACAACTTCAGGCGTCTGGCAAACACTCGAGAGACCGGGCGAGTCGCAAGCACTGCGAGTCAACTATGTCATCGGGTCTGGAAGTCACGCGTTCGGCTATTTAGCTCAGATAGGCGATCATCTCTTCCAATCGCCAATTTCTTACTACACGAATCGTAAGCAATGGGATGTGGCGCCCGGATACGAGCAGAGTGCGAAACCCGACTTCTCGCGCCCAGTGACGTTGGAATGCCTGGCCTGCCACTCCGATAAGCCATTGCCGGTTGCCGACACTTTGAACAGCTACCAATCGCCGCCATTCGCGGAAGGCGGTATCGAATGCGATCGATGTCATGGGCCTGCCGAAGCTCATCTCAAAAACCCCGTACCTGGGTCCATCATTAACCCAGCTAAATTAGCGGGCGCGGCGCGCGATAGCATTTGCGAGCAGTGCCATCTGGCGGGTGAAGTGCGCATTCCGAATCCGCGCGAGAGCGTTCTGGATTTCCGGCCCGGTCAGAAACTCGAGGATGTTTTCACGGTTTATGTAGCCCATCAAGCTCCTGGGAAAACCATTAAGGTGATCAGCCAGGCGGAGCAGTTGGCATTGAGCGCTTGTGCCCGGAACAGTGGAGGCAAGCTGTGGTGTGGAACCTGTCACAACCCGCACGAGACGCCTGCCCGCCCCGCCGAATACTTCCGCGAGCGATGTTTGACCTGTCATGCCGCCACATTGGACGCGGCCCACGGCGCGCCCACTCATGACTGCATCGGATGCCATATGCCGCAACGTCCCGCTAAAGATGGAGGGCACACCGCCTTTACCGATCATCGAATTACTCGACGTCCCGAAGCCGAAGATGAATCGCTGCAAGAATTGACCGCGCAAACCGATCTGATTGCCTGGCGTGAACCGGATGCGCCGCTGCGGCAGCGCAATCTCGCCCTGGCGCTCGTCACGCTTGGAATGGAGAATCACGACTCGAATCAGGTGATCCGAGGCTATCGACTGCTCAATCGGCTTGAAAAGAGTTTTTCCAGCGATCCGGCGTTCTTGACTGCTCTAGGTACGATTATTTTGCGCGGCAAGCAGCCGGTGGAAGCGGAGCACCGCTTTGCTGCAGCTTTACAACTGCGTCCGAACTATGCGCCGTATGAAGTGAATGAAGCCTCCGCTTTGCTGGACTCGGGTAAAATCGCGGAGGCGACGCAGCATCTGGAGCGCGCTGTTCAGCTCGATCCGCTGCTTCAGCAAGCCGTTGAACTTCTGAGCTACGTTTACCGCGCACAGGGCCAACAATCCAAGGCGGAGGATCTCTTGGGGCATTATCGCCGCGCCATGGGGATGACACTCCGATGATAATGCGATTGGTCCTCATTCTCGGAATCGCGACCGGCTGTATTGCTTCGGAAACTAGTCAGGGCGGCTACGCCGGTTCCCAGACTTGTTCGACCTGCCATAAGGAGACTGCAGCGACGCAGATCACCACTGCCATGGCGAACACCTGGCGTGGCGCTGTGCCTGCCGGGCTGCCTGGACAGCTTGACGCCCAAAAGCAAGAGGGATCGGGCGCGCCACTGCTCTATCGGGTCCGGCGCGCCGGCTCACGCCTGGAATACTCGGTCAAAATGCCGGACGGCACGAGTGTGACACTGCCGGTACAGGCTGTCGTCGGAGGTAAACGGCACGGCTTTAGCTTTCTAGATCGAATCGAGCGAGTAGACGGAATACCGCTCGAGCGCGCGGCTCTTATTGAAGGGCGTTACGCATACAACTCACCCCACACTGGACTCGTGCTTTCTCCCGGTTTCGAACCGGAGAAGCCCCACAACCTGGAAGACGCGCTTGGCAGAGTTTTGAGCCCGGCCTTCGAGCAGAAATGCCTCACCTGCCATGGCGAGCCGAACACGCTTGGGGCTGGCAAATTGGGCGGCGTTCGCTGCGAAAGCTGTCACGGCCCGGCATCGGATCACGTCGCGTCCGTAACGGGCCGCGATGCGCAAAAGAGAGTCGTCATTCCAGCCAACCTGAACCGCGAACGGAGTCTCGAGATTTGCGCGCAGTGCCACACGGGGTTGTCGAATCAGACGGACCCGTTGCCTGACGATCTGCTGGTCTCCAGTCAAGTTCCGGCGCTGAGCAATTCGGAGTGCTTCATCCAAAGCGGTGAGGCACTCGGGTGTACCGATTGTCACAACCCGCATCAGGATTCTCCACGGGTCGTGGACACGTCCGTTCAAACCTGCCTGCGATGCCACTCGCAGTCCATCGAGCAGCATGCGTCGATTTGTCCGGTCAACGCAAGGGGCGAATGCATCGGCTGCCACATGCCGTCGATCCAGCAGGGGTCGTTCCTGATGACCGACCATTGGATCCGTGTTCATCCGGAACAGGGGATCAAGACAGCGGCTCACGACGAGAAACTCAGATCGCGCATCCAGCCGAAGCGCGAATTTCTGCGAATCATTGTTGCGGAAAATCGCGCCAAGGCCGAGACAGCCAGCCAGCGCCTTGCAAGCGGTGTTTCCTTCGCGGACGTGGCTCATGCGATGTCGATTGATCCGACTGCCCCAGGCGGAGGTTTCATTGGTGAGATGCAACTGTCGCAGATGGACCCGAAACTCGCTGCTGCGGCTACCCAATTACAGTACGGCGAAACCAGCCCTGTCATTGACCTCGGCGACCGCTGCATAATTCTGCATCGCCTATCCCGCGATTTCAAATGGGACGCGAATCAATTGTTTCTGAAAGCATCCGCCCTGAAAAGTAGCGGCGATCTAAAAGGCGCAATAGATAAGGATCAGCAGGCTCTCCAAATTTATCCGTACTTCCTGCGAGCCCTGGTCTTTATGGGAACCACTTTGGGAGAAACCGGCGACGCGCAGCGCGCATCGGAAATTCTAGGCTTCGCGGTCCAGTTCTACCCCAAAGACGCATCCGCGCAATTCGATTTGGGGTTAACGCTTCAGCATCGCCCTTCCGAACAGATCGAGGCATTTCGGCGGGCCATCGAACTCGACCCGGACCTGACCAGCGCCTATGAGAGCTTAGGCGCGGCGCTGTACTCAGCCGGACAGTCGCAGAGTGCGATTGAGGTATTTCGCAAGGGGCTGCAAGTGGACCCTCTGTCCGCGCTGCTGAACTACGATCTAGGTTTAGCGTTGACCCAGCAAGGCGATAAAGAAGGCGGCCAGCGCGCGCTGACTCTCGCGAAGAAGCTGGATCCTGAAGTAGCTCCGAAGACCGGAAAATAATTCCAAC
>CAVXKZ010000024.1:0-22770 GCA_963762495.1 uncultured Acidobacteriaceae bacterium
CGGAAGCTAATGGGAGTCGAACCCACCCATGACATTGGAAAATGCCTCACTTCGGTTTTGAAGACCGAGCCCTGCACCGGCAGAGTCTAGCTTCCGACTGCGATTGTAGCGCCGTCGCTCAACGCGAAGACTTGTTTGGCGATGGCGTAGCGGAGCTCGTCCAAACCGGTCCCGACCACCGCCGAAATGGCATAAAACGCCAACGCCCGTGCTTGCGCCTTTGCTTTGAGAACGTTGATGCGTTCCGAGTCTTGACAGGCGTCGATCTTATTCGCGACAACAATCATCGGCTTAGTGGTCAATTGCGGGCTGAAGCTGGCGAGCTCTTCGAGAATAACGTCGAAATCATGACTCGGGTCGCGGCCGCTCAAATCGGACACATCCACCAGGTGAACTAACAGCTTCGTCCGTTCAATGTGCCGCAAAAACTGGATGCCTAGCCCGTGACCTTCATGCGCGCCTTCGATTAGCCCGGGAATATCTGCGAGGACAAAAGTGCGATCTCCCGCCTGAACTACGCCCAGGCTCGGCTCCAAAGTCGTAAAGGGATAATCGGCAATCTTTGGCTTCGCCGCGGATAGCCGCGAAATGAGAGTGGATTTTCCCGCGTTTGGAAAGCCGACCAGGCCGGCATCGGCCAGTAGCTTCAGTTCAAAGCGAAGACGAAGAAACTCGCCCGGCTTTCCTTCTTCATGCTCGGTGGGCGCCTGATGTGTGGATGTCGCGAACCGCGCGTTCCCCTTGCCGCCGCGTCCACCGCGCGCAACTTTGAAGGTTTGGCCTGGAGCGGTGAAGTCGAAAAGCTGCTCGCCGGTCTCGGCGTTATAGACGATGGTGCCGACCGGGACAGGAAGCTTGATCGTTTCACCATCGCGCCCGGTACGCTTACTGCCCTCTCCATGACGCCCGCGTTCCGCAGTGTGTTCAGGGTTGAAGCGGAAATGCAAAAGCGTGTTGTAGTGTTCGCTGGATTCGAGCACTACATCGCCGCCGTGACCGCCGTCGCCGCCGCTTGGGCCGCCGCGAGGGACAAATTTTTCGCGGCGAAAGGCAAGGCAGCCGTTACCGCCGTCGCCAGCCTTGACGGTAATAATTACTTCGTCGATGAACAGAAATTAGCTCTGGGCGGCGATCACATTGATGAATTTGCCCATCCGGCCGCGATCCCGAAACTCGACTGTGCCGGGAACGGTAGCAAAGAGCGTATCATCTTTTCCCAGCCCGACGTTTTTGCCTGGCTTGTAGCGGGTACCGCGCTGGCGCACAATAATTGAGCCGCCACTGACAAATTCACCGGAAAAAACCTTGATCCCGAGCCGCTGCGAATTGGAGTCGCGGCCATTCTTCGAACTTCCTAAGCCTTTTTTGTGTGCCATGCCTAATCCTTCCGGCCGATATGCCAGCCTGCCACTATGACAAGATCTCCCGAACTTCCACTCGAGTGTAATTCTGCCGGTGACCGATGGTCCGCTTGTATTGCTTTTTGCGCTTGAATTTGAACACCAGGATTTTGTCGCCTCGCCCATGGGCCGCTATCCGGCCCCGCACTCGTGCGCTTTTGAGCACATCGCCCAGTAACAGCTCATTCGAATCGTTCGAAATGGCCAGCACGCGGTCGAATTCCACGTCCGCGCCGACGTCCCCCGCAAGCGTATCAATTTCAATCGTCTGTCCAGGTGCGACACGGTACTGCTTTCCACCTGTCTCAATCACAGCGTACATATTATGTGCCTTTTGTTATCGTTATGCGATTCCAGAGGCCAGGGCGCGTACCGAAGCGAGAAGCGAGGACACACCTACAGCGGGCTACTGGAAGAGAACCGAACTCTTCTTATGATAGCGAACTCTGATTTGGCGCCGCTATGTGCCGGTCAGACCGCTAGCCGGTATGCTTCCCGTGCCGTGCCACCCCAGATTCGATGTCGCTCGGAAACGGAAAGCGACGTGAGCGCACTCTCCACAACTCTGTACCCATCCTTTATATGTAGCAGCGAGCAGGCATACGGGCCAATCGGATCCGAACATCAGGCGATTGGCTCCAAAGGCCTCCAGCACAATGTCGATATAGACGGTCAGTTGCTCGGGAGTCCAACCGCTCCACTCGGCTTCGGTCACCATGCCGGAGATTTTGCAGTAGACATTCGGACGTTTCGCAAGTTCCCTAATGTTCTCGCGCCAGCCGGCGATCTGACCTTCTTTGATACGCGGCTTCGCCAACGTGATCCAGCACAAATATCTGGTTCGGGTGCCGATCGACAAACTGAATCGCAGGCGGTAGATGCCGTTCGAAGATCAAAATGTCGTACACCAGCCCGGCTTCGGTGACCTGCCGGATTCCCGCGTTGAAGTCGTCCCGCAGAATGTAATTCGGATCGGGCTCGTCCTGCACCACATGCCGCAATCCCCGGAGCTTTGGATTTTGCGCCAACCGGCCAATCTCATCACCAACAAGCGGTTCGGTCAGCGGCACCCAGCCGACTACCCCAAGAATGAAGTCCCAATTTGTCGCCAATTCCAGCAGCCATTCAGTTTCACCAGGTCCCGCCGCCTGTACCGCGATGCTGCCGTCGATTCCCGGCGAGTTTCATTTCACTTGCCAAATGCTTCCGGCAGAAAATCGCGCCGGATCACGCTCATATTGCCGGCAATCCAGCCGTAGTGCGCGAAGATCATATTTCCAGAAATGCTGATGCGCGTCGATCCTATGCATCGCTGTTTTCTGGCCTGCCGGAAGGCCAGGTCAAATCTTTAACGGGAGCGACTACGGCATTAATCTGATCGAGCAAGGCAGGCATCAAGACAAACTGGAGCGCCTTGAGGTTTGTTTCCACTTCCGCTCTGGTCAGCATGCCGACAAGGGTTGAGGACACATACGGATGATCCAGGCAAAAGCGCAGAGCCGCTGTAGCTGGATACACGCCACGCCTCTCCAACAGATCCACAACTTCTCGTCCCGCGCGCTTCACGCTTTCGGGCGCCGGATGCCACTCCGGAGGCCCTTGCGCGGTCAGAACTCCCATGTGCAGCGGCGAAGCATTGATTAATCCCACGCCGTGCTCTTTCACGACCGGCGTCAAATAAGTATCAAGGTCGCGCAGCAACAAATTGTAATGACAGTACGAAAGCACGTAGTCCACGTTTGCCCGGACAGCGACATCGGCCAGGATTCGTAGCGGCAACCCGGAAATACCCACGTACCGAATCTTTCCCGCTTTCTGCAGTTCTCTGGCCGCGGGCACGGTCTCGTCGATGACCTGTTCGCGGTCGCCAAACTCGATGTCGTGTACCGTCAGTAGATCGAGGTGGTCTGTGCGTAAGAGCCGAAGCGATTCCTCCACGCTGGTTCGGACGCGCTCCGCCGAAAAATCGAATACCGCTTTGTCGAACCGCGCGCACTTTGTCGCCTAACACAACCTCATTGCGCCGGCCCTCGAGAATTTTGCCGAGCCGCTCTTCAGACAACCTCCGCCCGTAATAGGCTGCGGTATCGAAAAACGTAATGCCCTCATCAATGGCGCTATGAACTGCTCTTTCCGCCTCCGTCAGATCGAGCGTGCCGTATTCGCCT
Source organism: uncultured Acidobacteriaceae bacterium (assembly GCA_963762495.1). Taxonomy (GTDB): domain Bacteria; phylum Acidobacteriota; class Terriglobia; order Bryobacterales; family Bryobacteraceae; genus Bog-105. Next base: position 3,569 of record CAVXKZ010000024.1, read on the forward strand.
CCTAAAGGTGCAGTGCCGAACCCGATTACGGATAACTGCAGGTCAGTACGTCCGAGCCGCCGGTATTCCATCTGTCTTATTCGTCCAAATCAACCAGAATCTTCGTGTATGAACTCGGTGAATCGCTCCAGCGCCGTAGCGCATCGCCTGCGCCGGAGAGGGAAACGGTCGCGGATATCGTCGCCTCGACTGGGAATCTTCCTTCGCGCAGCATGGAAATGACTGCCGGGAATTCCGCCAGCGAGTTGCGCGAACCAAGGATATCTAATTCCTTATGCACAAACAAGCTTCGTTTCGTAGGAAACCGGTTCTTTCGCCCATCCTATATACACAACTCGTCCCGAATGCGCCACTAACTCTACCGCTGAACGATAGGTCTCCGCAGTCCCCACCGCCTCGACCACAACATCGGGGCCTAAGCCGTTAGTCAACGCGAGCAGATCTCGTTCGATGTTCTGCTTACCCTTGTCAAGCGCTGCTGCGCGCCGACTTGCTTCGCAAGAGCTAGCTTTTCCTCGTCCAAATCGATCGGCAACGACCGTGGCTCCCCGTCCGGACTGCTGATGCGATCACTCCCAGTCCGACCATTCCGCACCCGATCACCGCGACCACATCGCCGGCTCATGATTCTTCCCCGTTCGCAAGCGTGAAACCCAACCGCCAGCGGTTCCACTGTGCTCAAATCCCGCAGCGAAAGGCCCTCCGACACGAAGACCTTCCGCCAGGGAACGGTGAAATAACCCTTCATCGCTCCATCACGCTGCACGCCGAGGGTCTCATTGAACTTGCAAGCGTTAGTTCGCCCTCGCCGGCAAGAGGCGCAGGTCCCGCAATTCGTGTTTGGATAAACTGTGACGTCCATCCCAAGCGCGAACTGCGAGGGCACGTCAGCTCCGATTTCGACGATTGTCGCCGCAATTTCGTGTCCGGGTATGCGAGGGTAGCTGACCAGCGGGTTCTTTCCTCGATAGGTGCTCAGGTCCGTTCCGCACATCCCGATAATGCGCGATTTCAGCAAAACCTCTTCTGGTTTGGGCTTTGGTTGTGGAAGCTCGATCAGTTCCGTGCGGCCCGGTTCCACGATGGAAAACGCTCTCATAATTGTTTTAGAACTCCAGATGATTATCCCCGGCCCGGATTGTCCGCTTTGTTCCTGCCCATTCGAACTCGCCCGTGACATTTGCCGGGAGAGTCACATCGGCAATTAACTTGCCGTCATGGCGCTTCAGGCTAACGCGAATTTCGCCGTTCGGATGTGGCATGATGCGCCGTGACCTCATGAATATTTCCCAGGTTCGGTGCAATCCGCACCCGCTTAAATCCGGGAGCTATCGACTCCACACCGGCAATCGTCCGAATCAATTCGAAGTTTGGACTTGCTCCCCACGCATGACAATCGGAACGCGTATCGGGGCCATTCCACTCGGCCCAAGTCGTCAATCCTTGGGCGAGCATCTCACGCCAGGGTCCAAGCATGTCGAGATAGCGATCCCCTAGGCCCACTTTTCGGAGCGCCCCGTTGGTATAAGCGCGAAAGTAAATCGACGATTGCGCCAAAGTGGAATCCGCGATTATTTTTTCCATCAATGGGCGTCCTGTTTCCGGCCCAATAACTCCGGCCAGCACGGCCAGCGTGTTCACGTGCTGTGAGTAACTTCGATGCTCCGGCTGATCCGCAAACAATCCGCGTGCTGCATCCCAGTCCGTTGCAAGAATCGTCTTCTTCAATTGCTCCGCATTAGCGGCATCCGCTGCCCTTAGCGCATGATTTCCCAACGTCTCTTCGAGATCGGCTGCCCATCGATAGGCCATGCAGCAATTGCAGATCAATCGCCGCCGATGAGGAGCCGTCCGCATTCGCCGGAGGAACGCCTCCCGGCCATTGCGGGACCCAATCGACGAAATTCCACCATGGCATGTGCGCCAGCGATCCATCGGGCTTCTTGATAATGGCTGAAGAATTCGATCACAGCACGAACGCCGGGCAACATGCTCCGAACAAAAGCTGGATCGTCAACATACATCCAATAGTCATGAACCATTCCGATCCACCACAACGAGAACGGCGGGATGTACTGCTGCAAATATGAAGGCGCACGGCTGTACGTAGCGCCTTCCGCGGTTCGGGAGGAATCGAGCAGCGCGATGGCATTCTTCATCAACCGCGAATCGCCTGTCATGTAAAGCGAGACCAGCGCCTGAATGCGCGTATCGCCCGCATACTGGAGCTGTTCATAGAACGGACAATCCATGTACGTTTCATGCGCGCACAATCGCGCCGTCCGCCAGCCGGTGGAAAGAATCCGCTGCAGTTCCCCGTTTAAATGCGCATCATCGACCTGAAACTCGGCGCGTCTATTAAACGGGTAACCGGTAAAGACGCCATGCAGATCTTCAATCGTCAGCGGCTGATCCTGCGTTTGAACATCGAGACGCAAATATCTGTAAGTGCGCCAGTACAACGGACGGTAAAGCCGGTGCGAGCCGCCGTCGGCGATAAAGGTGTCCCAAGGTCCATAAAAGTACTTTCCGTTGACCTCGTTCCGATTCCCTTTCAGCGCTTGCACGCCGTGGCCGGCCTTTTGGACATACAGAGTCTCGGCGTAGTGCAGTTGAATTTCCGCGTTCTCGCCCCGGCTAACAATCAGTTCCGGATAGGCCGTTGTCAGATAGCTCTGGTCGAACAGGAGCGTGGCCTTAGCATGCGCAGGAATCGTCATTGCCTCGTGCCCTGTCAGAAACCCGGCTGGCACAGTAGCGCCAGACGCCTCCCGCACTTCTTTCAGGCGCTCCGGAACCTGTTCTTCAAGCGGAATCGGGCGCGGAACCAGCATCCACCGGTTCGGCCCGTCCTGAGCGTCACGAGGAGCGCCATGGCTGATTTCCCGAGCGCCGGCCCAAGCGGAGTCATCAAAGTCGGGCTGTTCCCAATTCCAGGGATATAAGGCTCGCGTCAAAATGCTCTTCAGGCCCAACGGCCAGATAGCCCGTCGATTGATCGGGTGGCAGCGGTTGGGGCAAATAGGCCTTATCCCGACTGCACTTCCATTCGTGACTTGTGTTGACGGCGGCGTGCTCCGGCAGTTCGGATTGGAGCACGAATCCGGTCCGGTTCGTAATCTGCGCGATGGCTCTGAACTCGCCGTCGTTCCACACCACCGCCGCGAGCACGTTCTTCCCTGCCCGCAATTCCGGTCCTAAATCGACCGTCTCATAGCGCCAATGCGTCAAATCGCCGCGTCCGGGTCCCCAGGAGACCCGTTTCCCATTTGCAAACAATTGATACCGGTTATCGCCTGAGACATACACGACGAAATGGTCCGGTCGCGTCGGCAATTCGAACGTGCGCCGAAAATGGTAAACGCCGTAATCCTGCGTCGGAGCTTCCAGGCGCATCGATCCACAGCGCCGGCCAGACCTTCACCAAGGGCTGCGGTGTCTGGGCCAGCACGGCGCTCACAGTAATCAAGTAAAGCGCACAACGGAACGCGCTGCGTCATTTTGATCCGGGGAGTACTCGCAAAACGCTTTCGATGTCTTCAGGACTTATATAAAAGTGCGGCGACGCGCGCACCCATCCCTGACGCGGAGCCGCCACGATCTTATTTCGTTTCAATTCGCTCACTAGTTGCCGTGCGTCGATAGACGGATGCCGGAAAGTCACAATGCCAGACTCGGTTCCGGGAGTTCGGTCCACCATTAACTCGTAGCCCTTTTCACGAAGTCCCGTCGCCAATTGATTCGCTAACGCCAGCACCGCGGGAGCAATATTCTCGACGCCCACCTGCAGAATAAACTCGAGCGCCGCGCACAGGCCATAGCATCCGATGGTGTTGAGCGTGCCGCACTCGTATCGTCCGGCATCGGGCCGCAGCGTCATATCTCTGGAGCTGTAATCGGCGTAACTGGCCGGATTGGTCCAGCCGAACTCCACCGGCTCGATGGCGTCCAGCCATTTTCGCCGTACGTAAAGAATGCCATTGCCCTCCGGCCCCAGCATCCACTTATGCCCATCCGCCGCTAGGGCGTCAATATGGCAGAGTTCCACATCAATCGACAGCGCGCCCATTCCTTGAATTGCATCGACAAAAAAGAAGCAGCCATTCTCATAACAGTGAGCGCCAATCGTTTGGATGTCCGCCCGGTATCCGCTTAAGTAATTCACGAAGCTGATCGCCAGCAGCTTGGCCCCGCGCACCGCCGCCGCAACCGTCGGCAGCGGATCGTAAATGGACAGCCAGGTCAGCTCGACGCCGCGGCTCTCCAGCCGCAACCACGGATAGTAATTTGCCGGAAACTCTTCGCGGAAGGCTACGATGCGATCACCAGGCCGCCAATTCATTCCCACCGCGACCGTCGCGATTCCCTCCGACGTATTCTTGACAATCGCAATTTCGTCTGGCGACGCGTGGATCAGCCGGGCTGCGGCTCGCCGGAGCGCCTCGTACGTTTCCATCCATTTGTCGTAATGCAGAGATCCGAGGGAGCAGGCTTCACTGGCTAAATCACGCATCGCTTCCGCCGCAGGCCGGCAGAGCGGACTCACGGCCGCATGATTTAAATAGATTAGATTTTCGGTAACCGGGAACTGATCTCGATATCGCGCGTGCAGCGGGAGCGCCTGTTGCTCCGCGACAGCCGACGTTTTTTCGAAACCCATTCTTCCGAGCATACGTTAACGTTTATGAATCTCCTGGCTCCTCTGGCAGCGGAGCGACGCCCGGTCGGCTTAATTCCCAGAGCGCGATCTCGCCGCTTCGTTGCCAGACGGGTGTAAAACATTGGATTCCGACAGTTCTCATGCTCTCTTTCTGGCTCTATACTGGTTTCAGACGAAGTAATGAGCCAGCGGTTGCCTCCTTCGTTGGGTCGTAAAGGAGTACTCATGCGGCGAATTTCCCCCTTCAGATCTACCGTCAGCCTCACCTTGGCTTTGCTTCTGACAGTTCCCTCCGTGGTGTTCTCAAAGGACGACAAGGAGAAGAATCCGGACGACATCGGCGACCGCAACGTCGCCGGTCACGTGAATTTCTACTCGCTTGAGAAGGAGATCGCGCTGGGCAAGCAGCTTGCGCAACAGGTTGAGCGCCAGTCTAAGGTCGTCAATGACCCGGTAGTTTCGGAATATGTAAACCGGATTGGTCAGAACCTGGTTCGCAACTCCGACGCGAAGGTGCCATTTACGATCAAGGTGATCGAAGACCCGACCATTAACGCTTTTGCTTTGCCGGGCGGCTTCTTTTTTGTCCAAACGGGCCTGATCCTGCATGCGGATAATGAAGCTGAGCTGGCCGGCGTGATGGCGCACGAGATCGCGCACGTAGCAGCCCGCCATGGGACGCGCAATGCGACTCGCGGTGAAATCGCGCAGCTCGCTACCATTCCTCTAATTTTTATGGGAGGCGCCGCCGCTTACGGGATTTATGAAGCCTCGGGGCTGCTTGTACCGATGGCTTTTCTGAAATTCAATCGCAGCGAAGAAGCCGAAGCCGATTACCTGGGCATCCAGTACATGTATAAGAGCGGGTACGATCCCACCGCTTTCGTCGACTTTTTCGAACAGGTGGAAACGCTCGAGAAGCGCAAGCCGGGCACTATGTCCAAGCTGTTCTCCACTCACCCGCCCACAGACGACCGCATCAAAAAATCGCAAGGGGAGATCGCAGGGTTGAAGGCTAAACCGGAGTACGTGGTGACGACCTCGGAATTTAACGACGTTAAAGCCAGGCTCGCCATGCTCGAAAACGAGCGCCGTCCCGATAAGACGGCCTCGGCTGATCCAAATAAACCGACGCTGCGCCGCAACCCGAACTCGAACACGCCGATCGAGGATGAGACGGATCCATCGAAGAAATCCTCGGGCGACGAAGAAGACCGTCCGAAGCTGAAGCGCCGCCCCGATTCCGATACAGGAACCAGCACGGATCCATCGTCAAATCCGCCCAGCCTGATCTAATTACGCTTTTCTGTAATACGCGACTCCGTTTCGATCTTCTACAAATGTGACGCGGTCTCCAATGCGGGCGCGTTCTTGCGCCTCTTTTCCAAGCACCCGAACGGTGACCCGCTCTCCGTTCTCGAGGTCGACAATAGCAATCTGGTACGGCGCGTCGGCTGCATACTGCTCCGGCGGCGAGTAGACAACCGTCTCCGTATAAACCGTGCCATTACGGCTGTCAGCGCTCATGAAGCCGCTCCCAGGATCGTCACAACGCAGGTAGCGCCGGAACCGCCCAGGTTTTGCGCCAGGCCTATGCGGTGCTTCGCGACCTGCCGCTCGCCGGCATCGCCTCGTAGTTGCATAACAATGTCGCAGATCTGGCCCACTCCGGTCGCTCCCACGGGATGGCCCTTTGATTTCAAGCCGCCACTTGTGTTAATCGGTTTGGGTCCGCCAATGGCGCTGCAACCGGCTGCGGCAAACGGACCGCCCTGGCCCTTTTCGACAAAGCCCAGATCTTCGCTGGCAACAATCTCGGCAATAGTGAAGCAGTCGTGCAGTTCCGCCACATCGATGTCCCGTGGCCCCAAACCAGACATTTGGTACGCTTTTTTACCCGCCGACCGCACTGCCGGAAACTCGGTGATGTCTTTCTTGCTGTCAAGGGCAACGTGATCCGAAGTCTGGGCCACAGCCAATATACGGGCAAAGCGCGACGTGTACCGCGTTACCTGGTCCAGCGGGACGAGGATCGCGGCTGCGGCACCGTCACTGATTAGCGAACAATCGTAAACAGTCAGCGGATCGGAAACCGGCTTACCCGCCATTGCCTGCTCTAGCGTAATCACCTTGCGCATATGCGCGAGCGGGTTCTTCGCTCCATTAGCGTGGTTTTTCACGGCAACAGCCGCCAAATGCTCACGCGTGGTCCCGTACTGGTGCATGTGACGCTGGGCAATCATGGCGAACAACGCCGGGAAAGTGGCTCCCGCTCGTCCTTCACCGGACATGTCCCCCGCACCGGCCAGAATCTCCGTTACTCGGGGCGTGCTCTGGGAGGTCATCTTTTCTACGCCAGCCACTGCCACGACGTCGTAAATACCAGCTGCCACGCCTTGCCACGCATGAAAAAATGCGGAACCACTCGATGCGCAAGCGTCTTCAAAACGGGTGGAGGGAATGCCCTCAAACCCCGCCGCCGTACCTATGTAAGGGGCAAGATGGTTCTGTCCGGAAAATGATGGGCCAGCGAAATTACCTAAATAGAATGCCTGGATTTCCGGCGGCGAAACCGTCGCATCGTCCATTGCATGCCGGATCGCCTCTACCGCCAGCGACCGAAGATCACGGTCGGGAAATGCACCGAAAGGGGTTTTTCCGATGCCGATAACAGCCACAGGCCTCATATACTTTAAGATTACGTCTATGCTGCCGGTGTCCTGCACGTTTCGGGGCCGAAGCCGTCATTCTCTAGTAAGGGAATGGAACAGGTCCAGAGGGATACGGCAGTGGCGGTCGACTGCGCGCTCAGCCAAACATTCCATCCTGTATGGGAGCGGAGTATGAACGACCCCCTCCCTCCTGTATCTGAATCCCAGGTCCAGGCCGATTCCGACCTGCAGCATCAGGTTGTCCAGCAAAACCTTCGCCGCATTTTCCTGCTCATTTACCGCATCGTGGGAAACGTAGACGATGCCCAGGATCTCACGCAGGAAACGTTCATCAAGGCTCTTCAACGGCAAGGGCAATTAAAAGATTTAGACAAGGCCGCCCATTGGCTTTCGCGCATCGCTGCCAACACCGCTATCGACTTTCTCCGAAAGAACAAGAGATTCACCTACGTCGACGTTAATCAGCTGGGCAATACTCATTCTTCGTCGGGAGATAGCCCTGAGCAGCTTCTTCTGCGCGGAGAGCGCAAGTTGCACTTAGACGGCGGGTTAGCGACGCTCACCGAACGCGAACGGACGGCCCTGGTTCTCCGTGACGTGGAAGACATGCCCGCCGATCAGGTCGCTTCAGCCATGAATTGCTCGATGGCAACGGTGCGATCGCACATCGCGAACGCGCGTATTAAGTTCCGACGCTATCTGGACGATAGGAAATCTCATGACTCCCGGTAGCAAGTCCGGCCATCCGCTCCCGAACGAACTGGCTCTGTTCTCGACTGAGGATCTTCCCCCGCTCACTTCCTGGCGTATCGGACGTCATGTGAAGCGCTGTTCGGAATGTGAACAGCAGGTCGTTCTCTTTCGTTCCGCTAACCGCGAACTCCGGCGCGAAGCGGCGACCCAGACGCTCACTGGCTTCGAAGCGATTGCCGACTGGTCCCGGCTCGAACGCGAGATCATGGGCAATATCGCGGTTGGACTCGACGCCGCCCGCTGCATTGAAAATGTCGGGCGCAGGCGTGCGCTTCTGTTTCGGGTGGGCTTCGCCACTGCCTTTACTTTATTGTTTGTAATCGGCTGGATGACGCATATTCCGCGCGAGCAAACCGGCCATCTGTTCTCATCTCTCAACCACTTTTTCACCCTGAGTCGAACGCAAACTACCGGACCGGTTCTGCGAACCACTTTCGATGGAATTACAGTCGGTGCGCAGGGTGCTACTCTCACGATCTTGCATCCTCCTTCCGCCGTTATCGGGGCCTCAGGCGGTTCCGCCGTGTCCGCTCGCTATATCGATGACGACACCGGCGAAGTCACCATAACGAAGGTTTATGCGCAGTAGGGTAGCGCGCTCTATTTCCGTAGCGTTGCTCCTGGTTCCCATCTGTGTTCCCTGGCGTTCACCGGCGGCGGATTCCAACGCCCGCTGGTTTGATGTGGAGTTTCCGCGCGATTCCCCGGTCTTGATGGTCTCCTCCGCTCTCGGACCGCTGACGACGGCGCACGTGCGCGGCGTCTCCATGGTGCTCGACCTGCATGCTTCTCTGCTGTTGCGGAACACCGGCGTCAAACCGATCTCGGGGCTAACCCTGCGTGTCGAAGCGCAGGACATCACGCCTGCGGGCAAAGGATCGGTTACCGTTCCCAGCCTTCATATCGAGCCCGGCGAAGTGTTCCCGGTTCGGGTCGACATGGAGATTTCACGGCCGTTCAACGCCCCGCAGACCAATGGCGCTCTCGTCCGGGTCTCGCTGGATTGCGCGCTCTTCAATGACCTGACGGCATATGGGCCCGACAAGCTCCAATCCAGCCGTTCGTTGATGGTATACGAATTGGAAGCGCGCCGCGACCGCCGCTATCTTGCCTCGCTCCTTCATGCGGGCCGCGTGGCGGATTTACGCGAAGAACTCAATTTCGGGCTGCAGGATCCCATGCCGCAACAGTTGGGGCTTGAACTGCTGCGCGCGCCGCGTCCGGTCGCCTACAGAGGGCAGCCTGTCAGTGTCGGCGCGGTTGCTTTCCCCAGTTCTCCCGTCAAAACGATCGGCGGTGCCGCGCAGGTGATAGGGAACGAAGTTCGCGCACCTGAAATCGACGTTCGTAATACCTCGACGAAGATGGTCCGCTCAATCGACATGGGTTGGATTGTCCGGGATGAGCAAGGCAGGCAGTACCTGGCGGGCTCGCTGCCCGCATCGATTCAACTCGCGCCCGTTCAAACCGGACGCATGTCCGAATCAGGCACTTTGCGCTTTTCCCATCCGGCGGGTCAGCCCATGAGCATCGGCGCGTTGCTTGCTTTTGTAAACGACGTGGAATTCGCCGACGGAAAACTTTGGATACCCAGCCGCTCCGATATCGACGAAGCGACCACCGATCCGCTGCTGCACCGCGCCCTCGCAACGTCACCGGAAGAACAGCGCCTCGCTGAAGTGTATCGCCGCAGGGGAATGACCGGTCTGGCGGAGGAGCTGCAGAGGGTCAATCAAACCACGTCCACTACACATTGAAAGCCGCGAGCCTTGAATGATCGTATAGACTGAAGATGTTCGGGGCGTGGCTCAGCCTGGCTAGAGCGCCTGGTTCGGGACCAGGAGGTCGGTGGTTCGAATCCACTCGCCCCGACCAATCTTTTCTTCAACAAGCTGTCGCGATCGATTCGCGATTAAAACACTTCCGGAGTGCTCGGCTTTGCTTCTGATCCTATAGTTGCCATTCGAAGTCCCTTTCCATCACGCTAGTGACGGAGGTTGTTGCCGCCGTGATTCAGTTGAAACGAGTGTATGACGACCCTGGGCCGCACGACGGAGCTCGGTTTCTTGTTGAGCGGCTTTGGCCGAGAGGGATCCGGAAAACCGATCTGCCGATAGACGGGTGGCAGAAGGAAGCTGGTCCGAGCACTCAGTTACGGAAATGGTTTAGTCACGATCCCACGAAATGGGAGGACTTCCGGCGGAAATATTTCGCGGAACTCGATACACGGCCGGAATCCTTGGAACCGATCCTGAAAGCCGCCAAACGTGGCACAGTCACGCTGCTCTACAGCTCTCATGACACGGAGCACAACAATGCGGTGGCTCTGAAGGCTTATCTCGAGGCAAAGCTGGGGGCGCCTCGACCGCCATCCGCGATGATCACTTCTCCTGCGGCGGCACGTAGCCCGGCGGAAGCGCGGCGCCCTCGCCGAAGAAGTAATCGTCCATCTGTTTAATGAGGAATTCCTGTGCCTCTGGCGTGCCAAGGTTCAGGCGATACTCGTTCATGAGCATCTTCATATGTTCAATCCACATCTTCCAGGCTTCTTTGGAGACATTTTCATAGATTTTCTGGCCGAGCGGATTGCCTTCGAACGGAACTTCACTCAGGCCCGCCATCTCCCGTTGAAACTTTACACAGAACACTTTCCGGTCCGCTGGATCTATTCGCTCCCCAGCCGGAGGACGGCCACCACCACAACCCATTTACGATCTCCTTGCAATACTCGTCTTGATCTCTGCTCTTGGCGCCGGATCTTGAATTCTCCGGTTGCCGTGCGAAACTTGAGGCTAACTTAATCTTGACGGTCTAGTCAAAACGTACACCAAGGACCAAAGAAATCATGCGGGTACTGCTTGTATCCACCTACGAGCTCGGCCGGCAGCCTTTCGGGTTGGCTTCGCCAGCGGCGTGCTTGCGCTCGGACGGACACCAGGTCACTTGTGCCGATCTCGCCCTGGACAAGCTCCCTCTGGACGCGGTACGTAACGCGGATCTTATCGCCTTCCATCTTCCGATGCACACCGCTACACGGCTTGCGGCCCCCGTGATCGAAGCCGCTCGGCGCGTTAATGCGGATGCTCATGTGTGCTGCTACGGTCTGTATGCGCCGGTCAACGCCGGTTATCTGCGGTCTCTCGGAGTGGAGACGCTGTTGGGCGGAGAGTTCGAGGAGGAGTTACGCGCGCTGGCGCTAAGGCTCGCCGCGGGTGATCGATCCAGTTCGGCGGAACCGCTGCTGTCGTTTGCGCGAATGCGATTTGAAACGCCGGACCGTTCCGGGCTGCCCTCTCTGAACCGATACGCCAGCATGTTCGACGGCCAGACGGATCGCGTTACCGGATACACCGAGGCGACCCGCGGCTGTAAACACCTCTGCCGCCATTGTCCCGTGGTGCCCGTATACAACGGGGTCTTCCGCGTGGTCCCGGCCGACGTCGTGATGGCGGATATACGCCAGCAGGTGGAATCGGGAGCGCAGCACATCACATTCGGCGACCCGGATTTTTTCAACGGCCCTACACACGGAATGCGTATAGTCGAGCGGATGAACAGGGATTTCCCGTCGCTCACTTATGACGTCACCATCAAAATCGAGCACCTGCTGAAGCGCCGCGATCTGTTACCTGAGTTGCGGCGTACTGGATGCCTGGTTGTGACGAGCGCGGTCGAGTCCGTGGACAATGAGGTTCTTCGCAGGCTTGACAAGGGCCACACGAAGGCCGATTTTCTCGAGGTGGTCCGGCTGTTTCGCGAAGTGGGATTGAACCTTTCGCCGACCTTCATTCCCTTTACGCCATGGACGACTTGGGACAGCTACCGTCAGCTGTTGCGCGTTTTGGCAGAACTAGATCTCGTTCATCAGGTAGCTCCCGTGCAGCTTGCACTGCGGCTGCTGATCCCGGCGGGCTCGCGGCTGTTGGAGCTGCAAGAAATCCGGCGCATAGTGGATGGGTTCCAGCCGGATGCTTTGGCCCATAAATGGCGGCACCCGGACCCCAGCATGGACGAGTTGGCCGAGCAGCTACTCCAACTGGTGGATTCCGAACAGAAGCGCGGAGCATCACGGGCGGAATGCTTTTCGGCAATTTGGGCGAAGGCGACCAGAGGCGAACCGTTACCGGTACTCGGCCCTGAGCGGAGCAGATCGCCACAACTGAGCGAACCCTGGTATTGCTGCGCTGAGCCGATGCAGGATCGGATCGCGAAAATCTGAGTGCGATGGCAGCCGGAGTTCCAAGACGTCTCCTGGTTGTCGCGACGACCACCGGTTATCAAATCAAAATGTTCAGGGAGGTGGCGCGGCGACTCGGCCTGGAGATCTGCCTGGCTACCGACCGTTGCCACGTGCTCGACGATCCCTGGGGAGATCAGGCCATCCCGGTTCGTTTCGAGGCTCCGGAAGAATCCGCCGCAGCCTTGGCAAACGGGAGAAGTTTCGACGCAATAGTCGCCATCGGGGACCGTCCCGCATACCTCGCGGCGCTTGCGTCGGAAAGTCTGGGATTAGCCTTTCATCGACCTGAGGCGGCTGCGGCGGCCATAAATAAGTTCGCCACGCGCGAGTGCTTCCGGAAGGCAGGCCTTCCTGTGCCGACCTATTCCCGGGTCCGCCTGGATGAGGACGCCGAAGCCGCGGCAAAAGAGGTTCAGTACCCTTGTGTCCTCAAACCCCTTGGTTTGTCCACAAGCAGAGGTGTGATTCGGGCTAACAATCCACAGGAGTTCGTCGACGCGTTTGCGAGAATCCGCAAGCTTTTGAAAATTCCTAGCATTGCACGGTTGAGAGACCCGGCCTTGGAACTGATACAGGTGGAGACCTTCCTCCCGGGACGCGAGTTCGCCCTCGAAGGTTTGGTGACGAATGGGCGATTGCACGTATTGGAACTATTCGATAAGCCCGATCCCCTGGATGGACCGTATTTCCAGGAGACGATCTACGTGGCACCGTCGCGCGAACCGCTCGACGTCCAGGAGGCGATCAGCAATACAGCACAATTGGCCGTGACGGCTCTTGGCTTGCACCAAGGGCCTGTGCACGCGGAGATGCGCGTCGACGGAAAAAGAGTGTGGATGCTCGAAGTCGCTCCGCGGCCGATCGGCGGAGTTTGCTCCAAGGCTCTCGTTTTTGAAAATGGCATGCCGTTGGAGGAACTGATTATCCGGCATGCTCTCGGCGAGGACGTGTCCGGCGCGCGCAGGCGCAAAGGAGCGTCGGGAGTCATGATGATCCCAGTGCTTCGCGCCGGCATTTACCAAAATGTTCGCGGTGTGGATCGCGCGCAGACGCTTGCGGACGAAGTGATTGTCACCGCCAAAGAAGGTCAACGTGTGTTGCCTTTACCGGAGGGGAATACCTATCTTGGATTCCTGTTCGCTTATGGAGAAACGGCCTTAGCGGTTGAGGAGCGGCTACGCCTGGCGCACAAAAGCCTGGAGTTCGAAATCGCGGAAACGCTGCCGGTAATGAGCCGGTAACAGGTTTGTTCCCGTGCGTTTATTCCACGCGCAGAGCGGCCACAGGATCTACCCGGGTCGCGCGCCTGGCGGGAAGGTAGGCCGCAAGAAGCGTGACCAGAATCAGAAAGAGGAAGCTCCCCGCGAAAGCGGGCGCGTCTGTCGGGCGGACGCCGTACAAAACGCTCGAAAGCAAATGGGTCAGCGGAATAGACAGGATGACACCGATCAAAACGCCGCTCAATGCGAGTTTCAGACCTTCGCCGATTACAAATAACCTGAGTCTGCCCGGCTCCGCCCCTAACGCCATCCGGATCCCGATCTCATGCGAGCGCTGCGTGACGGAATAGGCCATTACGCCATAGATTCCGACGCTTGCGAGCGCAAGTGCGAGCCCTGCGAAGAGGCTCAGGAGCAGAGTTCGGAAGCGCTGATGGGAGACGGACGCCGATATTACTTCGTCCATGGTTCGAATATTAAAAACGGGCTGATCGGGATCGATCTGGTGAATGGCGACTGTTGCGGCCGATGCCGCGCCTGCCGGTTCCATCGAAGTGCGCAGTACCACCGTTATGAGCGGCCAGGGATCTTGCGTATAAGGAACGTAAACAGCGGGACGTGTAACTTCGCCCAGCCGATGCTGGTGCACGTCGGCCACAACGCCGATTACGGGACTCCAGTCCTTCGTCGCGCCCTTGATGTATTGGCCCAACAAATCGCCGGCGGGCCAGAAGTGGCGCGCCGACGCCTGATTGATCATAACGACGCTCGCGGAAGCGGCGGAATCGTGTTGGGTGAACGTGCGGCCTTCAACGAGAGGAATGCCCATCGTCCGGAAGTAGCCGGGGCTGGTTACCAGATAATCGGGAGAGATATCGCCGGTGGAGGGGGTGCGTCCTTTTATATTGATGCCGCGAGCGCTGACGCCGGGCAACAGCGGAAGGCGCGAAATAATACCCGCCGAAGCGACACCTGGAACGCTGCGAATCTTGTCAAGCATACCGTCGATGAAGCGAACGCGATCTTCGGGTTTCGGATACTGCGCGGAAGCGAGCGAAAGCTGGAGTGTCAGAACGTGGTCCGGACTGAATCCTTCGGGCACGGAAAGCAGACGAGCGAAGCTTCGAATCAACAGACCCGCGCCAATCAGAAGGACCGCGGCCAGCGCGATCTCACTCACTACCAAGGCGCCGCGAATATGGTTTGCTTGGTTTCCGCCGTGCGAGGTACGCCCGCCTTCCTTCAAGGCGTCATTCACGTCAACTTTGGCCGTCTGGACAGCGGGGAAAAGCCCGAAGATTAGACCGGCCGCGATGGCAACCATCAAGGTAAAGATCATCACCGGAAGGTTGATTGCCAGGCCGCCGCTGGGGATCAGGTCCGCCGGCATCAACCTCTGAAGTGGGCCAAGCGCCGACCGGGCCGCCAAAATACCGGTCACTCCGCCCGCAGAGGCCAGCAGGACGCTTTCCACCAGAAACTGCCGGATAATTCTCCAACGTCGCGCCCCCAGAGCGCCGCGAATCGCGATCTCTTTGTGGCGCGTCGCTCCCCGGGCGAGCATTATGTTCGCAACATTCGCGCAAGCAATCAGCAATAAGAGCGCAACAGAGACGAGCAGGATCAAAACCGCCGGACGCGTGCCGCCCACGAGATCGTCATGCAAGCTGACGACGTGCGTGCGATCGGTCTCTTCATCGTCACCGTAAAGTTTTTTCAGCCGCGCAGCAATCAGAGTCGTTTCCGACTGCGCTTGGCTAATACTAACGCCTTTCCGGAGCCGCCCTACACTGTCAAAGTAATAGCTGCCGCGGTCGTTTGACTCATCGACCATCGGACGCAAGGGGTGATCGGGAACGCGAAAGCGCGACGATTCCCAGATTTCGGTTTCTCCCGGAAATCGGAACGCGGGAGGCATTATGCCGACGACAACCCGCGGTTCACCATTGACAAGAATTGATTTTCCGATGATGCCGGGATCTTCTCCATAGCGCCTCTTCCACAAGGAATCAGCAAGGACAGCCGTGAGCGCGCCTCCGGGCGGATCCTGCTGGGGTGTTAACGTGCGTCCGAGTTCGGGAAGCACGCCGAAAACGGCAAAGAAGTTGGAGGTTACGGTTGTGCCGTCCACGCGTTCAGGCCGATTCTGGCCGCTGAGGTTTACTGGGTTGACTCGGTAAGCAGCCAGAGATTCGAACGATTTCGTCTGATGCTTATAGTCGATGTAGTCCGCAGCCGAGGGGGATTCGTCCGCCCCGGGAAGTTTTTCATAGAGAGCAACGACACGGTCGGGCTCCGGAAACGGCAGTGGCCGCAATAGCACAGCATCGGCAACGGTGAAAATCGCCGTGTTCGCGCCAATGCCAAGGGCAAGAGTGACGATCGCGGTTATGGCAAAGGTAGGGGCGCGAAGCAAGGCGCGTACGGCATAGCGCAGATCTTTTCTGATGTCCTCCATCCAGATCGTGCGCGAACGTTCGTAAAAGCGCTCCTCGGCGGCAAGGCGATTGCCGAATTTGCGGAGCGCTGCGGCGCGCGCCTCAGATGGGCTTAACCCTTCCTCTCGAAGCCGGTCTGTTTCGAACGCGATATGCGCCTGAATCTCGGCGGAAAAATCAGCTTGCCGGCGTCGTCTGTGAAACATCGCTCAGGCCTCCATTTCTCCAGCGCCCAAGACGTTTCCGATGGCAAGCGCCAGCCTACGCCAGCGATTCATTTCTGCCGCAAGTTGCTTGCGGCCGGGCTTCGTCAAGGTATAGAACCGCGCCTTGCGGTTGTTATCGGACGTGCCCCACTCGGCCGAGATCCAGCCCCGAGCTTCCAGTCGCTGGAGCGCGGGATAGAGCGCTCCGTGATCCACCAGCAGCTCGTCCTTTGATACATCCTGAATTGACCGCGCAATCCCTTGCCCGTGCTGACGTCCGAAAACCAAAGTCCGAAGAATCAGCAGATCGAGAGTACCTTGCAGCAGATTCAGCCGCTCTTTGTCTTCTTGGGTTGCCATCTTACATGAGTATCGGCTGTCTTCGGGTCAGATGTCAACATGAAACGGTTGCGCCATTCTCGACAGAGCGACTTGACTCCCGTGGCTTGAATAGAGTAATACTCGCGGGAGGACACGGAGGATATACGAATGTCAAAAGAGTCGGCCATCATTCGCGCATACGAAACAGGTTGGCGCAAAAGTTGCCTGTTATCCGGACTTGGCCTGGTGGTCGCGGTAAGCGCTTTTGGGCAGCAAAGCTATGTCGGATTTTACGACGTATATGCGGGATTTACGTATTTCGACAGCCCGAACATCGATCTTTCCCAACGAGGGTTCCATACACAAGTCGGGATCAATCCGAGAACCTGGCTGGGCCTGGGTTTCGATTACAGCGTCGCCACAGGAAATACCGCGATTACGGTAGCTGAGCTTACGCCAACTCTGCAGCGGCAGCTCAGCTCGCAGTTGACGCCGCTGGTGACCGCTGGTTTAATCCCGGCGAATTTCAACTTGACGATTCCGATCGATTCAACGACCGAAACTTTCGCGGCGGGTCCGCAGTTAGAGTATCGCCATTGGCAGCGGGTGACGCTCTTCATTCGGCCCTCAATCGGCGCCATTCATGAAATCGCGACCACTCATCCGAATGGGCCGATCGCGCAGATGATCGTCGCGCAATTGGCGCCAACGGGAACCAAGACGGACTGGACCGGGTTTTATGGTTTCGGGGGCGGCACTGACCTTAACTTCGGAGATCATGTGAGTCTCCGCCTCCAGGCCGATTTCGTTCATAACCATCTATTTAGCGACCTGCTCAAGAACGGGCGCAATACCGTACGGCTGTCGATTGGGCCGGCATTTCACTTCGGCCGGAACGCGGCGAAGTGAGCAACCGCCATTAACACCCGTACCGTTCCGCATCGCAGTTGAATCTCATAAGTATCGGCTGCCGCTGCGGATATAATTCGCACAGGCCGAGTTGCGGATACGAACATGAAACACGATGGAATTACCAGACGCTATTTTTTCTACGGCACTTTGCTTGCGGGGGCCGTCCCACTGGCAGGGTTCGGCAGCGAGCCTTCTCTGAAGGCGCTTGGATACAAATCGCCAAATGAAAAGCTGAATATCGCCTCGATTGGAGCAGGCGGCAAAGCGACCAGCGATATCGAGGCGTGCGCTGAAACTGAGAACATCGTTGCGCTCTGCGACGTGGATGAGAACCGCGCCGCGGGTATCTATCGCAAATTTGCGAGTGTTCCGAAGTACAAAGATTTCCGCGCCATGCTCGACAAGGAAGATAAGAATGTCGATGCCGTGATCGTAACCATTCCGGACCATATGCACGCCACCGCGGCCGTGCACGCGATGGAACACGGCAAGCACGTGTATGTGCAGAAGCCGCTCGCGCACACGGTTTGGGAATGCCGCCAACTGGCGGAAGCGGCGGAGAAATATAACGTCGCCACGCAGATGGGCAATCAGGGCTACTCGAATGAGGGTACGCGCCAATGCGCCGAGATGGTTTGGGCGGGTGACATCGGGAACGTCACTGAAGTGCACGCATGGACGAACCGGCCCGTATGGCCGCAAGGCTTGCCGGATCTTCCGGCGCCCTCGCCGGTACCGGCGACCTTGGATTGGGATCTGTGGCTGGGTATCGAGAAAGAGCGGCCTTACAGCGATAAGTACCTCCCATTCGCGTGGCGTGGCTTTTACGATTTCGGCTGCGGGGCATTGGGCGATATGGCATGCCACATCCTCGGCGCACCCAACATGGCGCTCCGGCTGGGCTCCCCTACCAGCGTCGAGTGCATCAGCCAGGAAGGTAGAAGCGAGTACTATTTCCCGACTAAGACGGTTGTTCGGTTTGATTTTCCGGCGCGCGGCAGCATGCCTCCGGTAAAGATCTTCTGGTACGACGCCATGAAACAGCAGCCCGAGATTCCCGGCGTGCCCCGCGGCGAGATATTGGGCGATCTGCCTCGGTATCTGATACCTAGAGACCGGAACTCTATGGAGCCAAGAGAGCGCCAGATTATCGGCGGTGTGTTCTCCGAGGAGTTCTTTACTCTGCAGGCTGCGCCGCCGCCCGCTCCGCCTCCGCCCAAGCCCGGCGAGAAGTTGAGCCCTGATGCGCAGGTTGGCCGTCTGATTTCAATCGGGAGTAATGGGAGCTTGTTCGTCGGCGATAAGGGCATGATCACTACCGGCACATACGGTGAGTGGACCCGCCTGATTCCGGTGGAGAAAATGTGGGATTATCGATTCCCGCCGGAGTTCCTTCCCCGCTCCCCCGGGCATTACCGCGACTGGATCCGCGCGTGTAAGGGCGGATCGCCGGCGTGTTCGAACTTCAGTGTCGCCGCCCCCTTCACCGAGTGGATTGCTCTCGGAGCGCTGGCAATTAAATTCAATGGGAAGCTGGAATGGGATAGCGCCAACATGCGCATTACCAACAACTCCGGCGCAGACGACTGCCTAAAGCCCATGTTCCGTAAAGGCTGGACTCTCAGCTAGCGCTTCGGATCGAGTTGTTACACTGAGAGCGATTTACCAGAGTCGCCTCCGCGCTGGCATTCGCCAGCCGATCAACAGGAGAGATGGCCGAGTGGTTGAAGGCGCACGCTTGGAAAGCGTGTTTAGGCGAAAGTCTAACGTGGGTTCGAAT
>CAVXKZ010000025.1:0-362739 GCA_963762495.1 uncultured Acidobacteriaceae bacterium
CCCACCGCTTTCGATTCAGATACGCCGCTTTCAACGCACTCACTCTTCCCAGCGGTACGTCAGACGAACGGCGGCACCGTGTTCTTTTGAAGCTGTAAACCCTATTCCGCCGCCGAATTGGCGCACCCAGGCGATCTCGTCTCCACAGACGACGACCGGCCAGTGCCGCCGCATCCAGAGCGGCACCCGGTATTCCTGGAAAAGGGACTTGATCTTCTCTGCTCCTCTGTGTCCGGTTCTGTGAAGCTGGTCTCCCGGTTCCCAATTACGGACGCAGAACAAACCTTGTGAACAACTTTGGCTGATCCGATCACCGTCGAAATCCACCAACTCAGGCAAAAAATCTTGTTCTTCCTTGAAACTAGCACATATTCGTTGCTCGGGGCCCGCCCAGTTGACACAAAGTGATCCGGCGCTGTAAGGGAGCGTCGCCTCTTCTCCAAATACTAGCTTCATTCGATAGTGTCGGCCACCGGCGTTCAGCGCGCCCGGCTTTGTGAGGAGTAATTCACCGAACGAACGTATCGCGTCCGCCCCAGGCACCAAAACCCGGTCGTGTCCTTCTTGCGAATCGCAGAGTGCGAGAATGGCATCGACGTGCCGCCTGTCGATTCCACGCAAATCGCCTCGCAAGAGAAACAGCGCGTATCGCAGGATACGGCGCTGTACGGCAATGTGCAATCCCATCAAACCCACGGCCTGCAACATCCATCCCAAATGCGTCTTGTCGCCAGCCGCCCGAAGATCTTTCCGATCTCTTCGATCCAATAGTCTCTTCGGCGAGCCTAGTTCGGCGGTCCTAGCGAAAACGGATTCCAGTTCCGGGTTATAGCCCTGGGTCAACGCGGGAATGGTTTCGTTGCGCAACCGATTACGGGTGAACCGGACGTCCCGATTCGAGCTGTCTTCGCGCCACGGGATACCCTCCGATTCTGCCCACGCCCGGACTTCTTGCCGGCTGCTGGTCAGTAAGGGCCTGATTAGCCGATGCGGTGTCCAGAAGCGCATCCCCGCCAATCCGGCCAGTCCCGATCCTCTGAGGAACCGGAACAGAACAGTTTCGGCCTGATCGCTGCGCGTGTGGCCCAGGGCGATTTTGGTTACCTTCTGGTCTTTTTGGAGCAGGCGAAAGAAAAATTGACGCCGGGCGTCGCGCGCCTGCTCCTCGAGATTGCTACCCTCCACAGCGGCCGACTCGACGAAAACCTCCAACCCGAGTGAATCCGCCAATTGCCGAACGAACTGTTCATCCTCATCCGATTCGTCACCGCGGAGTTGGTGGTTCACATGTACGATGGCAAGCTTGATTTGGAAGCGGGTCGCAAGCCTATGCAGAATGTGCAGAAGAGCGACAGAGTCCGCGCCGCCCGAAACCGCTACCCCAACCGTGTCGCCAGGTGACAACATGCTATAACGAGTGAGGATTTCCGCCGCCCGCTCGACTAAATTGCCGGTCAATACCGCCATTTTAAGTCGTTCGCAGCCGCTAACCTCCAAATGCAAATTAACGCTCCGCTAACTGAAGAGAAGCTGCATCAACTCGCCGCTCGAGTCAAGGTGCTCCTGATGGATGTGGATGGCGTTCTTACGGACGGACATCTTTACCTGGTTCCAGATCCGCACGGGAACATGGTTGAGACGAAGGGGTTCGATTCGCAGGATGGAATTGCGCTTCGCTGGTTGACCTGGTTCGACATCAAAACGGGGGTGATCAGCGGGCGCGAATCGCCGGCAACCGCCGGCCGCGCGAGCCAAGTGGGTATGACCTGGGTCTTTCAAGGTCATATCGAAAAAATTCCACTGTTCGAGCGAGTGGTTGCTGAAGCCAAAGTAGAGCCGGGGGAAATCGCATATGTTGGAGACGATCTCACGGATGTGGTGATCATGCGGCGTGCCGGTCTCTCATTTGCCACCGCGAACGCTCGCCCGGAGGTGAAACGCTCGGCTATGGCGGTGACGCATGCCCGTGGCGGATCCGGCGCGGTTCGCGAAGTGATCGAAACGCTGCTCAAAGCGCGCGGCGTCTGGGGCGATCTCCTCAAAAAGTACGAGGTGGAACTCTGAACGACCCCGGAACAGGCAGAATGGGCCTCGTTCTCGCGACGGCAACCGGACCCGGCGTTCTTTTTCAATTGACGGGCGTTATTGCGCAACATCAGGGGGATATTCGTTCGATTTCGATCATTGAGGATCATCCCGCCGAGAGCCGCATATATCTCGAGCTCGATCTGCCGGGTTCGACGGAGCCTCTGTTGAGCGATCTGCAACAGCTTGATGTTGTCCGCTCCGCCACGCCTGTCCAGTCGCTTCAGAAGATCTACGGCAAGCGGATCATCATCATAGGGGGCGGGGCACAGGTCGGCCAAGTGGCGCTGGGCGCCATATCGGAGGCGGATCGTCACAATATCCGCGGCGAGCACATCTCGGTGGACACCATTCCGCTGGTGGGAGAACAGACTCTGGCTGCCGCTGTTCGCGCGGTCCGTCGCCTACCCCGGGTTCGGGCACTCGTGCTGGCCGGCGCGCTTATGGGTGGTGAAATTGAGAAAGCGGTTCGCGAAGTTCGCAGCGAAGGCTTACTGGTGATCAGCTTGAACATGGCTGGAAGCGTGCCGGACGCCTCCGATCTAGTGGTGACCGATCCCGTTCAGGCCGGCGTTATGGCGGTGATGGCTGTTGCCGACACCGCCAAATTCACCATTGAACGATTGCACCGGAGGGTATTCTAGCTACTTCACTTCTATCTGAAACTCTTGCAAAAGTTCCCGATCGGAACCCGCTTGAGCCGCGGAATAGAAACGAATGAAGTAGATACCTTTGTCTTTCAGCCGAGGAACCGAAAGATGAGCTTCCTCGTTCCGAACCGTGGCCGTTCCGGTCCAGACCGGTTGCCCGGCTCCGTTAACAACTTCCACCGTCGTCCCGCCGTCGCGCAGATCATAACTTTGCAGATTGAGCGCAAGCGGCCTGTTCTCCGGTACGACAACGACTGTCGAGCCGCGATGGGCCGATAGATCGACCTTGGCCGGGATGAAGCTTGGCGCCGCCAGTACCGCCAGAATCAGCGCAGCCGCCGCGCCGGCAAGAGACAGATTGGGAATGGTAAACCAGCTCCGCCACGAGGGCGTGGATGAGGCCTTCGGAGCCTTCTTCGGTTCCGCTTCGAGTTTGGTTAAGGCGGTCTGAATGACCGTCACTTCCTCGCCGAGGGTTTCGAGACGAGTAATGCACGTCTCGCAGGCCATGAAATGTGTTTCGATCGTCTCAAGCTCAGACTCCGTAACCGTATTGAGCAGATAACGTTCGAGTGTGTCTTCGGTTGGATGGTCGAGATATGCGTCAGTCATAAGGTTGTGCAAAATAGTTCTGATCTCTCCCTATCAGAAATGTCCCGTCAGCCCGCTTGCGCTCTCACGAAAACTGAGAAAATTCCGCTACTGGCCAGTTTTTTCCTGCCTATTTCTCCAAATTTCGCTTTGGCGCGCGATTTCAGTAGCCGGAACTGAGTTTCGGTCAGCGACATCTCCTCGCAAATTTGTTCCTGAGTCTGCTCCTTCAGATAGAACCGGACAAGAATGTCGCGATCCCGTTGGGAAAGAGCTTCCAGGGCGCTCTTCATGAGCTCCGATTTCTGACGGAGGATCGCTTCCTGCTCGGGGTTCTGCTTGCGATCCGCCACGGTAATGCCGGTTTCCAGATCCGCTTGCTCGCGGCGCGTGTGGACAGCCTGTTCGATATAGGCCGCCACCTGCCGCCGCACGACCGTGCGCACGAAACCCATAAGCCGTTCCGGTTCCCGCAAATCGCCTTTCCGGATCGCGTTGACCACGATCAGGAAGGTATCGTGCACTTTGTCTTCGAGTTCCTGAGGCCCAAGCTGGCGGCACAGGTAATAGCGGATGCCCCGGCTGAACAGTTTGTACAACTGCTCCATGCCCGCATCCCCGCCGGCTTTGATTTGCTCGACCAGCGCAGCCCAATCGACGGCAGGAAACGCGGGTTTCGCTTTCTCCTGGGGATCTTGAGCCGGTTCGCTGGTGTCTGCGGCCGGCGCCGGGGAAGTTTTCTGTTGCGAGGCCACCATAGATTTGGATTTACTCCTTGGAAATGATCGAATAGGCTGCCCAAAAACTGGGTAAACTGCGATAACCGCTCTCTCGCTGCATATCTAGCTGCGCTAATTGCAGCGCCTTTGCCGCTTTTTCGGCAAGCGCCCCCACCTTAATGCTGTTTAAATGGCTATAGAATGCGGAAAAGAATTGACCGGAATCATCGGGTGTCGGCCAAGCCGTAACGACGACGGCCGACGCGCCCGCCAGCAACCAAGCCCGGCTCAGACCGATAACGCCGGCGCCCGGAAGAATTCTGCCCTGCTCGGAAAAGCAGCCGCTGAGGACTACCAGGCTACCGGGAACTCTGTATTCGGCGATGACTTCGCGGGTCAGAAGCTCTGGAACGTCGTCGTGATTCAGGCTCAGCGCCAGAGCAGCGTCTTGAGGTTGTCCTTCCGGGCTAACCACATGAACGGCAAAATGTACGATCGCGGGGTGAGTCAGAAGCGCTTCACGAAGAGCGGCTCCGTTGGCCTGGGCCCCGATCAGGATCTCCGATTCCGGCATACCGCTCACGCGCGCCGAGGATCGTATCTCCCGTTCACTCCCCGGTAATCTCGCAAGCGCGACCGAGGCTCTCGCCTGCGTCGCCTGCACCGGCCGAATATGGGCTGTTCTCCGGGAATCGGCCAAATTGTAAATGGGATCGCCGATTCCGAGAAACTCAGGTTTCGGCTGTTTCGCTCGTTGCGCGAGGAGCAGAAGCTCGCTCGGCAACAGCCGAATGACGTGAGATCTCATGAGTGGACCAGTTGTGTCGCCTGGATCGGGAAGAGCGGAAAAGGGAAAGGCGTCCAGCAGTTCTCCATCGCCGGTCACCAGCCAGTTCTTCTTGTTGCGAATGGAAGCGGGGAGCTGGCCGAACAGTTCCCGGCTGAGTTCTTGTCCTGCTGCAGATGTATCGTGTCTATCCTGCACGGCCTCTGCAAACCTGGTTGCGGTACCCGCTATGTTTTTCGTACCAGCCAATTCGTACAACTGCACTTTGTCTGTGGTTACCGCCCAAAGGAACGAGTCGTTAGCACTCAGAGAAAAGCTGAGCAGCACTTCGTCGTCACTTAATCTCGTCTGAATATCTCTAAGTGAATTCTTATGAGGGTTTGTCTCATTATGCTGAGGAATATTTCGCAAGCTTAGGCCGGCTTTGTTTTCGATATCGCTGAGCTGAATGCGAATATCCCGCAGTTTCTCTGCGTCGCTTTCGCCAGATTGACCCAGCGTTACCCGCGCCTGAGTGCTTTCCAGCTCGGAAAGCAACTCAAAATAATTCGCTGGCAAGCGGAAATTCCGGCTTAAATCGGAAGCGATTTGCTCCCGCAAGCTGGCTCCCCGATTATCGGCTAAAGCCTCCAAAGCTTCTTCGGCCAATACGGGATTGTGCGTTTGCAGAGAAAGCTTGGCCGCCAGTTGCGCGAAATCGAAATACACCGCATTCAGGGTCACAACGGTTCGCGTATTAGTGGCATCGCTGGGGAGCGCGCCCTGGCGCCAATCATTTGCGGAATGCACAGCTTTGCGGAATTGGGAAAGTGCCTCTGATTTGCGGTTGAGAGCAAGCAGGATTTTGCCGCGCATGTGAAGCGGATAGTATTGCGGACTTGTTTTGAAAGAAAGGCTAGCTGAGGAGAACGCCTCATCAACCAGCTTCAAGGCCAAATCAAATTGGCCTCGGTGGAAGGCGAGTTCGGCGAGATGTTCCTGGATGAATGATATGAGCTCGTACTCATGGGCAGCAGTCGCGAGCGAATAGGCGGTTCTGAGAGGTTGCTCCGCCCCCGCTACATCACCGGCGAGCAGCAGCGATGTGCCAAAGTCATCTCGGATGGTCGCTTCCAACCCAGGTTGGCGAGCCCTCTGAGCAGCCGCGATGCCCTGTTGATAGAGGGCCTTAATGGCGCCAAGCTCCGAGCTTGCAGCTATCCCATTACCGATGGCTCGGTCTGCCTGGATGTCTGCCTGGTTTAACAGCGCACGCGCGAGATAAGCCTGATTGGATGAAGTCTTCAGACAGGCAACTGCTTCTTCGGCTTCTTTGGAGGCAGATTCCCAGTCTCCCAGCTCAGAATAGATGGCGCTTAGATTGTTTGCTGCCGCCCCTTGAAAGCTGGAATTGTGAGCGCGAATAGCGAACGCTTTAGCGTCGCTAGCCGACCGCAGGGCGGTCGTGTAACGGAACAGCCGGATTTGCGAACCGCTCGCCGAGACCAGAGCTTCCGCGTGCCGGGTGTCATCCCCGGCTTCCGCCGCTAGGCCGGCCGCCTGATCGAAGTACCGTAGAGCTTGTAAAAAGTGCCCCTGGCCCCGAGCCGTGCGGCCTTCCGACATAACTGCGTCGTATTTGGTAAGAATGGTCTTCTGCCGAATAAGGTCTGCGGCGTGCAGCCCCGCGCGCATGGCAATGAGCACGCTCAACGCTTGCAGAGTCCGAGGTAGCCACAAGGCAAGTGTCCGCCTCACTCGTCCTAAAGATGGCAGAATACGATCCCGCGATTGTCTTCGCTGCCAGTACTCTACCACTTTGGGAAGGGGAATACCAAAAATAATGTCTGATATTCCCTTCCTGAGAACTAAAAGCCGAAAAGGACTCCAAAAAGTCCGATCAAAGTATCGATAATAATTGGGTGACGCATGTGCGGCGGTTTCCTTTCGCACACGAATCTACCTTTGGGCATCCCTATTCCGGCCGGTTTTATTCGTTATAAATGGCTGAAAACAAGCAAGATAATTTTTTTCATTTATTTGTGACCGTCGCACGCCAGGGTGCCACAAGAGGTATGAAAACGGTTTAGAGAAGCCGTAGGCTGCTGCTGGATGTGCAAGCCCGCCTGTGAATTTGGCCCGGGCACCCGTAATGTGCACGGCATTGTCGCCGCCACATAACTTTATTGGGCGAATAAACGGCGCATTTTACGAAACAGAATGGATAGGCCTATAAAGACCGCTCTGCTGAATCCTGTTCGCCTCACTTCTGAATTGCACTCGTCGAAACCGTAGCACGGTCCCAGGGCGAAAAGTTCTCCGTAAGACCGAAAATCGCCCGTAGCCTTATGTTTGAGAACCGAAAAACGACTTTAAAACTCGTTCGAATTCTTGTGATCGGAGTTTGTGGCTTAGCGGATCGCCACAATTGATGTAATGGAGCGGCTCAAGCCGGGGTTGACGGTAGAGCAGGCGGCGGGGCAGCGATGAGCGTTAAAGATTATCTAGGCATGAGGCTTACGGCGGTGCCCGCATGGTGCTGCTGAACGGGGCCGATCAGCGGCGGTCAGTAGACACGCATTGGAGCAGGATCAGTCCGGGTTACTCGGTGCAAACGTTCGCAACACCAGACAGGTAATGTCATCGTGCTGCCGGGCCGATCCGACGAACGCGTCCACGGAGGCCATCAACCACCCGAGCGCTTGCGCGGCGGTTCGGCCGAGGAGACCATCGACAATCCGAAGCATGGGGCCTTCTCCGTACTCCTCCCCTTTTTCGTTCTCCGCTTCGATAACGCCATCTGTAAAGATCAGCAAGAAGTCGCCGGACGCCAGGGTGGTATCACAGCAGTCATATTGAGCGGCCGCGCTGATGCCGAGGGGCAAGCCTCCCGCTTCCAGCCGCTCGATGCTTCCTGAGGCGCGTCGCAGCACGGGCCAGTTGTGTCCGGCGTTGACATAGGTGAGGCGCCGGGTAGTGAGTTCCAACTCCGCCAGAAAAGCGGTGATGAAGCGCCGGCCGCCGAGGTTCTGAGCGCAGACGTATTGATTGAGGCGGTCCACAAGCTCGGGCAGGGAAAGCGGCAAGGTGGCTAATGTCCGAAGACTCGCTTGCAGGGTGGCCATCAGGAGCGCTGCCGGAACGCTCTTGCCGGCGACATCGCCGACCACAACCAGCAGACGCTCGCCGTTCTGCGCCGCGAGTGCGCCCGGCGCCGGGTGTGGCACGATCTGGCGCAGGAAAGCGTCATAGTAATCACCAGCTACAGTATTGGCCGGACGAGTTGCGAACGCGATATCTACGCCAGGAATAACGGGGGGCGCGGAGGGCATGAGCCAGCCTTGAATCTCGCGCGCAATTTGGAGATCGCGCTTCATGGTGACGCGGTCGGCGAGTTCGAGAGCGAGCAGGACCACGAGCGCAATGCCGCCGAAAAAGGCCAGATTGGGCATCTGAAATTCGGTGTCTCCGGAACGGATGTCGAAGCCGGGAAAGACCAGCAGGATCAGCGCGGCGAGAAGCAGAATGCGGCGTCCCGGCGAGAGCTTCATCATCATCGCCCAGAAGAGCCCTTTGGCGACTCGGCGCACTCGCCTGCCGCGCGATTCGCCCTCGGCGCGGGTCCAGGCAACCTCTTGCGAATAGAGTTCGTAGCTGGCGCGGGCCTCGGTGCGAAACTGCGCCCAGAGTTCCTGGATTTGGATGCCCTCGCTCACGCGGTGCCAGAAGATTCGCAACGAACCGGCCATGTTTAAATAAGGCTCAAGTATACGAAGGGGTGCTTTCCGTCCATGAGCCTGCGTGGTCTCTCACTAATTCTGATTGTTGCTTCATTTACAATCCTGGCGCTGGTTGCCAGGCCAAAGCCCGAATCGCCGGCTGAACCCGCCGACGGGCCTCGCTTCACTCAAGATAACCAGATGCTTCGGCCGAACAATTACCGCGAATGGGTCTGGCTCAGCTCTGGTTTCGGCATGTCCTATACGCCAGGAGCGACTGGCGCCGATCCCGATTTCGACAATGTGTTCGTGAACCCAAGTGCATACCGCTCGTTCGTCGCAACGGGCAAATGGCCGGACAAGACGGTTTTCGCTCTCGAACTAAGGCGATCCGTTAATAAAGGATCAATCAATCAAAACGGCCACTACCAGGGCGAGCTTAGCGCAGTCGAAGTTCATGTAAAAGATGAGCGGCGCTTTCCAGGGGGATGGGCGTTCTTCGGCTTTGATGGTCCGGCGAAAACTGCCAGCATGATCCCCATCAGTGCCGACTGCTACTCGTGCCACCAGCAGCACGGCGCTGTGGATACGACGTTTGTCCAGTTTTATCCGACGGTATTCGAGATCGCGAAGCGGAAGGGTACGGTACGGGCGCAGTATTAAACCAAACCCCACACCGTACCTTTTGGCCCGACGTCCGCCGCGTCATTGCACTGGCCGTTCCGGTCGCGCTTGCCGAACTGGGCTGGATGGCGATGACGGTCGTGGATACCATCATGATCGGACCACTAGGTCCGGCGGCGATCGGCGCTATCGGGATCGGCAACAGCGCTTTCTATTCGTTCGCGATTTTTGGAATGGGCCTGCTGCTCGGCCTGGATACCCTCGTCTCCCAGGCATTCGGCGCGGGCGATCGCGGAGATTGCCACCATTCGCTTTCACAAGGCCTGTACCTGGCGATCTTCTTTACGATCCCGCTGATGATCCTTTTTGCGTTTATGCCGCCGGTTTTCTACGCGCTGGGCATCAACGCCGAAGTGAGCAGGCTGGCGGGTTCGTTCCTGACCACGCTGAGTCTCAGCACGCTGCCGCTGCTCCTCTATGGCACGCTGCGCCGCTATCTGCAAGGCATGGGTCATGTGCGGCCAGTTATGTTCACATTGATCAGCGCGAATCTCATTAACTGGTTCTTTAACTGGCTGTTCATATTGGGCCACTGGGGATTGCCGGCTCTGGGAGTAGTAGGCTCGGCGCTTTCTACCTGTCTGGCGCGAGTTTACATGGCGCTTATGCTGGCCGCTTTCATCTGGTGGTTCGAGCGGAAAACGGAGCCCGGGTTCGCCAACATTTTCCGCCGGCCCGATTGGGCGCGGATCCGCCTACTCATCCGGATCGGATTGCCGGCCGCTACGCAGATCCTGTTGGAAATTGGCGCATTCGGAGCCGCCGCCGTTCTGGCGGGACGATTGAACCCGGTTGCACTCGCCTCCCATCAAATTGCGCTGAACTGCGCGGCCGTCACTTTTATGGTTCCGCTTGGCATCTCATCAGCCGCGGCCGTCGCTGTCGGCCAGGCGATTGGGCGTGGCGATCCCGCGGATGCCAGACGTAGTGGATTCATAGCGATCGGACTCGCCTGCGCTTTTATGAGCTGCTCGGCGCTCGCGTTTATGTTGATTCCGCAGCCGATTCTGCGCGTCTACACGACAAATGCAGGTATTCTCCGCATTGGAACCGGCTTGCTCGCCATTGCGGCCTTTTTCCAGTTGTTCGATGGTATCCAGACGGTTGCCACGGGGGCGCTGCGCGGTCTGGGTAATACGCGGATCGCGATGCTGGTGAATCTGGGCGGCTATTGGCTCTTTGGCGTGCCGATTGGTTATGTGCTCTGCTTCTACCTGAAATTCGGGATCTATGGCCTGTGGTGGGGCCTTACGCTGGCCTTGATTGCGATTGCGCTGATTCTGCTCTACGGTTGGCAGTGGCAGTCCCGCCGCATACAGGTCACGGTAAGGATTCGATGATCGCGACGACCGGCAACAAGCCACCGGCGCGATTGACCGAGCGAACTTTATTTCGCGTGTTGGCCGCAGTGAGCGTCTGTCACCTGCTCAATGACATGGTGCAGTCTTTGCTGCCGTCGGTCTATCCGATCCTGAAGACTTCATTCCAACTGGATTTCGGTCAGGTTGGGCTCATCACGCTGACTTACCAGATCACAGCATCTCTCCTGCAGCCATTCATCGGCCACTACACGGATAGAAAGCCCATGCCCTACTCCTTGCCGATCGGCATGGGATTCACTCTCACGGGGCTGATTATGCTGGCGGTGGCACCGCACTTTGGCGTACTGCTGATGGCGGCATCCCTGATAGGCATCGGTTCCGCGGTTTTCCATCCAGAGTCATCGCGGGTGGCGCGAATGGCCTCAGGCGGGCAACACGGGCTCGCACAGTCGGTTTTTCAAGTAGGCGGAAATACTGGATCGGCAATAGGCCCGTTGCTGGCCGCCTTTATCGTCCTTCCACGAGGGCTGCTCAGCGTGGCTTGGTTTTCCATCGCAACTGTGCTCGGCATTTCGATTCTGCTGCGCGTGAGCCGCTGGTACAAGTCCCGTCTACCGCATGTTGAGATCAGGCCGACGAGTAGCGCGAAAGGTTCTCATGCTTTGCCTCGGAAGAAGGTCTTGGCTGCCCTCGCCGTTCTGATCGCACTCGTCTTTTCAAAGTATTTTTATCTAGCCAGCCTTACAAGTTACTACACGTTCTATCTGATCAGCCGATTTCATGTCTCCGTGCAAAGCTCGCAGATTCACCTATTCATCTTTCTGGGGGCCGTCGCCGCCGGCACTTTGATAGGCGGTCCAATAGGTGACCGGTTCGGGCGAAAGTACGTCATCTGGTGTTCGATTCTCGGCGTGCTGCCATTTACGCTGGTGCTGCCCTACGCGAATCTGTTTTGGACGACCATCCTGAGCGTTCTCATCGGTTTCATTCTGGCTTCGGCATTCTCCGCGATTCTTGTCTACGCGCAAGAGCTGGTCCCCGGCAGAATCGGGATGATTTCCGGACTGTTTTTCGGATTTGCCTTCGGGATGGGTGGGATCGGCGCGGCGGTTCTTGGAGCACTGGCCGACAGCACCAGTATCATTTTCGTGTATAAGATCTGCGCGTATCTTCCGGCGATCGGCTTGTTGACGGCTTTCCTGCCGACTCTAAAACAACACCGTGGAGCCCACAGCGCGTGAATCGTGCTAACGTCGGGTTCAAGGAGTAAGTATGCGAATCACAAGGCGGCTCGCTCTTGCGAGCGCAATCGGCGTGAGTCTACTCGCCCAGACTCCCCCTTCGAGCACGTTAAAGGTCGGCGACAAAGCGCCGGACTTCACGCTTGCCTCTACTGACGGCGGCACGGTTCATATCGCGGATTTTATTGGCAAGAGCACAGTTGTTTTAGCGTTCTTTCCGGCCGCGTTCACCGGTGGTTGAACGGCTGAGATGAAAGCGTACCAGGCTGGTATGCAAAAGTTTCAAGATACCGGAGCAAAGGTGTTCGCGATCAGCACCGATAACGGGCCATCGCAGAAAGCGTTTGCCGAACAACTCGGCCTCTCTTTTCCCTTGCTCAGCGATTTTGTGGATCGGAAAGTTTCGCAGGAGTATGGAGTCTACATCCCGAAATATGCTATTGCGGGCCGCGTTACTTTTGTGATCGATAGCGAGGGCAAGATCGACACCATTGAATCGGGCGGCGATGCGATCAAGATGTTGCATACGCCGGATGCTTGTAGCCGTCTCGCTCATAAGAAGGCGAGCGGGTCATAAGTTCTCTTGAGTCGTTCGGGAAGAAAAAAAGGGCGAGACTCCGAAGAGTCCCGCCCTTTTCAGCTTTTGGAAAAGCAGGTCAGAAGATCAGTTTTGCGCCAAGCTGGAGGACGCGCGGATCATAAGTCGAGTTGACCTGAGCAAAATTAGCGTTACCAAACGTGGTATTCACACCATTAAACTGCGTATGGTTGAACGTATTGTACGTCTCGACGCGAAGCTCGAAAGCGGCTCCTTCGCGCATCGGCAGGGCAAACGACTTGAAGAGCGCCACGTTCCAGTTGTCGCGTCCGGGCCCGGCTACGGAGTTTCTGGCCGCCGTGCCAAACGCTAGTGGAGCCGGTGCGGCAAAAGAGGTTGGGCTGAACCACGCGTTCACGGTTTGCGGGTAAGCAACGGCTCCGATCGCGTTCGGGCGCGCCGTATCGCCGCCGCCCAATCCCAGGTTGTCGTAGCTGAGCGTAATGTTCAACGGAGTTCCGGTCTCGAACATCGTGATCCCGGATAGTTCCCATCCGCCCAGCGCCGTATGCAGAAAAGCGTTCTTCGTATCGCGGAAGAAGGGCAGTCGGTACACATAACTGAAGATCGCCACCTGACGGCGGTCGTAGTTGCCGGTGGCGTAATCCAGGGCCCGATTGAAAGGATCGCTGACCGAGGTCAGATCGTCGGAGGTGTCATCCAGCTCATGAGCGTACGTATATGCACCCTGCAGGGTCAGGCTCTTTGTCGCCTGAACGCGCAAACTGACCTGAAGGCTGTTGTAGTTCGATATGCCGGCATTCTCCACTTCGGTAATGGTGTTGTAGCCGGGATATATCCGGTCTAGATTGGCGTTATAAACCGTTCCTGTGTAGCCGCAGTTGCTGCCGCAGATGGCTAGACGATTCGGATCATTAATCGGGACAGGGTTAATGTTGCGCTGGTCCGCCTGATGGTAGTCATGACTACCGCCGTAACCGACCGTGAGCACAGTTCCCTGGGACAGCTGGTGTTGGATCTGGAAGCTGTACTGCATTGCAGTTGGCACATTGTAATCGCTGTACGCAAGAGTAGTGAGGCTGGCCGGGCCCGTGGGCGCGGCTGCCGTGGCTCCATTGGTGTAGTTAATGGAAGGGTTGGAAAAGTAGACATTACTCACGGATGGATCGTAGTTGAATGGCGGATTTCCACCCATGTTGTAAATGTCATTGCCCTGGGTACGTTCATAGAAGATGCCGAAGCCTCCACGAACGACCGTTTTGCCATTACCTGTCAGGTCATAAGCGAATCCGACCCGCGGCGCGAAGGTATCCCAGTGGTTCTGGACAAGGCCCAGGGGAGTGCCGTTGCGGCCGGCCAGTGCAATGCCATTTAAGTAGAACGGAACTTTGGATAAGGTGATGCCCGATACCGTTGAAAAGCCGGGCCCAGCGGTATTCAAGGTCTGCCCATCCGGATTAAATTGCGCCGCATCGGCAGGGTTGTAGAGTTGCGGTTCGAAATTCGACAACCGGCCGTTGACATCGTACGCGTGCGGAATACCTTCCCAACGAAGGCCCAAATTTAACGTCAAGCGGCTTGAGACGTGCCAGTCATCAAGAGCGTAAACGCCAAATGTATTGGCGGCGGTATGCTCTGAATCCTGAATGTCGGTTTGATTGTATGAGCCGGCATAACCGAGCAGAAAATCGGCGAGAGCGTTGCCCGATGCGTTGCTGTCGAAATTATAGAGGCCTTGCGTGTGTCCGAAGATCTGCTGTGCCTTGAGAAGGCGCATGTACATGACGCCGAATCTTAGGTTATGGCTTCCGCGGGTCCATGACAAATCGTCCTGGCCGATGTAGTTGCTATAGATATTGTTCCAGGGCCACTCGGATGCGTCATAATTCACCCCGTAAGGAGTACCGATATCGATGGCGGGAATGCGGTTCAATTGGTTGTTGTTGAAGAACGATGCCGCACTGAAGCCGGACGGTTGCTTATAGAGACCGGTCGGCACGATATTGAGCTGATTGCCGTTGAAGTTGAACGACACTTCGTTTACGACGGTTGGGCTGATGCTCTCCGTCAAACGAACTACTGAACTGTAGGATGGCGCCGTCAACAGCGTTCCGATACTTGGATAGGTGCTGTTGCCCCAGAGCGTGGTGGCGTACTGGTTGGTGCTCGAATCGTAAATAAAATCGCCCATCAGCGACAGCTTGTCCGTGAACTGATGGTCAATGCGGACGATTTCTTCCCGCAGGTCGGTCGGCACGGGCGCTGCGGACGAGTAGTGATTTCCGGCGGCGTTGGCGGCGGGGAAGATGCCGGATTTGATGAGAAGTGCGGCATTAGGATCGATCAATCCAGCGGGAATAGTATTGTTCGGGAACGCTTGGCCGGGACTGAGACCAAACTGACTGAATTTGGCGATGGCCGCGGGGTCCGTGGTGTTCGGCACGTGAATCGCGGAATCACCCGCGAAGTTTCCGCCAAGCTCATTGGCGGTCAGGCCGGTCGTGTAGATCTCGCCGCCCTGAATCAATCTCCGCCACTCCATATTGTAAAAGAAGAAGGTCTTCTGGCGATCTTTGTTGTAGTGGCCCGGAATGAAAATGGGGCCGCCCAGATTGAAACCGAATGCGTTATACCGCAGTTCCGGCTTGGGCGTGCCGCTCAGATTCGAAAAATAATTGTTGGCGTCAAAGGCATCGTTGCGGTTGAATTCCCAGGCGGAGGCGTGGAAATCTTTGGTTCCGCTCTTGAGGGCCATGGTGATCATGCCGCCGGAGGCATCGCCGTATTCAGCGCTGTTATTGCTGCTGATGACGCGGAATTCGGCCAGCGCGTCCGGTGAGGGGGACACGATCATCCCGCCCCCACTGCCGCGGTCATAGTTCTCGCCCCCATCGATAATCCAGATGTTGTGGTTGGGGCGCTCGCCATTGAAGCTGATACTGTTGTTGCTCGAAAGAGCCGTCGGAGCGTTGAAATCGGGAAGACTGCTGGACGCACCCGGCACCAGGCTGGCAAGCTGGATGGGATTTCGTCCGTTCGTGTCAATCTCAGCGATCTGAGTTCCCGTAATGACCTGGCTTTCCTCACTTGTTTCCGACTGAACCTGGACTGCGTTTGCCTCGACCGTAACGCTCTCCTGCGATTGGCCGATTTGGAGCGGAACGTCGACGCGCACGGTAGCGTTCACGTTGAGAACGACGCCGGTCCTTTCATACGCCTTGAATCCTGCCATGTTGACTTTGACGGAGTAGGTCCCGATGTTTAGGTCGGGAGCGTTATACTCGCCCGTCTGATTGGTTGTTACCGTGCGGCTCACGCCCGTGGCGGCGTTCGTGATCGAGATTGTTGCTCCCGGCACCGACGCGCCAGTCGGATCGGAAACCGTTCCGGTAATGGAGGCGGTCTCTTGTGCCAGAGCGGCAACACTTAAGACGAGCAGAAATAAAAGCTGCGAAAAGCCGAGCTTAACCAGGCGGGATCGCAACGGAGATCTAGACTGTGTGGAATGATGCATACGCGGTTACCTCATAACCTCGGAATGGAAGTGGAGCCGGAAGCCGGTCCGGCGTTCCAGAGCTGTCAGGTAAGAGCCTGATTTTCTTTAAAATAGTATGGCCAAACCAACATCAGACCGCTAGGTTACGCTCGTTACCTGGAGTCGGGAGTTTCTATTAGCTCTAGAGCAAGTGCTTTGGACTCCGTGTTTTACAAGGGTCTTGTTAACAATTTAACCGGCTTTTTGGACGGTTAAATGGATGATATACTCAACACACAGGTGGCTTTCTGAACGGGATCCCGTCGGTCTCGAATTTGGCGGACCAGCGTCGCGCGCTTCAGGCGGTGCTGGCCTCCAATACCTTCGCGAGGAATCCGCGTCTAACGGCGCTTCTGGAGTATCTCTGCCTGAGGTGTTTCCAGGGCGAAGCTAGTTTCATTAAGGAATACAGCATTGCCACCGATGTCTTCGGACGCACTCCCGATTTCGATCAGGCGAACGACGCAATTGTCCGCGTGGAGATGCACCGGCTCAGGAAGAAACTGAAGGAATTCTATGCCCGCGAGGGAACGCGGGAGCCTGTCGAAATCGTCATCCAAAGCGGGCGATATCAGCCTGATTTTGTCCTTCGCGAACTCGAGTCCGATTCCGAAGCTGTGGAAGTGCAGTTCGCCCCCATCGCGGAGCACGTGCCGGCGTTGGCGAGAAATGCGACGCGGAGCCCCGCCCGGCATCGGCCGCTTCTTTTGATCTGTTGCGCCGCGGCATTGGTCCTGCTCGGAGTGGCCAGCGGCATCGCGTTTTTTTCGCGAGCCCCGGCGGCAGCCCCTGTAGCGCGCCGGCAAGCGGCCGTTCAAGAGCCCGTCATCTTGAACCCTGTGCCGAGAGCCGACTCTATCCGTGTCCTTTGCGGTTCAACCAGATCGAATATTCGCGATCGCGACGGCAATGCATGGGGCGCGGACGCGTTCTTTTCGGGAGGCCGAAGCGTGCAAGCGCCGGAGCAACTCGTTTTCGGAACTCGAGATGCGTTCCTGTACCGAGCAATGCGAGTGGGAGAATTCAGCTACAAAATCCCATTGCGTCCCGGTGTCTATGAGCTGCGGCTGTATTTCAACGACCCGCTGTATACACCAGGCGAAGCGCTTGAAGGGGGCGAGAACACGCGGACCTTTAACGTGCTTCTGAACGGGTGGCTACTGCTCCGCGACTTTGACATTATTAGCGACGGCGGTCCGAATGCCGGCGATGTGCGCGTCTTTAAGGACATCGGTCCGGCCTCCGATGGCTATCTTCATCTTGCTTTCACGAAAATTACAGGGGAACCGCTGGTCAATGCAATTGAGGTGATTCCCGCCGCCCCTCACCAGATCGCTCCGGTTCGCATTGTTACCCAAGATACTGGGTTCACAGACCGTTCTGGAACGGTGTGGAAGCCGGATGACTTCTTTTTTCGTGGCCGGATCATTGCTCGGCCTGGCACCGTAAACGGTCCGAACGATCCGCAGATTTATGAGCGTGAGCGTTACGGAAATTTCTGGTATGCAATCCCGGTCGCCAGTGGCTCTTACACACTCCGCTTGTATTTCGCCGAATCCTATTGGGGGCCCAATCTCCAGGGGGGTGGGGGTGTCGGTAGCCGTGTCTTTGATGTGTACTGTAATGGCTCCGCGCTGCTTCGCAATTTTGACATGTATCGGGAGGCCGGCGCGCAGCGCCAGATTGTGAAGACCTTCAGCGGTCTGCGCCCGAACAGTCAAGGCAAACTGCTGCTCTCCTTCGTGCCGGTAAAGAACTACGCCAATGTCTCCGCTATCGAAGTGACCGACGAAGACAAGTAGCGCGGCTTACTAACGCGCACGGCTCAGCACGTCGGAAGCGCTCGACTGGAATAAAATCCCCGGATCTACAACAATGCAAAACAAGGTATCCTTGTCCCTGAGATGTACGCGCCTTCCCAGCCCGACTTTCAACGGACATTCCAGTCTGGCCAGAAGGTACGCGTCGTTATTGCCGAAGACCACCAACTTGTTCTTGAGGGGATCAGAAAGATCATCGAATCCGAGTGTCAGATTGTAGGCTCTGCCGGCAACGGCCGCGATCTGCTCGCCCTAATGGACTCGCTCAAACCCGACCTTCTACTGCTGGATATCGCACTGCCTCTCCTGAACGGCATCGAAGCCGCTCGGCAGATTCATCGAACCTATCCCAGAACAAAGATCATCTTTGTCACGATGCAGCTGAACCGGGACTATGTCCGCGAAGCGTTCGAGGCCGGTGCATCCGCGTACGTTTTGAAGCAGGCTGCGGCGGTAGAACTGGTGAATGCCATTCGGGAGGTCATGCACCACGGCCGGTATTTTTTATCGTCGCTGGTGACCGACAAGTACCTGCCGCACCGGCCTGCGCTGGATCAGAATCCCTCGAAACTTTTCAGCGCTCTGACCCCGCGCCAGAGAGAAGTCCTCCAATTAGTAGCCGAAGGAAAATCTGCCAAGGAAATCGGCGCGCTGCTGTTCATTTCGGTAAAAACGGTTGAATTTCATAAGAAGCACTTGATGGAAGAGCTGGATCTCCACAGCACCGCGGAGTTGATCCGATACGCTGTTGAGCACGGCTGGGTAGCATCATAAAAAGTGCGTGTTGATTCTTGCTTCGGCCTCGCCGCGGCGCCACGAGCTTCTTCTGGCAGCCGGTATTCCGCATCTTGTTCGTCCGGCGGGTATAGCGGAAGAGCGCCGCGCTAAGGAATCGCCGTCTGCCTTCGTGCGCCGCCTGGCGGAGGAGAAGGCGCGAGCCATTACGCGCGAGCCGGGCGACATTGCGCTGGGAGCCGATACCATCGTCAGCCTGGGACGGACGATTTTGGGCAAACCTTCGGACTTGGCAGACGCCGCCCGGATGCTCAGGGCGCTCTCCGGCCGGAAGCATTCCGTTTACACTGGTATTTGTATTCTCTCTGACCGGCGCTCGATCGTCGATTTAGCTCATACTCGTGTTACTTTCGCGCACCTTTCGGAGCAGGAAATACAGGATTACACTCGGAGCGGGGAGCCGTTCGACAAAGCCGGCGCGTACGCAGTGCAAGGTCTTGCGTCCAAATTCGTATTATCCATCGAGGGCTGCTATCAAAATGTCGTCGGCCTGCCGGTCTCGCTCGTCTATCGTTATTTGAAGTCTTTATGAAGCAGTCGTTCCTGGCCGCCACTGTTTTGGTTTGCGGCGCCGTCGCCCTTACCGCGCAAGCGCCATCCGACGGCTGGAAATCGCAGGGCGTCATCTATCTGGACAACTCACTGAACGCACGCTTGCATCCGGTACCGGTTCAGGCGGTTCATATGGGAGACGGATTTTGGAGCGCCCGTCGCAAGATTACGACTGAGCGCAGTTTGCCGACGCTCCTTCAACTGCTCGAAGAACACGGTGTAGTAGATAATTTCCGGAGACTATCGGGACGGCCGGAGTTGCCTCGCAAAGGCCCCGTTTACACCGATTCCGACCTTTACAAGTGGATCGAAGCCGCCTCTTGGGCGCTGGCGTCAAACGAAACTTCAGAAGCAGACAAGCAAACCCTCCGCGGCGACATCGAATCACTTATTTCGCACATTGTTGCCGCCCAGGAGCCAAGCGGTTATCTGGACACTTATTTTGTAGGCGACAAGGCCCATCTGCGCTTCACGGATCTGCCGCATTCTCACGAAGGCTACTGCCTTGGTCATCTGATCCAGGCGGGAATCGCATATTACCGGGCGACAGGGGACCGCAAACTGCTCGATGCCGGGATCCGATTTGCCGATTACGTAGTGGAGAACTTCGGCCCGAACAAGCGGCCGTTCATCACGGGTCATCCCGAGCTCGAGATGGCGCTGGTGGAGCTCTATCGCACGACCGGCGATGCCAAGTACCTGGAGTTCGTGCGTTACCTGTTCAGCGGTGTCGAGAAGGATCGCCTGAAGCTGAAAGACACCGAGATCCGGTACATGTTCAGCGGTCGTCCCTTCACGTCGCATACGGAATTTGAAGGGCACGCGGTACGGGCGCTTTACGCGGCGTCCGGCGCAACGGACTACTTCACTGAGCGCGGTGATCCCGGCTACAAACGAACCCTGGATCTTCTATGGACCGACCTCACGACGCGCAGGATGTACATCACGGGGGGCGTGGGATCGCGCTCCGCGGGCGAGAGCTTCGGCGATCCGTATGAGCTGCCGGCCGAACAGGCCTATGCGGAAACGTGCGCCGCTGTCGCTAACGTGATGTGGAATTTCCGGCTGCTGAACCTCACCGGTGATGCCCGCTATGCCGACGTCCTTGAGCGCACGCTATACAACGGAGCCAACTCCGGCATGTCGCTTTCAGGAACGCTGTACTGCTATCGAAACCCGCTCGCGTCTTCGGGAGACAAACTCCGCAATCCGTGGTACGACACGACCTGTTGTCCTCCAAACATCGAGCGCTTATTTGAATCGTTGCCCGGCTACTTTTATTCCATGAGCCGCGATGGAGTCTACGTGAACCTTTATCACAGCTCCGAACTGGACTGGCATCTGGAAGGGGGCGGTCGGCTGAAGCTGGCGCAGACAACCTCTTATCCCTGGACCGGCGACATCAAGTTCACCGTGACACCTGAGCATCCGGCGGAATTCGCGCTGTATCTCCGCTGGCCCAACTGGGCGCCCGCGGCCGAAGTTGAGGTGAATGGGCAACCGATATCGCTGGTTGCCAGTAAGAGAGGTTCGTATATTGCGATTTCTCGAACGTGGAATCCCGGCGACACCGTGACGCTCGACTTGCAAATGCAATCGACACCCATGGTGGCGAATCCGCGGGTTGCGGACGAATATGGGCGAATGGCATTACAGCGGGGCCCGCTTGTGTACGCTCTCGAACAAATCGATCAAAACGGAGTGGCTTTGAGCGATATTTTCTATCGGGCTAGTACTTCTGTTACGGCGGAGGTGCGGAAGGATCTTCTGGGCGGCGTCACCGTACTAAAGGTTTCTGGCTTGGCAGCCGAAAAACCTGTTGGGGAGGAACCCCTATATCAGCCGTTATCGACTGCTTTGCTGTTGGCCAAACGCCCGGCGTTGCTGACATTTATCCCTTACTACACCGTCTGGAACCGAGAGCCTACTCCGATGGAGGTATGGGTGCCTATCGCTCGGCCCGAGGGATCCGCAACGACCGCTTTTGCGCCCGGTCCGGACAGGCACGCAGAAGCCAGATAGGCAGCCCAAAGTGGCTCTTGACGGTAAAATCATGAATTCAGGCTCCAATCACTCCATGATGCATTCACCCCCCGTTCAGCGCGGCATGTTAGCCGTTTTCGGTGTTCTGATCCTATTTCCGGTCCTGGCCGCTGCGCAAGCTGCGCCCGTCGGGCCTACGCCGGTACCGCAAGTTCCTGAAACTAAACCGGTGCCACCACCTCCAGCTACCGTGAACACACCCGGCACTCCCGGCGAGAACAAGCCGGCCGCGCCTGCAGCTACGGCTGCGGGAGCTCCGGTGGATGCCAATTCATATAAGGTCGGTCCGGCCGACGTTTTAAATGTGCGCGTCTGGAATCAGGCGCAGTTTTCCGGGCCGGTTAGCGTTCAGCAAGACGGGAAGATCACTCTCCCGCTGGTAGGAGATTTGCAAGCCGGAGGGCTTACTCCTGTGGACATACAGGAGGTCATCGCGAAGGCTCTTACCAAGTACATTGTGAAACCTCTCGTGACCGTGACGGTGCAGGAAGTTGGCAGCAAGCGCTACTACATGGACGGAGAGGTGAATCACCCCGGCGAATATGCGCTGGTTGTGCCCACTACGATTCTCGAAGCCATCAGTAAAGCGGGTGGCCTGCAAGAGTTCGCCAATGGAAAGAAAATTTATGTTTTGCGCGGCGACAAGAGAATTCCTTTTAACTATAAAGACGTGTTACGCGGTAAGCATATGGATCAGAACATCCCACTGCAACCCAGCGACCATGTTGTTGTCCCCTGATATTTATTGAGGCCCCAGTCCCATGCTTGATCGATTGTCCATACCCCGCCGCCCACTCGATTTCGGAGATTACATCGATATTCTTCGGCGAAATCTTCCTTGGCTAATCGCTCCCGTGTTTATCGGCTTAGTCGTTTCCACCGTCGTCGCCTTCTTGCTCCAGGACACGTTCCAGTCGGTTGCGCTGGTTCAAATTGTTCCCCAGCAGATTTCGCCTGAGCTTATCCAGAACATCAGCGCTGAGGACGTTACTGATCGAATTAACGGGATGGCTCAGTCGATTGAGAGCCGCACTACCCTGACGACGATCATTAACAACTATGGCCTCTACAAGAGCGAATTGAAGAGCGAGCCATTGCAAGACGTCATAGAGAAGATGAAAAAGGCGATCGAGATCAGACCGCTGGTCGGAGTCACAGGGCCGTCGAATGTTCCGGGAAAGAACCTGCCGGCTATGGAGGTTGGTTTCTCTTATCGCGATAAGTACATTGCGCAAAAGGTTTGTCAGGATCTGATCTCGCGTTTCATGAACGCCAGCCAGAACAGAGCCTGGGAACTCTGGAAGCGGCAAATGGCTTCTTAAACGATCAAACGGAGCAGGCGAAGCGCACTCTGGAGCAAATTGAGCAAAAGCTTTCCGAATACCGCAGCAAGAATGCCGGGCGGCTTCCTGAGGAAATGCAAACCAATCTATCGCAGATGAATGTGTTAGAGAATCGCGCCTCGACTCTTTCCGAAGCTGCGACCCGCAACGAGGAAGCA
This sequence comes from uncultured Acidobacteriaceae bacterium, assembly GCA_963762495.1. Classification (GTDB taxonomy): domain Bacteria; phylum Acidobacteriota; class Terriglobia; order Bryobacterales; family Bryobacteraceae; genus Bog-105. The sequence continues at coordinate 22,583 of CAVXKZ010000025.1, forward strand.
CGCATGATGCTCGAATCCGAGCTTACGATTGCGCGCGATCGGTTAGCCTCTCTCAAGCCTGGTTCGCTGCAGAGCGTGGCACAAAACCAAAAAGTTGCTGACCTTGATAAGGAAATCGATAAGCTGCAGGACACCATTGCCGCGATGAAGGACCAATTCACCGACAACTATCCGGATCTGCAGGCCGCCCGCGACCGTCTGGTCTCCCTCAAGAAACAGCGAGATGAGGCGGCTAAGGAGAAGCCTGAGAAGGCGGACACCCCAACGCCGCCCGATAATCCCATGCTCAATAAGGAGCGCCTCGATGCCCAGGCTGCGGTCGAGGAGATTCAGACCCAACTAAAAGCCCATGCTCTGGAGGCTGCCAAGATTAAGCAGCAAACGAGCGCCGTCAATACTGCGCTCGGTGCCTATCAAGGTCGGATCTCCGGAGGAGTATCGGGCGACAAAGATTACGGGGATCTCCTTCAGGATCGTGAGATTGCAAAAAAAGAATATGACGATTTGGAAGCCAAGCGGGAGAAGGGCGCGACGGCGCTCGATCTGGAGCGGCGCAAACAGGGCGAAACCTTAGAGCTCTTGGATTCGGCCTCCTTGCCCCCCGAGCCGTACGCGCCTAAACGATATATCATTATTCCTCTTGGCGCCGTAGGTGGCTTTGTAATAGGCATGATCCTGGTCGGCTTCCGCGAGGTCAAAGACACTTCTCTTAAGAACCTCAAAGATGCCCGCCTCTACACTCAGCTATCCATTCTCGGCAGCATTCCATTGCTTGAAAACGACGTGGTCGTGCAGCGCCGGAAGCAGGTAATGTGGGTCAGTTGGGCCACGGGAGCCGTTCTCGGTCTCGCGATCGTCGGCGCATCCATCGCGCACTACTACTTAAATGGGGCATAAAAAATGAGCCGTGTTCACGACGCGCTGCGTAAAGCCGCGCAGGAAAACCCGCAAGCCGCAAGACCTTTGCAGCCGCCGCCGCCCGTAACGACAAGCAATTTGTCGTCCGGCCAAAACGAAACGTCGATGGTTGGCGAAGCGAATGTCCCTGGCGCAGCCGCCGTCGCAGTCGCTTCCGCGGCACCGGTGGACCCTGAAGACCTCTTTCGGCTTGACGAGATCATAAAGAACGCGCGGCAAGTGCCATACGATCCGTTAGCTAGCGCGCTCCTTATCAACCCGGCTAAACCGCGAGAAGCTCCCGCCGAGGAGTTCCGCAGTCTCCGTACGCGGTTGAACCATCTGCAGACGCTGCAGCCGCTTCATACGCTTGTGGTCACCAGCGGGTCTCCGGCTGAAGGCAAATCCTTTACCGCCAGCAATCTTGCTATCGCGCAATCACAGCTCGCGGATAAGCGAGTTCTTCTTGCCGACTTCGACTTTCGCCGTCCCAGCATGGACAAGGTTTTCCGTCTTCCTTCGTCGCCCGGTATTACCGACTATCTCCTGGGTAAGGCGCGTCTGGCGGATCTGTTCACGAAGGTGGGCGATAGCAACCTGTATGTCATCACCGCTGGAGAACCGGTTGCTAATCCGCTCGAGTTGCTCAATCTGAAGGAAACCACCGCGCTCATCCACGGTTTGCGCGATCACTTCGATTGGGTCATTCTGGATAGCCCCCCGTTGCTGTTTGCGGCAGATGCCAACCTGCTGGCCACAATTTGCGATGGCACGATTCTGGTGGTCCGGATCGGTAATACGACTTTCGATTCAGTAACCCGCGCTATGCAATCGCTTTGTGAAAACAACATTCTCGGCGTAGTTGTAAATGGCGCTCGCCGCGGCGAACTATACAGCAAGTACTCCTATTATCACGACTATTATTACGCCGGCGACGGCACCGCGGCGGAAACCGAATCGAGCGAGGAAGAAGAGGTCCCCGCCCAAACCGCCGAATAGCCTTGGCTTCGTTTCGCATCCAGACTGGATGCTCGTGCATCGAGATAGATAGTGATCGCGCATCAAGGGCGATCATGGAGGCAATTGCTTGAGCACGATCGTATCTGATTTCACGGATTCTCAAAAGGACGCCGAGACGCTGCCGGCCGTTCACGAGCTGATTCGGACCCGCTGGAGTCCGCGCTCGTTTTCAGACCGTCCGGTTTCTGATCAGGATCTTAGAACTGTTCTCGAGGCCGCCCGCTGGGCCGCATCTTCAAATAACGAACAGCCTTGGAGATTTCTGATTGCGAGAAAAGGAGACGGCGAAGCCTATCTGAAAATGCTCAGCTTGCTCGTCCCATTCAACCAGGAGTGGGCGAGAACGGCGCCCGTCCTGATCATCATGGCGGCGAAGAAGAATTTTTCGCATAACGGCGCGCCAAATGTTTACGCGCTGCACGACACCGGGGCCGCGCTGGCTCATTTGTTTCTTCAGGCAAACGCCCTCGGGCTGCGGGCGCATGGAATGGCTGGTTTTGATCGCGAACGAGCGCACGAAGTGCTCGGTATTCCGGCCGACTATGATTTGGGTGCTGCCGTCGCGCTGGGCTATCAAGACTCTCCGGACAAGCTCACGAACGAAAAACATCGCGCGGCCGAGATCGCTCGCCGCCAGCGCAAGCCGCTGAACGAAATCGCATTCGGACCCTTCTGGAACCAGCCGCTGTCGCTCTAATTTACGCTGTGGCGTCCGGCTCGGGCGGGGCTAGCGTAATTATCGTTGCACCCCAACCGCCGGCCTCGGCTGGAGCATCGCCAAAAGCTAGAACATACGGCGTCTTTTCAAGGAGCGATCGCACCATTTCCCGCTGTGCTCCAATTCCGCGCCCGTGAATGATTCGTAACGCAGTGAATCCGAGCCGGTGCGCTTCTTCCAGATAAGCCTCAATCGCCGCCTTTGTATCCCGAGGAGCGATGGTGTGCAGGTCGAAAATATCGGTGATGGGGATCTCGATTGCATCGCCGTCTTGAAACTCTCCTGGAGATCCGCGCCCCGTAGGCTTCATTCCGATCTTCCGGCCCTGACTCCTTCTTCAGTAAGGAATGCGGGGCGCTAAACCTCGCCGCTGTGGTTGACGCTGCGTGCCGCCGCCTTCGCTCAGTGTGGCGCGCGGCGGAGCATTGCCGAAGTCGAGATCCGAACCGTCGAAGGTGATCGGCCGATCGAGCACCATTTCCACCGTCGATCCCTTACTCAAGGTGGCGTCCGGACCGCGCGTCATCAGCACGCCGAGCAAACCTGCGGCCGCGCCGGCCCCGACTCCCATCCCAGCGCCTCTCGCTACATTCCCCGCGGCCGCGCCGATCCCCGAGCCAATAACCGTTCCCGCGGTAGTTGTCTCCGCCACGGTTCCCAAATCCCCGGCTTTGTTACCGGGTCCCTTGATTGCGCTGTTTTCCCGCTTCAGGGTCTCATTGTCGCGCGGGTCGACGGATCCCAGATCCGACCGGAAATCCCGTGTCACGCCGTTCGGCAAGGTGAGTGAATCGAAGCGCACCTGCAGTTCTCCGCGGCCTTTCACGCGTCCCGGCCGCTTCACCTCTGTGACCGTACCCGTCACCCAGCTTCCCTGCGGAATGACGATGCGTCCGCTCGCCATTACCGGGAAGGCAGTTTCAAGGTAGATCCGATCGCCCACTACAGCCTGCCTGGTGCTGACGCTATTGATCATGTTGAGCAGGATGTGTGTTCCCGGTATCACCTGATACGTCCCGCCCCTCGGTGGAACCTCGCGCTGCTTAAACCCGCCTTCGGATTGCGCAGTGGGCTGCGGCGCTGTCGGGGGTTCCTGGCCAAATAGCACGGCTGCGGTAGCGGCGGACATGCACAGCAAGACCACGCGTTTGATCATTTAGAAAACCCCTTAAGCTCCATTCTAATCGCGAAAATGCAGGATCAGTTTTCGCTATTCAGCGGGACGCAGCGCTTGATCGCGCCGTTCCTCGCGCTTTTCCCGCTTTGAGCATTACCCGGGTGGCCTTTTTCAGAACTGTACTAGCGGGCAATCCGGACAGCGCATCCATCCGAACCCAAGAGCAAATACCCAGCTCGCCTTGCGCCTGGGCTTGCCTAACCTCGAAACGATAGTTCCGAAAAGTGATGCTGTGCCTGAAGCGACCGAAACTCTCTCCGACCGCCGCCGCTGGCAGTTCCGAGCGCTCGGGCAGTTCCCAGAAACCGGGCATCAAGCGCGAGCTTTCGGGCCGCTGCCACACCAGTAATTGGCCCGCCTCCTCAATCCAGAACACGACGCGTTCTTCCTCAACGCTCTTCGTCTTCATCAGCTTAATGGGCCTAAGATCCTGCTTTCCCCGTTTTCGCGCTTGGCAGAATCCGCTAACTGGACAGACCAAACACTGTGGATTCCTGGGAAGGCACACCGTCGCCCCCAATTCCATCAGGGCCTGATTGAAGTCTCCGGGTCGAGAATCGATCTAGCACTGCGGCGGCCAATTCCGCTATATGCTTCCGTCCTCGCGTTGATGCTATGTCCGCGGTATCGTCGTACACTCTGGTCAGAACCCGAAGCACATTACCGTCGACAGCGGCATGTGGCAGGTCAAACGCGATGCTGGCTACCGCCGCCGCCGTGTAGTCGCCGATTCCGGGTAATGCTCGAATCTCCCTGTGCGTGTCGGGAAATGCGCCGCGCTGTTTCATCAAGCGCGCCGCTTTCTGAAGATTGCGTGCGCGGTAATAGTAGCCAAGACCCGCCCAAAACGCCAGAATTTCCGATTCCGGCGCGTTCGCCAATGCCTCGAAATTCGGAAAGCGGCCGAGAAAGCGTTCAAAGTAAGGAATTGCCGCTGCCACACGCGTCTGCTGCAGCATGATCTCCGAAACCCAGATGGCATACGGATCCCGCGTGCGGCGCCACGGCAGATTCCTCCGATGCCCATCGAACCAGGCGAGCAGGTCGCGTTGAAAAAGCCGGGTTTGATTTTTGGACAGCATTCCGTCTAGAATCGGCAATCCCTCTTCGGCATCCTATACTGGTGAAAGAACTCCCACTTCCCGTTGAGCTCTGGCGTCGCTTGAATCGCGTCGCAAAAGCCTCCTCGACCGTCTGCAATGCCGGAAATTTCCAGCTTACCGTCCTGTGAAGCCGTCGCTTCCGAGGACGTTGCCATGGCCGCCCGGCCCGTTCTCGCCATTCATGGCGCGCGGGTTCACAATCTCAAGAACATCAGTCTCGATATCCCGCATAACAAATTAACAGTTGTCACGGGCGTTTCCGGTTCCGGCAAGTCTTCGCTCGCGTTCGACACCATTTATGCCGAAGGCCAGCGGCGCTATGTAGAGTCGCTCTCCGCCTATGCGCGCCAGTTTCTGGAACGGATGGAAAAGCCCGATGTTGACGAGATCTTGGGCATTGCTCCTCCCATTGCGATACGGCAGAAAAATCAGACTCGCAATCCGCGTTCGACAGTGGCGACTGCCACGGAACTGTACGACTTTATGCGTCTTCTCTGGGCACGTGCCGGTCGCATTTATTGTCCCAAAGACGGCACTCGTATCCAGCGCGATACGGTCGATCAAGTCGCCGAAACGATGCTGCAAGAGCCCGAAGATTCGCGCTGGTATGCTCTCTTTCCGGTGAAGGTCGAAGACAACAACGCGGGCGCGCTTCGTGATCGCCTGTTCGATCTCCGAAAGAAAGGTTTTGGCCGTCTTTTTCAAGGCGGGCGAACATTCGAGTTTTCCACGCCTGAGTCGCTGCTCGAAATCGATTTCGCCAAGCCAGTGTATGTGCTTGCCGATCGCATCGTGATCCGTCCCGATTCGCACCAGAGAATTGTCGACACGGTTGAAATCTGTTATCGCGAGACGGGCGATATCTTCTTTGAGCAAGCTGCGGTTGCGGATCCGGTCACGCGGTATTTCAGTGAGAAGTTCGCTTGCAAAGTGTGCGGCCTTGTCGCTGCGCCTTCCGAACCCACGCTCTTCAGTTTCAATAGTCCGATCGGCGCCTGTCCAGTTTGCCAGGGCTTCGGCAACACCATTGATTATGACTTCGATCTCGTTATTCCGGACCCCACGCTGTCGCTCGAGGAAGGCGCAGTCGATCCCTGGACGAAGCCGCAGTATAGCTGGTATTACGATGAATTTTTTCTCCGCAAAACCCGCGACAGAGTCCGTTTGAACACTCCCTACGCGGATCTCAGGGCCCAGGAGAAGGAGTTCATCCGCGCTCATGTCCAGCGGTTCTTCGCCGAGGTCGAGAAGAAAAAATACAAAGTTCACGTACGGGTGTTCATGAGCCGGTATCGCGCTTACACGGAGTGTTCAGCGTGCCGCGGCGCGCGCCTCCGTCCCGAAGCGTTGTGGGTCAAGTTGGGGGATTACAACATTGCCCAGGTTTCGGGCATGAACATCGCACGCGCACAAGAATTTTTCGACACGCTCGAGCTCAGTCCTGAAGAATCGGAGATTGCCGATCGCGTTCTCGATGAGATTCGCCAGCGCTGCAAGTTTCTGAACGACGTAGGGCTGGAATATCTGACGCTAAACCGCCTCTCGGCAACTCTTTCGGGTGGTGAAGCTCAGCGCATCCAGCTTGCTACTTGTCTCGGCTCGCGACTGGTGGGCGCTATCTACGTTCTCGATGAGCCTTCCATAGGGCTCCACAGCCGGGATACGGCTCGGCTGATGCGCATCCTGAAAGACCTGCGCGACCTGGGGAACACGGTCATTGTTGTGGAGCACGATCCCGAAATCATGGCTGAAGCGGACCACGTCATCGACCTCGGACCCGGCGCCGGTGAAAACGGCGGTCGCGTTATTTTCTCTGGCAGTTTCGAGGAGCTCACGCAAAGCCATTCTCAATCGCTCACCGGACGCTATCTGCGTGGGGAAGTGGGCGTCAGGCGCGCGCTCGAGCATCGCAAACTGAATCCTAAACGCACCATCCGGTTTCTCGGCGCTCGCGCCAACAACCTCAAGAACGTAGATGTCGAAATTCCGCTTGGCGTGATGGTCGCTGTTACCGGCGTCTCCGGCTCCGGCAAATCCAGCCTCGTGCATGAGGTCATTTACAAAGCTCTCGATCTCGAGGTCAACAAGGAACGTAAAGCTTCGCAGGAACCGGCGGTGGGCGTAGAGTCAACTGCCCGCAAGCTACCGCTTAAGCGCGTCGAGCGTGCCGACCTGCTGACTAGCGTCGTGATGGTAGACCAGTCGCCAATTGGCCGCACGCCGCGGTCCAATCCTGTTACGTATGTCAAGGCTTTCGACCTCATCCGCGATCTTTTTGCCTGCACTCCAGAATCGCAGCGCCACGGCTACACAGCCGGCCATTTTTCGTTTAACGTTCCCGGTGGCCGTTGTGAGACGTGCCAGGGCGACGGCACGGTCACGGTCGAAATGCAATTCCTGGCCGACGTGGAGCTAGTCTGCGAAGATTGCAAAGGTACGCGGTATAAGCAGAGCGTGCTGGACATTCGATACAAGGGACTGAACGTTCACGAAGTTCTGCAGCTTACCGTTCGTGAGGCTCTTTCGTTTTTTGCCGATACATCTCGTCTCGCCACCCGGTTGAAGGTACTTCAGGATGTCGGGCTTGGTTACTTGCGTCTCGGTCAATCGGCAACCACGCTCAGCGGCGGCGAGGCGCAGCGCGTGAAATTAGCAGCTCATCTGGCCCAGGCGAGCTGCCAGGGTACTCTGTTTCTCTTCGATGAGCCCACCACGGGCCTTCACTTCGAAGACATTTCTAAGCTTCTGCAATCGTTCGAACGGCTCATGCACAACGGCGGCAGTGTCCTGGTCATTGAGCACAACCTGGATCTCATCCAGGCCGCCGACTGGATCATCGATCTTGGACCCGAGGGCGGGGAAGCGGGTGGCCGTATCGTGGCGCAAGGCACGCCCGAAGCGATCGCCGCCAATCCCGAGTCGTATACAGGCAAGTATCTGAAGCAGGCTCTGGCCCAGCGTGCGATCGCGTAAATGAATCTCAGAGACATCCCTTCCGTTGACCAGATCTTGCGCAATCTGAACCCCATCAATGGGTTTCCCGCCGACGTGATTACGGGCCAGATCCGTGCCGTTCTCGCCGAGTTTCGGGAGGCGATCAAAGCGGGACAGGCGGCCGATATCAACATCGAAGATGCCGTTCTGGACCGGCTCAACACCCTGGCAAAGCCCTCACTTCGCTCCGTAATCAATGCAACGGGAGTGATTCTGCACACGAATCTGGGCCGCGCCCCGCTCCCCATGTTCGAGCCGCTCGCGGGCTACTCGAATCTTGAATACGATCTCGAAGGCGGCAAGCGCGGCAAGCGCGATTCGCATATCGCGCCATTGCTCGAAGACCTTCTAGGAGTTCCAGGTATCGTCGTCAACAATAACGCCGCCGCCGTTTATCTGGTGCTTAACGAAATTGCCGCGGGACAGGAAGTGGTCGTTTCCCGAGGAGAACTGATCGAGATTGGCGATGGCTTCCGCATCCCGGAGATTATGGTGCGATCGGGTGCAATCCTGCGGGAAACCGGCACCACCAACCGCACTCGCCTGGAAGACTACAAGAACGCCATTACGGAACGTACTCGCCTGATTCTGCGCGTGCATCCTTCAAACTTTCGTGTGACGGGGTTCACTGCCCGGCCCGAGTTGAAGGACCTTGCCTTGCTCGCTCGCGAGCATAACGTTCCGCTCTATGAAGATCTGGGGAGCGGTTGCTTGGCTGACCTGAGTTCCGTGGGGATCAACGAGCCTCTCGTAACGGACAGCCTGGAGGCAGGCGCGAGTCTGGTCTCATTCAGTTGTGACAAACTCCTCGGCGGTCCGCAAGCGGGCATTATCGCAGGCGACGCGGAACTCCTCCGCCGTATTCGCCGCAATCCGATGTACCGCGTCTTTCGAGTCGACAAACTCACCCTGCAGGCGCTTCAAGTCACTCTGAACCACGTCCTTCGCCGGAACTGGCAGGCAATTCCGGCGCTTCGGATGATCTTTCAGAGCGGGGATGAAATTCGCGCACGCGCTCAGCGAGTTGCCAACGCACTACACCCAATCGCCACTGCGATCCGTGAATCGGAATCGGCGATCGGAGGCGGTTCCACTCCAGATCAGCGATTGCGGACATGGGTCATTGCGCTTTCCATTCCGGACCCCGTTTCCTTTGAACGGAGGCTGCGTGGAGCGGCGACGCCGGTGATTGCTCGAATCGAGCACGACCAGATCCTCCTCGATCTGCGCACCGTTAGCGATGAAGAAGAACTGAAACTCGCCTCCGCCGTGCGCGCTGCGAACGAACCTTAGTCGCCGGTTCGCCAGACAATTCGTCCGGCAACAACAGTCGCGATTGGCCCACCCCGAAATTTGTATCCGTTGAAAGGTGTGTTCCGGCTCTTGGATGGCGAGCGATTCACGTCGTAAGTCCATTCATGATCGAGCCCGAAGATGGTCAGGTCGGCGGTTGAGCCGAGCCGCAATGTGCCTCGATCGAGCGAAAGGATGCGCGCCGGGTTCGCCGTGAACAATTGCACGAACCGCGACAAGTTGAGTTTCCCCGAATGATACAAACGTTCGAGCGCCAATCCAACCGCCGTCTCCAATCCGATGATCCCGAATGGGCAGCGCTCGAATTCCTGCATTTTTTCCGCTCCGGGATGAGGCGCATGATCGGTCGCAATGGCATCAATCACGCCATCGCCAAGGCCCTTAGTGACTGCTTCCACGTCCTCTCTCTCGCGCAATGGAGGTTTCATCTTGTAGTTACTGTCATAGGGCCGCATGTCCGCATCCGCGAGCACGAAATGGTGCGGTGTCGCTTCCGAAGTAACCTTTAATCCGCGCTGCTTCGCGCGAGCAACCATTTCCACCGAGTGCCGGGATGAGATGTGCGCCACATGGTAGCGCGCGCCGGTTACCTCTGCCAAAATCAGATCGCGCGCCACCATCACGTCCTCTGAGCTTCGAGGAATCCCTCGGAGACCCAGCCGGGTGGACTGCAGGCCTTCATGCATATCGCCCCCCGCGCTCAGATGCAGATCCTCACAATGTTCGATCAGCGGCAAATCGAGCGCGCGTGCAAATTCCATCGCTCGTCGCACCAAGCGCGCATTCATCACCGGTTTGCCATCGTCTGAAACTGCCACGATACCCGCCTGCTTCATGGAAGCAATTGCCGCCAATTCCTCGCCTGCGCTGTTCTTGGTGATGGCTCCAATCGGGTATACATTCACGACAGCATGGCGGCGCGCCCGATCGACGACGTAGCTTGTTACGGTCGCATTGTCGTTAACGGGCTGCGTGTTCGGCATGCAGCAAATGGAGGTGAACCCGCCTGCGGCGGCGGCTTTCGACCCGGTTTCAATGGTCTCTGCATGCTCGAACCCTGGTTCGCGCAGGTGAACGTGCATATCGATAAATCCTGGGGCGACTACCAGGCCGGACGCATCGAATACCTCGGCCCCGGTTGCATCAACGTCATTCGCAAGCGCTTTAATGATTCCGTCCTCGATGGCTACATCGCGTACCTGATCGAGATCCTGCGATGGATCTACCACCCGTCCATTCTTGATAACGAGCCTGCTCACGCGGCCAGCACTCTCTCTAGAACGGCCATACGGACCGCTATCCCGTTCTCTACCTGATTCAGAATGGCGGACCGCTGGGAATCCGCAACCTCCGACGAGATTTCGCGGCCTCGGTTAATCGGCCCCGGATGCATCACCACCACGTCCGGTTTCGCCAGTTCAAGGTGTTCCGGCCGCAAGCCAAAAAAGTGGAAGTATTCATTCGCCGGAAAAGCTGCCTCATGCTGCCGCTCCAATTGAACACGCAGCATCATGATCACATCCGCGTCTCGAATCGCGGCCTCTATATCGTTGGTCAGCGAAACGCCAGGCGCAATCTGCCCAATTTCACGCGGCAGAAGCGAGGCCGGTCCACAAAGGACAACCTGCACGCCATATTTTGAGAGCAGAAAAATATTGGAACGCGCGACGCGGCTGTGCGCAATATCCCCAATGATGGCTACGCGCAGCCCTTCCAGGGTCCCTCGGCGGTCGAGAATCGTGCGCGCATCCAGCAGCGCCTGAGTAGGATGCTCATGTGTTCCATCGCCGGCATTCACGATCGGAATCGGAAGATAGCGCGATAGGAAAAGTGGTGCGCCGGAAGCCGAGTGCCGCATGACTATTGCATCCGGCCGCATCGCTCCCAGCGTGTTCAGAGTATCTACCAGCGACTCGCCCTTCGACACGCTCGAACCGGATGCGGTGATCGAGACAGTGTCGGCCCCCAGCCGTTTGGCCGCGATCTCGAAGCTCGTCCGCGTACGGGTGGAGGCTTCAAAGAACAGATTTACGATGCTCCGGCCCTTCAGGATCTCAAACCGTTTGAATGTTTGTCCCGGCTCCGGCTGAAAGTCTTTCGAGCGTGTCAGGATGGCATCGATATCATGCCGCGGAAGCGACTCAATGTCGAGCAGGCCTTTGCTCATGCCAGACTAGCCCGCCGTCTGCGCGGCGGACGGATTTTCTACGCGCTCCACCAGCATGACTTTTTCCTGGCTGTCGATCTCCTGCAATTTGACCTCAATGATCTCGTTGCTGCTGGTCTGCACCATTCGCCCGACATAGCGCGCCTCAATGGGCAATTCCCGGTGGCCGCGGTCAATCAGTACCAACAGTTGTACTCGCGAGGGCCGCCCGTGATCGAACAGCGCATCGAGCGCCGAGCGGATCGTGCGGCCGGTATAGAGAACATCGTCCATGAGCACGACATCTTTTCCCGTTACAGGAAAGTCAATCTGTTTGGCGCGAAAAATCGGCGCGTCGCCGACTGTCGAGAGGTCGTCCCGGTAAAGGTTGATGTCCAGAACACCGACCGGAATCGTGAGCGCTTCCAAGCTCGCGATCTTTGCAGCGAGTCGCTGTGCCAAAGGAACTCCGCGCCGTTTGATTCCGACAAAGGCCAGCCTGTCCAGATCGTCCGTTTTTTCCAATACCTCATGCGCGAGACGAACCAGGGTGCGGTCAATCTCAGACGAACTCATCAACTGCTTTTTATCCCGAACAGTAACCATGGAGGTTGGGAGCGCCGCTGTCACGCCAGATTAGCATGCAGACTCTTCCGCGTTCACCCGGAGCGCGGAGAATCAAAGCTGCAAACGGCCTCGAATCTTTTTGGCAAGTTTCTCGATTTGCTCCGTCTTTTTTACCGACCCGGCAGGCACGACGAAATCGCCCGCTTTTTGCAGCTCGTCGCGAAGCTGTTCCGCCATCGTGACCAGATCGTTTGCATCCTTTAAAGATTGTTCGTGCTGTTCCTTTGCTATAGCGTCTTTTTGCGACTTACCGTTCGGAAGCCGCTTATCCTCATCGGGCTCGGGAAAACCGAGCCTGTGCTCGTTGGGGTTCGGGATCTCTTGTTGTCCGGCCGCCAGCGCCGCGGAGCCAAGCAGCGATAACAAGGCGAAACGACGTGTGCCTCTCATCTGGTTGCTATCATAAGCCACTTATGATGACCCGAACCTTGCCTCGGAGCACTGTTTCGTGGAAGTAACCGTCGGCGTGGTCGGGCTCGGCAACGTGGGGCTCGGTGCTTTGCAGATCCTCACCGAGAACGCCGCGCGAATCGGCGAGAAGCTCGGGTTTGCGCTCAAGGTCAAGGCGGTCTGCAGCCGCAATGTTCATCAGAAGAAGCTCCTGGCTACCCCGGAACCTCCGGTGCGCACCACGGATTGGCGGGACATCGTCCGTGATCCGGGGATCGATATCGTACTTGAAGTAATCGGTGGCACGGCAACCGCGGCGCACGTTATTGAAGAGGCGTTGCGCCAGCGCAAGTCAGTTGTCACTGCCAATAAAGAGCTGATGGCGCTTCGCGGGGCCGAGTTCTGGGCTCTCGCCAACCAAAACGGCGTCAACCTTGCGATGGAGGCAAGCGTAGCGGGCGGCATTCCCATTCACACGGTTTTGCGCGAAGGCATCGCCGGCGACCGGGTGATCGAACTTTACGGGATCCTGAACGGTACCAGCAACTTTATCCTTACTGAGATTGAGAAGAGTAACGCCAAATTTGAATCTGTCTTGGCCGAAGCGCAGCAATTGGGCTACGCCGAGGCCGATCCCTCGGCTGATGTCGACGGACTCGACGCGCGTTCCAAGCTCGCCATTCTTGCGGCGCTGGCGTTCGGCGAGAAACTTACCCCAGCCGACATCTACACGGAGGGGATTCGCCGCATTATGCCGGTCGATTTCGAATATGCCCACCAGTTAAAGCACACCATTCGCTTGCTCTGTCTGGCTCGCCAGAGCGACGAAGGTCTGCTTCTCTCCGTGCGCCCAAGTCTCATCCCGCAATCGGCGATCCTTGCCCAGGTCCAAGGCGCTTACAACGCCATTTGGATACGCGGCGCGTACGGCGAGGATACTTTTTACTACGGCCGCGGGGCGGGTTCGAAGCCAACCGGTGTTGCCGTAGTGAGTGATCTGATGCGAGTTGCCCGCGAAATCCGTTTCGGCAGCCCCGGGCGCGTCAGCCCCTTCGCGCATGAGCGTTTGGGCGAATACAAACCGCTGCCGGTCCCGACCCAAAAGCTGCCGTACTTTCTGCGCTTTCGAGTCGAAGATAAGGCGGGCATCATCGCCACTCTGGCGACAATTCTGGCGAAGCACCAAATCGGTATCGATGCCGTGCTCCAACTTCCCCGCGAAGACTGGCGCGATCTGCCCTTTGTCGTTACCACCGAGCCGGCTCAGGAACAGGCCATTCGCGCCGCTCTCCTGGAGATCCGCGACGCCGATTTTCTTGTTGAACCGCCGTTAGCTATGCCGATGGAGCGCGGCTTCTAGCGTGGGCTAAGCAAGCAAAAGCTGGCTCGCTTGCTCGCGTTCGGAATCAGGCCGGTTCATCGCAAAGGCTGCGATCACCTTGTCGCCCTTTAGCCACCATGTACTGAAGCTCGACGAATTTACATCACCTCGGTATTCGGTTCGCTCCGCGCCTTCCGTATCACCCCAGAATTCATAGGACAAATCGAACACATCCGAAAAAAAGTAAGGAATGTTTTTAAAAGGCTCCGATTGACCGGACAGGTGCCGGGCGAGGTGCTGCCCCTGTTTCACCGCGTTGTCCCAATGTTCGATGCGGCGTTGTTTTCCAAAGATCACATCTTGGTAGTTCGCGACGTCGCCGGCTGCATACACCTCGGCCGAGTCGGTCTTTAGAAACTCGTTCACCACGATTCCGTTCTCAACCTTTAACCCCGCCGCCCGGGCGATTTCTGCGACCGGCGTCACTCCGATGCCAGCCACAATTAAGTCCGCATCCAGCTTCTTGCCCGTGGATAGCGATACGCTGTTGGCGCCGATTTCTTCAACTTTTGCTTCCGGGAAGAAACCAACGCCACGATCTTTGTAGTACTTCTGAAAAAACTGTGACATCTCAGGCGTGAAAAAGCTCTTCCATACCCGATCCTGCGGGAACACCATCGTTGTGTCGCGGCCCTGCTGAGCGCTTTGCGATGCCACTTCCATGCCTGTAAACCCGCCGCCGAGTATAACCACTTTTCTCGCAGTCTTGAGCGCATCCCGCAAACGCGCCGAATCGCTCATAGAGCGCAAATAGAGCACGTGTTCGCGATCCGCGCCGGGCACTTCGAGCAAACGAGGGCGGGCGCCGGTTGCGAGAATCAATTTTTCGAACCGAAATTCCTCGCCGCCACGCTCTATTAAACGCTTACCGGCAATATCGATTCGATCGATCTCACTATTTAGGTGGATACCGATACCGTGCTCTCGATAGAAGCTTTCGGTGTTGATTAATATCGTCTGCTCGTTATCCTTCCCAGCCAGAAAGGTTTTGGAGAGCGGTGGGCGCTCATAGGGAAGCGCGCTGTCCGCCGAAACGATGCCCAGTTCTCCCGGTTTGAGACCGTATTCGACAAACTCTTTGGCGGCATATCCTGCCACCATCCCGCCGCCCAAAACAACCATTCGATACGTATGCACGTCACGAGGATACATCCGTGCGTTCACGCATTGGCTGTTACTTGAAACAGTTGGCACGCCGGGAGCGTCTTTCAATGAACCTAAGAGCGGGTTTTGCTGTTTACCGTCTCTGAATCGCGGACCGAAGGAGGACGGCGGCAGGAAAGCGAAGGCGGTTGTAAGAGCGACGGGCGAATGATTCGGTGTGTAGCAGGGTTTTTGCCGTCTCCCCTGCGTGTGGCCGCTCCGGGAACGGTAAAATCGTTCACCAAGAACAGCCCGGGAAGCCAACACACATGACCGAATCGTCTGCCCGACGCTCTGGATCTGATACGTGAGCCTGCTCCAATTCCTAACAGCGATTCCCTTGGATGTGCGGCGAGGGAGCGGGTGCTACGTCGGTACGCGGACATTGATCGAAGCGCTTCGCAAGCTTGGGATCCATGTCGCAATGGTTACGCCCCGCGTCCGCATGCCGGTCTACGCGGCGACGCGCATACTATTCAATGAGACGCTGCGATATCGGGACTTTAGCGGTGACGCGACGGTCGGAATTGACGCGGATGGCTACGCAATCGCGGGAAAGCGGAATTCGCCCCCGCATATCGCCTGTATCAAGGGAGTGTTGGGCGACGCCGTCCGCTTCGAGCGCGGCGCTACTCGAGCCAGCATGGCGCTGCAAGCCCGGCTGGAGGCTAAACATGCCAGGCGTGCCGACCTGGTCATTACCATCAGCAATTACTGCGCAGCACGTCTTCAGGAACTCTACGGCATAACCCGGGCGGTAGTAGTGCCGGAATTGATCGATTTGGATGCCTGGGGGAACTTATTCAGTGCCAATCCGGCTGTTCCGGATCCGCAAAAATTCACTGTCTTATCGGTATGCCGCTTCTATCCCCGCAAGCGCCTGGATGTCCTGCTCCGGGCTGGCGCTCTGCTGCGGAATCGTATTCCGCAACTCGAGATTCGAATTGTCGGGAACGGCCCAGAGCACAAGAGACTCGCGCAAATGTGTCTTGATCTGAATCTCGAGCGAATCGTACGCTGGCTCGGGGATGTGAGCATGCCCATGCTGGCTGCGGAATATAATCGCGCGGATCTCTTTTGCTTGCCTAGTATCCAGGAAGGCTTCGGTATTGTGTTTCTCGAAGCGCTGGCTGCCGGGAAACCGATTGTCGCAGCGCGCGCTGCCGCGGTGCCCGAGGTAGTGCGCAACGGCGTTCTGGTAGAGCCCGAAAACCCGGAGGGGCTCGCTGAGGGGATCCTTCGTCTCTATCGCGATCCGGATCTGCGCAATTCTCTGGGGTCGTGCGGCCATCGCGACGTTCAGGAGTTTGAGATGCACCGCGTGGCCCGGCGATTCTTGTCGGAGGCGGCGAAAATTGCGCCCGGACTCAAAATGACGGATCAGTATGAGCCCACAGAAGGGGTGCTGGCATGAGAGCTGAACTTAGATCGAACAGGCGAGTTAAACCCCGGCCGAGTCCCTGGAAAGGTCTCTCTCCGAAGGTGATTTGCGGGGTCTGCGCCGAGCGGTACGCGATGTCCTATTGCCCCTGCTTTGGCTGGTCGCCTAAATGGCGGCTCGGTACCAGATAACGGGCCACGTAGTCGTAAATGGCATCGTGCAGCGGCGTCATTGCCTGCGTGAATCCGGCAGCGCGCAACTTCGCGATGTGCGCGCAAGTGAAGTACTGATATTTTTCGCGTAGATGCTCGGGCATATCGATGAACTCAATGCGCGGCTCTTTCCCGAGAGATTCAAAGATCGCTCTGACCAGAGATAACCAGGTATTCGGCTCGCCGGAGCCGATATTAAAGAGCCCGCCTCCATCGACGCGCTCAGTCAGGAAAACCGTCGCGGCCACCGCATCTTTCACATACAGGAAATCCCGCCGCTGTTCGCCATCCGGAAATTCCGGCCGGTAGCTTTTGAAGAGCTCGGCGACGCCAGTCTCGCGAATCTGGTGAAAGGCCTTGTGCACCACGCTTTTCATGTCTCCCTTGTGATGCTCGTTCGGTCCGAAAACATTAAAGTATTTCAGGCCCGTTATATGCGGCAGCATCCCGCACTGCTTGGCATAGACATCGAACATGTGTTTCGAGTAGCCATACATGTTCAGGGGCCGTAGATCGGATAATTCGACTGTCTCCGGCAAGCCAGCGGCAATGCCCCCATATGTCGCGGCAGACGAGGCATACACAAATCTGCGTCCGCCATCCAGCGCGAATTGCGCCAGAGTTTTCGTGTATTCGTAGTTGTTCCGGATCAGATACGAGGCATCGGTTTCGGTTGTCGACGAACACCCGCCCAGGTGAAACACAGTCCGCACATTGCTGAAGGCATGCGGGGATGCCTTTAACCGCGCCAGAAAATCATCAGCTTCCAGATAATCGGCAAATTTCAGGGGCGCCAGATTCTTCCACTTCTCATCCTTCCCCAGGATGTCGGTGATCAGGATGTTGGTGACGCCACGGCGATTTAACTCCCACACCACGGCGCTTCCGATGAACCCGGCCCCGCCTGTAACCAGAATCCTTCCGCTTGTCAGATCAGTCATGCTTGAGCTATTTTCATTTACGATTTGCGGACGATCAACATGGAAGTCTTCACACGGTGCCGCACCGAATTGATGGTGGTGCCGAAAATCAGGTCTTTGATGCCTCTATGTCCGTGCGAGGCCATCACCAGAAGATCCGGGTGGCTTTCCTGAACCGCCGCCGCGATCTCTTCGACCGGGTTCCCGTGCCGCACCATCGTCTCCACCGCGATTCCCTGGTTGCGAAGCGAATCGGCGATTTCAGCCATGTAGTCCTGGCCTTCGGTGATCTCCGCAGTAGAAGAGAGCGAGCCGAACATCCGGCTGGTCACGCCTTCTTCCACGTGCAGCAAAATAATGCGCGCGTTGTGCGTGTTTGCCAAGGCCAGCGCATTGCTTAGCGCCTCATGATCGGCGGCGGTGTGGTCCAGTGGAACCAGAATGCTCGAATAGGAGCGGGAACTCCAAACCACGGGCGTATCGGCCGGCTCATGAACAGCGACCGGCTCGGCGCGAACGGGCCACTTACGGAACCACGGCCAGCAGGTAATCACAACCAGCAGGACGGCAAAACCAAGCGCGGCCAGGGTGGACAATCCGACAATCAGGTTGCGGTAACTTCCATTGCCGGAGACCCAATGATGGATCTGATCGATAACCAACCAGACATCCAGGACCAAAATGAACACCGCGGTTGCCCAAGACGCGATCTGCAGCCAGACACCGTTTGCAAATTCGCCCATGCGCTTCTTATCGCTGGAAAAATGCACCAGCGGGATCACCGCGAAGGGAAGCTGCAAATTGAGGATCACCTGGCTCAAGATGATCAGTTGATAAGTAGCGGCATCGCCAGCGAAGTAGATGGTCAGGATAGCGGGGGTGATGGCAACACAGCGCGTGACCAGCCGCCGCAGCCATGGTTGCATACGGAAGTGCAGGAACCCTTCCATGACGATCTGTCCGGCCATGGTTCCGGTTAACGTCGAGGATTGCCCGGAGCACAGCAGCGCGGCTCCAAACAGGACACTCGCCATGGTTGTTCCCAGCAAGGGAGCCAAGAGCTGATGCGCCTGCTGAATTTCAGTAACGATGATGTGCCTGGAAAAGAAAACGGCAGCCGCCATGATCAGAATCGCCGCATTCACGAACAGGGCTCCGTTCAAGGCGAGGGTGGAATCCAGTAAATTGAACCAGCAGGCACTGCGCTTGTTCGCCCGTGTTTCCCCGATCCTACGCGTCTGAACGAGCGCCGAATGGAGATACAAATTGTGAGGCATTACGGTAGCCCCGAAGATTGCTACCGCAATGTAGAGACTCTGCGAGTTTAAGCGCGGCAGCAAGCCCGTGACGACGGAGGCAGCATCCGGCTTCGCCAGGAAAATTTCGAACGCGAAGCAGCCCGCCATACTCGCGATGAGAACAAGCACGAACGCTTCAATTACGCGGATCCCCATGCGAGTGAACCACAGGACCAGCAGAGTATCGGCGGCCGTCAAAATCACGCCAATCAAGAGCGGCAGGTGAAAGAGAAGATTGAGCCCGATGGCCGCGCCCAATACTTCAGCCAGATCGCACGCGGCAACGGCAAGCTCCGAAAGGATCCACAGAACGTAAGAGACAGCGCGGGGGTATTCATCCCGGCAGGCCTGCGCCAAGTCCCGCCGCGTAATCACTCCCAGCCGCGAGCTGAGCGTCTGCAGCAGTAGTGCCATCAGGTTCGATAGCACCAGCACCCATAACAGGCGGTATCCGAATCTGGCGCCGGCTTCCAGGTCCGTCGCCCAGTTGCCGGGGTCCATGTACCCGACGCTGACCAGATAGGCGGGACCGGCAAACGCCAGCATCCGCTTCCAGAAGCCTGCGTGCGCGGTAGCAACGCTCTCATGGACTTCAGGGAGCGATGAATAGCGCCGCGAGCCGATGGAACCGTCCTGCAACATACCCTTTTTTCAGTATGAAGGGTGGGGTCGGGACTATCGGCCTTGTGGGTACTGCGGTACGTGCAACGAAACTATGTATCGGGCGAGTTTTTCCACACGTTGGGCCTGCGCCCAATGCTGGCTCGTATGTCCTACTCCTGCCGCAGCGCCGCCACCGGATCAATGCGGGACGCTCGCCTTGCCGGCGCATAGCCAGCGAGAATCGCGGCACTTAGTAGGACGACACCGGCCAGCGCCAGGGTTCCCGGATCGTTGGGCCGGGTCTCGAACAGAAACGATTTAACAAGCCGCGACGCGCTGAACGCGACGGGCACGCTGATCGCGAGCCCCACCGCGGCCAGTATGAGAACGTGGCGCAGAACCATCCAAAGCACTACGCCCCGTTGCGCGCCCAGCGCCATACGGATTCCAATCTCGCCGACCTGCCGCGCGACGCTGTAGGACATCGTCCCGTAGAGTCCCACGCACGCGATCAGTAGAGCGAGAACCGCGAAACCCGTGCATAGTTTCGCGAACGTGATCTCCTGGCTGATCGTCCGATCGATTTCCGCAGCCTGTGTGATCACGTTTGTGACGGGTATGCGTGAATCTGCCTGCCGCACGATCTCATGCACACTCTTTACATAGCTAAGCGGATCACCCGCAGCGCGCAGCGCGTAGGTCACTCGGTCCGGAGAAAACTGGCTGGCCGCTACGAACACGGTCATTGGACTCCCGTCCTCTTTCAGACCACCGTAGCGCACGTTACCCGACACGCCGACGATTTCGAGATCGCGATTCTCGTCCACGAACGTGATGCGCCGGCCCAGCGGATTTTCGTTCTCGAAGTAAGTCCGCGCCAGCCGCTCGCTGATGACTGCAACTGGCGTAGAAGCCGCTCGGTCGCGTTCGTCAACCTCGCGCCCGGCCAGGAGTGGAATCTGCATCGTCGTGAGGAAACGCGGTCCCGCGACCATGACGCCTGCGCCTTGGACCGTGACAGTGCCGATCTTGATTGTCCCCCTGTATGTCCCGCCGGCCATGCCGGCGCTGATGATCGAGGATTGCGAAAGCGTCGCGCTGCTCACTCCGGGGATCGATTCGAAGCGCTGCCGCAGGTTCTCGTAAAAAGTGGCGATCTCCGGGTCGCGATGCCCGGCCGCGCGTGCATTCAACGAGAACAGAAGAATGTTCTGGCGGGCGTATCCCAGTTGGACGGAGTGCAGCTTGTTGAGTGTCCGGACAAACAGACCAGCGGCGACCAGCAGGACAAAAGAGAGCGCTATTTGGGCGACCACCAGAACGTGCTGCGCGCGGCGGTGCGGTCCGCCCCCGCGGCCATTCTTTAGCGCGGGCATGACGTCCGGACGCGTCGACTGAATCGCTGGAGCGAGGCCAAATAGCAGTCCGCAAACCACTGAGAGCGCCGCCGTCACGCCCAGCACGCTCCAGTTCAATTCCGCGCGCAGCGTAAAGTTCTCCTGCCCGTGGGAGAGCAGAAACGTCAACGATCGCACGCCCCAGATCGCAAACACGACTCCTAGATGCTCCGCCGAGCGACGCCAGCATCACACTCTCGGTAAGCAACTGCCGCACGACGCGGAACCGTCCCGCTCCCAGGCTGAGCCGGACAGCCATTTCGCTGCGTCGCGCGGCGGCCCTTGCCAGCAGCAGATTGGCGATGTTCGCGCACGTGATCGCCAGGATCAATGCCACCATCGCCAGCAGCACGTACAGAGGCTTGGAATACCTGCGGCGCAAGCTACCCAGACCGGCGGCGCCGGGATTCAGCGTCAGCGCGGGCAGGTTGGCGCGCTCACCGTCGGTCGTCGCGGTGCTGGCAACCCATCGATGGAAACGGGGAGCCAGCGCTGCCTGCGCCTGCGCCATGCTTACGCCCGGACGGAGGCGGCCCATCATTTCGATCCAGTAAAAGTTTTCGTCGTGATACATGCGAGCCGCTTCGGCGCCGTCTACCAGCAGATTCGTGTGCAACGGAAGGTAGACCTCCGGCGCCGCCGCTGGGTCGACTCCGAAGAATTCCGGCGGCGCGACGCCGATCACCGTGAAGGGCACGTTGTCGACGAGAATCGATTGTCCAATCGCATTCCGCGGTCCGCCAAAGCGATTTTCGCTGGTAGCAAAACTGATCACGGCGACGGCCGCTGCGCCTGCACGGTCGTCTTCGGAGTCGATCAGACGTCCCGCGGCCGGCGACACTCGCAGGCCGCGAAAATACTCGCCGCTGACGTACTCCGTGTTGGCGGTCGTGGCCTGCCCGCGGATAGAGAGGTTACGGTGTAGTCCGTTGAAGTATGCGAAGAGCGTGGAAAAAACGGGATTGTCCGCGCGAAGCGTCTCGAAGGCGGCGTACGGGAATATCCCGCTGACCATAACGCCTTTGTTGCCCGGCCACATAAGGCCTTGTAACCCGTGCATGACGTGGGCCCATTGCTTGCTGGCGTTGTAGGGAGGCCCGCTATGCCAGTTCAATACCACCAGCGCCTCGGGATCGGCCACCGGCAGCGAGCGCAACAGGATCGACTCCATGAAGCTGTAGATCGCAGTATTGGCCCCGATGCCGAGCGCCAGTAACAAGTACGGCCAGAGTGCTGAAGGCCTTGTTGGCGAGCCATGGTCCGAAAGCCATAACGGACATCCTGTCCAAGCTCCGACCAAAACCGCTTGATCCAGATCTCCCGCGACTCTTCGTGCTTCAGTCCGACGTTCCCAAATCGCCGCCGCGCCTCAGCCCGGGCGCCCTCCGGCGTCATGCCATCTGCTTCCAGTTCCGCAGCCTTCTCCGCCAGGTGGAGTTCCATTTCCTCGCGCAGCGCCTCGCCGCGCCTGGCGCTCTCTATCCAATACCTCAGCCGTCGTAACACGTCCGTCACTCCGTTCCCATCACGCGCGCGATCGCCAGCGTGAGTTTGGCGTACTTCCGCGTTTCAACCGCCAGCTGTTTGCGGCCCGCCGCCGTGATCTTGTAGATCCTCGCCCGCCGGTTGTTCGGCGTCACGCCCCAGACACCCTCAATCCAGCCGTTTAACTCCAGCCGCTGGAGAGCGGGGTAGAGCGAGCCCTCCTCGACGAGGAGCTCGTTGTCGGACGATTGTTGAATGAACTGGACTATGCCGTATCCATGGAGGTCGCGCCGCGACAGCGTGCGCAGAATCAACATGTCCAGTGAACCGGGCAACGAATCGTTCTTTTGCGCCTTGCGTCCCATACCAAGAATTCTTAGCTTACGCCACGAGATTACGCGAGTCAAGTTCAGATTGGCGAGCCCTCGCGCGAGTGGCCGGCAAGCCGGACGTGGTCCAGTTGCACTCCACATCTGAAGCTATTGGTTGGCAGCCATTTGGATCTGATCAGTTAAAATCGGGTCCATATTAAAGGCTCGATATGAATGGCATTCCACAAGACAAACAAATCGCGCTAGTCGATCGTCTGACACAGGCCTGCGGCGGCGGTTACTCGCCGGAAGTGCGGCGGCGTTATTTCATCACCGGTCCGCAATGGGCGCCGTCCTATCAGGGACAAGCGGTGTTCCATGCTCCCGTGCGGTCACCCATTACGTTCGAGGACGTCATCGAGGAATACAGCAACATTGGCATCGGTTATTGGTGTACGCACGATACGGATGTAATCCCGACCAACGACCTGTTTACTCCACGGCAGGGAGAGATTACCGGCCGCATCAAGGACACGCTGAAGAAGTACGGCCTGCAATGCTCGATGGTGACGTGCGAGACTTTTCACCACCCGGTGTGGGCGGCGGGTCCGGCGGCGGAGTCTCCGGAGCTTCGGGAATACGCGAAACGCCGGTTGGCGAATGTCGTCGCAATCGGGCATGAATTGGGAGCGCAATTTTGCGTTTACTGGCCGGGCATGCTGGGCTATTACACGCAAGGCGTAATCGACGAGACGCAAACGTTGCGCTGGTTCGCGGATGGCCTGAATGCCGCGTGCGAGGCGGACATCGAGATGGCGAAACAAAAGGGTCGGCCTGCGCTGAAGCACTGCCTGGAGGCGAAGCCGTTCGAGCCGCAAGCCGAGATCTTGCTCCCCACCTCCGATGCCATGCTGGCCTTCATCTTCTCCGGGCTTCTTAAGCATCCGGAGATGGTGGGACTGAATCCGGAATATCTGCACGAGTTGATGTGGGGCGCCGCGCCGCGAGCCGCTCTGGCCCGTGCCTTGCTTTGCGGCAAACTATTTCACTTCGACATCAATGACGGATATCGCCTGAAGCACGATGTCGATATTGCGATTGGTCTTGTTAATCCGCTGGACTGGCTGAACGTGCTTGTGCTGCTTCGCACCCACAATTACAACGGTCCTTTCAATCTGGATTACAAACCACCGCGGACCGCCAGCAATCGCGGAGTTTTTTCCGTTAGTGTTCCCACTATGGTGGATCGCTTCATCACGCTCTGGGAGATGGCCGGCGAGGTAATCTCAGACCCAATCATCAAGGAAGCGACAGATGCTTTGAAGGCGGGCGGAGCGGGCGCAGACCCTAAAGATGTCGACTCGGTGGTGAAAGCCAATAAGGAATTGCTTTCGCTGCATGAGCTGGTCGCTCATCGGCTATTCCAAATTCTGATTGGCGCGCATCGAGGGCGGACCTACAGTTTGTAGAACATGGCCGAATTTGATGGATTCCCAGAATTGGAGCACGCCGGCCCGCGTCGTCCTCCCTATTTCACCGCCTCCAACTGCTGCAAAATCTGCTTCGGCCAGAGCGCCCGATCGTAGCCGATCATCTCGAATCGAACGCTGCCCGCGGAGTCGACAATCCACGTGCGCGGTACTCCTTCTACTCCCACCATCTTGTCCACAGCTTCGAAAGTCATCGCGATGATTGGGAAGGTGTAATGCTGCCGTTCCGCGAATCGGGCCACCCAACTAAAGTCATCGTCCAGGCTCACGGTCAGCAATTGCACGTCTTTACGATCTTTCCATTGATCGAAGATGGTCTGCACACTTGGCAGCTCTTCTTGGCAGGGACGGCACCATGTGGCCCAAACATTGATCAACGTCGTCTTGCCTTTCAGATCCTCGATGGTCCAAACTCTGCCGTTCGTGTCGGCTCCATGGAACGCGGTCAGCGGCTTATTTATCGCGGTCCATGGCGAGCGGTCTTGATTCGTAGCGGGCGGCGTCCGGTCTATCCTCGCGATGGTGGACGTCCAAGCGTTGAAGCCTTCTTCGGTTCCGCCTAACTCCTTCCAGAGTTGATGAGCGTAAATCTGCGCAAAAGAATCGTCGGGGCATTCTCGAAACGCTTGTGAGAGATAGAGAAGAGCATCCGCCTTGTGGCCTTCGGCCTCCGCTTGATAGCCGGCGTTTGCCAGGTACCGGTCTTCCAGGCGAGCACGATCCTCCGGACGCTCCGGATGATGACTGTCGCAGGTACTGCCTCATTTGATCAACAGCCGATTCCGCAATGTCGAACTTTTTCAGTTGGAGAGCAAGATGCCTTTCCAGCTCGAGGGCGTCGAACAGTCCCCGAGCAACCACCGGCATAGCCTCTCTCGCGGCAGAAGGATTGTCGCTCTCCGCTCGCTTGTCTTCACGAACGGCCTCTTGCGTTAATTGAAGACACTGCTCCGGGCGGATCTTTCTCTCGCTCCAGATCTCGGCGACCGTGGCCTCGAATGGCACAAAGTGAAATCCTTTGTAGGGGTGCTCTTTTGCGACCCTTAGAAGCGTATCGCCGGTCTCCTCCAACTGCTGGTCCGGTGTGGATTTCAGTCTGGCTAGCCATCTGAGTCGCGCCGCCCATGCCCGCGGGTCGTCTGGCCAATGCTGTACCCACTGAGCGGAAGCTTTCGCAACTTCCTGGTCGAACGCGAGCCGCTGTTCGGGCGAGGCATTCGCCGGAAGCGCCGCATGTGTTTTGAACCAGGCCGTTTCCTCCTCCTGGTAACTCTTGAACGCGCCAGTCTGCGCAAAGAGGGTCGCTGTCAGCACAAGCAGGACAGCCACTGGAAATCGCATACAGACCTGGCGCTACCAAAACTATAGCCCGTCCAAGCCGCGAGCGCTCTACATCTCCCGTGATACACTAACCCCCGAAGTCCGTCTTCGCTTCACTCCCTCTGACGCCCGGCCCGGGGCGCTTTTCACTTCTCAGCTTTAGGAAAGGAAATCCCATTTATGGCGACCGCTGCCCAAATTGCGGCCAATCAGGCCAACTCACGCCTCTCCACCGGCCCCACGTCCGACATCGGCAAAGCAAAATCTTCCCTCAACGCCGTCACCACCGCGCTCACTGGCCGCACCGTTCTGCTGCCGTCCGCGGAGGCCGCTGAATACCAGCGCCACATCCTCGCTTATGAAAAAGAGTTCTCTCCCGTCGGGCAGGGCGAGCGGGATCTCGTCCAATCCATCGCTGATACGGTTTGGCGTCTGCAGCGCATTCCCGGTCTTGAGATGGCCATCTATGCGCAAGGCCATCTGCGCTTCGCGGAAGAGTTCAAGGATTGCGAGGAAGCCCTGCGTCCCGGCCTCATTGAGCTGCAAACTTTTCTCGCTTATGAGAGGCAGCTTCGCAATCTGCAGCTCCAGGAATCCCGCTTGGTGCGCCGCCGCGCGAAAGAGCTCGCCGAATTGCGCCTGCTCCAGCAGCAGCGTCAGCGCCGCCAGACCGAGCAGATGGCCGAAGCCGCCAATCTCTATTTGGCCGCCCGGCACGACGGCCAACCGTTCGATCCCGCCGAATTTGGCTTCGAATTTTCAATTCGTGACATCGAGCGCCATTTGGAGCGAGCCCATGCCCAGACTCAGGCTCAAAGAATGCCCCCGCGCGAGGCAAACTTCCCCTCCGGCCAGGCTCCCGGCGGCACCACAGCAGCAAAACACGCCGCCTGAACCTATTGAAATCCATTACGTAAGCGTTTAAACTGATTCGTGCCGTTGACTCTGGCCGAAGTTCGTCAAGGTGCGTGCTGAGCCGCGCCTGAAGGAAGCGGTTATTCCAATCGTTTCAGTGATGAACTTCTGCCCAGCGGTCGCAGCACTTCGTTTTCGGAGGCGAATCAGTTGGGCGCGAGCATCAAAGATGTTGCCGCAAAAGCCGGTGTTTCCATTGCCACCGTTTCTCATGTCCTCAACGCGACGCGCGTAACTCGCCCGCACACGCGGGATCGGGTTCTCGAAGCCGTTCGCGAACTCGGTTATCAGCAGAATCAATCCGCCCGGAATCTGGCCCGCGGCAAAAGCTCGCTTCTGGGGCTGATTGTTTCCGACGTCCGCAACCCGTTCTTTCCCGATATCATCGCCGGCTTCCAGGACGGCGCGCTCGCTCACGAGATGGATGCGCTGGTGCTGAACACGAATTACGATTCGCAGCGCACGCTCAATTCGGTGCGGCGGTTAATGGGCTTGCAGGTTCCGGGCGTCGCCATTCTTACCTCGCAAATCGATCCTTCCATCATCGACATGCTGGCCGAGCGCCGCATCGCCGCCGTGTATCTGGATCTTGGCCGTGTTGGCCCAGGCATCAGCAACATCCTGCTGGATTACGAACACGGCATCGTCGAAGCTTTGGAATATCTGAGCAGGCTTGGCCATCGAAGAATCGCCTACATCGGTGGCCCGCTGAACCTCAAGTCGGCGCAGCGCCGCAAACACGCGTTCGTCGAGACCGTGAAGCGTCTCGGCATCGATTCAAGCCAGGCCATCGATTCAGATTTCACCGTGAAGGGCGGTTACGCCGCGTGCGCCAGTCTGCTCAATGGCGAGCGTCCCACTGCCATTGTTGCCGCGAACGACCTGACTGCGATCGGCGTTCTGCATCGTGCTTACGATGCCGGCCTGCGCGTTCCATTTCATCTTTCGGTTGTCGGCTTCGATGACATTCTGTTCGCGGAGTTTACTCAACCCGCCCTCACCACCGTGTCGGTTCCACGCACCGAAATCGGTAAAGTTGCCTTTCAGGCCTTATGGGGAATGTTGCCGGACCCCACTCTCGCGGGAAAGGAATTTCGTGTCCCCACCCGGCTCGTCATTCGCGAATCCGCCAAACCGCTTGGAGGCGCGCGGGATTAGAATCTTTACAGCCTATGAAACACTCCTTCATCGCAGCAATATGCATGCTCTCGGCGTCTTTGGCCTACGCGGCGGATCTGACCGGCCATTGGCTCGCTAGCTTTCACGCCGACGGCACTGTCCGTGAAACGCATCTGTATCTCAAAGCCGATGGAGACGCACTGACCGGTTGGATTTCGTCGAATGCCGGCAATGAAAAGATTCAGGATGGAAAGATTAGCGGAGACACTTTCTCGTTCTCCATCGTTCGGGACAACTTTGGTGAAGAGCGCCGAGCCGAATACACCGGCAAAATTAGTGATCAGACTTTGACGCTCACTTATCCGCATCCGGACGACCGACCCGGGCGTCAGGTGCAATTCAAGCAGGTCTCAACCGCTGCCCCCGGTGAGATGCCGCCGAACGCCGAGAAGATTTCTTTGCCTGCCGCTGCGCCGGTTCCATCCAACGGCCTCGCGAAAACTCCGCCCATGGGTTGGAACAGTTGGAACAAGTTCGCGAACAAGGTTTCCGACCAGCTCGTGCGCCAGACGGCCGACCAGATGGCTGCCAATGGCATGAGAGACGCCGGATACATTTACATCAACATTGACGATACCTGGGAAGGCAAACGCGACGCCGGCGGGAACATTCAGACCAACAGCAAGTTCCCCGACATGAAGGCGCTGACGGCTTACGTACACAGCAAAGGGTTCAAAATCGGAATCTATTCTTCCCCCGGGCCCAAGACCTGCGCCGGCTACGAGGGCAGCTTTCAGCACGAAGATCAGGATGCCAAGACCTATGCCGAGTGGGGATTCGATTATCTGAAATACGACTGGTGTAGCGCCACACAGGTCTACGATTACCACTCCATGCCCGCCGTGTACGCCAAGATGGGCGAAGCGCTTCTCCACTCGGGTCGGCCCATTCTGTTCAGCTTGTGCCAATACGGCGTGCTGCATGTCGAGCAATGGGGCAAGAACGTGGATGGCAATGCGTGGCGTACCACCGGCGACATCTCGGACAACTGGAAATCGATGTCGCACATCGGTTTCGATCTGCAAATGGATCTCGCCCCGTACGCCGGGCCGGGTCACTGGAACGATCCCGACATGCTCGAAATCGGCAATGGCGGCATGACCGATACCGAATACCGGACCCACATGAGCCTCTGGTGTCTTCTTGCCGCTCCGTTGCTGGCCGGGAACGACCAGCGAAACATGACGCCGGCCATTCGCGACATCTTGGAGAATCGCGAAGTCATCGCCATCGATCAGGATTCTCTCGGCAAAGAGGCCACGCGCGTTGCGAAAGATGGTGATTTGGAAGTCTGGGCGCGGCCATTGCATGACGGCGCTTACGCAGTTGGTCTGTTCAACCGTGGCGGATCGCAAGCGAAAGTCACCGCCCGATGGAGCGATATCGGTCTTAACGGCAAGGCGCGCGTGAGGGATCTGTGGGCACATACGGATCGCGGCGAATTTTCCGATGAGTACTCAGCCGATGTACCCTCGCACGGCGTAGTGATGATCAAAGTGAACCGGTAACCACAGCGGCGCCTCAGACGCCTTGACCAAAATCATCATGAATTTTGCCTGTAGGTCCGCCCGGCGGCGAGCGCTCATTTGTGCTTTGTCGCTCACCTTCTCCAGCATTCCGTTATCCGCAGACTCCGCTTATACGCAGGCGATAAAAGATTTAAAGTTCCGCTCGATTGGTCCTGCCGTCATGGGCGGCCGTGTCGATGATTTTGCAGTCGTCGAGTCCGACCCGCGCATTATCTATGTCGCCGCGGCGGCCGGCGGCGTATTCAAATCGGTCAACGGCGGCGCTTCGTGGGAACCGCTTTTCGACGATCAGCCGGTCGGCAGTATCGGCGACATTGCGCTCGCGCCCTCGGATTCATCCATCGTTTGGGTCGGCACCGGTGAACCGAATAACCGCCAGAGCTCATCCTGGGGCAATGGCGTTTACAAGTCCATGGATGGCGGCCACACCTGGACCCACATGGGCCTGACCAATACGCAGAATATTGGCCGTATTGTCATTCATCCTTCCGATCCAAACATTCTTTACGTGGCCGCGCTCGGACATCTTTGGGGTCCGAACAAAGAACGCGGCGTTTATAAGTCCACCGATGGCGGCGTAACGTGGACGCAATCGCTGTCGATCAACGAAGATACCGGCGTCTCCGATCTGGCTATCGATCCGCAGAGCCCGAACACGCTCTATGCCGCTGCCTACGAACGGCGGCGCACCGTCTTCGGCTACAACGGAGGCGGTCCGGATAGCGGCATTTATAAAACGGTCGACGGCGGCGCGCATTGGACCAAGCTAAGTAAAGGTTTGCCGCAGACCGGCGATATCGGCCGCTGCGCGATTGAAGTCTCGCGCCACAATCCGAACATCGTTTACGCGCTCATTGAAAACGTGCACGGCGGCGTGTTCCGCTCTGAAGACAAAGGCTTCACCTGGACCAAAATGAGCGATACGGATCCTCGGCCTTCTTATTACAGCCAGATCCGCATTGATCCAAACAACGAGAACAAGATCTGGGTTCTCGGCGCGCCGCTTTACTACAGCGAAGATGGTGGCCGCACCTTCAAAGAGGACCGCTGGAAAGAGATACACAGCGATTTTCATGCCTTCTGGATTGATCCGGCCAACTCCGATCACATGATCGCCGGCTGTGACGGAGGCATCAACATGACCTTCGACGGCGGGCGCACCTGGGACTACGTCAATAACCTTCCCCTCGGGCAGTTTTACGAAATCTCGTTCGATATGCAGAAGCCGTATCACGTCTGCGGCGGCCTGCAAGACAACTATTCGTGGTGCGGTCCCAGCGGAAGCCTGAAGACCCACGGCATCGCAAATGACGAGTGGATCAACATCGGCGGCGGCGACGGCTTCGATACCCGAATCGATCCGAACGATCCCGATACCGTCTACACCGAATCGCAGGACGGCAACTTGCTCAGGCGCGATCTTCGCACGGGTGAAGCGCGCTCACTGCGGCCGCTTGAAGAAAACGACAAAGCGCCGCGCTATCGATTCCAATGGAACTCGCCCCTGGTGCTCTCATCGCACGATCCTCACACGCTGTATTACGCCGGAAATTATCTGTTCAAATCGACGGATCGGGGCGATTCCTGGCAGCGGTTGGGGCCGGATCTGACCACCGGCGCGGATCGCAGCACCATGAAGATCCTCGGCAAGTTGCCCGATAAAGACATGCTTTCTCGCGAAGATGGCGTAGAACATTGGCCCTGCGCCACCACGGTCGCCGAATCGCCTGTCCAGGCGGGCGTTTTATGGGTCGGAACCGACGATGGCAATTTGCAGGTCACGCGCGACGACGGGAAAACCTGGTCCAATGTCGTAGCCAACGTTCCCGGCCTGAGAAAAGGCGCTTACGTTGCCAAGGTGGAAACTTCCTACCGCGATGCGGGCACTGCCTACGCGGCGTTCGACAATCATCGCAGCGACGATTTCTCGATTTACCTTTACATGACCGACGATTTCGGCCGCACCTGGAAGCCGATCAGCAAAGGGATTACCGAAGCAGACGGCACGGTGCACGTTATTCGTGAAGATCCGGCCAACCCCAACCTTCTTTTCGCTGGAACCGAGTTTGGCATGTTCGTCTCGTTCAATCACGGCGCGTCCTGGGAAAAAATGAAAAACGGTCTGCCCACCGTTCCTGTATTCGACATTCACATCCAGCCGCGTGAGCACGATTTGATCGTCGGTACGCACGGGCGTTCGATTTGGATTCTCGATGACATCACCCCACTTGAAAAGATGAGCGACACTGTGATTTCGTCTGATCTGGATCTATTCGATTCGCGCCCGGCGATCGAGTACCGCATCGCAAACTTCGCAGGCTTCACTGGCCAGAGAGCTTTCATCGCACCGAATCCGCCCTATGGCGTCGTCCTCGATTATTTTCTCAAGAGCAAGATTGAAGGCAAAGATCCGGTGCGCATCGCCATCAAAGATGCCGCCGGAAAGACAATCCGCGAGCTGGAAGCGCCCGCAGCCGAAGGCGTGAACCGCGTGATTTGGGATATGCGCTATGATTCGCCCACGCGTCCGCAGCATCCGCAACCGCCGCCGTCAAACGCACAAGCCGCACCGGCGCGCCGCGGCAGCAGATCCCAAACCGGCGGCCCGAATCCGGCGCAAGTTGCCCGCGTGGAAGGCGGGATCGTCGAGTCTCCCGGAGAAGCTGCCCAGGGTTCGGGAGCTGCCGGCGGAAGCGGTGGGGGTGGTGGGGGTGGTGGAGGCGGATTCTTCGGAGCCTTTGGCCGCGGTCCGCTGGTCGATCCAGGCCAGTACACTATCGAAATCGCTGCCGCTAATAAGACCGTTTCGAAATCAGTGAGTGTGGAGCAAGATCCTCGCATCACCATGTCGCCGGAGGTGATGTCGGCGCGGCGCGAATCCATCGATAAGCTCTACGCCATGGCTCGCGAAGCGGACACCAGCCGAAAAAAGATTGTAGCTCTGCGAACGTCGCTCACCGCGCTTACTGAGAGCTGGAAAAAACCGGGTGCGCCCGCTGTGCCCGACAACATCAAGAAACAGGCTGACGAGTTGCTGGCCGGTGTGAAGCAGGTGATCGGAACATTCCAGATTGAGCGCGAAGGCGGACTCGGCAATGCCGGCCCTCCTTTGAAGTTCACGCCTTCGCCGGTGAACCAGAAAATCACGCGCCTGATGTTCTCAATCGACAGCTATACCGAGCGCCCCACCTCGCGCCAATCTGCGGATGTTCAGGCCGCATCCGAGGAGCTGAAGCAGGGTATGACCGCTGTCAATAAGCTCGTGGATGAAGATCTGCCGCGCTTGAATAAGGCCATGGCCGAAGCGGGAGTGCCGTACATCACCATTAATCCCGAGGCTGTTCCCGCTCCCGGCCGCCCTGGTGAAGAGGAAGAGCCTTAGTTCCCTATCGCGTGTTGAACGCGCTTTTGGTCTTAGGGACTGCGATCGCATCAAAATTCGCAGCCAGCATGCGTAAAGCTTCTGGGACGTTTGACCCTGAAAGCGGTTTGCCGTGACCGGGTGCAACGATTGTTGGATTGAGCTGTGCAAGACGCTGAACGGACTCGCGCGCTGAGTCCCAATCTGAAGTAAAGTACGAGGGCGGTCCGTGCAGTTCAGGCTGTTGCACCAGCGCAGCCTCAAAGAAGGACTCCGGTTTAGTGGTGCAGAAGGCATCGCCAACAAGCAAGACATTGTCTGTTGGACGGAAAAACGAAACGTGGCCGGGCGTGTGACCAGGGGTGTGTAGAATTTCCCAGCCGGGCAACGCGGCATCCGTGGTTGAGGTATCGTTCGCGCTGGGCAAAGCCCGCAACCTCGCTCCGAGATTTACGGGGTCGCGCGGGTAAATCGGAGATAGAAGCGACATCAGCCCTCCGCCCGCTCCGAAATTCGGGGCAGCGTACTCGCGCTCTCCTGTTAGATACGGAAATTCAAGCTGGTGCGCAAAAATGGGCGCGTCCCATGCGTCGGCTAAAGCGCGGGCTGCGCTGACATGGTCAAAATGGCCATGGGTCAGCACAATGGCTCGTGGGGGAGTTTTGAAATGTTTTTCTGCCCAACTGCGAATCAGCGTTTCACTGAATGGCAGGCCGGCGTCGATCAGAGTCCACGACCCGTCTGAATGGCGTATTGAAAACACGTTCACGAAAGCTATGCGCAAGCCCTGAACTCCCGGCGCTATAGCATCCATTGGTATAACCTGCTCTTCCGGAATATTTACGTGGTCCATTAGATCCTCTTCTAACTGTGCGTCGACCCTCGTCATCAAGATTCAACACCAGTAAAAAACGTTGCGTCCGGCGCAGTAACTACTCTCTCTGCGGAAGTGTCACTTAAGCGTCTGTCGCAACTCTTGATCCAGCATTTCGTTTTGAGCGCGCGTTAAGAGATGACTCCAGGCACACGACAGGCGAGCGCGGGTGAATGCATTGAGACAAATATTCCCGGACGGATGGACCGCCTTCCGTGGAGCCGCTGGCACGTTCTCATTGTGGTCGCTCTCGGAATTACTTGGTTGCTTGACGGACTGGAAGGTAACCTGGCGGGTTCGCTGGCGGGCATCCTGAAGCGCAAGGACACGCTTGGGTTCACCGACGCACAGCTCGGATTGAGTGCGACCTATTACCTGGCTGGTGCGGTCGCCGGCGCACTTGTGTTCGGGTATCTGACAGACCGGTTTGGGCGTCGCAAACTCTTTTTCATTACACTCTTGCTGTACTTGAGCGCTACGGCCGCCACCGCCGGTTCGTGGAGTTTTGCCAGTTTCACCTTTTTTCGTTCATTGACGGGCGCCGGTATCGGCGGCGAGTATGCGGCCGTGAACTCCGCGGTGGACGAGTTGATACCTGCACGAGTAAGAGGTTACGCTGACTTACTTATCAATTCGACTTTCTGGATTGGCGCCGCTTTGGGTTCCGGCGCATCGTTACTGCTGTTAAATACCGGAGTTGTTCCGCCAACCTTCGGCTGGCGGCTGGCCTTCTTGATTGGGGCTGTGATCGGGCTTGTGGTTCTGTTTCTGCGGCGCTACGTGCCGGAAAGCCCTCGCTGGCTGATGATTCACGCCGAAGAAGGAGAGGCGGAAAAGGTCGTAAGCACCATTGAAAACCAGGTGAGCCATGGGCATCCGGAAAAATTGCCGGAAGTTACCAAAACGATAAAGCTGGCCACGCGCAAGTCCACACCGTTTCACGAGATCTGGGACACCATGGCCCATGAGCACGCCCGGCGTTCAGTTCTTGGGTTCGCGTTGATGGTAAGCCAGGCATTCTTTTACAACGCGGTGTTATTCACCTACGGGCTGGTATTGCTACGGTACTACGGCATTGCGGCCGAAAAGCTTGGACTCTTTCTAGTGCCGCTTGCATTGGGGAATGTTCTCGGCCCGTTAACCATTGGACGCTTATTCGACACGATTGGCCGAAAACGGATGATCGCGATCACCTATATCGGTTCCGGCGTACTTCTCACGATTACGGCCGCCCTGTTTCGGGCCGGCGTACTTACCGCTCTTACGCAGGCGATCTGTTGGAGCGTGACTTTTTTCGTCGCGTCCTCCGCCGCCAGCTCCGCTTACCTCACCGTTAGTGAAGTCTTTCCGCTGGAGATACGTGCAGTTGCGATCTCGATTTTCTACGCGTTCGGTACGCTGGCGGGCGGCGTGGGTGGGCCCGCGCTATACGGCTACATCGTGGGCACCGGCTCACGAGCTTTCCTTTTCTGGGGCTATGTCGCGGGCGCGGTCGTGATGATCTGTGGGGGGCCTGTTCGAAGTCTGGCTTGGCGTGAGCGCCGAAAGGAAATCGCTGGAAGACGTCGCACGCCCGCTCGCTTGCCGCTAATCCACAGTTACAGGTTTCAAAACGTGCCAAACGAAAAGACCCGCAGCTTGAGGGCTCTCGATGCCCTGAATTTCTGCAACGCCGGCATTCAGACGGGGCTGGGCCCATTCATGTCGATTTTCTACACGGCCGTGCGGCATTGGAACCCGGGTCAAATCGGTATTTTGATCGCTTGTCAATCGCTTGCCGGTATCGCGGTGCAGAGCGCGGTGGGCGCATGGATCGACGAGTCACATCATAAGCGCCTCATTACCGCTTCCGCCGCCCTGACGGTCGCGCTCGGGGCAGTGGGAATTGTCGCGCTTCCGAGCTATGCGCTCCAGGTTGTCGTCCAACTGATCATCGGCTTGGCGGTAACGGTCTTCCCCGCCGTTACCGCGGCGTTCGCGCTCGGGATGGTTGATAAAGATCGGCTTTCAATGCGTGTAGCGCGAAATGAGACCTTTACTCACACAGGCAATGTCGCGTTTGCCCTCGCGGCCGGTGCGTTAGGCACCTTGCTCGCGCTCCAGGGAATCTTCTTCGCGGCGGCTGTGTTCGCGTTGGGCATGGCGCCATCGGCTTTCCTCATCCAAGAAGGGCACGTAAGTTACGAAGCTGCTAGAGGCGGTGCCGACGGCGATGAAAACAATTCCCAGCAGCGCGAGCGAGTTCCTCTCCGGGACCTTTTTCACGACAAGCGCATTCTCATCTTTACTGCGTCCGTCGTGCTGTTCTATTTCGCGAATGCGGCGACACTTCCGTTGATCGGTGAGATTCTCACGCAAGGAAAGAAGGGGCGGTCCTCGGCATGGCAGGTGGCTGCAATGGTCGTGGTAGCCGAGGTTGTAATGATCGTTGTTGCCGCCGCATCGGGAAAGCTGGCTAAGAAATGGGGACGTAAGCCGCTGTTTTTGATCGGCTTCGGATTTCTCGCGCTTAGAAACGCGCTAACTGTCGTGAGCCACAATCACTTCTACTTGATTGGCCTTCAATCGCTCGATGGAATTGCCATGGCAATCTACGGAGTGCTTCTGACGCTAGTTACGGCCGATCTCGCCAAAGGCACGGGACGGTTCAATTTTCTGCAAGGCGCGGTTCAGTCGTCGATGGGCTTGGGCGGCGTTTTGAGCAACAGCTTGTTCGGTTTTGTTGCGAAGTTAATGGGCTTCAACGCAAGCTTCTGGGGACTATCAGCTGTTGCCGTGCTCGGCGGACTGCTGTACCAGTTTAAAATGCCGGAGACCAAACCGGACGGAGAGCCGAGTGAGCCTTAGCTACCACCGCCGCTTCCATCCCCGCCACCAATCGGCGGTACCGAAGCCAAGTGCGTTCCAGGCGGCATTCAGCGCTACTGGATCGCCTGCGGAAATTCGATCTCTGGTCACGGTGGGCGGGAGCTGAACCAGCTCCCCGAAGCTCGTGAACACCTCCATCCTTTCCGAACCTTGTGTCCTTGTCATCAGATGCCATAAGGTCAGCGCATCGCGCGGTCGCGCGTTAGAGAGAATCTGGGGTATGGCGGTTGGATCGTTCGTCTCGTCAAAGCGCGCCAATGCCCGCCTGAGCCCGTCACTGGAATCCAGGAAGTAAGGCGTTCCTGGACCGTGTCCAGAGCGCGTCCGGCAGGCTGCCCCCGCCGGTATGAACGACTCCAGACTCTTCCATTGGAATGCCACCCAACCCATTTCGACTTTGAGGATGCCGGTTCCATCCGGGCCGACCTGCAGCGTATATTCGCAGCCCAGATCCACCGTGCTCGCCGATGGCGTATCCACCACAAATTGACGCGGCGGCGCCCAGATGAACGCATGAATGGTGCCATGGTCGAGGGCGAGCCGATCCTCCGCCTTCGTCACATTCACAAGTCGTATGCGCGATTGCGGATCCACGTGCACCTCGCCGATTGCACTCGACTCCAGACGCGCACTTGCCTTCGGCCCGGTCTCGATGATCTGCCCACGCCGGATCGAATGGGGAGACGCATTGCCTGCGTAGATTGTCCAGCCGGAAATACTCTGGGTCGTGCGCGTTCGCCACGCGATGGAAGCCGCAGTTACGATCAGCGCTGCTGCCGCGATAGCGACCGGGACTCGCCAGGCCCGACGTGCGCTCGCTTGCCACCGCTTATGTGCGAAGGGAGCAAGCGCGTGTTCCAGATGCTTGATCTCAGGATCAATCTCTCCTTGTCGGTCCCACAGATAATCCTCATTCATGCTTCTTGCCCTCCAGCGCCGACCGGAGCAGCTTCATTCCGCGGCACAAATTCACTCGCACTGAATCCGGTGTTAAGCCTGTCCGGATGGCGATTTCGGGTCCGGTCATGCCCTCCACCAATCGCAGAATGAGCGTCTCCCGATAGGTTTCAGGCAGGTGCCGCAACGCACTCATAATGGCGAACCCTTCGCTATGAGCACGAACGGTCTGCACAACATCTCTGATGGGCAGCAGGCGCCATTTCTTGCGATGAAGATCGGCGGCGGCGCGGCGCGCAATCGCGGACAACCATCCACCAAATGCAGCCGGGTCGCGCAACGATTCGAGTTGCTCTAATGCTCGAAGGAACACGTCCTGCAGCAAGTCCTCCGCATCGGTATAGGAAACGTGGGCCAGCAGAATGCCGTGCACCATCCGCGCGTATCTTTCATAAAGTTGCCCAAAGGCCAAGCGGTCGCCGGCCTTTGAAGCGCGGACCAGCTCGGCCTCTGTTGAATCGAGTTCGGGAGTGATAGCTACCGCCACTCAGTCACTTTGAGCGTATCTGGTTTTGTTCATCTTGAGGCGACGGTGGTGTGTAGCGCAGCCTCAACTTCCGTTGCGCTAGGTGGATGGTTCAGTTGCCGGACGCTGGTGAAGTCCGCCGTGTCGCCCACAACGTGAACGATGCTTGCTGGTTGCCACTGGTATTTCGGGTTTGATCCTACGAGAGCGATGACCCATTCACCTTCCTCCGGCCATTGCCGCGTAAGGGCGTACGTGCCTTGGGCAGAAAGAGTGGTTAGTTTCAACGGAATCGTCTCGCGTTTGCCATTGACGATTCCCTCGGCCGTAGCTGTAACGGTGACCTTTTCGGGATTCGTACACGCATAACCGCGGACTACCAGAACTGCGTGCTGGGCTTTTGCTTCGGGATTTGCTGACGGATTTCCCACTTGTAGCAGAAATCCTCCGGCCAGCAGTGATGCACCCGTCGCCAGCGCTGCGGCAAGCGACAGAAGTTTGCTTGTGTATTGCATGAGCCTCTCTCCTTCGGAACGTCTCTTTGTTCCGCGGACAAGACGGAGAAGCAGGCAGGAGTGTTAACGAGAGAGGCGAGGCAGATGGTCCGCCTCACCCCGGAAAGTAACCGCTAAGCGGTTAGCGGCGCCAATAGCCGCGATAGTACCGATGTCCGTAATAGCGCGGTCCAACCCAGTACGCGCCTGCGTATGGCCGGCGTGCCCAATAGCCGGTGTGCCAAGCCCAGCGTGGTCCCGACGGATACCAATAGCCGCCTACCCAGGAGTAGCCAGGAGCCGCTGCATACGGCGCAGGCGCATAAGCAACCACGGGCGCCGGCGGCGGCGCAGCAACATAGTAACCGCCATACCCACCACCAACGCCCACTCCAACGCCAAAGAACACGCGAGGTCCGGCGAACAGCGATGCACCGGCCAGCAAGAACAGAACAAGTAATTTCGCTTTCATAAAACCTCCTCCAACTCTCTTTCGGCCGCTTCTCATGAGCGGCTTCTGTCCTTGTAAAATGCAACTCTCATGCCATTTGTATGTGATTGAAAACAGGAGTCCGCGCTTTTTCAGGCGGTGGCTCTCGCGCAGCGGTGGTGGTTTTCGAACAGCGTAGCTCTACTGCGGATGTATACTCGGATGACTTGAGCGCCGAGTCGCGACCATGAGTATCGAGATAAAACGTTGCTTCTTCTGAAGCGACATCAAAGCAGAGGCCGTGAGCCTGAAAAATGAAATTGAACGCGAATTTCATGTGCCGATTCGGTTGCGTGCCGGCGCGCCTGGCTCACTAGATGTTTTCGTCGATGGCGAGCGGATCTACTCCAAGAAACAGACCGGTCGTTCGCCGAGCGCCGCTGAACTCATCGGCTTGATTGGCGGTAGGCTTCCCCGAACGTAAATTTCCTTCAACTACTCGGAGACCTAAGGTTCGGGTGCGCCGGCAGGAGCGCCCCGTCTCGGATGCGGCCGGGTTGCGTTCTCCAGGAGCGCGTCAAATTCGGCGCGGGGCATTTTTAGCTTCTCAGGGTGAGCGTCGATCCATTTTGCGAAAGCGGCGTATTTTGCCGGCGTCCACCCTCCTTCAAACTGAGCGCCATTCTTCCCTTCGCGATTCAATTCAAAATTGAAATCGTCCGTCAGGCTGGTAAACTCGGCTGAACCGATCGCCGCTTCCGCGAGGATGGCGGGGATAAAGATCACTCCATCGGTTTTCGCCAGAACCAGATCTCCCGGCAACACAATGGCGCGTCCGATTCGAACCGGCGCGTTGATCGCCGTCAGCTCCATTTGAGCCCAGGCCGAGGGATCGTAACCGCGATAGAAGCCATTGAAATTAGGGATCTCACGGTTTTCCTCCTGATCTCTAATGCCGCCATCGAATACAAAGCCCGTATGGGTGTGTGCGGCAATACCGTTTCCAAGATTGGATCCGATCAAGGTGCCTTCGATGATCTTTCCAAAGCCATCGGCTACGTAGACATCTCCAATCTGCAGCTCATTGATGGGCCAACTGTTCGTTCCACTGACGCGTCCCTCGGCTTTACCTTCAGCGGCGATGGCCTTTGCCATATCCGGCCGGAGCGGCATGTATTGTGCCGTAAGCGCACGGCCGGCAAAAGGCTTTTCGATGTGAAGAGCTTGCCAGCCACCCTCGAATTGGTTTCTATAGCCTTGTTCGCGCAAGTAGTCCCACACATCTTCGATCGACACGTCGAGGGCGCGCTTGAGGAGATCGTCGGCGACTTTCGGACGCCCGTCGGGGAAGCGCTCGCCCTTCCAGCCCGAGGTGTAAAACATCATTTGATCTTTTGTGATTTTTACTTGAGCGAAGCCCGCCGAAGCAAAGACCATGCCGGCCGCCAAGATCGTTAAGAAAACTTTTCTCATCTGACTCTTCCCGTTTGACATCAACTGGCCTTGGCACTTATTCGCGGTGGCGCCATGCTCCACAGCCGATCCCAAGAATGTTCCTTGTCCCACTGAGGAGTGGGCTCGAAGTAGCCTGTGCCAGGCACCAGGTGCGCTCTCATAGCATCGTCGTTAAGAGTGATACCGAGACCGGGCTTGTCGGGGACCGCAATAAACCCTTTGTTGATGATAGGTTTTTCGACGCCTTCCACGAGATCCTGCCACCACGGAACATCCAGCGAGTGATTCTCGCAGGCGAGAAAGTTTTCCGTGGCCGCCGCACAGTGAACGCTCGCAAACGCGCCGATCGGCAGCCCGGCATAGTGCATGGCCATCGGGACAGCGTATTCCATCGCCATATCGCCGATCTTATGCGTCTCCAGAATCCCGCCGGACGTAGAAATGTCTGGATGA
Organism: uncultured Acidobacteriaceae bacterium; assembly: GCA_963762495.1. Lineage (GTDB taxonomy): Bacteria > Acidobacteriota > Terriglobia > Bryobacterales > Bryobacteraceae > Bog-105. The sequence continues at coordinate 62,891 of CAVXKZ010000025.1, forward strand.
ATTTTGCTCACCGCGTGATTCTTGCAGAGCGTGACGAAACCCTCCTTCAGATAGATGTCCTCGCCCGTGAGTATAGGCGTGGGGCTTTCGTTTGTAATGTGCTGCAACATTTCGGTGTATTGCCAGGGAATGACATCCTCCATCCAGGAGAGATTGTATGGCTCATACGCCTTCCCCAACCGGATAATCGAATTCACACCCAGATGGCCGAGGTGATCCATGGAAAGCGGAATTTCCATTCCTACGGCTTCGCGGGCTGCGGCCACGTACGCGACAAGCATTTCGATCCCCTTGTCAGTCACCTCATTCGCTAAGAACGGGTGAGGCAGACTGGTCATTTCCCATTTGCTCTGCCCGGAAGGGTGCGTCAAGGTGCCTGGAGTGTCCGATACCATGTTGATGCCAAGGTCCATCTTCAACCAGGTCAGCCCCATTTCTTCCTTGCGGGCTTTCAAACGTTGCGCGTAAAGCTTGATGTCTTTCGACTCCTCGGTGTCCGCGTAAAGACGGATCTGATCGCGAAATTTCCCGCCCAGCATTTGGTAGATCGGCACGCCGTACACTTTACCGGCGATATCCCAGAGCGCCTCTTCGATGGAGACGACGCCACCGGCCTGGCGGGCGTCCCCACCAAACTGCTTAATCTTCTCGAAGAGGTAAGTGATATTCAGAGGGTTTTCGCCAATAACCCGGCTCTTCAGGAAGAGAGCGTAGGTGGAACTTGCCCCGTCTCGAACTTCGCCAAGTCCGTATACGCCCTGGTTGGTATCGACGCGAATAATGGTGCAAGGGCTTGGTCCGGGCTTGCGCACCGTGGCAACCCTCAGGTCCGTGATCCTTAGCTTCGATGGGCTGGAATTCGTATTGACATTCTGAATTCGCGGCTCGGGATTGGCTTCGGCCCTCCTGCCCAATAGCGCTCCGCCAAGTATCGCGGCCGATGTCTTGAGGAGTCCTCGTCTGTCGATCTTCGTTGATCTCTCATTAGACATTTGTCTTCTCCTGTTTTTCGCAGTCGATTCTACCGCTATCGCGCGAACGATGGCTATGACTCAATGTCGGCTCACCAGCGGATCTATTTCTTCGGGTTGATCATGATGTGCGCACCCGCGGTCCCTGGATACATCAACCACGGCGCGTTCTCGCTCGGCTTGGTCGATAGTCCGGTAGATTCCGGCGTAGCGAAAGGCAAGTAGATGACCCATCGCCGGTAGGGGTCCATCACTTTCCCACTGGCGGCATCGAAACCGCTGCCCGTGAGGATATAAAGCGTTCGAGGCTCGCGAGGCAATGAGAGCTTCCCTTCCGCAACTTCCTTCCAGCGCAGCTCATTGCGCTGCTGTCCAGTCACTTTCTGGGCCAGAAGTTCACGGCCTCGAGCCATGTAGGGCTCGAGATCCTTGTGATAACAAGCGACGCTGAATGATGTCTTGGCTGGATCGTTCGCGATGCAGATCAGTTCGTTTTTGCCTTCGCGAAGTTTGACCAACTCGCCTTGCGCATTGTAGCCGAGGACAGCCGCGCCTTCGCGAAGGTCTGGGGGCGCAGCGAGAAGCGCGGCAGAGATCTGAGCCTCAGAGGAGGGAACGTCGGCGGCAGCCAGCGTCCCTGCCAGAAGGATAGCCAAAATGATGGTGTTCATAAATCATCGATACGCGGCTTAAGGGAAGGTCGCGTTACCAGTACGTTATCACTCGCTGCCAGACTTGCGATCTCCCCAAAAGACCTGCGCTTCTCCTTCCGTGTCCACAATTCCCTGCAAGATGATTCGGGATCGGAGTTGGAGCAGTATCTTTCTGATATTATTTCGACGGCGCGCGGCGAGCGTAACATTTGGGACCTGAAAAAGGCGAAGAACCTACCACGACTCTGCGTCGCGAGCTGCGGCTGAGGGATCTTGTATTTTTCGATATCTGCGCCATCGTGAGCCTCCGGTGGATTGCGGCCGCCGCGCACGCCGGACCGGGTTCGTTGGTCTTATGGGTCATCGCGGCGGTCTTCTTTTTTTTGCCTTCGGCGATAGTGGTCGCGCGTCTCTCGCGGCGGTTCCCGGAGGAAGGCGGTATGTACATTTGGACGAAGCGCGCCTTTGGCGACCGGCACGCGTTCCTGTGCGGCTGGTTTTACTTCCTTTCCACGATTTTGTATTTTCCGTCGCTACTGCTGGCAGGCATTGGCATGACGGCGTATGCATTAGGGGGTGTCGGGCAACGCCTGGCTGAAGACCGTGCCTTCGCTCTGCCCGCCACGCTCGCCGTGCTATGGACGGGTTTCGGCGCTAACTTCTTCGGGATGAAAGTGGCAAAGTGGATTTCGGCGCTTGGCGGAAGTTCGACATTCATCATCGGGGCGCTGCTCGGGGCTTTGGCAATTGCCGCCGGTCTCCACTCCGGGGCTGCCACAAAGCTGAACGCGCTGCCGAAGACGAATCTCGCGACAGTGAACTTCTGGTCGCAGATCGCTTTTGCATTTGTCGGGCTCGAGCTGGCGCCGATTGTCAGCGCCGAGATCCGCAACCCTCGCCGCGATCTTCCGCGAGCCGCTGTCATTAGTGGTGTCATTTCCGCAATCTTTTATATAGGCGTGACGACGGCACTCCTTGTGTTGTTAAAGCCGGAAGAGATCAGCCCGATGACAGGTTTGGCTGAAGCCGGAGCGGCCGGCGCCGTGAAACTGGGCGCACCGGCGCTTGCGATCCTGCTCGCAATCCTGATCGGAACCGCGCTCATAGGTCAACTCGATACATGGATCGCCGGAAATACACGTTTGCCGTATGCCATCGGGCTCGACCACTATTTACCAGCGGCATTTCGACGCATTCACCCGCGCTGGGGCACTCCCTATGTGTCATTACTCGTGCAAGCGGCGGCCGCGACGGTTTTTCTGCTTATGGCTCAACTGGGCGAGAGCGTTAGGGCCGCTTACCAGATTATGGTGGACACGATGATAATCGCGACATTTATTCCGTTCGTGTACATCTTCGCTGCGGGATTTCGATTCGCGAGCCGAATTGCGGCGGTGTCCGGGATAGCTGTAACGCTGATCGCTATCGTGTTATCGGCAGTGCCTCCACCCGAAGCCGCGTCTGTAGCAGTGTTCGAGATCAAGGTTGTGGGCGGGAGCGTGTTTATCGCACTGCTCGGATTGCTCGTGTTCAAGCGATACGAAGCGAAACGAATGCTGCTGCTAGCGCGCGATGCGAGCGTTTCTTCTTAGCGGCCCGCTCCTGCCTTTCCGTTCAAGAACTTCTCGAGCAAGCAATGGAAGTGGTACACGCCATTTTCACGTTTGACGGAATATCGCCCGCGATCATAGGTGCGCGACGCCAGTCCTTTCTGCACGTTTTCGCAGATGCGAATATCTTCCTGCTGTATCTCATCGCTGAATGCAACGGTTCCGGGCGAAACCTCCGCGTGCCTGCTCTCCTTTCGGATAGGTGAACCACTCGAAAATGGTCAGAGTCTGGTCATGGCCGACAGGAAGAATGATGTTGCTGCTGAGATTGTCCGGATAAACATTCAGCATGAAATTCGGGAAAATCCAGAAATATAAAGCGCGATTAGCTTGATCGCCCAGGTCATAGCGCCGCGTCTCGTCCCGGCCGGGACGGGCTGGGCGAATGGGCGCATGCTGGGACGAGTAGTAGGGGAACGTATCAACGCGATACGCGTTGTAGTCCAGCTCGCGGAACAGCGACGGGTGCGCGGAGGGTAGATGGTAACCCTCGAGGTAATTGTCAATGTAGACTTTCCAATTGCAGTGAATCAGATAATCGCGGCGATAGGAAAAATGCAGTTGATCAACCGGGCAGCCGATGGCAGCGACCTGATCCGGGATATCACCAAGTACTTCGCTCAGTGCGGCCGCTTGTGAATCGACGTTCACGAATACGAAGGGACCCCATTCCTCAACGCCCATCGACGGGAGCCGTACGTCGCTTCGGTTCCAATTTTCAACGCCTTCGAATTCAGGCGCCACCAGCAGCTCGCCTTCGAGTGAGTATGTCCATCCATGGTACGGGCAACGAAGAGATTTGGCGCAGCCGCTGCCGTCGAGAATGGTTGAGGCCCGGTGGCGGCAGACGTTCGAGAAGGCGCGCAAAATGCTGTCGTTTCCACGCACAACGGCGCAGGGCTCGCCCGTGATTTCGCCGGCCAGATACGATCCGGGTGAAGCAACCTTCGAGGCGTGCCCGACCGGTTGCCACGTGTGCCAGAAGATCCTCTCCTTCTCGGCTACCAGGAACTGCGGATCGGTATACCAGCTTGACGGAATCGTCTGGGCGGACGGAAGGCCCTCGATCATCGAGAGGATCGTAACAGACTGCGAGTTCGCGGATCGCGGCGGCCAGGTCTGCTCATTACTGGTTGTGGTAAAGGAGTTCCAACTGCCTTCGCCGCGACAAGATCCGGCTTCGTTCGGTTTCAGCAGGTTTGATAATGAGATCACAGATCGAGGAAGACAGATCCTGACGGTCCTGGTAACGCTTCAGCTCCAGGACCCATGGGTATTCGGCGAGACCCAAGAAGGTTGCGAACGGCTGATGCGAACCCTCAATGATCGGCTGAACTGGAATCTGCAGATCGGGCACAATCGCCTGAAGCTCTTGGGGAATACTGTGAGGATCAGTTAGATCGGCTACGATGAAACGCGACATTCGGGCGAGTAGCGTAGTTGTCTCCGATAGGCCCAAAGAGTCTGGCTTTTCAAAATCGAAGATTACCGGAGAGTACTGTTGAGCACGGAGCGCGTCCGCAATGCATTCGAGTATCGCCTTCCGCTCCGGTGTAAACCGCCCCAGGATCAGAACCAATCGCGAACTAACATCTTCGATGAATCTTGAGATATTGCGATTTTCAAACAGGAGATAAATGAACTGTGCCACTTCGATTTCATCTACAGTCATCGTCGGGCCGTTCCGGCACTGAATCACGAGACGGCAGGGTTCGTTTGGGCGGCCTTGCAGTCTCCACACCGAAATGCCGTAAATCCGGCATTGATCGACATTGGCTCCCAGCAGGTTGGTCTCCACCATTACTGAGTATTCAAGGTTTGCCCCTGAAAGATCCGCGCCGGTAAAATCCGCGTTAAAAAAATCCGCTCGGAACAGGTTGGCATCACGGCAAATCCCTGCTTCTACTTTGGCGTGGCAAAATTCCGCCTCGCTCAGATCTGACCTGGATAAATCAGCGCCTGAAAGAATGGAATCCCTGAAATCGGCGCGGCGCAGTTGCCGGTCGCAAAGCGATGCCCCGCTTAAATCGGGAGTAATTTCGGGGTGCTCCAATCTCCACTTATTCCAAACCTGAATGCCTGAATCGATGATCGCTAGGTGTTCCGCTGTGGCCATAAATTCCTTTTCGCGAATGGCAGACATATTTTATCGGTCGTGGGCAGATTGAGATCTCTGACATTCTGATAGGGATGGCGGTCGGGATCGATTTCGGAACCACAAACAGCTCGATCGCGGTTGCGGATAGAACCGGCGGGGTCAAGCTTGCACGCTTCACTTACAGCGACGGCAGCACCGAGTCTTTTCGATCTCTGTTGTACCTGCACCGGCTGCGCGAAAGTGGACGAGTCACTATTCAATCGTGGAGCGGTCCCGCGGGCATCGATCATTACCTGAACGCCGACGAAAAGGGCCGTCTTATTCAATCGCTCAAATCCTTCTTGAGCAGCCGCAATCTAAAAAGTACCGAGGTGTTCGGACGCCATTTCAAATTGGAGGAGTTGATCGCGCGAATCCTGCGTGATATTCACAAAGGCGCCGAATCTCTCTTCAGTTCACGGATGGGCAAAGTTGTTGTGGGCCGCCCCGTTCGATTCGTTGGCGCGGAATCCGATGCGGACGATGCGTTCGCCCTTACTCGTCTGGAGGCAGCTCTTCACAGCGCCGGTTTCGAAGATATTTCCTTCGAATACGAACCCGTGGGCGCCGCCTATCATTATGAATCTACTCTCGACCACGACGAGCTGATACTCATCGGCGACTTCGGTGGCGGTACCAGCGACTTTTCGCTTTTACACGTGGGGCCATCGATCCGCATCGGCCGCGTCAGGCGTGAGGTCATCGGCAATGAAGGTATAGGGATCGCAGGAGATTCGTTCGACGCGAAGATCATTCGCCACCTGGTCTCACCGGCGCTGGGAGCCGGTACGATGCTGCGCTCTGGCGACAAGCTTCTGCCGGTTCCCAATTGGGTTTACTTCAAGTTGGAACGCTGGCACTATTTATCCTTTCTCAAATCATCCGAAACGTTGGACATGCTCAAGAACGTTGCGGGGCAGGCTCTCGAGCCTGAGAAAATTCGAGCGCTGTTGTACCTGGTGAATCACGATCTGGGGTACCACTTGCATCGCGCCGTGCAACGCGCCAAGCTCGAGCTTTCGCATGCCCGCAAGGCCACTTTTCGCTTTTCCGACGGCGATGTCGAGATAGACGCTGAATTAACCCGCGCCGACTTTGAAGCCTGGATCGATGAAGACATCCGCGAGATAGCAGAGCGCGTAGACAGACTGCTACGAAAGGCCGGCGTCCACATGAACGATGTTGACGCAGTGTTCCTGACGGGCGGCTCGTCTTTCGTTCCGGCCGTCCGGCGGATTTTCGAATCGCGTTTCGGAGCGGCCAAAATCCGTACCGGAGATGAATTCACATCCGTTGCGCGAGGGCTTGCGTTGAAAGCTCTGGAAGAGAATTGACCCTCTAATTCAGGCGTCTGCTCATGGCACAACCGTCAACGTCGCCTTCCGAGCTACGCCGCCGTATGAGGCGGTGATGACGGGTGAGCTTTGCGAGCTAGCAACGCGAGTCGTGATGGCGAATGTCGCCGTGTTTTGTCCTTCCGGAATTTTGATATCGCGTGGCAAATTCACCAGCGTCGTGTCGGTGCTTGAAAGCGCCACCGTGATGCCCTCCGCCGGAGCTTTGCGACGCAGCACGACAGATCCTGATGCAGAAGAACCCCCGCGAATTTTCTCCGGACTGACCGTCAGGGCTGCGAGGGCCGGAAACAGAACCAACGTATTGGATCTGGCGAGATCGTTCGCAGCTACGGAAATTTTAGCTACCATCGCGTCCTCCTGAACCGTTCGCGTTTGGATTGGGAAGCGTACGTGATCTTGCCCTGCGGGCAGCGAAACAGTATGCGGGACGTCGACCAGCTCCGGCCGGTCGGTTTTAACGGAGAAATTTAAGCCGCCTTCCGGAGCCGGTGCATTTAAACCAATGATGGCGGATGATGCAGTGTCTGCCAATGTTATCTGTGGCAGCAGCGCAAGAATGATCCCGCCCGTTCCGGGCACCGTCCGATGAATGCCGTTAGGAAAAGGCCGATACAGCGGATCGCCAATATTGATAATCATCCATTTTAACAGTTGAGTGCTGCGCAGCAGGGCGTCACCTACATTGGCGCCCTCGAAAAGAGACAAGAACGCTTGATCTGGATGGGGAAGATTTTCCAGAAAGGGTTCGCTTACAGCCCCACTGGTGATTGTGATGCCTTTCAGCAGGGCATTAGCGGCCCAGTTTGGCCCCTTGCGCGGACTATACGCGGATGCGCTGTCCAAGTGTATTCCGATTGCGCCCGGGTTCCAGCTAAACGCGTCGTTGTAATGATTGAGAGTGTACCAGCCGGCATAGAGCGCGGCGCCATCGCAGCGAAGCGGAGCGGGGGCAGTGCCAAACTCTTCCGAATGCGTGTCCTCCAGGATGGGGAATCCTGCGGCACGAGCGAATTGCTCGGCCTGATAAATATCCCAATTTCCTGCGCCATACCTGTAATCAGCGACACCGGCAATGGGAGTAGTCAGATCGAAACAAGCGTTGCCCGAAAGGCCATGAGCTTCAGCAAACAGGGCTTTGTCTATCAGACCTTTGGCGAGAGCGGGTGTCGCGGCATCTATCCGCCAGACGGAGTAAATGTGCGGCGCTCCAGGCTTTTCACGATACGCCGCTAGCGAAACGAACGGTTGGTATACATTGCCTTCGCTTTGCGCATATCCCAAATAGGGCTGGACCTCGCCTTGGGAGGCTGGGCGAAAGGGCAGGTACTCATCCCAGATGTCCGCGACAAATTGATCGAGGGAGTAACTCTTGCCATCTAATTGCAGCACAAACGGAGTTTGATACGAGAAGACGATATAAAGAATCTGGTCCTTGCCGAGGGTATCGAGACACTTCCGAATGGGTTGCTTTACGTGTTTCTCAAATTCATCTCGACCGATGTATTCGGCCGACGAAACTCTAATCTTGCAACTGTTGCGTTCCGGTATGCCTCGTTTCGCCATGTAATAATTGGCGACGTCGCGAGATCCCGCAAAGTCTGTGTCATAGACGACCAGAACACGCTGGTTCAGCGGCAGACTTTGGGCAGGGCTCAGTACGAGTCCTGCAAACAATGAGTAAGCAATGCAAAGGCCCGCGCTGAATTTACTCACTGAAAAGCATCCACTTTTCAATTATGAAGGTGAACGAGGTGAATATGACAGTATCAATGGGTAATCGACTGCGCAGGAACAAATAATGCAACAAGTGTTACAGGACTTTCGTTACGCGGTGCGGAAGCTGCGGAAGAATGCCGGACTGACGGCAGTGATCGTCATCTCACTAGCGATAGGGATCGGCGCCAACACCGCCATCTTCAGCGTTGTGAACGCGCTCTTGCTGCGCCCGCTGCCTTATCCGCAGCCCGATCGCCTCGCGGTCATCTGGCTGCACTCGCCCGGCATCGGGATTTTTCAGGATTGGCCTTCGCCGGGGCAATACATTGATATTCAGAAGCAGAACCACTCATTTGAAGAGATGGCTATCTCGCAAGGCAGAAGCATGACGCTAACGGGCCGCGATCAACCCGAACGGATTGACGCGCTGCTCACCTCGTCCAGCCTGTTGCACATGCTTGGCGCAAAAACGCTGCTGGGCCGCCTGTTGCTCCCGGACGAGGATAAGCCAGGAAAGCCTCAAGTAGCGATTCTCAGTTTCGCTATCTGGAAACGATTCTTTAGCGGAGATCCGCAAATCGTCGGCAGAAGTATTACGCTGAATGGAACTCAATATATCGTCGCGGGAGTACTCCGCAAAGGGTTTGCATTGAATCACGAGGTAATGCAGACGGTAAGCGCGACAGACATAGTGGATGTCTTTCTGCCGTTACCCTTAGGCGCGGATGCGGTGAATCGTCGTGGAGACGAGAACTATAATTTGACGGTTCGGCTGAAACCGGGAGTGCCGATCCGCCAGGCGCAGGCCGATATCGACGTCATTGCAAGCCGTATCCGTCAGAAGGACAAGCGAGACCGCACTTTCGGCATGACAGTGGTGCCACTGCTCGACCAAGTGGTTGGAAATGTTCGCCGTTCCTTACTGGTTCTGCTGGGGTCCGTGGCGCTGGTTCTGCTGATTGCCTGCGCGAACGTGGCCAACCTGCTGCTGGCACGTGCAGCCGAACGAGAGAAAGAAGTCGCCGTTCGGACGGCTTTGGGAGCACGATGGCAGCGGCTGGTGCGACAGCTTATGACTGAAAGTATTCTTCTGTCCCTGCTGGGTGGCGCGGCCGGTTTGCTGATCGCGTGGTGGAGTGTGTACTTACTGCGTGCGATCAATCCGGGGAATGTCCCGCGATTGGAAGAGATCGGAATCGACAGCAGCGTACTGGCATTTACCTTTCTGATTTCGGTACTGACCGGGATATTCTTCGGTATCGCGCCGGCATGGCGAGCGTCGAAAGTAGATTTAAACACTGCGCTGAAGGCCGGAGGCAGAAGCTCGCAAGGAGATATCGGCTTTAGCCTTATGCGCCATCCATTGCGGAGCTTGCTGGTGATTTCTGAGCTGGCCTTTTCGTTGATGCTCCTGATAGGGGCGACCCTTCTTATCCGCAGCTTCGTGCGCCTACAGGAGGTCCCGCCAGGATTTAACAGCGATCATGTAATCACAATGAGGATCGCGGCCAATGCCCCGAAATACCGGGACGAGAAAAATCAGAAAAATCTCGTTCAGTTCGTTCGGGATATCGGGCAACGAATCGCGCATCTTCCGGGAGTGCGCATGCAAGGGACGGTTTCGGCTCTTCCCCTAACTCCCTGGGTTGGTTGGGGAGAGATCAATGTAGAGGGGTTTCTGCCGCAGCCTGGGCAGGAATTGCAAGTGGACCTACGCGTGGCTTCGACTGACTATTTTCGAACGATGGAGATTCCACTAAGGAGAGGGAGATTTTTCTCGGATCACGATACTCTCGGGAGCCAACTTGTCGTCTTAGTTGACGAGAAGTTCGCACAACGGTTCTGGCCGCACGACAACCCTATTGGAAAGCACGTTTGGTTCGATCCAAAGAGACCGATGACGATTGCGGGCGTGGTGGGGGCCGTAAAACAGTACGGACTCGAAACGGAAGGCCGGATTGTCGTGTACTTTCCGCAACAACAACGCCCGACTAATAATATGTATTTGGTTGCAAGAACCACCTCGGACCCCAGCGGGCTGGCTAGTGCGATTGTTCGCGAGGTACACGCCACCGACCGCGATGTGCCGGTATACGACATCGCGACGATGCAACGCCGTGTGAGCGATTCCCTTGCCCGCCAACGCTTCTCGACGACCATGCTGGGGGCGTTTGCGCTATTTGCCTTGGTGCTGGCGGCGGTCGGGGTCTACGGCGTCATCTCGTACCTGGTGACGCAGGGGGCCCACGATATTGGAATCCGAATGGCGTTGGGCGCGGAGCCGGGGAACATCGCCCAGCTCGTAGTTGGACAAGGGATGAAACTGGCGCTCATTGGAATCGGTGCCGGCGTCGTCGGCGCGCTTGGCTTGACACGGCTGATGGCGAGCCTACTTTTTGGAGTGAGCCCGACCGATATGTTCGCTTTTACAGGGATGTCGTTGGTTCTGGCGACCATAGCCGTGTTGGCGACGCTGATTCCTGCGCAGCGTTCAATGAGAGTCGATCCGATGATCGCTTTGCGGGCGGAATAGTCTCCGATTCTCGCGCTGAGATTTACCGGGTGATCGCGCGAAATCGAGGCGCTTACTTCGCCGGCGGACCCAGCGGACTGGGAGAACAGCCTGAAACTTCGTGAGTATCGGAGACGGCGGCTATCTTCCATCCCGCTGCGGTCTTGAGCAGATTGAAGGAGTCGATTCCACAGTGGCTGAACTTGCCATTGAGATGAAAGTCGTACTCCGCCCAGACTACGGCAATTGAACCATGCTCGAGGAGTTTGGGATTCCAGATGCGTTCCAGCCACGCGTCTTTGCTCGCGCTTAGATGTCCGAGCCATTTGTCATGTGGGGTGGCGACAGCGGTGCCGTCAGGCCGAACGGAAAAGAGCATCGCGTCAGGGACGAACAGTGCGCGGGCGGCATTGGCATCGTGGGCGGACATTGCGTCAAATAGCCGCTGAACGGTTGCGGCCGGACTTTGGTCATCCGATGCGGCCCATGCGAAAGAGAAAAAGCAGGTGGCGAGCACAAGGGCCAGGAATCGTTGCATCCCGTTAGTCTATCGAGCGCCATTCGCCATCGGCACGCTACACTGAGGCCCTGGTAGGAAGGAGACGCCTTGCCCCTCAGTTCCGGGTTTATTGGCACGAACGGCACAGCTTTCATCTTGAACGGCCAGCCATTTCGGCTGGTTGGCGGGAACAACTACTATCTGGGATTTGAGTCGGATTCGATGGTCGAATCGGTGTTCGACCTGGCAATGCAAATGGGATTGAACGTACTTCGCACTTGGGCCTTTGTGGATTGCGGAAGTGCAAAGACGGGTTTGATTCCCTCCAACGCAAAGGACGGCGTGTTTTTTCATTATTGGGATTCAGATACAGGTCAGCCGGCTTTCAACGAGGGGCCGACCGGGCTTGAGCGCCTGGACCGCACCATTGCCTTAGCGGAGCAATACGGGATCCGGCTAATTCTTCCGTTGGTGAATTACTGGGATGACTTCGGCGGGATGAAGCAGTACCTGAATTGGTTTGGGTTAAGCGATCACGATCAGTTCTATCGCAACTCGGAAGTGAAGCAGGCATATCGCGACTACGCTGAACATTTACTATTACGCGTGAATACCAGGACCGGCCGTCAATACCGGGACGAGCCGGCCATTTTCGCTTGGGAACTTGCGAATGAGCCTCGATGTGTGGGCGATAACGGGACTCCCTTGCCCGATGGAACGGACACTCTGGTCGGCTGGGTGGATGAAATGAGCGCTTACTTGAAGAGTGTTGACGCGAATCATCTTGTTGCTGTGGGGGACGAAGGTTACTTCCGCAGAAGCTTGGCCGGCGATCACGCTTTGTATAACGGTTCGTTCGGAGTTGACTGCGAGCGGCTTCTTGGTGTCTCAACGATAGATTTTGGAACTTGTCACTTATACCCGGATTTCGCCGCCAGCGAAGATGCGGTGGAATTTGGCGCTAGATGGATTCGCGAGCATATCGAAGCGGGGCAGCGAGCCAATAAGCCGATGGTCATTGAAGAGTACGGGTGGAAGGTTGACAGTTCTACTACCGGTTCAAGCAATACTGCCAGAGACGCTGCATTTCAGACCTGGCTCAATCAAGTTGTCCAGAGTGACGGCGCCGGTGCTTTAGTCTGGATGATCGCATCTCTGATGGCTGATGGCCAACGCTACCCGGACTACGACCACTACACGGTTTATGCCGCACAGGACACTCCCTCGATTCTTGCTTACTCACGGCGTATTGCAGACGAGCAACAAAACGCCTGACACGAGTGGATTAGTAATCTCCTCCCGTCTCGGTAAGCGCGATCGAGAGATTCAGGCCTCGGGGCGAGGCAGATCGCGAGAGGCGATCGAACGCCTCTTGCATATCCGACACAATTTTCTGAGCTGACTCTTTCGGATTGGTTTGATCGGTGATGGGCCGTCCGATCACGAGGTAATCGGCCCCGGCCTCGATCGCGGATCCCGGTGTCATCTTACGCTTCTGGTCATCTTCCGGATATCCTTCAGGCCGAATCCCCGGTGTTACCACCAGGAGACTATTGCCGGATACTTGTTTTATTTTCTGAGCTTCAAGGCCCGACGCAATTACACCGTCACAACCAGCTTCCAGCGCTTTTCGCGCGCGGAACAGCACTAGATCCTCTACCGAATGATTGGTGTAACCCATTTCGGCGATGTCGCCGGCATCCATGCTGGTTAATACCGTTACGGTAAATAACTTGAGGCCGCTGGCGCCCTTACCTTCGACGGCGGCTTTTATTAGATTGCCGGGACCGTGAATGGTTAAGAATGAAACTCCCAATTTCGATGCTCTCGAAACAGCTTTCTTAAGAGTTTCGGGAACATCGTAATATTTATAATCCAGAAAAACTTTCTTGCGCTGCGCGATCAGCGAGCGAATCAATTCATCAACCCCATCGGCGAGTTGAAGAGCCAAACCAATCTTGAAGAAGTGGACAGTCCCCGCAAGCTCCTCCACCATGCGTTGCGCTGCCAGCGCGTCCGCAAGATCCAGCGCTACAATCAATCGATCTTCGGCTCTTATATTGTTCATTTGGGTTTGGTATGGCGTTCCCAAATCCTAGCTGCAAGCTGCGGCTAGCCGCCCAACAATATTGTCGTACTTCGTCCATTTTTACCGATTTGTTATTGGTCCAAAGCGATTAGAAAAGGAGCGATTCCGCTTCGGGTTTTGGTACCTATTGTGCTTTTAATAACCAACGGCTTAGGCGGGCTAGGGTATACAAGTTTTTCGTGATGTTTCAACGCATTAGAGATCTCTCCACCAGCGCTCGTTTGGGATGTCAAGCATTGCGATTGCCCGAGCGCTTTTGAAGGGGAGGCTGGCAGTACTGGGTGCCCTTGCCGGGAACACAAGCAAACCGTATTCTTCTCTCAGAAGGCAAATATTTGCCGTAATACTCATAGGACGTATGTGCCGGGGTAACCGGGCGCCGCGGCTTCGATGAGAATTCTTTCGGAGGAGAAATAATGAAGTTTTGTAGACTCGCGCTTTTTTCTAGCGCGCTGATTGTTTTCGGTGGCGCGCTACAAGCGGGCACCACTTACGACTATTCATTCGGCGGACTTGGCGGCAAATTGGCGTCAAATACCCACGTCTTTTCGCCCACGAGTGGCCCGAACCCGAACGTTACCGCGGTCGGTTACACGAATTTGGGAAACAACAAGAACCTTTCAGGGGTTGATCTTTATAGCAAAGGATCAGGCGCGTGGCCGGCTCCCAATGACGAGAGCGGGCTCGGCTTGTCGAATGATAGGAGCGGAGATGGTGAAATCACGAGCTCTAGCTTCGTCTATCTGGATGTAGCGAACTTGGAGAAGCTCGGGCTAGCGTCTCTCGATATCTATATGGGGAGCACGACGGATGGCGAGAAGTGGGCGATTTGGGGCTCCAATACCGCGCCGGTCAGCGGACAGAAGTTTTCAATGCCTGGCACCGGTGTCCTCACGGGAAAAACCGAAGGAGATAAGAATCTAGATAGCCTCCTCAGCGATCGGTATATCTTTATCACGTCAGAAAACGGCAACGTTTTAGTGGACGGACTGGCCGCGACGACCTCGACGCCCGAGCCGGCCTCAGCGGGCTTGCTCGGTTTGGCTCTTGCCGGTTCTTGCCTCGTTCTCCGTATGCGCTCTAGGAAGACTCAGTAAGTAAGCAGCCACCGATCATAACTATAGGTCGGCTGGACCTATATGTAAGTTAACGAACTCCGGAGGACCTCCTCCGGAGTTTCTTCTTTAAAAGACAATAAGGCATTACTGAGAGGATCCGCGGGGCGATTCGGACGATAAGGCTGTATAGCATGCCTGGGTTCCGGAGTATCTACGATTTCAAGCGATCAGCGGGCGGCCTTAATTCCGATTCCGAAACCGAACCGGACTTTAGAACCGGCCTTGCTTACTTCCTGCATGCCCTGTCCAGTATCGAAAAGCACGTGGCCGATCTCGACCGGAATGCGACGGGCCGATTCCAAGTTGCCCTCCAAGCCCTCCGCACTCAGTTAGCTGCGAATCCGGAGCTCGGCGCAGCGGAAGCGAGCCGAACCGCGCTGGATGAGATTCTCAAGGCCCATAGCGATGAGATTACCGCCTCGTATAAACAGAGAGATGCAGATATTCGCGAGATCATCGGCGTTCTCGGGGCCGCCGCGGACGGTTTCAGCGCTAACAATGATCAGCACCGCTCGCACCTAAAGCTGTTTGCTGAACAGTTGCAGGGCCTTTCGCGTCTGGACGACTTGGGGAATATCCGACGCGAGCTGTCGAAGCAGGCCTCCGAGTTGCGCTCGACCATGGAAACGATGTGGAAGGAGAGCAGCGCTTCCATTTCTCAATTACAAGCGCAGGTCAGCCAATTTCAGGAGCGACTCGAAAATGCCGAAAAGCTCGCGTCAACAGATGAGCTAACCGGGTTACTGAACCGCCGCGCGGGTGAAGCGAGGCTCGTCGAGAAAATCCAAGCGGCCAGGCGCTTCTGCCTGATTATCTTAGATCTCGATAGGTTCAAAGCAATCAACGACAGTATGGGCCATAGCGCCGGCGATCAGGTGCTGCGAGTGTTCTCGAAGCGCCTGAGCAACTTCGTGCAGGCGTCGGATGTTGTTTGCCGGTGGGGAGGAGACGAGTTTGCAGTCTTAATGGACTGCGAGCTCCACGCGGGTTTGCGGCGCGCGGCTCAGATCCGGTCAGAGTTAGCTACTCAGGTCACGACTGTGCTCATCGGGAAAGAGTTTCAGATTCCAGTGAGTGCCTCCGTTGGGGTTGCTGAATATACCGCCGGCGACGATGTGGAAAGTCTCTTCGCGCGCGCGGATGCGGCGCTCTATCAGCAGAAAAAACCAGGGCCCCGGTCGCGAACGGCTTAAGTTAAGCCTCGGTGAACTGGACGCCCCAGAAGATCACTCGGTTTTTGCGGTGGTTTCGGCGGGAAGCGCCGCGAGCGATGCGACTGCTCTGTCTCGAACCATCGTGTCCGGATCTTCTGTCAGCGCCTGAAGGGAGGCAGCTCCCCTGGGATCCTGTATTCGTCCAAACGCCCAGGCAATTGCGGCCCGGAACAGCGGGGAGGAATGACTCGCCAGTTTCTTCATTTCTTCCAGCGTGGCTTCCGCTTCGTGATAATAGAGCCCGACCAGGGCGTTGGCGATCACCCGATGATGAGTGTCCGAAAGCGCTGCGCGGAAAAAACTGACGGCCTCAGGGCTTTGGACTCCCCAGAGAGCTTCGATTGCGTTGGCGCGCACGCGCGGGTCGTCGGGCTCAGAACGCATGCGAGCTCGCAGATAATCGACGGTGGTGTTGGCGGACGCGTGCGAGTCCTTATTACAGGTCAGTTCGCCGAAGATCTTGATCGCCTTGGAGCGAATCCGCCTATCCTCGTGCCTGGTGAGAGCGCGCAACCAGGGAATCAGCACGCTGTTATCTCCGGGCGTGTGAAGAAGGTCAAGAGCCCGGTGCATCAGGCGTGCATCTCCCTGCGGGTTTTCAACGGCGAGATGCAGTAGCTTTGTGAAGAACTGCCGATCGGCATTCTTGAGTACGGCGACAGACCGCTTGGCCTCGGCGAGCGGCAAGAGATCCGGATCGAAGAGCACGGAAAAATACGCATCCCCAGTGCTGAGCCAAGCCAGCATCTGTTTGCCCGCCGGATCTGGGTCCCGAGCAGCCAAGTAACGGAGGCAAGCCAGGGTGACTTCACGAGGGTAGGTTTCGCGGATTCGCCTGAAAAACACGCCAAACTTCGCCAGATCTGCTTTGGCAAGTTCACTCAGTATGTCTTCCAGAGGCTTTTTCCCCGACGGGTCGGCGGGTGAGGGCAGTTTATCGGGAGAGTCGTCAGATGGTTGGTTTTCTAACACGTTATACCTGACCCTCGACACGGTAAATCACCGGTGCCTGTGGGCGCATTAATACAATGAAACTAGTTCGAATAAATCTATGTGGATTTGTTCGGGCAGTTTTCTCCCGAAAGCGGCACTGCTACTTCTGTCTTGACACGAACGGCGAGGGGGCTCATACTGAAGAAAATTTAATACTGTTGCTGGTTGACCGCTGGCGACAGAGAGTTTTAGCGGCTTCGGCTGCGGTTTGTTAGGTACTTCTCCTCCAACCCAAACTAGACCGGCTGATCGG
Source organism: uncultured Acidobacteriaceae bacterium (assembly GCA_963762495.1). GTDB lineage: Bacteria > Acidobacteriota > Terriglobia > Bryobacterales > Bryobacteraceae > Bog-105. Next base: position 80,014 of record CAVXKZ010000025.1, read on the forward strand.
CAATACCGATCAGCCAGCTTTTTGTCGGACCGATACCATGCTCAGATTGGCCCCATGGCTTCGGAGAGTAGAACAGGGCGATAAGCTTCGCTGCTCTTTGTTGCTGTCCCATAATGCTCAAATGGCGTATTGGGTAGGCCGATGCCCATATTGAGCCCGGTTGCCTGTTCCGCTCTGTGGCCACAGTTGACGGTTCGAGACAACCGGATTGGTGAGTCTCTACCGTATCCATGCTTACATACCAGGTAAGGACTACGCCAGCCACTTGGGAATTTTCCACATGCTTAAATTGAGCCACTACCCCTAGGATTAGCCGGTTGACAGTGCAGGCGATTGGCCATTACACTAGAAAAGTTTGGCGAGTTGATTCTTCGGCCTCCGTGCTACCGTGTCTTTGTTGGGGATGAGCCCGCGATTTTGCGTGGCAAAGACCTAAAGTAGATACCCGGCCGGAAGTCGGGCCCCGCTATCGGACCGATAAGCCGCTCCACTGGAGTTGGTGACGTCGGAATCTGGTAAGGGCCGTTACCCGAAGCAGTTACCCTCGCGTTTGGGGCTGGTGAAAACGCTATATCAGCTTCCTGGCAGTACTCATTGCAGCCGGATCAGTTCGAAATGAACGTGGTCCGAGCCTGCTGAACGCCCAAAACGGGTTCAGTTTTTTATTCGCGAAGCCGCGGATCACCGTGCGCTTGCGAACGAGTGACGTTCTAGTTTTTGAGAGAGGACATTCGTGCCTACATTTAATCAACTTGTGCGCAAAGGCCGCAAGGCGACCCGTTACAAGACCGCTAGCCCGGCTTTGCAGTCCTGCCCGCAGCGGCGCGGTGTTTGCACGCGCGTGTACACGACGACGCCTAAGAAACCGAACTCGGCGCTCCGTAAGGTGGCTCGTGTGCGCCTCACGAACGGGATTGAAGTGACTACCTATATTCCCGGTGTCGGCCACAATCTGCAGGAGCATTCGATTGTGCTGATCCGCGGTGGCCGCGTGAAGGACCTTCCCGGCGTTCGCTATCACATAGTCCGGGGAACACTGGATACGGCAGGGGTGGCGAACCGCAAACAGGGACGGTCCAAGTATGGAGCCAAGCGTCCGAAGGGCGGTGCCGCTGCCGCGCCTGCCAAAGGAAAAAAGTAGGAGTCTGAGGGAAAATGCCGCGTAGACGACGACCAGAGCCCAGAGAAGTTATTCCCGATCCGCTGTACAACTCCACGCTTGTCGAAAAGTTCGTCAACTCGATGATGTGGGACGGCAAGAAGACCACGGCGCAAAAGATTTTCTATCGAGCCATGGACACTCTGCGTGAGCGGTCAGGCGACGATCCGTTGAAGGCGTTCAAGAAAGCAATTGAGAACGTCAAGCCGCTGCTGGAAGTGAAAACGCGGCGCGTTGGTGGCGCGAACTACCAGGTTCCGGTTGAGGTGGCGCAGAACCGCCGCGTGAGCCTGGCGCTGCGCTGGATCATCACGAACGCGCGGAATCGCCCGGACAAGAGTATGGCCGAGAAATTGGCCAATGAATTAAATGATGCCTCCAATATGCGTGGCGGCGCTGTGAAGAAAAAGGATGATGTGCACCGCATGGCCGAAGCCAACAAGGCTTTCGCGCACTATCGCTGGTAATAAGAGGAGACAGAAGTCAGGAGACAGAAGTCCGGAAGTAGAACGATATGGCCCGCACTGTTCCGCTCGAAAAAATGCGCAATATCGGCATCATGGCGCACATCGATGCCGGTAAGACCACCACGACCGAACGCATCCTGTACTACACCGGCCGTACGCACAAGATCGGTGAAGTGCACGAAGGCACGGCCATCATGGATTGGATGGCGCAGGAACAAGAGCGCGGCATCACGATCACATCCGCCGCCACGACCTGCGAGTGGCACGACGTCACTATCAACATCATCGACACGCCGGGTCACGTCGATTTCACGGCTGAGGTAGAGCGCAGTTTACGCGTTCTGGATGGCGCCTGCGCGGTGTTCGATGCGGTCGCCGGTGTGCAGCCGCAATCGGAAACCGTTTGGCGCCAGGCCGACAAGTACGGTGTTCCGCGCATCTGCTTCATCAACAAAATGGACCGCGTAGGCGCGGACTTCTATCACTCCGTCGATACTATTGTCGAACGCCTGAACGCGCGGCCCGTACCGATTCAATTGCCGGTGGGCGCCGAGGATCAATTCAAGGGAGTTATCGATCTGGTGCGGATGAAAGCTCGCATCTGGCGCGATGAGACGCTTGGCGCCGAGTATGACGACGTCGATATTCCGGCCGATCTGTTGGAAAAAGCGAAGGAATACCGTGACAAGCTGATCGAAGCGGTCGCCGAAACCGAAGATGTGCTGATGGAGAAGTACATCGAGGGGACGCCCATTACGGAACAGGAACTGGCGGCCGGTATTCGCCGGGCCACCATCGCTCAGAAGATATTTCCAGTGATCTGCGGCTCTTCGTTCAAGAACAAAGGCGTGCAGAATCTGTTGGACGCGGTCTGCGATTATCTGCCATCGCCAATCGATATTCCGCCAATCAAGGGCACCGCCATTAATAATCCTGAGGAGCATCTGGAGCGCAAGGCAAGCGACTCTGAACCGTTCTCGGCGCTGGTCTTCAAGATCATGACCGATCCGTTTGTCGGACAGCTCTGCTTCATTCGCGTGTATTCGGGAAAGCTCAATACGGGCGAATCGATTTACAACGTCACCAAGGGTCGGAGAGAGCGCGTTGGGCGGCTGGTCAAAATGCACGCCAATAAGCGTGAGGAGATCCAGGAAGTATTCGCGGGCGATATCTGCGCGGCGGTGGGGTTGAGACAAGTTATCACCGGCGACACGATTTGCGACGAGAAGGCGCCGATTCTGCTCGAATCGATCGACTTCCCGGCGCCGGTTATTCAGCTCGCGATTGAGCCGAAGACGAAAGCCGATCAAGAGAAGCTCGGCATGGCGATCCAGAAGCTTGTTTCTGAAGACCCGACGCTGCGGGTTAATACAGATCCGGAAACCGGCCAGACGATTCTGGCAGGCATGGGTGAGCTGCATCTGGAAATCATCGTGGACCGCATGAAGCGCGAGTTCAACGTGGGAGCGAATGTGGGCAAGCCGCAAGTGGCGTATCGCGAAACGATTCGCCAGAAGGCTGAGTACGATTACACCCACAAGAAGCAAACCGGCGGCAGCGGTCAGTACGCGCGCGTGAAACTGCGCGTCGAGCCGGATCCGGAGCAGGACTTCGAATTTGTCAATGAGATCAAGGGCGGCAATATTCCGAAGGAGTTCATTCCAGCGATTGAAAAGGGCGTAGTGGAAGCGTTGGAGGGCGGCATCCTGGCTGGCTATCCAATGAACAACATCAAAGTGACGGTGTTCGATGGCGCCTACCACGAGGTCGACTCTTCGGAAATGGCCTTTAAGATCTGCGGCTCCATCTGCGTGAAGGATGCCGCCGCGAAGGCCAAACCTGTGCTGCTGGAGCCGGTGATGCGCGTAGAAGTGACTGTTTCCGAGGACTATATGGGAACGGTGAACGGCGATCTGATTTCGCGGCGCGGACGGCTGGAAGGTACCGAGATTATAGGCGGGACGAACATCGTCAAGGCGCTGGTGCCGTTATCGGAAATGTTCGGCTACGCGACCGAGCTGCGCTCGCGCACGCAGGGCCGCGGAAGTTTCACGATGCACTTTGGCCAATACGAGGAAGTTCCGAAGAATCTGGCGGAAGAGATTATCAACCGTAATAAGGGCGGAATCGCGACCAAGTAAGGATTGAAAAGGTAAATCAATGGCGAAAGAGAAATTTGACCGGAGCAAGCCGCACGTCAACATCGGGACGATCGGGCACATCGATCACGGCAAGACGACGCTAACGGCGGCGATCACCAAGACATTATCGAAGCACAATCCGAAGAACAAGTTCCGGAGCTTCGATTCGATCGACAACGCGCCGGAGGAGAAAGCGCGCGGGATCACGATCGCGGTGGCGCACGTCGAATACGAGACGGCGCACCGGCATTACGCGCACGTGGACTGTCCGGGTCACGCCGATTACATCAAGAACATGATCACCGGGGCAGCGCAGATGGATGGCGCAATTCTGGTGGTAGCGGCCACCGACGGGCCCATGCCGCAGACGCGCGAACACATTCTGCTGGCGCGGCAGGTAGGGGTGCCCTACATCGTGGTGGCTTTGAACAAGGTCGACATGGTGGACGATCCGGAGCTGCTGGAACTGGTGGAGCTGGAAGTGCGGGAGCTGTTGAGCAGCTATCAATTTCCGGGCAACGATCTGCCGGTGGTGCGGGTGAGCGCGCTGGGGGCGCTGAACGGGGAAGCGAAGTGGGAAGCGGCGGTGGACGAGCTGATGGCCCAGGTGGATTCCTACATCCCGGTGCCGGAGCGAGCCATCGACAAGCCGTTTTTGATGCCGATTGAGGACATTTTTTCGATCCAGGGGCGCGGCACGGTGGTGACGGGCCGGATTGAGAAAGGGATCTGCAAGATCGGCGAAGAGATGGAGATTGTGGGTTTCCGGGACACGCGCAAGACGGTGGTGACGGGCGTGGAGATGTTCAAGAAGCTGCTGGACGAAGGGCGCGCGGGAGACAACGTGGGATTGCTGCTGCGCGGCATCGAAAAGAACGACGTGGAGCGCGGGCAGGTGATTGCGAAGCCGGGCACCATCAAGCCGCACAAGAAGTTCAAGGGCGAGGTGTACGTGCTGTCGAAGGAGGAAGGCGGGCGCCATACGCCGTTCTTCAATGGATACCGGCCGCAGTTCTACTTCCGCACGACGGACGTGACGGGCGTGGCGAAGCTGCCGGAGGGAATGGAAATGGTGATGCCGGGCGACAACGTGCAGATGGAAGTGGAGCTGATCACGCCGGTGGCCATGGACAAAGGGCTGCGCTTTGCCATTCGCGAGGGCGGCCGCACCGTCGGAGCCGGCACCGTGAGCGAGATTGTGGAATAGCAGATAGCGCCCTGAGCGAGACATTACACATGGCAATGAAAGAACGCATTCGCATCCGGCTCAAGGCCTACGATCACCGCATTCTCGATCAATCGACAGGCGACATCGTGGATACGGCAAAGCGCACGGGCGCGACAGTAGCTGGACCGATTCCGCTGCCCACGCTAAAGAACCGCTACACGGTTCTGCGGTCGCCGCACGTGGATAAAAAGTCACGCGAACAGTTTGAAATTCGTACGCATAAGCGCCTGCTCGATATTCTCGAGCCCACGCAGGAGACGGTGGATGCCTTGATGAAGCTCGATCTACCGGCCGGTGTGGACGTCGAGATCAAAGCGTTCGGCAGGAAGTAAGACCAGGGAACGAAACATGAGTCCAGGAATCCTCGGCAAAAAGATTGGCATGACCCAGGTGTTTACCCCGGAAGGGCAGGTGGTACCTGTCACGCTGGTAAAGGCCGGCCCATGCGTCGTGACGCAGCGCAAGACTCCGGCTACGGATGGCTACGATGCCGTGCAACTCGGGTTGGTCGAGTACGCGAAGAAGCTGAACAAGCCGCTGACGAAGCATCTGGCAAAGTCGGGCGCGGAAGGCGTGAAGTTCCTGCGGGAATTCCATCTCGGGCAGGGGGGTAGCGGCGATTTAAAACAGGGCGATCGCGTGCTGGCCGATGAATTCAAGCCGAAAGATGTCGTGGACGTGATCGGCACCAGCAAAGGACGCGGATTCGCGGGCTTGGTGAAGCGCCATCATTTCCGCGGCGGTCCGGCGAGCCACGGTTCGATGTTTCACCGGGCAGCCGGTTCGATCGGCGCATCCAGCTTTCCGTCCCGCGTGTTTCCCGGCATGAAGATGGCGGGGCGGATGGGCACCGACCAAGTCACCGTTCGCAATCTGGAAGTCGTGAGCGTGGATGTCGACGATAACGTCATCGCCATCAAAGGCGCGATCCCGGGACCGAATGGCGGCTACGTGATGATGCGCCGGGTCAGGCGCTAGAGGCAAAGGAAAAGACGATGCCGAGTGTAGATATTGTGGATCTGAACAACGCGAGGGTGGGCTCGATTGAGCTCGCGGACGCGGTGTTCGGCGCCGAAGTAAACGAAGCGCTGCTCTATGAAGCGGTGCGGCAATACACCGCTGCCCGGCGTTCCGGAACGGCAGCCACCAAGACCCGTCACGAAGTATCGGGTTCTGGCAGGAAGCTCTGGAAGCAAAAAGGTACGGGCCGGGCGCGCGTGGGATCGATCCGCTCGCCGCTGTGGCGGCATGGCGGAACTGTACATGGACCGCAGCCGCGCAGCTACGAATACAAGCTGCCGCGCAAAATGTTGCTCGGCGCGCTGCGTTCGGCGCTTTCGGCCAAGCTACGTGATGGCGAGTTGCGCGTTGTGAAGGCGTTCGAACTGGCCGATCACAAGACGAAGAACATGGTCGGCGTGCTCGGCCAACTGGAAGCCAAGGACACGGTTCTGCTGGTCGATACCGGAGAGAACGTGAACCTTACGCGCGCCTCGCGCAACCTGACCGGCGTGAAGCTGGTTCCAACGAGGGACGTGACGGTTTACGATCTCCTGAAATATCAAGAGGTGTTGCTGAGCGAGACCGCCGCCAGGAAGTTATCGGAGGCGTTGGCGTAATGAACGTATACGATGTGATCCGCCGGCCGCTCATTACCGAGAAAGGCCATGCCAAGCGGGAAGCCGAGAACACGCTGTGTTTCGAAGTGCATCCCCACGCGAACAAAATCGAAATCAAACAGGCGGTAGAAACGGTGTTTCGAGTGAGAGTAGCGGAAGTGCGAACCAGTCTCTACGCCGGCAAACTACGGCGCCGGGGCAAGTTCACTGGCTACGCATCGGACTGGAAAAAAGCGTATGTCCGGCTGCAGGCCGGCCAGAAGATTCCTGAGTACGCGGACATTTAAGGACGAAAGCACGTCATGCCAATAAAGAGTTTCAAACCTGTAACGCCGACGCGGCGCTTTCAGACCTATCTCACGCGTGAGGACATCACGAAGGACCGGCCGGAGAAGTCACTGGTCGAAGGAAAGAAGCGCACCGGTGGTCGTGATTCGCGTGGCCGGATTTCGAGCCGTTTTCGCGGCGGCGGGGCGAAGCAAGCCTACCGCAATATCGATTTCAAGCGCGACAAATTTGGCGTGAGCGCGAAGGTTGCGGCCATCGAGTACGATCCGAACCGGTCTGCTCGCATCGCGTTGCTGCATTACGTCGATGGCGAGAAACGCTACATCATTTGTCCGGTGGGTCTCGAAGTCGGCCGCACCGTAAGCTCCGGGCCGGAGGCGGACATTCTGATCGGTAATGCTTTGCAGCTCAAGAACATTCCCGCCGGAACCGTGGTTCACAATATCGAGCTGAAGCCGGGCAAGGGCGGGCAGATGGCGCGCTCGGCTGGAGCGCAAGCGCAACTGGTTTCGAAAGAAGGCGGCATTGCGCTGCTGAAGCTGCCATCCGGCGAAGTACGCAAAGTGCTGCTCGAGTGCATGGCCACCATCGGACAGGTGGGCAATGTCGAGCATGAGAACGTTTCGCTTGGCAAAGCGGGGCGCTCGCGCTGGCTGGGTAGAAGCCCGCACAACCGGGGCGTTTCGATGAATCCGGTCGACCATCCGCATGGCGGCGGTGAAGGCAAAACCTCGGGAGGCCGTCATCCGGTGACGCCCTGGGGCCAGCCGACGCGCGGCTTTAAAACGCGAAATAACAAGCGAACGAATCGTTGGATTGTGACGAGAAAGGCCAAGAAGCGGTAGAGGGGAATAGTAATGGGTCGATCGCTTAAAAAGGGACCGTTCACCGATACTCACCTGACCAAGAAGGTCGAGAATCTGAACGCGAAAAATCAGAAGACCGTGGTTAAGACCTGGTCGCGGCGCTCCACCGTGGTGCCGGATTTCATCGGGCATACCTTCGCCGTGCACAACGGCAAGAAGTTTATTCCGGTGTACGTGACGGAGAACATGGTGGGCCACAAGCTCGGCGAATTCTCGCCTACCCGGACGTTTAAGGGACACGCGGCGAAGGCGACAGAAAAGGTGGCAAGGTAGTCATGGCCAACGAAGCTGTCAGTTTGGCGAGGGCGGAAGCGCGCTACCTGCGGGTATCGCCGCAGAAAGCGCGTCTGGTGGTGGACATGATCCGCGGGCAGCAGGCCGGAGACGCGATCAACATCCTGAGAGTGACGAACAAGCGCATCTCCCCCGCGGTCGAGAAAGTGCTGCGCTCCGCTATTGCGAATGCGGAGAACAAATCCGAAGACGTCGATGTCGACAAGCTTTACGTGACGGAGGCGTATGTGAACGAAGGTCCGCGCCAGAAGCGTATCCGGCCCGCTCCGATGGGCCGCGCTTTTCGCTATCAACGGCGCACAGCGCACATAGTCGTGAAGATCGGCGAGCGAGAAGCGGAAGGGGAAGAGTAACTTACTAAATGGGTCAGAAAGTACATCCATACGGTTTTCGCCTGGGCGTGACCAAGAACTGGCGCTCGCGCTGGTTCGCCAAGCAGGATTATTCGAAGCTTCTGCACGAAGATATCGAGCTGAAGGAGTCTTTGCGGAATCGCCTGCGGGCGGCTGGCGTCAGCTCCATCGAAGTGGATCGCCCCGGCAACAAGTTGCGCATCACCATTCGCACTTCGCGTCCCGGGATCATCATTGGGCGCAAAGGCGCGGAGATCGAGAAGCTGAAGAGCGATCTCGCCAAGAAGACCAAGCGCGAAATATTCATCGATATTCAGGAAGTGCACCGACCCGAACTCGACGCGCAACTGGTGTCGGAATCGATTGCACTGCAGCTTGAAAAGCGCGTGGCGTTTCGCCGCGCCATGCGTAAAGCAGTGGATTCCGCGCTGCGCTTCGGCTGTAAGGGAATCAAGGTTCGCGTGTCGGGCCGCCTGAACGGAGCCGAAATCGCCCGTAGCGAATGGTATCTGCAAGGACAGCTTCCGCTGCATACCTTGCGCGCCGATATCGATTACGGTTTCAGCGAAGCGCATACGACTTACGGCGTCATCGGCGTGAAAGTTTGGGTTTATAAAGGCGAGGTATTGGACAGCGGGAATCGCCGCGCGGGGTTGCGCAACGAGAGCGAGCCACGCCGCCGCCGGCGCGACGATCGCGATCGCCGGCCGATCACCCAGTTGGCCGAACCGGTCGGCCCGGTAGTGCAGCAGACGCCGGGCGATCTGCCGAAACCGGCATCCGCGCCGATCATTCCGCCGCTTGCCGCTCCACAAGCGCCGTCCTGGAAGCAGGAACCGCACGCGAACACCCCGGAGCAGGGTGCAAAGCCGCCCGCGCCGGCCGGTGAGCCAAGCGAGAAAGGGCCGAACGAGAAGGAGCCGAACGAGCAGTAGAAGTGAAGCTTTGCTCGGATAAGAGGAGAAAACCGCTATGTTGATGCCGAAGAAAGTCAAATTTCGCAAGCAGCAGCGCGGCCGCATGACAGGCAAAGCCTGGCGCGGCTCGTCCCTGTCGTTCGGCGAGTACGGACTGAAGTCGCTTAGCTGCGGGTGGGTCACGAATCGCCAGATCGAAGCGGCCCGTATTGCGATGACCCGTTTCATTAAGCGTGGCGGCAAGGTCTGGATCCGGGTATTCCCGGATAAGCCGATCACAAAGAAGCCGCCAGAGACCCGTATGGGTAAAGGCAAAGGCGCGCCGGAAGCATGGGTGGCAGTAGTCAAGCCGGGGAAGATGTTGTTCGAGATGGAAGGTGTGACGCTCGAAACGGCTACACAGGCGATGCGGCTGGCGGCCGCGAAGCTGTCGGTGCCAACAAAATTCGTTGCCCGCAACCAGCCGGCTGAAACGAAGAAGGCGGGCTAAGGAAAGGTCATGAAGGCAGAGAAACTTCGCGGCATCGATGCCGCCGACCTGCAGCGGCAAGTCCAGGATGCGCAGGAACAACTATTTCGGTTTCGTTTCCAGATGGGTATGGGCCAACTGGAGGGATTGAAGAAATACCACAGTTTGAAAAAGGATCGCGCGCGCATGCTGACCGTGCTCGGTGAAAAAGGCGTCAAAGTGATCGCCCAGGCGCCGATTGTCAGAGTGCCTGACAAGAAAAAGAAGAAAAAGAAGTGAAGGATAGCAAACGAGACATGGCGGCAGGGCAAACAGCGGAACAGATCGGACATAAGAACGAGAAAGTCGGCGAAGTCGTCTCAACGAAGATGGCCAAGACCATCGTGGTGGAGGTGACGCGCCGCGCGGCGCATCCGGTTTACAAGCGAATTGTCATGAAGCGCAAAAAGTTCTATGCACATGACGAGGAGCAAGCGGCCAAAATCGGCGACGTAGTACGGATCGTGGAGTGCCGACCATTAAGCCGGCTGAAGCGCTGGCGTTTGGGCACGGTAATCCGCCAGGCGGTACAGGTGAGCGTGGATCATCCGGCGCTGCAAGGCACGGCCGATACCAGAGTGAAGCAGACGGTCAAGAAGAAATAGGACGAGTGATTTTTGAATCTTCGCCTCGCTGAGGGGCGCGGGCTCATTGCAAGGTCTAGGGAGAAAACATCATGATTGGGATGCGAACCATTCTGGAGGTAGCCGATAACAGCGGCGCGCGCAAGCTGCAATGCATTTTGCCCCGCGGCGGCGATCTCGGATTGCGCGCTGGTTTAGGCGATGTGATTACGGCCAGCGTGAAGGAAGCCGCGCCCGACTCTAGCATCAAGAAGGGTAAAGTCGTGCGCTGCGTTGTCGTGCGCATGCGCAAAGAAACGCGGCGCAAGGATGGAACTTACATCCGATTCGACTCGAACGCGGCGGTCCTAATTAGCGAGGTCGGCGAGCCGATCGGAACCCGCGTCTTCGGACCGGTGGCGCGCGAGCTTCGCGATAAGCGCTTTATGAAAATCGTTTCGCTGGCGCCGGAGGTGATTTAGGAATGGGAAAAGTAGCGTATAAACGCCGTCAGGAACGCGGTGAACGGCGTCCGGTCCATCTCAAGATTAAGAAGGACGATCTGGTTCGCGTAATTGCGGGACGGGACAAAGGGAAAACGGGCAAAGTTTTGGAATTGGATCGTTTCGACCGCAGGGTCACGGTGGAGGGCGTCTCCATCGTCAAGCGCCACACGCGTCCGAATCCATCCAAGCAGATCAAAGGCGGAATCGCGGATAAGCCAATGTCCATCGACATTTCGAACGTGATGGTGCTCACCTCCGGTGGAGTTCCGAGCCGGATCGGCTACAAAATGGAGACCGCTGGGAATACGGTGCGCCGGACCCGTATCGCCAAGAAAACGGGCGAGACGCTCGAAAGGAAGTAGGGTTCAGGCAGAATGGCGAAGGATACGAAGGATACGAAGGACACGGCAAAGAAAGCGGGAGCGAGCGCCAAGCCAGCCGCCGGCGAGAAGAAGCCGAGGGCGGGGAAGGGCGCTGGCGCTGAACAGCAGCAAGCGGCGCAACCCAAGGATGCCGCCCCGAAAGGGCAGAGCGGTGGAAAAGCGCGCTTGCGCGAGCATTATCAAAAATCCGTCGTTCCAGCGCTGAAGAAAGACTTCGGTTATAAGAACCCGATGGCCGTACCGAAGGTCGAAAAGGTGTCGCTCAATGTCGGTTTAGGCGAAGCGACCGGGAACAGCAAGCTGATGGATGGCGCTGTGAACGAGCTGGCTGCGATCGCCGGGCAGAAGCCGGTGGTGACGAAAGCCAAGAAGTCGATCGCGGCGTTCAAACTGCGCGAAGGGATGTCGATCGGCTGCATGGTGACTTTGCGCGGCGACCGCATGTACGAATTTTTGGATCGTTTGATGAATGTGGCGCTGCCGCGCGTTCGCGACTTCCGGGGTGTTTCTCCTAAGTCGTTCGATGGCCGCGGCAACTATACGCTTGGGCTGAAAGATCAGTTGATCTTCCCCGAAATCGATTACAACAAGGTGGAAAAGACGAAGGGCATGAACATCAGCATCACTACCACTGCCAAGACGGACGCGGAAGGTCTGGCCTTATTGCGCCATATGGGCATGCCGTTCCGGCAATAGAAAGATTTTTAATGGCAACTACTGCAAAGATCGCCAAAGAACAGAAGAAGCCGAAGTTTAAAGTTCGTCTTCGGAACCGCTGCAAGCACTGTGGACGTCCACGCGGGTTCCTGCGGAAATTTTCGCTGTGCCGGATCTGTTTCCGGAAGTTCGCGCTGGCGGGCGAAATTCCCGGCGTGACAAAAGCCAGTTGGTAACAGGAAGACGGAACAATGAAAGGTGCTGAAGGTAAGAAATAAATGACAGCAGACCCCATTGCCGACATGTTGACGCGCGTGCGCAACGCGCTGGTGGCGCGGCATCCGAAGGTAGACGTCCCGTCCTCGCGGCTGAAGAACGAGCTCGCCCGCATTCTGAAAGAGGAGGGCTACATCCTCAATTACAAGCTGACGGAAGAAGGCGCGAAGAGATACATCCGGCTGTATCTGAAGTACACGCCCGCCAATCTGCCGGTGATCTCGCGCATCGAGCGTGTGTCCCGGCCTGGCTGCCGCGTGTATGTGGGCAGCAAGGAGATTCCGCGCATTCTGGGCGGTCTTGGCATTAACATCCTGACCACGCCCAAAGGCGTCATGACAGGCTTGACCGCGCGCAAGGAAGGCGTGGGCGGCGAAGTTCTCTGCCAGATATGGTAAGCGAGCGAGCTTACAAAGCGATTGGTTGCGCGCGATAAGGAAATGTTTGTATGTCACGAATAGGAAAGAAGCCCATCCCGCTGCCCAAAGGGGTCACGATCAATGTCGGCGAAGAACTCACGGTTCAAGGGCCGAAGGGTAAGCTGACGGTTCCGATTCCGGCCGGTATTCGCGTAGAGCAGAAGGACGGGCATCTTGAACTCGTTCGCGAAAACGATAAGCTGGCGGCGCTCCATGGTTTGACGCGAGCGCTGGCGGCGAATGCCGTGAATGGCGTGTCCACCGGCTTCACGCGCGAGCTCGATGTGGTCGGGACCGGCTACCGCGCCGACGTTAAAGGCAAAGTAGCGACTTTTACTTTAGGGTATTCTCACCCGATCGAAATGCTTCTGCCGGCCGGCGTCGAAATGAGAGTCGATAAGCTGACGCACCTGGTAGTGAGCGGGTTCGACCGGCAGGCCGTGGGACAGATTGCCGCCGAGATTCGCGCGCTGCGTCCGCCTGACCCGTATAAAAACAAGGGCGTTCGGTATACCGGCGAGGTGTTGCGTAAGAAGGCAGGCAAGACTGGAGCGGGAGGTAAGTAATGCCACGGGATACTAGAAACTCAATCCGGCTTCGGATTCATAAGCGGATTCGCCACCGCTTGGCGGGCACGCTGGAGCGCCCGCGGCTGGCCGTGTTTCGCAGCGTCAATCACATTTATGCCCAGTTGATTGACGATCAGCAGGGTCACACGCTGGCGGCGGCTGCCTCTACCGAAAAAGACCTGCGCGGCAAAGGCGGAAATGTGGAAGGCGCCAAGCTGATCGGCAAGAAGGTTGCTGAGCGCGCGAAGGAAAAGGGCATCACCAAAGTAGTCTTTGATCGCGGTGGCTACCAATATCACGGTCGTGTGAAGGCATTGGCCGACGCGGCGCGTGAAGCTGGACTGGAGTTTTAAAGAATGGCGTTGCATACTGCCAAACGATTGGATGCGCAGAACCTGAACCTCAAGGAACAGGTGGTCAGCATCAACCGCGTGACGAAGGTGGTCAAGGGCGGCAAGAACATGAGCTTTTCGGCGCTGGTGGTAGTCGGCGATCCGAACGCGAAAGTTGTCGGCTACGGAACCGGCAAGGCGAAAGAAGTCCCTTCGGCGATCAAGAAGGGAATCGAGGCGGCGAAGAAGAACCTTCGCAAGATCCATGTCCTCGAGACGACGATTCGCCACCCCGTTCTGGGACGGTTCGGCAGCGGGCTGGTGCTGCTGAAGCCGGCACCGGCGGGAACCGGCGTCATTGCGGGCGGTCCTGTGCGGGCCGTGATCCAGGCCGTGGGGATTCCGAATGTCCTGACCAAGTCGATCGGTTCACATAACGCGCATAACGTAGTGAAGGCAACCATCGATGCGCTGGAACAGCTTTGCGACAAGAATGCGATCGCCGAAATGCGCGGGCTTGCCATTGAGAAGCTCTAGAGATTGAGGCGGACTGAGATGGCTGAAGGAAAGATTAAGATCAAGCTGGTGCGCAGTCCCATCTGCACGCCGCAGAAACACAAAAACATTGTGAAGTCTCTCGGGCTTCACAAGATCAATCGAGTGGTAGAACGCCCCGACACTCCGGGGTTTCGCGGTATGGTGGCCAAGGTGCCGCACCTGCTCGAAATCGTGAAGGAATAGCGCAGGTATTCATGAACCTCAGCAATTTGCGGCCTCCGAAGGGCCAGAAACATAAGAATCAGCGTATCGGCCACGGTATGGGGAGCGGCCGCGGGAAGTATTCAGGCCGCGGGGCGAAGGGCGCCAAATCGGTCTCGGGTTACAGCAAGATGCGCGGTTTCGAAGGCGGGCAGATGCCTTTGCATCGCCGCTTGCCGAAGCGCGGATTCAAGAATATTTTTCACAAGGAATACGCGATCATCAATGTCGGCGCGCTTGAAAAACTCGAGGGCGACACGTTCACGCCGGAGTCGCTGCAGGCCAGTGGTGTGATCAAGAAGCTGAATACGGGTCTCAAAGTTCTCGGTAACGGTGAGCTGACCCGGAAGATTACCGTCCACGCTCACCTATATTCGAAGTCTGCGCTCGACAAAATCCAGAAAGTGGGTGGGAGCGCGGAGGTATTGAACAGTCACGCTGCCGCCGAAGAGTCGGAGAGTTCGGGCACGGCTGCAAAGGACAAAGGAAACAAGTAAAGTAGAGCTATCCCCTTGCACGAGCAGACCGGCAGTATAGCGGGCCACCTATAGCAACTCATGACTAAGTTCTTTGAAGCTTTCACCAACATGTTCCGGATTCCGGACCTCAGGAGACGAGTCCTGTTCACGTTGGGGCTGCTTGCCGTGTACCGGATCGGCGCTTACATTCCGACTCCGGGCATCGATACCAACCGATTCCTCGACTTTTTCCAACGCAACGCCTCGGGCGGGTTCCTGGGTTATTTCGACCTGTTCAGCGGCGGTATGCTGCGGCGCATGTCGATTTTCGCGCTCGGCATCACGCCCTATATCACATCGTCTATCATTTTGCAGTTGTTGACGGTGGTGATTCCGACGCTCGACAAGCTGCAGAAAGAAGGCGAGCTCGGGCGGCGGAAGATCACGCAATGGACGCGTTATCTGACGGTCGCCTTGGCGGTGATTCAATCCTTCGGCATTGCCTTCGCGTTGCAGAATTCAGACGGCAACTTCGTACTCCACCCCGGGTTCGTGTTTCTCTTCATGACTGTCCTGACCTTCACGGCGGGATCGGCGTTCATTATGTGGCTGGGTGAGCAGATCACGGATCGCGGCATTGGGAATGGCATGTCGCTGATCATCTTTGTCGGCATCATTGTTGGTTTGCCCCGCGCCATTACGGAAATCTACACCAATACCTTTGTTACCCATCAATGGCCGGTGCCGCAGATGGTTGCGATTCTGGCGGTGATGGTAGCGGTGGTCGCGTTTATTGTACTGGTGGAACGGGGCGAGCGCCGCATCCCGGTTCAATATGCGAAGCGAGTGATCGGCCGGCGCATGATGGGCGGACAGTCGACGCACCTTCCGTTGAAGGTCAACGCCGGCGGCGTCATCCCGATTATTTTCGCTTCTTCGCTGCTGGCGCTTCCCCAGACGGCGCTGCAGTTCCCGGTAGTCAAGGCGAGTCCATGGCTCAGCAACATGCTCGGCGCGATGTCCGGTTCGTCGCCGGTGTACTATATCGCGTTCATCGTTCTGATCGTGTTCTTCTGCTTCTTCTACGTTTCCATCATTTTCAATCCAAATGAAGCGGCCGATAACATGCGAAAGTATGGCGGTTTCATTCCGGGCATTCGTCCCGGAAAGAATACAGCCGAGTACATGGATAAGATCCTCTCGAAGATCACGGTTGTGGGCGGGCTTTATCTGGCGCTGTTATCGATAATTCCGCAGATCATGATTCAAGGCATCAAGCTACAGCGGCTTCCGTTCGTCGGCAACTTCATCGATGCCCACTTTCCGCGCTGGCTCCTGGATGGCCTGGGAGTGAATTTCTATTTTGGCGGCACATCTCTGCTCATTGTCGTTGGTGTGGCGATGGACACCGTCAACCAGATTGAGGCGCAGTTGATTATGCGCCATTACGAAGGCTTCACGCCGCGTTCGGGCCGTATCCGCGGACGTCGCAGCACCACCGTTTAATTCGCTTGACATTACAGAACAAAGGGACGGGCGCCCCCGTAATCATTCTGTTTGGATCGCCCGGTTCCGGTAAGGGCACTCAGGCCAAACTGCTTAAGCATAGTTGTCTGCGCGTCCCGCATGTCTCGACCGGGGATATGCTGCGCTCCCATATCAGCGCCGGCGATCAAATCGGAGCGAAGGCCGAACGGCTGATCAAAGTAGGAAAGCTGGTTTCCGACGAACTCGTTAATGAGCTGGTGGAACACAGGATTGACCAGCCGGATTGCCGGGACGGGGTCATGCTGGATGGGTATCCCAGAACGTTAAACCAGGCGGCTGTTCTGCTGAAGATGCTGGCCAGTCGCGGGTTTCGGCCGGCCGTGATACACTTGATGGTTGACTACGAGAAGATCGTAGCCCGCCTCAGTGGCCGTCGGCAGTGTCCCGTCTGCGGAACCCTTTACAGTCTGAAGACGAATCCGCCCAAGGTGCCTGGCATCTGTGACTTGGATGGAGCAGTGTTGGTGACGCGTGAGGACGATCGTGAAGCGGTGATTCGGGAGCGGTTACAAGGCTATGACCTACAGACTGTACCGATTCTCAATTACTTCCGAAAGTCAGGCGTCCCGATGATTGAAGTGAACGGCGCGGGCGCGACTCCGGAGGAGATCATGCGGCGGATTTGCGATTCGCTGGCGGAGTCTGGTTTGATTCCGGCTGCCGCAGCCAATACGGGTGCGGTGTCCGAGACGAGCGTGGGTTAGTGATTGTGCGGAGAAGTCCTGCTGAGCTTGAAAAACTGCGTTGCAGTGGCCTTTTGGTCTACCGGATTTTACAGGATCTGAAGGCAATGGTAGCGGAAGGCGTTTCCACGCAGGATCTGGAGACGGCGGCGGAGAAGATGATTGCGGATGCTGGTGCGAGGCCGGCTTTCAAGGGCTATTACTCACAAGCTTCCGGTACGAAATACCCCTTCGTTCTTTGCACGTCCGTAAATGAGGAAGTGGTGCACGGCATGCCGTCGGCCAAGCGGAAATTGAAACGGGGCGACATCGTCTCGATCGACACCGGGGTTCAGTTGGACGGCTATTTTGGCGATTCGGCCGTTACCGTCGCGGTAGGGGAAGTAAACGAATCGGTGAAGCGTCTGCTGAAGGTGACGGAAGAGAGTTTGGAATTGGCGATTGACCGGGTTCGTTCGGGAAACCGGCTATTCGACATTTGCGGGACGGTGGAGAAGCACGTCACTTCCAACGGTTTCTCCATCGTTCGCGAATTCGTGGGTCATGGGATCGGGACCTCTTTGCACGAGGAACCCCAGATTCCGAACTATGTGGACCGTCGCGGCGAGAACCCGCGGCTGAAACCGGGCATGGTGCTGGCGATTGAACCAATGGTCAATGCCGGGAAGCCTGAAACGAAAGTGCTTTCGGATAAATGGACCGCGATCGCGAAAGACGGATCGTATTCGGCGCATTTCGAGCATATGGTGGCGGTAACCGAAAACGGACCGTGGGTTTTGTCCCGGCCCTAGCGGGTCTTTGTGAGTGAGACAGGGGAACGAATCGCTGAAGGGACTGTGTCGGAGCTGCTGCCCAGTGCGCTGGTACGTGTCAGACTGGAAGGAGAGCATCAACTGATCGCTCATCTTCCGAGTACGCAACGGGCGAATTTTGTGCGTTTGCGAGTGGGCGACCGAGTGCGAGTGGCGCTCTCGGCTCAAGACCGGACGCGAGGAAGAATTTTAGAGCTTTTGGTGAAGGCTTGAGCGCGCGGCTCTGGTTGCGCGCGACTGGAGATTCTTATGAAAGTACGGGCATCCGTAAAGAAATTGTGTGACAAATGCAAGGTGATCCATCGCCACGGAGTGGTGCGGGTCATCTGCACCAATCCGAAGCACAAACAGCGGCAAGGTTAAAGGATTTATAGACTATGGCGCGTATTGCAGGTATTGATCTTCCGGCCCGGAAACGGGCAGCTATCGGGCTGACTTACATCTACGGTATCGGGCGGACCCGGGCGCTTTCGTTGCTTCACCGGGCGCAAGTCGATCCCGACAAAAAGGTTGGCGACCTCTCGGAAGAGGAGGTAAATCATCTCCGAAATCTGATCGAAGGCGAAGGCGCAATCGAAGGTGATCTCCGTAAGGAGGTCTCGATGAACATCAAGCGCCTGATGGAAATGGGATCGTACCGCGGTATCCGCCATCGCCGCGGGTTGCCGGTTCGCGGCCAGCGCTCGCACACCAATGCGCGCACGCGGAAAGGTCCGCGCAAGGGTACCATCGCGAACAAGAAGAAGGCGACCGGCAAGACTTAGGGAGATCTGACGTAAATGGCGAAGGCACCGGCGAAGTCGACGAAGAAGAAGAGCTTTAAGAAAAAGGAAAAGAAGAACGTTCCGTATGGAACGGTGCACATTCAGGCATCGTTCAACAATACAATTGTGACGTTTACCGATCCTCTGGGGAATGTGCTTGCATGGTCCAGCTCGGGGTCGCTTGGATTCCGCGGTTCGCGCAAGGGCACGCCTTTCGCGGCGCAGCAGGCATCTCTCACAGCCGCGAATAAAGCAAAAGATGCGGGTCTGCGGGCCGTTGAAGTTCGTGTTGCCGGCCCTGGCTCGGGCCGCGAATCCGCGGTTCGCGCATTAGCGACGGCGGGTATTGAAGTGCGGACTATCAAGGATGTTACGCCGATGCCGCATAACGGCTGCCGTCCGCCGAAAAAGCGGCGAGTCTGACGAGCGCGTCCTGGAGCCGCGGCGAGTTTGACGAGCGCGTGTTGAAGCTGCGGAGAGTTTGATTTTAGGGTGGTGCTGCTGCCCTGGTTTGTGATGTAAGCGGGACGAAGGCCTTTCGGCTGTAAACCGCACCTGATATAGCGATCTTACGATCGCCTTGGAGGTTATGATTGGCACGTTATAGTGGCCCGGTGTGTCGGCTCTGCCGCCGCGAGGGCATGAAGTTGTTCCTGAAAGGCGAGCGCTGCCACACCGAGAAGTGCGCCATTGAAAAGCGCAATTTTGCTCCTGGACAGCATGGCAAGGACAAGAAGGCCAAGATAGTCGGCTATGGCCTGCAGCTCCGCGAGAAGCAGAAGGCGCGCCGGTACTACCGCATTCTGGAAGGCCAATTCCGGAACCTTTTCGAGAAGGCAGTGAATCAAAAAGGTATCACCGGCGAGCTGATGCTCGGCATGCTGGAGCGGCGTCTAGACAATATCGTTTACCGCATGGGTCTGGCGACCAGTCGCGCCCAGGGCCGCCAGTTAGTACGCCATGGCCATCTCACCGTGAATGGCCGTAAAGTGAATATTCCTTCCTACACGGTTAAACCAGGCGACACGGTTGAGATTCGTGAAAGCAGCCGCAACAACAGCTCCATTCTTTCCGCTCGCGACGCCACCGCCCACCAGCCCAGCCCGTCGTGGCTGGAGGTTGACCGGGACGCCCTGCGCGGGAGAGTTTTGCAGCAACCCAAGCGGGAAGAGTTGGTGCAGATTCAGTTAAACGAGCAGCTCATCGTCGAGCTGTACTCGAAGTAGAAGGTTCGAGAATCGACGAATCAGAGGATTGATAAAGAGATATGTTCAAAGGTTTTCAAAAGCCCAAGCGTTTAGTCGCGAATACCGAGACGCTCACTGAGCGCTTCGGCCAATTCACCGCGCAGCCCTTCGAGCGTGGATTCGGATCCACCATTGGTACCGGCCTTCGCCGCGTGCTGCTGAGTTCAATTGAAGGCGCTGCCATTACCGGCGTGCGCATCGAGGGAGTCTCGCACGAGTTCAGCCCAATCCCGGGCGTGGTTGAAGACGCCACCGACATCATCCTGAACCTTAAGCAGGTTCCGTTTAAGATGGCCGGCGAAGGCATGCACATCGCGCGGCTGCGGGTGGAAGCACCGGGCGAGGTGATGAGTAGCCAGATCGAGACAGACAACGATGTTGAGGTGCTCGATCGCAATCTGCACATCGCCACGGTTGGCGAAGGCGGGAAACTCGACATTGAAATGCGGATCAAGAGCGGCCGCGGCTATGTTTCGGCGGATCGCAACTACGATGAGGATCTGCCCATCGGCTACATCCCGATCGATTCCGTACACTCACCCGTTCGCAAGGTGAACTATAGCGTGGAAGCGGCCCGTCTCGGCCAGAACACCGATTACGACAAGCTGACGATCGAAGTCTGGACGAATGGCGCGATTTCGCCTCAGGATGCGGTCGGCCAGGCGTCGAAGCTTTTGAAAGATCACATGACGATCTTCATCAACTTCGAAGAGACCCCAGAAGCTACGGAAGAACCCGCGGAGCGCGCTCTCAACCAGATGACCGAAGTGCTGAACCGCTCGGTGGAAGAACTCGAGCTGAGCGTTCGTTCCTATAACTGCCTGAAGAACGCAAATATTCAAACTATCGGCGACCTGGTTCAGAAGAGCGAATCCGAAATGTTGCGGACCAAGAATTTTGGGCGCAAATCGCTGAACGAGATCAAGGAGATTCTCTCCGGTCTGGGTCTTTCGTTCGGTATGAAATTCGATGCCCAAGGGCGCCTGGTTGGCGGCGCGCCGCCAGCTTCGAGCTCCGACTTCGGACACGATCACTTCGCGGGAGCGGAAGAATAATCCATGCGCCACCGCAAGGCTGGAGTCAAACTCAAGCGGAACGTTAGCGCCCGGCGCGCGCTTCTGCGCGGCCTGGTAACTAACGTCATTACCGAAGAGCGAATCACGACCACGGTTCCGAAGGCGAAAGCCGCCAAGCCGCTGCTTGAGAAGATGATCACGCTCGCGAAAGAAGATAATCTGCAGGCGCGCCGGCGGGCGGCTGCATTTCTTCTGACAAAAGACTCGGTCGCAAAGCTGTTCGATAAGCTTGGACCTCGCTTCAATCAGCGTAACGGTGGCTACGCGCGAATCGTAAAGCTGGGCTGGCGTAAAGGCGACGGCGCGGAAACCGCGAAACTCGAACTGGTCGGTTCAGAGCTGGTCAAGCGGGCGGCCGATCGAGCAGCGCGCCGCGAAGAACGGCTGAAGCAGATTCGCGAAAGCGGCGGCGAAGGCGAACCCGAAAAATAAATCATCCTATTCGAAATAGACAGAGCCCGGTGGCATAATGCTCCCGGGCTTTTTTATTGGGTTTTTTCCGTGTGCTCGGATGGCGAATATACTTGAGCGGAGGCTGATTATGCTCGACTGTCTAACAATTGATAACAAGTACTGGATTAATGGTAGTGATATGTTGTGGCTCGCGAATTACGCCATCGGCGCCATCAACACGTCCGGCAATCTACCGGGCGGGGACGGGAGTTACGATCGGCCCTGGAGGCTTGACGGCGATCCAAAGACCTGGATGCAAACGGCTACCGCTATCCGGGCATACGCAAACAGCAAAAAGTTCTTCTACATTTGCGGCCGCTTCGTAATGAAAGCTGAAGGCTATTACATGGTGGATGCGGGCGGGAACGATGGCAGCGCGGATGGATACCAGCCATGGGATCGCATGCCCAGCGGCGGTGCATTTGAGCGGGGTGGTCCTTCCTATCGAAATTACGCAACTCGCCTTAAAAAGCTCCATCAAGAACATTTGAATCACCATCGCCGCGACGGCCAAGGACTCTCGAATGAGAAATGGACCGAAGAGAAAGCCAAGAAACTACAGAAAGTGCTGTTAGCGGATCCCGAGTACGCGAACAAGTTGAAGACCAAGGGCGATTGGAGTACCGGACAGGTCTTGCCCGTTCTGGCCGCGACTTGGTTCATCGCGGAACCTGCCCGGAACATGCGCTGCTTTCTGATCAATAAAATGCTGCTTGATTTGATGGTAACGGCTTCGACGTATGGTGGACGCAAGAAGGGCAGCGCGCCCAAACAGTACAAGATGGATACCGTTGCCTTCCGCGACCCGCATGATAAAGGCGGCAAGTTGCCCGCTGCGATGACAGGCTCAGCGGATGCGGGAAGAGGCGCTCTTCGACCGGATCCTACGGCTTTAGGTACCGCTCTGTACACGCAGGCAAAGGAACTGACGATTCTGTGTAATTACTTCAGCTTTGGCTCGTTCAAGGGAACTAACGAAGGGCTGTTGGATAAGAAGGCTTACAAGCAAATTGCAGTCAACAAAGATCCCACGATCGATTCCGAAGGAGCGTACTCAGGGAAAGGCTTCGAACGCGACCCCGCCAAGGTTCCCGGTTATCTGAAGTACCTGATGATGCAGACAATCACCAGCTTCAAGCAATAAAGGTCGTTTACCTGCGACGCGTTCTTTTACGCCGGTGAGCGCGCGCGGCCGCTTCCTGCCTGGGCTGCGGCGATGCTGCCGGCGAGCCTGCGTTAAAGGCATTTGCCCCGGCGCCGGGACCGATCTTGCTCAGGATGCGGTCGTGAATCCAGTGTTCATCCCACCACTCCTTGGGATCGATTTGGTAACCGGCAACCAGCATGCTGAAATGCACGTGATCGCCGAAGGCCATACCGGTCGATCCGCTGATGCCAATCTGCTGTTCCTTTTGCACCGTATCGCCGACCTTCACTAGAATTCGGCTCATATGACCGTAGAGGCTTTCGAGTGAATAGCCGTGATCGAGAATGACGCAGTTGCCGTAAATGCCCAGGCGATCCGCGTAAATTACTTTCCCGGAGTTTGCGGCCTTTACAGCCATGTTGGTGGTTTGGGCGAGATCGTAGCCGAGGTGTACCTGTTCATCGACTTTCTTGCCGTTGTAATAATAGCTGCGGCGATCCGCAAAATACGATTCGCGCGCGCCTTTAACGGGAATGAATGGACCCGACCACAAAATGCGATGCTCGGTATGGTTGCGCAGATCGTAGATTGTTTGCGCATTAGCCTTCCGCATGTCGCGATTAAGTTTGACGAAGCGGTCAATGAGGCTGCCTGAGCCGCTGGGATCCAGTTCGCCGACTACCTTCTGAAGTTCGCGATCATTGATCTGAATGTTGCTCGATCGGAACTTCTTCGGAAACACCCTCACCCAGAACGTCGTGGTCACCTCCGTTCCTGCAGCGTTCCTGGCGAATGCCAGAGGAATCGTATCGGGCGAAACGTCCCAGGGAAAAGGAAAGAGCGAAAAGCGATGATTGCTGCTGTCCGGTTCACCGGGCATCGCAAAGGTTCCCGCGGTGGCATAGCCGGTGCGGACTCCTGCATCCGTCCAGTTCCCGCCTAGATCGAGCAGCACCAGCTCCGATCCGCCCTGGTTAATGTAGTGTTGCCGGCCATCCGCCACGATCGTTGGCGGCTTGAGGTTGACCTGAACATCTTCGGAGAGCGTCGTGGTTGCGCCTCGAAAATCGTTCGAACTAGCGCGAAAAACGAGTTTCGCCGGTCCTTCATTTAGAAACTGCGCTTCCTTCTTGCCGACCGTGAATGCAAAGCTCCGCTGGATCTGGCTGGATTTCGTTTTGTCCTGAAACACGGTTTGGGTCTGGCCGTTTTGCTCGATCGACGCGGCAAACGATTTCAGACCATGGGGATCGGTGACCTGTACGGCGACAGGCGTCGATATTCCGACGGCTCCGACGGGCTGGGTGAGCTTCACGTCGGCGTGCTTGCCGGAGAACCAAACGAACGCGAACACGAGGATCGCGATGGCGACAACAATTGCTACTAAGCGTTTCAACATCAGGTGTGTCTTCAGATTTTAACTACTCGTTTTAACGACCCGGCGGCCTTCGATCCGGTAATTGCCTTTGAGAAGCCAGGCGATGGCTTCGGAATAGATTCGGTGCTCTTCGACGAGAATGCGGGAAGAGAGCGTCTCAACCGTGTCTTGGTCGAGGACGGGAACAGGAGCCTGGAGCAGGATGGGGCCGCTATCCAGGTTCTCATCGACGAAATGAACTGTACAGCCGGTTACTTTCACTCCGTGGACAAGCGCCTGATACTGGGCGTCGAGTCCGGGGAAGGCCGGCAAGAGGGATGGGTGGATATTCAGGATGCGATGCGGGAATTGCGAAACGAACCCACCGCTCAGCAGCCGCATATATCCTGCCAAACAAACCCAATCCACCCGGTTCCGATGAAGTAAATCAGCAACTTGGGCGTCAAAAGCGGCCCGATCCTGGCCGGCGGAGTCGATGGAGCCGCTTGGAAGACCGAGTTCGCGGGCGCGGATTAGGCCCGGAGCGTGCGGTTTATTTGAAAAAACGAACCCAATTTCGCAATCGAGACGGCCACTGAGGACGTTGCTGGCGATCGCTTCAAAATTGGAGCCACGGCCGGACAGCAGAATGCCAAGTCGCTGGCGCGATGGAACGCTCACAGATAGATGACCTTGGGCTGCTTCGATTTGTGAGGGACGACGCGGCCGATCTGATGGAACGGTTCGCGCAGCTTCTTCAGAATTTGCGAAACAAAGCCAATCTTGTTTGGTGAGACAACGAATACCATGCCGATGCCGAGATTGAAGGTGCGGCGGAAGTCGTCTTCGGGGGTGCGGCCGATCCGCTGAAGAAGATCGAAGATTGGCTGTTTAGGCCACGAGTTTGGGTCGATTTCGACAGCGCAGCCGGAGGGCAGGATGCGCGGGATGTTGCCGGTTAAGCCGCCGCCCGTAATGTGGGCCGCGCCTTTGAGGATTTTTTCTTTGTGCAGGGCCTGAATCGGCTTTAAATACGATTTGTGAATTTTGAGGAGCTCGTCGCCAATAGTTCGAGCCAGCTCAGGGGGTCGTGTATTCGGCGTGTGGCCGGCAGTCTCGAACAGCAGTTTCCGGGCGAGCGAGTAGCCGTTGGTGTGGAGTCCATGCGACGGAAGGCCCAGCAGAACATCGCCGGATCTGATGCCTGTGCCGGTAAGCATGCGATTGCGCTCCACAGCCCCGACGATAAAGCCGGCGAGGTCGTATTCGCCGGGAGCGTACAGGCCGGGCATTTCGGCGGTTTCGCCGCCAATCAAGGCGCAGCCGTTATTCTTGCAACCGCGCGCGATACCGACTACGACACTGGCGCAGACAGCCGCATCAAGCTTGCCGACCGAGAAGTAGTCGAGAAAAAAAAGCGGCGTTGCGCCCTGCACCGCAATGTCGTTGACGCAGTGGTTGACCAGGTCCTCGCCGACGGTTTCGTGCCGGCCGGTGGCGAAAGCGATTTTCAGCTTCGTACCCACCCCGTCAGCGGAGCTGATGAGGACGGGGTCACGCCAGCCTTTTAAGGAGAAGCCCGCGCCGAAGCTGCCGATGGAGGTCAGGACGTTGCCCGTAAGGGTTTTGGCGGCGAGGCGTTTGATCCGCGCGACGGCTCGATCTGCCTCATCTATGTCAACGCCCGCGTCCCGGTACGTGGTTTTGGTGCTCAATGCCGAAGGATCAGTGTAGCGGATGCGGCGAGGATTTTCGCGAGTGCGGGTTTAGAGGGCGATCCGGTTAGACCGCCCTCGCTTTTACTACTCTTGCGGGAAGGTGAAATCGGCGTTGTAGCCGTTACCAGCATCCTGGTAGAGATCCGGAGGATCGAGCGGTGTCGACTCCACCTGGGGCTCTTCGAGAAGAGCCTTTTGATTAGCCTTCTGGCGGTTGACCAAATCACTGAGCATAGGTCCAGTGACGGTGCGCTTCTGGCGATCACTCGCTTTCATGCCGGAACAGTAACATGCGGCGGAAGCGGATTAGACTTCCGGCGTAGCAAAAGGGGTTTTTCTTTCCCGGCAAGTAACTGTTCCGAAAGCTGCTTCGCCTCACTATGACAAAATAAACAGTTTTACTTGGGGCTTGTGACTGAGGGAAGGACCGAATGAAATTTGTATATCTGCTGGTATCGGCGCTGCTATCTGCCGCAGTCGCGCTGCGGGCGGAAGTTCCGACCGCAATCGCAATCAAGGATGCGCATGTGGTGACGGTCAGCGGGGAAGATCTGCCGAAGGCGACGGTGGTGTTGCGCGACGGTCTGATTCAGGATGTCGGGGCAGGCGCGACGATTCCAGCGGATGCGTGGGTCATTGACGGAACGGGACTGACGGTCTATCCGGGGTTCATTAATGCATTGAGCACCTGGGGGATTCCGCAACCCGCCCCGAACCGGGCGGGGGCAGGGACAGCAAACGCGGCGCAGCAAGCGGCTCCGGCAACTCCCACCACGACGCCAGCACCACGATCACATGGTCCCGAGGACCGGCCGCAGACATATTCCTTCGAGCGCGCCGCCGATCTGGTGGAACCGAGCGATTCGCGCCTGGAAGCCGCACGGGCCGCTGGGTTCACGACTTCCGCTACTTTCCCCAACCGCGGCATCGTAGAGGGTTTGGGCGCGCTGGTGGATTTGGCGGGTGAACGCGGGCGCGATATGGTGATCGCGCAGCCGATCGGCCAACAGATCGAGTTTCGGGTCGGCGGAGGCGGCATGGGGCGAGGCTTTCCTTCGTCGCTGATGGGCAACATCGCCTACGTCCGGCAACTGTATCTCGATCTCGGCCAGTACAAGGAAGCGAAGGAGATCTATGCAGCGCACCCTGCCGGCAATCGCCGCCCGGAGTATGATCACGATCTGGAAGGTTTGCAGGAATCGCCGCGACTGTTGCTGCCTGCGGATGAGTCGCAGCAGATCGATCGCATTTTGAATTTCGGCCACGAGTTGAACGTCCCGTTCGTTATTTATGGCCTGCATGAAGGATATCGGCGGATCGGAGAACTGAAACAGGCGAACGTGCCGGTCTTGATCAGTTTGAAATGGCCCGAACGGCCGAAGGATGCCGACCCGAACGATATTCCGAACTATCGCGAACTGGCGATGGAGGAGCAGGCTCCCGCAGTCGCGGGCATGCTGGCAAAGGCGGGAGTGAAATTTGCATTTTATTCGGACGGCGTGGATAGCGCGCCCGATTTGAAGAAAGCTATCAAAAAAGTCAGTGGACGCCGGATTGTCGCGGTCGGACGCGATTCGCGCACTAACAGTTGAATGCGGCGGAGATTTACGGCGTCGCTGACCGGCTGGGCAGCATCGAGAAGGGCAAAATCGCGAATCTGGTTGTCCTGAAGGGCGAGGCTTTCGACGATAAGAGCACGATCGAGTATGTATTTGTCGACGGGAAAGAATTTCAGCCATCGAAAGAGACGCAACAGGGGCCGCCGAAAGGCGGTTCGGGAAGACCAGGATCGAATCCAGCCGGTGAGATGGATGCAGACGGAGGGGTGAATTGATGCGGCGACTAATATGGATAGCTTGCGCGATGGCGGCGGCCTCGGGATTCAGCGGCGCTCAAACAACTCTGATCCGGAATGCGACGGTGCTGACGGTGACCAAAGGCACAGTGCAGAACGGCAGCGTCTTGATCGAGAACGGCAAGATTGCGGCCATTGGAAAGAATGTGAGCGCTCCGGCGGACGCTACGATCGTCGATGCCACCGGCAAATATCTAATGCCGGGGATTATCGATTGTCACTCGCACACGGCCATCGAAGGGGGCGTGAACGAGGGAACGGTTTCGGATTCGTCGATGGTGAACATCAAAGATGTCATCAATCCCGAAGACATCAACATCTATCGCGGTCTGGCTGGCGGGTTGACTGTTTCGAACGTGCTGCACGGAAGTGCCAACGCGATTGGCGGCCAGACTGTCGTAATTAAACTGCGCTGGGGCAAGACAGCGCAGGAGATGCTGTTTGAGGGCGCAACGCCGGGCATTAAGTTCGCGCTGGGCGAGAATCCGAAGCGGCAAGGCTACCCTTCTCAGAATTTCTTCAGCCAAGGCCCCGCTCCGGAACGCCGCTATCCGGGGACTCGCATGGGTGTTGAGGAGGTGATTCGCCAGAGTTTCACGGAAGCGAAGAACTACCAGGCGGAGTGGAAACAATACAACGACGCGGTAGCACGGGGCGAGCATCCGATTCCGCCCAGGAAAGATTTGCGGCTGGAACCTTTAGTCGAAGTTATGGAAGGAAAGCGGTACGTTCATGCGCACTGCTACCGCTCGGATGAAATTCTGATGCTGCTCCGCGTGGCCGACGAGATGGGATTCAAGATCCGCACCTTGCAGCATGTACTGGAAGGCTATAAGGTAGCGGATGAGATTCGAGAGCACGGAGCGGGCGCTTCGACATTCAGCGACTGGTGGGCATACAAAATTGAGGCTTACGATGCGACGCCATACAATGCGGCGATCATGACGCGCAAGGGCGTGGTGGTTTCCTTGAACTCGGATTCCGATGAGTTGCAGCGGCACCTGAATCTGGAAGCCGCCAAGGTGATGCGCTACGGCGGCCTGAGTGAAACGGAAGCTTTGGCAATGGTGACGATCAATCCAGCGAAGCAGCTTGGCATTGAAGATAAGGTGGGCTCGATCGAAGTGGGCAAGTCCGCCGACATGGTGCTGTTCGACAAGCACCCGCTGGATTATTATTCGAAGGTTCAGAAGGTCTGGATCGACGGTCACGAATACTTTGACCGTGATAAGGATCTGGAAACGCGTCCTGAATTTCAGCGAAAGAAGAAAGCTCTCGAAGACAAGCTGAACGCGGAGCAGAAGAACGCTAATCCTCGGGAAGGCAGGCGCGGATCTAATCCCAGCGCCGGCAATCCGATGGCGGAGGAGAACCGGTGATGAGATTCGTGAAAATAGCCTTCGCGGGGCTGGTGCTTACCGCATCGACGATCTTGGGCGCGGCGAATGACTCAGTGGTGATTCGCAATGTGACTATTCATCCAATTACGGCTCCCGATATTCCGAACGGCGCAGTTTTAGTTATCGACGGGAAGATTGCGGAAGTGGGCCCGAAAGTAGGAGGGCGCGCGGGCGCGCGAGTAGTGGAT
The DNA here is from genome assembly GCA_963762495.1 of uncultured Acidobacteriaceae bacterium. Taxonomy (GTDB): domain Bacteria; phylum Acidobacteriota; class Terriglobia; order Bryobacterales; family Bryobacteraceae; genus Bog-105. The sequence continues at coordinate 109,024 of CAVXKZ010000025.1, forward strand.
GGACGCGGTTTGCAACTGTACCCCGGACTGATCAATGCGGCAACAAATGTCGGATTGGAGGAAATTGAAGCCATACGGGACTCGGTGGATCTGGATGAGATCGGAATGTTTAACCCGGATGTGCGGGCGGAGGTCGCCTGGAATCCATCGAGTGAGCATATCGAGGTTACGCGGGCGGCGGGAATCACGACAGTGATCAGCCTGCCGGGGAGCGGAGCGCGAAGTTTTCGGGGCGGACCGGGAACGGTAATCAGCGGCCAAGGCGCGTTGATGCACCTGGAAGGATGGACGTGGGAAGAAGCGGCGGTGAAGCCGAGCGCGGTGATGGACATGGTGTTCCCGCAGGTGCAGACGATTCCGCGGCAGTTTGCGGCGTTTCTGGGTCAGCCGAACCGCTCTTACCAGGAAGAGGAGCGGCAGTATCGCGAGCACCTGAGACAGATCAGCGAATTTTTCGAAGACGCGCGGCGCTATGAGCGGGCGAAGGCAGCTCCGGGTCCCGATTTCCGGCGCGACATCCGGCTGGAAGCGATGATTCCGGTTATCGAAGGAAAGACTGCCTTTGCTGGTGCGCGCCGAACGGGAGCAGATGATTAAGGACGCGGTAGCGTTCGCGGACAAAGAGAAGGTGAAGATCATCATCGCGGATCCGCGCGAGATCGGGTCGACCGGTCCGCTGCTGAAGGAGCACAATATTCCGGTCGTGCTCGGCAAGACATTTCAGTTGCCGATGCGCGACGACGATCCATACGACGCGCCGTACACGCTTCCGAATGATTTCTACAAAGCGGGCGTGAAGATCTGCTTCGGAACTTTCGACGTGGAGTTCGCGCGCAATGTGCCGTTCGAAGCGGCGCAAGCGGTCGCGTTCGGATTACCGCGCGAAGAAGCGCTCAAGGGACTGACGATCAACAGCGCGGAGATACTCGGGGCTGGCGATCAATTAGGCTCGATCGAGAAAGGCAAGTTGGCGGATCTGATTCTGACAGACGGCGATCCGATGCAGGCCAAGACGAACATCAGGCAGATGTTCATCGCGGGCAGGGAAGTGAGCCTGGAATCGCGGCACACGCGGGAGTATGAGAAGTGGATGAAGAGGCCGTGAGGGAATTGTCGCGTTCCTAGGGGCTGCCTCACTCCTTACTGCGGTTTCAGCATACGGCGATAGTTGTTTTCGGGCCGTTAACGCGGCTACAGCTTCTCTTGCCACCACCAGTCCGCTTGGCTCGCCCCCAGCGCCTTCTCGGTATCGCGCTGCCGGATCCGGCGAGCGGTTAGATGGCCGAGCAGATCCGCTGGTGTTTCGGTCAGCCTTGCGGCGAACACGTCGTAAATCGATCTCTCGTCGGCGCCGATAAGAAATCCTTCTCTGATCCCAGTCAGGGCCGCTTCGCCGTCGGAGTCGGGCAATGCTATTCTCGACCTGGCGTTTCCATGAAAGACCATCAATGCTGGAGGGCTTCGCGGGTCTATGAACCCCAAGTACTCGCAGCCGTCCGTCCATTGCAATCCGATGTGGATGGTGGGTAAGGCGTTCTCGTCGGGAAACGTAAATAGCCGGCGATTGCGTATCTGACCGCTCTAGTTGCATCTGAGGTCCGGGGGGAAAACCGGCCCCCAAAACGCTGCGATCCCTTTCTCGGAACAAGTGGCAAAGTCTCCGCCCAGGAATCCTCCTCCCTTCCGAGACCGTATGTCGATCGTGCGATACTCAATTCCGTACGGATTTACGCCTCCTTCGGCGAAGACGTGCGTGGCGTCGGGCCAACCATCGTGTCAACGCCTCTCATCCCTTCTACCGGGAGGTCAGCTGGGGACACCTGCTCTACTGGGTAGTCTGCCAGAGTGTTCCCCCACGGTTGTGATGTCACGTTCATCGAGCCCCACATATTTCGTTGCCAGGACGCGGCCGACACTAAATAGACGATTTTGGAGCCATCGGGAGACCATTTTGGCTTCTCGGGCGAACCGTCCGTTTGGTCGATGCCGCACCGCCGATCCGTCCGCATTCGCCGTATACAGAAGGGCACTCTTGGGAAGACTATTTTCCCGAATGGTACGGCACCCGTCGAGAGAACCACCGAGCCGATGGCCATCCATACAATTGAAATGAGCGTGGAAACGATTGGTTGCGTAACACGGGGGTTTCCTTTTACTGATTGCTGGGGCAGGGCACGTGGACACCCCCGGACTACATGCTCCTACCGCGACATTGTTTTGGAACGTGGCGCGCGACAGGAGGTTGAATGTCGGATGAGATAGAGCTCCTTAAATGTCTTTACGGGCAATTCAATGCTCGCGAGATTGACAGTGCGGTGTAAAGGCATTTGGAAATCCCTCCGCCTCGCATTAATTAGGAGACTTGATTGTGGCAGTATTTCCAACAGGAGCTCCTATGCCTTTTGTCGATATCAGCAGCCTTCCTGTGATTGAGCGCTTGCCGGGTTGGTTTGGGCGCTATTTCCACTCGCCGAGTTTGACGTTCGCGCATTACGATTTCACGCGTGGCGCTTCCATTCACGAGCACTTCCATCCCCAGGAAGAAGTTTATGAAGTGGTTGAGGGCGAGCTCGAGGTGACCATAGATGGCGTGGCGAAGATCGCCCGAGCGGGGGTGGTGGCGATCGTGCCAAGTGGAATTTCTCATTCCGTCAAAGCACTCACTGACGGCCGCGCAATAATTGTGGACTATCCGCTGAGGCGCGAGATTGATCCGCTGCTCCCCGGAGCCGGCGAACCCAACTCCAGGGGAGCATGACGATTTGAGATCCGGTTATGGCCAACTGTTCACTAGCTTCGTGACGTTCACGCTGCCTAAGCCAGTCGTAAAGTCCCAACCGACGTGCGCGGGATACGCGATTCGCAAGCTCTTATCGGATGTGGAAAGCACTCCGAACTCAGCCGGCGAAGGGTCGAAGCAATTATTGGTACCGTAGCACGGAACATCGTTATTTCCGACCGTTACGTCGTGAAAAATGCAGGAAGATGCTATGCCGTTGCCGCGGGTTGCATTGCAGTCGCCTAGCGCGTCCGTGTTGGGGTTAGAAGGGCTGCCGAATTCAGCCCGGTACAGGTCATAAATGATCGGATCGGGATTGCCCTGAGGGCCGCCCGCTTTCTGATTGATCAACGCCTGAATACTGGCAAATTGAGGCGCAGTAAAGGACGTGCCGCCAGCGCTGTTGCTGAATGCATCGGCGGGTACCGAGTAGTCGCAAGGAGTTCCTCCTTCGTTCGTATCCGACATGCAGAAGAGGATCGCGTGGGACCAAAACGCGTTAGAGGCAAACAAGGAAACATCCGGCAAATCCCGCTTCCCATCGTTCGGATTGCCGATGATCCCGGTTTGCCAGTAAGGCTTGCGATAAACAAAGCTCGGAGCCCCGCCGCCAGCCACAATGTCAAGGAATGATGAGCCGACAGCGCTGTTGCAAAACGCTACGCCGTTCGGGTAACCGAAGTATGTGAACAGAATGCTGCCGGCGCACGAATCGTTCCAAGGCGTCTCTGGGATGTACGACTTCGCGGACTTACCTGTCGGGCTGTTACTGTTGCTCCAGTAAGTGCTATTCGTGCCCTCGAAGGTGTCGAGAAAATCCGTGCCGCCGGTAGCGACATTGTGGGGGGTAGAGGCCAAGCCGTTTGCCGCGATGCCGTTTTCCGCATACGAGGCCGTATTGAAGTTGTCGCAACCTGCCGCAGCGCCGTCTCCGGCGGCAACGAATACCGAAACTCCCTCACTTGCCGCTTGTTGCCACAGGCCATCGATGTAAGCATTGCCGCCCGGTCCCTGGTCAGCTTCGCAGCCAAGGTAACTCAAACTCATGATGGGAGGAGGGATCGCGCGGTCCAATAAATTCTGCGCAGCGATGAAGGCGCCGAAATTGGTGGCGCTGTCTGCACAGGAAGCTAGTTCGACCTTCGCGTCAGGCGCCACTGCGCCTGCCCACTCGGCATCGAGAGCCGCTTCCCCTTCCGCGCCATTCGTGCCAGGATCGCTGCACCCCGGCCCAGGATGAATTTGGGCGAAGGTGCCGGAATACGCAGAGAGGCCAAAGGCCGAGCGGAACGTGGCCACGTCATGCGGATTAATATCCGTGACCTCAAGAACGACTACCGTCTGTCCTTTACCGGTGATCGGCTTGCTCGCCTTATATAGCGGTGTGACGTTATAAATTGTGGCGAAATCAGGCGGCGCTTCGTCGTATTGCTCCGAGTTGTCAATGGAGAAAGAGAAATTCGCCTTCGGCCTACGGAGTAGTGGCTTTGGCATGAAATCATGCAGCGAGACAAATCCGGCTACGACGGGCGCGAGAGCGGCCGGAATCTGCGGATCGCTCGCATTGGCAATATGTTGCCGGCCATTTACGTTGTATTTGTGGATCTCGGTATGAAATACCTCGCGCACTTGCCCGGCCGTGGCTGATATATCGATGGTCAACCCACTCTTGTGAACGCCATTGACTCGGAGCCCATGTGAGCTTAGCCATTGCACAACAGTGTCGATGTCCTGCTGTGAGGGACCGAAGTTCTTGCCCAATTCATCGGCTGTAAGCCATTTGTGATAGTTTGCGGAATGCGGATTTTGTAGATCGCCAATCAGATTTTCCAACGCCTGCTCTTGCGCGGGGCTGCGTCGCAGTTGAAGGAAAATGTGCTCCATCGGAAAGCTGTCCGGTACCGCTCCCTGATCGTACTGCGGAAGAGCCAGCGGATGGGTGTTCCCAGTAAGTGGGACTAACTTTGCCTCATCGATTGGCTGCACGATATTTGCATTGGCGGTAAGCGACCCGGCTTGGTTGGCAGCAACAGCGAAGCGCGTAAAAGAGCCAAAACTGAGGATTGCGAGCAGCGTAAACGACTGGCGCGTGCTGGGAAATACGTCGTATAAGCGTAGAATGCCTCCTTAGAAAAACTGAATTGAATGGTAGTCGATCTCGGAATCAGTGTCAATTGCTATTCGCGAAACTTATTCGCGAAAGAATAGGTCCACTAAACACTCCGAGGATGCCGGGCGGAGTGTGCTGGTCCTTCGATGCGACGGAGCAACGCGCCGGTCTGCAGATCGAGGCAAAGAAGAGCGGATTGTCCCCAATCAGATTTCGGAGCAGCGTTGAAGTGATTCATTGCGACCTCGGTCGCCCATACCAGGCCGCGCGCGGAATCCACTTTGATGGCGAGCATCGGCCAATGGCTCGGCGATTGCGCAAAGCCCGTCACTTTTCCACCTGGGGTAGTGCGAATAATTTTCTTCTCGAGGACGCTGGTAATCAGGAACGATTTCGATTGCGGATCGTAAGCTATGTCTTCCGCGAGAATGCCAGGGTCCGGTAGAGTGAAGGCTATCTCTGCTCGGGAAATAGCAGTCTTGTTCTTGGCGAAGTGTTCGAGAATTGATTTGTACCGCGGCAGATCGTGGAGCATGGAGAAGCCTTGATCCTTGCCGTTCAACAGGTCGTCATCAGCTTGTTCAAATTCCGCGAATTGACTGAGGTCAGCCAGCGCGTGCCCGGTGTCTCCTACAGCAGCGTAAGCCCGGGCGGCAGCTTCAACGGCATCTGGCGCATCATTCAGCAGTTCTTGCATCTTGAGCGCGACCAACAGGTACGCGCGCTTGTCGGCGGATTCACGCGCAGAATGTGCTTGCTGCCGCAGTTTCGTAAACTCCTGCAAGGCAGTTGGTACTGGCTGAGAGGACATGCCGAGGATCAAGGCCAACGCGGCCAAATATTTACTCACGGTGCGTAAGATCGTACCATCCGATAATTTGAGTGCAGTAAGACCTGTCGGGAAGATCAATCAAGGATGCCTGGTGAAGAGGCCTCCACGTGCGCCGATGAAGCAGGGAAACCAAGGGCGAGCCGGAAGTGGGAAGCGCGCGGATACAATCCGCCGAAGCGGGACCGAATTCTGGAGTGGATGGCACAGCAAGAGTTTCCAATCTGCCCCGCCCCGCAGGATCGAAGTGCTTGCAACGTTTATAAGAAGCTAGACTTCCCACCGGAAGTGTATGAGAAGATCTCGTGTTTTTATGAACAAAACGGCAACTAGCCTTTATCCCCGACGGCAGGTGCGCTCGCGAAGTGGCTGGTGGGGCGCCGAGGCCAGGCCGTCACACCGCGAAAATGCTAGCAGCCTACTTTTTCGCTGAAACAGTTGCCAAGCCGTTGCGGAATTGCGCAAGGATGGGCGTGTGGTCCGAGGGTTTATCCAGTGCTCGCGGTCCTTTGTCGATTTCGCAACTCTCCAGGCGCTGAGCCAGCCCCGGCGAGAGCAAGAAGATGGTCGATTCGAATGCCGCGGTTGTACTCAAAGGCCTTTCGGAAATAATCCCAGAAAGTAAAGTAGCCGCCTTGCCCGGGATGTAAGAAACGAAATGCGTCGATGTAACCGAGTCCGAGTAAGGCGCGGTAGCGGGCCCGGGGCTCGGGCTGAAACAGCGCGTCGTGCATCCAGGAAGCAGGTTTGTGGCAGTCGATGTCCTCTGGAATGACGTTGAAATCACCGCCTACGAGTGTGGGTATCTCGCTTCTTAACCAGATTTGCATTTGCTGATAGAGGCGATCCATCCACGCCAGCTTATAAATGAACTTATCGCTGGCGACCGGATTTCCATTGGGAAGGTAGATGTTGGCAATGCGAATGTTGTTGACCACGACTTCGAGGAATCGCGCGTGGCTATCTGTTTCGTCGCCAATGAGCGTTGTCGAAACTATCTCAATCGGATGGCGAGATAAGATCGCAACTCCGTTGTATCGCCTTCTGCGTAACGGCGGCGCTGGAGTAGCCGAGATCCTTAAACAGCTCTGCCGGAAACTCCGCCGCTTTAAGTTCCTGGAGCAGTAGAACGTCCGGATTGTGCGTAGCTAGCCAGGTTTTTACGTGCTCCAGGCGAGCGCGAATCGAATTGACGTTCCAACTGGCGATGAGCATAGATGGTGTCGGTTCAACTGAAGAAAAGAACCGAACCCATCATCGCAATCGACCACGCCATTGGCGGACCGTTCATTGACATCGCTGTGCGAGGTCCCACCTGACAGGCAAACAATCGCTGCCTGCAAAGCATAGCTTCCAGCGCCGCCACCGAGTCTCTGCCGCGTATTCGAGCTCGCACATTCCTTGCTGAATCTGCGCGTCGTCCCACAAAGAGCGATCCTGATCCGGCAGCAAGACCGCCTCAGCCTCGCTTCCCAGGCGGGCCGCAGTGCGCGACAGATTGAGTTCCATCAGAGCCAGAACTGCGTGAACGTCAGACTCGCATGGTCGTTGGTACCGCCCATCACCAGTCCGCCAAGCTCCGAGTGGCCCGTAACTCGTCCAGGATTCGCACAGTTAAAATCTGCGTTCCTCAGCTCATGCTCACCGCCGCTGCCATTCAACGGCTGTAGTTGGCGACTACTCGGATTATTTGTCCGTTCTTACCGAATTCCATGAACTCGGCCGTCCTTGTGCCTTTCTGATTCTTGTAGCAGAGCACAATGCTGGAGAGGCCATACATAACATCCAGGAGTTCAAAGTACAAGTTCGGATATAGTCCCAAGCCATGTTTGAAATAGCTGCGTAATGCGGCTTCCCCTTCGACAGTCCCGGCAGGATCATCCAAGATCTTCGCTGCAGCCGGAGAGATTAAAACGACACCGGCATCGTAATGAGACATTATGGCGTCCAGGTCATGTGAGTTCCACGCTGTGATCCATCGATGTGCGAATGCTTCGGTGTCCAGCTCCGTCGTCATGGACCAGATTATGTCGTCATGGACCAGATTATATAGACCGGTATCGGCAACGACCCACGCCATTTGCTATACCACTCGGTTTCGAGCCTCTCTTACGAACCACTCACTGGGGCCGCCCATTACGTTTTCTGATGCGACATCGTAGTATCGTCCTCTATGGGCCGCATCCTTATCGTTGGGGCGAGCGGAACGGTTGGGCGCCACGTCGTTTCTCAACTGGCCGCCACCGGAACGAAAGTCCGCGCGCTTGTGCGCAAGCCTGAGATGACCCGTCTGCCGGCAGAGATTGAGATTGCGCAAGGGGATCTGACAATCCCCGAATCCCTCGATACACCATTAGACGATGTGGAGGCAGTGTTTCTGGTGTGGACTGCCCCTTCAGAGTTCGTCGTTTCCGCTTTGGAGCGGATCGCGAACAAGACGAAGCGGATCGTCTTTCTTTCAGCTCCGCTCAAAACAGCACACCCTCTTTGGCAGCAACCCAACCCGGTGCGCAATCTGGCGGAGAAGGTCGAGCGCGTGATCGAAAGCTCGGGCCTGGAGTGGACATTTCTTCGGCCGGGCATGTTTGCCGCTAACGCGTTGCGCTGGTGGGCGCCACAGATTCGAGCGGGTAATCTCGTGCGCTGGCCCTATTTGGCGGCCCCTACGGCCCCGATCGACGAGCGTGATATCGCCTCCGTCGCGGTCCATGCGCTGTGCGAAGACAGGCACGCGGGAGCCGAATACGTTTTGACTGGGCCTGAATCTTTGACGCAATTCGAGCAAGTGTCAACAATTGGCCGCGTGATCGGCCGCCCGCTGCATATTGAGGAGATGTCGCCCGATGAGGCACGGCGCGAGTGGTCGACCACGTGGCCACCTTTCATCGTGAACATGTTGCTTGATGCATGGGATGCCGCAATCGACCAACCCGCATTCGTTTCCTCCACATTCGAGGAGATCACCGGATCACCGCCCCGAACATTCCTTGCCTGGGTGATCGATCACGCAATGGAGTTTCAGGGTTGACGGGTGGAATTCGACCAAGTACCGAACGTTCTCGTGATTGTAAGCTACGAGTCTTGGTTTTTTCCCGAACCATCGGCGAGTACCGCTGCGCTCGGCTAAGCGGGCTTTGCCGACGCAACAATTAATCGCTCGGGGGATCTCGGTACATCCATGATCTCGCGGGCACCGAAGCCGGCGGCATCCAACATCTGGTTGTACTCTGCCATGGTGTACGCATTGCCTGCTGGCGTGTTGGCGAGCATCATCAAAGCAAATGACGCCGGCACTGGTGGCGAAACGCGATCCTCGTTCGGCACGAACTCCAGCGTTAGCATGCGGCCGCCAGGCCGCAGCGCCGCATGGAACCGCTTCATCAGAGCAATAATGTCCGACGTGTCGAAGTGGTGGAACAGATTCGTCACGATCACCGCGTCGTAGCCAGTGCCGAGTTCAGCAGTAAACGCGCTGCCAGGCAAAAACGTGATCGGAATGCCGGCCCTGCGCGCGTTCTCAGCCGTCACTTCCAAGACGCTGGCGAAATCCTGTGCCACGACCTCGCACTGAGGCGCGAGGCGCGCGACAGCCATACCGAACAGGCCATGACTGGCAGCCACGTCGAGGACTTTGGCCGGCATCCCGGCGCGCAGAATCACGCCGGCGATGAATTCGGCGGCAGCGGCCATCATCGGCTGCATGCTTCGTGCGAACGTGACCCACTCACGGACCTCATCGCCGGCCAGAGGCTCCTCGAGCGCAGTCCGGTTTCGGCGGATCGTTTCCGTTAGCAGATGTGCCGATTCCATGATCTTGTCACTCATCAGAAATGGCAACGTAGGCGCCATGCTGGCGGGCGACTGCGAATCCAGAAACATCGCGCTCGTAGGCGTGTGGGAATAGTGCTCATGTGATTTAGCGATGAGCCCCTGCACGGTCAGGAAGTTGCAAAGGATGCGCATCGGTCGTTCTGCGACACCGGTGCGGGCAGCTAGTTCCGCAACACTTATCGGGCGGTCACTTAGCGCATTGAAGACGCCAAGTTCAACACCCGCCTTCAGCGCCGCGCTCCGCTGGTGCGCGGTAATCGTTTCCCAAATGAGTGAAGGATCCGGCTCTGACATTCCAGCGATCATATCAGTCCTCCTCACCGGCGAACCGCGATTCCGTACCTTGCGCAAACACATATAAACTGAAGCCATGATTAGCGCACTTACGCGGCGTTCGTTTGTGTGTGGGAGCGCGGCTATGCTGGCGCTTGGGCAAACTCGTATGATGCCGGTGCGCGACGCTTTCGATCATCTGCTGCTTGGTGTTTCCGATCTCGACCATGGCATCGACTGGTTCGAACGGCGTGCCGGGGTTCGAGCAGTTATGGGCGGCGTGCATCCCGGGCGAGGAACACGAAACGCGCTGGCTTCACTCGGCGGAGCCCATTATCTGGAAATCATTGCGCCGGATCCGAAGCAGACCCTAGAGTATCCGCAGTTTCAGCTCAGCACTCTCACGGAGCCACGGCTGATTTACTTCGCCGTGAGGACGAATGACATAGACAGCACGGCGGACTCTCTTCGAAGGGCGGGCGTGCACACGATCGGCCCTACAGATGGTTCCCGGCGAACGTCTTCGGGAGCGCTGCTGCGCTGGAAGGCGCTCGGGGTGGAGAGCAAGTTCCAGTCGGGCGAGATTGATCCGATTCCGTTCTTTATCGAGTGGGCGAGCGATTCAACACACCCATCGAAAGACGCTCCACCCGGATGTCTCATTGAGGACGTGCGTTTCGAGCATCCGCATGCAAATGAACTCAGAGCAGCCTTGCGCGCTATCGGTCTCGAAGCGAACGTTGCGGCCGCGGATCAGGGGCGAATCATAGCAATCGTTCAGACACCGAAGGGGCGGGTCGAGTTGGTGTAATTCATCGGCGTTTCGCCGTTCAGTTCATTGACTCGGCCCTTTCCTTCCCGGCGAATCCAACTGAGGCCGCTTGCTGACGCGCGCGGCTCAGTTTCGAGGTAAGTTCATGCAGGGTACGTGATTATGTACACTGGACGCCATGATCGAGGATGATGATGACAAGCTCCCGCAGATCCTTTCTGAAAACAGCAGTCGTTAATGGAGCAGCGGTTCCATTGGCGGTCAACCCTCGATATATGAATGGAAATTCCCTGGATGCGCCGATCGGTCTTCAACTGTACACAGTGGGCAAGGAGATGGATGCGGATCCCTTCGGCACACTCAAGCGGGTCGCGGCGATCGGTTATAAGAATGTCGAGCTGTCCCCAATGGGGAAGACGCCGATAGATGACCTGAAGAAAGGCTTGGACGATCTGGGCCTGAAGAACTCCTCGGGTCATTACTTGCTGCCGGATTTGATGACCAAGCTTGAGAGGAATATTGACTCCGCCAAACAACTCGGGCAAGAGTACATGGTCGTGACCGTGCCCTGGGTGGCTGACCCTTCACGCTTAAAAGGCAATGCCGAGGGCGATCAGACGGCATTCTTTCTTGCGGTTTTGCAAGGGTTGACTCTGGATGACTGGAAGTGGAATGCCGAGCAGTTCAACAAAGTGGGCGAGCAGATCAAGAACGCTGGATTGCAGCTCGGGTACCACAATCATAATTTCGAATTCAGATCGTATGGCTCGACCACGGGCTATGACGAATTCATTCGCCTGACCGACCCAGACCTGGTCAAGCTGGAACTCGATTGTGGCTGGATGAAAGTAGCAGGTCTGGACCCGGTCGCTTACCTGACGAAGTATCCGGAGCGGTACCGATTGCTGCACATCAAAGATTTCCGCAAGGGTTTCACACCAACAACGAAATTGGCAGATCATGGCCCGAACGCGCCCGTTCCCACCGAACTTGGCAGGGGCGCAATCGATTATCGTAGGATTCTCGACGCGGCGAGCAGAGGGCAGATCCGTGCATTGTTCGTCGAACAGGAGCCGCCGTTCACGGAGATGCCCGCGCTCGAAGCGATCAAGGTAGATTACGACTATCTGAAAAAGTTGCAGGCGTGAGCCGAGGGAAGGATCCCGCATGTTTATCTATCTACGGGCCTGCGCAGTGTTGCTGCTGGCGGCCTCCTTAAGCGCCGCTCAGGCGGACCAAGTGGCCGGCGCGGAAAAGGAGCGGAACGCTCAGCAACAGAAGAAAGATCCGACGCAGAAGGAGAAGACCGAGACAGCGCTTGCCGATCTGATGGGCGGTCCGCACATCGACAAGGCGGCAGCCGAGCGGGGCCGGGCGATTTTCGTTCCGACCTGCGGGTTCTGTCACGGCAACGATGCGCATGGCAAGAGCGGACCCGATCTGGTTCGGTCGGCGCTAGTATTGCACGATAGCAAAGGCGACACGATCGGCCCAGTAATCCGCAATGGCAGGCCCGAGCGAGGCATGCCGGCTTTCCCTTCGCTTTCCACCGAGCAAATCGCCGACATCTCCACGTTTCTGCACTCGCGCGCAGCAGACGTTTCCAATCGGTTTGCGTATAAGATCGGCGATTTGATTACGGGTGATCCGCGCAAAGGCGCCACATTCTTCAATGGTGAGGGACAGTGCGACACGTGTCACTCGCCCACTGGCGACCTAGCCCACGTGGCGTCCAAGTACGAACCCGTCGAACTGCAACGCCGCATGCTGTATCCCGCGCCCAATTTGATTGACATGTTTCTCGGAAAGGCGGTGAAGCCTCCCGTGCCCACCAAGGTGACGGTCCATCTGCCTTCCGGGCAGGAGGTATCCGGCACGCTCGATCATCTGGATGAGTTTACCGTTTCCTTGCATGATTCCTCGGGCTGGTATCGTTCGTACTCACGTGAGAACGCGACAGTGGACGTGCACGATCCGCGAGCTGCGCACGAGGCGCTGCTGCCGAACTACACGGATGATGAGATGCACAATCTGCTTGCCTACCTGGAGACCTTAAAGTGAGAATCTGGGCGCTCGCGCTACTGGTATTGACACCCGTAACTCACAGCGGGCAGCAGTTGCCACCCGACGCGCTGCTGAAGCCGGCAACCGATAGCTGGCCGACCTACAACGGCGACTATTCCGGACAGCGCCACAGCTCGCTAGATCAAATCAATGCGTCGAACGTGTCGACACTCGCGACTGCCTGGGTGTATCGCGCAACGAACTACGGCGCCGGCGGCTTCGGGTCGGTGATTAAATCAACACCGCTTCAAGTGAACGGGGTGCTGTATTTCACGATGCCGGACAACGTCTGGGCTGTTGACGCGCGAAATGGCCGCGAAGTCTGGCACTTCAAGTATCCTCCGAATCAAGGGGGCCACATTGGCCAGCGGGGTGTAGCGATGTGGGGCGATTGGCTTTACTTCGAAACGCCGGACTGCAATCTGATTTCTCTCAATGCCAAAGATGGGAAGGAACGCTGGCGCAAGCAAATCGCCGATGTGAAGCTTGAGTACTTTTGCACCGTGTCGCCGCTGGTAGTGGGGAACCACATCATCACTGGCGTAGGCGGCGATTCGCTGGACAATCCCGGATATCTGGAATCGCGCGATCCGGAAACCGGCGAGACTCAGTGGCATTGGAACACGGAGCCGAAGGCGGGCGAACCGGGCGCGGAAAGCTGGCCCAACGATGACGCCCGCAGCCATGGCGGCGGCATGACCTGGATGACCGGCACTTACGATCCGGACTTACGTCTTCTTTATTGGGGTACGGGAAATCCCAATCCGGTGCACGCGGGTGACGCGCGCAAGGGAGACAATCTGTGGACCTGTTCGATTGTCGCGCTGAACGTGGACACAGGAAAGATGGCGTGGGGTTACCAGGTCTCGCCTCACGATACGCACGACTGGGATGCCGTGCAAACGCCCATTCTTTTCGATGGGGAGTTCAAAGGGCAGAAGCGCAAGCTTCTGGCGCAAGCAAGCCGTAATGGATTCTTTTTTGTCCTGGATCGTACAAATGGCGAGCACCTGCTGACAGCTCCGTTCATCAAGAGTAATTGGAGCATGGGGATCAACGCCAAAGGCCAGCCCATTCCCAATCCGAAAAAAGAGCCCTCGCGTAACGGAACGTTCGTTTCGCCGAGCTCAAACGGCGCGTCGAACTGGTTTGCTCCGAGCTTCGATCCGAGCACAGGTCTGTTCTACGTTGTGGCATCGCAGAGCTACAGCGTCTTTTATCTCACGGCGGAAGGGAAGGCCGAAGGCTTTGCGGGCCGTGATGACTTTCTGAATTTTCCGGGAACGGTCGAGGCGATCGATTACCGAACGGGCGATATCCGTTGGACGCACGATATCGGCTCAATGGGTCCAGGCCTACTGACGACGGCGGGCAACTTACTTTTCACTGGCGACAGTTCCGCGCACATAATGGCTCTCGATGCAGCCAAAGGCACAACGTTGTGGCACACCAGCGTGGGAGCCAACCAGACGAACGGCGCCATCACTTACGAACTGGACGGCAAGCAATACGTTGTGGTTGGAGCAGGTGACACGCTGATTGCCTTCGCTTTAACCGCTGCTCATTAGCGGCTCCGGATCCGCAGCACACAATTGAGCGCGGAGAAATTACGCGCATTCGCGTTGAAAAGGGGATCGATAAGCCGTGCCCGCGTACGAGTCTTACTGAGCTTTATCGAGGGTTGCGCTGACGTTCGCGGAAGAGCCAGCAGCTATGGTCATAGTTCTCTTCCAGGTAGAAAAGTGCAGTTTCTCAAGTCTCACAGAATGGTCTCCGGAGGTTAACTGCGCGGTGGAGGGTGTGGTCCCCACGAATTTGCCGTCCACCAGGATGTCCGCTCCGTCAGGGTCAGACTTGAAGAGGACGGAACCCATTGATGCCAAGCCGGAGGTAGAGCTATTCGATCCCGCTGATAACGAGGAAAGGGTGATCTCGCGGTCGCCGTCAATGTAGGCGGGAATCTCGGTTCCCTTCGGTATCGTTATATCCTTGCCCCGCATGATGAGGAAAAGCGGAGATAAGAGTACGGTTCCAACAATGACAGTACCAGTCTTGTCCTCGCCTTTCCGCGTTGACGACGCGCGCAGGCGAAGGTTGCTGTCGTCCGGCGCTTTGACGTGATCGACTGTGAAGTTGATCTTACCTGCGCGGCCCATTCGCTTCCGCGGTTCAGCTTCCACCACGTGCCCTACTGCGGTTGAGCCTTTCGGTATCGCTGTCACGCCTCCTATCTTTACGTCCTCGAGAACCTCAAAATGGACGGGGTTGTCCACTTCGTTGGTCGCTGAGCTGAGTGTTTCAGTTAAGGAGAGGCGCAATGCGGTCCCATCGGGAATCTTTAACGTCTGAGGTGTCTGAGCAAGGAGCACAACTCCCGCTAGAAACGGCAGCGAAATCGCTACGGAAACGAATCGGCGCATTGGCGACTCCTTATCTGGTCCTATTAGTGCTTGATTGGGTAGAGTCTACAGGAAAACTGACGACCATGCAAACAGATTTACGACATTCCCGTCACACGTTGCCTGCGGCTGGGGTTATAGACTCGGACGGCTCATCTGTGGATTCCCTATTCTCGGTTCGAAATCTATCGCTGGTTTTGACCTTCATTTCGACAATAGGCGCGAGCGCCAGCAACATCTAAACGGCATCACTAATGAGTCTCGGACGTTAGGGGACAATATCGGAGAGGAAGTAACTTGCCTATGAACTTGCTTCAATGGGCAAGATCTCCGCGTGTTTACTCGTTTGCTTGGCGGCAAACGTCACTGCATCTCAGGCGCAAAATCACCAGAGTATTGTTCCCGCGGATGTCTCGCTTGCCCATTTTGCTCAAATCGACCAGGGGGTTTACGTAGGATCTAAACCGCGAACCAATCAAGATTTCCAGTTTTTACAGTCGCGCCACGTTCGATACATCGTCAATGTCAGGTTTTTACCGCTGTTATCCGGTTCTGAGAAGAAGAAGGCCAAACAATATGGCATGACCCTGCTGACTTTTCCGATGAATGCCTCCCCGATTCCGCCTTCTCAAAAGCACGTCAATCAAATTCTTTTCACGCTCCACGACAGGCAGTTCGAGCCGGTCTACGTCCATTGCGTTCTGGGCCGTGACCGGACAAGCCTTATCTCCGGGCTATACAAGATCTACTTCCTGAGCATTCCGAAGCGCGAGGCATGGCAGGAAATGAAAGAATCCGCGTTCCACACTTGGTGGTTTGTTCGCGGTTTGACAGTTTACTTCGACAAGCACTCCGGTGGGCCTTCCTCCTGACCCAATCGTGCGACAGTCGCTGCCGTAGCGCCCGGCACGTTGAACCTAGCCGTCCGGCGAGATTGACGGCGTAGCGTGCGATATCGTGAGTGACTGTGGGTCTCAGCGAAGATCTCGCAATTATCGCCAGGCAGGAACAGCGGCTAAAGTTCCCGGTGTTCGACGAAGAATCGGCGTGGAAGTTGGGTTGCCGGCTCCGGAATCTGGCGCTTGCGCGAAGCGCTCCGCTGGTGATCGACGTGCGGCGATTCGGGCAGCCGCTGTTTTTCTGCGCACTGCCGGGCAGCACACCCGATAACGTCGATTGGGCGCGGCGGAAATCGAATGTGGTCGCGCGATTTCATCGGAGCTCCTATGGAATGGGGCTAGAGCTGGAGCAGAAGAACACGACCCTGGCGGATCGTTTCGGGCTGGTTCTCACGGAATTTGCGGCGCACGGTGGATCCTTTCCCCTTGCCATCGCAGGCTCAGGCGTGATTGGATCCGTGGCGGTTTCAGGATTGCCGCAGCGCGTGGACCACGAACTGGTGGTGGAAGGGCTGTGCGGCGAACTGGGATGCGACTATGCGGAACTCAGGCTACCGGACGCGTGAAATCTGAAACTCCGGTCGTGAAATTCACCCGTTTAATCGCTTGCGCTTAGCAGAATGATCAACGACCTTTGGTACAAGAACGCGATTGTGTACTGCCTTTCCGTCGCCACGTACATGGACGCGGACGGTGATGGCGTCGGAGATTTCAAGGGCCTGATGCGAAGACTTGACTATCTGCAGGGCCTCGGAGTGACCGCGCTCTGGCTGATGCCCTTTCAGCCGTCGCCGGGGCGCGATGGCGGATACGATATCGCCGATTACTACAATGTGGATCCTAAATACGGCAGTCTCGGTGATTTCGTGGAATTCACACATGCCTGCGGGCAACGCGGTATTCGGGTTCTGATTGATCTGGTAGTGAATCACACGTCCGATGAACATCCCTGGTTTCGCGAGGCACGGCGCGATCCGCGCTCCAAGTACCGGGACTGGTACGTGTGGTCCAAGAAAAGACCAAAGCACAGTAAGGATGGAGTCGTTTTTCCCGGTGTCCAAAAATCAACGTGGACTCGTGATGAGGTCGCGAAATGCTGGTACTTTCATCGCTTTTACGAGTTCCAACCTGACCTGAACACAACCCATCCTGACGTGCAGGCCGAAATCCTGAAGATCATGGGTTTCTGGATTCAGCTGGGAGTGTGCGGATTCCGCATGGATGCGGTCCCTTTCGTGATCGGCACAAAAGGTTCAGATGTCAGACAGCCGGTAGAGCAATACGAGATGCTGCGGGAGTTTCGCGAATTCCTGAGCTGGCGTGAGGGCGACGCGATCATTTTGGCCGAGGCCAACGTGTTACCTGACACCGACCTAGAGTACTTCGGAGCCAATGGCGAGCGGCTGCAAATGATGTTCAACTTTCAAGTGAATCAAAATCTCTTCCACGCCCTGGCTACGGCGGACACTCGACCGCTGGTGAAAGCCCTGAAAGCGACAAAGCCTCGTCCTGAGACCGCCCAATGGGGTCAGTTTCTTCGAAATCACGACGAGCTGGACCTTGGGAGACTAAGCAACGAACAACGGCAAGAGGTATTCGCGGCGTTCGCGCCGGAGCCCGACATGCAGCTTTACGAACGTGGTATTCGGCGACGGCTCGCTCCGATGTTACAAGGCGATAGAAGAAGGATTGAACTTTCCTACAGTTTGATGATGACCTTGCCCGGGACGCCAGTCATCCGGTATGGCGATGAAATTGGGATGGGAGACGATCTCTCCCTTCCGGAACGTCAATGTGCGAGAACGCCGATGCAGTGGTCCACCGAGGCCCAAGGAGGTTTCTCAACCAATCGCAAGCCGATCATCAAGGTGATCAGCGGAGGCGCTTACGGCTATGAGCACGTAAACGTCGCCGAGCAGCGCCGCGATCCGAATTCGTTCTTGAACTGGATGGAACGCATCATTCGCATGCGGAAGGAAGTTCCGGAGATCGGGTGGGGCGATTTCGAAGTGCTTCGCACGCGCATGCCGGAAGTTCTCGCCATCCGCTACGACTGGCGTGGGAATTCGGTGGTGGTGGTTCATAACTTGAGCGCAAACCCTTGCGAGGTCCGGTTCAATATCGGTTTGCAGACGGAAGAGCGGCTTCGGCTGGTGAATGTTCTTTCAGCAGATCACAGCGTTGCCGATGAGTCGGGCGTCCACCGCATTCTGCTGGAGCCGTATGGGTACCGATGGTATCGCGCAGGCGGCCTCAGCTATCTTTTGAGCCGAACCGATACCTGACAGCTTTTTCCATCGCCTGAAGAGCGCCGAGCACCAGGAAACTGTTCGAAACCGCGGATCTTTTTTGCCGGGTGAATCTTGATCTTCGATCAGTGGGCGCGTGCGTTCGACAGCCTGCCAGATATAAACGCGGCTACAGGGATACCGATTGCGATAAGCAGCCATGAAGCCAGGGGAGTGACAAGAAACACGGAAGCGACCTTCGCCCTGGGAGGAGTCAAGGCGACGTATCCGTAAACGGTTAGGGAACCGAGCGTGAGAATCAACGCCAAGCTATAGAGTGTCGTTCGGGTAAGGACCGACCAACGCTTCGAAACCAAGCTGGCCCACGCAAGAACCAGGAACGGCGAGAGCACCCAGATGGTGAAGAGTACCAACAGGATTCGGGAATTATTACGGCGACCTACGCGGAGCATGAAACCGACCGAGCCCGCTGCGCCAATCAAGACCGCGATCAAGGCCGCTGCGCGTAGGCGGCCATGGAACCGACCCTCGGAGCTTTCGCGGTTCACTTGAGAGGTCATTTCACCGCGGTCGTTGACGCTGGCTCGAAAACTTGGATCTCGGGGTAAAGCGGAGATGAGATTTTGAGTCGCGAAACGCTTGCCTCGCTTGAGGTATGCGTCGAAAAAGCTGTGTACGCAGTACGCAGTAACGGCGAGCTGGCGACGTCCATCGATACCGAGAATACCGAACATACGAAGGGTCCGGAGCACGATATGGCTCTTCAATAAGGCTCCGTCGTCGCTAAAGAGGAAATGGTTCGCACCGTGGATCGCGATACTCAGTCTTCCATCCACAGGCAGCCGGTTATATATTGCCTGGATGTTGGCCATCACAGCGCCGCTGTCAGGCTCGCCCGAATGGTCGCTCAAGATAAACATGAACGGCTGGTGGAGACCCGCCTGAATGACGCTGCCCAATGGCGCGCCGTCTACATCGATACCGGCTTTGCAGCGAGAATCGACATGACAGAACTGCAGGGCTGTGGCGCCGCCGAGCGAGTGGCCAAATACTCCGACCCGCTGCATATCGAGCCGTCCGCGGAACTTGCCCGAAGGGTCGGCCGTGTTCAGTTGTTCGAGCCGATCGAGCGCGAAGCTCATGTCCGCACTCCATGTCTGGACCAATTTGGTGGCGAGTTGCTCCTGCTGCGGCCCGCTGAGGAGGTCGGCGTTGTTCTGCGGCGCCCGCGCGATCACCCTTCCGTTCGGTAAGACAACGAGCCAACTCCGATAGGGTGCATCGAAACCCACAACCACGTAGCCGTGACTCGCAAGGTCCTCGGCAAGGGTGGTGTAATCAATCGTCAGCGCCGCAAGTCCCGCTCTCATGAACACCACCGGATACGAACGAGACTGAGGCGATACCTCGGCGTCACGAATACTATGTGCATGGACTCGCGACAAATCGCGTGTCAGGAACTGCCGGATGAGCACGCCACGCTGGCGGTCAAGAGCGGTCCGCCATGCAGCCGGTATGTAGTCGTCGACCGTCTGAGACAGTTGTTGAGGCGCTGCGGGATACCAGATCCAGGCAAGAAGCTCCCGCTTGGTACCCGGCTGCGGGGCCATTGGATCTTCGTGCGCGGCGTCACTCCAAACATAGGTTGTGCGGCCGACCGCGAACGGGCCAGTAGGCATGGGTAATGTTGTCTCCCTATTGTGGTCGATCCAGAGCAATGCCAACAACGCTCCGATTCCGAGAACACCCATCGCCGCCAAAATTGCGAAGCCCTTGAAGATTCGACGGGCCGGGCGTTTTTTAGACATGAGATGGGTTAGAGAGTTCTTTACATAGTAAAGTAGTTAGAGTCTCTTGTCAAGGGAACGGCTTCCGAACTCAGGCGCGAGTCATCCGCAGGAACAGCGCCAGAGCAGTTCTGGCAAGCCCCGGGCTGTAGGGGCAGGTCCGGTCCTTCTCGAGGCACATCAGCAGCGTCATCCCGCAGGGACAGGTGCAGCGCTGGGTTGCGAGAAGCTGAGTGAAGGCGGCGCGCTCAGCCAAGGTTAGGGTGGAGAGATCCACGCGCGGAACCTCCGCCGTAGGCTCCGCGGGGCTGCCGCTTGCCCGGGTCAACGAAGCAGTCCACGAAGACTGAAGGCGATCCTGGCACGGTCCACTAAACTCATCCGGGCTGACGCCGATGCGGAAACTGCAGGCAAACTTGATCCCGTTGTTGGCGAAATTCGTCCCGTCTATCAGGTCTACGGACTCATTGCCCGCATTGTATTGCCACCGGCCGACCGCACCCGACACTCCGCGAAACAGCACCCGAAAGCTGTGGTCGCGAAAGAGTTCCACATTCTCATCAAGCTGTTGCCCTCCGGAACTAACTAGCGCGTGCCAGTTGCCGGCCAACTCAGACGGATTTACCTGGCCGCGAGACGGTGTCTGAATCGGAGGTGGCGCGTCTTGCGCGGAGGCATCTTTAGCGGGAATCTCTTTAGCGGAGGTATCTGGCACCGAAGCCCCGTTTCCATGTACCACCGGCTTGGGTTCGTTTGGCTGCCGAGTCCCGGAATCCGTCGCGGGCGGCGGTCCAACTTGGCCCGTGGGAGCAGGGCCATTCACCGGCCCCTCCCTCTTTTTTGAGCCGTAAATACCTAGGGCGATAACAATGCAGAGGCACGCAAGCCCTATCGCGATCAACTTGCCTTTTGAGCTCGAATTGCGTTCGCCCGGCAACTTTTCCGTGCGTTCACCGAGAGCCATTTCCAGGGCCCTGAGAAGCTGGCGATAGCAGCCGTCCCAATCCTGCTCCGTAATCTCGAGGGCATTGCGACGGCAGAGCGGGCGAAGATCTTCCGGCAGATCCGCTTCTTCCGGCATCTGCGCGTGACCGACCAGCACAGGAAAGATACGGGTCTGGCGCTGGAGCGCCGTCACAATCTCTTGCCGAACGGTGTCGTTTGGATCGTCCAACCGACGGTGCCCGGCGGGGTCGCTGATCTTTAGCCACTCTTTCCCGATCACGACAATGCAGGCTTCAGTCTGGCCGAGCACTCGCGCGATTGCAACCGGCCATTCCACGCCGGGTTCAAGCGAACCAACATCCCGAAAAACTCTGCCTGGAAAGCGGGCGACTAGCCGGTCGTACAGCCTACCGGAATCGGCCCGACTATCATCGCGACGGTAATTGATAAATATTCTTCCGCGAGCCATGACGGGTTGCTTCGAAAAGGGTCGGATTGTTAGGAAAAGCTTAGCACCAATGCATTACTTTTCGGAAGTAGTGAATACGTGGCCGCATATTTACTGACTCCGTTGCAGCGGCGCAAGCGGGATGCGCTTACCCACGATTGCTCCATAGGCGCCCAGGTCCGCCGAAACACGGCCTGAGTAAAGCGGGAAGTTCGTTTCGGTTCCGGTCAGCAGGTTTTCGACTGAAGAATAGTCCATCACCGGAAGATCGATCGTGACGTGCGTGTCGCGGTTGGAGAGATTTAGCATGACGAGGATCTCTTCTTCGCCCTTCTTGCGAAGGAAACTCAACACGCTATCGGGTTCGCTGTTATTGATCCAGATCAAGTCCCCGGAGGTGAGGGCCGGGTACTCTTTTCGGATTGCGAACAGCCGCTGGTATTTCGCCAGCGTTTCGTTCGCGACCTTGTTGTCGTTGCGGTCGCCGTGCTGCAGCCACTGAATAGGCGCGTTGGTGAGCCAATGCGTGGGGGTGCAGTCGGCAATCTCCTGACCGTTGTAGAGAAACGGGATGCCATCCAAGGTGAAATTGAGGATGGAAGCGGCCAGCGCGCCCTCATCGCCGAACTGCACAACAGCACGCCGCCAATCGTGATTGTCGCTGAAGCGCATCAACCTCGCGCCGTGCGGGAAAGTCTTCCTGTCTCGTTCCCACTCTTCTCGAATCTTACTGGCAGACTGGCCGTCGCGGATTACGGAACGAAGTGTCAGGTAGCCCTGAAAATTGTAATTGATGTCGAACGCCTGAAGCTGGTCGTCCGGCCGATCGGATTCGGATAGAAGAATGATATTGGGGTTGACCTGATCGAGCGCCTTCCTCGCGTCTTCCCAAAACGAGATAGGCACGCCAGCGCCGACATCGCACCGGAAACCGTCAACGTTGAAATCCCGAACCCAGTGGAGCAGGCTATCGATCAGATACTTGCGGACTTGCGGGTTGCTGTAATCGGGAAGCGGCTGGGGCCAGAAGCCGCGCGCAATGCTGCCATCCGAGGTGTGCACCAGCCAGTCGGGATGTCTCATCATCACGCCGTCCGGGGCCGTGTGATAGTACACGATGTCGAGCATCACTTTCAAACCGAGCTTATGGGCGGCCGAAACGAAAGCATGGAGATCCTGGTCGTTGCCATATTGTGGATCGATGGCGTTGTAATCCGCGATGTTATAGGGCGAGGCGTGCGGCGTTGGGGAGCGCTTCGCTATCGGGCCCAAGTAGACGACCGAGGCGCCCAGTTCCGAGACATGCGTTAAGCCAGGAATGGCGCCGCGCAGCGTACCTTCTTTACTGAATGCGTTCAGCCAAACTTCGTAGATGGTGAGCTTGTTCATCCATTGCGGTTCGGCCCGGGCCTCACGCGACCCAAAAGAAAGATTCTGCCCGAAAGCAGCCGTCGAAAGAGAAACAGCAAGGTAAAGCCCGCCGAGCTTGCGCATATATAACAGAGTCGCAAGGCCCGTTAGCGTCGCAACCAGTCGAGATAAAGGAGATTCACAAAACGAGTCGAAGTACAGTAGTCGATCATGCCTATACGAGTTGCTGTACTCGGCGGTGGCGTCGGCGGTCTGAGCGCCGCGCACGAGTTAATTGAGCGCGGTTTCGAAGTTTCGGTGTATGAGAGCAAGGATGTGTTCGGTGGAAAAGCTCGCAGCCTTTCCGTTCCGAATACGGCTACAGATGGGCGCAGGGATCTGCCCGGCGAACATGGTTTCCGTTTCTTTCCCGGGTTCTATCGGCATCTTCCCGATACGATGGAGCGCATTCCTTATGCGGGAAACGTCAGTGTGTTCAACAATCTGGTTCACGCTACGCGTATCCATGTCGCGCGGGCCGGCAAGCCGCCGGTAATCCTGACTGCGCGCATTCCTCAAGATATCGAAGACTGGGCTGTTAGCTTCAGGGAGATCTTTACCGGGATCGGAGTGCCTGACGATGAGGTCCTCTACTTTATCGACCGCCTGTTTACTCTCTTGACAAGCTGCCCTGAAAGAAGGCTCTCCGAGTACGAGCAAATTCCGTGGTGGACGTTCATCGATGCGGCCAACCATTCCGCCGATTATCAGACGCTTCTCGGCAAGGGCCTTACGCGTTCTCTGGTCGCGGTTCGCGCTCAGGAAGGCAGCACGCGAACAGTCGGCTACACCTTATTACAACTGCTGTTCGGGCTGTTGACCTATGGCGGCTTTGATCGACTGCTGAGCGGCCCCACCAGCGATGTTTGGCTGAATCCGTGGGTGACGTACCTGCAACAGAGGGGCGTCGAGTTTCAGAGTGGAACGGTTATAAGGTCCTTTCAGACATCGGCCACGGGAGTAACTTCAGTAACAGCGGATGTCGGCGGCGATTAGCGCCAGATTTACGCCGATTACTACGTTTGCGCACTGCCGGTCGAGATCATGACGGGACTTGTTGACGATCGCCTTAAATCGTTTGCTCCGTCGCTGGCTAATCTCGACAAACTCCGTACCGCCTGGATGAACGGTATTCAGTTCTATTTGCATGAAGATGTCCCAATCGACTTTGGACATACACTTTACGCGGATTCGCCGTGGGCGCTCACGTCCATATCACAGCGCCAGTTTTGGACCCAGAGCAATCTGGCGAACTTCGGCGACGGCAAGCTGGGAGGCATTCTTTCGGTTGACATCTCAGATTGGGAAACGCAGGGCATTGTCTATGGCAAGACTGCCATGCAGTGTTCTGCGGAAGAGGTGAAGAACGAAACCTGGGCGCAGATCAAAGTCCACCTGAATATAGGGGGCGCGGACGTGATTCGTGACGACGATCTTCTTACCTGGTTTCTCGATCCCGATATCGGGTTCCCAAATCCAACAACCGTCACCAACTTGGAACCGCTAATGATCAACACGTCGGGCTCGCTGCAATACCGGCCTGAAGCGGCGACGGAAATTCCGAACCTCTTTCTTGCTTCGGATTACGTGAAGACCTACACAGATGTCGCCTGCATGGAAGCTGCCAATGAAGCCGCCCGGCGCGCGGTCAATTCGCTGCTGGACCGGGCGGGATCAACCGCTCAACGAGCCGCCACCTGGCCGTTGATGGAGCCGGACTTCTTCAAGCCTCTTATCGATTACGACCGCCTGCGGTTCCGCCTCGGCCTGCCACACGCCGGGCAAATGAGCTGAGCTTCCGCGCCGGGAAACGTCGGAACGGGCTTCTGGACTGCCTTGGCAATTGCGGCGTCGATCTCTTGGGGCGTGATAGTAGAATGCGCGGTTCGTACAGAGGTTCTGGCGAAGGGGCGTCGCGCTCTTCTGATCATGGGAGGGGGCACTTCCGAAGCTCCCGATTACTTACCTGCGTCCTCGGAGGAGCCCCAATACAGTCGTGCCTCCGGTCCGCCTCCGCCTGCCCCGGAAATCTCCTCCGCCGCGTCCGTGATACGGATTGGACGGTCTATAAGATCAAAGCGGGGATGAAGACACGTCGCTTCGCTTGCGTTGGGATCTTCGGGGTTTTGTCGCTAGTAATAAGCCGGACATCGGCGTCCGGCGCGGATCCGGAGATCCGCCCCACTGGTCTGTACAGCGTGAAGAGTTTCGGCGCTTCCGGCGATGGAAATACGCTCGACACCACCGCCATTTCTAATACGATTCGCGCGGCCAACTCCGCTGGCGGCGGCACGGTCGTTTTTCCAGCGGGCCGATACCGCACCGGAACCCTCGAGCTCTTGAGCAACGTGACGCTGGATCTTCAGCCGGGGGCAGTGATTCAGGGCAGCAGGAACATCGCGGATTACGGCGCGGGCGCCGCATTCGGCTTCGGCAAAGCATATGGCGTAGATAGTTCCGGCGAAGGACCGAAGGTGGGGGTCATCGTGGCGAGGAATGCAGAAAACGTCGCCATCGTGGGGCGCGGCGCTATCGATGGGAGCGGCGACTATTTTTTCGACTTCTCGAAATCCCACAACGCTCCGGATTTCGATGCCCGCTACACCCACCAGGCTCAAGGGTTCGACAATCCCCAATACGGATCCGGATTCGGACCGGTTGAAGTGGGCGCGGAAGGCCGCCCCGGAACAATGATCGTTTTTTTGAACTGCAAAAACATTCTCGTTCGTGATGTAACTCTGAGTAACGCGCCGAACTGGACGCTGCATCTTCAAGGCTCGGAAGACGCCGTCATTTCCGGCGTTCACATCCTGAACAATGTGCTGCTTCCGAATACCGACGGCATCGATTGCATGCGCTGCCGGAACGTTCACATCTCCGACTGCGATATTCGAACCGGAGATGATGATTTTGCAATTGTCGGGAGCGATGATGTTCAAGTTACGAATTGTTCGTTGAGTTCGTCTTCCGCCGCGGTGCGTCTGGAAGACACTCGCGACAGCACGTTCGACAATCTATCGATTCATGCCAATCGCGGACTAGCTATCTTCGGCCGGGGCAGTGAACACACCAGACATATTCTCTTCTCAAACATTACGCTGCAGACGCATTTGATCACGGGGCATTGGTGGGGCAAGGCGGAGCCCATCTACATTGCCATTCGCAGTGAAGCGGGCGGAGATGAAATCAGTGACGTTCAGTTCACGAATATCACCGCCGAAGCGGAAGGCGGCATCATGATTCTTGGAGCGCCCGATAGCATTCTCCGCGGTCTGGCATTCAATCGGGTAAAGCTGCGGATTGTTGCGCCCGAGCCCAAAATAGCCCGCTCGGTGGGCGGCAACTTCGATCTTCGCTGGACGGCTACGCGTCTGTCCGATGCGATTTTCAGCCATGACATTCCGGCCATTTACTGCCGCCGCGTGGATGGACTAAAAATTCGGGGCCTCGATCTTTCCTGGGGGGACAATCTCCCGGCTTATTTTTCAAACGCGATCGACTGTGAAGATTTCCACCGCCTCGACATCGCCGACTTCGAGGGCCGTCAGGCGCTGCTTGCGTCTACAGCGGCGACCATTCTGCTGCGCAACGGCGATGACGTCTCTATCCGTGACAGCCGCGCGTCAAAGGGGGCCGGGTTATTTCTTCAAATGTCGGAGATAAAGGGAGAGCGGCTTTTTGCCGGCAACGATCTGTCCGATGCGCAAACAGCGTTCGAGCCCCGGAATCCGCATTTCGTTTTATTTGGAAACGATATGCCGGGGCCGTCCAAGAAGTTCGGCCACTGAGAGCTACACGCTATAGCACTTCGCGAAAGCGGCTTTAAACTTCCCCATCTCTTCTTTAGTGCCGACCGTTACGCGCACCCAGTTCGGCCAGATCGGCCAGGAGCGCCCGATAAAGACTTTTTCTTTCGCCATATCGGCAAAAAACTCTTTGCCCGGCCGCTTCACGTTAACCATGAAGCAGTTCGACTCGGAAGGAATGAATTCCACGTTCCGGGCAGTCAACCAATTAAGGGTATCTTCACGGTTATTGCTATTAATTTTGCGCCTCTCCGGTATCAGGTTATTTACCTTGAGGCTTGCGGTGGCGCCCACCATGCCCGTGATCGGCATGAAGTTGATACTCAGGTTTCGCAGTTTCTGGAGCAGATCCGGCCGAGCCAGCGCCGCGCCCGCGCGCAAACCAGCCATGCCGTACAACTTCGAA
The DNA here is from genome assembly GCA_963762495.1 of uncultured Acidobacteriaceae bacterium. Taxonomy (GTDB): domain Bacteria; phylum Acidobacteriota; class Terriglobia; order Bryobacterales; family Bryobacteraceae; genus Bog-105. The sequence goes on from CAVXKZ010000025.1 coordinate 136,031, forward strand.
AATGTTCGAAGAACGATCACGTCCTTATCCGCTCGAACCATGTCGGTGCAGCGTTCCATTTTAGGCGTGAAGTGAAGGTACGCTTCATCGATCATGACCACCGAACCCGCGGGCTTATTCGCGACCAGATAGTCGATATCGGCACGGCTGGTCATGGTCCCGGTCGGATTATTCGGATTGCAGATGTAGTACAGGCCGGCATTCGGAGCCATCGCCAGCATCTGCTTCACATCGTGATCCCAGGTTCCGTTCTTGAGGGGCACGTTGACCGCCTTAGCGCCGATAAACCGGGCTGCATTTTCGCCGGCTTCGTATCCGGGATCGGCTTTCACAAAGGGCCTGTCTTGCGAACAAAACGCCACCACCGCCTGATGCAGCGCCGCGCTGGAACCGGCGTAGATGTCAATGTATCGCGCATCCTGTTTAAGGCTGAATGGAACATCTTCCAAACCTGCCAGCGTTTGGGCCAGCGTGTCCGTCTCTTCGAACAGGTACCGGCCGCCATTCTTTACGATGCTGTGAATCGCATCCGCGGCCTCAGGACAGGGTCCCAGTGGATTCTCGTTGGAGTTGATTCTGACCCCATCGGCGGGTATGTTGTAAGTTTTCGAAATCTGATGAGCGAGCGCCGGCTCGTTGTAAAAGGGCAATGCGGCCCCGGCCGTGAGTACGCTGGCAATACGCCCGAATTGACGGCGAGAAAAACCTCGCCGCAAGAAATCCGCCTTTTGCTCCGTGCCGAGAACCGTTTCCATGTCGTCTCCTAGTTTTCTGGTATGCGCGCCTATTCTCAAATAGTACGCCTATTGCGGCCACGCTTGCTCACCATGTACGCAACACTGGAGTTTGATTTGCAGCACCAACATCACGGTATCAACGCGCGGCAAGGGGCTGTATCCTTTTACTCGCCAGGTGGAAGCGTGGCTCTCAAAACAACGTATCGCGAATGGGTTGCTCACGGCGTTCATTCAGCACACGTCCTGCTCGCTGGTGATTCAAGAGAATGCCGACCCCGATGTCACGCTGGATCTCCGTGACTTTTTCGAGCGCCTGGTTCCCGAGGAAGATCAACACTATCGGCACACCGCCGAAGGCGCGGACGATATGACCTCTCACATTCGTTCGACCCTCACGCATACGAGCCTTTCGATACCAGTGATCTCTTCTCAGATGGCTCTCGGGACGTGGCAAGGCTTGTATGTATTCGAGCACCGGTCCGCTCCGCACCAGCGGCGGATTGTATTGCAGTTCGTGGGTGAATAAAGAAACCGTGAATAATAAACGAGGAGAAATTTATGCCGGTCCGGAATCCATTCGTGAGTCTTCCCATTGCCTGTTTGCTTACAGCCATTTCAGCCCATGCGCAGGCCCCAACAGGCCCGTCTGCATCCGAACCCGACGTTCTGGTCTGCAAAGACGGTGAGAGATTAATAGGCCATCTCGAACGCGCCACCAGTTCGTCAGCCGTGTTCAAGAGCAACGTGCTGGGCGAAGTGACAATCGAGTGGGCAAAAATTCAGGAACTTCATTCCTCAGGAAAGTTTGCCGCTATACCGAAGAGCGTCAAGCTACGCAACAAGGAGGATGCGGCCCAAATCCCTCAGGGCACGGTGACGGTTACAGACCAGCAACTCGCGCTGAACACCGGAGCGCAACCCGCTCCCGCCCCTGTCTCTGTGGCCAACATTGCGAACCTGGTAGAAGAGGCCGCTTTTCAACGAGCTTTCAGTCATCAAGGTTTTTCGGAAGGTTGGACTGGTGGCCTAACAGGCGGAATATCGCTGACGGAGGCCACCCAGAAGGATCAAACTTATACGGCGGGGGTCAATTTGCTTCGCGCTGTTCCAAGCGAGAACTGGCTCGACGTGCGCAGCCGGACCAGCATCGAATTCGATTCGGCTTATGGAAAGTTGACCGAGCCCGGCACGCCGGCCATTAAGACTTCGCTGGATCATCTCGCCGTCGAACAGGACTGGTATCTCCATCCCAGATTGTTCGCGTTTGGGGAAGCGATCCTCGATCACAGTTTTTCGCAAGGTCTGAAATTACAGCAGAATTATGGGGCTGGACTGGGCTTTGTGGTCCTCAAGACGAGCGTTCAGGAACTGGATTTCAAGGCCAGCGCGAACTACATAGATCAGCGTTTCGAGACACCTGGATTGGATCAAACGTTGTTTGGCTCGACGTTCGCCGAAACATACACGAGGAAATTCGCACACTCGATCTTATTCGCCGAGCAGGGGGCGATCACTCCGGCCTGGAATAACACGAACGCTTATTCCGCCTTCGTCAATGCAGCGCTCACGCTGCCGGTATATCACCGCTTTGGGCTTACCATCGGAACTCTCGACAACTTCTTAAACGATCCGCCGCCGGGGTTCAAAAAGAATTCCTTTCAACTCACCATCGGGGCCACTTACTCATTGCGTTGAGTAGGAAGATCAGCGCTAGTAAAATTACAGGAACGTTCGCCTTTTCAGCGGCTTGCGGCTTACGCCGATTGGAATCCGCCCCGCGACGATATTTCCAAAAGTGGTAGTCTCCCCTATCCCATTGCACCTAACCCGTTAAGTTATAGAGCGCTTCGCGAGCTGGTTGCTGAATTGCATTCCGGGACAGGTACCTGACGTGGAGGAAACCAACTATATGCCAGCAACATTCCCCAGGCTTTTCGAATTAAGAATGGATTTGCGGCGAGTAGCGCTATTCGCGATTGTCGCCCTGCTTTCCGTTGTCACCGCGTTTGCCCAGAGCCTGACCACCGGCGGACTTGCCGGTTTGGTCAAGGATCAGACCGGCGCCGCTGTGGCGGGCGCTACTGTTACGCTAACCAACACCGATAACGGCGGCACGCAAACCGCGACCTCCAACGAGCAAGGGGCCTACCAATTTTCGCTGCTGAAGACCGGCAACTACACGGTGCAGGCCGCCACAACCGGCTTGTCCTCGGAAATTCAGAAGATCACCATTCAGGTTGGCCAGACGCCGAACCTCGATCTCACAACCAAAGTGCAATCGACGCGTGAGGTTGTCGAAGTGACCTCCGCCGCCGGCGCACTGCAGACCGAGAACGCCGATCTCAGCTCCACCTTCACCACTAAGCAGATCCTGGAACTCCCCGCTCCGGGCGGCGACCTGACGACCGTCGCGTTTACTGTTCCCGGGATCGTGATGAGTACCGGTATGGGATACGGCAACTTCAGCTCGCACGGCCTTCCGGGGATTTCGAACCTGTTTACTATTAATGGCGACGATTATAATGATGCCTACCTGAATCTGAATAACTCCGGCGCCAGCAACCTGCTGCTTGGCCAGAACGAAGTCTCGGAAGCGTCGGTCACGCAGAACGGCTACAGCGTCCAGTACGGCCGTGAAGCCGGCGCGCAGGCGAACTACGTCACCAAGGGCGGCACCAATACGCTTCCACGGCGATCTGTTGTTCAACTTCAACAGCGACATCATGAACGCCAACGACTTCTTCAACAATGCTGCCGGTACGCCGCGTCCCTACTCAGTTTCGCGCCAGTGGGCGCGCGGATATCGGCGGACCCGATTCTGCAGAATAAGCTGTTCTTCTACTCCGATAGCGAAGGGCTTTATTACACCCTGCCCGCTAGCGAATGTCGTGAACATCCCATCGCCTCAATTGGAGACCTACATTCTGGGAAACATCAGCGCGGCCCAGGCGCCGCTGTATCAGAAGGCATTCTCCATTTACAACGGCGCAAAGGGCGCGGTACCCGTTACAATGGTCCGGGTCCAGTTGCAGGATTCCAGCGGCAATCAGCTTGGTTGCGGTGATTTTGCCGGCACTGCCGTTCCGGGCGGCGGCACTTTCGGAGTCGACACATCCTGCATGGCTGCCTTCGATACCAACGGCCTGAATACTAACAAGGAATGGCTCGAAACCCACCGCGCCGATTGGAAGATCAACGATAAGCAGAGCGTGTTTTTCCGCTTTAAGGGCGATCACGGCTTCCAGCCGACCGGGACCAACCTGTTGAATTCCGCGCTTGGACATGCAGAGTATTCAGCCGCAGTACGAAGGCCAGATTAATCACACTTACGTGATCTCGCCGACTGCCGTAAACAACGTGATTGTTTCCGTTCTCTGGTACAGCGCCATCTTCGGTCCCGCCAGCATCAGCGCCGCTCAAGAGTGTATTTCCGACCCGCTTCACGTTCTCCACCGGCGCACTCGGGCGGGGACAACGGCGCAACGGGCCTCTATCACATGGGTGTCAATTGGGCCAGCTTCCCCCAAGGGCGCGATGTCGGGCAGTTCCAGCTCATCGACGACTTCTCCAAAGTCCACGGTAATCACAGCCTCGAAATTTGGCGTGAACTTCCGTAAAAATCGCGTCACCGATTTCAGCTACGAATCCGGCAGCATCGGGTCCTACTTGCTTCAATTCGCTTACTGATTTTGCGAACGGTGTTACGAACGCGAATACCGGCAGCAATTACTTCCAGAAGTTCAGCCCGCTGCTGGATGCGCATCTTCGGCTGTACAACATCGGAATCTATGCGCAGGACGAGTGGAGCGTCAAGCCGAATCTGAAATTAACGCTGGGAATCCGGCTCGATCGCACCGCCAATCCCACTGTGTCGACAACTGCTTCTCGTGGTTGACGAGCGAGTTCGACTAGTCCTCATTCCAGAAAGAATCGAATATCCCGTACAATTCCTCGATTCAGAGCGGTCTGTAGCACGCCTACTACAGTACCGATCCGATCGTTCCCGATCCCCGGTTAGGGATCGTTTGGAGCCCGAAGGGTGGCACCAGCACCGTAATTCGCGGCGGTATCGGCTGTTCTCCGACCTCGTCCCCGGCAGTCCTCGTTTCGAGCGTCTTCAACAATCCCCCATTCCCATATCGATGCGACACATTTTCCGGTCGACAGTAAACGTGGCTTCCGATCCCACCAGCGCTGCCGCTGCGGCTCAGGCGCAATACAACGCCTTCAAGACCGGCTTCTTCAACGGCCAGACGTTCACCAGTTGAACAACTCGATCCCTGGCGGCTTCAGCCCATCCGACCTACTTCTCCATCCTCAAAATTTCCTGACTCCGACTTATATCGAGTGGAGCTTTGAAGTCGAGCAGCCTCTGGGACAGAAGAACGTCCTGGTCGCCACGTATAGCGGGAACCACGGATACAATCTTGTTGAGTAACTCAGATTTCCCGAACGTGTTCGTCGAATACGACCAATTTCCCGAACGGATTCGGCAATCTGCCGCTTACCGCTCCGGATCCGAGGTTCGGAGCAGTTACCCAAATCAACAACGCCGGCTAGTCGAATTATGACGGCCTGACGTCCAGTTCCGCCGTTCCTTGGGTTATGGCTTCCAGGGCCAGATTGGCCTATACCTGGAGCCATGCTCTCGACACGCTCTCGAACGGCGGTTCCGGCCTGCCGTACTCTTTCTGCTCCGGATGCGGGTTCGTTGGCAATCTGAGCCAATCCGAACTTGCCGCCAACTAGGCAACTCCGATTACGATATCCGCCACAATCTGGTGGCGGATTTCATCTGGGACACGCCATGGAAATTCAACAACAAGATCATCGGCAACGTTCTTGGGCAACTGGACCGTATCGGGCAAGTTCTTCGTCCGCTCCGGTACGCCTTTCAGCGTTTATGATGGACCTCTTGCCGGGCTGGTGTCAGCGACGAATCTTCAGCGCCAATAACGCTATCTCGCCAACGCGGTTACCAGCGGTCTGCCACACACCTGCGGCGTTAGCGCCGTCGATACGCCTTGCCTGAGCGCTCGGAATTCACGCCCAGCGGAGCCGAGACCGGTTTCGGCAACCTCGGCCGCAACGCTTTCTATGGGCCGGACTACTTACGACGTCGACGCCACGCTCTTCAAGAACTTCAACATCACCGAGCGCCTGCGCTTCCAGTTCGGCGCCAGCGCGTATAACTCTGATGAACCATCCGAACTTCCAGAACCCGACTGCCGACATCTCCGCCGGCGGGTTCGGAACCATCCAATGCACCGCCATTCCGCCGACCAGCGCCTACGGAGCCTTCCAGGGTTCCGCAGTATCCGGTCGTGTTCTGGTGATTACCGGGCGTTTTCAGTTCTAACCGCCGCGGTTTAAAGAGAAATCCCCCGGCTCGCTGTTAGCAGGGGTCCAGCGCCGGGGGATTGTTGTTTCTACGCACTTTTGACCCGCGGAAATCGGGGAGGCGGTCCGTCTCGCGTTCGGCCCTACCCCCCGTGCGCGCAGACTCGGAGGTGTATCTGCGCTTTTCGTTTTAAGATTGCTGTCAGATCAAAGGGTTTCAATTTTGCATCTAAATTGTGAGGGAGTCATCTCGATCCCACATCGAATCTCCTGGTATCGTTAAGAATATAAAGGAATTCATGGTTAGCGCCCCCACAATCGCGGAAGAGATCGCCGAACTGAAACAGCGGCGGAGAGCCATTATTCTGGCTCACCACTACCAGGAACCGGAGATCCAGGAAATTGCGGATTCTGTCGGGGACAGTCTGGAACTTGCTCGGACGGCGCAGAAGTTTGAGGGCGATGTGATCGCGTTTTGCGGAGTTCGGTTCATGGCTGAAACCGCTAAGGTGCTCAATCCGGACCGCATCGTCGTGCTTCCCGATATCCATGCCGGATGCAGTCTGGTCGATAGCTGTCCAGTGGAAGGAGTACGGGCCTTCAGACGGCGTCACCCGGATCACGTTATCGTGAGCTACATCAATACCTCAATCGAGGTAAAAGCCGAAAGCGATATTCTTTGTACTTCGCGCAACGCGGTCCAGGTTGTCAATTCGATCCCGCCTGAGAAGCCGATCCTGTTCCTGCCCGATATCAACCTTGGCAATTACGTAAAGAAGCAGACGGGACGGCGGAACATGCAGATCTGGCAGGGGGCATGCATCGTTCACGCGACCTTCCCCGGCCGACGCCTCGCGACCGCCCGCAGTGAGCATCCGCAGGCTCTGGTGGCCGCGCACCCCGAATGCCCGGGAGAGGTCCTTCGCATGTCGGACTTTATTGGATCGACCTCCGCCATCATCGATTGGTGCACCGCCCAATCCGCGAGCGAGTTCATCATCATGACCGAGAGCGGGGTCCGCTACTCGCTCGAAAAACTCTCGCCCGGCAAGAAGTTCTATTTTGTAGCTAACGAAAACTGCAACTGCAGCGAATGCCCCTACATGAAGATGAATTCGCTGGAAAAGCTGCTAGCGTGTCTGGAAAATCTGGAGCCTCGCATCGAGCTTCCGCACGAGATCATGGAACGCGCCCGACTGCCGCTCCAGCGCATGCTGGATATCAGATCCGGTGCCTGAACTTTCTCTGGCGCGCCGCAACTTCTTTAACCGGAGCGGCAATCACCCTTATGCTGCCGGAAGCTGCCGCCGCGTTTCGCGCTTCTATTGTGGTGCATCATAAAGCTGTGGGGACTTCCGCCAGTGACCTTGTCCAACTTGGGGCTGTGCCCGTCCTTGGTCTTCCGGTGTCGGGTCCGCTGATCGACAGTTTTGGCCGCATTCATTCCGATCTCCGTATCAGCGTTACTGACCGTTGTAATATCCGCTGCTTCTATTGCATGCCGGAGAATGGAGCGGAGTTCGCTCCAGTTTCCGAATTGCTGAGCTTTGACGAGATTACGCGCTTCGTTTCCATCGCGCTTCATCTCGGCATCGATAAAATTCGGCTCACCGGCGGCGAACCGCTGCTGCGGCCGAAGCTTCCCGATCTAATTGCCAGGTTCCGCGAGCTAGGGGGCATCCGCGACCTCGCACTAACTACCAACGGAGTTCTCCTGGCAGGAGCCGCACAGGGACTCTTCGGCTCGGGTCTGCGGCGGTTAAACATTCATCTGGACACGCTGGACCGCGACCGTTTCCGCGCTATTACCCGCCGCGACGATCTCTCTCGGGTCCTAGCTGGAATCGACCGGGCCGCAGCCGCCGGTTTCACCCGCATGAAGCTGAATGCGGTCGCTATTAAAGGATTGACCGAGCCCGACGTAATTCCCCTTGTGCGCTTCGCCCGCGAGCGCAAGATGGAAGTCCGCTTCATCGAGTTCATGCCGCTCGACGCTCAGCATCTTTGGTCGCTCGATCACGTTCTTACGGCGGACGAAATGATCGCGATGCTCGCGCGCGAATTCGGACCTCTTACGCCGGTTCCAGATGCCGACCCGCGCGCGCCAGCCACCCAGTATCGCTTCGAAGACGGCCAGCCGGTCGGCTTCATCGCCTCGGTAAGCCACCCGTTCTGTCTGAACTGTAATCGTCTGCGGCTCACTTCCGACGGCAAGCTGCGGAATTGCCTCTTCGCGCGTGATGAAACGGACATCAAGGCTGCGCTCCGAGGCCCGCAACCAGAGGCGGCGATTGACTCGCTAATTCGCTCGGTCGTCTGGCAGAAGTGGGCCGGACATCAGATCAACCGTTCGTCTTTCGTCGCGCCCCAGCGTCCTATGTACTCCATCGGCGGCTAGCCGTAGGCGTATAACAGCGCGAGCACGCCAACTACGCTTGCGAGAAAGATGCTGTGCCGGAGCGTAAACCGGAACAGCGCCGGCTCCTCTTTCGCGCTCAAACCCGCTGCCGCTGCCGCGACCGCGATACTCTGCAGGCTGATCATCTTTCCCATCACGCCGCCGGCTGAATTCGCCGACGCCATTAGCGCCGGATTGAATCCAAGCGTCGTAGCGGTCACCTTTTGAAGATTGCCGAAGAGCGCGTTTGACGAAGTATCGCTGCCTGTCAGAAAAACGCCCAACCATCCGAGTAAGGCGCTGAAAAACGGAAATGCTTTGCCCGTCGCCGCGAAGGCCAGGCCCAGCGTTCCCGTCGCGCCCGAGTAATTCATAACGAACGCCAGCGCCAGTACCGCCGTGATGCTGACGAACGGAAACTTGAGCTGAACCGCCGAGCGTCCCATCAGTCGCAGAAATTTCGTCGGACTGACCCGCAGTAGCGCCGCGGATGCAATAGTTGCGAAGCAACACGCCGTACCCGCTTCCACCAAATAACGGAAATGGTAAATCGCTGAATACAGCGTTGCTTTGGGTGTGACTGGCGGCACCTGGAGAATCATGCGATTCAGACCCGGCCATCCAAACGACACGCTGGCGAGGTCTAATATTGCTTTCCAGGCGCCCGAGCTCCAGGCCAGAATGAAAACCACCAGCAGCAGGTAGGGCGACCAGGCAGCCACGATCTCGCGCAATCGGTAGACTGAACTCTCGCTGGCTGCAACTCCCTTCGGCCGCCATATCCGCAGCAGTATAACCATGGAGACCACCGCCGCCAACGAAGCGAGAATATCCGTGAGCGAAGCTCCGACAAAGTTCGAAATCAGAAACTGCGTTGCGGCGAAGCTCGCTCCGCACACTAATGCCGCCGGCCATACGCGCCGAAGTTCGCCCCGGCCTCCCATCACGAGAATCAGGTACGCCGGTATGAAAAGCGATACAGGCGCGCACAATCGCCCGACGTACTTGCTGAGCTCCGCCAATGGAAGTCCCGTGGTAGCGGCCAGCGTCACTAGCGGGATCGCGATTGAGCCGAAGGCCACCGGCGCTGTGTTCGCCAACAGGCAAATGCTGGCCGCGTAAAAAGCCGAAAAGCCCAGACCACCCAGGATTGCCGCCGCCACCGCGACAGGCGTTCCGAATCCGGCTGCGCCTTCTAAGAAAGCTCCAAACGCAAATGCAATCAGCAAAGCCTGCAGGCTGCGATCCGGCGTCAAGTGGCTGATCGAGTTCTTCAGGATCTCGAATTTCCCAGTCTCTACCGTGAGCTGATACAGCACAATCGCCCAATAGATAACCCAAAAGATCGGGAACGCGCCGAATGCCGCCCCATACAACGCCGAATCTATCGCAAGAACCGCCGGCATGCGGTACGCGGCAATCGCAACCACCAGCGCGGCGATCAATCCGATCAGCGAAGACTGCCACGCTGCCACGCGCCGTACTCCGATGGCATAGAGCAGCGCCGCAACCGGTAATGCGGCCAAGGTTGCGGACCACAACAGGCTATGCGCGACAGGAAAATAGTTCTGTGTCCACATAGCCCCTGGAGCGTGGATGATTAAATCCGACCCGCTCCGGCGGCAGGTTTGCAGTCGTAAAACGCGGGTGTGATACGGAAGTGCTCCTGATACGCCTTTACAAGCGCCTCCCGAAACTCGTCCAAACGTTCAGGGGCGATCAGGTTGACCGTGCAACCACCGAACCCGCCGCCGGTCATCCGCGCGCCATAGACGCCCGGCAGCTTGATGGCCGTGTCCACCAGGAAATCGATTTCTTCACACGTTATCTCGTAGTCATAACGCATGCTGCTGTGCGAAGCGATGAACAGCCGGCCCATTTCGCGAAGGTTGTTAGCGCGTGCGGCGGCGGCGAAATCCAAGACCCGCTGCGTGTCTGAAATGACGTGCCGGGCGCGCTTCCGAGGTGTCGCTGGAATACTCTCCTGAATGCGCTCAAACAGCGCCAGGGGCACATCGCGCAGGCTGCGTACCTGCAGCTCGGTTTCCTGTATTGCCGCTACCGCCGCCTGGCATTCGGCCACCCGTTCGCGATAAGCCGAAGTGCCGAGCTCGTGCTTGACCATCGAATTTACGGCCACAATACTGACGTCCCGCGGCAGAGCTACGTACTCATGATCCAGGCTTCGGCAATCAATCTGTATCGCCGCCCCCGCATGCCCGAATACGGACGCGTACTGGTCCATAATGCCGCATGGCATTCCGACGAAGCCCGATTCCGCTCGCTGGCCGAGCAGTGCGATCTCAAGCGGTTTCATCTCCCGATCGCCGAGTAGCGCGAACGCCGTGCTGATTTCCAAAGATGCCGAAGAACTCAGGCCCGATCCGGCCGGGACCGCGCTCTTGATGCAAAGATCGGCGGACTGAATCGGCACGCCTGCGCCGATCAGCTCGCGCGCTACCCCCACCACGTAGTCGTGCCACTTCCGAGTTGGCGTGGCCTGGGGAATCTTCGTCACCTCGAGCGCAAACTCGTCGTTCATGTCGCGCGAGTAGATGCGCAGCTTTCCGTGCGAGGCGGGCGCGATCGCCACGTAGCACGCCATTTCAAGCGCAATCGGAAAAACGTAGCCCAGGTTGTAATCCGTGTGCTCGCCGATCAGGTTTACCCGGCCTGGCGCGCGGTAAACAGCCGGAGTGGTTTCCGTCTGGAAATGTTCCCGAAATTGATTTACGATTTCGTCCGGTACCCTAGCCAAAGCAGGCATCCTCCGAAGACCAGCAGCATCACTCCGCACCATAGGTTTACGTTTATGTTCGCATCCAGTGGCGCGCGAACGCCGGAATCGAAGATGCCGTACAGGGTGAGAATCAAGCCGAGTAAAGAAAACAGAAAGCCGGTCGGACGGCGCAGGTCATTCATTGTTGTTTACCAGAAGATGATATTGACGATGATCAGCACCGCAATCACGATCAAGGCCAGCGGCCCCGGGCGCTTGAACCAGGGAGCGCCCTCTTCGTGCGGAAGGTCCGTTACGCCGTAGACCAGATTGTGTAGTTCAGTTTCCGGCTTCGGCACAGTGAATAGGCTGACCACGACCGTCACAATCATGCAGGCGGCCAATGCAATGATCGCGATCCAGAAATTCTGCGCCATCGACGAGGGAAACTCATGCAGGTGCGCGATCCATCCACCTTTATTTTCGGCAACCGTGAGACTGAGTGTAAGCGCTCCTCCTGACAGCCCGGTCACCATTCCCCAAAAAGCTCCATGACCGGTAGTGCGCTTCCAAAACATTCCCAGCAGGAAAGTGCCGAATAAGGGCGCATTCACAAACGCGAATACCAGTTGCAGAAAGTCCATGATGTTGTTGAAGGCTGTGGCAAGATAGGCCGCCCCGATCGACAGCGCCACTCCAGCCACGGTCGTCACGCGGCCGATCCAGAGATAATGCTTATCGGGCGCATTCTTGTTGAAATAGCTCTGGTAAATGTCGTAGGTGAACACGGTGTTGAAGGCGGTGACGTTCCCGGCCATCCCCGACATAAACGATGCCATGAGCGCCGTCAAGCCAATGCCCAACATGCCAGAGGGATAGAGCTGCGCCATCAGCGTTGTCAGCACCTGATCGTAATCGTAGCCGCCGCTTGCTTTCAGCGGGATGGTATATCCGCTTGACATCGCCATCAGCGCCACTGCCGCAATGCCTGGAAATATGACCACAAAAGGCATCAGAATCTTCGGAAAGGCTGCGATCAGGGGCGTTTGCCGCGCGCCGTGGATCGTCTCGGCGGCCATCGCGCGCTGCATCACAAGAAAGTTCGTACACCAATATCCGAATGAGAGCGCGAAACCCAAACCGGCGACCAGGCCAAAAAGTTCTATTCCCATGGGGTTCTCGCTGGCATGCGCCGTGTATTTCCAGGTATGGGTCATCACCGGCTGCAAATGGCTGGAGAGCCCCTTCCAGCCACCGGCCTTCTCGACGGCCAAAATCGATAGCGGCGCGAATCCGAGCACAATCAGAAAGAACTGGACGACTTCGTTGTAAATCGCGCTAGTCAACCCGCCGAGCAGGGTGTAGATCAGCACGATCGCCGCCGAAAGCAGAACCGAGTTGGTGAAACTCCACCCCAGCACCAGTTCAAACATCAGCCCCAGCGCATACATGCTGATGCCGGAGGAAAAGATGGTCATGACGGCAAAGGTAATCGCGTTCAGCCCGCGCGTCTTTTCGTCGAATCGCAGTTTCAAATACTCGGGGACGCTGCGGGCACGGCTGCCGTAGTAGAAAGGCAGCATGAACAGGCCGACAAAAAGCATTGCCGGAACCGCACCCAGCCAGTAGAATTGAGCCGTCATCAGGCCGTATTTTGCGCCGGATGCGCACATCCCGATCATTTCCTGCGCACCCAGATTCGCGGCGATGAACGCCAGACTCGTGATCCAGACCGGTACCGAATGTCGTGAGGTGAGGAAATCCTCGCTGGTTGCTATCCCGCGCTTGGCCATGTAGCCGATGCCCAGGACAAAGGCGAAATAGATGATTAAGCTGGCGTAGTCGATGGGTGTGAGTGTCACAGTGTTGAGGACCCTTACCGTCTGACCGAGCAGAGACCCTTGCGAAACCGTCTCGCCGGAGATTGTATCGCAGCACTGTGAACGCTTTGACTAGATTGAATCGAGTGTATTACGGCTCTTGGTCTGGAGTGTCGTTCCTGTCCTCGTCCTTCGCAGCCTTCTTGCCGGCATCGCCCTTATCGTTTTGTGAGTGATGGAACTTGATGTCCGGGATCCCCATCTGCCCACTGAGCTCGTTCAGATCCTTCGGATTAATAGAGCCTTCAATATTCACAAATGTCAGCTCGGTCGGCTCGGCATCGATCACAAACAGACCATCGAACTGGTCACCTTTCTTCTTGACGTACACTTCCGCGTTGTCATCCTTGCCCGTGACGCTTACAATGCGGGACCAGCTCGTTAGTTGAGAGCGGACCATGTCCACGTCGCTCTTCGAGTACTGGCCTTCTTTTTCGAACTCGAAGGTCCGCACATACACGCCCCTGAGTTTCGAAACCAGATCCTTCACTTTCGCTTGATCCGGATCGGACTTCGAAAGAAATCCGCTCCCGAGCTGAAGCATCGAGGAATCCAGGTTCACGTTCACCGTTTCTTTGGCGATCTTCGCCAAACGATCCAGGCTGACTGGCATCTTGATTTCCTGGCTCCACGCGGGCGCCGTTAGCATAATCGCTATCAAAGCAGATAATCCTAGCTGTTTCATTGCTCCACCTCTTGAATATGTACCCGCACGTCGTGCAATTTCGATCCTGCAATGCGTAGCGCCACTAGCAGCTCTTGTTTAGCCTTCTCGCCCCGCACGGTGTGCTCGTGCCGCTGATAAGTGATCCCGGCGCTCAGTATCAGAACCAGGGCGAAAACCGGCGCCAATCGCCATCCGAAAATCCTGCTCAGCCAACTCTGCGCTTTCCCGCTACGGCCTTCCGTCTTCGCAAGCACGCGCTCTGTGAATCCGGCCGGCGGCTCCCGCTTCGCCATGGCTTTTCTCAACTCTTCTTCAAACGCTGTCATGGCCACTCCTCTCCGGCTGCACACCGAGCCGATACCTCGTCTTCGCCCGCAGCAGATCAAGTCCTCTCACAATCAGCGTCTTCACCGTGCTGACATTCATATCCATCACCTTCGCGATCTCGTCCGGCGCCATGTCCTCCTGGTAGCGAAGCACGATCGCGGCCCGTTGCCTCTCCGGCAGCGATGCGACCATCCGCTCCAGATAAGAGGAGAGCAGCGAATCCTGCATCCGCTCCAGTACGGTGGGCTCGCCCGTGTCGTCCAAGCTTGTCTCGGACCGATTGTTTCGTTTCCGCACTTGATCGAGCGCGCGGTGAGTGGCCACCTTGCGCAACCAGAACACAATGTGTTCCCTGGATTTCATGCTGCGCCACGAGCAATGCAGTTGCAGAAATACATCCTGCGCCAATTCCTCGGCGGCCGAGCGGTCCCGCAATACGTGCCAGGCAATGCTGAAGACCATCGCCTTGTGAGCTTCAACCGCTTCCACGAACGTTGGCAACTCGACACTGCGCTCCTGCGAAATAGCGGATGTCGTAACGGCTGCGACCACTGAATTGCCTTTCACTGACTAATTACGAACAGCCGCCTCCAAACGACTCAAAAAAGTTGCCGCGGATGAGCCCGCGCCTTTCAGCGAGGCGAGGCTCAGAGTAGTACGATCTGTTCAGGGAATGTCGTACACGATTAATGTCGTACACGATTAAGGTCGAGTATGCGCACGAACGAAAAATCCGCGAGCGGAACAAGGTCGTCTATCGTGTAGCGCACTGGCCCATCTGGATTCTGGTGTTCTTTGTTGCGCCAGGTCCGCTCACCTTCGATTTGTTCGCTCACGGCGGCAGCTTGAAAAATCTGCTGTGGCTTATGTGCGTGCTCGCCGGAACAGGCATCGCCGGCCTCTTCGGCCAGCTCCCCGGTGTCGAGCCCCAGCCCTACATTCTGCGTTTTTGCGAAGACAAGCCAAACCCGCTATACCGGCGGATCTGCTACACCTTCGGCTGGAATGCGCTGATCAGCTTCGCCGCCTTGAACTTCGCAGGGCTCGTCGTTGCCGCCGTGACCGGCGGTTGGTATCTCAAACAGATCTATACGTACGGATACATCCCGGTGTTCCTTGCGATCGTCATTCTGGGCCTTTCGGGAGCGTTGCCGAGAGTGAAGACTTCGACTAAAGGCGAGGGGTTCGAAAGACGCTACTTCTATGGCGCGGTTTGGGCTATTCCGTTGGCGCAGGTTCTGCTGCTGCTCATGTGGAAAACTTTGCCCCACACTCAGGCGGCAAACGTTCTTAAGTTATCCGTTTTCACCGGGGTGCTCCTGGTAATTGGTGTAGCCGCCACGCTCGGCCTTCTTCCTCGCACGCGCCCGATCCTGCCGGGCGAACTGATGGTCGCCGATTAATCCTTGCTGCTGCTTGTATTGGCGCTCGCCGCTGGCATACTCTCGGCGGGAGCTGCCTATCAAGCTATCGAAACGTATCTAGATCGCCGCCGCTACCCTGCGCCGGGCCGCTTGGTCGCCGTCGGTGCGCACCGCCTTCACATTCACGAGCAGGGCGCTGGAAGTCCAGCCGTTATTCTCGAAGCCGGCATCGCGGGAAGTTCCTCGGGCTGGGCCCTTGTCGAGCCCGGTATCGCCAAATTCACGCGCATTGCCAGCTATGACCGCGCTGGTCTCGGCTGGAGTGATGCCGCCGCCGGGAAGCCATCCGTTCAACAGATGCTCGCCGAATTGCGCGCCCTGCTCTGCGAGGCCAAGGTGCCCCGTCCCTACGTTCTCGTTGGCCACTCGTTCGGGGGACTGCTGGTCCGCGCTTATGCGCATTCCTTCCCGGACGAAATTGCCGGCCTCGTTCTCCTCGATCCGGTCTCCGTCGAGTATTGGGCTCGCTGCTCGCCGCGCGAAAAGGCCCGGCTTGCGCTGGGAGCGCGCTTCTCGCGCCGTGGAGCGCTGCTCGCTCGCTTGGGAGTGGTGCGGCTGGCGCTGAATGCGATGCTGGGCGGAAGCCGCCTCCTGCCAAAAATTATCAATCGCGCGAGCGCTGGTGGAGGCCGAGGCACGGTAGAGCGGCTGGTAGGCGAAGTTCGCAAGCTGCCGCGTGAAAAATGGCCGGTGCTTGCTTCACATTGAAGCCGGCCGCAAGCGTTTCTCGCTATGGCTGCCTACCTCGAAGCGCTTCAGCCCTGCGCCGAATCGGCCCTTGATCTCAAAGTGCCCGCGCGTATTCCGCTCGTCATCCTTTCGGCCGAAAATGCGACCACTGCAGAGCTCGCTGAACGCGAACGTTGGGTAAGCGATAGTGAATCCGGAAGGCATATCCGTGTCCCCGGTTCGGGACATTGGGTGCAACTGGAAAGGCCGGACGTGGTTATCTCTGAGCTGGTAAAGCTGATCGAAGCTATTCGCAGATAGAATGGCGGCTCTTTTACCAAACGAACTCGAGCTCATCCAATTCACGCGAGCCAGCGAATGGCCTCGTCTGCGAAACAAAGCCAATTCTATTACTTTGATCGTGTTTTCAACGAGATGCCGTTAAATTACCAAACGAACTCGCTCGCCGTACGGTTATTCTGCGAAACGAACCCAAATTGCGCGGTGCGATCGGTGGGCTCTTCCTGCGAAACAAAGCCAATCAATGATGTGGCGGCTTCGATGGCTTGGTCCTGACCGGAGCCTAGGCGGGCATGGTCGCGGACTCGGGTTTGCCATAAGAGCAGACCTGACGCTAAGCCGTTTTATTCACAGTAGTTATTCGTGTCGCAAGGCGGTGAGCGGGTCGATTCGAGATGCTCGCGTTGCGGGAGCAAAACCGGCCAAAACCACCGCGGCGATTAGGATTCCAGCCGCCAACAAGATCGCGAGCGGGTCGGCGGGTTTCATTCCGAACACAAAGGATTTGAGGGTAGACATGGCGCTCCAGGCGCAGATAAGGCCAATCGCAAGCCCTGCCGCGGCGAGCGCGAGCACTTCGCGCAGCACCATCCAGATGATACGCCGGCGTTCGGCGCCCAACGCCATTCGGATGCCGATTTCGTTGGTGCGGCGCGACACCGCATACGCCATGGTGCCGTAGAGCCCGACACATGCGATCGTCAGCGCCAGAACCGCGAACGCCGTGCAGAGATCGGCGAAGGTGCGCTCCTGAACAATAGTGTTATCGATCCGCTGCGTTTGCGTCATCATGCCTGTGACCGGGACAAGCGGCGCGGCTTCATGGACGGTCCTGCGAACGGTTTGGGCAAGCGCAAGAGGATTGCCCGCCGTCCGTAGTTCGAAGAACATGGCGCCGGGCGGACCTTTGATGATGCTCTGCAGAGAAGAAACGTATACGACGGGCGGGATCGCGTCCTTCAGCGAGCTATAGCGGGCGTTCTTCGCAATGCCTACAATCATCAGGTCGCCGGCTTCGGAGTTGCCCATCCTAAAGTGCTGCCCGATCGGATTCTGATCGGGGAAGTACTTCTTCGCAAAGACTTCGTTGACCACCGCGGCAAGTGGAGCGCCGTCCACATCGCGCGAATCGATCGGCCGGCCCGCTAGCATCGGAAGCTGCATCGTTTCGAAAAACGTAGGGCCGACTGAAATATAGAATGTACTCGGGCCGTCGCGGTCTTCCGGTTTAGGAGCACCTGGCAGGATGACATTGGTCGAACTGTTCCAACCGGCAACAAGCGGCATGTCCGTCACAGTTGCGGCGCGAACGCCGGGGAGCTCCCGGAATTGCGCGTCCATGCGGGCATAGAATGCCTTCAGCGCCGCGTCTTTGTAACCCGCCTGGCTGGCATCCAGGCGGAATGTCAGGAGGTTCTCCTGGTTAAAGCCGATCTCCACGGAATGGAGGTTGGCAAGCGTGCGAACAAACAGCGCGGCTCCCAGCACCAGCAGCAGCGAAAGGGCGATCTGGGTGACAACAAGAGACTGACTCAGGCCGATGCGGCGTCCATGCCTCCGAGGGGTGCTGGCGCGAGTTTCCTTAAGAGCCGGGGTGACATCCACACGGGTCGCTGCAATGGCGGGCGCGAGTCCGAAAAGAATCCCGGTGGCAAACGCAACCATGATCGTGAAGGCGAGGATGCGGCCGTCGAGTCCCGCGTGAAGACTGAAATCTTCGCTGCCGCCGGCAAGCAGCCAGATGAGGAAACGAATTCCTGCGGCCGCAATGCCTAGGCCAAGAATGCCTCCGGGCAGCGCGAGCAGCACGCTTTCGGTAAGCAACTGCCGCAGCACACGAAAGCGGCTTGCGCCCAGACTGAGCCGCACGGCTATTTCGCGCCGTCTCGCGGCGGCGCGGGCGAGAAGCAAGTTGGCAATATTAGCGCAGGCGATAGCGAGAATGAACGCCACCATGGTCATTAGGACAAAGAGCGGCTTCGAATATTGACGGCGGAGCGAGTCCACGCCGGAGCCGCCTTCCTCGAGCCACAGCGCCGGGAGGTCAGTGCGCTCCTCATCGTTTGTTGCCGAGGCGAGCGCGAACTGATGAAATCGAGCGGCGAGTTCGGTTTGTGCGCGTGCTAGTGTGACGCCGGGGCGCAGGCGGCCCATCATGTCGGCCCAATAGAAATGCGAATCGATGAAGAGGGTGTCGTGTTCGTTGCCATAATTTCGGGCAAGCAAAGGACGGTTCACGATCGGGATGTAGAGCACCGGGGCTGAGCCGGGAGTGACTCCAAAGAATTCGGGTGCGGCGACGCCCGCGATGGTGAATAAGTTGTTGTTGATGCTTACGGTCTGGCCAATGGCCGCCGGATCTCCCGCAAACCGGTCGCGCCAGTAGTTATAGCTGAGGACCGCCACCTGTGATGCACCCGCGACATTATCGCTGTCGGCGATAAGCCGGCCGGCAGCCGGGACGATACCGAGGCCGCTGAAGAAATTGCCGGAGACGAATTCGACGGGGCCGAGTTCCGCCTCCCCATGAATCACCAAATTGAGCTGGCCCGCGTCCTTGTATGCGAACAAGGTCGAAAAGACGTCGTTGTGCTGGCGAAGAAGAGCATAGGCAGGCCACGGAAAATCCGGGCTCGTGACGCCGCCTCGCGGCTCGTCGTATTTGCTGCCAGCATGGCTGTCGACGTCGTGTTTGGCGCGCCAGTTTAGGATCACCAGTTCGCCCGGATTCCGAACCGGTAAGGCGCGAACCATAATCGCGTCCATGACGCTATAGATCGCGGTATTCGCGCCAATGCCCAGGGCGAGCGACAACACCGCCATGGCAGCGAACAATGGGTTGTTGCGTAAGGTGCGCCAGCCGTAACGAACGTCCCGACCGAGCCGTTCCAACGACATTAAGCCCCACGTTTCGCGAGTATCTTCTTTGACCAGCAGCGCGTTCCCGAAATCGCGCCGGCTGGCAAATTCGGCCTCTTCGCGCGGGATACCCGAGCGAATCCGCTCCTCCGCGTCGGCCGCCAGATCGTAGGCAATCTCGTCATTGAGATCGGTATCGCGCTGTTTCCATCGCCAAAAGCGCCACTGCATAATTCGTTTGCCTAGCCCTCTTGTGCCGGACGCATCACGCGCGTGATCGCTTTGACCAAGAGCTTCCATTTAGATTGCTCAGTCGCTAATTGCTTTTTTCCCGCGCCGGTCAGCCGGTAATACTTTGCCCGCCGGTTCAGGTCCGAACTCTTCCACTCCGACAAGATCAGGCCCCGGGCTTCCAGACGATGCAGCGCCGGATAGAGGGACCCACGCTCGATTTGCAACAAATCCGCCGAACTCTGCCGGATAGCCTGGCCAATGCCGTGTCCGTGCTGCGATCCCCACTGGAGGGTCCGCAATATCAGCATGTCGAGCGTGCCCTGAAGCAACTCGACCCGGTTTTCCGTAGGATTGTTGTGAGCCATCGTGCTTAGAAGACATCCTAGTAGAGAATGTGTGTATTGTCTACTAGATTGTCTGCTAGGGTAAAGCTCGGTTTATGGGAGGAAATGGAACGATATCTCATTGAAAGAAGAAAATCCGAGGTTTGCTTTTCTAGATCGTCCGTTGGCACCTGCCGTGCGCGTTTGGCGTTCGCTATTGGGCACGGGGCATCGAATTCTCGATAAGTCAGCACATCAGGCTCCTCGGCGGCGGCCCCCGGCGCAGCTAATCCGGACGAAAAAACTGGGGCGAGATGTAAGCCGGGCCTGTATCCCTTTCGTCTACACTAGAGTCGGTCATTCACAATAGCGATGTCCCTTGATTTCGCTGCCAGTTCCGGCCTCCTTGAAACGGTCAGCGCAGAAACAGCGGCGGACTTCGATACGATCGTACGGCTCTATCGGATCAAAGTATTTCGTTTTTTGTTCGCATCGCTCCGCGACCGGGAAACCGCTGAAAATCTTACTCAGGAGTGCTTCCTGCGAGCGTACCGAGCTCAATCCCATTTCCGAAACGACTGCCGGATAAGCACGTGGCTGATGCAAATTGCCGTTAATCTTCTGCGCGATCATTTGAAGAGCCGCCGGTTCCAATTCTGGGAACGACTGAATCGCGCTGCCCAACCGCTCGAGGAAGGACTGCGAGCCTGTATTGCCGATCAGCAAAAATCGCCAGAGGCACAAACGCTGCTCAAAGAGCAAGTGCAGGCAGTTTGGGACGCCGCCGCTAGCCTGCCCGAGAGACAGCGCACCGTGTTTTTGCTCCGCTTTGTGCAAGATATGGACGTCCAGGATATTGCGATCGCGACGGGACTGCAGCCGGCCACGGTCAAGACGCATTTGTTTCGCGCACTCAATTCGGTGCGCCAGCGTTTGGGAGTCGCGGCATGAATCGTCATCTGACGTCCGAACAGATCTCCGAGTGGCTCGCGGGAGAATCTTTGAGCGAAGTGGAACAGCATCTCGCCGATTGCGCCGCCTGCCGCGTCGAAGTGGCTCTTTTCAAGACCACGCTCAAACTGTTTCGCCAATCCGCGCACAATTGGGCCGACCAGAATTGCGCTCCTGCAAGAGCAACGCTTCGCCACATCGAGCGAGCACCGTACCGCTCGGCATTCCGCGTGTTCTGCCTCGTCGGGGCGATGCTGCTCGTCTGCTTTTTCGCCGACACGGTGCACCGCGAAATTTCCGTTCGCAGGCTGAACAGCGAGGCGGCGTTGCTGCAGCGCGTCAATTCCCAAATCGCACAGGACGTGCCTTTATCGCTCGCTCCTTTGGATAGTCTTGTCAGCTTTGAAAACAGCCAAAACGCTCAGCGCTAGCTTCGGGCTGGCCGGCATGTTGCTGGCTGGAACGCTTTGTGCGCAGCAGCCAGCCCCGCCTGCGCCATCCATGCCGCCCCCCCCTCCCCCACCGCCTTTCGTCCTCGGGCCGCCCGGAGTGTGGTGGAACAATCCGGTGATCGTCGACCGCCTCGGCATCACGCCGCATCAGCAATCGAGAATGCAGGCGCTGTTTGAGCAGAACCGGCGGCATCTGATGGAACTGAGTGACGAGCTCCGCAGGCAGGAAGCAATCATCAGACCGCTGCTTGATACGGACCATCCGGACGAATCCAGAGTCCTCGCCCAAATCGACCGCATCGCGCTAGCCCGCGCGGAGCTCGAAAAAGCGAACGCTCGATTCATACTCGGCATCCGCAACATCCTTACGCTCGATCAATGGCGGAAGCTCAAAAGCAAACAGGCCGAACGTCCCGGCCATATGTAAGCGATGACGTCCGGTATCTCGTCTAAACATGCGCAGGAGTTCATGTGAAAAGAAAAGCTTTTCTATTCGCCGCGTCAGCACTGCTCTCGACGGCTACTCTAATCGCGCAAGAGGCGCCCGTGCCGCCGGCTCCACCAACGCCGCCGCCGGCGGCGCAAATGGTGTCCAGTCGAGTGTCTCGCCTTACCGCGCTGCTATCTCTAACCAGCGCTCAACAGGCAAGCATAACAACCATCTTCACCAACGAAGCAACGGCCGCTCGGAACCTACGGACCAGCATGCAGACCACGCGCCAGAATCTCGAGACCGCGATCCAGTCCGGCGACTCGAGCGGCATCGCATCCGCTGCGCAACAGATCGGCCAGCTCACCACGCGGGATGTCCAAAATCATGCGCAAGCTCAGGTCGACTTCCTCAAGGTTTTAACCAGCGATCAAAAGACCAAGCTGCAGCAAGCCCTGCCGCCGCCCCCGCCACCCGCTCCGCCGATCGAGTGACGGTACAGCGTGTACGTTCTACCCCGGAGGCAAGCACCAACGTAGCCGCAATTGCCATGTTCTCCCCTCATCAGCGCTAATCTTCGGTAGTGATCGAGGTAGCAGCTAAGGTCGGGAGCTTGCAATTTGCTGATTTGACTGGTGCGGATGAGAGGACTTGATCTTCGAGGTCCATTGAACCGTTCGTAAGTTACTGAAAGCGCGAAATGCCAGTCGTGGCAAAACGGGCAGAAATGCGCGGCCTGGGACAATCTAGGCACATGGAATGTAGTTGACATTCCTCCGTCTCCCGTTACCTGGCCCGATCATCACATATTGCAATCGCTTACCGGCGTGAACTTGCGTGGGGTTTCTCGGGATTCACGCAGAACCCTTCTCAGAAGCTTTAGGACCTGGCTGTCCCTGTTTCCAAAATTCGGCTTTCGGATCTCCCTGCCAGCGATCATGATCGCCGCCCGAAGCTCGTCATGCGATCGCAGCAATTCCGTCAACGTCGCTTGGTCCATGATCCGAAATTATCAACTGCGTGGAGCTCGCCGCGAGTGTTCTAACGCCTTGCCGATCGGCACGTTCCAACTCTCGTCGTTGCGCCGGACTATCGCAAGGCTATCGGGTGACCACCACCATAACCGTGACCATGCCTGGGCGGCTTTCCTGACCGCATCGTGTGTGCTCGTCGCGTCCCTCGTGAGCGTGTGCTTTTTGCCATCCTTGCCGGTGATCTCTACGGAGCAGCACGCCACGAAAGCATTTTTACATCGGCAGGCGAATAAAAGGCGAATAGGGTATGATCTGCACGTGACCGTATGCGCGGATATATAATCATCCGTTTTGGTCGTTACAGAACAGATTTAAGCTGCTTTCTTGTTTCGCTTGCTTTCGACATGGAAGACAAAACCCTCCCCGTCATGCCGCTCCAAGATATGGCGGCGCGGCACTATGGTCTGATCGAGTCGGTTGCGGGTACATACCTGGATTCAGCGCGCGTCTGCCTGGACCGGCATCACAAACCTCCTGTAGAAATCACGATTAGCAAGAAATCGGATCATACGACGGCCCTTATGAAGTGGGAGCCAACAGACGAGCGAACCCGCGGAGCATTAGCGAACCGGATCGACACTACTGAGAATGGGGCTTGCGGATGCATTCTCGCCGCGGTCGAGATGACGGAAGGGCTGTACGCAGTTGGCAGGGCGGACATACTGACCGGCGCTGATTATTATGTTGCGCCCGCAGGGGGAAGGCTCGAGGATCTGGAGGACTGCTGGCGGCTGGAGATCTCGGGGACAGACAAGGGAAGTCATGCGGCGGTCGAGCGTTTATTACGCCAGAAGGTACAGCAAACGAAGAATGGCATCAGTAATCTTCCTGCGCTTGCCGGAGTTATGGGCTTTGAAGTTCTCAGCATCCTTATTGAGTACGTGAGCGAAAAATGAGCTGGGCGGAGTTCCATCAGCAAAGCGAACGGCTCGCAGCGGAAGCGCAGACGGTCGCCATAGAGGCACCGGACCGCGCACGAGAACTATATGCCGAGGCGGCGAAGCTAGAGGCTCAGGCTCTCCGTGGGCTCGCGCCCACAAAAGTGCGGACGCTCGGGATAACGGCGGTTAGCGCGGTCGCTTTGTGGTTTAAGGCCAGACAATTTGAGGAAGCGCAGAGACTAGCATATGAGGTCCTGGTCAATGATTCTCTTCCGCCTTTTGCATCTCAGCAGTTGCAGGAGTTACTACAGGCGATCTGGAGCGAGCGAGTTCGACAGAATGCGGGCGTAAAATTCTCCGAAGGCGAGTTGGTGGTTTCGGTCTCGGGCGGCCAGAGCGTCATCGGCGGTGCGCCTTTGGATCTCGTTTTAAGCAAAGTCGAAAGCATCAAGTCACTCTTTTTCAGGACAGTCGAGTTTCTTCAGCACCGGGAACACAGAAAACGTGGGGCTGCGCCGATTGATGTACAGAAGGTATGCCGGCCATGGCTGTTTCAGACGATGCCTGGAAGCTATCAGTTCGCGGTAGCAATTGAGGACGTTGCCCAACGAACCCTGTTCGGTCCGGAAATTCCTACAGTAGAGCAGATAAAAGATACCTTTCTCTCGCTGGTGCGGGATTCCGCGGACGATCCTGAAACAGCGTTGGCGCAGCGCGTCCCCGACAAGGACTATCGTGGCACTTTCCTAAAACTAACGAGGGCTCTTGCCCCAACAGGTAAGGACTTTTCGACGTTAACGATCCGCAAAAGCTTAACTGATCGCGATCCGGTTATTCTCACCGAGGATTCTCGGAATGAAATTAACGCCGTAATCAAACAACAATTCACTAAGCCGCGTGAAACCGGGGATACACCCGGCGAGGTGAGGGGCGTTTTGCGTGCTCTGCACCTCGATGAAGATTGGTTAGAGATTACGGTGGATGGGCAGCACAAAAGAGTTTACGAAGTCGGGGAAACAGTAGATGACCTTGTTGGGCCGCTGGTGAATCATGAAGTGCTAGTCCAAATCGTGACTACATCAAGAGGGCGTGTGTTGTTCCGCGATATCGAGCCCGCTCCTTAAACTTGAATCGGGTCTTCCCGGCTCGACATTGAAATCCGGATGGAATCCCGTCCGCCCGAGCCCTAGAACAAATTTGCGCCTTAGCCAGCCTTCGCGCCGCGCGCTTGCCTTTCTGCCCTTAGCGCGGAAGCAATAGCCGATCCGGCTACGCCAAATGGTCTCCGGCGCGCCAACGGCGGATTGATGAATTGATGGATGCGGTGATCGGGCGGCCCACCCCTGCACCTGTTAAATCCGCTCGCGCGAATTAAGACTCGGGCACGTTTTAGACACAAGCGCCAGTCAGAGGAATAACCGCCGAAGATTTATGAGCTTACATGGTGCGGATGAGAGGACTTGAACCTCCACACCCTTTCGGGTACATGAACCTGAATCATGCGCGTCTGCCAATTCCGCCACATCCGCAAGGTGGGTGAACGAACTCCAGTTTAATACAGCGTGCTACGATCACGCGCAAGATGCCTCGAATTGCTGCTCTCCTTTTAATCGGCCTGTTCGGCCTCTTCAGCATGGCAGACAAAAGCCGCGGAACCGGTGCGGCTCATCCTCGATACCGATATCGGCAACGACGTTGACGATGCCCTGGCGCTGGCTATGATCCACGCGCTGGAGAATCGAGCGGACGTGCAACTGCTCGCCGTCACAATTACAAAAGACAATCGTTATGCCGCGCCATTTGTCGATCTGGTGAACACGTTTTATGGCCGGCCGGACATCCCGATTGGCGTCGTGCGGGATGGCAAGACAAAAGACGATTCGGCCATGCTAAAGATCCCCGCCGAGGAGCGCGATGCGGCTGGAAGGCCGATGTATCCTCATCGCTTGCAGGATGGCTCGGAGGCTCCGGATGCCGTGCAGTTGCTCACCAGCATCCTCTCCAATCAGCCGGACCAGTCGGTCACGATCGCGCAGATCGGCTTCAGCACGAATCTTGCCAGGCTACTGGGGTCGCCTGGAGGAACGGAGCTGGTGAAACGCAAGGTGAAGGTCCTCTGCCTGATGGCCGGCAATTTCGAAAAACCCGAGCCTGAGTTCAACGTGTACACAGATCCGGAATCGGCAAAGATCTTGTTCGCCAACTGGCCCACGGCGATGATCTTCAGCGGCTTTGAGATTGGCCTTGTAGTTCCCTTTCCGTATGAAGCAATCGCAAACGATTTCGGCTACGTGGCCCATCATCCCATTCCGGAAGCGTACCGGCTCTACGTCAAGAAGCCGGAGGATCATCCGAATTGGGATTCGACAGCAGTGCTCGAGGCCATTTTGCCCGATCGCGGTTATTTCGATTTGTCGCAGCCGGGACGCGTCGCTCTAGGTCCGAAGAATACAACAGTTTTTACGCCCGGATGCCGGTGGCAACTGCCGTTACCTGATCGCCAAACCCGATCAGCTTGCGCGCGTGCGCCAGTTAATCGTGGATCTGGTCAGCGAGCCGCCGCAGGGGCCTCCCACGGGGGCTACGGCCCGCCGCGTTGTCTTTTAGGGCGCCTTCGACGCTGGACTTTCCTCTCGCCAGCTAAAATCAAAGAAATGCCCGCAACTTCAACCGGCACTCATTCCGCTGTGCCCGCACGCTCTCCCTGGCTAACGGCCGCCCTCGCCTGGTTTGTGCCCGGCGCCGGACATTTTATTTTGGGTCGACGCGGACGGGCAGCCATTATATTCGTGGCCGTTCTTCTTCCGTTCGCAATTGGGCTGCTGATGCGCGGGACCATGTTTCAGCCGACCAGCGGCGGCGATGTGCTCTCGCGTCTGATTCAATGGGGCGGGCTCATTGGCGATGTTGCTGCAGGGTTGCCGTATTTTCTGGCTGTCTGGTTGGGATATGCGCCACCCGATACGGCCAGCCATAATACCGACTATGGTTCGAAGCTGCTAGTGGCGGCCGGGCTGCTTAACATCCTCGCGGCAGTGGACGCTTACGAGATCGCCACGAAACAGAAAGACTGAGCAATGCAAATTTCCCTCAATAATTTCCAACTCGCAATTTTATTCGCGGCGGTATCGAGCGTGATGCTTGGTCTGGTTACGAAGCGAACAGACCGGGAACGAGTACGTTACGGCCTGTACTGTTTTGGCTGCTTCCTGGCTGCTTTGTTTGGGATTGGCTGGTTCATGCACTTCCTGCATGGCTGACGCCGGGCGTAACGTGGCTTTCGCATGAAGACTTTTTATATCGAGACTTTCGGTTGTCAGATGAATGCGCACGATTCCGAAAAGGTCGTGGGCACGCTGATCGAGAAAGGCTATACGCAGGTCGAAGAACCGGAGCAAGCCCAACTGGTTCTGTACAACACGTGCAGTATCCGTGATAAAGCGGAGCAGAAAGTATTCAATCGGCTGCAACAATTCAAACGCGAGGCGGGGAAGGGAAAAATTTTCGGCGTCCTGGGATGCGTGGCACAGCAGGAAGGGGAACGAATTTTCGAGCGCGCACCTCACGTGAGCCTGGTGGCCGGTTCGGCCAGCTACACGAAGCTGCCCGAAATGCTGGTGCAGCTAGAGGCCGGAAACAGGCGCGTTACCGGTTTGGATCTGGATACGAATGAGACGTTCGATACTCCATTCACGCGGCGCGATAACCCGCATCGGGCTTACATCACCATCATTGAGGGATGCGATAAGGCGTGCGCGTATTGCGTGGTGCCCTTCACGCGTGGTCCGGAGCGCAGCCGGACCAGCGAGAGCGTAATGAAGGAGGCGAGATCCCTGGCCGAACTGGGCTACACGGAGATCCAGCTTCTTGGGCAAAACGTTAACAGTTATCGGGATCCATCCGCCGCTGGTTGGGATTTTGCTCGTCTGCTGTCAGAAACGGGAAAAATCCCCGGGATCCGCCGCGTTCGTTTTATTACTTCGCACCCGCGCGATTTTGTCAAACCGATCGTCGAGGCGATAGATGGGAACGCAAGGCTCTGCGATCACGTTCACCTTCCGGTGCAGTCTGGTTCATCCGACGTACTGTCACGTATGCAGCGGCTCTACACTCGCGACGATTACATGCGACGCATCGAATGGATGAAGAACGCGAAGCGCGAGATCTCGATCACCACAGATATAATCGTGGGATTTCCAGGCGAGACGGAAGCCGAATTCGAGGAGACGTTACGGCTGGCGGAGGAGGTCGAGTATGATGCGATGTTCATCTTCAAGTACTCGAAGCGGCCGAATACATCGGCTCTGCAATACGAAGATCATATTCCAGAGGAAGAGAAGACGCAGCGTCTGATGATTTTGCAGGAACGGCAGCGAGCAACTCAGCTTCGCCGTAACGCGAGGTATATCGGAACTACGCAGGAAGTACACGTTGAAGGGTTTAATCTGGCGACTCAGCAATGGATAGGCCGCACTACTCAGAACAAGACGCTGAACTTCTGCGACCCGGCGCTGCCAGCACCGGTGGACGGCAGAACGTGGGTGGGCCGCTATACGGATGTATTGGTAACCCGATCCGGTCCGAACAGTCTGGCGGGCGAACGGGCCATGTCACTGCCCGTGCAGTAGCGTGGTAATAGAGCGTGGCTGCGAGTCATGTAGACGAGTCATGCAGATTGGGGGATTGGAAGCGAACATGGAAGTAGAGATGAAGATTCGCGGTTTGATGATGGACCCGATGACGAACATGCCCATCGTTGTCCTGAAAGATCTTGCTGGCGACTCGGTTCTGCCAATCTGGGTAGGAATTTATGAGGCGAATGCAATCGCTCTGGAAATCGAGAAAGTAACGACCCAGCGGCCGATGACGCACGACCTCATCAAAATACTGCTGATGGGATTGGACACTTCCATCAAGAAAGTGGTCGTGAGCGAGCTGAAAGACGATACTTTCTACGCGCTGATCTGGCTCGAGAAAGATGGCCAGTTGATGAGTATAGATTCGCGTCCGAGCGACGCTTTGGCATTGGCGCTTCGGCACGATTGCCCGATCTATGTCGAGGATCGCGTGCTTCAGAGCTCGAAAAATTCAGCCTCAGTATCGGAGAAGGTCAATAACGAAGAGCTTCGGAAGTGGCTGGAAAACCTGAATGACGAGGATCTCGGCCGGTACAAGATGTGATTCCGGCGTCCCATTTGCGGACTAGCTTTCCCGGAATCGCGCCTGTCTTTCCTAGACTGGGCGGCTTTTGATCAGGTTTTTCGTCGAGCGTAGTGTTGGCACCAGAAATGCTGCCACAGCAAAACGAAAAGAGTCTACCGTGACACAGCGCAGCCGGGATTCGGTATCGGGCCAGATTACACTCGATTATTTCGTGCGGAAGGCCGCGGAGGGGTGGTCATTGGCCGCCATCGAGTGGGTTCGGGAAGTTGAGAAGGGTGGCGATGAGGCCGAGCCGCATCAAGACAGCCCTGTCAAAGCGGAGGTTCCGTACGGGCTCGAGGTCGCTGAGACCGGATTGGCCCTGATTCCGAACCCGCTCGAGGCCGCGGTGCTGCTTCTAATCCTGGAGAGGATCGTAAAGGAAAAGCGAATCGGCGAGATTGCGAACGAACTTAACCGTCATGGATATCGCACTCGCGAGGGGGCTCCATGGAGCGCACCGGCTGTTTTCAATCTGCTCCCTCGATTGATCGAGGCTGGCCCCGAACTTCTCAAAAGCCAAGCTTGGCAGGAACTTCGGGGAAAAAGCTCGCTACCGAATTAATGAACCGAGACTCGTCGCAGTCAAGGGTTGCTAGACGGTAACAATCGCGAATGGAACGATCGTATACGATCTCGCCTTCAACCGATTCCACAGTTGCCGTCGAGATTTGGAAGACTACCTTCACGAAGAAGAGAAAGCACGTGATCTTCTTCGAGGCGTTTAGCGGCGAAGTGTGCTTCGCGCCCGAGCAAACCAAGGTATCGGAGTTCAGGCTCAGCATCGAGGCGAAGAGCGCCATTTGCTGTGACAAAGGGCTTTCGGCAAGGAAGCGCAAGAACGCGACCTGCTATGCGCGGGAGGTGGCGCTAGCGGTAGGGCAATATCCGGAGATCCAATTCGCATCAAATCTAATCACAACGAAGCAGTTGCGCGGTTTCGCGATTGAAGGGCAGCTCAAAGTGCGCGATGTAAGCCGGACTGTGAAGGTGAATGTCGTCCTGAGCCAGGTCAGGGGAGATCTCCAGATCGACGGTGATTCGACCTTCCGATTGAGCGATTTCGGAATAAAGGCGCCGCGGCGGTTATTCGGACTGTCCAGGGTTCAGGATGAAGTGCTGGTGCGCTTGCTGCTTTGGGCACGGTAGCCCGGGGTTGAAAGACTGATCGCTATCAAAGTTCGATTTGTCTCTGCGCCGGATCGTAGTAAAAGCGCTCGCGGATGATTTTGCCATCTTGCCAGAGCTGATACGCCACTTCATCGAGGCGGCGCCGCTTGCCCTGACTATCGGTGGTTTCAAAAATCCAATTAATCGCCGCCCGATTCCCGTCCACGACATAGGAATCCGCCCTGTGGACGCGCATTTCCCGGATTGAATTCAGGAACTGTTTCTCTCGTTCCAGGAGAGCCGGCAGGCCTACGCGTGGCGGGTCGTTGTTCTCCTGCATGCTGGCATCGTTCGCATAAAACTCCTGAATCGCTTCAAGAAACCTTCCTTGTTCGACCAGCGATATTAGTTTTCGTACATTCTCGTCGATAGGCATCGATTATTCCTTTTTGAAGGCCGGACGGGGGCGTCCGCGCTACAGCGGTGGCTTGACCGCGTATACCCAGCGATCCGCAAGCAAGAAATTTACCAGCGAGCAGAGAGCGATCGCTCCAATGGCCGATGGCAGGATGGGAGTCTTGAGCCGTTCCACGAGAAAATAGGTCAACACCGTATTTCCGAAGAGCGAGATGAGACCGTTGCCGGCGTGAAATCGCCAGAGGCGACCTAATGTTTGCCCTATGCTCTTGGGCCGTCGATCGCGCCAGGTGAAGCGCTCGTGCCATACAAAATTGTGTAACACGACGATCTCGACTGCCAGCGACGTAGCAGCAGCCGCAGGCGCGTGGAAGCATTCCGTCAACAGCCAAAGCAGAAGCAATTGCAATGCCGCGCCCAGCAAGCCGACGAGGTTGAATCTGCCGAACCGCAGCCATGGCTGGCGGGCGCTTCTCATGACAGCGGTTCCTCTCGATAAAGCACGAGAGTGTGGCGGATAGCGGCTACCAAGAACATGATCGCCATTCCGACAACGGCCACCGTGCCTGCGACGTCGAACAGCAGAAAGCGTTGACTCGCAAGCCTCACATACGGATGCAAGAGCGCCACCGCGTTCGCCGCCATGAGCAGGATTCGCAATTCAGTGGGACCGAAGAGACCATGCGAAAGATGAAAACGCCCAATCGTATAGGTTGCAAGATAGCTCTCGATTGAGAGCGCGTAAAAACACACGAGCATGCCAGCCGCCGTCTGCCCGTGCAGGTAGCCGGAGCAGCCGAGCCCCGCCATCAAAGCCAGACCACCGATGGCATCGGCAATGTGATCCACGTAGAATCCGTAACGAGGGCGCTGCTGGTTGCGAACCCGCGCCAGCGTGCCGTCCAGGCTGTCGCCAAGCCAGTTGAGGACGAGAAAGAAGTTCACAACCCACAGAGCGCGCGGGTGCTGGGATGCCAGCGCGTAGGCCGCGCCTGCGCAGAGCTGGGACAGAAGGGCTAAACCGGTCAAATGGTCCGAGCTGATCGCAGCCGGTGTTCGCTGCGCCATCCACAGCAGCACGCGCTTCTCAAAAACCGCAGTCAGGGCCTTGTTAACCCGTGGCGCGTTCACGAACCCGCTCTGTTCGGCCTCAGCAGTCCGTATTGTCATTCGCACGATTCACCTCGTGCCCCGAATCATGCCCGACGAAGGGCGGCGCGCACAATGCATGAGCGCCTCAAACAGCACTCATTCGCATCTCATCGTGCAAGCGACTGAATCGCGGAAGGTTACAGGAGATGATCCGAGTGCCAGGAGAGGCTAAACTGGAACCTTGCGCATGCCAGCGGAGACCACATCCCGCCTATTTCGCTTCGGAGCGTTCGAGGTAAACGAAGCTGCGGGCGAGCTGCGCAAACAGGGTGTCCGAATCAAGCTCCATTCACAGCCCTTCCAGGTGCTGATTATGCTTCTGGAAAGGCCATCGGAGCCGGTGACGCGCGAGGAGATACGGCAGCGGTTGTGGGGCAAAGACACGTTCGTCGACTTCGACCACGGCCTGAACACGGCCATCAACAAGCTTCGTGAAGCGCTTGGCGATTCCGCCTCGCAACCGCGATATGTTGAGACGGTCTCCGGGAAGGGTTATCGCTTCATCGCGCCGGTGATGCTTAAGGCGCCTATTTCGGAACTGCCCGAGGAGCCGATCGCGAGTCAGGCCAGGGAGGGAGCGCTGGAGATGCCGGCCGGCATGGTTCTAACGGCAACGGATGAGCTGCCGGTGGCTCCGCGCATGCTGGTGCGCAGTTTGCTACTGCTTGCGCAGGCGATGTACATGGCGTTTTACTTGGGGGCGCTCGCGAATCTTCAGGAGATCCACGATATCTTTTTGGACGCAAGACTGTTCTCACCGGTAGTACTCGTGGCGGTGTTGGTGACAACCGCAGCGGCGCTGATCCCGGTCCGGCTATTCATTTTCGCGGCGGTCGCGTTCGATTCGCAGCAATTCGCAGCAAAGTTCCGCAGATTGTTTCCGGTGCTGCTGGTTCTGGATCTTCTGTGGGCCCTATCGCCGTTTCTTCTTATTCATCACGTGAGCATCGGTCTGGCTCTGGGCATCAGCGCAGCGCTGATTTATATGCCATTTGCTCAGCGCTCGCTGGTTCTGATGTACGCGCGGGGCCGGTGAAACTGAAGCGATGGCGGGAACTGTTATCTCATCAATCCGGCTCATATTGCCGGAGACGGTTCTCGAGAACGCTTGGATCAGCTTTGAGCGCGGAATAATCAGCGATTTCGGCCAGGGCCCGCCACCGAATTCGGACAGCTTAGTCGAGGGCGGCGGCCTCTTTCTTGCGCCCGGATTCATTGATATACACGTGCACGGCGGGCGCGGATCGGATTTTCTCGATGCGACACCTGAAGCGTTTCGCACGGTCGCGGACTATCACCTCTCGCGAGGCACCACCGCCCTCTGCCCCACGCTGGCAAGTACCACCTACGAACGCATTGGCGCAGTGCTTGATGTCTGGAGCGAGGTCAAAGACTCCTGTGCCGCGCGCATTCTCCCCGTCCATTTGGAGGGACCGCATCTCGCTATTACGAAGGCCGGCGCACAGGATCCGAGGCTGCTTCGTCCTCCCACTGAAGACGACATCGCGTGGCTAGTTAAGAATGCCGCGCGAATCGCGCAGATGACGATCGCGCCCGAGCTGCCCAACGCTTTAGAACTGATTCGACGCTGTGGGGAAGCGGGAATCGTCACGAGCGCCGGTCACACAGAAGCGCGAGAGGAGGCGGTTCGTTTAAGCATCAGCCACGGGCTCACGAAAGTGACCCACTTATTCAACGCCATGACGTACGCCGCCAAGGTCGGTCTGTTCCGCCAGCCTGGTCTGGCCGAATACGCGTTGACAGAAGACAGACTTGCGTGCGAGTTGATCGCCGATGGCTTTCATGTCGCCCCGACACTGATGAAACTAGCGGTTCGAAGCAAAGGAGCCAGTAGACTGGCGCTCATCAGTGACGCGCTGGCCGGGACCGGATTGCCGGTGGGATCAACTTTCATGCTGGGATCGCTAGCGTGCAGAGTGGCCGAGGGGTATTGCGAGCTGGCGGACGGATCAGCACTTGCGGGGAGCGCCACCACTTTGATCGACCAGGTTCGAATCCTGCACGAGACGGTTCAGGCGCCCGTCGTAGATGCGGTCCGAATGGCGAGCCATACACCCGCCTGCTTGCTAGGAATCGATGACCGATACGGTTCGATTGCCCGCGGCAAGGTGGCGGATTTCGTTCACTTCGATACAAATTTTCGCGTACACGCTGTCTGGGTAGGCGGTAAAGGAATCTTGACGAGGTGAAAGCCCCGCGTCGCGAGGCTTTATCACCTCGAATTAATTTAGCGTCGCCGGCGATGTGTGCCGGTCTTGGGCGGTGCACTGGTCTGCACGCCCGGTATGGCCGGATCCTTGAACGTCAGCATGTATGGGCTTGCGGTGTAACTGTCGGCCACACCCGAAAAATCTAGCTTCTGTCCGACTTTGATTTTGTCCAGCGCAGAAGCGGGGAGCGGCTGCGAAAAAAGCAACGTGGCATCCGGTGTAGCAGGATCCTGAACGCCGAGAACCACTTTGGTTGGATGATCCGGCGGATCGACTGAAATTACCGTTCCGGTGAAGTCTTTTACGCCTTCCGCGCCGCCCGGAATTTCGAATTCCTTCACGTTATTGGTGAAGAATTGATCGCCATTTGCCCCGGTCAAACCTTGCTGAATGGAGTACCACATTTTGAAGGCGGGATCGGAATCAATGCGCTTTTGCAGGTCGCCAGCCTCTTTGTTTGCCAGGTCGGCCTGGCTGACAATCTTGAAATCGGGTGGTGGGAGAGCACTCGTCTTAGCCTGAGTCAAGATCTGATCGGCCCCGTCGGTTCCGCCGTGGTAATCTTTGTAGGCCTTGTTGAAGAAGTCTGTCAATTGCTGCCGGGTGGCAGGGGGGAGCGAGGGCCCAGGACCGGCATATTCGGCCGCGCGCGCATATTCAAAAAGCGCATCCGGGAACTTCTTATCGTCGTAGAGAAGCTTGGCATAAAGCGCGGAGATGTTCCCCTGATCGGGATTCGACTTGCAAGCTGTCCTTGTACTGTTCTTCGAGCCCGGCCGTGTCTTTCTTTGAAGAATCGACCCAGGCAAGCGCATTGTGGGCGACGGCCTGTGCCTGGCCCTTCGCCTTGGTGAAATCAGCATCGCTCACCGACGAGGGCTTTTTAGAAGGATCGAAGGCCTTATCGATATTGCTGAGAACGCCATTGGCGGCAGTCTCAACCTGGCTGGCAATGTCAGGCGAGGGGCTCGCCCCACCGACAGCGGGACCCCAGAGAGCGGTGAAGTACATCGCCTGGAAATTCTCCGGATCGATTTTGAGCAGCTCCTGCGCCTTTTGCAGAAGGTTTTGGCGGGCCGTTGGATCGTTTGGAGCAAGTTGCGCGTAGGTGTTGACGTAATAAATCAGGCGTTGCTTGTTGAACTCAGTCTGCGGATATTTGTCCGACCAGGTGTTGAGGAGCTCAAGGCGCGCCTTGGGATCCGTCGCCTGGGTCATCTTTACGTACAGGTCGTATTCGGCGCGGTCTTTCCAGTTGGGAGTTGCCGCCGCGCCGGTGGCCGGCTGCTGACCCGCCGCTGGTTGTTGACCGGCCGCCGGCTGCTGACCCGTGGTCTGCGCGGCTGCAAATGGTATCAAGACCAACCCGGTCAAAAAAGCAAGTGTGACAGCCGTAATTCTCGGCTTGCCCGCTCGGAAAAAGCAAAAATCCACGACAACCTCCCTTAGAGGAATTCTACGTCTTTAAATCTCGAAGCGGATCCCTCCGCCTTTGCAGCCGCGGAGGGCTGACGGCAATCCTTGCGACCGGCATTCAAACTGAGCTGAATGCGCAAAGCCGGAGTATAACGAAATGCTTCCGCACCCGCAACCTTCCTACCAATATAGATGTTAGCTTCGGAAAAGTTGTTCCCAGCATCGCTGTACACCCGTTTCGGGTGGCTAGCTATTGGCATGCTATCATCCACGTTTCCATGCGCATTGTGGACCTGGGGGTAATCGCTGCCTACCTGCTGTTTATCACCTGGTTCGGGGCGCAATTCAAGGAAAAACAAGCGACTCTCAAGGATTATTTCCTGGGCGGCCGGGGCGCGCCATGGTGGGCGATTGCCTTCTCGATTGTCTCGGCTGAAACGAGTACTCTGACGGTGATCGGGACGCCCGCGCTGTCTTTTACCGGTAACTTCACCTTCCTGCAATTGATTCTGGGATATCTGCTCGGGCGCATTATCATCGCCGTGCTCTTCCTTCCGCACTATTTTCGGGGTGAGATGTTCACCGCTTATGAACTGATGGATCGCCGTTTTGGCGGGCGGATCAGGCGATTCACGGCTGGAACATTCCTGCTGCTGCGCGCGCTGGCGGAAGGCGTGCGGGTATTCGCGGTATCCATCGTGATCTCGATTGTGCTGGGGACGGGAGAGACCGCCTCGATCGCCGTGATCCTCTGTTTGACGCTCTTCTATACGTTCGAAGGCGGCATGACGGCGGTCATCTGGACCGATGTAATCCAGATGTTTCTTTATGTGGGAGGGGCGCTGCTGAGTTTCTTCCTGATCCTTCACACGATTCCGGGCGGGTGGCCGGAAGTGGTGGCCGCGGGAACGGCCGTTCACAAATTTCAGATTTTCGATTTCCGGTTCTCGTTCACGGCGGCTTTTTTTCAGCGCAACTACAGCTTTTGGGCTGGTTTGCTGGGAGGATGCTTTCTCACCACCGCGAGTCATGGAACCGAACAACTGCTGGTCCAGCGTCTGCTGGCGGCGAAGAATCGAGCGCGAGAGCAGATGGGCTCTGTTTTCGAGCTGGATCGTGGTCTTTCTGCAATTCGCGCTTTTCCTGGTGATCGGAGTTCTTTTGTATGTCTACTACAGAAGCATGGGTAAAACGGCTCCCGGCGTGCCCGAGCGAATCTATCCCGAATTCATTTGGAATCATCTGCCGTTGGGGGTTGCCGGGCTGGTGGTTGCGGCCATTCTCGCGGCTGCGATGTCAAATCTGAGCGCGGCGCTGAACGCGCTTGCTTCCACCACCATCATGGATTTCCTGAAACCGCTTCGTCCGCATCACTCCGAGCAAGTGTATCTGCGCCTGGCGCGATGGGCAACGGTTCTTTGGGGAGGAATTCTGTTTTCAGTGGGGTTGGCCGCGCGCCATTGGGGCAGCGTTCTGGAAGCCGGCCTTTCAATCGCTTCGGTGCTTTATGGCGCTCTTCTAGGCGTCTTCCTGCTGGGAGTGCTGACACGACGTCCGGGCGAATGGGCCGCGATTCTGGGCATGTGCGCCGGCCTGCTGGCAACGCTCTTTCTTCGGAAGGACGTAGCATACACCTGGTACGTGCTGATCGGATCTTCGGCGACTTTCGCGGTGGGTTATGTGGCAGGTCTGTTTTTACCGCAGAGCAGCGAAAGCGGCATGCCGCAGGTGGTGGTGTAAGGGATGGAGTCGAACAGCCAATCGCCGCCGCTTTCAGATCCCGCCCTGAACGCTTCCGAGCCATCGCGGCCCAGTCTACAGAGAGTTCTGGGCGTCTGGAGCGCCGTATCGATAGTCATAGGAACGGTAATCGGCAGCGGCGTGTTTCTTGTACCGTCGGCAATGATCCGATTCGTCGGGTCTGTGAAACTTCTCTTCATCGTGTGGGTTGTTGCCGGGCTGCTGAGTCTGTTCGGCGCGCTGACCTATGCCGAACTGGCCGCGGCGATGCCCGAGGCCGGCGGTGAATACGTTTATCTCAGTGCGGCATACGGCCCGTTCTGGGGTTACATATACGGCTGGACGCAATTCTGGGTAGCCAAAAGCGGTTCGATTGCGACGCTGGCTGCTGGTTTTTACACGTATCTGACGGCCTTCGTTCCTGTCCTGGGGGTATCGCTGGTCGTCATTCCGCTGCACATAGGTCCGGGCGGCAGTTTGCTGGAGATTCATTATGGGCAACTTGTCGCGATTGCACTGATTTTAATTTTGGCTGCCGTGAATTATGTGGGGGTACGATCCGGCGGGAACGTGCAGGTATTTGTGACTGCCGTAAAAATGGCGCTGATTGGCGGGGTGATTGCGTTCGGCTTGCTATCGGGCAAAGGAGATTTCTCGCATTTTGGAGGCTCGATTCCCGCAGTGGGTGGAATCGCCGGATTTTTTGCGGCGATGGTGAGCGCATTATGGGCCTACGACGGTTGGAACAACGTCAGCATGGTGTCCTCGGAGATCCGCAATCCGCAGCGAAACCTGCCTCGCTCATTGATTCTTGGCACCGGGGCTGTGATCGTGACTTATCTACTGATCAATGTCGCGTATTTCTATGTTTTAGATCCCGGGCAAGTGGCCGGCAAGTCACCGAGTGGCTGCCGAGATGATGTCGCATTTGCACGGCAACGCTGCCGCGGGAGCAGTTACTATTGCGGTGCTGATCTCCATTTTCGCCGCGCTGAATGGGTCGATTCTTTCCGGTTCGCGAGTGCCGTACGCAATGGCGCGGGATGGACTTTTCTTCCGCACGGCTGCTGTTGTCCATCCAAAGTTCAGGACGCCGGGACATTCGATGATTCTGCTTTGCCTCTGGTCCTCGATTGTGGTTTTGAGCGGCTGGTTCGACGATCTTTATAATTTCGTCATTTTCGGAAGCTGGATTCTTTACTTAATGACCGGTGTTTCGGTGTTGGTTTTGCGCAAGAAAAGACCGGATTTATCGAGGCCGTACCGGGTGATCGGCTACCCAGTTGTGCCAGTACTATTCGTCGGCGTGGCTGCTTTGTTGCTTGTTAGCACAATTCAGACGCGTCCCCGTGAATCGCTGATGGGATTAGGACTTATGGCGATTGGGGTACCTTTTTACTTCTACTGGAAACGTCAGAACAAAAGGTACTAAGGGGTAAATTCGTCCACCTCGCCGCGATATTCCCGAAAAAACGGCATAGTACTACTAGAACTATTTGTATTTACATCGTTCAATAGTTACATTGAATTTCTCCTAATACCCTTTAAACTTCGTCTAAATCTTGTGACGAGCACGTTACGGAAAGCGAAGCAGAGAACGACGAGCTCGCGATTTGAGTAGGGCGGTTGAGGAGGTCAGATATTTTGGACGTCGATAAGATGCTCGCCGAGCTAAGACTCGAGCGAGAGCAGATTGAAGAGGCGATTCTGACGTTAGAGCGTCTGGCGAGAGGCCGAGGGCGGAGACGAGGGAGGCCACCGGGGTGGTTGAAAGAAGCAACTGCAGGAATGGAGGACTCCATGTCCGCCGAGGCTTCGGACGGGGTACCTGAACCAAGGCGGCGCGGACGTCCACCGGGGAGCAAAACCAAGCAAGCGGCAGCTGCGGTTGAAGCTTGAACTCACGCGCAGAGCTGTTAATAGAGCAGGTACGGCTTGCGCCGGATCACAAACTGAGCCGCTTCTTTTTGCGCCTCGGGCCATATTGTGACCGCGTCGACTCCTTCTTGCAAATCATGTAGCACGTGGCGATTGCCGATTAAGGTTCGGCATTTTTCAAAGTCGATCCTGCCCGGGATAGAGTTTTTGAAGGGCAGCGGCAAGCTCAATGCCAAGGCGCGTGCTGTCGAACGAATCTCGGTTAGTGATCACGAATCGGATTCCTTCTATTTGACGCCCGGCGAAGTTAGAAGAAGCGCGGCATGAAGCGAGTAGGATACACGCGCACACCCGGAATGAATCTGGCATTCAGAGTATTCGGCGAGTTGGCTGCCTTGAATCCAATCCGCTCCAACTTGTTCAAAGGGAGCGTCGGTTCCGCGGCCAACGGAGTAGTTAGTTGAAAACTCGATCATTGCCAGACCGGGATAGAGAAGCGCAGCATTCAAGCTCCGCATGTTTGGCGATGGATTGACCCACGAAAGGGACGTCGTATCAAACCAATCTCCGCGTTCCCAATTCTGAAGCTTAATGACGTGGAGGTCCGCGCCCCAATCTTGCTCCGAGTTGGCCATAGTTGCGAGCTCGCCGAAAGTCATTCCGTGGCGTAGAGGGATGTCATAGCAGCCGACGAATGATTCGAGATCTTTTTGTAGAGTTGGGCCCTCGACGTAAATGCCTGTTATGGGATTCGGGCGGTCAAGCACGAAAAACGGTTTCCGAGCTTTAGCGGCTTCTTGGAGCGCATACAGCATTGTGCAGGAATATGTGTAAAAGCGCGCCCCGACATCTTGAATGTCGAATACAATCGCGTCCAGATTGCGCATCTGGCTGGCTGTCAGACGACGCTCGGTCCGGTTGATAGAGACTGACGACGGGAATTCCTGTTTTCTGGTCTTTGCTGTTGGCGACGTCCGAATCCTGCGTTCCTTGTAAACCGTGCTCCGGGGAGAAGAGTGTTACCACATTGAGACCGCCTGCGAGCATCTGGTCAATGTTGCGGCGGCCGTCCCGATCCAGTCCGGTTTGATTGGTAATGAGGCCAATGCGCTTGCCTTTGAGTTGCTGAAAGCCTTCCTCTTCGAGGACGTCGAGGCCGGTTCGCGTTTGCGCGTTCCGGTCGACAATACGATGCACGCCCGCGCCAGACATTGTCTCGTTGTAACCGGTGAGCGAGACGGTTTCCGGCGTTTCTATGCCGAACCGGGCCGTGACTGCCGTTGCGAGGCGCGATCGCAAGGAGCTCAAGGAATGGCCACGGTGCGGATGTACAGCGTTGGTCAGCAGGATGACGAAGGAATTGGTGGTCGGATCCATCCACATCGATGTGCCGGTAAAACCGGTATGGCCAAAGGAACCGATCGGGTAGAGTTCCCCGCGATTGCTAGAGAAGGGGGAATCGATGTCCCAACCAAGCGCCCGGAGAATAGGCTGATCGGCCGGGCTGGCCGGCTCAGTGAATTTCTTGATCGTCATGGGATCGAAAATTCGGTTGCCGTCATGTTCACCGTGCGCGAGCATCATGGCGGCGTATTTGGCCAGATCATCGGCAGTGGTGAAAAGCCCGGCGTGTCCGGCGACGCCACCCATGTAACGGGAAGTGGGATCATGAACGACACCGAGAAGGGGAATACCCGAGTCCGGGTCGACTTCAGTGGGCGCGATGCGGAATCGGAGCGAGGGTGAGGGCAGGAAACCGGTTTCATTCATGTCAAGCGGCGCAAAGACCTGCTCATGCGCATACTGCGCCAGCGTTTCGCCCGAAAGGCGATGAACAATCTCGCCCATCAGGATGAAATTGATGTCGCTGTAGATGAAACGAGTTCCAGGCAAAGCGATCGGTTTGGTGTTCAGCGCGCGCTGTATCCCGGTTTCATAACCGGTCCAGCGCGGGACCAGTTCCAGATCCGGCGGCATGCCGGAAAAGTGCGTCATCAGGAGGCGAATAGTGATGGGGCTTTTGCCGCCCTGGAACTCGGGAAGATATTTGGTGACGGGATCATCGATACGGAGCTTGCCTTCTTCGAAGAGCCGCATGACGGAAGGCGTGGTCGCGACAACTTTGGTGAGAGAGGCAATATCGAAAATGGTGTCTAGAGTCATTGGCTCGCGACGTGGTATGAGCGAGCGCCAGCCATAGGCTTTTCGATAAACAACTGCTCCGTCGTGCCCGATGATCAGGACGGCGCCCGGAATAAGCTCTGTTTGGACGGCTTCATTTATGATCGCGTCGACCTGCGGGAACTGCTGCTGAGACTCATTCTGTTGCAGGAAGGCGAGGGGAGCTAAAAGAAGCAGCGCGGCAGCGAATTGTTTCATGCCCAAGTATTCAGGCTAACTTCCCGGCGATCGCCTCTAGTCTGCGGGCAAGCTCGACGTCGTTTTGCGTGATCCCATTGACGTCGTGGGTCGAGAGATCGACGGTGACGCGGTTGTAAACGTTCGACCAGTCGGGGTGGTGGTTCATTTTCTCGATAAAGATGGAAGCAGTCGCCATGAACCCGAAGGCGTGCGCAAAATCGGGGAAGCGATATTCGCGGTGCAGTTTGGCATCCTGAATCGTCCAGCCGGGGAGGAGTTGGAGAGCGGTTTGTAATTCGTTTTCGCTGAGAGGAATGCGGGTCATTGCGCCCATTTTGTCAAAACACGTAGAGCTTGGTTCGTTTCGCCCACCGGATGCCGGTGACTGATCAGGCGGCTTTCCTGCCTCGCACAACGGGCCCCACCGCCCTGTGCGGCTTTTCTGTCGCGCACAGCGGGCCCCGACCGCCTTGTGCGCTTATGCCGCTGCCGCCGCGCTTTCGAGGGCAATGATGCGCTGGATGGTCTTCTCGACCAGCTTGCTGCCGCCTTCGAACTGCAAATTCATGAGACATTGGTGATCCAGCTTGGCCGAATCCATCACAAGGGCCCATTCGTGCCGGTCCTGCTTGCGGTTTTCGCTGGCTTGGCGACGCGCTTGATCCGCCTTTTTATGCTCCTGCGAAACAAAGCCAATTTCCTCTCTGCGCTTTTGCGCTCTTAGCTTTAGCAGGTCATTCAAGCATTTATGGAAGCCGCGGTCGTGAGTGGTTTGATAGCGGAGATAGAGCGCTAACTGCTTGTCATCGCGGCACGAGCCGGATTCCTCAAAGCAGCCCTGCTGGAGATTGAGGGCGCGCTGGGCGAGCCAGTAGTGCTGAGCCATGCCCTCGACCAGCAAGTGTTCGGTCGGGGTGGACGGACGGTGCTCGTGCTGCAGACCGTGGAAAAGTTCTTTGAATTCGTTTTCGTTTTCGTGGGGCAGGATGAGGAAACGGCCGGCGAGGCCATGACGCAAAGCATTGAAGGAGATGGCATGCTTTCCTTCCGGACTTGTGGCGCCGGTGGAGAGTTGGGCATTGGCCTGGTTGGCCGCAGCTTGAGCGGATGTTGACACGATGAGTTGGCTCCTTTGGAAA
Organism: uncultured Acidobacteriaceae bacterium; assembly: GCA_963762495.1. Lineage (GTDB taxonomy): Bacteria > Acidobacteriota > Terriglobia > Bryobacterales > Bryobacteraceae > Bog-105. The sequence goes on from CAVXKZ010000025.1 coordinate 178,302, forward strand.
TGAAAAAGCCCACTGCGCGACCACAGTGGGCTTCTTTCAAAAGGTGGAAGCCGAATTCGGCCTTCCTAAGGCAACGGTAGCATTCGTGTCAAGCGGATTTAGCGGAAAATGGCGATTGGCGCGGGTTACAGAGTTGTGACTGGGTTTTGGGGGAGGGGAAAATTGGCATCCAGCAGAGCTGCGGGGACGTCTTCGGGCTTTTTCACCAGACGATATGACCAGCAGCCATATTTGCCATCGGCGTTCACGGCCTTTACCCAACGCTGAGCGGCTTCGGCCTTTTTTTCCTGTAGCGGATCGTAACCCTTCGTCTCCAGAATCAAATATCGCTGATCGGTCCCTTTCAGGCGGACGATGAAATCCGGGATGTATTCGTGAGCCTCCCCATTGTTGAAATACGGGATGGCGAACCCGAGCCCGGTGTTCTTGACAAAAGCCTCGGTAGCTGGGTGGGTGTCGATGTAGTAGGCGGCCGACTGTTCCCATTTCTGCGTGTCGGGAACCATGTAGTTCAGATGCGAGCGAAGAACGTCGCGAGGTTCGCGGCTGGTCCAGTAATCGACGTCGGCGGTGGAACCCAGGCCGCGATTCACCTCTGTCTTAGGGAGCTCCGGCGCTTCGCCATGCGACGGTATCCGGACGGATAGCGGCTACGAGATTTTCAATACACCAGCCATAGTACGGCGAAAGAAACACGTCAATGGTTTTAGCCGGTGGAACCGGGTTCACATATTCGCGGAGATAGCGGTCAACGATCTTTACGAATTGCGGAAACAGGACATGCGCAGGTACGGCGCAGCCGTCCTGAGCGGCAATAATCCCGCGTGAGTGCGGTTGCCATATCGAAGACCAGTTCTTGAAAGCGGCGAGTTGAGCGGTATGGATTGAGATCGATGCTTTCGAGCTTGCCGGGACCGCTTAGCGAAGCTCTTCCAGAATTGTTCGGAAGAGCGCGCTTTCATCTCGACTTCGGGAGGTATGCGGCCGGGCGTCAATTCGAGTTTAGGAATTGAATCCCAATCCACCGCGATCGCGGTTTCGAATGGCTCGGGTATAGCCGTCGACGCGGGGGAAGCGGATTTCGTAGCGTCGCCTTCTCGGGAACGGCATGCACGTGATAGCGTTTCTCGCGTTTCTGGGAGCCACCTTTCGGGTCAGCTTTGAATGGGATGACCTCGAACGGGACACCGAAGACTTTAGCGACTTCCTCGGTGAACTTGCCCTCGTTCATTCAGGTCATAGCTGGCGCGCCGCAGCCCTCGGCCGACCACTTGTTCACACGAGTAATTGGGACATGAAAGGCCGCAAACCGACGATGTGGGTAACGGTATTGCAATCCCATCCCTCGGTGAGCATGCCTACGCTAACGATGCAGCGAACATCGCGGCCCAGGCGGATGTAAGCGGCCGCTTCAGCTTTTCGGCAAGACGCCTTGAAGTCTTCCGGGTAGATCGGATTGCCTTGCGAATCACGCGGCCAAGAGAGTTTGCCGACCATGTCGAGCGTGTAGCGCATCCAGCGCGCTTCGTCGGATTTGGATTCCTCCGAATCGGTTTCATGCACGACCTTGGAATCAACACGGATCGTGCGGACCTGCCCGTCGCGGTTCCGGAATCCTTCGATGTTCGGCCGGCGGGATGCCAAGCGGGCATCTGTCGTCGGCAAGCCATTCGTGAATGACCTTGGCGATCTTTGTGTTCTTGCAGACGATGATGAACACGGGCGGGCGCGGATCATCGACTCTTTTCCCATTCCGCTCGCAATTCTTCCCATAAGCCGCCCAGCATAGCGATAGGCGTGTGCGCGTATTTCAGTACGGCTTCGGGTTTGGGGCTGCCCTTTTTACCGCCGCGTTCGGCGGCGGTGAGCTGGCCCATAATCCAGTCCCAGACGTGGAAATAATGCGGGATGGCATGAGCCGCGTCGTGTCGCGAACGGCAAGTTGTGGGATCTTGACCAGGCCGGACTCGATGGCGTCTACCAAGCCAAAATCGCTGACTACCCAAGGGAAGGGGCGGTTAGAATCCTGGCCGACGCTGCCGAGGAAGTATGGCGTGGCTGAGAGGTCAACGCAGAAGTTGATGCCGCGCTGTTTGTGGAGGCGATCCAGCCCTTCGATCCAGACAGTGGCTTCCTTCTTTTCGTAATCATCGTCTTCGTCGTCCTCGTTTTCGAACTCTTCGTCCGGGCGGATGCGGTAGGCGTGGTGCGCCTCATCGTTCAAGACCAGGATGTTCTGTTTGCCGCCTATTTCTTTCTCGAAGAGACGCTTGATCCAGGCACTATCGCTTTCGCGGTAACGAATCGCCTCGATCTCAACGCTTTTCAGGGCGCCCTGCGTTATCGCGATTTTCCCCAACAACAGCGATCTGCCCGGTTGCAATCTGACGATCAAGGTCGTCCAGCGAAATGTAGCGGCTACCGCGAGCGGTGGTGGTTTTAGCGCCGATATTCAGCGTCTCTTTGGCGCGATACGGCACGCCGGTTTTGACGACTTTTGCGCCGCCCTGCGTCCCCTGAAGTTCGAAATTATGCCAGTTCAGGATGAGGACGCGCCCCTGGCGGAGAGTTGGCATGAGTGCGGCGGAAACGAGATCGCGGGTGCGATAGAGGCTGGCTTCGCCTTGTTCGGGATCGATTTCTCCGAGCCGCGAGCGAATGGTCACGTTCGGGACAAACGACGAGGACGACATCGGAAAACCGGGCATCACTGCGGTCGGTGACTTTGTTGAGGATGGACCAGGCGGCGAGCATGCCCATCACGGTGCTCTTACCGCTGCCGGTGGCCATCTTGCAGGCGTAGCGAATAAACGGTTTTATCTCTTGCGCCTGTTGTCGAAGCGCTGACGTCATCCATTGGAACGGCGATGCCTTGACGAAAGTCGGCGCGGGCTTCGACGAGAAAGATGATTGTCTCGGCGGCTTCCTGCTGGGTGAAAAAGAGGCGGCGCTCGCGGCCCTCACGATTCCAATAGGAAAGCAGCTCAAGCGTAGTGCGGGTAGCGCCAGGATAACCGGCTTTGCGCCAAGCGGCGATTCGCTGCGCGGATTTGGTTGACGAGCACCATCTCGTACGCGCCGGGATACTCATCGGATTTCAGCAGCGTTCCGTCGGAGAGATCCCATTCTGTTTTCTGCGTGCGCGGCGGGAAGACAATGGAGCGCCGCCGTCCCGAACGCCGTTCGGGCTGATTCGCCTTCGCGAATGTACCAATACTCGAGCGGCTCCTGAAAGGGTGAGTTGAGGATCGGCTCGGCGACTTCGAAAGAAGATGGCTGAGGCTCCGGCGCGCTCATGCCTTGGCCTCACGATGAGTTTCTTGACAACCAGCAGCTCGTTGCCGCGATCATCGATAACCTTCACCGCAATCTGGTGCCGCTCACCAGCATCGAAAGGCGCGCTGGTATCGCCCGCGAGGTGATCCCAAACCGTTTCCTGATGCGTCGCCCGGAGCGCCTTCTTGAGGTTGTCCCAAGCAGACGTGCGCGGGAAGAAAGCCTGCGAGACGTGGAAGCAGAGATCGTTGTAATCGCAATCGAGAAACCAGGCAGGGACATCGTTCCCGCTCAGATGATGAGGGTCCATGTTAACGGGATCGAAAGTGTCGAGCCCAAGCAGTCTGGACCTGATATTTGAGGCCTCTTCAGTCTGTATACGGCGTAGCTTGATTTCCGGAAGACCGCAGATGCTGAAGATCTGGCTGGAACGCATATTTTTCAGCAGATCGGTCATGATGAGGTCGGGAGTGGCCTGAACGTAGGTGGCAGGAATGCCGGCGACGGCTTCGCAGTTTTCGATGAGCGTGCGAGCCTTGGCTTCGACGGCGAAGCCGATCACGAGCAGGCGGTCGAAGCTCTTTCATATGCGCTTCGCGGGCGGCGTCGTAGACAAGCGTTCACTGACTGCTCCGTTTTCGGGGCCGAACAGGAACGCAACCGTTTTCTCTTCGCCGTTGACGATAACTCCTTCGGCGGAAAGCGACAACGATTTCGCGGGCGGGCGGATGTTCTTCAGCGTGATGGCCTGGTTGCCGGGCAGGCGTAGGACCGGACTCTTGCGGAGAATCTCGATCATCCGATCGGAAAAGGAGGTTGCGAGTTGCTTCGGTTGTCGCCGGCACCATCCGATTCGAGATCGAGTTGGCGCGGGAATGGTGGACTCGAAGCAGAAGGGACCGCTGATCCGCGTGATCTTGTTCTCGATTTCCGGACGATCGACCAGAACCTCTTCTTCGGCCGGCTCGTTATTCGCTATGGATTTGAGAGTGATGTGCGGAACGATGCCGCCGACCTCCTCGCCTTTCTTGTTTTGTTTGCGTTTGTAAACGAAGCCACCGGACGGACCACGCGATTCGTCGTTGAGCTCGTAATACGGGAAGGTTGCGGTGAGCAAGCGCTGGCGCGCCAAGGCTAGCGGGACACGGCTGACATCGCAGGTGATCCAGCGGCGGCCCCACTGTTCGGCTACGTAGGCGGTGGTGCCGGAGCCGCAGGTGGGATCGAGGACAAGATCGCCGGGATCGGTGGTCATCAGGAGGCAGCGTTGAATGACTTTGCGGAGTTGTCTGCACGACGTAGAACCGTCCGCCCGAAGCTCGCATCCGTGTCCGTCCAACTGTGTTGATCGAGCGAAATGACGGAAAATCTCGAAGATACACGCTTGAAGTACAGCTTGTTCCCCAGCGACGAGAAAGCACGGTTCTGTTGCTTGATAGCTGTTCGATACCCTCGTGTGTCGTCCGCCAGCTTTTTGCCGCGATTGGTTTCGAACGACTGACCGTTCGAAATTAATGGGAAACGTGCAAGTAGGCTGTATCAACCGGACGAGAGCGAGGTCGGATCTCTTGCAAGACCCGCCAGCTCATCGATGTCGGCAAAGCTCATCGATTTCTTCTGCGGATAGAGCCGTCGATAGCCAACAGTTTTCGAGCGTCCGCATAAGACTAAATTCGGACCCCGCGCCCACGTTCTTCTTCCACGAATAGGTTGCGGAACTTGAGTCGTTCGCTTGTCGCTTCGCGTACCAACAGCAGGTAATCGCAGACCGACTCGATGCTCTCCTGATTCGAGAGGCATCATTGTTTTGAAAGTTGATCTACGGCGACGAAATTCTCCGCTCCAAACACCTCATCCAGCAACTCCGCACGTGATGCAGATTTTCATCGCTGATCTGCACGAAAACGCTGCCGCTTGGCGTGAGTAAGTCGCGGGCGATCTTCAGCCGATCGCGCAGGTATGTGAGATACGAATGCAGGCCGAGCTCCCAGGTATCGCGATAGGCCTGCACCATCTCGGGTTCGCGCGTCATGTCTTCGTCGTCGCCGTGACTTGACGTCGCGCTTGCGGACGAACGGCTGAAAATTCGAGCCGAACTTCACGCCATAGGGCGGGTCCATGTAAATCATCTGGACCTTGCCGCCCATGCCCTCGTATTCGAGCAGCGAGTTCATGACGACGAGCGAATCGCCGAGGATCATGCGGTTCTGCCAGGGGCCGTGCTCGTAGGGCTTTAGGATCTGATCTGTGATGGAGCGCTGCGGGATCGCCAAACAGATCGAACATGCTCATCTGCGCCGGCATCGTGACGATGGGCACGCAGAGTTTCGAGAATGGCGCTGGTCGAGAGGCGCTCATGGACGAAGAGCGGGAGCGAGGGGACATCGAATGAAAGGCGCTCCGCTTTACCCGCCCAGTTCAGAAACGGCTGGGAGAGTCCGCTGGAGGTGAAGGGCAGCGTCGCGCGCGGCTTCGAGCGTGGGGGATTCCAGAATCTCGCGGATGAGACGCTCGCCTTCTTCACGTGCCGGGTTCTGCCCATCCCAATCGAGGGCCGGGGAGATAGATGAATCGTAGCGAGTAGCGCGCGGGCTGCTTTGCGTTTGCGGAACTGCGCCTGCGTGCCGATGTCAGGACGCAGCGGCGCGGTTTCGGTGGGGTGGGAATAGGTTTTGGTTTGAGCGGCCGGATCGGCTGGGCCGCCGTTCGGGGCCGCCGACAGAGCGGGCAGATCGCCCTCTGGTTTTTGTTGCCACGGTTACTGAACGATTGTATTGCGTGGATGGATCAGAGGACGGGAACGGGGTGTTGCGACGGAGATTGGTGAATGGGCCGCGCAGCCCGCAAAAGGCGACCGTCCGCGCCGCTTAGCGCACTTACGCATGCCGTTATTCGGACGGTACGCGGTCCTTGCGATCGAGCCATTTCTTGAGCGGCAAAAGGGCACGCAGTGTAAACAGGTTTAGGAGAGAGAGCGTAATAGCGATCCCATAGTGGTTCATCGCGACCGCAGCGCCGATCACACCCGCATTCCAGACGCTGGCGGCCGTCGCGGTTCCCCTGACGGTTGTACCTTCCTTAAGAATTGCGCCGCCGCCGATAAACCCAATTCCGGTGATCAAGCCCTGAAGCAAGCGCGATTGAGCGGCGGCATCGGGCTGATAACCAACCAGGAGCAGATACCCGCAACTCGCCATCCCGACGATGGGGAACGTGCGCACACCTGCACTGTGCGCTTCGTGCTCGCGCTCCCAACCAATGCTGGCGGTCAGCAGGTAGGCGATGCCAATGTGTTCGAAGTTCATCCATATGTCTTGCCAGACAGCAGGTACCTGAATCATGACGTAGAACCGACCCAGTCATAGTAATCGATCGGGGCGGCGGGTTGGCGGACCGCTCTGGACAGGCTCCGCTCAGTGAACGGTGTAGGGGGCTTTCAGGGCGAAGGGCGCAATCTGGATATCGAACAGATCTTTGCCCGCACGCAGCATCTGATAAGTGCCCCGCATCATCCCCGTGGGCGTATTTAGAGGACACCACGACGAGTATTTGAACGACTCGCCCGGTGCGAGGACTGGCTGCTCACCGACTACGCCGGGTCCTTTGACTTCTTTGATTTGCTCCAGCGCATCAGTGATGATCCAGTGCCGACTGAGAAGTTGAACGGTGTCGGAACCTTGGTTCGTAATGCGGACCGTGTACTGGAACACCCATTGGCTTTGAAGCGGTCGTGAGTTTTCTGGCGAGTGCTGCGATAGAACTTCAACCCTGATCCCGTTGGTAACAGCGTCGGACATCGGAGCGAGCTCAGATCGGATCTCAGGCATACGGAAGTGCCCATGGTAACAAGCACGGTTGCGCGGCGAGTGCACACGTGTGCATAATGAAAAGGGATACGTCTGCTGCCATGACCGCGTTGAGTGACCAACCATTGAAAGAATTGGACGAATGGGACGATTTTGTTGCCACTCGCTATGAGCAGGGGAAGTCCGAAGAAGAGTTCCGGAACTATAAAACTGACGCTAATCCGACGGTAACGGAGTTTTACCGGCAGAACCACGCATACCAGACGTGCGATTTTGTGAAAGAGAAGAAGGCGCAGTACGCTGGCTTGACCCGCCAACCCCGAAGCATTTGGAAGATGGCAGACTACCTGAACACGCTGGTGGACGACAGCGATCCGGATACCGATGTGACGCAGATTGAACACCTGCTGCAGACATCGGAAGCCATTCGCAAGGACGGGAATCCGCGATGGATGGTGCTGGCTGGGTTTGTCCATGATCTGGGCAAGGTCCTCTGTCTATATGGAGAGCCGCAGTGGGCGGTTGTCGGTGATACGTTCCCGGTTGGCTGCGCGTATTCAGATCAGATCGTATTTCCGGAGTTCTTTGCCGCCAATCCCGATAGCAAAGTGCCTGAATACCAGACGAAATACGGGATTTACGAGCCGAACTGCGGTTTGGACAAAGTGGATCTGTCCTGGGGTCATGACGAATACATTTATACGGTCACACGGAATTATCTACCCGAGCCTGCTCAGTACATGCTCCGCTATCATTCGTTCTATCCGGCGCACCGGCATGGAGCGTACCAGCATTTGATGAGCGCGCATGATCAGGAGATGTTCGAGTGGGTACGGAAATTCAACCCATACGATCTGTATTCAAAAGGGCTGGAACGTCCCAATATGAAGGAAATCAGGCCGTATTACGAGGACCTGGTCAGCGAGTTTTTCCCCGACCAAATCGCCTGGTGAGCGGCGGGGCGGTCGAATCCCGTACGATGAGTTCGCCCTTGACTGTCACAGTTCTCCTGGTTGGATTTCCGGCGAAAATATCGAGCAGGAGCTGCATGGCACGGCGTCCCAATTCGCGTTTCGGTTGTCGAACCGTGGTCAGCGCGGGCGAGAGCAGCTCAGCAAAGAAGAGATCGTCAAAAGCGGCAACCGACAATTGCTCGGGCACGCGGATGTCTTGTCTGGCGGCTTCCTTGAGCACTCCCAGCGCGGACATGTCGTTATAACAGAAGATGGCCGTGGGCCGGCGGGCGAGTGCGAACAGCTTGCGAGACTCTTCAGACGCGCATTCAGGTTTACCATCGCCCCTGACGACGAACTCAGGCACGACAGTAAGGCTTTTCTCCGACATCCCTGTTTTGAATCCCCGAAAACGCTCGGCATCCGATTCCAAGCCAAACCTGTCACCCAGATACGCAATTTGCTTGTGACCGAGCGTTACCAGGTGACGGACCGCCTCCAGCGCACCGCCGTAGTTATCGATTGTGACGGAATGAATGAATTTGCTTGGATGCTGGTTGTTCAATAGCACGATGGGTATGTCGATTTCCGCGAGCAGCGGCTGGTACAAGGCGCCGACGCGCGAGGAAGCGACCACGATCCCATCGACGCGCCGTTCCTGAAACGAGCGCACTACCGCCAACTCTCGTTCCGGCTCAGCCTGCGAGTTCGCAAGAATTACCGAATAGCCGTGTTGATTCGCGGCCTCCTCGATCCCGGCCACCACTTCGCCATTGAACGGATCGGCGATGGTGGTCACCACAACTCCGATAGCTTGGGTTTTTTGCGTGACGAGACTGCGCGCGACCGCGCTCGCCGTATAGCCGCTTTCGTTGGCAATGCGCTGTATGCGGCTGGCTGTTTTGGCGGGAATGAGTGGACTCCCGCGGAGCGCTCGCGACACTGTGGAATGCGAAACTCCAGCGAGCCGAGCGATGTCCTTTATCGAGATCGCCATCCTAAAGAAGTTCGGAAGGTTAGAATACTGTCTTCATGTTGGCAAAAGCGATTCAGCTTGGGTTCGTATTCTGCATTTTCGGCGTGGGCCTATTTGCTCAGCAGCTCGAATTTTTAAACCATAACCGGCCCGTGCTGGACGCGCACAATTGCTATCCCTATGACGGCGAATGGATGGATCGGATCAATCGCGCTCTGTCGACTGGGTTTCCGGTATCGATCGAACAGGATTTAGCATGGTACGTCGATCCGGCAAGCGGGCGGGGGAAAGTCGTGGTCAGTCATACGCCCCATCCGACGGGGAATGAGCCGACTCTTCGCAACTACTTCTTTGAGCGCGTCAGGCCAATTGTTGAACGAGCTCTACGCGAGGGCGACCAGGATCGATGGCCGCTGATCATTTTACATTTTGATTTCAAGGACAATCAACCGGCGCTGCTGCATGCTGTTTGGAAGCTGCTGGGCGAGTATCAGCCGTGGATCAGCACCGCGAAGAAAACGGCAGATGCACATGAACTCAGCCCATTCGATCGGAAGCCGCTGCTGGTCATAACAGAAGATTCGGATGCGCAAGAGCGGGTATTTTTCGACGATGTGCCCATCGGCTCGCCGCTGAGGCTATTCGGCTCCGCTCATACGAACCCGGTGAACGCCAGCGATGATGCGCAGAAACACCACCTTCTAGCCACGCTCCCTCCGGAAAAACTTTTGAGCGAGCGGCCGACGACTTATCGCCGCTGGTGGAACAATTCTTGGTACGTGGTAGAGGAGGGCGGCGAACGGAATGCCGGCGAGTGGACGGAAGCGAAAAATAGTCGGCTGAAAGCGCTTGTCGATCATGCGCACCGGCTTGGATTCTGGATTCGTTTTTACACCCTGGACGGATTTCCGCAAGCGGACGACAAGGGTTGGGGAAGTGATTACAACTTCGGATCGCTGGCCGCCGTGCAGATTCGGTGGAAAGCATCGCTCGATGCCGGAGTGAACTTCATTGCCACCGATCAGTACGAAGCTCTTGGACAATACATGCGGCAGACCGGGTTCAAGCGATAGCGGCCGTGTCTATTTCGGCTGGCTCAGCTTCTTGAAGTATTCCGCAACTGCCTGGCGGTATTTCTCGGGCGCCGCTTCCGGGGTCGCGGTTCTCGCGTTACTGGAGGATCCTTGTCCTACACGCCGGCTGAGTTCCAATTCCAAACGCTCGAGACTGGCGACGGCATCGTGATTTACGGTTGAATCCAGCACAGCGGGATTGGCGTTTAGATCGCGCAAATAGCCGAGTGTTCCATCGATGTAGTTGGAGAGCGCGCGATCCTTAGGATCGATCCGCCGACGATAAGTGTAGAGTTGCGAGATAGCGTCCTGAAGGCCGCGGCGATCGAGACCACGCTGATTAAGGCCTGGTTGGCCAATGCCGCCAGACGGGCTGTACTGGCCGTTTCCCGCTTGCTGCTGCCCACCCTGTGCCGATCGACCGCCGTTCTGATCGCCCTGCTGATTTTCCTGAGCTTGTTCCAGCATGTCGCGCATAGCGCGGACCTGGGAAAGAGCCTGTTCGGCCTGCCGGTCCGTACCGTTCGGATTCTGGCCGGAGGAATTGGCCGCTTGCTGCGCGTCGCGCAAGTCCCGGCTGAGCTGGTTGAGACCGGCGGTGATGCCGTCCTCCATTTCCAAATTACGATCGCCGAAACCGTCACGCATCCATTCCGCATTTTTTTTCAAGCGCAGCGCGAGCTCTTTCTGCTCCGCGTCTGAAAGCGCGCTCCGCAACTTCGAGGCGGCATCCGGCTGGGTAGCGGTCAGACTTTGTTCTTCCTGCCGCATCTCACGCTGCAGGCGCTCCACCTGCCCGGAAAGCCTGTCGTTTTCGGCGGCAAGACCCTTCTCCTGCTCGGTAGCCGGGCGCCTTGGCTCCATAAACTGCTGCGAATAGCGACGGCGGTAGAAGCCGTATCCAGGATTCTCCGGATCCCTCATCGCCGGCATCTCGCCATCCGAGGACAGCGAAGAGGAACCCTCTCCCTGCTCTCGCGAGCCGGACTGTCCGTAGATCTGCTTCATGCGGCCGGCCAGATCCCGTTGCGCATCGGCTAACTGTTGCGCGCGTTGAGCCATCTCTTCGACGGAGGCGCCCGCACGCTGCTGCAGAGCGCGGTTGAGCGAGTCTTCAGCCTCGGCGAGTTGCGCCGCCGCTCGCTGCTGAGCGGCTGGATCCCGATCGCTTACCGCCTTCCGCATTTCGTCCTCCGCCCGGCGAAGCCCGTCGGAGGCTTGCTTCATCGCCTGCGACAAAGCCTGATTCTGTTGAGCGGAACGCCCAGCGTTGCCGCTACGAGACTGGCTGCGCTGCCCCGACGAAGAAGATGCGCTCTGCTGCCCCGATTGCGAATTGCCGGCTTGCTGTTGCCCTTGCGAGTTCTGAGCGAGCTGTTGCATTTGCTGGCGGAGTTGCTCGGCTTCGCGGCGTAGTTGCTCTTCCTGCCAGCGCTGCTCGAAGGGCTTCTGCTGGTTGTTTTGAGCGGCAAGCTCCTGCTGCCGGCGCGCCAGCATTTGCAGGCGCTCAAAGGCGTCATCGATCGCCTTTTGCTGATCGTTAGCGGATTGAGAGCCGGATTGCTGCGTCTCATATTGATTCTTTGAAGTATCCAGCTCGAGGTCGAACATACGCGCCAGATCGCGCTGCGCTCCATTCCCGCCCATTCCGCCTCCGTTCGAGCCGAATGCAACCTGGATATTGCGGAACATCGCTTCGGCACGCAAGAGCGACTGCAGGGCTTTCTGCTCCGGAGTGAGCGCGTCGTGCCACTTACCCGATTTCAATTGCGAAACCGCGTCGCCCGTTTGCGCGGAAGCCTGCGTCATCATTTTCGAAAAGCTTTCGAATTCCGAGCTTGCTCCCGTTAACTCTCGATTCCCCATGCGCTCGGCGAGAGTCTTCGCCTGATCGCCGATCTTATTTTCAAGGTCGGAAAGAAATCGAGCGTCCTCTTGAAGCGCCGCGTGACCTTTGCCGGTATCTCTCAGCTCGTTAAAGGTGGCTGCGATCACCTGTTTTTGACGCTCGGATATGTTGTCTTGATCGCCGCCGCCCATGCCCATTCCGCCCGCCTGCTGGGACTGGCTGAATTTGTAATCGAAAGGCTCCGCTTGCGCAAAGACAATGTCGCTGCGAGATGTAGTGGTCGCATCCCGCGCAGTGGCATAGAAGCTGATCAGATCGCCCGGCGCAAGCTTAAAATTCTCGAGATATAGGGTCGTTTGTCCTTTAGCTTCTTTCGCGCCTTTGTTCTTGAGCAGGCGAACGGTTTGCTCCTCTCCTCCATTTACGGAGTAATGCAGCTCGAGACCTTCAAGGCCGAAATCGTCCGAGGCTTCGAGCGAAACTGGAACCTCTTCGATAGGGCTCACATGAGGATCGCGCCCGGGCCTGGCGATGCGAACGGAGGGCGGCTCGTCTTTTTTGGCTTCGATGAACCAGTCGTCGCTAATGCGAACAATGTCAGCGCCATCGATGGCTGCGACGTGATAAGAGCCCTCTTTCGAGATGGGAAGAGTGGCAGTCAGCCAGTTCCCTCCGGCGCGATTGAGCTCCACTTTGGATCCATCTTCGAGGACGAGAACACCGTGGGCGAGCGGGCGATCAGTGAGTACCGCAATGTCCGCTTTACTGCCGATGACCGCGCGAATATCTCCTCCGGGATCCTGGCTCACATCTTGCAGGTGAAGAACCGAAGGGAAGTGAATGGTGGTCTTCACCCGCCGGACACCAGGTAAATCCTTTACAGAAATCTTGAAATGCTTTGAGGTTGCGGAGTCAGCTTGCACGTAGTATTCAACCGCATCTGAAAGACCGGCAAACAGGAAACGATAGCCCTGCGTACCGGACTGCATCGGGGTGGCCTCCCATTTTGTGCTGCCCACATATTTGGCGTGCAGGATGACCTCGCGCGCGGAGAATCCGAGCAGATGAGCGGTGATCACTTGATCCGATTTGCGCCGGACGGTAGCGTTTCCCGGCTGTACGGTCAGATCGTATAGAGGACGCTTGTTGAGATTGCCGCTCCCGGTCCAAAGCAAGCCAGCGCCGTAACCCCAATAGCCCGGACCGGCGGCGATCAGCCAGATCAGGATGCCAGCCGCCAGAGCCGCGGAGCCGATCCAGGCGAGGAGCGAGCGCCGCGCTGCGAGTTCTTCCGGAGGATGCTGCTGCGCAATTTCAAGCGCATCTTCGGCCACCAGCTCGGTAAACGGATTGGCGGGATCGGCGCGTTCGGAAGCCGTCAGCAGCCGTTCCTCAAATTGCGGAACACGCTGTTCGGCGAGACGCGTCACGCGGCGGCGGTTCAGTTTCAGCAAGGGCGCTGCGAGGGTGAGCGACAACATCGCGGCGATAGCAAGAAAGAGAAGGATCCTGAGCGGGAAGACGATGTGGCTCGCAAACTCATACCGATTGCTGATCCAGACCAGAACAATCGTCAGTACGAGGGCGAGCGTGGCGACCAGGGCCGCCCCGCGTGAAGCCGCAAACAGTCGAAGCCGCAGTTCCAGCCGGCGGAGGTAAGCGTTGACTTGGTCCAGGGCCGTCATATTGCTGTCTTCTCGTCCTTCAGGTATCGCCTTGCAAAAATCGACTCCACAGCGGCGGACAGGAGCACCAGGAGCATGGCATAGCGCCAAAGGCTCCACGGCCTGGTTTGCTTCTCCAAGTTACCGGTTTGAACCGCTGCCTTGGTATCTCCAGTATTGCGCCATAAATCGAGCGTCTCATCAGGTACAGTTGCCAGGTCCGATTCGCGCCGGTCGGCATGGACGGCGGCGAGAAGCCGGCGGCGGTCGGCACGCTGAATTTCGTAAAAGCCGTCTCGCAGGAGGGTATAGCTCATGGCGCGGGTTGCGTCGTTTAGGGACAGCTCGTGATTTCCGTCAGGCCCGATTACGTCGGCGGCCGTGCTCTGGTCGCGTGTTCTGCGAAGCGCAACGGCGCTGCCGGCAGTAAGACTGGGAGTTGTCTCTTCGAAGCCTGCCAGGTAATGGCCGGTCTGCACGACGAAGGGTACGAAGGACGCATGCAACGGAAAATCGCTGGTTGTCGCGTCGAGAGAAGAATCGAAGACAAGCACTTTTCCTTCGCCCATACCCGCTTCGAGGAGCAGAGGCGAGCCGTCGGCAAGCTTCGCGATAACCCGGGAATCTGGTTTAACGGCGAGAGTGCCGTTCTCAAAAAATTGGACGTTTCCCATCTGCTCCGAGCCCCGAAGGAGCGGCTCTTCCGGAGCAAAGGCGGCCGCCTGTTCCGCGTCGTGTTCGCCCACGACGCGAGACGTGTAAAGAGGTACCTTTCCGGCGCGATCCGTGTTGCGTCCGACTGCGATGAAAACGGCGCCTCCGCGGCTGAGATAGCCGCACAGGTTTTGAGCGACCCTGGAATCCATTTCACCGGGATCGTTCACTACGACATAGGCGAACTTCGAAAAGTCCATATCAGCCGCCTGTTCCAAAGCTTCGGGTTTAACGATGAGCCCACTATTCGGGGTGGATTCCATGGCCGCTTTGTAGTAGAACGCCTGCTGCGCGCGTCCGCCGCTGTATAGAAAGAGCACCGTCCGCGGATCTGAGCGCTCAACGGCAAAGGGGAACGAATCATCGCCGGGAAGCTGGTCGTCCGGCTGAATACGAACTTCGCCGCGATGCAGGCCATAGGGCACATCGAAGGAAAGGAAGTCCAGCTTGCGCACGGCCGTTCGCAGGAATCTGAACGTCCTTCGAAGCGATTTGTTTATTGTCCAGGTACAGCGCGATTTTGCGTGAAGCCGGGCCAGTTTGCCACCCGGCAACGGTTGCGGTCAAACGCGTCTTGTTCGCGTCATAAACATGCGCCGGAGCGGTAACGCTCTCTACAGCCCAATTCGGGCGCTCACGCTGACTGACTTTATACAGCGCGAGTGAAGTGTGCGGACCGAGTTGCAAGTCGCGAAAGCCGGGCATGGATGTTTGCTGCATATCGCTGATGAAATGCACATCCAGTTGCATGCCGGTGGTTTGATCCATCATTCGCAAGGCTCGAGTCAACTCGCCAAACGAGCTGGCCTGATCGGTCGGCTGAATGGCATTGACGGCAGCAGCCAGCGCATCCTTGTCGAACTCCGCCTGGCTCATCGCCTCGACATGAGAGTCGATGGCCAACACCTGCGCAAGATCCCTTCCTCTCAGATTCGAAATGATCTGCCGGGCTGTTGCCTTCGCCCGTTCGAGATCCTTACCATAGCGCATACTGAAGGACCGGTCGACGGCGATGACCGTTAACTTACGGCGGCCAGCGGTCGCCGAGACCCGATTCACGAACGGATTCGCGAAGGCAAGGGTCAATAAGAAAAGCAGCGAGCAGCGGAGCGCCAGCAGAGCCAAGTAGCGCAGTCTCCTATGCCGGACGGAGCTTTGCAGCCGCCGCTCGAAAAACATTATCGAGCTGAAGGGCCGGGGCGTTCGTTTGTACTGCCGAAGCAAGTGCAGCCACAGCGGCAGCCCGATTGCCGCGATTCCAGCCAAAAACCAGGGAGAAAGGAAGCCCACTAGAATCTCCCCTGGCGCAGTGTGAAGTATTCGCGGAGTGCCGCATCCAGCGGCTGATCGGTTCGTAGGAGAACATAATCCAGACCCGCCGATTTTGCCTTCGAGCGCAACGTCTCTATATGGTTCGAGATCTTTGGCGGATACTCCGTGCGGCCGTACTCAGCAGAGGTTTCAACCGCGTCGCCAGTCTCCATGTCCTGCAGCAATGCGGGGCCGTTGAAGTTGGGTGCGAGCTCAGCGGGATCGAGCACGTGGAAGAGAATGACTTCGTTCCCGCGAAAACGGAGCGGTTCGACAGTCCGGACGATCGTCTCAGGATCTTCAAAGAAGTCTGAAATGAGAACCGTTATGCCGCGGCGCTTGAGGATCGTTTGTAGATCGAAGAAGGGTCGTTTGTAATCGGTACGCTTGCCGATTTGCGCTTGCTCAATCCCGTGGAGCAGCCGCATGAGCTGACCGTGACGCGCGGAGGGCTGCAGAATATTGGCTATGTCGTCGTGAAAGACGATCAGCCCGGTACTGTCGCGCTGTAGGTTCGCGAGATAAACGAGGGCCGAAGCGAGATAACGCGAGTAGTCGAACTTGGTCACCGCGCCCGAGGAAAAGCTCATGCTGGCGCTGGCATCGAGAAGGACCATGACCGCTGTATTTGTTTCGCCCCGGTAGCGTTTGAGATACGGCCGTTCGGTCCGGGCGAAAACATTCCAATCGACTTGACGCAGGTCGTCGCCCGGCGTATAAGCGCGATACTCGGCAAACTCCTGGCTGAAGCCGAAATCCGGCGATCGATGGAGACCCGCGAGAAAACCTTCGACAACAGTCCTGGCGATAAGGTCGAGCCTTGCTATTCCGGCGAGAACCGCCGGATCAAGAAATCTGTTGGCTGCAAGGGTCGACACAGAGCACAGCTTTCTTTTGTCAGCCGCGAGGCGCGGGCATGTGCTCCAGCAGGCGGCGGATAATTTCGTCGGTAGTAAGGCGGTCGGATTCGGCGTGAAAATTCAGCAGCACGCGATGCCGGAGAATGGGAAACGCCAGCGCCCGAATATCTTCGTATGACACGTGATGGCGGCCGTTCATCAAAGCGCGGGCTTTTCCGGCTAGTACCAGAAACTGGGCGGCGCGTACGCTGGCGCCGAAGTTCACATATTTATTGATGAACTCCGGAGTGGCCCCGTCCTTTGCTGGACGGCTTGCCCGGACAAGGTCCACGGCATAGCGGGCAACGGACTCCGCGCAGGGTGTCATACGAACGAGTTGCTGAAAATCCAGCATCTCTTCGCCGTTCGTAATCACGCCGGCTTGCGCCAACTCCGTCCCGGTTGTGAGATCGACGACTTTAAGCTCGTCCGCAGCAGAGAGATAATCCAGGACCGTATTAAACAGAAAGCGATCAAGTTGCGCTTCCGGAAGCGGATACGTTCCTTCAAGCTCGATCGGATTCTGGGTCGCCAATACGAAAAACGGCGCTTCAATCCGATAAAAATGACCCCGAACGGTACACGATAGCTCCTGCATGGCTTCGAGTAGAGCGGACTGCGTCTTCGGTGGCGTGCGATTGATTTCGTCGGCGAGAAGAACGTTCGAAAAGATTGGACCGGGTACGAACCTCCAACTCCGGCGGCCGGTGGTCGGATCCTCTTCAATAATGTCTGTTCCGGTGATATCGGAGGGCATCAGATCCGGAGTGAACTGGATGCGGCTAAACTTCAGTCCGAGTGTTTGGGCGATGGTGCGCACCAGTAGCGTTTTGGCCGTTCCGGGAAGACCCGTAAGCAGACAGTGGCCGCCGACAAACAGCGAGATCAGGACATGCTCTATTACTTCCTCCTGCCCGATAATCACCTTGTGCATTTCTTGCCGGATCGCCATCTGAGCATCTTGAAAGCGCCTCAACCGCGTTCTAATATCGACGGGTTCGGTTACGGAGGTACCAGCGAGAGTGGACATGTTTATTGGCTTAATTGAAGGAGTAACTGCTGCGCGGGTTTGAATCCAGGAGCAGCTTCGAGCGCAAGAAGCACCTCATCCTTGGCTTCATTCAGGCGATGGGCGGCGCGCAACGCCATTGCCAATTGATAATGAACGTCCGCGGGATCGGCAGGGTTCAGCGCAACAACCGCGCGGTCTTCGCGAATCGCCCCTCCAGTGTCACCCTCGGCGAGAAGCATCGGTCCAAGCATGCGATGAATTTCAGCATCTTCCGGATAAATGTAATTCAGCTTGGTTAGCGTCGCGACCGCCTCTTTGGGCGCGCCGTTCTCAGCTTCGAGCCGGGCGAGTTGTTTTAGTGTGTCGACGTTCGTTCCACCGGATGTCCGATATCGCTCCAGTTCGTGCATTGCGGATGCTTTGTCGTTCTTGCCGAGGTAGGCTTTCGCTATCAGCTCGTAATCGCTGTCGCTGCCGACGTAATCCGGATAATAGTCGCGAACGGACAGGCCTTCGTGAAGAGCTGCATCCGTCTTGCCGTTTTGAAGATCGGAATAGGCGGTTTTCATGCCCTTTTTCCATTCGTCAAAATGCCGGACCGTATTGCCGGTCTGTTGATCGAGCCAGGCCGCGAAATCTTTGTCGAAGGCGGAGGGCGTTTCATGCAGGTTTGCTTCGATGGCCTCCGCAGTGGTCTTGCGATCAGCGTACGAATGAATCATCCCGACAATCGTGTCGTTGCCCCACTTCCCGGCAATGTAATCGCAAATCTTACCGGCTTCGAAATACGAAACGAGAACCTGGGTCGCGTATTGTGGACGCACGAATCCGCGATCGAGTTCCACAACGGAAAGAAGTTGCTTTTTTTCCAAAGCCGAGACGATTTCGGGTGTCAGGCGATCGCCCCAGTCGGGTGAAACTGCACCCTCTTCATGAACGGCAAGTCCCTCTGTGAACCAGCGCGGCACCAGATGATGCGTGGCTGTCAAAACGTAGGCATGGCTCAGTTCGTGCCACATGGTGCTCGCCCAATTGAATTCGCCTTCAGGGCGGGCCGACGGACTGTCCATGGCAACCACAAGGCCAAATGTGACGCCCAGAAGGCCGCCTTGCCCGGGAAGCCCGAGCGTGCGGACGACGAAATCATCGTGGTTGGGATAGACTTCGAGACGCACAGGGCCAGGCAGGGTCATTTTGTACTTCCGTTCGTACGTGGCGATGGCTCGTTCCAGTTCGGGTTCAATATAGGGACGCAGTAGAGGCGCTTCTTTCTTGTGAAGGACGATACTGGCCTGCCCCGCTTTGAACGTCTCGTAGTCCTTGGCCGTATCCAGAAAGAGCAGCGCGTTTCTCGTTTGCGGAGACGAGCGATGGGCGTTGTAGCAGCGGACCAGCTCTTCTTTTGCTTCCGGGAGATCGCCTAGACGCATCAGATTGATGCCGAGTTCATTGCGCGCCGGCCAGAGGTTCGGATTCAGCTCCAGGGCCTTGCGATAGAAGCGGATCGCCTCTTCATATCTGCGGTTGATCTCGAAGAAATGCGCGCCGGTTGCGTAGGCCTCGCCGTACTGTGGATCGATTTTGAGGATTCGATCCATCCACTCGGAGTCGGGCTTTTCATTTGGCGCCTTGTTCAACCAGTCAATGGAAGCGAGCACAGCCATGCCGTCCAAAGCCTCGTTTGACAGCGAGAGCGCCTTGTGGGCCTCGTCGGTGGCGAGCTTCGGGTCATTGTCTTCAAGCGCTATGGACGCGAGCAACTCGTGAGCTTCAAACAGCTTCGGATCGTGTTTCAGGGCTTGATTAGCGAGGTCGATCGCCTTCTTATCAAAACGCTCCGCCGCGACGCGAGCGAGTCCGAAGTAGGCTGGAGCGTAGTTCGGATCGACCTCTATCGCTTCTTCAAACAGCTTTGCCGCATCGCCCGGTTGATAGTGTTCGAGATAGAGGCGGCCCCATTCGGTGCGAACCGCAGCGGATTTCGGTTGAATCCGAGCAGCCGTTCGGAACTGTTCGTTCGCTTCATCGTAAAGACCGCGACCGAAGAACCCTTCCGCACTCGTCAATGGATCATTGCTCTGCGAAAGCTTTGCGTAGCAAGCTTGCGCTTCCGCCAATTCCCCGTGATGTTCGAGGGCCCGGCACGAATCGCCCTGCGCAAACAACGCTGGCGGCGCGAGGGCAAGAAAAGCGGCCCATACCATGGCTCGATTGATTCTCAACGGTCAATCTCCGCTTGCGTACGGGCGAGCTCAAGCAGCAGCGCTGTTAACTGCTGCTTATATTCATCCGGAGATAACGCTGCCTTCTGATATTTGAGGCGATCGATGCTGGCCTCGAGACTTTCCTTTTTTGCGAATAGCCTTTGCTTACCGGGATCCATGGCCTTGGCTGTTGCCGTTTCTGGGCGAAGAATGGGGAACGCGGCGGCGAGCAAGCCTTCCCCGTTCTCCGGTTTCGGGTCGCGAACCGCGTTTGTGCTGCCGGTATCGGTCAATATGGAATGCTCTGTGGCCAGTAGCTTCTCCGATTCGAAGTAACCAGCCGTTTTGCGTTCGGCATAAACAAAAGCTTCGAGCGCCGATACCGTGCCATTCTTGTCGGTGTCCGCGGCGGGATCCCGAAGCGCATCAACCCAGTAACGCGCGAACACCGTTGCATTCTTTTCCGTGCCCGATTTTGTTGCGGCGATCACAATACGATCTTTCTTCGCCAGGGCCGGCACTGAAGCGCCACTACAGCTCGTCATGTTAACGACCAATTGGCGACGCGCGGGTATCTTATTCAACAGCGATCCCAACTCAGCCGCGGTGATGTCCGGACCGGGAATGTTGAACTTGTAATCTGTTCCGTCAAAGGTGCCATGGCCGATCAAAAACAAAGCCAGTGAATCGTCCGCCTGCGCTTCCGCCACGATCTGCGAGAATGCGCGTTCAATTTGTTGCCGTGTCGCGGAGTTGGCGGTCAGCGTAATAATCCGCGCCTCGGGGCCGTTTGCTTTCAGTTCGTGATCGAGATCGGTGGCCCACTTGGCGAACTGCGCATCATACTCCGGTGTCCCGCCGAGTCCGGCAATCGTGACGTAGTAACTGGCGGCATTGAGCGACAGGGCCGAGAGCAGGATTAGCAGTGCGAATCTCATACGATTCCCCAGCGCCGGCGCAGCAACCACTCGGTCGAACGCAACGCAAGTACCAGCAGGAAAATCGCGGGCATGTCCCATAGATCTCTGATCTCCCGCGAAGTAATGCCGGCTTCCGAATACGCGATTTCCCGCGGCAGACGATCTGCATCGCGCGTTGTATAGTACTGGCCTCCGGTCTGCTCCGCCAGTTTCTGCAAGAGTTCCCGATTCTGCTCGCGATGGAAGTTCTCGGCTACGCCGTCCTCACGCCGGAAGGTCAACGTGTCGCTCCCAAGGCTATCTGTGGCTCGGGTCGCGCTCACCTCAGCGACATACGATCCCTGATCGGGAGCGCTCCATGCGGCGGAATAAATGCCTTGGGCCAACGGATCGGGCCTTAAGGGAACCGTTACCGCGGAGCCTTCCGGCCCAATAACGTGGGCCTGCACACTAGCGTCGCTCACCGGCAGATACGATTTATCGCGAACCTCAGCACGCAACTCGACACGGCCATCATCCTTCACTCGGGCATTCGGCGTCGAAACAACGACTCGCGAAGGGGTGCTACCCGCGGTCCAGCGCAACAACTGCCGCCAGAAAGTCTCCTGACTCGTATCGCCGACCGGCTGCTGCATCCGCCACCGCCAGCTTCCGCCGGTAGCAAACACCGCGGTGCGACCCCGGCCGTAATTTTCTGTGATAAGAAGCGGGATGCGGTTTCCACCAGCATCGACGCGTGCGAGGACAGTGGCTCCCGGCTTGGGCGTCCCGGGATCTTGATAATTCGCGAGATAGGGCAGAACTTCCCAATGATCGGCGCTTTTTTCGGCGTTATTCTCGATTCGGCACACGAGACTATTCTTCCCTGCCTCGGTCAGTTCGGCCGGCACGAAATCGCGCCTGAAGGTATCTTTTCGCGCGGGTAGAATCACTGGAAGCAACTCTGTAAACGGCGGAACGTTATAACCGCCATCCGCCAGAGAATAGCGGCCTCCGAGAAACAAAAGTCCGCCGCCGCGCCGGTCTACGAATTCTTTTATCGATTGCTGTTGCTCGGTCGTAAAGAAGGCCGATTCCACGCTGCCCAGAATAATCGCCTGATACTGAAAGAGATCCTCCGGCTTACTTGGGAACCCATCCACCAGTTCATTGACAGTCTCGATGCCTTGCCGGTAAATTTTGTTTTGCGTCGTTCGAAGCATCGAGACCACTTGCAACGCAGGGTCATCTTCGACCGCGCGCCGGATAAACTTGAACTCCCAGCGCGGTTCGCCTTCGACGTAGAGAATCCGTTTCTTCGCCGTATCGATGGATAGGACGCGCTCGAGCTGGTTATTCCGCGTGTTGGTTTCGCCCGGCAAAAGGTCTACTCTGGCCTCGATCTCTTGGACGCCGGACTTGGCGGCGTTGAATTCAACCGATTCCCGTTGCTCCGGTCCGGCACGCAGAGTGATGTCCTTGCTGGCCAGGACGGACCCACTTCCCGTTATCACAAGGTTCGCGTGCTTTCCTGTGAAACCGTTCTGCCGGACAGTCACAACAGCTTGTAGCCGCGAACCAGGAAGCGTTTTCGAAGGCAAGTCCAGGCCGTCCAGTTCAACGTCGTTTGTAAGCTGGTCTTTTCCGAACCCGATCGTGCTCACCGGAAGACGGCGGCGCTGAAGCTCGGTCATGGTGTCGAGATCGATTCCTCCGGCGTTATCGGAGCCATCGCTTAGCAGGACGACAGCGCCGATCGGCAACGTCGCCGCTTCCTCGGCAAGCTGGCGCAAACCCTTGCCGATTTGTGTCGCAGGATCGCCAGCCTGGATTTCCGAGAGGCCCTGGATGCGGCTGACGCCGTTCCCAAGGCGGTAAAGCCGAACCTGGAAGCGGCGCTGAAGGCTTTTGATGAGCCCGCTATTCAGCAAATCGATGGCCGCCTGCTCGCGCGGCCTGCCGGTGTCGTTGACGCCCATACTTTGGCTGTCGTCGATCACCACGGCAACAATATTTTGTTGAGGCTTAAGAGCTGTCACGCTGATCGCGGGCTCCCAGAGGAGAAGTAGAAGAACGGCGAGCGTGAGGGATTGCAGGATCCAAATCACGGCCATCCTGAGCCCTCGAACCGAACGGGACGCCTGGCCGCGGCTACGCCAGACGATCCAGCCAAGCGAACCCGCTGCCGCAAGAATGCCAAGGACAAGTACCCATTTCGGCCATGAACCGAGTAGCACGAAAGTACCTTTCGCGAAGGCGCTGGCCGGGTATTTGAAGAAGAATTCGAACACCTGAATTACCAGTCTCTAACGCGCCGGGCTATCCTCAGCGTAAACGCTTCGACAAAACGCGTCTGGATAGCAAGACGTTGGAGACCGGCTGAGAGGTGACGGCCAGAACGTGTATATTTGACGGTGCGGATCTTCAGGCGGGCACGCACAGAGGCGCGGATTGCGCTAACGAGCGCCGAGCTCGGCAAGGTCGCGGAACGCACAGCACGCAGACGCATACATTCGAGCGGCTGGCGTCAGAATAGCACGCTATTTTGGGGAGGGCTTTAGGCCAGTATCCGCGCCCGGGAATGTGGGACGGCGGCCTCGACCAGAACCGCCGTTCACGGCATCTTGTTTGCGTCGTCGAAGGCCACTTCAACCTGCATGGTTTTCCCCGGCTCGATATTGATCGGTTCAGGTGTTCCCGGAGTCTTGCTAAACATCCCCAGGGAGGCGCCTGATGGCGGCGGTCCCGATTGCCCGTCATAATTGCCGCTCGGGTCGTACGAGGCGGCTACATAGACCGGCGAAGTCGTAACGCCCGAAAAGGTGACGATCTCGTCTTTTCCAGTCGCAGACTTCCCTGCGATCGGCATAGCTCCGCCGCTGGTGAAGGTAGGCGAATCGAACAGAACTACGAAGATTCGGTGCTTCTCGTCCACCGTTCCCGCGCCCGTGTAATGGAGCTTCACCTTGAGCACCCGGTCGCCTGTAGCTTTGGCTTGGCTTTTCTCGTCTTGCGCCCTTGTCAGGGAGATGGCAAGAAGTAAGCCGATTCCAACATATAGATATTTCTTCATTTGCTTTACGCCTCCGTCGGGCCGTATTTGGCCGGGTCCCGAGAATATCACACGGCTTTACGCGTTGAGCGGCCTAAATGTTCCCTGAATAGCTGTTCGCGGGAAAGCTGCGTCAGACTACGGACTCTTCAACCTCATCGCCTTCCCCAGGCGCGAGGAATAGGTTCGATTCCACTCCGTGCTGACGCGTATAGAGATCGTAGTAGCGGCCTCCTGCCGCATACAGTTCCGCATGGTTCCCGCGTTCGATGATGAGACCGCCCTCGATGACTAGTATTTGATGGGCTCGCCGGATGGTCGAAAGGCGGTGGGCAATCACGAACGTCGTCCGGCCCTGCATGAGATAGGAAAGGCCGGTCTGGATCAGCGCTTCCGATTCGGAATCGAGGCTGGAGGTGGCTTCGTCGAGGATGAGAATGCGCGGATCCGCCAGAATCGCGCGGGCGATGGAAACACGTTGCTTCTGACCACCGCTCAGCTTAACGCCCCGCTCGCCCACAATGGTGTCATAACCGGCCGGGAAATTTTCCGCGAACTCATCAACGCGTGCGATGCGACACGCCTCCAGAATCTCCTGTTCGGTGGCGGCCGGACGAGAGAAGCCTACGTTCTCGCGGATGGTTCCGTCAAAGAGAAACGAATCCTGCAACACCAGCCCAAGTTGCAGACGATAGCTCGAAAGCGCCACGGTGGAGAGATCGAATCCGTCCACCAGGACCTTGCCTCCGTTTGGCGAATGAAACGCCGTGATCAGGCCGATCATGGTGGATTTGCCGGAACCCGACGAGCCAACCAGCGCGGTGACGGTCCCCGGCCGCGCGTCGAAAGACATATCGTGCAGCACTGGTCTTCCTTCCTCGTAAGCGAAAGAAACGTGCTCGAATTGGACATGGCCGTCGATGACGGGCAGCACGGTTGAACGTAGCGGATCTTCATCTTCCGGGCGCTCCCGCAGAATTTGCCGAGTACGCTCGAGTCCGGCCAGCGCTTCGGAGATCTGGGTACCGATGTTTACGATCTGGACTACCGGCGCAATCATGAAGGCAAGGAGTGAAGTGTACATGACGAAGTCGCCGATATCCATGCGGTGAGCGGCGACCTGGCGCGCGCCGAGGAACATAATGAGCGCCCCGACAAGGCCCATGAGAACGGTCGAGGCCAGGGTCATAAGGGAAATAGTGGTCAGCGATTGCAAGACGTTGTCGAGCAGGCGCTGGGCCCCGGCGGCGAACACCCCGGCTTCGCGCTTCTCAGCGTGATAACCCTTGATGACCCGCACGCCCCCAAGTGTTTCGGTCAGGCGTCCGGTCACTTCAGCGGTGATCTTGCCGCGCTCTCGGAAGATGGGGCGGACGGTTTTGAAAGCGCGCTGTAGCACCAGACCGAACGCGATCAAAATAATCAAGACGAAAGACGTCATGGTGGCGCTGGTGCGGAAGAGCAGGACGGTCGAAATAATTGCGGTGAGGAGGCCTCCCGCCAACTCCACCAATCCGGTTCCGATGAGGTTGCGGACGCCCTCGACATCGCTCATGATGCGCGAGACCAGCGTTCCAGTCTTGTTTGCGTCGTAGAAGCCAACCGGAAGCCTGCCGATGTGTTCCTGTATGCGGACGCGCATTTCGTAAATGAGTCGCTGGCCGGACTTAGAAAGAAGCTGGGTGAGTGAAAACGAAGTCACGCCCTGGATTATGGTGGCGAAAATGACGGCCAGCACAATCGGCACGAGCAGCCTGATCTGGCCTTTGCGCATGACGTTGTCGATGAGATATTTCGAGCTGATCGGCAGGGCGAGTCCGCAGACGCGGTTGACCACCATAAGTGCGGCGCCCGCTAGCAGCAGGCTTCGGCGTGGTTTCATGAGCGCCCAGACTTCGGGCAGGAGTGTCTTAAGACGCTCGGATTGGCTTGGCTTATCCACGGCTTTCCTTCATTGAGTCCTCTTTAGATGATCTCTCGATGGGAAAGGTCTCCGGGAAGCGCGTTTAAGGACAGAGTGAGTGAATCCTGTTTCGCTTCAGCGCAGAAGACCCAGGCCGTACCCGGTATGAACGTCTGGCTTTTTCACGCTTGGACAGGGCCGCGGTGGAGGCCAGCGTTCCAGTTGATGAGGTGATCGCGGGCGAGAACGCAACACGCGCCGCCGTCGGGCAGGCATTTTGCAGTTGCACAAGCCCACTTCCGGCGCAAAGGACTTCGCCGAGCCGGTGCATTGGGCGGCTTTTGTTTTAGCGGCCTTTGATCTCCTCAACCCAGATGATGATTTCTAATCCTGCGGAAGGGTCCAGGCGAGAATCAGTCCTCCCGCGGGAGTGAGCAGATACTGCCGTCCATCGAGTTGGTACGTGCTCGGGCCGGCTTCCATGCGCGCACCCAGATTCATATGCCAAAGTGTTTTCCCTGTTTGCGGATCGAGGACCAGCAAGTTGTCCGAGTTATCGGCAGTAAAAATCAGATTGCCGGCCGTCGTGAGGATACCGGCACTGCCTTCGCCATCGCCGATCTCGTGCTTCCAGCCGACTTTGCCGGTCTTGTAATCGATCGCTTCCAGTGTGGAATCCGCCCAAAGATTCCGGTCGCGACCGGCCCACCCCTCCGGCTTGCCTTCAGCGGTCATATAAAAAATGCTCCAGAGGCGACGTGCGCTGACATAAAACAATCCGGTGTTGGGGTCGAAACTCGGCGCCAGCCAGTTGGTTGCTCCATCCGATCCGGGAGAAACTAGTACGCCATTCGGCTTCGGCTCCTTGTCCGGATTCGGAATCGGCTCGCCGCGCTGGTCGATACCCTCCGCCCAATCTGTCGAGATAAAGGGGGCCGTCAGAATGTGTTCACCGGTGGTTCGATCCAAAACGAAAAAATACCCGTTGCGGCTAGCTTGGGCCAGCAGCTTGCGATGTACTCCTTGATATTCGTCGTCGAAAACGACGGGCGTCTGCACCGCGTCCCAATCGTGCGTATCGTGCGGCGAAGGCTGAAAGTGCCAAAGCAGCTTGCCTGTATCCGGGTTCAAAGCAACTATCGAGCAGGTGTAGAGATTTTCTCCCTTTCGAATGTCGCCGTTCAAAACCGGATTCGGGTTGCCAGTGCCCCAGTAAAGTTGATTCAGATCGGGATCATACGTGCCGGTCATCCAGGTCATGCCGCCGCCATGCGAAATCGCGTCCGTGCCCTGCGGCCAGGTTTCCGCACCGGGCTGACCGGGCTTCGGCTCAGTCCACCATTTCCACTGTGTTTTTCCCGTTTCGGGATCAACGGATTCGAGAAAACCTGGTATGTCGGTCACGTCCCCGGAGACGCCGACAATCACGTGATTGCGGATGACTAGAGGCGCCATCGTAGCAAAATAACCGAGCTTCGGGTCCGCGAGCTCAATGTTCCATCGCACTGTTCCGTCCTTCGCGTTCAACGAGATCAGGTGGGAATCGGGAGTTTCGAAATACAGCCATTCACCGTACATGCCCACGCCGCGCTGGCCGATATGATCGCCGGTCGATTCGCGGTAGTAATGCCAAACGATCCGCCCCGTGCGGGCATCGGCCGCCCAGACATTATCGGGCGTCGTGAAGTACAGCATCCCGTTCACTTCAAGCGGTGTTGATTTAATGCCGACCGACTGAGGTTGCAAAACCCAGGCGAGTGTCAGCTTTTGGACGTTACTCTGATTGATCTGCGAAAGGGCGCTGAAGCGCTTGCCCGAGTAGTCGCCGTTGAATGTGGGCCAATCGGTGGATAGGGGTTTCAGCAGATCCTGCGGCTTCAATCCCTCATCGGCCGCGACGAAGAGTGGTAACCGCCAGCACCAGCAGAAGAGCCGCGTTGCGTGTCTTCATGACTATTTCAGAGTCTCCAGATAGGCAAAGAGATTGTGAATGTCGGCGCTGGTGTATTTGCTCATCAGCTCGCGATGCGCTGCCAGCGGATCGTGTATCTCGACTTTTATGTTCGCCAGCGGCCAGGAATGGTACCAGCCGTCCTGGCCGATAATCGCGACGCCGAACTCATCGTAATGGACCAATTTCCCTTCGTATCGCTCGCCGCTGCCGAGGGTCACAACCGCCGTTCTGCCAATCTTCTTCTTTGACGGGTAGACCATCTCCTGTTGCAGATCGATAGGCGAGAATCTCTTGGCAACACCGGCCAGATCTCCCGTCACAGAGTGACAGTTCGAGCAGCCGCCCGCTCCGTAAAAGTATGCCTTGCCGGCCACGGCATTGCCGGTCAGCAGCCTCGATAACGGGTAATCGCCGGGAACACGGGCGCTGTGCAGTGCCGCACTGGCCTGATGGTGAAGAAAAGCGACAATATCGGCCACTTGGTCGTCCTTCAGAGCCGCGAAGCTCGGCATGCCTTTGTCCGGTCGCCCGTTGCGAATGAGCGGGCCGAGCAGGTTGCCGTGATCGTCGTGCAGCAGGATAGGCGAGCGCAGCAGGTCGGGAGCACGAGAGCCGGTGGCGTCATTCCCGTGGCAAAAACCGCAGCTTGAACGAAACAGAGCTTGGCCACGTTCTATTGCTGCAGGGTCTTCGGTACCTTGCTGCCGGGGCATGGGTGTGGGTTGGTGCTGCTGCGCCATCGCAAGAAACGCGACCGCAAAAAACACCGTGATCATTCTTGTGAGAACCATATCCGTTTCAGCCCTCAAACGGTAAATATATCGACTGCCTGGGCGAGGGAACTGAAAGGATCCCTGACCGGCGTGTATTCATGCGCAACCACGCCAGTGAAACCGAGGTCTGCGATTGACTGAGCGACAAAATGATAGTTCAGCTCTTGCGTCTGATCGATCTCATGCCTTCCTGGATTTCCACCGGTATGAAAATGGGCAATGTATTGGATGTCCTCGCGGACGGTGCGGACGATATCGCCCTCCATGATCTGCATGTGGTAGATGTCATACAGCAATTTCACCCTCGGTGAGTTAACGCGCTTCATCACATTGACGCCCCAGACCGAGTGATCGCACATGTAATCGGGGTGATTCACCTTGCTGTTCAATAGCTCCAGACAGATGGTGACGTCCTTGTCTTCGGCATGAGACTTGACGCGGTTTAGGAAAGCGACGCAATTCTCCGCGCCTTCTTCGTCAGACATGCCTCGCCGGCTTCCTGAAAGGGTGATTAGATTTGGGCAACCGCCGGCTGCGGCGAGGTCGATCCCTTCGTGCGTCGATTTTTCCAAGCGGTCGTGATTCTCTTTTCGATTGATTCCGTCGGGAATCGTGCCAGCGTACCCCGGCATCATGGTAGGGACGAGGTTGTATTTCTTGAGAATCGGCCAATCGGGAGTGTCGATCAGATCAAAGCCGTAGATGCCAGCATGCGCCGCCGCCCGGCACATGTCATCGATTGTCATCTGCCGTCCGCGAAAAACTCCTTTGGTGACACTCTGCTTTAGGCGCCCCTTTCGCGTGACCGGATTCGTTTGCGGAAGCGCAACGGAAAGTACCGCGGAACTTCCGGCAAGCGCTGGAAGAAAGGTTCGTCTCGTCATCGTCTCGTAAAGAACGATTCTACGGCCTACGGACGCAATCAACTATGTAAGTTTGCCGCCGCAGCTCGAGCCCGCGCCCGCCGTGCACCCGAAACAGTGAGTCCCTGTCGCGATGTGCCGGTTTGCCAGCGTGTCGAATGTGTCGATACTCCAAATCGTCAGGCGCGCCGGGATGGAAATCTCCAGCATCTGGTTGAAATCGCAATCGTACAGCCTGCCGTCCCAGCCGACGCTTATCAGCGAGCGGCACATTACTTCGTCTACAGTTGCTCGATTGAAATTGCCGACGAGCAATTCGGAATAGCTTTCTAGGGTTCCGTTGCGTACGAGGACCTCGGCGAAGCGGCTAATCGGCATATTTGTGATGGTGAACAAGCCGATTGAATCGAATGCCGAAGTTTTCAAATAGATGACGCTTGTAATCGGCCTCCAAAGCCTCCTGGGGCGGAGGCAATGAGGGGCCGAGCGGGTTATAAACCAGATTCAAGGGTAGTTCGTCCGAAACCCCATAGCCGATCTTGTTTAGTAGTTGCAGAGCTTGGATGCTCTTGTCGAATACGCCGCGGCCGCGCTGCCGATCCACGTTTTCGCGCGTGTAACAGGGCAGGCTGGCGGCGATTTCGACACTGTTACTGGCGAGGAAGTCCGCCAAACTCTCAAACCCGGGCTCCAGCAGAATGGTCAAATTACAGCGGTCGATCACATGTAGGCCGCGCAGGCGGCACTCCTCGACCAAATGTCGAAAATGGGGATTCAGTTCGGGTGCGCCGCCGGTTATATCGACAACCCTCGGCTGGTTGCTGCGGGTAAGAAGCATGAGTACCCGGTCCGCCGTTTCGCGAGACATGCTCTCGGTTCGCTTCGGCCCGGCGTCAACATGACAATGCCGGCAGGCCTGATTGCAAACCTTTCCCACGTTGATCTGAACCGTAGTGACCTGCGATCTGCGCAGCGGTGGCAGGCTGGATTGCGCAAGAGTGGCATCGAAATTCTGCTGTGCGGCAAACACAGTTGCAGTATCGCAATCGGGCGCGCGCCCGGCGATACTGAGGAGTGGCCGTCGGCGTTCCCGTCTGCGTCTTTGCCAAGCCGCCCATTGCGGGACAAGTAAAGACACGGCTGATTGGAGTTCTGGGGGAAGACGGCGCTGCCGCCCTTGCATCGGCTATGTTGAGTGATGTGTGGAGCGCGGTATCGTCCGTAACTGGAGCGCGGCCCGTACTGGCGACCGACAAGCCGGGCGCTTTTCCTGTCCAACTAAATGAGGGAGATCTTTGGTTTCAGGGAGACGGCGACCTGGGTGCGCGCCTGGAACGGATCTTGATGCAGCGCACTTCGGAGCGCTCCTGCCGCGCTCGCGATCGGCGCGGACAGCCCTTTTATCGGACCAAGCGAATTGATGGAGGCTATCGAACTGCTAGATCGATACGATGCGGTGATAGGCCGAAGCGAGGATGGCGGCTTCTATTTGTTAGGCTTGCGGAGCTGTTGGCCCGGCCTGTTCGCCGGTCTTCCTTGGAGTTGCTGTGAAACGGCGGAGGCGATGAACAAACGCCTCGAAGAGCATGGCATGACAGTCGGCCAGATCGCGGCCGGCTTTGACGTAGACACGCCCGACGATTTGCGGCGGTTGGCCGAGGAACTCTGGCGTAATCCGGACGGCGCTCCTGAAACACGCGCCTGGCTGAGCCGGGAAGCGCGATTGGAACACAGCTCAGATGCTCATTAGCATTGTCGTCCCGGCGCTGAACGAAGAAGCTCAAATCGGGACAACACTTGATGCACTGGAGCGGCTTGCAGGCGAGAAGGAGATTATTGTCGCCGATGGAGGAAGCGCGGACCGTACTGTCGAGATCGCCTGTTCGCGAAGTGTTCGTGTGATTCGCTCCGAACGAGGGCGTGGTCACCAAATGCACGCGGGAGCGCTGAGGGCGACTGGGGAGGCGCTTTGGTTCGTCCACGCCGATACTGTCCCTCCGGCAAACGCCCTTCAAGAAATAGAAAACGCTTTGCGCGATCCAGCCATCGGAGCAGGGAATTTCGGATTGACATTCGATGGTACGTCGCGCGCCGCACGAGTACTCACGGCTATTTATCCCTTCCTTCGTTTTCTCGGGCTTTCCTATGGCGATTCAGGTATTTTCGTTCGCCGCTCAGTATACGAGAAGATCGGGGGGTTCAAGAGACTGGCTTTGTTTGAAGACCTGGACCTGCTCCGCCGCTTGCGGGCGAAGGGCCGCTTCGCGCGTCTCGACTGCCGAATCGTCACATCCTCGCGCCGCTTTGAGCAGCGCAACTTCGCCCTGATGTTAGTACACTGGACAACTTTGCAGGCTCTTTACTGGCTTGGCTGTTCGCCGAATTGGCTGGCACGCTGGTACGGACAGACGCGGCGGGGAACGGCGTAGCTTGCATGCTATGCTTGACCAACGTAGGTGCTCGACGGCACCCGAATCTCGCTTCCTGATTCCTCCAGAAAAGTGATTCCTGACGAGAAGTTGCCAGATTCGCACGTTGCTTCGTTGATCGATCACACCCTTCTGAAGCCCGAGGCTTCGGAAGAGGAGATCGCTTGTATCTGTGCCGAAGCTCGCAAATTCGGCTTCGCTTCCGTTTGCGTGAATCCGTTCTGGGTTCCATTCGCGGTGGGAGCCGTGGAAGGCGCCGTGAAGGTGTGTACCACTATTGGCTTCCCGCTCGGCGCCAATGATGCGCGTACCAAAATAGCGGAGGCCGAACTCGCCTTGGTCCGCGGAGCTGGTGAGCTGGATATGGTGCTGAACATCGGAGCGTTGCGATCATCCGAATATCACATTGTCGGCAAAGAAATAGCGGATTTGGCCGATATCGCGCATTCGCACGGCGCAATTCTTAAGGTGATCCTCGAAACGTGCTTGCTGACCGAGAAGGAGAAAGTCACCGCTTGCAGGCTGGCGGTGCAATCGAGCGCTGATTTTGTAAAAACATCGACAGGGTTCTCGAAGGGCGGCGCGACGGTTGAAGACATCAAGCTCATGCGGGAAGCCGTGGGCGAAAATATTGGCGTGAAAGCGTCTGGTGGCATCCGATCGCTGGAAGCGCTTCGGCAAATGGTGGCGGCCGGGGCAAATCGGATTGGAACAAGCTCCGGCGTGCAGATCATGAATGAAGTGAACGGTGAACCCGAGCAGAAACGTCCTATTCCACTTTCCGGCGCGAAAGTGCCAGGCGGGAACCCTGAGGGCTATTGATGGCCACTCCTCGAAAATCCGAAGTACGATTCCGGGAACGTGCCGAACTGCTCGATTTTCTGCTCCAAGTCAGCACGATCACAGCGGAAACACTCGATTTGGATCGCTTGCTGGCGAATGTGGCCGAGATTGTGAAGGAAGTCATCCCGTATGAGCTATTCGCGATCCTTCTCTATAACGAGCGCTCCCGCACCCTCAGGATGCGCTATTCGATCGGCCATCGCGATGAAGTGGCAAAGAGCCTTTTGATCGGCCCGGGAGAGGGTATCACCGGCTCAGCGGCTCAGAGCCGGCGGCCGATACTTGTCGGCGATGTCCGCACCGATCCGCGGTATCTCAACGCCTTGGATGCCGTTCGCGCCGAATTGACAGTTCCGATGCTGGTTCGCGGGAAGGTCGTGGGGGTGATCGATCTCCAGTCGACGCGATTGAATGCGTTTTCCGAACACGACAGCGCTTTGCTGGCACTCATTGCGAGCCGCGTTGGCACAGCCATCGACAACGCGCGACTGTACCGCCGCGTTGCAGGCCAGAACCGCACTTTGCGCGTGCTGGCGCACCTCTCACATGAGTTCAGTTCCATCCTCGATGTCGACGAACTGCTAACGAAGATTGCAGTGACGATCCACGCGTTGATCAGTTTCGACGCGTTCAGTATTTTCCTTTATGATGAGGATCGAAAACTCCTTCGCTGCCGTTTCAGCCAGCGCTACGACGAGAAAACCACAGTCGAGAATATCGAATTCGGGAAAGGTATCACAGGTGCGGCGGCTCAGAGCCGTGAAGTGATTCGCGTCGCCGACGTGACGCAGGATCCACGCTATATCGCTTCGCACAGCGATGTTCGTTCGGAAGTAGCTGTCCCGCTGATTCTGAGAGACCGGATGATCGGGGTGGTTGATCTGGAAAGTACAAAACTTGCGTTCTTCACAGACGATCACGTGCGGGCGTTGAGTTTGCTGGCTCCGCAGATATCGACTTCAGTGGAGAATGCGCGTTTGTACGAGGAATTGGCCCAGCGTGAGCAGAGGATGGAGCAGGATATGCAAGCGGCATACAAGCTGCAATCCGTACTGATGCCGCGCTCGATTACCGAGATTCTGGGCGTTGAGGTTGGCCTGAATACCCGGCCGGCGCGCGCGATCAGCGGCGATTTGTACGACTTCTTCGAGCACGGGGACGAGTACACGCTCATTGCTTTCGGCGATGTGAGCGGAAAAGGCGCTGCGGCCGCGTTATATGGCGCGCTTATCTCGGGTTTGTTGCGAACCATGGCTGCCAGACGGCGAAGTCCCTCAGATCTGATGAAGTTGCTCAACGACGCGCTTCTGGAGCGTAGAGTGGATGCGCAGTATGCGACTCTTTCGCTTATAGTTTGGTCAGCGCGTACCCGAACGTTCTCAGTTGTAAGCGCCGGAACGCTTCCGCCTATGCTGTGCCGGAAGGGTGAAATCATCGAAGCCCGCGCGGAAGGCGTGCCGATCGGGTTGCTCGAAGATCAAACCTACGAGCAGGTCCGGATCGTGGCAGAACCGGACGATCTTCTCGTTCTCTATTCGGATGGAGTGGAGGACCAACTCGGGGAAGAAGCGGGCGCTGTGCCGGAGTCGAAAATAACTGAAGATCTAGAAAGCTATGGCCGCAAGCGGTTGGAAAAAGTCGTGATCTCCAATTTCGGAGCCAGCCCCCAGCAGCTCGCCGACGAGATTTTTGCCGATATTGACAAGTTTCGCGGCGCCACTCCACTGACTGACGATCAAACCGTGATCGTGCTCAAAGTCCTGTAACCGGATGACGGACTCTTTTCGATATGAGCACCGGAAGCTTTTCTGTGAACAGGTTGACCTCGCCTCGGTTGCTGAAAGATACGGGACTCCGGCCTATGTTTATTCCAGCGCCGCTATTCTGAGCCGTTTTCGCGCCTATCGCGACGCATTTTCGGGTCTGCCTCTCAGTATCTGTTATTCCGTAAAGGCAAATTCGAACCTTGCCGTGCTGCGGCTATTGGCCGAAGAGGGCGCGGGATTCGATATCGTTTCGGGCGGCGAACTGCATCGCGTGCTTAAGGCCGGCGGTAATCCCGGAAGAGTGGTCTTTTCGGGTGTCGGAAAGACAGCTTCGGAAATCGAATTTGCCTTGGAGCAGAGGATTCACAGTTTCAACTGCGAATCGGAAATGGAGATCGAGACCATTTCGCGGATCGCGAATTCACTCGGTCAAACGGCATCCATTGCCATTCGCGTCAATCCCGATGTCGATGCGATTACGCATCCGTATATTTCCACTGGTCTTCGCGAGCACAAGTTTGGAGTTGATATCGCCGCTGCCGAATCACTCTATCAGAGTGCCGCTCAACTGCCGGGCCTTTTGCCGGAAGGCGTGAGCTGCCATATCGGATCGCAGCTCTTGGACATCGATCCTTTACTGGAAGCGGCTGACAAAGCGCTCGCGCTGATCGCGTCACTGCGCTCTCGCGGCATCATGATTCGCAATTTGGACCTGGGAGGGGGTTTGGGGGTTGCTTACCGTTCCAGCGAGCGGCCGACGGCAGTTGAGACTTTCGCTCAGAAACTTCGGCCGAAGCTTGCGAGGCACGACTTGACGTTAATGCTAGAGCCCGGACGCTCCATTGTGGCGGAAGCCGGCGTACTCCTGACCCGGGTGCTGCTTGTTAAGAGAAACGGACAAAAAACGTTTGTGATCGTGGATAGCGCGATGAATGACCTGATTCGCCCCGCTCTGTACCAAGCGCATCACGAAATTGTGCCAGTTTTGCAGCCTGACAGCGGCGCTTTG
The DNA here is from genome assembly GCA_963762495.1 of uncultured Acidobacteriaceae bacterium. GTDB lineage: Bacteria > Acidobacteriota > Terriglobia > Bryobacterales > Bryobacteraceae > Bog-105. Next base: position 213,530 of record CAVXKZ010000025.1, read on the forward strand.
GTGCATGCGGATATTGTCGGACCAATCTGTGAGACAGGCGATTTCTTCGCGCGCGGTCGTGACATGCCTCCGGTCGAAAGCGGCGAGCTTCTGGCGATTCGCGCCGCTGGCGCCTACGGATTTGTTCTTTCTTCGAATTACAATTCCCGCGCGCGTCCCTGCGAATTGCTGGTGGCTGGGGCCAATGTCACGGTTGCCCGGCGGCGCGAAACATATGACGATCTTATTCGCGGCGAACTGTCTGGAGCGAGCCACGGTTCGTCGTGAAATCTCGAACTTTCATCGCGCGAAAGCCGTATCTATTCGAGGATTGTGCATACTGTTCTAGAACATGAGCGAATCGCCTGCTGTTCTCGTTAGAGACCTTCGCAAGTCGTACGGCGATGTCCAGGCTGTCCGCGGGATAGACATCCAAATTGAAACCGGCGAGGTTTTCGGCTTACTCGGGCCAAACGGGGCGGGAAAGACCACCACGATCGAGATCCTGGAGGGATTGCGGCCGCGTACCGGCGGAGAGGTCTCAGTGCTCGGCTTCGATCCCGCCTTGCAGAGTAGGGACATCAAGAACCGTATCGGAGTATGTCTTCAAGCGACAAATCTGCCGGACAAGATCAAAGTTCACGAAGCGCTCGATCTGTTCGCGGCCTTCTATGACAGGCAGGCGGATCGGGACAAGCTCTTGAAGCGGTTGCAGCTATGGGAGAAGAAAGACGCATACTATAAGTCTCTTTCCGGTGGACAGAAACAGCGGGTCGCTTTGGCGCTGGCTTTGCTGAACGATCCGGCTCTTCTGTTTCTCGACGAGCCGACTACTGGCCTGGATCCTCAAGTACGCCACGAAATTCACGGCGTCATTCAGGAACTGAAAGAGGACCGCCGTTCCATTCTGATCACAACCCACTACATCGAAGAGGCCGAGCGGCTCTGCGATCGCGTTGCCATTATCGATAATGGCAAGATCATTGAGCAGGGCACGCCGCGCGAGATTCAGCAGCGGGTTTTGGGGTTAACGCTGGTGGAGGTCACGACGAATGAGGCGATGCCGATCGAGCAACTGCCCGAAGCGTTAAGGAACGAGAGACATACGGTGGAGGACGATGGCCGAACGCTCGCGATGCAGACGAACTCGCCGGCCGCTACTATCGTCGAACTTGTCAAATGGATCGACCAGCGCAATTTGAAGCTGCTTGACATACATCTCAAGCGGCCAACCCTTGAAGACGTGTTCATCGAGTTAACCGGCCGGAGGCTGCGCGAGTAGATGAAGGCATACATAGCGCAAATCAAAAGCAATTTACGATTGATGGGCCGTGACCGTTCGATCCTGTTCTTCAGTTATCTGTTTCCACTTGTCTTTTTTTTCATGTTCGCGCAGTTATTCGATGCTCGGCAGAGTCCTGCAGCCATGCAGCAGGTAATTGCGATGGTGTTGATGATCAGCGTTCTCGGAAACGGCTTTTTCGGCGCGGGCATGCGAACCGTGCAGGACCGCGAAACCAACGTCTTGCGACGGTTTAAAGTAGCTCCCATTACTGCCGCACCCGTGCTGGTAGCGTCGCTAGTGTCGGGCTTAGCCGCGTTTCTTCCAGTGGTTGTCCTGTTCCTGTTGTTTGGGCGGGTTCTGTATGGGGCGCCGGTTCCTCACAACCTGTTATCGCTGTTCGTTTTTGTCTCCATCGGAGTATTGGCATTTCGTTCGCTCGGAATGATCATCGCCGCGGTCGTCAACTCGGCCCAGGAAGGGAACATTTTAATCCAGATTTTCTATCTACCGATGCTGTTCCTGAGCGGCGCCACATTCCCCACCAGCATCATGCCGATTTGGGTTCAGCAGATCGCGCAGTTTCTGCCGTCTACCTACCTGTTTCAAGGCATGCAAGCGATCATGATCAACGGCGAAAGCGCATGGAAAAATCTCGCCTCCGTGGTGGGCCTGATCATTACGCTCGGCGTTGCTCTGTTCATAGGCGTCAAGCTGTTCCGCTGGGAGAAGGAAGAGAAGATTGCCGGCACCGCGAAGCTGTGGATCGTGGCTGTACTTGCGCCGTTCTTTATCATGGGCGCGTATCAAACGTATTCCAAGCAAAACATTGAGCAGGCGAAAATTCTATCGCGCAATCTGATGCGGAATCGCTCGGTGCTGTTTCAAAATGCCCGGATCTTTGTCGGGAACGGGACTGTGATCGACAAAGGCGCAGTGCTAGTGCGGGAAGGGAAGATCGTTCAGGTTTATGGCACGCCCCCAAGCGATCCTAAGCGGCTCGACGCGGAAATCGTCGACGCCTCCGGCAAAACTCTGCTTCCCGGTTTAATCGACATGCACGTGCATCTCGGCGCGCCCGGCGGAGTGTACGCCGATCCGTCCAAATATGCGGATCCGAATGCGGGCAAGCGCAGACTCGCCGCTTATCTCTACAGCGGAGTCACCGCGGTCCGAAGTACTGGAGACTGGCTGAATCAGGTCCTGGAGCTTCGCAAGGACGTCGATTCCGGCAACTATCTTGGCGCGCAGGTGTTCGCTTGTGGGCCGCTGTTTACCGCTGAGGGGGGCCATCCGACTGAGCTCCTGAAATTCTTGCCCGAGAACCTGCGCAAAGAAGGGGAGGAGCAGTTCGTAAGACTGCCAAGGTCCGCGGATCAGGCGCGAAGCCAAGTCGACGCGCTTGCGGGATGCACATGTCGACTGCATCAAGGCCGTGTTGGAATCCGGGAACGCCGGTTGGGGCCTGTTCAACCGCCTTGACACCGGCATCTACGACGCGATCGTCACACAGGCAAGAAAGGATGGCTTGCCGTCCGCAACTCATACAGGCAGTTCCGCGGATATGAAGGATGCAGTGGACGCGGGCACAAACAGTATCGAGCACGGTTCGATGGTTGATGTTGTTCCGGATGCGACGTTTACCGCGATGAAGAGTAAGTCAATCGCGTATGATCCAACACTCAGCGTCTTCGAAGCCATGGCGGACATGTTGTCTGGGAATGCCGACTTGTTGAATGAATCGCTGCTACAGCAGGTTGGTCCGCCAGATCTGATAGAGGCGACTCGCGAAATGGTCAAGAAGCAGAAGCCGAGTGAAAAGGCGGCGTTTTTCAAACAGGCTTTTGCCCGCGCGAATCAGAACCTGCTGAATGCTTACAAATCTGGAGTCACTTTGATAGCTGGTAGCGACGCGGGCAATATGCTAGTGATCCACGGCCCGACGGTTCAGCACGAAATGGAATTATGGGTGAAAGCCGGCATACCTCCGGCCGTTGCGTTGCAAGCGGCTACCTACAACGCGGCGAAATGGATGCATGCCGACGACCGCATTGGGTTCATCCAGAAGGGCCGCGACGCCACGCTGATCCTGGTGGACGGAGATCCATTGCAGGACATTGCCAACACCGAACACATCAATTACGTCATGTTCCGTGGCGAGCAGATCGATCGTCCGGGGTTGTTCAATCAAGAAAAGTAGCGAAGCCGGAGCTAAACGTACGTCTTGAACTCGATCACGTCGCCATCTTGCACAACGTACTCTTTACCTTCGGTTCGCAGCTTCCCCAGTTCGCGCGCTCGGGCAAATGAGCCCGCAGCCACTAAGTCGTCGTAGAAAACGCACTCAGCCGAGATAAAGGCTTTTTCGAAATCGGAGTGAATCACTCCCGCCGCTTGCGGCGCTTTGTCGCCCGCGTGGATCGTCCAGGCGCGCGTCTCTTTTTCACCCGTGGTAAGGTACGTTCGCAGTCCTAGCAGCGTATAAGCTTCGCTGATGAGATTGCTAGCGCCCGTGTCGGTGACTCCTAAGCCGGCTAAGTACTCCGCCCGTTCTTCTTCCGATAATGTGACCAGCTCAGATTCAATTTCGGCCGAAACGATAACAGCGCCTGTGTCGTGATGCTCGCCAACATAGTTCCTCACCTGCGCGACATACTTGTTTTCGCCGGCTGTCGCCAAGTCTCCTTCGGCGACATTGCAGGCAAACAGTGTCGGCTTCGAGGTGAGTAGAAAAAATCCTTTCACCATGGTCTTCTCCTCAGGCGAAAGATCCGCGGTAACAACTGTCTTCCCCGCGTCCAGATGGCTTCCTAGCTTATCCAGTAGATCCAACTCGGCGATGGCTTTCTTGTCGCCGCCCTTGGCCGCTTTCTGCTGCTTGCTCTTCCTCTTCTCGACGGATTCCAAATCCGCCAGCACAAGTTCCGTGTTGACGATCTCGATATCGCGAACCGGATCTATGGTGTTCATCACGTGTTCAATATTCGAATCGTCAAAGCAGCGCACAACCTGAACGATTGCGTCCACTTCCCGAATGTGACCGAGGAATTGATTCCCTAAACCTTCTCCTTTGCTTGCGCCCTTCACCAGCCCGGCGATATCGACAAATTCGAATACGGCGGGAATAATCTTTTGGGACGCGCTCATTTTTGCGAGCACGCCCAAACGGTCGTCCGGTACGGTTACTATTCCGGTGTTCGGCTCAATCGTGCAAAACCGATAATTAGCCGCCAGCGCTTTCCGGGTCTGTGTGACCGCGTTGAACAGCGTACTCTTTCCCACGTTGGGAAGACCAACGATCCCAGCTCTAAGCATGTACTCCTATGTTCGCGTATGAAATGTAGCTTCACTATTGTGAGTGCCATGATGGAAGCGTGCAGTTCGAGGAGGAACTGGATCGTGTGTTGCCGGTCGAACTGCCGCACCGGGCGCGGCTGATTGTCAAGGCGGCTCACCACCTTCACTTGATTGTCGCGGCGAATGAGACCATGAACCTCACTCGCATTACCAATCCGCAGGACGCGGCCATCAAGCACGTCTATGATTCGGTCGCACCCTGGAGACATTTCGCATGCGCCAAGCGTGTTCTCGACGCGGGAACAGGCGCGGGGTTTCCCGGCTTGCCGCTGTCGATCGTTTTACCTGATACGCAGTTTACGCTGGCGGAATCCATCCACAAGAAAGCGCGTTTTCTGGATTCCGCTGTGGAAGCACTCGACTTGGGAAACGTGACTGTCGCCGCCGAGCGCGCGGAAGACAAGGCGTTCGCGCAGCGGCCGGAGATTATCATCGCCCGCGCTGTTGCGCCGATGCACAAGCTGATTGATCTGTTCAAGAGAGCGTTGAGGCAAGGCTCAGCCTTGATGCTTTACAAAGGACCCGAAGTGGAAACTGAAATCGAAGAGAGCCGCGGAGCCAACATGAATGCAGAAATTATTTGCCGGTACGACTTGCCGGATGGGCTGGGAGCGCGGACCTTGGTCCAGGTTCGCTCTCAAGCTCGAAGCGCGCGAACTGCCCGGAGCGCCTCGTAAGCAAGCCACAACCAACCAACAATGAAGGCGATCCCTCCGATTGGCGTGATTGCCCCGAGCATACGAACTCCCGAAATGGCGAGTGCGTACAGGCTTCCCGAGAATAGAAAAATTCCGATCAGTAGCGACCAGCCGACGCGGGCCTGAGCTGCGTTTGAGATTCCGCCGGTACGCGCCAGCAACGAAACGAGCAGGATGCCGAGCGCGTGTACGAAGTGATAGAAAACCGCCTTCTCGTAGACCGACATCGAGTATGCGTCCAGCCTGCCACGCAAGCCATGCGCCCCGAAGGCCCCGAGAGCGACGGCCAAGGCCATCAGGAACGCGCCTACCGCCGTCCAGTTCATTATTCCCTTTGTAGCAGCAGGAAGGTCTCGGATCAGTGCGCCACGAGTGAATGCTTCTCGCGGCAGTTTTCCGAACAATAGTAGAAGGTTTGTCCTCCAGCCTGCCGCCGGAACCGAGTCGACTCGGAAACGTAAGTGCCGCAAACGGGATCTTTGTGCAATTCACCCGCAGCGCCGCTCGGAGCTGATGCGTTCTTGCTAGCCTGATTTTGTTGCGGAGGCTGAAACCCGCCGCTTGATGCCTTAGATAATCCCCTCAAGAAGCTGCTCAACACCGCTCTCGCCGCCATGACGACAATGATTGTGATGACTAGCTCAAGGATGGCCCGAATCATGGCGTTAACTGCTGGGTGTGAGCACGAATCCCGCTCACATTAAATAGATGCGCGATACGGCACTATTTCTTCTTTTTGCCGGGAACGGTCACGTTGGTCTGCACCTTTTCGCCCATTGCCTGCAACATCGCTGTCGCTTCTTGCGCGTGCTTGCCGTTTGGCTCGAGTTCCAGATACTTCTTCAAAGCCGTTATTGTGTCTGGAGGGTATGTCTGTTGACCGGTCTTCGGATCCACGGAACCCTTCATCATCAGCAAACTTCCGTACTGATACCATGCTTCGGCATAGTTCGGATCGGCATCGGCTGCCTTTTTGAAGAAGTCCGCCGCTTGGTCCGGATGCCCGCTATTGACCATATTTGCGCCCATATTGAAATAGGCCTTTGGTGCCATGGCAGGATTCAGTTGCGCGGCCTTATTCAAAGCTTCCGTCGCTTCCGGGATCTTTTTCTCCGAGCCGTAGATGTTCCCTATCTGGTTGTAAACGGCGGCGTCGTCTGGCTTTATCGCTAAACCTTTCTTGTACGCGTCGACTGCCTGGTCGTAAGACTTCGTCTGCGCTTCACCTGTTTGAGTTCTCGCCAGTCCCGCATATGCTTCACCTAAGGTGTCCCAGATAGCCACCTGATTCGCGTCCATTTCGGTGCCCTTGTTCAGGGCGTCAATCGCCGTTTGATAATCGGTCCCCTTCTTTGCCGGATCCGTTTCGGCATCGGCAGCCTTCATAGCATCTTGAGCCGCGTTGAACGTGTCGTTCAGAGCCTTGTTCTTCTTGATGGCCTCGGAATTCTTCTTCAACTGCGCTTCATACTGTTCGCGCTGTTCTTTGCTCATGCCGCGCGATTGCTCTTGCGTCAGCTCGCCGCTGGCGTTGGCTTGTTTGGTGGCAGTCTGCTGCTGCTGAGCCTTCGCCATATCAAAGGGAACTTCCGTCGCTTCGCCGTACTTGGATTGAACGCCGCCCACCTTGTCGACTACTTTCCCATCTATGGAGCAGGTGATGTCGTATTTCCCAAAAGGCAAGCCGGTGTAAATCCAGTGGCCTTTTTTGTCCGACTTGACCTCGTAATTTCCTTTAATGTCAGTGCGCGTCAGGTGTATCACCGCCCCTTTGATCCCTTGGCCGCTCGCATCCTTGACATCGCCTTCGATTGTGGTGGTTTGGCCCCAGGCGCAGCAGGCCACAAGGAGAGCGAAACCGGTCAAGAGGAGCAAGCGTCGCAACTCAGCGAGCATAGGTTTTTTGTCTTCCTGCATGAGATTCAGCCTAAGAATACTATATCCCCCGCGACTTTCTCCCCTTAGATTAGGGCGAAACGGAGCAGGCAAAAGGCATGTTCGATCTCGTGACAGTGACTCTCGCAACTTCAAGCGCCGGCGGAACATCTGCTTGTATAGGTTCCGGTTATAGCGATAAAATGCAGGTTAAGAAGAGGATAGCTTTGGTTCGCGGTACTCCCTTGGGGATCATTATTTGTGTGCTTGCGCTCGCGTCTATTCCCGGCTTCTCCCAGGGGTTAAATCAGACCGCGGGTTTAAATCTGGCCCGGGGTCTAAATCAAGCCGAGGACCTTTACCAACACACGCTGTACGAGCGCTCTATTGCGCTCCTCGACAAACAGTCCAGCGACCCCGCGGTGCAGTTTCTGCTCGGGCGCGATTACTTCATGCTCGGCGATTTCAAGAGGGCGGGCGAGTTTCTGGACAAGGCAGTTCATGGTGCTCCCAGCATCGCTGAGTACATGGACTGGCTGGGTCGAGCATATGGAAAGCGGGCAGAAACTTCGAACGTCTTGTTCGCCCCGGGATTCGCTTCCAAGGCTCGCCAGGCCTTCGAGAAATCAGTGGAGCTGAACCCCAGAGATAGCGACGCCTTGAGCGATCTGTTTGACTATTATCTGGAAGCTCCTGGTTTTATGGGCGGCGGCTACGATAAAGCCTACGGGGTGACCGTCAAAATGGCTGTGTTCGATCCTTCCGAAGCGTATTTTGAACGGTCGAAGCTGGCGCAGAAAAAGAAGGGATACCAGGATGCCGAATTGGAGCTTCGGCGATCGGTTGCGGTTGCGCCTCGCAGCGTCGGTCATCTGATCGAACTTGCCAAACTACTGGCCACCCAGGGCCATGTTCGGGAGAGCGATGACGTTCTGCTCCAGGCGCGACAGGTAGCTCCCAACTCACCTCGCCTTTGGTTTGCGACAGCCGGCATTTACATTCAGCAGAAACGGAATCTGGATGAAGCGAAAAATCTGCTCGTCAAGTACGTACAGGCCCCCATCACCGCGGATGATCCGCCTAAGCAGGAAGCGCTTCGTTTGCTGAAACAGGCCGGTGGCGAATAATCGGGTTGTGTACCGGCGTAGAAGCCTGAGGCGGCGAATGCCTGCCCAGGCCGATCTTTCTTAAAAGGTAGATGAACCTTACCGAAGCGACCAGCTTTAGCCTGCAGGCTTTACGAGCGAATCGCCTTCGTACCTTCCTTACAGCTCTGGGCCTCGTAATCGGGAATGCGTCTGTCATTCTCGTCGTGACCATTTCTCTCGCCAGCAAGAACCTGATTCTCGATCAGATTCGCGGGATCGGCTCCAATCTGGTCTATGCGGATTATGAAGCCGGCGGGCAGAACATCGCCGAAGTTGAAGGCGATTTCGTAAAACTCTCAGATGTGCAAGCGATACGCGATGACTTGGGGAGTACCATCATCGCGGCCTCCGCTGTAATGAACACGCACGACAACATTGTTGTCAATGGCAAAGTCCGGGAGGTCACGGTTGATGGCATTGACGATCAGTATGCCCGGGTTCGCAATCTCATCATACTGAACGGCCGCTCTTTGGACGAAAGCGACGTAACATTGCGCGAGCATGTGGCGATGCTTATCGACAAACTGGCGGTGCGCATGTTCGGTAACCAGCAAGCGGCGCTCGGCCAGACGATCAAGATCAACCAACTCGAGTTCACGGTAATTGGCACATTCCGCGAAAAAACAAGCACGATGAATCAAGGCGAGATCACGGATGAAACGATCCTGATCCCGATTACCGTGATGAAATACTTCATGCCCTACGAGCGCATTAATCCCGTTTACATCGAGGTACGGGATGCGGCCGACGTGCCGAGAGTGACCCAGGAAGTCAACGATATCCTGGAACGACGCCACAGGCCGGGAGCGAAGTACAACGTACAGAATCTGAGCGCGATTCTAGAGACAGCGGACCAGATTGCGACTATTCTGACCATTGTGCTGGTCATCGTATCGGCTATTGCTCTCGTGATTTCCGGCATCGGCATTATGAACATCATGCTGGTAACAGTCACAGAGCGAACGCGCGAGATCGGATTACGTATGGCCGTGGGCGCCTCCCGGAGAGACGTGCTGCTCCAATTTTTGGTCGAATCCGTTCTGATCAGTCTCAGCGGCGGTAGCGTCGGGATTGTGATTGGACTGGCTCTGCCGCTCAGTGTTCGTCTGATAACCCAGGACGTGCGTGTGCCTATCTCCCTGCTTTCTATCCTGGTTGCCTTCGCAGTTTCGTTTACCGTCGGGGTCGGCTTCGGTCTGCTGCCAGCAAGGCGCGCCTCGCAGCTTAATCCGACGGAGGCTCTGCGATATGAGTGAGTCCCTGGCGTTTACTTAGCGGACCCTGACGCGCTCACTTTAACCCCTGACGGTACTCCCACTCCTTAGCCGCCCGCTCATGGGTAAGCTGCATATCCGTCTTTAGCATGAAGCGCGCTCGCACAAGTTCAGCCGCAGCTTGATCGATCCGATCCAGATATCCCTGTTCACTCGAGTAAAGTTTCGCGATTGAAGATCGTGGATCGCCGTGCAGCTCAGCATCGGTGCGCGCAAACGGAATCCACGAGCCCACGAAACTTAGTAACTCCGTCGGGGCGCCAATCGGGGGACTGCGCAGGTTCCATCCCGTATAAGAGGCAAGGGGAACGGCAACTTCCGGCATCTTGATGCCCGCAAGCTCATTCCCGTTTGCGTCTACCTGCGGGACGAAAGTCGGGAACGGCGCGCCTGTTTTCGGTGGTTCCGTCGAAAAATCCAGCCGGTAGGCCTCCCGCTTATGCTGCGCGATATTGATGCCCGAAATGCGTGGGAACTGAAGTCCCGCAATAGTGGTCAGATCGCCGTTCGAAAGTCTCGGAAACACAGACTGGGGCGGCTCCGTTCCGCTTGCCAACCACTCCTGCATCGCAATCAAGAGCGCCCGCAGCCCGTACCGATAATCGTTGACATTGGTCGCATTCTGGGCCAGCGCGGATCGCGGCGGAATCGTACCGACCGTGTGCTGCGAACCGGCGAAAAAGTAAATGCGGGTGTTCACCGTTGGAGGGTCGTCAGCTTTACCATCTATCGTTGTGTGAATCAGCGAGGCGCAGCGTCCCCAGTATTCGTAGGACCCATTCGTGAGGAAGACGCTTTGGAACGACATGGGCGCGGCGCGCATTTACTAATAGCTGCTCATCGTCGAACGGTGGCACATCCACTGGATAGAAGAGGTTCAGAAATGGGTGTCCATCTCGCGACGGCTGTGCAAAGCGTTGATTGAAGCTGCCACGCCCCGCTCCTGCGACGTGCGCCCAAACGCCGTCGAACACCTTCCGCCGTCGTTCATCCTCATTGAATCCGTCATACAGAAATTCACGAAGAAACCGCCCGGATTGCGAAACGCCAAATGCGACGACCCGTTTGATATTCGTATGTTCATCCCTTAGCAGCGTGTCCGCCCCGCCATATTTCAAGAACGAAACAAGATCGCGCACGCCCGCCATGCCGAGCCCCGCTACTGGCGGATTGCTCGTCTCATACACGACTTCGTAGATGCGGCCAGGCGCGAATCCTCCCTCAAGAGCGGCATGCGTCGGATCGGAAAACCTCCAACGGGAATGCGGTATGGGTCTTCGTACGCCGAGCACGGTATCCCGCACGAGTAACTCGTTCTTCGGCGACTCCGGATCTAAAACCGCGTATCCGATCTGCCCCTTATCCCCGAGCGGAATCACCTGTGGACGTTCGTCGCCTGTCCACTCGGACCGCACTACTCCGGTAATCGTCTTTCCGTGGTTTGTAGCGACAGGCAAATTGGCGCGCAGAACTCCCGGTCGATCCGGAACATCGAATTCCCACCCGACCCAGACGAGAGTGAATCCTTGTCGGAGCAGGAATCCATCGCCCAAGCTCTCCTGCGAATCCGGATCCACAGATCCGTGTGCGAAGTCGAACTCCATTGGCAGAGCCTTCCCGCCTCGATTAGAGATTTCAACCAGCGCAGTTCCATTGCCTTTGGAGGAGTCCCGAGGCATTAGCATGTACAGATCCGCCGAAAATTCGACCAAGCCGTTTGCATCTCGCGGCGCGAGATCGATATCCGCTACCATCTGATTCGGCGCAAGCCGCGGGTCAACCGCAAAATGAATCTTGGCCTGAATGCACTCGTACGCGCCGACATTTCCAAACGCCGCTCCTCCGACTACTTCAGAGCGGTTGATTAATACGATTTGCGAAACGGCGGCATTAGCTGAACAGCAGATCAGCCAATAAACGAGAAAAGAAGGAAGATGTCTCCGCACCCTGGTTTCAGTCTAGAGCGCGTAATTCAGACCTAAGCCGCTGCGGGTTTGCTTGCTTCGAGCTTACGGCTAAGCACGGCGTAAGCCCCAAAGAGAATGGCCGTGTAAAACAAATCGCCGAGAACCGTGCGGCCGAAGAACGGGAACGCCGCTTCGTAGCACGTCAACAGCCCTGCCCACGTATGCGCATACAGAGACACGCCAGCCCACCATTCGTACAGGTTGGTGAGCAGGAAAAATTGCGAACTCCCCAGCAGTACGACAGATGCGATCCGAGTCGGACTCGAACTGCTCCGCAGCAACACGCGGCCGAGAACCACGTTAATTAGAAAACAAGCGTAGATAACAAGGGTTGCCCAAGAATATGCCGAATAACCCGCCAAATGGCTCAGAATCGGATCGGTCACCGCCATCGCCAGCACGGGAACCAAGTACGCCTGCCAGCCTCGCAACTTCGCTCCGCCGAACAGCGCGACGCTGCCAACCGGCGTAAAATTGGGCGGATGCGGCGCCAGCCGCAGCAGCGCGGCCGCTACGGTCAAACCCAACGCGACTGGTTGAAAAGAGGAAGCCTTCTCACGCATTGTCAGGATTCAGTATAGCTGAATCGTCTTTCGTTCGGTTCACCAGCTTGCCGGCGGATCACTCGCCGGGAAGCTGTCCTCCACCGCAATCTCCTGAAGCTGGTTTTTCTTGTCCTTTGCGCTCTGACTCCGGCAACTGCAACCTCTCATCCAAAGCCAGATTCCACCCAGCGGCACCGCGATTCCGGCGAGCAGCATAAAGAGCTTGAGTGCTCGGTCTTGTTTTGCGAACATGTGTGGATTCCTTCTTACTGGATGCGGCATGGCGGCATAGTGCTACGCCCAAACGGCGAATTAGCTCGAAGCTCTTTATTCTGTAGCTACTCTGCGGGTGTTCTTCAGCGTAGATTCCAAAGACTGTCTTGGGACATCCTGTACAAATGGCTTTACCATCCAGGCGATCGCCAGTGGAATATCGCGTGAAAGAGATAGGCTGCGATTCTCCGCCAGGACACCTTCATTGACCGCCTGTAAGCTCCAGTACGCGTATAAGCGCCAAAGGAAGCCGGTACCCTCGCCGCGAGCGTATTTCCTCTCCATTCGCGTTCCTGGATTATCCGTTTCCGAGATGTCCTTCGCGTATGCCCGGCAAATCCAACTTGCCTGGCGCGACCTCCCTGTAATGCGCCTCCTGATGCACGTCTAAATCGACGGTCAGGAGTGGGCTCTTGCGCTCGAGACGCCAGTACCCGCTCAGGTCGTTTCCATTTCGCGCGAGTAGCCGCGACTGGATGATCTCCGGATAAACTTCATGGTGGCGATTGTAATCCTGTAGGATCGCAAGTACCCTCGCGATCGTGGCGTTTGGAATAAAGACATCGCCTACCCAGTCGTGAATTAGCCCGTTCGAAATAGCAATGGGATTTTTCGGGGATCCGGGGCGAATCAGCAGCTCTCCCCGAAGCACCTTCGCCTTTTCCGGGGAATCGTCATCGATCGCCAGAAACGTCGAGCGCTTGCCACTCCAGCGTTCCTGTAATTGCCGCTCAACGGCAGTCGCATAATTCTGGAATCCTTCGATTGTGCGGGGTTGTAGCGTCGTAGTGATCTGCGCCAGCAGCGGGAAACGGGCAAGTGAAAAGGCGAGTATCACACCGCGAGCTGCGAACGCGATCAAGGATTCGACTCCTGAAGCAAGCGTAACGTGATACTCGCGCCACGTGAAACGGTTTCCATTCCTCGCAATCCCACTAGTAAGGAGCGGCAAATTGGCGTCAACCGTATGGCGAGGCTACATTTCATTTGGCTTGATCTCGATACCGATTCGGCTGTTTCGGGCAGCCCGGGCGGAACGGGTCAGCTTTCGGCGCCTCTACCGCGAAGAACCGGCTGAGAACCCGGATGCAATGGAGGAGCGCCAAAGCGCACCTCTTCAGCGTTTACCGAAAAGCGCATCGCTTCGGAACCGGCAGCCCGAACCCGAACCCAACCCGGAGCCGGTGCGTTCATTTGCGGACGTAGGCGTGCGCGTACAGCCCATCCTCAGTCCCATTAAGCAAGCCGCGATTCGGACGAATTCCAATGAGATCCTGCCGGAAAGATCTCTTGTGAAAGGCTACGAGTATGAGAAGGGGCGTTTCGTTGCTGTAGAACCGGATGAGTTGAAGAACATTGCGCCAAAGACCTCGACAAACATGGCGATCGAGGAGTTCGTCCAGTTATCTGAAATCGATCCGGTTTACTTCGAAACCTCTTACTATCTGGCGCCTGAAGAGGCGGGCCAGAAAGCCTACGCTCTCCTGTACTCATCCATGCGGGCCACGGGCTTGGTCGCGATCGCTCAATTCGCGATGCATAATCGCGAGCACGTGATCGTGCTGAGACCTGGACGAAGCGGGTTGCTCGCTCATACCATGTTCTACGCTTCGGAAGTCCGTTCCGACGAAGAGTATCGGGTAGACACGACTGTCATAAACGAAAAGGAACAGGCACTAGCGGAAACGCTGATCCACTCCCTGGCCGCGCCCTTTGAGCCAGGAAAGTACCGCGACACCTATCGCGAGAAACTCGAATCCATCCTCGCCAAAAAGGTGGCCGGTCAGCCAGTTTCGCCAGAAATACAAATTCCCCAAGGCGCGGAAGTTGTGGACATCTCGGATGCGCTTCGCCGAAGCCTGGCAAATCTCAAAAAACCAGCCGCTTCCGTTCCGCCAAGCGAACCTGCGCGTTCCCTAGCAGCTAAACGTAAATCGCACACCAGCGGGAAGAAATAAGGTACCGTCGGCCGGGCTCAACCATCGTGGTACAGAATGAAATCTATCTAGTTGTAGTCAGTACCGGGGCCGAGCCATGGTTTTATTTGCGAGATTGTGGGAACGATTGCCCCATGACGTACGGCATGGCTGCCGGTTGCTGCTCACAAACCCGGGACTCACCGTAGTCGCTGTGCTGTCCATCGCACTGGGGATAGGCGCAACCACTGCGATCTTCAGCGTCGTCCACGCCGTACTGATCGACCCTTATCCGTACCGCGATGCGGATCGAATCGGCCAGATAGTCCTTCTCAACCAGAAGAACGAGAAGCGCTTCTTGCTCTACACAAAGGCGCAGTATGCCGAGTTGAAAACCCGCGTGCGTTCCATGGAGGACTTCGTTGCGACGGACGAGCAGATGGCTGTGATGACAGAGCCCGGGATGCCTCAGCAGATCGACTTCGAAGCCTGTTCCTGGAATATGTTCGAATTCTTCGGTGTCCCGCCGCTATTCGGCCGCGTCTTCAGGCCGGCGGATTTCTCAAATGGCGGTCCCGAGCCGGTTGCTGTCTTGAGCTACAGCTTCTGGCAGCGTGCATTTCAGGGGCAGCCCGACGTTCTGGGCAGAAAGATCCGTATCAACACCAACCTGTACACAGTCATCGGCGTTATGCCGATCCGTTTCACCTGGAATGACGTTGACGTGTATACGCCGCTTGACATGCGCCCCAGTGCGCGCGATTTCGTCCAGGTTTTTTACCGTATCCGAAAGGGGGTAACCGCGCAACAGGCGGCCAGCGAATTTGAGCCGATCATAAAAGAGTTCCGCCAACAAGATCCGCGCTATTTCTTCCCGGAGGGTCCGTTCCGCATTAAATTCGTCAATGTTAATGAGGGCATTCTCGGCAAATTTGCAGAGACGCTGCTGGTCCTGTTCGGCGCGGTCACGCTCCTTCTGCTGATTGCTTGCGGGAATGTTGCGAATCTTCTCCTCGCGCGAGCTGCGGCCCGCGAGGCTGAAATGGCAGTTCGCGCCGCAATAGGCGCATCGCGCTTCCGCCTGATCCGGCAGCTATTAACCGAAAGTGTCATTCTCGCTTTGACAGGAGCGGTCTTCGGAATTCTGTTGGCCTATGCCGGCGTGAAAGCAATCATCGCGCTGATGCCGGAATATTCGATCCCGCATGAAGCCGTTATCGCGCTCAACTGGCCAGTCCTGTGGTTCGCGCTCGGGGTGTCGGTGATGACCGGAATAGTTTTCGGACTTGCGCCGGCAGCGCAGCTTTCGGGAGAAGCGCAAGGCGAGATGCTAAGGGGGGGCACGAAAGGATCGGGAGTAAGTGTCCGCCGCAGAAGGTTGCACGACGCGCTAATGGTCGCAGAAGTCACTTTCTCGCTGGTTTTATTAACAGCCGCGGGTCTCGCGTTGTCAGGGTTGATGGCGCTGGAGCACAAACAACTTGGGTATGATCCGCAAAACGTGCTGACAGTCTTGATTCCCCTGGGCGAAGGGCGCTACACGAACTGGGCCAGCAGAGAAGGGTTTTTTCAGAACGTTTTGGCGCGATTGCGGCGGTATCCTGATGTGAAGTTCGCCTCGATTACCGAATTCGGGACGCCGCCGTTTAACGGTATTGAGTCCAAGATTATTTTGGACGACCGTTCTCCGTCGGGGGGCCTGCAAGTGGGCTGGGGCCTGGTGAGTGAGAGCTACTTTGAAGCTATACAGACTCCGCTGCTGCGCGGGCGCGCCCTTACAGAATCGGATATGCTGCGAGCCAATCCAGTGGCAATAGTATCCGAACTGTTCGTCAAGCGCTTTTATCCGAACGGCAAAAATCCCATTGGCCATCACTTGCAGATCGATCTGCTCAATCAACCCATTCCCGCTACTTTCTTCAGGGCGCCGCGATTCAGGAACGACTTCGAGATCGTAGGAGTGGTCGGAACGGCGCGTAATCGAGGATTGGATCACGACCCGGATCCCTCGGTTTACGTGCCGTATACCCTCTTGTGTACCCCGAATGCCTTTGCCCTTATGAGAGTCAGGTCCGATCCGAAGGCGTTCATCAATAAGGCGCGCGAGGCGGTCAGATCTGTCGATCCGAATCAGCCCATTATGCTTCCGCGCACATTGGAGGAATGGCTTCACAGCGCCACCGCATATCCCCGGTTCGCCACTTTTCTCTTTGGTGTATTCGGAGCAATCGGTATGCTCTTGGCCGCTGCGGGTGTCTTCAGCGTTGTCTCCTACGGAGTGGCCCACCGGACGGTTGAATTTGGAATCCGCATGGCTTTGGGAGCAAGGCCGGCCGATGTTCTGGGGATGGTCTTCGCCGCCATCGCTCGCACTCTGGCCCTTGGGTTGTTTGCCGGGCTTGGCCTTAGCCTCTTCGCCACACGTCTTCTCTCGAATCGCATGGAGGGCATGGGCCAGGCGAATACCGCGCTCTTCGTGATCGCTCCGCTAGTGCTAATCGCGGCGGCGCTTCTGGCCTGCTTCCTTCCGGCCCGCGCTGCAACCTTGATCCAGCCCAACGAAGCGCTCCGCCACGAATAGCGCCTGGCTTATCGAATATACTCGTCTCGACATGAGCAAATCGGTAATCCCATCCAGAAGAGACCTGCTCAAGCTAGCCGCCGTAGGCATTCCCGCAGCCGCGTTCGCCAAAATGATCGACTCCAAGATCGACGGAGTCCAACTCGGAGTTCAGTCGTACAGCTTTCGCGATCTGCCGCTGGATCAAGCCATTCAAGCCATGGCCGCCGATAGCCTCGGCGACTGCGAGCTCTTTTCGCCTCACATCGAGGAGGGCGGAACAGTTGCGCCTGATGCAATGTTCCGGCGCGGCGGAAACGTGAGCCGTGAAGAGCGCCGCGCGGCCTTCGCGGCCAGCGCCGAAAAACTTCGTCAGTGGCGAGTTTCCGTTCCACTCGACTATTTCACGAATGTGAAGAAGAAATTTAATGACGCCGGAATTAACCTGTACGCCTACAATTACAGCTTCAACGATCGCTTCACTGATGAAGAGATCGATCGGGGCTTCCTCATGGCCAAAGCGCTCGGCGTTAACATCATCACCGCTTCCACCACCCTGCCCGTTGCACAGCGGGTCGTACCTTTTGCCGAAAAGCACAAGATGATTGTCGCGATGCACGGGCACTCCGACGTTAAGGATCCGAATCAGTTCGCCACGCCCGAAAGCTTCGCCAAAGCATTGGAGATGTCGCCCCTGTACCGAATCAACCTGGATATAGGCCACTTCACTGCGGCTAACTATGATGCCGTCGATTTCATCCAGAAAAATCACGACAAGATCGTCCTGATTCATCTCAAAGATCGAAAGAAAGATCAGGGTCCGAATGTTCCCTGGGGCGAAGGCGATACACCTATCAAACAGGTCCTTCTACTCTTGAAGCAAAATCGCTATACTATTCCCGCTTTCATCGAATATGAATACAAGGGAGCTGGCACTTCCCAGGAAGAAGTGGCCAAATGCTACCAATACTGCAAGGACGCGTTGGCCTAGTTCATCGGCCTTCATCGACTGCCGCGCTCAAACCTAACCAACGCGACATTCCGTTCCGAATGGTATCGGCCATCTGGTTATATGCTTCGAGCGACTGCTTGACCCCGGCGCCGACCAAGGTTCGAAAGGGGCGTTCGCCGAAGGGTGTTTCGATCAGCCGCACGAAGACATCCACCACATCCTGCGGGCTCTCCTCTGAATGTTCGAGCACGGCGGAAAAGGCAGCGTTAATACGTTCGGTAAATTCAAAGCCCCGGTATTCATCAGCTCTCGCGGTATCGTCCGGTCTGAGCGCATTGGTAAAAACGGCCGTGCGGAATGCGCCCGGTTCCACCACAACGGAATCGATTCCCAACGGGTATAGCTCGAATCGATAAGAATCGGCCAAGGCTTCCATTGCGAATTTACTAGCGCAATAGGGGGCCGAATACGGAATAACTGTGCGTCCCAAACCCGAACTTACGTGGATCAGGAGTCCGCTTTGTTGCCGCCGCATGGCCGGCAGAACGGCGCGGTTTATCCGCACCGCCCCGAAGAAATTCGTGGCAAATACGCGTTCAAATTCGCCGGCGGAAAAGGCCTCCGTGATGCCGCTGGAGGCGAACCCGGCGTTGTTGATTACAACATCAATCCGCCCCGCCGTCAACAGCCGCGGAACCGCAGCTTCAACTGAAGCATCGCTGGAAACATCCAGTTCCAAGACTTCCAATCGCAACTTCTCTCGTTCCGCTAATGTCCGCAATTCCTCTGCCGCCGGTGCGTTCCGTCCAGCGATATCCCGCATTGTTGCGAACACATGATAGTCGCGCCGCGCTAAGGTCTCGGCAGCGAGTCGGCCAAATCCTGTACTCGTGCCGGTGATCAGAACAACCCGATTATTCGACATCGAATTTCACTCCTTGCGCCAAGGGTAGATCGCGTCCGTAGTTAATGGTGTTTGTCGCGCGCCGCATATAGGCCTTCCACGAATCCGAGCCCGATTCGCGTCCTCCTCCAGTCTCCTTCTCACCGCCAAAAGCGCCGCCGATCTCCGCGCCGGACGGCCCTATGTTCACGTTCGCGATGCCGCAGTCGGATCCCTCTGCCGATAAAAATAACTCCGCTTCGCGAAGATCCGTAGTAAAAATCGAAGAAGCTAGCCCTTGTGTTACTTCATTGTGTAACCGCACTGCTTCCTCCATCTCTCGGTATCGCATTACAAACAGAATCGGAGCGAACGTTTCCTGCTTTACGGTCTCGGTTTGCCGCGGCATCTCGACCAGCGCCGGCCTGACGTAGAATGCTTCAGTGCTCGGATTGATCCGCTCGCCGCCTGTGATCCGGCCCCCTGCCGCCCGCACTTCGCTCAGGCTGTACTGCATGGCTTGGAACGCGCGGCCGTCAATGAGTGGTCCAATAAGCGTCCCATCTTCGCGCGGATCGCCCACTGGCACCGAGCCGTACACCTCCTTTAGGCGCGGCACCAACTTGTCATATACGCTTTCGTGCACGAAAAGCCTGCGCAGCGTCGTACAGCGCTGTCCGGCCGTTCCCATTGCCGCAAAGGCGATTGCCTTCAGGGTCAAATCCAAATCAGCCGACGGACACACAATCGCGGCATTATTCCCACCTAGCTCGAGAATC
The DNA here is from genome assembly GCA_963762495.1 of uncultured Acidobacteriaceae bacterium. Taxonomy (GTDB): domain Bacteria; phylum Acidobacteriota; class Terriglobia; order Bryobacterales; family Bryobacteraceae; genus Bog-105. The sequence goes on from CAVXKZ010000025.1 coordinate 233,018, forward strand.
GCTCGTGCAAACCGCTCTGCCAATCGCGGAGCGACCGTTCTCCCCATTGCCGTGGACCCAGTAGCTGAAATCAATGGCACAAGAGGATGGCCTACCAACACTTCTCCAGTCGGGCGGCCACCAATCAACACGGACGAGAGTCCTTCCGGCGCACCGCCAAATCGTTCCGACGCGCGATCGAAGAGCGCCTGAGTTGCCAGGGCCGTCAATGGCGTTTTCTCTGATGGCTTCCAAACCACTGAATTGCCGCAGACCAGTGCCAGCGCCGCATTCCACGACCACACCGCCACCGGAAAATTGAACGCCGAGATGATGCCGGTCACTCCCAATGCATGCCAGGTCTCCATCATGCGATGGTTGACTCGCTCGGTAGCAATCGTGAGGCCGCAGAGTTGTCTTGACAATCCCGCTGCGTAGGTGCAGATGTCGATCATCTCCTGCACTTCGCCCAATCCTTCAGAGATGATCTTTCCCGCTTCGAGTGTCACCAATCGCCCGAGGGCCTCTTTGTTTCGCCGCAGCTCTTCGCCGAGCAGCCGGACCAGTTCTCCGCGCCGTGGAGCCGGAATAGAGCGCCACTCGAGAAACGCCCGATGTGCCCCTTTGATTTTCGCGTCTGCTTCACCGCTGCTAGTTGCAGGTACGCATCCGATAACCTCGCCGGTGATGGGCGAGCGCGCCTCCATCGAGCCGCCTTCGAATGCTTCGCGCTTCACTCCCAAGCTGATGAGCAGCTCTTTTGCTTTTTCTGTAACGCTTGAAACGTGGAATTCCATAGACGAAATTCCACTCTACGATGCTTACTCCTGGCGCGGACCGGCAATCACCTCAACTTCGAAATTTCGCCCTTCCCAGTGACCCGAATCGGCCCAGTAAAAGGTGAAGCAAGCGCGAGCGCCGGCTTCGAGTCCCGCGGTATCCAGCAGCGCGCAATGCAGTCCAAGCATCGCTTCCGCTGTTGCGGTTTCCCGCGCGCTTTTCCACTCGTCCACCGTCCAGCGCACTCTTGCCTTCGCCAGCAGGTCCAATCTTAATTTCTTTCCCGCAACAAGCCGGGTGCGTTGTTCCCGAAATGACCAGATGGCGAATGATACCGTCTTCTTTTCCACCTGATATCGCCGTACCGGCTGCGGCGGCATATCCCACACTCTTCGTTCATTTAAGGACCGCAGCAGTCGTACGTACTCGGCATGTGCCCATACCAGCGGCATACCACTTCCGGTCGGACGACCATTGTAGAGCTCATGGTCGGGAAGGTCCTCCGCATCCCAGACCTGTTCCGGAATCAATCCGCATTCGCTTGTCTGCGCTTCCATCGTCCGGCGCAATGAATCCGCTTCTTCGTAATTGCCGGCCGCGATCTCAAAGTGCGCTCTTTCGCCCGCCAAAAGGGGCCACCCACGACCCCTTCCCGTCTTGTTGAATGGAGCGCCGTCCGCGTGTTCCCCGTAACCATCGTCCGTATAGCGGTGCCAAACCGGGCCGTTCGAAACTTCGGTTTTGAGTGTTGCATCGATAATTCTCGTCGTCGCTGCGATCCGCGGATCTCTAGCTGACCGGAGCCCGAAACGAACCAGCGCCAGAGCGTCCGGGCTCACCACTTCAACGGCCTTCTTTTTCGTCCCTTCTGGCGGTAGATTCTTCAGCTCGATGGCTGTGTCTTCTCGCAAACCCGTCTGTATCGCTTCGGGAGGGGCGATCCGGATGTAATAGCCGGAAACGCCATGTCTCCGCCCGAATTCCGTGCCCGATGCATACGTCAGCTCGTCGATGGCGTCGTTCCACGCATCCGCCGTTTCTCGCAGAAACTCCGCCAGATCCGGCTCCTCTTGCTTATCCGAAAAGTCTGCTGCCGCTAAAAGCGCTGCAACTTCGATTGCCATCGTATTGGGCGAATAACCCGCGTTCTCTTCCCAGCGTTCCTGTTGAGTGACCGGCCCATTCTGTACCAGAAATGTCGCCGCCCGCCCGATCATTGGCCATGGCTCGCAATCTTCCAGTTCGCCGGCCCTTCGCAATTGATCGGCCAGCAGGATTCCGAAAGCCGTGCCGTCCATCTGTGTGGCTGTCCAGTTTGGAGTGCCATCCAGCCACATGTTTTGAGGCCAATTGCCATTCGCCTCCTGGGTGCATTCCAGATAGAAGATTGTACGTCTGGCGCTCACGGCATCGCCGCACGCCAATTTGCCGAAAGCGGCCTGAACCATGTCCCGCGGCCAGATAACGTGGTAGCCGCCAATGTCTTCATCTCCCCGATCGAAGCCCCATGGAATCGAAAGCCCCGCGACTATCGCCCCAGGAAACCGCTTTGATTCGTGAATCTGCATTACCGCCGTGCTCACGCGATAGTAGTCCAGCGTATTTTTCTTTGACCCGCCAAGATCCTTGTACTTGCTCTGTTCCTCGCACCACTCCTTCGAATATTTTTCCAGCGCATCCGGAAATTTACGCAGCAGGCCCGCATGCGCCTGCTGGCCCGCTTCGGCGGCGTGTCCTCCAAACGCAAGCGCCAGCCGGAACCCATGCTTCAGTTGCTCGCGTTTGATCTCTCCGCAAAGGGTCACGTTTCCGTCCTGCGCCTCTGTGTAGCCCCAGGTCATACGCTTATGCACATTGATGTCGGTGAACCCATCGCTGATCCCCTTGAAGCCGACACTCATTCGCTCAAATCCTCCGCCGCACGCCAATGCCAGGGCGGTCTCGCGCCGCTTTGCGAACAGCATCCGGATGCCCTTATAGACTCCAACCCAGGCTTCGTTATGCCCGCCGGAATCAGCAACATGGGGATCAAGTACCACATATAGGCGCAACTCATCCGCGGCGGCTCGAAATATCACGTCCATCACCAGCACATCGCGATCCGGATCGCAAACGATCTTCTTCTCGATTCGATACCGGCCCTGTTTGCACTCGGTTGTGATCTGGAACCCGGGCACGCCCGCACGAAGATACTCCACCTGATGGCTGGCATCGTTTTCCTCGTCTGAGAAAAAAGTCTGCCCGTCCGTCACCAGGAATTTCATCCTTCGCGTATTCGCTTCATCGATACTGGGGAAATAAACCTCGTTCAGATTCCCCTTTGAAATCGTGAACCAGATTCGGCTTTGCTTGGAAACGGCGCTCCCCACCGCCGTCTTCGCCCCCGTTGTCCAACGTGGCTTTTCGCCAGGTGCCCCTGGTGCGGGTATGTTCTCGTTTAGTTTCGTTCGGGCGTGGCGTTCGATGTCTAGAGTCATAAAGAGTCGAACTCAGTCAGCCGAAGCGGCTGCGAGACTTCCCGATTTCTAGATGGAACCTCGCTTGCCTTCATTTCTTCGTTATGCCCGCAACTGTTTGGAAAGGCTATTTGACGTTCGGTCTCGTCTCCTTCCCGATACGTCTGTTTTCCGCCGCCCGGCCTGAGCCGGTGCACTTCCATATACTTCATAAGAAAGATCTTTCCCGTATCCGCGAGGTTTTCTACTGCGCTGCCGAAGACAAGCCTGTCGAGCGCTCCGAAACCGTCAAGGGATACGAGTACGCCAAAGGCCGCTACGTAGTCATCGAGCCTGAGGATCTGGAAAAAATCGCGCCTCCCACTGCCAGCGCCATGGAAATAATTCAGTTTGTTCGGATGAGCGAAATCGACCCCGTCTTCTTCGAAACGTCCTATTACGTTGCGCCTGAAGAAGCGGTAAGCCGGCCCTACACACTACTCTTTAAAGCGATGCAGGAGACCGGCTACGACGCGCTCGCCAAGGTGACCATGCACAGCCGCGAGCACATTGTCATTCTGCGCCCGGCCGAACACGCCATCATGCTGCACACGATGTATTTTGTCGACGAGCTGCATAAGGGAAATGAGGTGAAGGCGCCCGCCGCTTCGAAATTCGATAAGAAAGAAATCGATCTAGCAAAGAAGCTGATCGAGACGCTTGCAGCCCCTTTCGAACCCGAGAAATTCCACGACGAGTACAAACAGAATGTCGAAAAACTGATCGAGAAGAAGCGCACCGGCCAAAAGATCACGGAAATCAAACAACCTCGAAAGGCCCCGGTGATCGATCTAATGCAAGCTTTGCAGCAAAGCCTCGCCAAAAACGCCGCCGGCAAATCGTCGAAAGGCCACCGAAGCTCTCCAAAGAGAGCCGCTCACAAGCGAAGCACGGCTGCTTAGGACACCACGCTCGTCAACAGAATTCTCCTTGACAATCTACACATCTCCTGGTACATGTGTATGTAGAAAGGCTAGGAGAAGCGATGCCCATTGAAAAATCCGACCTGCTGCAAGGCACCCTCGACATGCTCATCCTTAAAATAGTCGCGCTCGGGCCGGTGCACGGCTACGGCATCTCCCAACGCATTCGCCAGATATCCAAAGAGGTCCTGCAGGTCCAGCAGGGATCGCTCTACCCTGCTCTCCACCGGCTTGAAAAGCGTGGCTGGCTGGAAGCCGATTGGGGCGCTTCCAGTAACGGCCGGCAAGCGAAGTTTTATCGGCTCTCTTCCAAAGGCCGGAAGCAACTAGGCAAAGAGCAGTCGAATTGGGATCGCCTGTCCGAAGCGGTCGCTCTCATTATGCAAACCGCGCAGTAGGGGTTCTGTCGTGAAATGGCGCAAGTTTTTCGTATTTCGCTCGAACGAGAAGCAACTTGACGATGAGCTCCACTTCCATCTCGATGAGCTAATTGAAGAGAAGATATCTGCTGGGCTCGACCCGCAACAAGCCCGTCGTGAAGCCACCCTCGAATTCGGCGGCAACGAGCAGATTAAGGAAAATTGTCGGGACGTCCACCGCATCGCCAGCCTCGAAACTACGCTTGCAAACCTGAAGAGCGCCTTCCGTTTCATTCGCAAGTCCCCCACGTTTTCGCTCGCTATCGTCCTGACCATCGCTCTGGCTATCGGCGCGAACAGCGCCGTCTTTTCCGCGGTCGATGCCATTCTCCTCAAACCTCTACCATTCCCGGGCGGCGACCGCCTGATGCTGCTGCATCAGTACGCCCCGAAATTCAAAAGCCCGGAAAGCTTCACCGCTCCCGTCCGCCTCGAAGACTGGAATCGTCTAAATTCGACATTTCAAGCCCTTACCGGTTATTACACGGAGGACGCGACGGAGACGTCGGGCTTGCTGCCCGAAAAGCTCACGGTGGCCTGGGTGGCTCCCCGTTTCGTTCAGGTCTGGGGCGTCGCGCCTCAAATCGGCCGTGATTTCAAACCCGAAGAGGCGCACTTCGGCGGTCCTGATGCCATGCTCATGAGCAACCGTTTCTGGCAGCGGCGTTTTAATGGAAACCCCAATGCCATCGGCAAAACCCTCCGCATAGGCAAATATTCGTACACCATCGTCGGTGTCATGCCCGCCTCGTTCCTTTTTCCCGATCGTGAAGTGGATCTCTGGTCCCCCATTCCCATCGATGCCCCCTATGCGCAAGATAGAACTTCAACCTGGTACACAGTCATCGGCCGGCTTAAACCGGGCGTTACCCTTGAACAGGCCCGCGCCAACCTTATTGCCGTGCAGGCCCAGCTTGCTCGTGAATATCCAAAAACCGACAAAGACTGGACCGTCGAAATTCAGCCTCTCAAGGAAACCACCATCGGCGGCGTGCGCCGCTCCTTGCTGATCCTGTTCGGCTCTGTTTCTCTATTGCTCCTGATCGCGTGCAGCAATATCGCGGCTCTGCTGCTCGCCCGCACCACGCAACGCGAGCGCGAAATTTCCATCCGCTACTCCCTTGGCGCTTCCCGCCCGTCCATCATTGCGCAGCTTCTTACAGAGTCGTTCGTTCTGGCCATAATCGGATCAGCCATCGGTCTGGTGCTCGCCGCTGCTGCGTCGCATGCGTTCCGCCTGCTCGCCAGAAGTCTTCCGCGTGTCGACGAGATTTCTCTCGATTGGCGTATCGTCCTCTACACTCTGGCTTGCGCAATTGGCGCCACGCTTCTGTTCGGCCTCGCTCCCGCTATTCATGCCTCCCGCCGTACGCTCTCGGCATCGCTGGCAAGCAACAGCCGGACGCAAGTCTCATCTCGCCTCGATGGCCAATGGGCTCTCGTCGGGTTGCAGGTCGCGCTCGCGGTCACCTTGCTCATCGGCGCGGGCCTCCTGCTGCGCAGTTTTCAGGAGCTCGGCCGCGTCTCCCCGGGCTTCGACGCTTCTCATGTACTCACATTTCACATAACCGGCGGCTATGAAGAAACGACGGACATGAAGAAATTGACTCAGCGCATCCAGACCACTCTCGATGCGCTCCGCGGCATTCCAGGAATTGAGAACGCGGCAACATCTATCTTCTTGCCGGGCGCGTCGTTTCTATATCCGTACGAGTTCACGCTCCCCGATGCGCCTGCTGTTCCCGCTCGCAAACCCGTTGCGGACGTCAAAGCCGTTTCTCCCGGCTACTTCGAAACAATGCGGATTCCGATCCTGGCCGGGCACTCCTGCCAGAACTCGGTAATATCGAAACCGCCGTCGTCAATCGCAGCTTTGTCAACACCTACTTGCCGAGCCTCTCGGCCCTCGGCCATCATTTGGGTGTTGCCAACGATATCTACGTGCAAGTCCTCGTGAAATCGTCGGCATCTCGTCCGATGACCGCGAGGACGCACTGAATCAGGCGCCCGTCCCAACCGTTTACCGTTGCCTTGCCGGCGGCAATCCCGATCCCTTCTATCTCGTTCGCACGGCCGGTAATCCCCGGGCATGGCCTCGACCGTCCGCCTCACGATCAAGAAAATCCTCCCCTCCCGCTCCGTCTTCGACATTATGCCGCTCGAGCAGCACCTGTCCGATTCCCTTTCCGAGGACCGGCTGCGAACTCTGCTGCTCGCCCTGTTCGCTCTGACTGCCATCTCACTAGCCTGCATCGGAATTTACGGAACGCTCAGTTACTTCGTGACGGTGCGCAATCGCGAAACCGGTCTTCGCATCGCGCTTGGAGCCCTCCCCATGCAGATTTTATCGAAATTTCTGATGCGAGGCGTCGGTGTCTCGGTGGCTGGTTGCGCGGTAGGCTTGGTTCTCGCCGCTGCGCTATCCCGCTTGCTGGCCGGAATGCTCTATGGCGTTTCACGCTCGGATTTCGTGACCTACTCCGGTGTGACCGCGATTGTGCTCGTTGTCGCCTCGTCGGCTTCTTTCCTCCCGGCCTTCCGTGCCGCTCACGTCGACGCCATGCGCATCTTGCGCGAAGAATAGTTTTTCCTTGCACAAGCTGTACTACCAGTTATACTACAGCCGTGATGCCGTTTCGCCTCGCCTTCGAGCCGGGCGTTTCTCTTTACGAACAGATTGTCTACGCCGCCAAAAAGGCGATCGTGTCTGGTCAGATGCGCCCCGGAGATCCATTTCCCTCTGTGCGGACGCTCAGCAAGTCTCTCAAAATCAATCCCAATACCGCCCATAAGGTCGTAATACATCTGGTCGCTCAAGGTGTCCTGGAGGTTCGCTCCGGAATCGGCACAGTCGTGGCTGATCGCGCATCTTCAACCGCCGCTGAGCGCAGCAATCTGTTGAAAAAAGAGCTCGAGCAACTCGTCGTCGAGGCCAAAAAGCTCGGCCTCACCATAGACGATGTCACTACGGCCGTGGCCCAGCATTGGCTGCGGCTAGACGGGGGTAAGAAATGAGTCAGGAGCAAGAAATGAGTGATATTGTCCGAACCATCGATCTATCGAAGCGGTTCCGAAAGACCGTCGTGCTTGACAGGTTCAACATGGCCGTACCCGAAGGCAGCGTATACGGCCTGGTAGGGCCGAACGGCGCGGGCAAGACCACCACGCTGCAGATTCTGATGAACGTCCAGTGCCCGACCGAAGGCTCGGCCGAGATATTCGGACACGATTCCCGCCGGATTTCACCTCACGATTTCACCCAGATCGGCTACGTTGCCGAGAATCAGGAGCTGCCGGACTGGATGACCGTGCGAGAGTTCCTGGACTATCTCAAGCCCTTCTACCCGGATTGGGACTCGTCGCGTGCCGCGGAGCTGCTGCGCCAGTTTGATCTTCCGCTGAATCGTAAGCTGCGCCATCTATCGCGCGGCATGCGAATGAAGACCGCACTCGCATCTTCTCTCGCTTATCGCCCGCGCCTGATCCTTCTGGATGAGCCATTTTCTGGGCTCGACTCTCTGGTACGGGATGAACTGATCGAAGGCGTCTTAGATAACGCCGAAGGCGCCACTATTCTGATCTCCTCCCACGACCTCGCCGAAATCGAGAGCTTCGCCAGTCACATCGGCTATCTCGATCGCGGCCGGCTGCAATTCTCCGAGGAGATGTCTTCTCTCACCGAACGCTTCCGTGAAATCGAGATCACTTCCAGCCTGCCCGCCGCGCCCGCAAATTGGCCGGCATCTTGGCTGAATAGGGAGCTATCCGATTCAGTTGTTCGCTTCGTAGACACCCAGTTTGAACAGGCCCGAACCATGGCGGAAGTGGAGCGCCTTTTCCAGAACCCAAAACAGGTTGCGATTAGATCGATGCCTCTGCGCGCGATCTTCGTGACCCTCGCGAAAGCCAGCCGAAAAGCGGCTGCGGCCTGATTTTATGCGGCAAGCTCTTCACATTTTCAAAAAAGATGTTCGTTACCTTCGCTACGAGACCGCTGCGGCTCTGCTGATCGCTGCGGCCTTCGCCTTCACTGGAGCTCGTCGCGCCCTGGCCTTCGCCGAGCCCGGTGCGAATCAAGGGCTCGCCTGGAGTTTTTTGATATTTCTCTTGCCGCTCGCTTGGTGGATCCTCATCGCAAGAGTGATCCACGCGGAGCCCCTGCCCGGTGATCGCCAGTTCTGGCTCACGCGGCCCTATAGATGGAAGAGCCTGCTCGCAGCCAAAGCGCTGTTCATTCTACTCTTTGTAAGTCTGCCGTTACTAGTTGCCGACGCGATAATCGTCCACGCCTATGGATTCTCTATCGCCCACGAAATTCCTGGTCTGCTCTGGACGCAGGTCTTGCTCGCCGCCGCTTTTGTGCTCCCGGTGGCCGCGCTGTCTGCGCTCACAGCCGGGTTCCTGCAACTTATACTCACCATACTGACGTTTTCTGTCGCCGCACTGGCGTGGACGATCTTCCTGCCTGTCCTGGGCTTTGGCCGCAATATGTTTTGGATGGAATTGGAATGGATAAGAACCTATTCCGCCCTGCTGGTAATCGCGGCAGCGTCCTTGACGATCCTGATTTGGGAATACGCGCGCCGCAGGACTTTTAACACGCGCGCGACCGCGGGCACGGCGGCTCTGGTCGTACTCTTCGGAGTCCCGTCCCTGCCCTGGACCACGGCATTTGCCATCCAGTCTCGTCTCTCCTCACAGTACATCGATCCATCCTTCATCCATGTAGGGCTTGATTCGAGCCGAACGTGGGCTGCCCGCGCGCTCGTTGAGTCAGACGGTCAAGTACGGATCGATCTGCCGCTTCAGATCACTGCAATCCCGCCTGGAACCGAAATCAAACCCGACGGCCTCACTGTCACTATAGATGCCGCCGGCATTGCTCCCTGGCGTGCAGACCAACGGCCTTGGGCCTATGTCGACAATGAATCGAATGCCACCTCGCTCGAAACAACCGTGGACGCCGGGTTCTACAAGAGCGTGCGAAACAGACCCGTCACGTTCCGCGGTTCTCTCTACGTGACGCTCTATGGCAACCGACGCATCACCACTGTCCCGTTTCAAAACCGCTCCGTTCCGGTGCCCAATCTGGGATTGTGTTCAGCCAGCCGGGGGCCCGGTATCGGGAGCGGGTTTGTGTTTTGCAGTTCTGCCTTTCATCCATCACGCGATCTCGTTTCGTTCTCCTTCATAAGAGTCGGAGAAGGCACACCCCGCTCGGCGGTCGACTTTTCACAATTCCCCTTGTTGTCGTATTCTCCATTTCCTGCCGAGCTGCGCCTTGAGCCGGTGAGCCAGTTCTTTTCCTTCAACTCGCAGCCTGGGCCATTCAACGCAGCCGCGGTTGAGATTCTCCAACCGGTTGCCCATATCCGCCGGCACTTCGAAATCCGCGATGTATATCTCAGCAAGTTCGAGGTACGGCTCGCACCAATACACTGATCCATGGCATGCGGAACTCCATTGGGTGGCCTATGAGCTAGGCAGGCACGACGGGCGCTTTGTCCTTCGGAATGTTTTGGAGCGTTTCTTTGCTGATCCGTAGATGCTCCATGATGAGCTCCGGGGGCGTATGCGTGACCCAGTCTGATAGCGACAGGTCCTGAAATCGATCTGCCTTGAACATCTCGAGGAAGATCAGGTCTGTATCGCCGTTGTTCTCGATGTAATGGCCCAGTGTTCTCGGTACATAACCGACATCACCGGCGTTGAAGTCCGCCGTCCGTGCTTTCGCCCCGTTGAAGAATACGGTCATACGGCCTTTACCCTGCACGTAGTACTGCCATTCATCGGCGTTCTGATGCCAGTGCATCTCCCGCAAAGCGCCAGGCCTGACGATCACGTGCGCCGCCGCAATCGTCGTAGAGGCCCGAAAATTTCGTGAATCTATGACCCGCACTTCTCCCGATTTTGTTCTGTAGGTCGGCGCCATCGATTGCATCGAAAAATCGAAAGCTACAGGCGAAGGGCTTTTCGAACCGGCTGCTGCGCGCTGGTCATCGTCGAGAGATCCTGGCACAGGTGCTTGGAAAATGTAGTGCCCCTCGGGTGGTACGCGAGTAAACTCCGTCCAGAGTGCTCTCGTTGACGCCCCAATTTTTTGCCAGCACCTCGCGAGGTGTGTGTCGCGCCCAATCGGAGATGAGAGTGGTGTTGCCTTCGGAAAATTTGCCATCATCGAACACCAGCAGAAACTCGCAGCCATCTGGGCCCAAGCCCTGAATCGAATGAGGAGTGCCGGTCGGAAAGAACCAGAGGTCGTTTACCCCGACATCTTTCACGAAGCTTCTGCCGTCATTATCGATAGCCGTAATGCGAGCTCTTCCAGTCAGCACCAGTGCCCATTCGGCCGCATTGTGCCAATGCAGTTCGCGGATGCCGCCCGCCGTAAGACGCATGTTCACACCGGCAATATCTTTGGAAATCGGAAAATCTTCCACCGTTATCTGTCGTGACCAGCCACCCTCTTGAATCCTTCGGTGAGCAGCGGAGAACGAACTCCAGAAAGTTTGCACTTCGCCGTGATCGGTGTCGGGTGGCAGAAAAGCATTCGGGTTTACGTTCCGAATACCTTTGTTTTCCGGGCCGGGATCAGTCCTACTATTGTTTCGCCTGCCCTCATCCGCCTTCTGAAGGTCCTGTCCGGCTCCTCGCTCCGCAGTTAAGATGGCAGTCGCCAGCGCCGCCGACCCAGTCAATAGCCGTCGTCGATCAACGCCCTTCCGAATTGCTGCTTCTGGCAGGGTTGTCGGTAAAGAACTCTCGTTATTTTCCGTCATGCGATTAGCAAAACCTCCTCTCCCCGCCTATATACTTGCAGAAACTCTCCGCAACGAATGGAATCCCTTCCGCAAGGATCTAAAACACGCACTCCATGTGTTCGACAGAGCCCCGCGTTCACCATTACTGCCGCTGCCGCTCTTGCGTTAGGCATCGGCGCGAATACGGCTATTTTTCGTCGTAAACACAGTCTTGTTGAAGCCGCTGCGCGCCCCTGATCCCGATCGCGTAGTCGCGTTCATGAGCACGATTCGGTGGGTGAGTAGGCCAGCATCAGGTCGTCGGTATCCTGGCTGGCGTCCAGCCGATACCCAAAAGCGAATACGCTATTGATTGTCCTGGTATTCTTCGAGCCACGCCATCTGGATCGCTTCCAGCTTGCCTTCGGTGGAAGCCAGCGGATCGTCCTTGAAATTGGGAAGGTCGGTCACCCACTTATGAAGATCTGTGAAGCGGACGTTGGCAGGATCCACATCGGGATGGGTTTCGAATAAACTCAATGCGATGTCTTCCGTGTGGTCCCAAGTCAACCCAGGCATGGCTCTATTGTAGGCGAGGCCACATTGAACAATTCGTCCTCTTTTTGCTACTGCTATCTGTTACCATAGGCTATCTAAGGATAGGTAGTCTATGGAAGAGTTCCTTCGCGACGAAATACCACCGGGGACCCTTCACCTTCTGATTCTCAAAATTCTGGCGCGTGGTCCGAATCATGGGTATGGGATCGCGCAATTCGTGGAAAGCTCGTCACGAGATGTCTTGCAAGTCGAGGAAGGCTCGCTGTATCCGGCATTGCAGCGCATCCTGCTGAAAGGTTGGGTACGAGCCGAATGGCAGCAGACCGAAAATAAACGGCGCGCGCGCGTTTATTCGCTGACGGCACTTGGCCGTAAACAATTGGATTCGGAACTAAGCCGATACCGGCGGGTTTCTCAAGCAATTGTGCGCGTGATCGAAGCTTCGTCCTAGTGCGAGGGCAAAAATGATCCATTTCTTTCTTGAAACCGTGCGCCGGATTCACTATTTATTTGCTCGCAAGCGGCTTGAAGCGGACCTACGCGAAGAAATGGAGAGCCATTTCGCAATGCTTGCGGCGGATCGCGATCCGGACCTTGCCCGGCGGCGAATCGGCAATTTGACACGTTGGCGGGAGATCAGCCGTGGGGTTTGGGGATGGAATTGGCTCGAGTCGCTGATCGGAGATATACAGTATGGTCTCCGCTTGCTGGCGAAGAGTCCCGGTTTTACTCTTGCCGCCTGCCTTTCTCTGGCGCTGGGGTTGGGAGCGACCATGGGCATTTTTTCGCTCATGAATGCTCTCCTCTTTAAGCCTTTGCCGGTGCCTCAACCACAACAGCTTTGGGGATTAGTGCGTGGCAGTCCTCAAGAGGACTCCGACAATTTTTCTTATCCGCTGTTCACTACCTTGCACCGTTTCAATAACACCGGCGTCCCATTCTTCGCGGTCGGCGGCGATTACGTTCAGGTGAACTATGGAGATTCGGTCCGCAATACGCCCACGATGCTTGTGTCTGGAAACGCGTTTCAGATTCTAGGTCTGAAGGCCTATGCGGGACGCATGCTTAATCCCGATGACGACATCAGAGGGATTCCGCACGGTGCGAATTGCGTCCTGAGCTATCGGCTATGGCAGTCGCAATTTCATGGCGACCGTTCGGCCATCGGTGAGCACGTCACAATTGGGAAACAACGCTTTACGATCGTGGGAATCGCCCCGCGCGAATTTTTTGGCATCTACGTTGGCGCGTATTCCGATCTGATCCTGCCGCTTGCTGCTTACGCGGCAATGAATCCAGCGCAGCCCATTCTCGATGCTTCCGATTGGACCTGGCTGGTCCTGATGGCGCGCGTTCCGGCGGGCATGACAACTGAGCGACTCACGGCCGGGTTGAACACGCTCTATCCCGCACTGAAGCGCGAATCGAAATTTCAGGGCTCACAGCCAGGCCAGCCGGATCGCCTCTATCTCGAGCCGCTGAAGAACGGCGTTTCCGCCATTCGCACCCGCTTTTCTAAGCCGCTGTACGTTTTATTGGCGATGACGGTTTTGATCCTGTTGATCGCTTGTGCAAACATTGCCAATCTCCTGCTAGCCCGCTCTGTGGTACGACACCGGGAAGTAGCGGTTCGCCTCTCGCTTGGCGCGGAGCGCGGGCGAGTTCTACGCCAGTTGCTCACTGAAAGCGCTCTTATCGCAATCCTCGGGGCGGCGGTGAGCGTGCCCATTTATCTTGCCTGCACACGAGGCTTGCTCAGATTTCTTCAATCGGGCGCGGACTCCGACGTTTTCCTCAACACTACTCCGGATTGGCGACTCGTCGCGGCGGCATTTGGCGCTGTTTGTTGCACCGTTCTTCTTTTCGGCTTTGCTCCGGCTCTGCGCGGATCGCGCTGTGACTTGAATGCCTCGCTCAGCGAAAAGAACCAGCGCCTTACGGCCAAGACCTCGTTTGGCAACTTCGTCGTCGCGGTGCAGATCAGCCTGTCGTTGGTGCTGCTTCTGGGAGCGGCGCTTCTTTCACGAAGCCTTTACGATCTGCGTACTTTCGACGCCGGGTTCCGCCGCGATCACCTGCTGATTGCCGATGTCGACACGACGCAAAGCATTCACAAGAATGCCGACGTTGTCCGATTTTTCGACAAATTGCTCGAGCGGGTGCGTGCCTTGCCGGGCGTGCGTTCGGCCGCCGCTTCCAAGGTCGTTCCTTTGAGCGGTCAGAGTTGGGAGAACGATTACGAGCTTGAACCTCACCGCAATGAAGCCGCCTCGCATGTACACAGCTATTTGAACTGGGTCACGCCCGGCTATTTTGAAACATTAGGCACTCCGCTGCTGTTGGGCCGCAATTTTAGCGCGCGCGATTCCGCGAACGCCCCTCGCGTCGCGGAGGTAAACGAAATGTTTGTCAGGCGTTATTTTGGCGCCACCAACCCGATCGGCCGCCGCATCTTCGAAATCAAAAAGAACAGGGAAGATCCCATTCAGATTGTGGGAGTTGTTCGCGATGCTCGCTACCGCCGCCTTGTCGATGAGGCGCCGCCCACGGTCTACCGGCCCATTGAACAAATGCCGGCCGCTTTCGATTTTCTGCTGGAATTGAATCTCGAAGTCTGGACGAATCCTCCGGCCGGGGATCTTGCCGCGCCGATTCGCGCAACCGTGAAGCGGCTCAATAGCGACGTTTCTACCGACATCCAAACCTTCGATTCGCTCATTGACTCCAATCTTCTGTACGAGCGCATGCTGACGGCGCTCTCGATCGCATTTGGGGCTGTGGGGCTGATCCTGGCTGCTATTGGAATTTTCGGGCTGTGCGCGTACTCGGTGGGACGCCGGACATCGGAGTTTGGAATCCGGATGGCTTTGGGCGCGACGCCGACAGGCATTCTGAGGCTCGTGCTTTCGGAGCATTTACGTTTGCTGGCGATGGGTCTTGCCGGCGGCTTGGCGCTATCGCTGGCGCTGACTCGTTTCCTGCGAGCGTGGCTGTTTGGCGTATCGGCTACCGACCCGATTCTGTTCTGTGCGGCGATACTGATTCTCAGCGTTATCGCGGTATGCGCGGCACTCATACCCGCTCGACGCGCCGGTCGTTTGAATCCTGTCACGGCATTACGTCACGAATAGAAGGACGGTCGAGCTCTACTCGATTTTGGTGCCTCTTAAAGCGCCGCGAACTGCCGTGTTCATCATGTTTTCGGCTAAGGCCTGCGTCGCGCGATTCAGCGCCTCTATCTTTTCGTTGATCAGTCGGTGATCGCCGCCGTGATAAACGGCCCGCAAGTCACGCTTCGCGGATTGGATGGCCAGGCGCTCGTCGTCCGTCAGCGCGTCCCAAGCATCATTCCCTTGCGCTTTCTCCGTCGCTGCCAGGATGTTGTCGGCTTCCACTCGAGCCTCGCGAACCTGGCGTTCGCGCATGTCCTCTTCGGCTTTCTCGAACGACTCCTGAATCATCGCCTCTACTTGCTCTTCGGTCAGGCCGTAGGAGGGTTTCACTTCTACCGTTTGTTCCTTGCCGGTGCGGGCATCTCGCGCGGTTACGTTCAGGATTCCGTTCGCGTCGATCAGAAATCGGACTTCGATCCGCGCCATGCCGGCCGGGAGCGGCTGAATATCTTTCAAATCGAATCGCGCCAGACTTCGGCAGTCCTTCACCAGTTCTCGTTCGCCCTGCAAGACATGGATCAGTACGTTGCGCTGGCCTTCGACCGCAGTCGTGAACGTCTCCGTGGCGCTGGCTGGAATCGTCGAATTGCGATGAATGAGTTTCGAGACCACGCCGCCCATGATTTCGATGCCTAAAGACAACGGAGTAACATCCAGCAGCAGTTTGTCCTCCACGTCCCCAGCCAGAATCCCGGCCTGAACGGCCGCGCCGAGAGCGACTACTTCATCGGGGTTCAACTCAGTATGCGGTTTCGCTTTGAACACGCGTTCCACGGCGGCGCGCACCAGCGGAATACGCGTAGATCCGCCCACCATCACCACTTCGTCGATTTCTTCCGGAGTAAGCTTCGCGTCCCCAAGGCATGCGCGGCACGACGATAGTGTTCGCTCCACTACGGGCGCAATCAGCCGGTCAAAGAGTTCCCGGTTGATCGAGCGCTCGTAGGTCTTTCCTTTGTACTTGAGCTCGACCTTCGCCTCCGGAAGGAACGACAGCTCTTCTTTAGCCCGAATCACTGCGCGCCGCATCCGCTGCACGCCCTCAAGATCTTGAGAAAGTTCCCGGCCCCACTCTGTTTCCACATCTTCGAGCGCGATCCGAAGCAGAAGATTGTCAATATCATCTCCGCCCAAATGCGTGTCGCCGTTGGTGGCCAGAACCTCGAAAATTCCATCGTGGAGCCGCAAAATGGAAATATCGAAGGTGCCCCCGCCGAAGTCGTACACGGCGATGATGCCATTCTTGCGCTTGTCCAGGCCATAGGCGAGCGATGCGGCGGTAGGCTCATTGACCAGCCGCAGAACCTCGAGCCCGGCGAGCCGTCCCGCATCCTTTGTAGCCTGGCGCTGCGCGTCGTTGAAGTACGCCGGAACGGTGATTACCGCCTCGGTAACAGCCGTGCCGAGTGCCGCTTCCGCGTTGCTCTTCAATTGCCGCAGCACCGCCGCCGAAATCTCGGGTGGCGTAAAGGTCCGGTCGCCCAAGCTCAGCTTAATTACGGATTCGCTGTCTTCGGCGATGCGGAATGGAAAGAGCTTCAACTCTTCCTGCACATCGGCGACACCTCGACCCATCAGCCGCTTGACGGAGTAAACCGTGCGCTCTGGACTGGTCAGTAGCAGTTCTCGTGCCGGCTCGCCCGCAATCAGATTACCGTTATTTGAGAGAGAGACAACGCTGGGTACAATTTTTCGCCCCTCCGCATCTTCCACAATACGAGGACCGGTGAGATCCATAAACGCAATAAGGCTGTTCGTGGTACCGAGATCAATTCCGGCGATCCGCGATTTTCGATCCTCGCCGAAGTCGATTTGCAGTGTTCCCATATTTATAAGCGATCCTCTGCCGTCTCGCCGCCGGTAGATGGTGGATTCAAGGCACTGTCGACGTCACGAATCAGATTCTCTATGTACCTACGCCGGTTTAGAACAGTGCGAACTTCATGCAGAGCCTGTTTCGCGGTCTCGCTCTGAGCCTCCGCGGCATCGTACTTGGCGAAAAGCGTTCCCAGTTCGTGCTCAATCGTAGCGCGCATGTTCAGGAAGTTCTGTTTCGCGTTTTCAAGCTGCGGAAGAGTGGATTCATCCCCGGCCTTCAGCTCTTCCAGCATCATATTCAGCTCGAATACCTCTTCGAGCAACTCCGGCGGCACATCTTTCGAGCGCTGCTCGCCAATCGGAAAACCTTCTTCGGTCAGCAAATATTCCGCGCGCTTCACGGGATCTCTCAGCGTTCTGTAGCCATCGTTCAGAATGGCTGTCGCCTCCAGCGCTTCGGCCTGTTCCTGGGCGCTCTTTCGGCTGAAACGATCGGGATGCCACTGCCGGTTGAGCTCGTAGAACTTCTGCTGAAGCGCCGCTGCATCGACAGTCAGCTTCCGGCCAATGCCGAAGAAATCGTAATAGTTGCGGGGCAGGGTAGACATGGGGACAAATTCGGCTACTCGGGCAGCCGGAAGCAATGGACCTGCGTCAGGCCGAGAAGGAAGTGCCGCATCCACAGCTTTTAGTAGCGTGCGGATTCTGGAATACGAAGCCTGATTGCATGATCGAATCTTGCCAGTCAAGAGTCATGCCATCCAGGAACAGCATGCTCTTGGGATCTACAAACACTTTCACATCATCAAACTCGAAGACGTGATCGCGCGGGCGCGGCGCGGGTGCAAACTTGAACTGATAACTCAGCCCGGAGCACCCGCCTCCCAGAACACCGAGCCGCAAGCCGCCGGAAACTCCCTCTCGCGCAAAAGCTGCCCGGATTTTCTCGACCGCTTTCGGCGTAACGTGGACTCGCTTCTCTCCGGAATCCTTCGGCTCGCCTTGCGAGTTCCCGGTTTCCTTAGATCCGAGCTGAGTCAACTCAGCCATTGAAGTGCTCCCTCGATTTAGCTGACGGATACAGCTTCACGATTCTCGACGGGCTGTTTCCGCTTGTAATCGCCGATCGCCGCTTTGATCGCATCCTCCGCTAAGACGGAACAATGAATCTTTACCGGCGGCAGCGAGAGTTCGTTCACAATATCCGTATTCTTGATCTCGAGCGCCTGGTCCACTGTCTTTCCCTTCAGCCATTCCGTCGCCAGGGATGAGCTTGCGATCGCGCTTCCGCAGCCGAAGGTCTTGAACTTGGCGTCCTCAATAACCCCGGTATCCGGGTTCACCTTGACCTGAAGCTTCATGACGTCGCCGCACTCGGGAGCGCCGACCATGCCGGTACCAACGTTCGGGCTGCTTTTGTCCAGAGAGCCCACATTCCGCGGATGATTGTAGTGGTCGAGAACTTTGTCAGAATAAGCCATTTTGAATCCCTTCCTCTAGTTTAATGAGCGGTCCAGGAGACCTTGCTCATATCTACCCCTTCTTTTGCCATCTCATACAACGGTGATAGCTCGCGCAGCTTCTGCACGACCTCTATTACCTTATCTGCAACATAGTCCACTTGCTCTTCGGTGTTGAATCGGCCCAGGCCAAAGCGAATAGACGAGTGCGCCAGGTCATCCCCCGCGCCCAAGGCTTTCAAAACATAGCTCGGTTCGAGTGTCGCCGAAGTGCAAGCCGAGCCGCTCGAAACCGCGATGTCGTTGATACCCATCAGCAGGCTTTCGCCTTCTACATACGCAAAGCTGATATTCAAGTTGTGCGGCAACCGGTGTTCCATCGATCCGTTGATATACACCTCGTCCAGATTGTTCATCAGCTTGTCTTTCAGCTTGTCTCGCAAAAAGCTCAGGCGCCGTGATTCTTCCGCCATCTCCTTCTTCGCGATTTCGCAGGCCATTCCGAGCCCGACAATTCCGGGTACATTGAGGGTTCCGGAACGCATGCCGCGCTCGTGACCGCCGCCATCCATCTGAGCGGTGATCTGCACGCGCGGATTGCGGCGTCGGACGTAGAGAGCCCCGACGCCTTTCGGGCCGTAGAGCTTATGCGCCGTTAGCGACATGATGTCAATCCCGTCCTGAACCACATTCACCGGAATTTTGCCGACGGCCTGCACGGCATCGCTGTGGAAGAGCACGCCCTTCTCCTTGGCGATTTTCGCGATCTCCTGCATCGGCTGAACTACTCCGATTTCGTTGTTGGCGTACATGATCGAAATCAGGATGGTCTTGTCCGTGATGGCATCGCGCAATTGATCGAGATCGATCATCCCGTCTTGCCGCACCGGTAAGTACGTGACGCGCGCGCCTTCCTTCTCCAAGCGCTTACACGTGTCGAGCACCGCCTTGTGCTCGATCGCCTGCGTGATGATGTGGTTGCCGCGCTCTGCGTACATCTCGGCAACCCCTTTCAAGGCAAGATTGTTCGATTCTGTTGCGCCGCTCGTGAAGATGATCTCTTTCGGCGTCGCCCCTATCAGGTCGGCAATCTGTTTGCGCGCTTTCTCTACGCCCTCTTCGGCTTCCCATCCGAAGCTGTGGTTGCGTGATGCGGCATTTCCATACACCTCCAGGAAGAAAGGCTTCATTGCGTCGAAGACACGCTCATCCAACTTCGTCGTCGCGTGATTGTCCATGTAGATGGGCAGTTTCATAGTCGTCATTTCCTTACCGAATCTCGCATTTCGAGGGAGCCCGGCATGCTTTGGAGCGCGACGAGCGCATGCGATTCTTGAAGCGCCGCGGGTGCGTGCAATGCGAACCCCTGCGGTTCGTCCTCGGAATCCTGCAGCATGTCTTGGATGCTGACGCTCTCCAGAAGTCGCAGAATGCCCTCATGTATGCGTTTGAGGGGTCGCCTGACCGTGCATCGGCTCAAATGGCCGCAGGTTGAGTTCGCCGTAAAGCAGTTCGCCAGCACGATTGGACCGTCGATCGCTCGGATTACTTCCAGTGCCGAGATAAACTTCGGATCTCGCGCCAGTCGATAACCCCCGTTGGTGCCATACTCTGAAACGAGAAATCCGCTTTTGCCGAGCTTTTGCAAGAGCTTCGATAGGACAGGCAGCGGGATGCCGCAGCTATCCGCGACTTCTTTTGCGCTGACGGCCCCCAGCGTTTCCCGTTGGCGGGAGGCGAAATGCTTGAGAGCAATCAGACTGTAATCTGCCTTTTTTGTAAGTCGAAGCATTCAGGAAGCCAGGTTTAGCAGATCACGGACTCGGATCTGCGACCAATGCGATCTGATTTCTTTATACCACGAGAGGAGAGGTGCAGGGTAACTTTTATCTTGAACGGAATCAGAAACTTAGGTCTGCCAAGATTCAGTCTTCCGGGACGCCTGAGCGTACCGGTTCCAGAGCGGGTACGTGCTAAACTCGTACCCGGCTTGACCTTCCGTAAACTCTTTCAGTGATTCGGCTCTTTCGGGTTTTCATTCCTGCCAGCGTTCTCGGACTTCTCGTCTCCGAAGTTCTGATCGTATTGGCCTGCTACTCGTTTTCGCTTTACCTCGTCCGCGCAGATCCCGTTTTCTATCTTTTTGGCTTGAACAATTACTGGAAGCTGCTCCTCGTCACCGGGCTGATCATCCTGGTTATGTACTTCCAGGATTTATACGACAACCTTCGGATTGCATCCCGCATTCTGCTCGTACAGCAGGTTTCGCTGGCGGTCGGTTGTGCCCTTCTCATCATGGCTTTCCTGGGCTACCTGCAGCCCGATTTCCTGCTCGGACGCTGGATGATGATCTTGGGCAGTTCGGGCGTGCTCATCCTCGTGCCCTTGTGGCGCTTTTTCTATTGGCGATACGTCATTTCAGGCCTACGCTCGGAGCGGGTCTTGTTACTCGGGAATTCGAGTATTCTGGGCGAGGTCGTCGCTGAAATTCTTCAGCGCCCGGAGTTCGGTTATTCAATCATCGGATACCTTTGCGAAGAAGAGCCGTGTGGGTTTCCAATCAATTGCCTCGGAACTGTCGCCGATGTACAGCGCATCTGCGAAGAGCACAAGCCAACCAGAATTGTGGTCGGAATGGCTGAACGTAGGAATCGTCTGCCCGTGCAGGCGCTCCTCGAAATCCGCTTCTCCGGTGTCCCGATCGAAGATGCCTCTGATACTTACGAAATGGCGCTTCATCGCGTATGTAGCCGCAAGATTCAGCCTTCTCAGTTGATCTTCTCTTCTTCCCTTGGCCCGAAGCATCAATCGCTCGCGATTCAAAGGATTTATTCGCTGCTCGTCGGCGTGATCGGCCTGCTCCTGTCCTCGCCGCTGATGCTGCTCGCGACAGGTGCGGTCAGGCTCTCGTCACCGGGACCAATCCTTTACCGCCAGCGGCGCATAGGGTTGAATGGACACGTCTTCACGGTATACAAGTTCCGATCTATGTACACGGATGCCGAGGCCAGGACCGGAGCCGTTTGGGCAACCGTCGACGATCCGCGGATCACACCCGTGGGCCGCTGGCTGCGTAGACTTCGGCTGGACGAGTTGCCCCAGTTCTGGAATGTTGTCAAAGGCGATATGGCTGTCGTGGGGCCTAGGCCGGAGCGCCCCGAATTTGTAGACCTGCTTGCACAGCAGATCCCATATTATCGGCAGCGGCTTGCCGTCAAACCGGGCATCACCGGTTGGGCACAGATCAACCATAAATACGGAGATACTCAGCTAGACGCGATGATCAAGCTCGAGTTTGATCTCTACTACATCAAGAATGTTGGACTTTTGCTCGATACCTACATTATCTTTCACACCATCAAAGTGATGCTGCTTAGCCGCGGCGCACAGTAGACTATTCGGCCCAATCACAAAAACGAAGCGAAATCTGCACGTCCTAGCGGTGTGGTAATTCTGGAATTCATCACATTCCTCACTATTACTTACTGATTCGTAAGTGTAGGAGGGATTGCGGATCTGGAACGCACGATTCGTCGGGCGGGGTCCTACATGCGATGAAGGGGATTCGCCGCATAGCGCGTCCACTTGCTAAATGGGCTCACTCAGAAAACTGCTGTACCACTTTTACTGGAAAGCGGAATCGGCGATAGTACCTGGGCTGACGAGCTCGCAACATTGCTACTACAAGAAACTGAGATCGCTGGTTCCTAAAAGGGTTTGGCTGGATCTAGGCTGCGGCCATCAGGTCTTTCCTGCCTGGTTGAGTGAGGAGGAAGCGGAGGTCATCGCAAGCTGCGGGAGAGTATACGGAATTGATCTGGACTGGATCGGCCTCAAGGCACATATCGGCATATCGAACAAAGTATTTGGCGATCTAGTAAACCTGCCGTTCGAAACCGCTTCTATGGACGTAATCAGCGCCAATATGGTCATCGAACACCTCCAAGCTCCGGAACGCGTTCTCCGCGAAGTTCATCGTGTACTAAGGCCAAACGGTGTCTTTGTTTTCCATACGCCCAATTCCGCCGGATGGCCCATTCAACTTGCCTCCCGCATCCCGGATCGGTTCAAAAAAGAACTTATTCGGTTCGCCGAGGGCAGGCGGCAAGAAGACGTGTTCCACACGCATTACCGAATGAACACGGAGCCGGCAATCCGCCGGCTGGCAGCGGAGACCGGTTTTGAAACCGAAGACATCACTATGGTAAGCAGTTCGGCGGCGATGGTCATGCTTGGGCCGGTGGTCTTGGGCGAACTGCTTTACATTCGCTATTTACAGCATCCAAGCCGTGCAAGATTGCGGTCGAATATGGTCGGCACATTGCGCAAGCCTACGCTTGGCCAAGAGACTGGCTCCGATTACAGCACACCATTAACGTGATGTCGCTAAGCCGAGGCGCGCAAGAGCATTATTTCGCGTCGTCAAAACGCAGCGAAACCTGCACGTCGTAGCGGTGATAATTCGAGAAATTCATTACGTTCCACTCTCGCCGATCCGATTGCTCGTACAGCACCGTGTATTCGCCCGACCATGGAAGCAGGTATTTCTGGCCGCCCAGCTCGACCTGCTCCAGGGTGACACCCCACTGTATGGAAGAGATGCGCATTTCAGGCGGAAGATTTTCTGAAGTTCTTGAAATTCTGACGATCTGTCCGGAGTCTCTGGCAACCGAAACCTCCGTTTTAAACGGGATCTTGTAATGCTTTCCACTCACGTCGAGATCCCAAGGGCTCTCCTGTTCTCTTACGGCGAACGCATACACCGCAACCGGCCGGCCGTTCAGTTCTGAATATTCACGGAACTCGACCGCTTGCGTTTCAAACAGCTTCTCCGTTTGCAGTAGCAGCGTTCCAAACTCTCCTTGCGACCATGCCCCGATGAGGCTTGACAAGCTCGTTAGGCGCTTTCCTTTTTGCAAAATATCCGTATAGTGCTCGATACCATTCTCGAATGAGAGTTTTGCTGCAATGACGTCCACTTCCCGCGGACTGTCGCCGTTGAATCGCCCGCGATATCGCTCGATCTGTTCATCGCAGATGAACGACTGGAGACTCGAATAAAGGTCCTCATTCGCCGCTCGCACCAGCTTCCATGTTTCCACCTGGCCAGGAGCGGCAATAGCCGGCATCGCTGCGGCTACCGGGACGTCGTGCCCTTTCGCCGGAGCATCCGAATCGCTGGCTATCGCCGAAGCGGCAATCACACCGCAAAGAAAAAATGAAGCGCAAGACGCCGCGCAGAACCTTCAAACCGAACCTCCGCTGCCGGGTTCGGCGCGATTCGAAGTTTTACCGGAATTGCGCGCCCGACATAGGTGTCATCGGCACATTCTGAGCGGGTTTTGAAGCTGTTTATGAGGTGGGTAGGGGCTTAGAACATCGATAAAAACGGGTTAATACATCTGCCCTTCAGCTGGGCTGGTATACTGAAAAGGATTCTTGCCCGCATACCGTCCTTAGTTGGGTGGCTGTTTTTTCACTCTTCTAAAATCTGCTAGGCTTCGTTAGATATCGAATCTCTGGTTCGTTTTCTCAAGGACGTCTTCCCGTACTCGGGGCATTGACTCCTTTGACCTATGAACCAATTTTCTGAACTCTCTCTATCTTCATCGATCCATCAAAATCTCGCAAGGAACTGCTTCGTCCGACCCACTCCGGTACAGGCCCAGGCTATTCCCCACGCATTAACGGGCGCCGATGTCGTCGCCACCGCTCAAACTGGTACCGGCAAAACACTCGCGTTTCTGCTGCCGATCATGGAAAGGCTACTCAAGGCACGCGTGCCTGACGGCAATCGCGCCCGCACACCCGGAATCCAGGCGCTTGTACTAAGCCCGACGCGGGAACTCGCGATCCAAATAGCCGACGCGTTCACGAAACTGGCCGTCAATACCGGTCTTCGTGCGGCGGTTGTGGTGGGCGGCTTAAGCGAACAGACCCAACTGAATGCCATTCGGAAAGGCGCGCATCTTGTTATCGCGACGCCAGGCCGGCTAGAGGACTTCTTGAAGCGCGGCCTCGTAGATTTGACTTCGGTGGAAGTGCTCGTGCTGGATGAGTCGGATCGCATGCTGGACATGGGTTTTCTTCCCGCGATCGAAGGGATTTTGTCTAAGCTGCCGGCCGGGCGGCAGAGCCTGTTCTTTTCCGCAACTATGGAGAAGAATGTGGAGCGCTTGATCGCTCGGCACTCGAGGAGCCCCATCCGCGTCATGGTTGCCGGATCTGCAACCACAACACCCGATCAGATCGATCTACACGTCTACGAAGTTGAAAGTCACGTGAAAGTCGGTCTGCTTTGTCACATGCTCGGCCGGGAGACCGGGTCCTTTCTGGTCTTTGCTCGCACCAAGCATGGCAGCGACCGGCTCGCCAAGAGGCTGTCCCGCCTTGGCCTGCACGCGGTGGCAATGCATGGCGATCGAACGCAAAACCAACGCAATCAGGCGCTCGCGGGATTTCGTGATGGCCGTTATCGCGTGCTGGTGGCGACCGATGTGGCAGCACGTGGTATTCACGTCGACAGCGTAGCTCATGTGGTGAACTACGATCTCCCGCAAGCGCCGCTGGATTTTATCCATCGCGTAGGCCGAACAGGCCGCGCCGGCCAACGAGGGTCTGCTTCAACATTCAGTTCGAGGTCTGAGTGGAATGAGATCCGCCGTATCGAACGCGAATGCAAAGTGCGTTTAGTCCGCCGCGAAGTATCCCCTGACATAGTACGGGAAGCGAACGAATCGGCGGAATCCGAAAGCATCGGAAGAACTGCGGTGCAAGCGAAACCGTACCCTGGTCCCATGGCCAACGCACGAGACCGTGCACCGAACCGGAATAAAACTTTCGCCGGCGCCCGGCACAAGCGCTGAAGTAAGTACAACTGCTCGGCTCGGTCGCGAATTTCACCGCTTGAGCGGGCCAGTGAATGGCCGAAAAATTGCACCTCGTTTTGGCATATACATCCTTCAATCGCGGAAGCAGGACCTTTCAACCTTTCCTGGCCCGTATTAGCCAGGAGTGACGGCAATCATCTGGTGGCAATTATTGGACCTTTTCGGGGCTATGTCGGAAAGGCTTATGACGCAGTCGGCGAGTTTCGATACTTCTACGGCTCCTTCAAATATCGGACGAAACAAGAGCTTCAATCGATGGTGCTGAATTATTCCCTCCATAAGATCGCGTTAGAGCCAATACCGCGGGAATCATGCCGAACCCGATCTCCTTCCTCATAGTTACCCGCGATGAAACGCCGTCGCTCCTAGAGGCCAGCATCACCGGTGTCCTCGAAACCAGCATCGGAACTACCCGAGGAATTATCGACATCGATGACTGCAGCGCTGTTCCCGTGGTCATCGGCCATCCCGAGGTCCGCGGACGTTGACTCCGGATCGCTTCTATGCGCAGCTTGGTGGAACTATGAATTGACTCGCCCGCTATGCTGGGGAGCGGATTTCCTCTGGTGCGGTGAACGGGATTACAAGGCCGGACGCTGCCCCGGTCTCGGATTCCGTCATCGAACAATTTTCCCCGGTGAGGGCGTGGTCGAACTTCCAATGCTCATCGGTGCCTGTTACATGATGCGGCGCGAGAGTATGAGAAGCTCGGCGGCTTTTGTCCGTTTTTCCAGACCTGGGGTAAGTTGGAGCAGGATCTCTCCACTCGCGCCTGGATCGTTGGCTTGGGTGTGAAGGGTGTACCCAGCGCCCACGTCGGGCATTTCTCCCGGCCGAAATTTCCGTACCCGGTTCGCTGGGAAGATATCGAGTTCAATCAGCTTGCGACCGTGCGCACGGTCTTTGAGTGCCCAACGGCGCAGGCATTCGAGCGATTCTTGCAGCCGTTCCCTTTGCAAGTCCAAGACTGGCTCGCCCAAGCGAATTTTGACGAATGGCGCGAATCGATCCAGTCTCAACGGCAAATCAGCGATGCCGAATTCTCCCAGCGCTTTGTCCCCGATGCGCCCGAATGCTTTTTGAGCGCGTAACCCTGCCTCTTACGGCAAATCCTTTCCGTGCCGCTCAGGAAAGAGCCTTTTCGAGATATCCGGCCAGAACTCCACGAACACTGCTCCAATCGCGCCTTCCGCCGATACGGTAAACGCTCGCTCGAACGTCAACCCGGCGCCCCGGTCCGTCGATGGATAATACAGGTTGGAAATTCCACCCGCCGCAACATTCCCCAGAATGTTGGAGTAATTCGGGGCGAGCTTGCCATCGTCGTCTTTGCAGATCACAGTTGAAGCCAGTGCATGCACAAGTCGGCTCGAGAAGCTGCCGATCCCTCGGCGGAAGTAGCGCGGATCCTGATGCAGCAGGATCGGGAACACCGCATTCCCGAGCATGGTTCCGGTGAACGTGTCCGCATATGCTGCTCCCAGCCTCTTTCCATAACCCTCCGCGCCTTGGCGATAGCCTGGCGTGTCATCGTCCGCCTGACTCAACCCGGCGTCCAGCCCAGCGGCGACAAACGTGAAGGGATCGAGCGCGCTCTTCACCGCGAGATCGAATTTCTGCCCCGCCGACAACCGTTCCGCGTTCTGCACGTTGGAAGTGTTGAAGTTGGGCATAATGCCCAGAATCCGTTGATGCTCCTGTGCCTTCAACTCCGCTGCGGCCTTCAGCCTGCGCTCGTGTGCGCCAAGTTGGGCCTGATCGGGTCGCGCAGGGTCGTGAGCATCGGTTTCGGGAAGCGAAGCGGCTGCACTGGTGTTGTCTCGCTGCCCGGACACGCTGGAGACGGGCACGCCGGCGAACTGTGCGGCCAGGGGCAACGCCAGAAGCGACATTCCCAGGACGAGAGCCCCGAGACCGGCACGTGGAACGGAAATGAAATTCAATGGGCGAAGCTCAAACTGTTAAAGAAGTGGCCAGTCAGGCGCAAAGATTGCATGCCATCGGGGAAATTGCTCGTTTCATCTGCGCCGGCGCGAGCGCCTTGTGGGCGTGCGGCCATAGAACATATGGCCCCTGCGCTTTACCAGCGTTCCTGCTAAAAATTATACCCGGACCGCTATCTTGACTCCTTCAGCGCTGGTCCTGAGGATTTCCAAGCTAAGCGACGCTCCAGTAACGATGTCCTTCTGATGTCCGCGCATTTAGAGATCTTTTGGGCCGGCGCCTGGAGCCGGTACCGTCGGCGAAGCAGCGGCGTTTCCTGCCTCGGCCAGCAGTCCGCGAAGATCGAGTGCGCGCGAATACATGGCAAGTGCGCCAGCTTCAGTGCGCGGCCACAACTCTCTCGGGCGGTCCCAGTACAGCTCCACGCCGTTCCCGTCAGGATCGCGCAGGTAGAGCGCTTCGCTAACTCCATGGTCACTCGCCCCTTCGAGCGGAATGCCAGCTTCGATAAGGCGCCGTAACGTATCCGCGAGTTGCGATCGAGTGGGGTACAGAATCGCGAGATGATACAGGCCGGTACTCCGCGCTGGAGGCGGTGATCCGCCTAAACTCTCCCAAGTGTTGAGTCCAATGTGGTGATGGTAACCACCTGCCGAGAGGAAAGCCGCTTGCGAGCCGAAGCGCTGAGTGAGCTCAAAACCGAGTACTCGACCGTAGAAATCGAGCGCTCTGTCCAGATCCGCCACTTTCAAGTGCACGTGTCCGATCGAGACACCTGCGGGGATGGGATGAGTTGTCGGTCCAGTCATCTCTCTTTTTATCCTGAATACTGCCGACGCGGACAATGCTCCTGCATCACTTTACGCTAACGCCAGTCGATCGCATTACGGCCTGCGATGAGCCCGTGTGTATCATGTTTCCATTGAACACCGGTACCGGCTGGTTCACCGTCCGAACGATTTAATTTCAATTTCACGAGCAACGCGCTCATGCACTTCGATTCAACACGCGACTATTCGCGGCGCTCGGCTCTCAAAGCTGGGTTCGCTGCGGCTGTTATATCCTTCCAGGGCAGCCAGCGTATCGCGGGACAAAGATACCGTTCTGCTCCACCAGGAGCGCCAGATCATTGAATAACTTTGCCGCCTCCGATTGCTGGAGCATGCAAAAGATCGGAGCGTGGTCGTTAGCCAATCGGAGCCGTATCGCCGACTTGCTGTTTTCCCAGGTACATGGTATTGGACTGTCGTGTTGGCGTTTCAACATCGGCGCGGGAAGCAATCCAAGAATCACGAATCCTTGGCGCACAGCGAACACTTTCGAGGTTGCTTCCGGGCAGTACGATTGGACGGGGCAGAAAAATGAGCAATGGTTCCTTCGTGCGGCCAAGCTGCGTGGGGTGCAACAGTTTCTCGCGTTTGTGAACAGCCCGCCGGCACGTCTGACGAGGAGTGGACTGACCTTTTGCGATCCGGACAATGGAACAACAAATCTCAAGCCCGGTGCTGAACGCAAGTATGCCGTCTACCTTGCGGATATCCTTGACCATTTCCATCTGAACCCGAACGAAGACGAACGGGTCACGATCAATTACATTAGTCCGGTAAATGAGCCGCAGTGGGACTGGGCTGGGCACTCGCAGGAAGGTAATCGCGCTTCGAACGATGACATCAAGCGCATTATCCGGGCGCTCGCGGCTGAAATCGAACGCCGCGGATTGCCGACGCAAATCGCCGCTCTCGAGAGCGGATCGCTCCCCGATATGTGGCAGGTCGACGCGAAGGCAAGCGCGAGGTGGCGTGCGGAGTACGGTAACTACATCGATGCATTCCTAGGCGACCGATCTATCAACGGAGTCCTTTCCGGCCGCATCGGCTATCACAGCTATGGCTCCGATCTGCGGAGCGGACCCTTGGTGAACGATCGCGTCCAACTTGGGCAGAAGATGAAGCAGTATCCCAGTTGGAAACTTTGGCAGACGGAATATTGTGTGTTGGTGGGCAGCGAAGGCAAGGGTGGCAACCATCGCGATTTGACGATGAGGACGGCCCTGGATGTCGCGCGCATCATTCACCTCGATCTGATTTTGTGCGGAGTATCCGCTTGGCACTGGTGGACTGCCGTGTCGCCAGTGGATTACAAAGACGGCTTGATCTATACCGACTGGCAGAAACCAGGAGATCCAGAGACCATTTATCCAGCCCGGCTTCTATGGGTTCTTGGTAACTTCAGCCGTTTCGTGCGCCCAGGTATGCAACGTGTCGAGCTGCAAGGTGCGAATCACGACATCGGTGGGCTCATGGCCTCCGCATTCAAAGATGACCGGAATCGGCGTGTCGTGACCGTCTACATCAATATGCTAGATACTTCCCGTGAAGTCAGTCTGGCATTCGTCACATCCTCCGGGCAGAGAAGGCCAAGCTATACAACGCCGTACGTTACTTCGGATCGGCTTGGCGATGAACTGAAGCCGTATTCCCGAATTCCCGCTGATGCGCCGATCCCCATACCAGCCAAATCCGTCGTGACGTTGGTTTCCGACTTGGATTGACCGCGGCAAAAGAGCTGATTGATGGCCGCGATCACAGCTATGGCCAAGTGCAAACGAGGTGTTGCTAAACCAGCGGCCATTGGGAAAGAGCCTTATGTTAGCAGAAAATTTGATGTCTGTGACCGAAATACACCCTAATCACAACCCACGATATCCGGCGCGCCGGTTTCCCCTACCGCGCCCCTTGCCGATACGCCGCGACCGCTTGATCATGCTCTGCCAATGTTTGCGAAAAGTGATGACTGCCCGAACCGTCCGGCTTGGCGACAAAGTACAGATACTCCGTGCCGCTGGGGTGAAGTGCCGCTTGCAGCCCACCGAGGCCCGGATTTGCGATCGGTCCCGGAGGAAGACCGGCGTGCGTGTACGTGTTATACGGATTGCCGCTCGCCAGATCCGATTTGCGGATAACGCCGCGATAGCGGTTTTCGAGGAGAGCCGCATAAACCGTCGTCGGGTCACACTGCAATGGCATGTTCAGGCGCAGGCGGTTCAGGAACACTGAGGCGATCATGGGCCGCTCGGCAGGAATCGCGCTTTCTTTCTCCACCAGAGAAGCCAACGTGACGGTCTTGTGTAAATCCGCACCGCTGACAGGCCCGCTCAGGGCGCTCCATTTCTTCCTGAACTCGCCTGTCATCGTGAGGCAGAGAGTCCGCGCGGTGGTGCGGCGCGTCATCCGATAGGTGGAAGGAAAGAGAAAGCCTTCCAGATCGGGAGCCCGGGGGTCCAGGTCGTTAATCATCGTGGGATCGGCCGCGGCTTTCAGAAACGCGTCGCCTTTCACCATGTCCAAATGATCGAGAATCGCGGCGATATCGAATATGTTGCTGCCTTCGGGTACGGTCAGTTCCTCATAGAAGATTTGACCGCGGCGGATCTCGTCGAAGACTTGCCAGGGTGTCTGCTCGGTCGCGAAGCGGTATTCACCGGCTTGCAGCGGGGCGCGTGAATGGAACGCGCGCACAATTAGGAACGCCCAGCGTGATCGGACTACACCCCGGTTCGCCAATTCACGAGCGATCTGGCGCGATGACATGCCGCGATCGATATCTACAAAAGTCTGAGTCTGAAAGCCGCGATATGGACCCAGATACCAGTAGTTCGCCAGCGCCGCAGCGATGAGCACGCACACCACGCATACGAAAAGAATGGTGAGGAAGACCCGATTCAAACACCCGCGCTGTTTAGTCAAGCGATTCTTCCTGAGGTGGAGCGTTCTCCCGCTGCAAGTAACCCAGATAACTCTCCAGCAGTAGGACGGCTGCCAGCCGGTCGACCGACCGTTTCTTTTCCGGGAGAGAAGCTCCCGAGCTCCGAAGCAGCCGCTCGGCTTCAGCCGACGTCAGCCGTTCATCCCAATAGACAATCGGTATGCCAGTGTAGTTGCTCAACCGTTCGGCGAACTCTTTCGTATATTCGCTCTGTCGGCTTTCAGCTCCGCTCATATGCAGCGGGCGTCCCACCAGAAACGTACCGACACCCCGCTCGACGGCGAGTTGCTTGAGCATCTCCAGATCCTCGCGGATTCGAGTGCGGTGCAGCGTATTCATTCCTTGTGCGGTTACTCCCAGTTCGTCGCTAACGGCGATCCCGATTCGCTTTTTCCCTACATCGAGAGCCAGTACCCGGCCCACGAGCTTTCCACATTGGGGATTGGACAAACCAGGATTATAGAAGGTTGCCCAGCCGGTCGGGCGTCTCGCCACTGTTCCTATCGGGAAATTATTTGTAACTACAAGCGGGTCGCGCTCAACCGTTAAGAGAGACGGTGCACGCGGTGGTGGGCGCGGCGAAACGATTCAGAATGCTATGTAGCTCTTCCGCGCGGGCGAGGAATGGAAATAGAAGGCCAAGAAGGATCCACTTCTTCAAACAAAATACCTCTTTCTTGTTTTAACAGGTGCAGCGCGGCCGATAATCCGTCATCTTCGGCGGCGAACGCGTCTATGCACATTGGAGGAGCACGAGTGACCAAAGAAGACACGATCAATCAGTTGAACGAGCTGATTCGAATGTGCAAGGATGGCGAGACCGGATACGCGAACGCGGCCAAGAATGTGAAGAACTCGGAGCTGGAGACTGTGTTCAGCAAGTATTCGAAGCAACGGGCCAAGTTCGCGCATGAATTGCAAGCGGAGGTGGAGCGCGTAGGTGGCAAACCGGCGGACTCGGCGCATGTGGGATCGGTGCTGCACCGGGGCTGGATGGATGTGGAAGCGGCGGTTACAGGTGGGAGCGCGGCCACTATGATCGGGGCGTGCGTGAACGGAGAGGAATTGGTCGAATCGGAATACGCGCGGGCACTAGATACCGGCATATCAGGAAAGAGCCGCTCGATAATAGAGGCACAGCGCCAGCAGATCCGGGAAGCGCACACGCGGCTACGGCGGTTACAGGAAGAGATGAAGAGCGGGACAGAGTTTCAGAAAAACGAATAGGTTGGGTGCATTGGCGAAGCCGGGCCGTTACATCTATCAAAAATTGCTACGAGTACTGGGTTGCTTTGCAAGGGAGCGGATTTCGGCCATGGCTCGATCGAGTTCGTCATCGGAAGTATAAAAATGCGGGGCGATGCGAATTCCGGCGTTCGGCCTGTAATCGACCAACACCTCGCGGTGGGCGAGCTCACGGGTAACTTCTTCTCCGTTCGGAACATCGAGGACCACCACACCCCCGCGCGCTTGCGGATCGCGACAGGAGCGCACGGGGAAACCTGCTTCATCGGCAAGCTCGATCAGGCGCTGAGTCTGGCGTAGAGACTTTGCGCGTATGGCGTCGACGCCGATTTGCCTGACGATCTCGCAGCCTGACCGAGCGGAGTACAGAGCGGGAATGCTCGGGGTTCCATTCAAGAACCGGAAGGCATCGTCAGCGAAATCGATCGGACCAGACTCGAACTCAAACGGACGGCGGTGCGCCATCCATCCCGTAGCCGCCGGCAGCAACTTGGGGCGCAGATCCGGTCGCACATATAAGTACCCTGCGCCAGGACCGCCGCAGAGCCATTTCACCGAACCGCCCGTTGCGAAATCCAGGCCGAGAGCGCGAACGTCAACAGGTACCGTTCCAGCGGATTGGTAGAGGTCTGCAAAGACTAACGCTCCCATTTCGTGCGCGCGCCGGGTAATGGCGCCAAGATCCTGTACAAACGAGCTGCGAAACGCGACATGCGAAAGCGAGACCAGCTGCGTCTCTTCATCTATCGCATCATGCATGAGCTCGAGCGGCAAAGTGATACCGTCCGGTGAAGCAACTCGGATCACACGTGCTCCGTGCCGCTCGAGTCCGTAATAAATATAGTCATTCGAGGGGAAATTCAAGCCGTCCGTGACGAGTTTGTTCCGCGGACGATTCCAATCGAAACAGGAAGTGACCAGTGACTGACAGATTGAAACGTTCTGATGCATTACGACTTCGCCAGGGCCAGCCCCGATGATGGAGCCGATGAGACTGCCGATAGTCACGGGCATCTCCCACCAGCCTTCCTCCCAGCCGCGAATACCGCGTGACGCCCAAGTCTCCGCGAATTCCTGCAGGGCATCCGCAGTGCGGCGCGGCATAGCTCCGAGTGAATGGCTTACGAGATAAGTGGTTTTCTCGAGGATGGGAAACTCTTTCCGCCACGCAAGCAGGGCATCCATGTTACGACGATAAACTAAACTTCCGCCGCAGCTTGCTTCCGCAACACAGCACGTTGCCCGTGGTGGCGCCACATAAAATACGCCGGTATGCCCGTTAACATGAGGCCGAGGCCGGCGAATGAAGCGCCCGGCCGCGTCACAAGCATATTGAGCAGAAACCAGAGCGTAATAGCGAGAAAGATCAGTGGCGTGACCGGGTAACCCCACATCCGGTAAGGCCGATGCAGGTCTGGCCGCGTACGGCGCAGGACTATAACCGCTGCGATCATCAGCCCATAGAAGACCCAGATGCCAAATAACGAGTAATCGATCAGTGATTCGTAAGAGCCGGTCAACAGCAGTACTGCAGACCAAACGCTTTGCGCCAGAATGGCGAACCCCGGGGTGCCGTAAGTGGGATGAACGTCGGCGAATCTCCGGAAAAAGAGTCCGTCCGCTGCTTGTGCGAAATAAACTCGTGGACTAGTCAGAAAGCAGCCGTTCAGAGTGCCCAGAACTGAAATCAAAATGAGCAGCGAAACGACCGTGCCGCCCGCCCCACCAAGCACTCGTTCCGCGGCATCCGCGCCCACATGTTCACTGGCTGCGATTTCGGAAATCGATAACACTCGCATGTACGCAGCGTTCGCGAGCAGATAAATCGCGGTGACTGCCAGAGTGCCAAAAGTCAGGGCACGGACTACGTTGCGCTTGGGGTTCCGAATCTCGCCCGCTACGAAACTCAACTGCACCCAACCGTCATAACCAAGCAAGCATGCAATCAGTGCTACTCCGAAACTGCTGAGTGACATGCTGGCAACTCCGTGCGTGGCAACGGTTGATCCCGGGTTATGGCCCGCGTGGCCGCCCAGCAGTAGGGCAGCAGCGATGATAATGAGAATGCCTACCACTTTCGCCAGAGTAAAGCTGTTCTGAACGATGGCCCCGAATTTCACACCGCGGTAATTCACCCAAGTGAATAGTGCCAGCGCTGCGAGGCTAAGCAGCTTCGAGGTAAGGTGACCGATCGGCGCAAAGTAACCGACGTATATAGAAAACACCACTGCCAACCAGGCCACCTGCGCTGTGCGCGCAACTGTAAAAAGCGACCAGCCGCAGAGAAAGGCAACTGCCGGTCCGTACGCCTCGCGAAGAAACACATACTGGCCACCCGTTGCAGGAAAAGCCGCACCCAGTTCGGCACAGGCAAGCGCCCCGATAAATGAGACCCCGCCTGCCAGTATCCACACGGCCATGATCATTGCTACTGAGGGAAGGCTGCGCGCGACCAGGTTGGGAACAAGAAAGATGCCGCCCCCAATCATCATCCCTACGACAATGGCGATCGAATCGCGCCAAAGAGAGGCGGCGGACGAGTGCCGTCGGGGCGGGTCCTCCGCTGGTCTCCGTGATCACGCTCATGGAATGAGATTGCTCTAGCGTATAACGCTGCAGCGGAGAATGGCGGGTCTAAGGGACCCAGTACCGTTCTTCCGATTCCACCCATGCTTCTCCAATGCTGCCCCAGGGCACCCATATTGCATTTCTAGGCTGAGGCAAGCAGCTGGATCGCGGCACGGAAAATAGGCTTGACAATAACTGGCCAATTATATAACATAACAGTTATATTAGTTAACGCAAATGTCAAAGCTCGATTCTGCCTTCTCCGCACTGTCCGATCCAACACGTCGCGCGATTCTCGCCCGTCTCGCATTAGGCGAAGCCACCGTGATGGAATTGGCGGAACCGTTCGAGATGACGCAGCCCGCGGTGTCGCGACACCTGAAAGTACTCGAAGGCGCGGGGCTAATTGTCCGGCGAGCCGAGGGCACGAAGCGCCCTTCTCGGCTGGCAGAGGACGGTATTGAAGCTATCGATCAATGGCTCGCGACGTTGCGAGAAGCTTTGTCGAGAAACTACGACCGGCTAGACGAGGTTTTGGCAGATATGAAACCAGAGAATGGAAAGGAAGTGCGATGAGCAAAATGACGCTTACAACCGAAGGCGATAAACATATCGTTGTGACAAGGCGGTTTGCCGCGCCCCCTGAGGCGGTGTACCGTGCGCATACCGAGCCGAAATTGCTCCAGAAATGGCTGCTCGGCCCTGAGGGATGGACGATGGCCGTTTGTATCAGCGAGGCGCGACCAAACGGGAAGATCCGATTTGAGTGGACGAACGGCCAGGGCGCCGGATTCTACCTGACGGGCGAATATCTGGAACTCGAGCCTTACAGGAGGCTCGTTCATGTGGAGCGGATGCATTTGCCCGATCCGACGCCGGACAACCACGTTGAGACGAGGTTCGATCCGGACGGTACAGGCACGTTGATGACGATGCGCATGACACTGCCCGATACCGAAACGCGGGCGCACATGCTCGCGACCGGCATGGAGCACGGAATGGAAGCGAGCTACGTCCGGCTAGAAAACGTGATCTAGGCTGATCATCCAGGAATGTCGCAGAGCCGGACGCTAAGCGCGGCGGCCGCCGTTAAGCACCCGGAGCAAGATGTTCAGCGTCGCGACAAACACGTTGAAAACTCCCGCAAATAACATGAGCGCGCCCGGGATGGGGCTGTCCGCGTCGGGAGAGCGCAAAACGCCGCTGGTGGAGTAGACGATCGTGAAGACGCCAAGAACTCCGATGCCGATACTGATCAGGATGCCGGCGAAGCCGATGTGAAAGAAGCTATTAAGGATGATGCCGCCGATGACGGAAAAGAAAATTCCGGTCATCAGTCCGCGCGGCGCGGAGAAGCTGCGGCGAGTGCTCATGACATACAACGTGATGCCGACGAAAACGAAGCCAGTGATGAATAGGGCGTCAAAGATGAGGGACGGCGCCACGAGGCGCGCTACCCATAGCAGAGGCGAGAGCGCTATTCCCGAAATGAAGCCGTCGAATACGAGAGCGGCGACGCCGAGTTGGTGATTGTGCCGCACCGCGATCGCAATGCGCGGAACCAGGTTGAGCAGCAGCATGGCCGCAATCCAGCCAATCCATCCACGGAAGAACCGGGCAAGCGTTTCCGAAGTTGCTCCGACGTATCCACCAGCGATGGCGCTGAACACGGCGAGGCCTAATAGCAAATAGGTTTGTTTAATAACCGTTGCGCCCTGCGCGGTCAGGACCGTGGTGCCGTTGAGTTTTCCCCAGGGCGAAGCCTGCGGTCGATAGTCCATGTTCGTAACCTCTTCTTAGTTTAGTTGGGAATATCAGATGCTGCGGACGGGCATGTTAACGATGTCGTCGATTTGCATCGATTCTTTGATGACGAAGGGCTCGCCGTATTTGACGCCGATCAAGTTGCCATAGAAGCGGGCGATGGCGGCGAGGCGCTCCTGCACTTCGGCGTGAGAGGGAAAGAGATCCGAGGCGGTTTCGGCATCGCCGTATTGAGAGGAGTAGCTGAAGAGCGCTGCCATACGGCGCTCGAATTGACGCGAGATGTCGACGATAAAGGACGGGGTGACATTCGCGTAAAGAGATGAATAGAGAATTTTGAACGGGCGATGGGGAGGGACATCTTCTTCGAGACGGCGCAGGCCCGCAAGGAAACAGGCTTCGTAGCCGATTTCAGAAGCGCGATAGTGATCGGGATGACGGCCGGCCCAATAAGGCAGAATGACGGTGCGCGGCCGGATGCGGCGAATGACACCGGAAAGGGTCATGCGGGCAGCGATGTTGTTTTCAAGGCGGCCGTCGGGCCAACGAAGATTTTGGCGCCAGCTCAAAAGAAGCTGGGCGGCTGCCGCTTGCGATTCCTGCACACGGATATCCGGGGTGCCGCGACTGCCCATATCGCCAGCAGTGAGGTCGAGAACACCGGTGCGGTAGCCGATCTCCGCCATACGTAGAAGAGTTCCGCCGCAGGTCTGTTCGACATCATCGGGATGCGCGGCGACGGCGAGCACGTCGAGAGCGCGAAGATTCTCAAACGGTTCGTTGGGATCGTGCATGCTGCATCAAAAAGAAGAATACCGGTAGCGCGGACGATTCCCGGCGAAGAAGCGAATGAGCAGGATACCGGCGAGGAAGCCACCGACATGCGCGAACCAGGCGATGCCCTGCGCTTGCGTCACGCTGGCCAGCGAACTGACCCCGCTCAGGAGCTGAAGGAGAAACCAGTAGAGGAGCATGAACGCGGCGGGTATATCGAAGGTAGTGACGAAAACCACAACGAAGAGTAGGGTGACGACACGGACGCGCGGATAGAGGATGAGAAACGCACCCATTACTCCGGCGATGGCGCCGCTGGCGCCTAAGGTGGGTACGGGGCTGCCGAGATTTAAGAGAGTTTGCGTCAGAGCGGAAGCAATTCCGGCGATCAAGTAGAAGATCAGGAACTTGGCTGCACCCATCACATCTTCGATATGAGAGCCGAATACCCAGAGAAACCACATGTTCCCGATCAGGTGAAGCCAGCCGCCGTGGAGAAACATGGAAGTGATGAGAGTGGTCAGGCGGAGCTGGTCGGGAATAAGCGCATACTGCTGGATGAAGGTGTCGCGCATTTCCGGAGGCTGAGCAATTTCAAACAGGAAGAGGAGCGTGTTCACGGCAATGATGAGCAGAGTCATCACTGGCGTGGAGTTTCGCAATAGAATTGCGCGAAGCGGAATCATGGATGAGCGATCACGCGAAGAGACATTATGGATGAGCGGATCACGCGAAGAGACATTATGAATGAGCTGCGGAGAGAGCGGCGGGTTCGATGCGCTCGGCGATTTCGGGCGCCTTCCGCCTATGTACAGCTCCCGAGGATGAGCTCGCTACAAGAGCTTGCACTTCGGCGAGCATAGGCACGTGGCCGCGCGCGCCGACAGCGGTGCAGTTGAGAGCGGCAGCGGCATTGGAGAATTCGAGAACACCGTCAATACCCATTCCGGCGAGGATGGCGTAGCAGAATGCGCCGTGAAATACATCTCCTGCGCCGGTAGTGTCGGCACAATGGATTTCGAAAGCGGGTGAGTAGTGCCAGCGGCCCTCGCACAACGCCAACGATCCGCAATCGCCGAGAGTCATGGCGGCAACACGCATTCCATAAGCCTGCTGGAGAAGAGAAAGGGCGCGAAAGGGATCCGGCTCCCCGGTCCATTTGGCGGGCCAGCCGGAACCGGCAACCAGATAGTCCACGTGCTTAAGAACGGCATCAAAGCCGGGGTAGACGGTATCGACGTCCAGCGAGACCGGAACACCGCTCTTTCCTGCAAGGGAGGCGGCGTGAGCGGCGGCGTCGATATCGTAGCCATCTATATGCAGCAAGCGGCTGGCGGCGATGTCTTCGGCGCGAACTTCGGAAGGCGAGAGGCGCAAACAATCAGAACGTTGCCAGAGCACGGTTCGTTCCCCGCTGCGCTCATCAATGATGATGTAGGCGGTCTGATTCGGGCATCCTCTCCGCACGATCAACCCGGAGGTGTCGACGCCAGTACCTTCCAGACTCTCGCGCTGCATTTTCCCGCGCAGATCGTCTCCAATAGTGCCGACGTACTTGCCGCGGAGCCCCAAGCGCGCGCAAGCGACTACTGCGGTTGCCACTTGACCGCCTGGGCTTAACAGTTCACGGTCAAAGGGAACTTTACCGGCATAAGGAGGGAACTCGGCGACGAGCAGCAGCGTGTCGGTCGCATTGAGACCGATTCCCAAGACGTCCCAGGTTGGGCATCGACTCAAAAAAGCCTACTTTTTGATGGAATTGGGAACCTCGTAGAGATAGATGACATGCGTGGCGCCCTGATGTCCTTCGGTTTCCGAGGTCTCAATGGGCTTCCAGCCGGGGATGGGGTAATCGTAGGAGACCACGCGGGTGTTGGGCCGCAAGTAGCGTTCCAGGTTTGGGCGAAGCATGTCGTTCGCGGTAGTAGCCAGGTAAAGGGTGACGACGTTCGCATCGCTCAAATCGGTCTGCATGAAGTTGCCATGGACGATTCTGACTTGTTGCTGTAGGCCGGCTTTCTTGACATTCTCAGTGGCGACTTGAGATAGACGATTGGAGATTTCGATACCGACGCCTTTAACCTTATAACGCTTGGCCGCGGCAATCAAAATGCGGCCGTCCCCACAACCGAGATCATACAGCGTCTCGCCGGGTTTGAGATGCGCAACCTCAAGCATGCGATCGACAGCCCGCTCGGGCGAAGGCGCGGTGGGCGCGAGATTGGTCTTAAAATCTTCGAAGTGCTGGCCGGATGCGGCAAGCGCGAAAGAAAGCAACAATGCGGAGACTGGAATGCTGGAACGGAGCACCCGCGATCTCATAAGTCGACTCTCCCTAATCCCTGATCTCTATAGCTTACCGCGAATCGGCATCTCGCTCTAGCGAGTACTCGTGGCGGAGGCGGTAGCCGACGAGAGTGCCCGGTCCCGCTTGGAACGTACGATACGGCTGACCATTTCCGAGGTCGAAGTCCAGAGGTCGCGCGGCCGCGAGATGGTGTACTCCGTACCCTTAAACGCGCGAATAGCGTGGCTAATGGAATCT
Organism: uncultured Acidobacteriaceae bacterium; assembly: GCA_963762495.1. Taxonomy (GTDB): domain Bacteria; phylum Acidobacteriota; class Terriglobia; order Bryobacterales; family Bryobacteraceae; genus Bog-105. Next base: position 272,858 of record CAVXKZ010000025.1, read on the forward strand.
TTCCACGGAACCGCCTGCGGGTTTAAGTTGTAGTTCATGTAGAACACGGGACACTCAATGTCTCCGATGCGCCTGAGGTCATCTTGGGGTACGTCGGCATCGAGGAGGGCTTTGGGCCCGGCGAAAATCACGGCGTCGGGATGCGCTGCGCCGCCGATTTCCTGTTCGATTAGGGATTCCAGGAAATCGGTATCGCTATGCTTTTCACCGAGTTTCAGAATATTGACAGTGCCAAGCTTCATGCTCTCGAGCGCTTTGCCGAGCGCGGGGAAGTCGATCTGGTCGGCAGTATCCTGCCGATAGACGACGCGATCTTCTCCAATGTTGAAAGCTACTAGAGCCAGGTGAGCAATTCTCGGGTCGCGTTGAATGGCCTTTAGGATACTGACCAGGGCATCGGTATCACTGCGCTGCAAGGCAGCAGATAGTGAATTCTGGGGAGCGAAGTTGACGAGAAGCTTGACGTTTAAGCTCTCTTCGGACGGGTGCATGGGGCGACCGCCCGTTTCGTTGACGAAAGGCTCAGCGGTGGTTTGGGCGATTGTACTAGGAGCGATGAAGAGTGTCATCGGCTTGTCTTTGGGACTGAGGGCGGCCTCAATATCCCAGTTGGATGAACAAATGCGCTCCATCCGATCGCGCATTAGCCAATCCACGTGATAGCTGCCTTCGCCAATGTCGAACATGCCTTGGAGAACGGCATCGCCCTTGGCATCCTCTTGAATGGGCGGCACCTGGAAGTGCTGAACGAAATAGGCCGTGTGGGCCTTATCACCTTCAGGAAAAACACGAAAGACGAGGGTAAGAAACTCGCCCTGTCCGGCGAGTTCGTTCAGCGGAACGGTAGCCTCGTAGCCGCTATGAAACCGAAGATCGAAGCCCAACTCGGGTTTGCGCTGGGTAACCGTGCAGGGGATCTCGGTGCGGCTATTGGGGGATTCCAGAATTGCCACATCCGAGGGCATCGGAGTGACGCGGTCACCGGGGCTGGGCGGCTTCATCATGAATTGCGAGAAAGACGGAGTGCTGCAGAAAAACAGCAGAGCGATAGCGGCTCTGGGAGCGCACACTTTCGGTTGAGAGCGCAAGCGCGCAACGAGCTCAGACACGGGCGAACACGATTGAAGAAACCGCGATGCCATTACTCCGCCGATTCGCTTAGCCGGGCGCTCCACGCCAGGGGAGAACCACAGTTCCATCATTATGCCCCAAATCGAACGAGTCGGAATCACATTTTTGAGTACTGCCGGTGATACTGTCCTTAGTACCAGACCGGGTGATGTGAGACTCAACAGCAACTTCTCACTTCAGAGATACGACTCCGGTTCCGTGTGTTACAGTTCGAAAGACTATGGCTTCCCGAAGCGTAAACAAGGTCATCCTGATTGGGAATTTGGGGCGTGATGCGGAGACGAAGTTCACGCCGTCGGGAGTCGCGGTGACGCGGTTCGCGATTGCCACCACGAGGAGCTGGAAGGACCAGCAGACGAACGAGTGGAAGGAAGAGACGAACTGGAGCAACGTTGTGCTCTGGCGCCAGGAGAACGTGGCGAACTATTTGACAAAGGGCAAGCAGATTTACGTAGAGGGTCGGCTTCAGACTCGCAGCTACGACGACAAAGACGGTAAGAAGGTCTACGCAACCGAAGTCATCGCCGACGAAGTGATTCTCTTGGGCGGGCGAGCCGAAGGCGGATTCGACCAGAGCGGTGGAGCGAGAACGGCGAAAGCCGGTGGTCCGGCGGGAGGCGGTAGCCGGGGACCAACTGGAAGCGGCGGCACTGGCGCAGGGCAGGAAGATGAATTCGGCGGGATGGGCGTGACGGATGACGACGTGCCGTTCTAGCATTTTTCACGCCACCTCCTTACGCGTTCCCAGAGCAGCATCGACTGGCGAATCCGGATTGAGTGCCTGGCAGTTATCGCAGTTGTTGCACGGTCCGGTGTAGTCGTCTCCAAAATAATTCAATAGAAATTTTCGGCGGCACGCGCCGGTCTCCACATACTCTTGCATCTGCCGAAGCCGTGCCCTCTTCATCTCGCGCCGATTCTCTTGCTCTTCGGCCGCCGCCGCGGCCGCCTCTTCTAAATCGGTGTTCTCGGCCAGCGTGAGTTCGCCGGTTGGCAGAAGCTCGATCGCCCCGACGTCCTCCAGGCGATGAATGGCGATCGCAAGCTTGCGCTCCGATAGATTGCTTTGACCGGAAATCTCCTGCGGCTCAATCGGCCCCGCTTGATCGGCAATGAATTCGGCCAGCCGCTCGATTTGCTGCTGGTCGAGCTTGCCTTCGGCGCTCCGGAATTTCTGAACTCCCAAATCTTCCTGGCGAAAGAACAGGACTGCCTCGGCTTTCTCGCCGTCGCGACCCGCGCGGCCAATCTCCTGATAATAGGAGTCGAGCGATTCGCTCACATCGTAGTGATAGACGAACCGCACGTCCGCCTTATCGACGCCCATGCCGAAAGCATTCGTCGCCACGATCACTTCCGCGTGGCCGGACATGAAGCGATCCTGAATTTCGCTGCGCTCCGAAGCTTTCAAGCCGCCGTGATAGAAAAGGGCCTCCACGCCTTCCTCAGCCAGCAATTCCATCATTACTTCAGCATTTTTTCGGGTCGCCGTGTACACGATTCCAGGCTTATCCGCCCAGCGCACGCGATGGATCAGCGCTTCCATCTTTTCGTCTTCGGTCTGAAATCGATCGACGCGAAGATAAATATTCGGCCTGTCGAATCCATGCACGAAGATCTTGGGTTTCCGCAGGTCGAGGCGCTGGACGATTTCCGCGCGTACTTCCGCTGAGGCGGTAGCCGTCATCGCGAGTACCACGGGATGTCCGAGCCTCTCCACGGCTGACCCAATCTGCAAATAGTCCGGACGGAAATCGTGTCCCCATTCGCTGATACAGTGCGCCTCATCCACTACCAGGAGCGAAATACCTGCCGTTTCCAGGAGTTCTATCGTTTCCTGTTTTCGCAGTTGCTCGGGCGCCAAAAAGATAAATTTGCCGGTACCGTCCTCAATTTGCTCGAAAACTTCGCGAGTTACAGACGCCGTTTGCGTGGAGTTGATCACGACAGCGTCCTGGGCCCGCGTTTCGTTGATGGAATCGACCTGATCCTTTTGCAGTGCAATCAGCGGAGAAATTACTAGCGTCGCGCCTTTCATCATCGATCCGGCAATCTGGTAAATCGCTGATTTCCCGGAACCGGTTGGCATGACGACTAGGCAATCCCGGCCGGACAGCAACGCGGTCACCGCCTCTTCCTGGCCAGGGTGCAATGACGCATATCCAAAAGTTTCCCGAGCTGTTCGCGCGATTCTACTTGTCTTCGAGTTGGTCCCATTTTTTGTGCTGCTCCTCTTTAATCTCGAAGCTTTGGGTGTGGTCCCCGGTTTTTTGTTCCGCATCCAACAGATGGACAGCTCCGTATCGACCGCTGTTTCAGAAGGTCCACTTCTGACCTCTAATGATCGGCACACCATGCAGGACATTGAACGGCTCCCGCACCAGCTCGACAAAACCAAACGCGAGTGCAAGGCGATTATTGAAACGCCAAAAGGACGGCGGAACAAGTTTAAATACGAGCCTGAATCCGGTTTATTTACGCTGTCACGTGTCCTGCCCGAAGGCTTTACGTTTCCATTCGACTTCGGCTTCATCCCTTCGACCACCGCCGAAGATGGAGACCCGCTCGACATCATCGTGCTTATGGACGAGCCCGCACACGTCGGCTGCATCCTTCCGGTGCGGGTCATCGGCGTGATCAAGGTGCAACAGACCGAAAAGGACAAGAAATCGCCCAACGACCGGCTGGTCGGGGTGGCGGTGCAATCGTTCGCGTACAAGGTTATCGCTGAGATATCCGACCTTAGGAGCTCGCTGGTCGATCAATTTGCTGAGTTTCTCGCCCTCTACAACAAGAATTCGGACAAGCAGGACGAAATAGAGGGAGTGCAGGGTCCGGATGAAGCGATTAAATTAGTTGAAACGGCAAGCAAGCGTCAAGGGCGCACGCGCGACACGCCGGCTAGAGCTTGACGTTTCGCAGGCGAAGGGCGTTTGAAATAACCGAAACCGAGCTGAAGGTCATGGCCGCGCTGGCAATCATCGGACTCAGCAGGAGTCCGAAGAACGGGTATAGAATGCCGGCCGCTATGGGCACGCCGCATACGTTGTAGATAAACGCGAAGAACAGATTTTGCCGAATATTGCGCATGGTGAGATGGCTAAGCCGCAGCGCGCGCACGATTCCGCGCAGATCTCCGTGCAACAGTGTAATGCCGGCGCTCTCCATGGCGATATCCGTTCCGGTTGCCATAGCGATGCCGACATTTGCCGCCGCGAGCGCGGGAGCGTCATTGACGCCATCGCCCGCCATCGCTACCATGTGGCCGCCGGCCTGCACGCTGCGAATAAACTCCACCTTTCGCGCGGGCAGTACTTCGGCTTCCACCTCATCGATGCCCACCATCTTCGCTACGGCTGTGGTTGTTGCGCGCGTATCTCCGCTCAGCATGGCAACCCGGATTCCTTCGGCATGGAGTAACCGCACGGCTTCTGCGCTGGTAGGTTTCACACGATCGGCCACGCTCATTAAACCGGCCGCGCGCCCGTCAACAGCGATAAAAATAAGGGATTCACCGTTGGCCTGCCACGGCTGAGCCCGCTGCCGCGCCCCATCCAATTCGATTCCCGCATCGGACAAGAACCGCTCATTCCCCGCCAGCACCGTGCGCCCGTTCACAACCCCCTGAACGCCTTTACCCGTCATCGAAGCGAACCGCTCCATGTGAGCGAGTGCAAGGCCGCGCTCTTTTGCCCCTTGGACAATTGCGCTCGCGAGCGGATGTTCGCTACCTTGCTCCACGCTGGCGGCGATTCGTAGTAGTTCATCTTCCGCGTACCCAGCGAGGCTCGCGACGTGGATCAACTTCGGTTTGCCTTCCGTGAGTGTTCCCGTTTTATCGATGACAAGCAGATCTACGCGATGAAGAGTTTCGAGTGCTTCCGCGTTCCGGATCAGCACGCCGGCGGTTGCGCCCCGGCCGGTTCCGACCATGATCGACATTGGTGTCGCAAGACCCAGCGCACAGGGACACGCGATAATCAGCACGGCGACCGCATTGACAAGCGCGTGGCTCAATCTCGGCTGCGGCCCAATTAGAGCCCAGACGATGAACGTGATGACCGCGGCCAAAATAACGGAGGGGACGAAGTACGCCGCGACGCGATCAGCCAGGCGCTGGATGGGAGCCCGCGTTCTTTGGGCTTCGCCGACCAGCCGAACAATCTGGCTCAAGAGAGTGTCGCTTCCCACTCGCTCCGCCCGCATGAGGAACGTTCCGGTTCCGTTTATCGTTCCTCCGGTGACGCGATCGCCCGGCGCTTTCTCTACCGGAATCGATTCACCCGTTACCATAGATTCGTCGACCGCGCTCTGGCCTTCGAGAAGGGCGCCGTCGGTGGGCACTTTCTCGCCCGGACGTACGCGTAGACGATTGCCGACTTCGATTTCGCTGAGCGGAACATCGCGTTCGCCGCTGCCGGTCACTAATCGAGCCGTCTTAGGAGCGAGATCCAGCAGCGATCGGAGAGCGCTGTTCGTGCGCGATCGTGCCCGCAATTCAAGCACCTGCCCGAGCAGCACCAGGGAGACGATCACGGCCGCGGGCTCGAAATAGAGCGGCAGCGCGCCCGACATCGACCGAAATGAAGCCGGTATCCAAGCCGGAAACAGGACTGAAACGACACTGAAGAGATACGCGACCCCAACGCCGAGCGCGATTAGCGTGAACATGTTCAGGTAGCGGCCCCTGATAGAGGCCCAGCCACGCTGAAAAAATGGAAGCCCACCCCAAAGCACCACGACGGATGCAAGCGCGAACTCAATCCAGTCAACTGGGCGCGATTGGATCCAGGTCCGCTCCGCATGTCCCGGCAGAAACGCGGCAACCATGAACAGCAGGAGCGGAATGGTCAACCCCGAGCTGATCCAGAATCGCCGCTGCATGTCGCGAAGTTCCGATTGATCCGCTTCGCCGCCAACTGCAACCGGCTCCAAAGCCATCCCGCACTTCGGACAAGCGCCCGCTCCAATTTGCCGCACTTCGGGGTGCATCGGGCAGGTGTATTCGACATTCGGTTGCGGAGCGGAGCTTTGAACGGGCGCGGAGCGTTGCAGCGGTGCGGAAGGCATCCCCAGTTGCACCAGCCCGGGCGATTTCTTGGTCAGATACTGAGCCGGATTCGCGTCGAACTTCTTCTTGCAACCAGTGCCACAGAAATAATAGGTTTGGCCCGCGTACTCGCTGGTGCCTGCCGCTTTTTGCGGATCTACCTGCATCCCGCAGACTGGGTCTGTTTGTGCTGTCGATACCACGCTACTTAGATGTAATCAGATCTCCCGCGCTTCAGGCTTCTACGCCGATTACGCAAACCTCTTCTCGAGTAGCAATCTCAAACGTACTGCCAGATCTGCGCTCACTGCCGCTGGGATCGCGACCAGCATCAAGGTCCACATAGGCGGAGACTGTGAGGCTTGATTTCGCGTATTCCAAAAGAAAAAGGAGCGGATAATACCCCGCTCCTTTTCGTTTCACAGGTTTGTCGAATTAGCCGCGCCAGTGGCCTTCAATCCAGAACCATCCGCCTGGCCGGTGCGCCCAGTGTCCATGAATCCACACAGCGTGCGGTCTTGGGGGCAATGCCCAGTATCCAGGCGCCCAAACGTAACGGCCCCCGTCCCAACGCCAAAAGCCATGCACCCAAACGTGTCTTGGCCCTGGCCGCATAGGAATGACGTCTCTCTGCGGCGCGGGCGGTCCAATTCGTACATAAACCTGCGCATTCGCGGAACTGACAGCGAGCGCGATGCCGAACAACATCATGGGAAGTAATTTCTTCATCGTTTCGCTCCTCGACTTTCGATTTGCTAGAGCAGACTAGCCCTTAGAAGGCGCACCTTGGGAACCATTGCTCTGCCGCTCCTGCCGGTGCTGCTGCCTTCGGTCTCGTTGCTGTTGCCGCATCTGCTCATACTGTGCTTTTTGCGTATCATTCAACACAGTCTCCAATTGCGACTCACTCTGTTCGCGAACGGCGGTCATCTTCTCGTGCCGGTCTTTCTTTGAAAGAGAGGCATCGCTGAAAATGCTCTCCATCTGCTGTTGTCTTGCCGTCAAAATCGGCAAAATCTGATTCTGTTGGTCCTGGGTCAGGTTCAGCCGCTTAGTCAACATCCGGACCTGACGGTTCGGATCGGGTTTTTGCCAGTGCCGCTCCTGATTTGGTTGGGACTGGTTTGCCTGAGGCGCGGCGTTCTGCGCCTGGGCTGGATCTTGCGTTTGCGGCGCGGCCAGTGCTGCGCCAAGCCCAAAAATTGAGGAAAGGGCAATTACGATCATCTGTTTCTTCATGTTTTTACTCCTATTGTGGAGATCTATTGTCTCCACCTAGAGAGACGAATATCGCGCGCGAGGGTTTAACGCCGGCCTGTTAAAGTTCATTTAAGGCGTATCGCCTTTTGGCACTAGCGATCCTCCGGACCTACTATGTCCATAGCGGCACATCGCATTCGCCTTCTAGCCGATTCGGCTCTATCGATTTCGCTGCGGCTTTCGCGCGAAGTGTCGCAGGATGCCAAACACACGCTGCGGCTTTGGGCCAAGCGTCCTTGGCACACAGGATTTGCGATTATCGCTCTCGCCATCGGCATTGGCGCAAACACGGGAGTCTTCAGCGTCGTCAACGCGCTGCTGCTGCGGTCACTGCCGTTCCACGATCCAGGCCGCCTGGCATCGCTGCAGACCTATCTCGTACCTCACGACAGCGCCAAACAATTTCATGATTGGCGTCAGCACAGCACCTATATCGCCGACGCCGCGCTCTTTGAGGAGATCGATGCGAACCTCGGGAGCGCACAAAACATTGTGAGGGCGCATGTCGCCCAAACTTCCTGGAATTTTTTCTCGATGCTCGGCACAGAACCGGTGCTTGGACGAAGCTTCGACGCGGGCGAGGATACAGCCGGGCGTAACGCAGTCGCGGTTGTCGGCTATGGACTCTGGCAACAGCTTTTTGCGGGCGACCGGCGAGTTCTGGGGTCCACCATTCGCGTGAACGGAATGCCTCTCACGGTCATTGGAGTGGCGCCGGCGGGATTTGAGTATCCGAGCAAAACCGTCCTCTGGAAAGCTGCGGGATTCAGTCCGGGAAACAATGGCTGGGAGACGGTCGCACGGTTAAAGCCAGGCGTCACCTGGCCGGAAGCCCGCGCCGCGTTTGCCGCCGAGATGGACCGGCTCTCGCCCCATCGCCCAGGATTCCGAAATCTGGAGCATCCGAGGATTACTTCACTGCAGGACGAACTCGCCGGCCCCGTGAAGAGGGCGTCATTGCTGCTGATGGCAGGCGTGGTGCTCATCCTGCTAATTGCATGCACCAATATCGCGAATCTCCTGCTGGCGCACACCGCGGATCGAGCCACGGAGCTATCGATTCGCTCCGCGCTAGGGGCAAGCAGAGTGCGCCTGATACAGCAGTTATTGACTGAGTGCCTGCTGCTCTCGTTCCTTGCCGCAATCGCTGGATTGCTGGTCGCGTTCTGGACCGTTTCTGTTGCGGCGAAAGTTCAACCAGCGCCGCTCGTTACGCAGTCGTATTCGATTCTCGATGGTCGGGTGTTGGGCTTCGCGGTCCTCGTGTCCATGTTGAGCGGTCTGCTCTTCGGCATCTTGCCGTCTCTGAATGCAGGCCGGGTCCACGCATTCGGAGCGCGCGGCGAGAGCGGTACGCGCAACTCGCGAGTGATTCGCGAAAGCTTGGTGGCGACGCAGGTGATGCTCACGATCGTTCTTCTCACCGCATCGGTTTCGGTGGGGCGCGCTTTTGTTCACCTCATGCGAATCAATCGCGGCTTCGACGTAAAGGGGCTGGTTACGGTGAGCGTGTCGTTGGACGGTACGACTCATGACCTCGCTGGGCGACAACTCCCTTATTTCGAGGAAGCGCTTGCCCGGGTCCGCGGGCGGCCAGGCGTTCGCAGCGCCAGCGCTACCGAGTTTCTTCCGCTCTACACCATGGGTTTTGTAGGAGGGCCTTGGGGAATGGATGGGCGTCCAGCCAAGGAGAATTCCATGATGGTGCCCGTGTTGTCCGATTATTTTCGGGCTATGGGCGGCCACATCCTGTACGGGCGTGAATTTACCGACGCAGAGGTGCGTTCTGACGCGAAGGTCGCCGTCGTCAACGAACAATTCGCGAGGGAGTTTGGTGATCCGGCAGATGCGTTGGGCCATCAGGTAACTCTCGAAGGGGAGTCTCCGCGGAAGATCATCGGAGTCGTGAAGGGCATGGACTACATGACAGAGGGGGCAAACGCGACTCAAATGTTCATTCCGGCGCACTCTCCTGGTGATTTCTTCTCGACCTTCGTGGTTCGGGTGAATGGCCGGGCCGAAGATCATCTGGCTATGATCCGCGACACGATCCGGTCGGTGGACACGCACGTCCCAGTATTCAGCGTGAAAACGATGGAGCAGCGTCTCGACGGCGCGCTTGCCCGTCCGAAGTTCTACCGCACGGCAGTCGTGTTCTTTGCGAGTTTCGCATTGTTGCTCGCACTGATCGGCATTTACGGTGTTGTGTCCTATGCTGTTGCGCAGAGGACCCGCGAAATGGGTGTACGCCTGGCGCTCGGCACCACGCCGGTCCGGCTGCGGGGAATCCTGCTATGGCAGGGTTTGCTGACTGTCGCAGCCGGGGCCATGGCTGGAATCGCCGGAGCGATGCTTACCGGACGGTTTCTAGAAAGTTTGGTCGAAGGGGCGAAGTCGATTGATCTCGCTACGTTTACTTTCGCGGTTTTGTTCATCACTTTGATTGCGTCTATAAGTATCTGGACCGCTACGCGCCGCATTGCTGCACTGGACATTATGGACATTCTGCGGATCGAATAAGGCCAATCGCGCCATTGGCGCCCTTGATACGGGCCCCCTAAGCTAACGCGGTTTCGAGAAATTGGCTTTCCCGACCACGATGACGGTTTTGCTGCCGCGCTGATGCGGTGCGGCCGCTTTCGCGGTTGCCTCGGGTGACTTGACGGTTTCGGTCCATGCGCCGTAAACGTGGTTGTTGTAGGCGGACATCCAGGTATAATCGCCCAGAAATGACTGGCTGGGATCAAAGGGAGTCTTGCTCCAGGCGTAATTGGTGAACGTCCGCCCGCCGTCGGTGGAACGCGCCAGGGTCATCTGAAGATCGCGGCCTTTGGGATCTTGGCGGCGGTCATAGAACTGGACATAGAGTGCGCTGGTGACGGGATCCATCGTCATCCATTCATAGAACTGATCTTTTCCGTCGTGAACGGGATCGTTATTCACGCGGACCGGTCGGGACCAATTGCGGCCATGATCATGGGAAGCGGCGACAAAGACGTCGACATCGCCATTGCGGTAATCGCTCCAGCAGATGTAGAGATTGCCGCCTGATTCACCGGAGCGCGGATCGATTGCGATCTGGGGAAATCCTTCCACGCGGGAAACGCCGGTCACCTCGCCAAAATACGGCGGACCGACTTCGACGGCCATCTGAGGCTTATTGAACGTTTTGCCGCCATCGCGGGATTCGGTGAGGACTATCGAATTGCCGTCGTCCCATATCGCGTACAGAGCGCCGTCAGGGCCGACCGCCTGCGCGAAGCCGCCGAGCGAACCGTTATCATCGCGAGGCAATCCCGCATGGGTGCTGATTTGCGCGGGAGTGGACCAGGTTTGCCCTTCATTGGTGGAACGGGAAAACAGGATCACCGATTGCGTCAACTGCCATTCGACCCAGCCGACGTAGAGATTGCCTGCGTAGCTACTGGCCGGCGAAGTGTCGGCAAAAATGCGCGGTTCATCTTCAAACTGAAGCCCGGGTTCCTTACCGGTTTGGAAGGCCTTCACGGCAACGGCGCGCCGGTCCCAACTTTTGCCGCCATCCTTCGATCGCAGGACGAAGATGCCGTTGCGGCCGGCGCCGTGCGCCCAATAATCGGGAGTGCCGAGCTTATCGAAAGCGAGATAGCACAGGTAGGCGTTCCCTTTATTGTCAAACGCAGTGGATACGTCTCCGGCGACTTTCCAATCGGGAGGATGCGTGCCTTCGGCAATCTTGAAGGTGCTGCCGCCGTCGACCGAGAATGCCGCGGTCGCACTTCCCTGGACATTCAGCCCGCCTTGGTACACAGCGACGATTTGCTTGGGGTTTTTCGGATTTACCGCTATGCCGGGTTCCGAATAGTGGCCGTCTTGCGGAGAAACCGTGACGATAGATGTATCCGGCGCAGGCGGTAAAGGAGATTGAGCGAGCGCCGATACAGCCGTGAGCGCATATGCCAAAAGGGGAACGGTTGAGCCCATAGCTCAACCATTGTGTCAGTCCCTGTATGTCGGTCGGGGCTGCTAGTTGACGGCCATCTTGCGTAAGAGCTTGAAATCTTCAAGCATTTTGCCGGTTCCGAGCACTACGGACGCGAGTGGCTGGTCGGCCACCAGCACCGGCATGCCGGTTTCGCGGCGAATGCGCTCATCCAGATTCTTTAGCAGCGATCCGCCGCCGGTCAGGATGATGCCGCGCTCGCTGATGTCAGCGCTCAACTCGGGCGGAGTGCGTTCCAGGGCCGAGCGAATCGCCTCGACAATGGCGGCGACACAATCGCAAAGAGCCTCGCGCACTTCGGCATCTTTGAGCGTGATCGCCTTGGGTAAGCCACACACCAGATCGCGCCCTTTGACTTCAAACTGAAGTTCTTTGTCGAGCTCGTAAGCGGAGCCGATCGCCATTTTGATCCGCTCAGCTGTCCGCTCTCCGATCAAGAGGTTGTACTTTTTGCGGACGAAGTCGATAACAGCGTCGTCCATCTGATTGCCCGCGATGCGCAAGGATCGCGAGTATACGATTCCTGACAGAGAAATAACCGCGATGTCGGTTGTTCCTCCGCCGATATCGACCACCATATTCCCGCTGGGCTCGGTAATAGGTAATCCGGCCCCCAGGGCCGCGACCATGGCTTGTTCGACCAAATGCACTTCGCTGGCTTTGGCGCGGTAGGTGGAATCGAGGACCGCGCGCTTCTCTACCTCAGTAGTTTCGCTCGGAATCCCGATAACGATGCGGGGATGGACCAGGCTCTTGCGCTTATGCGCTTTGCGGATGAAGTAATTCAGCATGCGCTCGGCCATTTTGAAGTCGGCGATTACGCCATCTCTAAGCGGGCGGATGGCAACTACATTGGCCGGTGTGCGGCCTAACATCTCTCCGGCGTCGGTCCCGCACGCCACGATTTCGCCCGTCTGCCGATGCACGGCTACGATTGACGGCTCATCCAGGACAATTCCCCTGCCGGCCACATACACGAGCGTGTTGGCCGTTCCCAGGTCGATGGCTAGGTCGGAGGAGAACATTCGGAACATCGAACGATAGGTCATATTGCAATCACTTAGTGAACTAATCGGAAAACCACTCTCAGAATTTCCCGAAACTTTGTGATCATTTTGCATGGAGCACTGGCCGGAGTTGGTTCCATGGAGTAAAACAGGGAGATGACTCGTGTTTTAGGGCTTCTCATGATGGCTGCGATTGCGGTTTCGGCGCAGGATTGGGCGCGGCAGCGGCTGGAGCAATCCCCTCGGCATCGGGAATGGGTTACCGTGAAGCACGATGGCCGGGCGGTCGAGACGTTTGTGGCGTATCCGCAATCAAAGGGCAACACGCCAATCGTCCTGGTGATTCATGAAATCTTCGGAATGACGGATTGGGCGCAGGAGGTGGCCGACGAGTTTGCGGCCGCCGGGTATATCGCGGTCGCACCGGATCTTTTATCGGGCATGGGGCAGAACGGGGCGGGAACGAAAAGCTTCTCCCAGAGCGACGCGATTAAGGCCGTAAGCCATCTGGATGCCGATCAGATCACGGCGGATCTGAACGCCGTCGCAGATTATGCCCTGAAATTGCCGGCTGCCGAACACAAACTCTTCGTCACTGGCTTTTGCTGGGGCGGAGGTCAAAGCTTTCGCTTCGCAACCAACCGTCCGGATCTGTCGGCGGCCTTGGTTTTCTACGGGCCGCCACCCGACCAGGATGCAATGAGCCGCATCAAAGCACCGGTGTACGGTTTCTACGGCGGCAGTGATGCGCGTATCGACGCGACGATTCCGGAAGCTGAAAAGAACATGAAGGCGGCGGGCAAGACTTATGAACCAGTGGTTTACGAAGGAGCCGGCCACGGATTCATGCGGGCGGGCGAGGCGCCGGACGCCTCCGAAGCGAATCGCAAGGCGCGTGATGAGGCCTGGCAACGCCTGAAGACAGTTCTGAAAGAAAAGTGATCGGCGGCCTGCTATTCTACCTTCCACGGCGGAATGCTCCAAGCTTGGCGTGGATTGAACCCTCGGGTTCGGTTTCGCCTCTCTGGGGTCACCCCAGGGGAACGTGAAGAACTGAGATTTCGTCGCGTGAGGGACGCTGCGCGGATACGCAGAACGCCTCACGCAAGGTCAGACTCGTTGGAGCATTCTTCCGTCTTTGCACCATGTTAAAGCGGTCGCTGCTGAGGGCCTTGGCGAGGTCTTTTCTGGCTGGCGAACCGGAGCTTGAGCAAATGGTGGCTCGCAGTAGCCAATTGCTCGGCCGGCCTTGGCGCTGGCTTCGACCGCTCGCGCGGCGATACATCACAGCCATTTCCGGCAAAACGCGTCCCAGGCAGCGGGAAGTAGTTCAATTCATTCTTCGAGACGCCGGGTTTGGGCGTGCGTGCTCAAAGCACTTCCACGAATTAACGGTGGCGCAATGGCTCCCTGAAGCGCAGCAGATGCAACCGATTGAGGCCGCCTGGACGTGGGACGTTCCGGTTATTGAGTCCGTGGGCGCGTTGGCCGATTGGTTTTGGCTCGGGTACGGCGACCTGGATTGGTTCGCCGATCTGAAGGGGCTGGGCTACAAGAAGAGTCACTTGCCATTGCGGCATTACCAGTACCGGGTCTTGGCAAAGGGATCCGCCAGCATCCGGCTAATCGAGGCACCGAAGCCGCGGTTGAAAAGACTGCAACGACAGATCCTCGCCGGCATTCTGGAAAAGATTCCGCCTCATGGAGCCGTGCATGGATTCGTCAAAGAGCGCTCGATCATGACCTTCGCCGCGCCCCATGTAGGTCAACGCGTCGTCTTGCGGATGGATCTTCGGGATTTCTTTCCTTCCTTTGCAGCCGCAAGGATTCAGACCCTTTTTCGGATGCTAGGCTACCCCGAATCGGTCGCCGATCTGTTGGGAGGGATTTGCACGAACGCTGTCCCGCGTGACGTGTGGAACAGCCCCGAGCTCGACATCGATCCTATCCAGCTCCAGGAAGCGCGCGCTCTGTATTCGCGGCCGCATCTTCCGCAAGGCGCGCCCACCTCGCCGGCCCTTGCCAATCTCTGTACCTTCCGGGCAGATTGCCGCTTGAACGGCTTAGCGAAATCGGTCGGAGCCCAGTACACGCGCTATGCCGATGATCTGGCCTTCTCCGGCGGCGAAGCATTCGAAAGCCGTGTGGAACGTTTTTCAACGCATGCAGCGGCGATCTTGCTCGAAGAGGGGTTCGGCGTGAATCACCGCAAGACGCGGATCATGCGTCGAGGCGTGCGGCAGCATTTGGCGGGCCTCATCACCAATGAGCGGATCAACGTCATGCGGACCGATTTCGATCGCCTGAAGGCTACGCTCACCAACTGTGTTCGTCTGGGTCCAGAGAACCAAAACCGCTACGCTCACCTTTCCTTTCGATCCCATCTGGAAGGCAGAGTGAGCTTTGTCGAGATGGTCAACCCGGCCAAAGGGAAACGGCTGCGCACGATATTCGACCAGATTCAGTGGCAGTAATAAGAGGTGAGTACGGCTACCGATGATGGCTAACCGAGAGGACATTCCCATCCGGATCCTTGAACCACGCCACCTTGTCTCCGGTGGGTGCGATCCAGATGCCCAGTTCCTGATCCTGGATAAAGGGATATTTTTCCATAGCAACGTCTTGCTTTTTCAGCCAGGCGACCACCGCTTCGATATCTTCTACTTCCCAGCCGAGGACCGTGCTCCGGACCGGAATGAAATCCGGAACCTTGCCAATGCGAATCATGTGGCCGCCGATTTTCATGACCAGCGCATACTGATCAACGCTGACAAATTCAAACCCTAGTTTGCTCTCGTAAAACGCTCTTGCTTTGTCGTAATCCTTAGTGAGAAGAAAGCCGACCATCTTGCCTGATGCGAGCATATTCGCCTCCTGGAATGCGTGTTTGTTCTTTAGAGATATAGCAAAACGTTGATTTTTCTTCAGCACATTCGTTACACTCGTTACCCGATCGCCGGATACGGTCGCGCGAGCTGGCACTGGTCAAGCAATAACGTGACCCGCTCGTCTCCGCGGCGCCCCCAAAAGGGAGCTGGCGACACTCATGTGCACCGGAATAGTGGCCGTGTTTGCATCACTTCGGCAGCGTGAAACGGAACTTTGCCCCCTGGCCCTCATCGGATTCGACCCAGATTCGCCCGCGATGCCGTTCCACGGTCGCCTTGCAGATTGCCAATCCGAGGCCGGTTCCGGGATAATCGCGTCCGTGCGCCCGCTTAAACAGACCAAAAATCTGTTCGTGAAGATGAGGCGCGATCCCGATTCCTCGATCACGTACGCTAAATATCCATTCGTCTGCGCTTTCCTCCGCGGAGACATCGATTGTCGGCTGGTCTTCGCTGTATTTGACCGCATTACCGATCAGATTCTGCCAAAGCTGGACAATTTCCAGCGGCGCGCAGCGCATCCTGGGCAAAGCATCGACGCTGATTACTGCGCCGGTCTGCGCGATCGAAGACTTCAGATTGTCAAGTGCCTGATTGAGTAAATCCCGCATATCCGCCTCCGCCAATACCAGGTCGCGTTGAAAACCGGCCCGCGAGTATTCCAGGAGGCCTTCGATCATCTCAGACATGCGCTTGGCGGAACGAACAATCTCGTCCAAATATGCCGTGGCATCGCCCTCGAGATGGCTGCTATGTCTGCGCTCGAGCAACTGAGAGAAGATGATCACGTTCCGCAGTGGCTCTTTCAGGTCATGGGAGGCGAGATAGGCGAACCGCTGCAACTCGGCGTTTGATCGTGCCAATTCGTCGGCCTGCTCGGCGCGTTCCTTTTCCTGCCTTTTAATATCGGTGACGTTTTCGTGGATCAGAACGACTTCGCGGACACGTCCCGCATCGTCTTTGACCGGGTACATCACTGCGCGAACCCAGATCTCCTGCCCCTGATGGATTCCGGAAGGCGGGCAGTAGGGACCGGGCGGCAGTTCCTGCGGCTCTCCGGCGAACGCGCGGCGTACATACGGCATCATGCCGCGTTCGAGGAGTTGCCGGTCTTTCAGAATGTTGTATTCGCGGAGGTGATTCATGTCCGCCCCCCACAGAGAACACCACGAACGGTTCACGGATACCGTTGCCCCGTCAGGCGTGAACACTTGAACACTCAGAGGACTCTGTTCGATGAAGCTGCGGTATCGCAGTTCCGAAAGTCGTAGCCCAGCCTCGGCTTCTTTAGCATCGGTGGAGTCCCAAGAAACACCAACCATGCCGGTCTTGTCGCCTTTTTCGTCGAAAAGCACACGGCCGCGATCGGAGATCCAGCGGATTTCGCCGCTAGGCGAAATCGTGCGGAATTCACTCTGGTAATCGGAACCCGTCATGCCGGCCTGAGCAATCTGTCGCCTCACACCTTCACGATCCTCCGGGTGAACTACCGCAAGAAAACCTTCGTATGTGCCTCCGAAGGTACCCGGCTCCAGTCTGAAAACGTTCTCGAGCCCTTCGCTCCAGGTGACGGAGTTTGTTTTAATATTCCAGAACCAGCTTCCCATCCGGCCGGCTGCCAGCGCCAAATTGGCTACGCTTTCCGAGTCGCTCAGGGCCTGAGCCGCGCGCTTCTGTTCCGTAATATCTCGCAGAAAAGAAATGTGCATGCCGGGGCGGACGTGCGCAACCGCGCTAAACTCGACCTCCCGCACAGCGCTATCAGCTCGTGCGACTTGGAGTTGACCAGTTTGCACTCCAACGTCCAGAAAGGCACTCCACGCCGCTAGAATGGCGTTCTTGTCTGTGGTTGCGAAGTCCTCGACATGCTGACCGATTAGTTGGTCAAGGGCAAGTCCCAGCAACTGGCAGGCAGCGGGATTGCCATGGATGTACCTGCGCTCGTCGTCCGCGATCAGGACCGCGTCCGGCAATCGTTCGATAGCCGCGATAAGGGCGGCTCCGAGAATGGGAGACTTCATCCACCTCGATTGAACCAAACTCGCGGAGTGCGCACGAATAATTTGTCAGATTGGAATCAATCCTCTTCGGATGCCAATAGCGGCGGCTTCGGTACGGCTGGTTGCGCCCAGCTTTCCCAGAATCTGCGTCACATGGAATTTGGCCGTGTGATCGGAAATGCCCAGGCGTGCGGCAATTTCTTTATTGCCAAGGCCATCCGCGAGCATCCTCAGCACTTGTAACTCCCGCGCGGTAAGCACCTCAATCATTTGATTCCGGCCTTCACGGATCGCATCGGTGCTCCGGAGCCAGCGCCGGGCTTGCGGTTTGGTCAGGACCGTCAGATCGCTGGAAGCAGCGACAACGGCTGCGGCAATCTCCGCAGCGGTCGCATTTAAGGAAAGCCACGCATGGACATTCTGGCTCCAGTCCGGCGTTTCCAGGTCAGTGAGCGCGATTACGGGGAGAGAGCCCGGCACCTGTTCGACACTGAGACCGGCCGTGACAATTACGTCGGCGAAACCAGAATGATCCTCGGCCGAGCCGGACAGCAAGTCCATCTCAACAATTTCAAGATGCTCATCTTCAGCCAGAAGCTCGGCCAAGCGCCTCTCGCGAGCCGCTGTATCCGCCAGAATGCCGACTCGGATCAAGCAGCGCTTCGCACCCGCGCCGGTTGCGTTTGGGCGGTGACGTACCGCAGCGCATCGCGTCCGCCACGGCGGAATTCAAGTCGAAGCAACCCATCGGTGGCATCCTCAATCGCCGTCAGGAGGTCCTCCGGATGGCGCAGACGGTTACCATTCGCCGAAATCAAAATATCTCCCGGAAGTAAAGCCGCTGCTTCCGCCGCTCCCCCCGGCGTCAGTTCGAGAACGAGCATCCCCGGTCCTTTGGCCGGTAACTCGACTGAACGGATCACAATTCCCAGATTGGGCTTTTCTGGCCCGGCCTTGAAGAACCTCTGTACCGCACGGCTCGGAACCGCAAACGCTAGGCCTCCCGCCGCAATCATGGTGTTGATCCCGACGACCTGACCGTGAAAGTCCGCCAGCGGTCCACCGGAATTTCCAGGCGCGAGCTGAAGATCCGCCAGTATCCATTCCATCCCGTTAGCGGCATTCGAACGCAATCGGCCGACAGAGTGAACGATTCCGCTTGAAACCGCGCCAACGAAGCCCAGCGGATTACCGATCGCGACCACCGGTGTACCCGGTTGCAGCGTGCTTGAATCTCCAAGCGAAACGAGTGGGGCGCTGAGACCCGGAACAGCCAGCAAAGCCAAATCGCGCTGGGGGTCGGTCTTAAGCACCGAGGCAGAAAAGGACTTCCCTTCCCAGGATTCCACGATAATGGCGGGGCCACGCACAACGTGAGCGTTTGTGATTACCTGCTCAGGAGCGATGATTGCCCCCGAACCGTTCCCGCGTTGACGGCCCTTGCCGAAGTAAATCTGCACGGTGCAGCGGCGCAACATTTCGGCCACACGGCCCGGAACTGGAATTGGCATGTCAGTTTTCTCTCTTCAACCGTTCCGAGACGGCGATCTGGGCTTCGATGCGCTCGCCGCCATGCAGCCCAATGATCGGGACCGTCCGCCCGACCATATCGCCTCGCAGCGAATGCTGCAAATCTTCGACATCTGTGACTGGATTCCCGCCCAGCATCACAAGAATGTCCCCGATCTGCAATCCTGCCTGCTCCGCTGGCGAATCCGGCTCGACGCTCAACAGAATGAGTCCCGTCTCCTGAGTGCTCCCCAACTTACTTCGCAAGTTTGCCGGAATGGCCACCGGTTGCAACCCAACCCCTAAATAACCGTGCCGGATGCGCCCTTCGTTGACGAGTTCTTGCGCGATTCGCTCGATGGTGGCGAGCGGCAATGCGAGCGCTGAATGCCGCAATAGTCCGGGCGTTGCCATCCCGATGAGCTGCCCCTCGGCGGAAACAACAGCCGCCCCGGCTTGCGATGGATAAAGGTTCACATCGAGACGAATGAAATGATCCAGTGTGCCGCCGCGCCAGGTGCGGCGTGATCCGCCCACTGCGCCCAGAATTCCAAGACTGGCGGAGGGGCCAACATCGATAGTCAGTCCCACCACCGCGGCCAGCATGCCGGGTTTCAAGGCGGTGGGATCCGCATGAGAAAGCGGTGAAGCGCCCAAACCTTCAGCTTTCAAAATCGCCAGATCCACACTCGGGTCCCGGCCAAGGATGGCCGCCGCCGCTTCACCTCCCGCCGAGGAATGAACCGGAACATGATCCTCGCGTTTCAGCGCGTGCTCCGCTACCGCGATCAGATCGCCTTTCAAAACTATGCCGCTTACCACCCGATAGGGAGCCGATTTCACCGCAACAACGCCGGACGCAGTCCGCTGGATTAGGTCAACCAGCGCTTGCGAAACGCCGGTGAGGTCATTTAATACCGTGCTACTCATATCTCCACTATGCGGCGGAAGGAAGGTGCGGCACATCACCCGTTTGGGCAGGTAGGACGATTTACCTTTCGCGGCGCGTCACTCGACATACATTGACTATCCCGAATTGCTGCGCAGGATCATGAGTGCGGAGTAGCCGAATATGGCGTTTGGCTGCCAGGCGCGAAGGCGATCTATTTCGGCAGAACAGGCTTGTTTCTATATCGAGCCGTTCCCCACAAGCAAATAGCTTCGGAGTTCGGATTGTACAATCCGAAGCGTGCCGCCTGCACCCCAATTAAAGCCCGCGCTCGACTTCGAGGAGGCGCGCCGCATCGTTATCGAAGCGGTCCAATCGCTCAATGTTAAGCGCGAAAGCGAATCCATTTCCGTAGACGAAGCCCATGGGCGCATCCTGGCGGAAGCCGCGTTGTCTGATCGCGATTATCCGGCTATTCGCCGATCGCTTCGAGACGGCTTTGCGATCCGGGCCCGCAACGTTCCCGGCACATTACGTGTCCGCGGAGAAGTTCGCGCCGGCGAAGAACAGCAGGTTCCGCTGCAAGATGGTGAAGCGCTGGAGATCATGACTGGCGCTCCGGTCCCGAACGGCGCCGATGCGGTGGTGATGATCGAGCATGTGGTTCGCGCAGGCTCCGAAGTTCAGATCGATCGCCCCGCCGAACCAGGGCAGTTCATCAACGAGCAGGGTTCCGAATCGAAGCATGGCTCGATATTAATTCCCGCCGGCATCCGGCTTGACGCGAGTCACATAGCGACGCTGGCGATGACGGGCCACAGTAAGGTGACCGTCGTCTGCCGCCCCTCGGTTGCGATTTTGGCGACAGGTGACGAAATTGTCGGGATCGGCGAGACGCCGGCCGCGCATCAGATTCGCAACTCCAACTCGCACATGCTGGCTGCGCTGGTTCGAGCCGCAGGCGGCAGCCCAACCATTCTTCCGGTAGCGCCCGATGTGCCGGAGACGCTGCGCGCTCTCCTTGAAAAAGGATTGCAACATGACATGCTCGTCGTGAGCGGCGGTGTGTCGGCTGGTAAATATGACTTGGTCAAACCGGCATTGCGAGATCTCGGTGTTTATTTTCATTTCGAGCGTGTTCGAGTGCAACCGGGGCAACCGACCGCTTTCGGCACTCTCGGGAATAAGCCCGTGTTCGGGCTGCCCGGGAATCCAGGTTCGACGCTAATCACCTATCAATTGTTCGCGCGAGCGGCATTAGAGCTGCTGGAGGGCCAAACCGATCCGATCCTGCCGCTTCTGTCGGCGCAGTTTGAAGCGCCGTTCCGGCACAAACCTGGTTTGACGCGATTCCTGCCCGCTCTGTTAAGCGCGGACGGCCGGCATCTGCGCCATATTCCCTGGCAGGGGTCGAGCGATGTTCCGGCCCTGGCAAAAGCGAACGCCTTCCTGGTCGCGGATCACGATCGGGAAACATGGCAGACCGGCGACACGATTCGAGTCATGCTAAAGCCGTGAAGAAGACGCTATCGCATTACAATTCCTCTGGCGAGGTTTCGATGGTGGACGTCTCGGCGAAGCCGATCACCACGCGAACGGCGGCCGCCCACGCGTTTGTTCATATACCCGCCGGAGTGATACGGGCGCTCCCAAACAGTCCAAAAGGAGATCCGCTGCAGGTTGCACGGATCGCCGGAATATCGGCAGCAAAGAAAACCGCCGATCTGATCCCTCTTTGCCATCAGCTTCCTTTAAGTCATGTGGGAGTCGATTTCAAAATTGAATCCGAAGGCATTGAAATCACGGCCAGCGCATCCACCGCGGCGCAAACCGGTGTGGAGATGGAGGCGCTTGTCGCGGCCTCGGTGGCAGCGCTGACCATCTACGATATGACCAAGGCGATTGATAAAAGCATCGAGATCGGCGAGATTTATCTGGTCGAGAAGACCGGCGGAAAATCGGGAACGTATCGCCGGAAAGCGCCTAAGTGATAACCGCCGCAATCCTGACCGTCAGCGATTCGGCCAGCGCGGGCACGCGGCCGGACGCCTCGGGTCCGGCGCTACGAGGACGATGCGAGGAGGCTGGGTGGGTCGTAAAAGCAACGGCGGTTGTCCCCGATAACCAGGAGGCCATTGCGTTCCAATTGAAAACCTGGGCTGATTCGGGAGACGTGTCGCTCATCCTCACGACCGGTGGAACAGGGGTCGCGGTCCGGGATGTCACCCCGGAAGCAACGCGCACTGTTCTCGAGCGGGAAATACCAGGCATCCCGGAACTTCTTCGCCTCAAAGGGGTCGAACAGACGAAATTTTCGGTCCTGTCGCGCGGTCTGGCCGGAATTCGCAATCAATCGCTGATAATTAACCTTCCTGGCTCTCCCAAAGGCGCGCTGCACGGTCTTCAATTGATTGAGCCGCTGATTCCGCATCTCATCGATCTGCTGCAGGGAAAGACCGAGCACAAAGATTAAGTGCGAAACTCAAGACGGTGCGGAAACTCGTTAACTTGCGGGGACATCTTTAAAGTATGGTTAACCGGCTAGCGAAGCCTTGCTCTTGTCTCAAAGGAAGTTTCGTCCAAGTCGGACTTCTGTTTCTCTTTGCGGCTATGGCCGGCGCACAGCTTCTACCTGGCGAACTTCCTCCCGGACCTCCGCCGCAACCGGGTCAACTAGGACCGGCGCCGAAGAAACTGTCGCCCTCCACGCCGGAGCCTCCTCCCAAGAGTGCGGAACCGCCCGGTTCCATCGCCGATCAGCCAAGCACCAATCCGGACGTAATCCGCGTTCCTGTCCGCTATGTGCAGGTTCCGACAACTGTGCTTGATCCCGACGGCCACGGCTATGTGAACGGGCTTAACACGACGGATTTCGAGCTGCTGGATAACGGCGTACATCAAAAGATCAGCGCCGATTTTAGTGAACAGCCGCTTTCGGTTGTGCTGGCGGTGCAGGCCAATGCGGACGTGGAACCGATTCTGCCGGAAATCAGGAAATCGGGCGTTCTTCTCCAGGGATTGGTGACCGGCACGCAAGGCGATGTGGCCGTGCTGGCTTTCGATCACCGGAGGCAAGTGCTGCAGGACTTTACAAACGATCCCGAAAAGCTGAGCGATGCGATGCAGAAATTACGGGCGGGCTCCAGCGTGGCAGGCCTGGTGGACGCAGTGCTCGAGGCCGACCACATGCTGAAACGGCATGATCCGCAAAACGTGCGCAGGCGCGTAATTATTCTTCTAAGCCGGAACGTTGATACCGGCAGTGAAGCTCATCTTCAGGAAACGGTTCGGGACATGCAGTTCGATAACGTGATTGTTTACTGCGTCGATATTTCCAAATTCCTGACCAGCGTGCTTAAAAAGACCCCTTATCCGAGGCCGCAAAATGGGGGCGTGCCGCCCGAAGCGATCGGCGATACGCGCAATCCCGGAGCGAATACCGAAACGAGCGTGATTCAGAAGGAAACCGGAAACGTGCTTAATGCTGTTCCTCCAATACTTCGTTCCGTTCGCGACTTGTTCAAGCGAAGCCCGGCAGAGGCATTTGCCGATTTTACGGGCGGCCGGATCTACACCTTCGCCAGCCAGCGCGCTTTGGAAGACGCGATCACCGATATTGGCAAAGATTTGAACAGTCAGTATCTGTTGAGCTACAGCCCAAGTGATACGAAGGAGGCTGGCTTCCACACCATCAAGGTGATCGTAGATCGGCCCGGCCTCAAGATTCGAACCCGGCCGGGATATTGGTTGGGCCCGCAGTAACTAAGCGTCAGGTTCTCTCACTGAATCGCAGAGCGCCGAAACTGACGACGCTCTCTGGATCTATCTGCCATTGATGGTAATCGAGCAGTTCGCCTGTGAGATTGGGCCTGATTTTCATAAACGTGTACAGAGGCGACGCGCCACACCACTTCAAATCGTCGTGCCCGTCTTGTACTAGCGACCAGTAGGCCCGAGAATCTCCCGCCGTGATTTGCTGGATGCGCTCGCGGTCGCGCTGCTCAATAGCCAGCATTTCACCGATGTTTGCTTTTGCGCGAAGCGGGTCGCCATAGCGGCGGCCCATGTGCGCCATATCGATGCCCAGCACCCAGAACAGCCGCTTCGCTTCACGCGCGCCTATATTGCCGAGAGCGTCGAAGAAGCGCGCGACGTGATCATTGTCCTCCGGCAATCCGCCCTGATAAATGCTCTTCACGAAAGGACCGCAGAGAATCGGCAGGATCCGCACCGATGGCCCGTATAGATGCTGGAGAAAGAGCACCTGGAACTCGATGGAATGCTCGACCGCATGGCAGTAGTCTTCCATGCGGATCGCCTCGCTGGCCGCCGCGTCAAGCTCATCGACCAAGGCGCGATCGGTCTGTGCGGTTCCGAAAGGCGTGACGAATTGTTTCCGCGTCAGCCCGAACCGGTCCGGAGCGCCATAGTGCGAGGTGCCGAGAACTACGAACGTACGGTCGGCGGCCTCTTCCATCGGCGGGAGCATACGGTACGCGGCGCGATAGGTGTTCCAGCCTCCATCGGGGCTGGCGTGCGGCGCGGCCACGGCAATGGTGGAACAATCGCCCGCGGCCGAACCGATGCGGTCGGTCAGAAGCCCCGATAGCTTGACTCGTTCTTTGGGGTATGCCGAGCCGGCGAAGAGCGCCTCGCGTTCCATTTCCGCCGCGAACTCCGCTTCGCGCTTTGCTCTCAATTCGCGGTATCTGTCGTTCTCGAGAAAACCGGCCTCATCGAGCGAGTCGAAAAGATGCTTTTCCAATTCACCAACCTGAATCTCTCCAGTGATGCGCACCAGCTCGGAGCGAAGCTCGATACTCGACTGAACCCCGTCAAAACATTCGAGCGCTTGCACCAGCGGAGGAGGAACAAGTAGAGTCGCATCCGAATAATGATAGGGATCGCGAATGAACAAACCGGGGCGGGAAGGATCGGGCGAAGGGGTGAAATCGAGGTTGAAGCGGATGCGGGGGAGAGCCTCAGGCAAATTTTATTGTACGAAGCAGGCTTGAATTCAGGCTTGCAAGAAAATCGCCAAACTCCGGGGTTGCGATAATAGCGAATGATTCTCTATGAGTTCCGCCACGCTTGATCGAACTGCGTCCGAATATAAAGTTGCCGATCTAGGGCTCGCCGACTGGGGCCGGAAAGAAATCTCCATTGCCGAGCACGAGATGCCCGGTCTGATGTCCATCCGCGCGAAGTACGCGAAAGAAAAACCTCTTTCGGGCGTTCGCGTCACCGGCTCCCTGCACATGACGATTCAGACGGCTGTTCTGATCGAGACGCTGCTCGATCTCGGAGCGGAGGTGCGTTGGGCAAGCTGCAATATTTTTTCCACCCAGGATCACGCGGCGGCGGCTATCGCGGCGGCAGGCGTTCCGGTATTTGCGTGGAAGGGCGAATCGCTGGAAGACTATTGGTGGTGCACATACCAGGCCGTTAGCCATCCGGACGGAAAAGGTCCACAACTGGTGGTAGACGATGGCGGCGATGTGACGCTGCTGATTCATAAGGGGTACGAGCTGGAGCAGGGCAGCGACTGGGTCAACACTCCGTCGGAGAGCCACGAAGAAAAGGTCATCAAGGACCTATTGAAACGGGTCCAGAAAGAAGATCCTAAACGTTGGCGGACCATCGCTAAGGATTGGCGCGGAGTCTCAGAAGAGACGACGACCGGTGTTCATCGCCTCTACAAAATGGAAGAGCAAGGCAAGCTGCTGGTACCGGCGATCAATGTCAACGATTCGGTGACCAAATCGAAGTTCGACAACTTGTACGGCTGCCGCGAATCCCTGGCCGACGGCATCAAACGCGCCACGGACGTGATGGTGGCGGGCAAGGTTGCCGTGATCTGCGGGTACGGGGACGTCGGGAAAGGCTCGGCGCACTCTCTGCGAGGAATGGGGGCGCGGGTCATTGTAACGGAGATCGATCCGATCAACGCTTTGCAGGCCGCGATGGAAGGTTTCGAGGTAACCACAGTCGAAGACACGCTCGGGCGCGGGGATATCTATGTCACTTGCACGGGCAACGTCGACATCATCACCTTCGAGCACATGCGCTACATGAAGGACCAGGCGATCGTCTGTAATATCGGGCACTTCGATAACGAGATTCAGATCGACCGCTTGAATACGGCGGAAGGCGTGAAGCGCACGAACATCAAACCGCAGGTGGATATGTATGCGTTCCCCGATGGGCACAGCATTTTCCTGCTGGCGGAAGGACGGCTGGTGAATCTGGGCTGCGCGACCGGCCACCCCAGCTTCGTCATGAGCAACAGCTTTTCAAACCAGACGCTGGCGCAGATCGATCTGTGGAAGAATCGCGATACGTACAAGGTGGGCGTATACACCCTGCCGAAGAAGCTGGACGAGGAAGTCGCGCGGCTCCATCTTGAAAAAATCGGTGTCAAGCTGACCACGCTTACTTCGAAACAGGCAGAGTACCTGGGGGTCCCGCCGGAAGGCCCCTATAAGGCGGAGCATTACCGCTACTAGGCTTAGGTTAGACCTGAGAATTTTCTCGTCCGGGGAACACAAGGAGAACGAGATCCCTCGATGAAATTGACTTCCGCCTTACTGGCATTTCTGTTCTTCGCTCCGGCCGTCCTTCCGGCGACCTTTCCTAAGCTTGTTGTTGTCTCGCAGCGCAAGCCGCACAAAGTAAAGCGGCACAAAGGCCAGAAACACAGAGTCGGCAACCCGGCGTAAAAACTCCCTTCCCCGACGTCTTTACTTGGTAGCAAGTCCCTCGGTGAGGATTTCGGAAAGGGAGGAAATCATCAGATCGCCCGGATTGTCGGGCGTCCAGTTCGCGGCAGGCATGTCGTCGATGGTGATCGCCATGGCGATGGCGCCGTGTTTCGAATAAATAATTCCCACATCGCTGCGTAGAGCTTCCAGAGCGCCTGATTTATGGGCAATCTCGATATCTTGCATATCGCGGCCCATCCCGTTCTGATCGCGCTGGCGCTTCAAAATTACGATCATCTCGTCCGACGATTTCTTGTCGACCATCTCACCCCGATACAGCTTTTCGAGAATCGTGACCATCTCATGCGGCGTGCTGCGTCCAATGCCCCATTTCTTGTTCTCCGCTTTGGCGCCTTCATCGGTGATGCCGCTCGGAGTGGGTTTGAGATTATTTCCATCACCGAGAATCTTGCGCATAACGCGAGTTTGCGACAAACCGAGCTGCGCCATGTGCGCGTTCACAATGTTCCCTGGCACGCGATTCAGGATAGTGTTTGTAGCGGTGTTATCGCTCAAGACAATCATGAGATCGATCATGTCCCGGATCGGAAATCGATCACCGGCCGAAAGATCTTGCAGGATACCGCTGCCGGACACTTTTTCATCATCGGCCAACGTGAGCGGCTCGGAAAGGTCGAGCTTGCCTTCCTTCGCCTCCCAGTAGCAGGCGACCATAATCGCAAGTTTGATGGTGCTGGCGGTGCGGACAGGTTCATCTCCCGAGAGGTCGTAGGTCATGCCGCTATCGAGATTCTTGGCGTGCAGAGTAACGTGGCCTTTGAAATTCGCGATTTTGGCTTTTACTTTGCCGTCTAGCGTGGCGGATGGAGTGCCTGTTTGAGCGACGAGGCAGGCACAAGCGGTGGTAAGCGCGAAGAAGAGCCGGAGGGTCACTCGGGTTATTGTAACCGTGCGCCAGAGCCGGTCACAAAACGCAAAATAATTTCGTCGTCTCGTATGGCTCGGAAAATCAAGGCTTTCCGGCCAGAGCCGTAGCTCGTCGGAAAGCGGAAACGAGTGGTGCGCGCGTAACTCTAAGAGCGATGAACAAGCTCGATCTGGCCCGCCGGCTGGCACGCGCCTCCCACCGCTCGCGGGCTCAAGCCGCCGATGATGTAGATACCCTGGTCTACACACTGCTTAAAAAGCTGCAGCAGACTCCACAGGAGCCTGAATCCAAGACCGGGAAGAAGGCGCGCGAAAAGATCTCGGCCGCTCCCGTCGCCAAGGCCAAGCCGTGATCCACGGTGTGAGGAGCAAGGTGCTCTTGCAGCTTATCGACCGCAATCTTCGCGAAGGAGCATGCGTCGAAATTGACGGCTTAGGAAGTTTTGAGCTCGATGCCGCGGGCAACGTCCGCTTTCAACCTAGCGGCCGCATTCACGTGTTTCTCGCTTATGCTCAGGAGGATCGGCCGACCGTTCGAAAGCTCTATGCGGCCCTCCAAAAGGCGGGATTCGAGCCCTGGATGGACGAAGAGAAACTCCTCCCGGGCCAGAATTGGCCTCGCGCCATTGAGCGCGCCATCGAGCTCTCGCATTTCTTTATCGGATGCTTTTCTCAACGCTCGACGGTAAAGCGCGGGCATTTTCAATCCGAATTACGCTATGCATTGGATTTGGCCGAGCAGATTCCGCCCGAGCAAACTTTTTTCCTTCCGGTGAAATTGAACGATTGCGAGCTGCCGAAAAGGATCGCGAGTAAAACCCAGTACGTCGATCTTTTCCCCGACTGGGACAACGGAATGGCAACGTTAGTGGAAGCGATGTGGCATCAGGTTATCGACAAGAATAAAAAGCTGAAACTGGTTAGCTAACCTTTCCCGAGCTTCTTCTTTGCTTCGTGCGCAATCTTCGAATCGGGAGCGATATCGAGAACCTTACGATACGCAATTTTCGCGGCTTGTTCGTTTTTTAGCTTCTCTTCCACTTCGCCGATCCGGAAGAAAGCCTCCGCGTTGCTGGGATTGTATCTGGTCGCGTCCTCGTAACGGCCAAGGGCGGCGTGATAGCCCCGTGAGCCTTGCTTCATATAGAAATCGCCGATTTTAACGTTGCGATCGGATTCGAGCGGGTCCAGAACGAACTTCTTGGGCGCGACAGACTCATCCTCTTCGGGAGCGTTCGTTTCGTCGGGCGGCTGGCTCTGGGTTTGGGATGGTTTCTGAGGATTCTGCTGCGCCGGAGCAACGGTCGAATAAAGCGCGAATAGACAGGCTCCCAACAGCGTCCTGCGTGTCACAATCAAATTATAAGCTGTTGATGGAACATGAGACGACGGCTCAACTCCGCGAGAAAGTAGCGCAACTTCCTACCCTCCCAGGCGTTTATCTTTACCAGGACGCAGCGGGAAAAGTTCTGTACGTTGGCAAAGCGAAAAACCTCCGAAGCCGTGTCCGCAGCTACTTTAATGAAGATCGGCTGGCGGAAGCCAAGACCGGGAGCCTGATTGCAGAGGCGCGCAACATCGACTTCATTCAAGTCGATAACAACAAGGAGGCGCTGGCTCTTGAAAACAATTTAATCAAGCAATATAAGCCGCGGTTTAACGTGTTGCTCCGCGATGACAAGACATTCCCGTATGTGAAGCTTACGAACGAAAGATGTCCGCGGGTGTATGTGACGCGGCGGATTCTAAAGGACGGCGCGTCGTATTACGGCCCGTTTTTCCCCGGCAACCTGGCCCACCGGCTGGTTCACTTCATTCACCGGCATTTCAAAGTTCCGTCGTGCAAGATCGACTTGGAGCGGAAGCATACGCATCCATGCCTGGAATATCACATTCATCGTTGCTTGGGACCGTGCACACCGGGGCTGACAACCGATGAAGCATATGCGGCGGCGGTTCGTGACGTTCGGCTGTTTTTGGAGGGCCGTCACCGTGATCTGGCAAACGAGCTTGAGAAGCGGATGAACAGCGCGTCGGATGAAATGCGATTTGAGGAAGCGGCGAGTCTGCGCAATCTTGTCACGACCGTTCGCGAAATGGAACAGAAGCAGAAGATGGCGGCCGTCGAAGGCGGAGACACGGACATTTTCGCTTATCATGCCGAAGCGCCGCTGGTAGCGGTAAATCTGTTTCACCTGCGCAAAGGGAAAATTGTCGACCGGCGCGAATTCTTCTGGGAAGATCAAACGGATTTCAACGCCTCTGAATTTTTCGAAGCGCTGTTGAGTCAGGTGTATCTCGGGAGTCAATACATTCCAGCGACAATTCACGTGCCTGCAGATTTCGAAGCGCGACAGACCTTGCAGGAGCTTTTGTCGGATATGCGCGGAAGAGTCGTGGAAATCGCGACTCCGCAACGCGGATCGAAAAAGGCATTATTGGCTCTGGTTGAGACAAACGCCAGGCACAGTTTCGAGCAGCGATTCCGGGTACTGAAGCCATCCTCAAAAGCGATTCAAGGGGCGTTACAGGACGCATTGAATTTGCCCGAAGCTCCGCGGCGGATTGAGTGCTTTGACATCTCGCACATCCAGGGAACGGAAAAAGTCGCGAGCATGGTGGTTTGGGAAGACGGAAAGATGAAGAAGTCCGATTACCGGAAGTTCATCATCCGGACGGTCGTTGGAAACGACGACTTCGCTTCCATGCGCGAAGTGATTACACGCCGCTACTCCCGGCTGCAGCAAGAAAAACAGCCATTCCCCGGACTCGTGATAGTGGACGGAGGATTAGGTCAACTGCACGCGGCGGCGGAAGCGTTGGTGGAAATTGGCGTGACACTTCAGCCGCTTGCCTCGATTGCCAAGCGGGAGGAGTGGATTTACGTCTACGGGCAGGAGGACGAGCCGATCATTCTCGACAAATTCTCACCGATTCTGCATCTAGTGCAGACGATCCGCGATGAAGCGCACCGGTTTGCCGTGACGTTTCATCGAACGCGTCGCAATGCGATACGGCTCACGTCCGAATTGCATGAGATTCCAGGAATCGGGCCGAAAACGGTCGAGAAGCTGCTTCGCACCTTCGGGAGTCTGGAGCGGGTGCGGCAGTCGTCGGCGGAGGAACTGGCGAACGTGGTGGGAACTGTGTGCGCGAAAAGATTAGTTCGCCACTTCGAAAGCGATCTGACGCGCTCACCGCTGGTGCAGATCGAAAACTCACAATCCGGCGAGCAGAGCGGCAAGCAGGGCGACACGTTCGGGAATACAGCCGATCAAGATACTTTCGTTAACGGCGTGAGCTCCTTCGCCGACTCCGCCAAGACCGTCTAAGGTCGGGATACCGAGCGCCGCTGTAAAATTACCATCCGAGCCGCCCCCAGTGGAGGATTCTTCGAGTTCGAGACCCAGTTCGGCGCCTAGCCTTTGCGCTTTTGTAAAGAGTTGCGCTATGGCTTTGGTACGCTCCATGGGCGGACGATTCAGACCGCCTTCGACGCGAACGCGGCAACGCTTGTCGAATGGCTTCAGCGACCGAAACTTGCGATCGAGCGGGGCCGCATCCTTCAAGCGCGAGACACGGACGTCAACGTCGATCCGCGCTTCCGCGGCAATCACATTTGTGCGGGTGCCTCCGCTTATTATCCCGGGATTAACGGTAGTGCCGCGCTGTAAATTTGTGAACCCCGCGAGCTTTTCAATCTGGCGCGCGGCTTCCAAAATAGCGCTCGCGCCGTTGCTAAAATCTACGCCGGCATGAGCGGCCCGTCCCTCGATTGAGATGGTGTAATTGCCAACCCCTTTTCGCGCCGTCTTCAGTTTTCCGGTCAAGCCTGTTCCCGGTTCGAGAACGAGAACGCAATCGCTCCGTTTAGCCTCGCCTTCGGTGATGGGGCGCGAAGTCTTGCTACCGACCTCTTCATCCGAAAGAACCAGGAGGACGACTTTGCGGCGGACGGGGATGTCGAGATCGCGAAGAGCGCGCACCGCATAGATAAAGAATGCGAGCCCGGATTTCATGTCGAGCACTCCGGGTCCATAGAGGCGTCCGGCGCGCCGACGGAATGGCATCGAGCGAATCGTGCCTGCGGGCCAAACAGTATCGGAGTGGCCAATCCCCAAAATCTGGCCGTCTTTTTGTCTCCCCGGCAATTTGAAATCGAGGCGCAAGTGCTTTCCGAATCCGGGTGCCTTTATCGTTTTCACGACGGCGATGTCACGGCAACCGGCGGCAAGAAGGTCCACAAAACGATTCACGTGGGCCGGCGAGTCACTGGGCGATTCGCATTCCACGCAGTCTTTGATGAACGCGACGATATCCGCTTGCTTTCCAATGGCGTGGCGAACGTAAGGGTGCATTTGGCTTGTATAATCGAGGTTCCCATGACATCGCTTGATGTTCAAGAGATCCTGACCGTTCTACCGCATCGGTATCCGTTTCTGATGGTTGACCGGATCGTCGAAATCAACAGCGATTCTATTGTCGGGGTCAAGAATGTCACCGTGAACGAGCCACATTTCACGGGTCACTTTCCGGGTTATCCGGTAATGCCTGGAGTTCTCATCATCGAAGCTATGGCTCAGGTTTCCGGCATTCTGGTGGGGAGCATGGCGCCCCACACGCGCGGGCACATCATGTTTCTGGCGTCGATAGAGAATGCGAAATTTCGCAAACCGGTCGTCCCGGGGGACCAACTGCGCGTCGAGATGAAAATGCTGCGGCTGAAGCATAGCGCGGCGAAGATTCAAGGGACCGCGACTGTGGATGGACAGGTCGTTGCGGAGGCGACTCTCATGTGCACTCTTACCGACCGGCTGGTGGGCGGTGCGCAAGCCGTGCCCGAGCCGCAGATGGCATGAGGCCGGCACCGTAAGGGATGGCGATTCACCCGACCGCGATCATCGATCCAGACGCGGACATTTCTTTAGAAGCTGAAGTCGGGCCGTACTGCGTTATCGGCAGCGGCGTGACAATTGGCGCGCGGACTCGCCTGATTGCTCACGTGTACCTGGAAGGCAAGTTGACCGTTGGCAAGGAGAACATCTTTTATCCCTACTCCACATGTGGCGTTGCGCCGCAGGACAAAAAGTATAAAGGCGAACCCTCGGAGACGCGCATCGGCAATCGGAACACCATCCGCGAATGCGTAACCATTCATCG
The DNA here is from genome assembly GCA_963762495.1 of uncultured Acidobacteriaceae bacterium. Lineage (GTDB taxonomy): Bacteria > Acidobacteriota > Terriglobia > Bryobacterales > Bryobacteraceae > Bog-105. The sequence goes on from CAVXKZ010000025.1 coordinate 305,383, forward strand.
CGGCACCGAGGGCGGCGGTATGGTGACGGCCATCGGAGACGACAACCTGGTGATGGCGTACGTACACGTAGCGCACGACGTTATTATTCACGACCGCACAATTCTGGCGAATGGCGTTACCTTCGCCGGACACGTGACCGTCGAAGATTACGCCAATATCGGCGGGCTGTGCGCGATTCATCAGTTTTGCCGGATTGGCAGGCACGCAATGGTTGGAAGCTACAGCGTGATCAAACAAAACGTGCTGCCGTATTCGATTACCGCTTCGGACCATGCGGCGGAAGTTTTTGGGGCGAATCGAATCGGCTTGGAGCGGCAGGGATTCCCGGCGGATTCGATCGAACCTTTACAAAACGCCTTCCGGCTCCTCACGCGAACAAATTTGAATACGACCCAGGCTTTGGCGCGCATCGAGGAAGAGATTCCGCAGACAGATGAGGTTCGGGAGTTGATTGACTTTATCCGGAACTCGCCGCGTGGGTTTGTCAAGTAGACAATGCGTTACGGGCTGATCGCGGGCAATGGGCGTTTCCCGCTGCTAGCACTGGAGACGGCGCGCCACGAAGGGCACGAAGTTGTGGTGGTGGCGATTGAGAACGAGGCCGTGCCGGAGATTGCAAAGCTCGCGTCTTCACTGCACTGGATCAATATCGGGCAGCTTGGAAAACTGATCGAGATTTTTAAGCGCGAGCGGATCTCCGAAGTGATGATGACCGGGCAGGTCAAACATGTGAGCCTGTTCTCGTCGATAAAACCGGACTGGCGATTGTTAAAGCTGCTGACATCTTTAAAGGAAAAGAACACAGCGGCGCTGATCGGCGGCATTCAGCGCGTTTTAGAAGAGGAGGGAATTGCGCTGGTGGATTCCACAAGCCTGCTGAAACCGCTACTCGCGCCCGAGGGAGTTCTCACGCGGCGCAAGCCCGACAAGGAAGAGGAAGCGGATATTCGTTACGGGCGGCGGATTGCGGCAATGCTGGCCACGGCCGATATTGGCCAGAGCGTCGCTATCAGTGAAAAAGCGTGCGTGGCCGCGGAAGCGATGGAGGGTACGGATGCGATGCTGCGGCGTGCCGCTGCGTTAGTGAACGGCAAACCGCTACGGTTGGTAAAGGCCTCGCGTGGACGCGCGCATTTGCTGTTCGATGTGCCGGTGGCGGGGTTGACGACGATTGAAACCATGCTAGAAACCAACACTACTGCGCTGGCGGTGGATGCCGGACGCACGCTTCTGCTCGACAAAGATCAGATGTTGAAGCGGGCTAATGAAGCCAACATCGCGATAACCGCGTATCCGCCGATGGAGACCGCCACGCCATGAACAGCATTCGCGTTGCAGTGATCGGCGCCGGTTCCTTTGGGCAGAACCATATTCGGGTTGCCAGTCAGATGGAAGGAGTGACGCTGGCGGCGATCATCGACAGCGATCTCGAGAAGGCGCGCAAAATGGCCTGGGAGCACGGGTCACTTCCATTTGGCGACCTCGATGAGGCGCTGGGCTCCTTTGATGCCGCGATTGTGGCGACCCCGACTGTAACGCACGACCGGATTGCCAGCCGATTGCTGCGGGCGGGCGTTGATGTGCTGGTGGAGAAGCCGATCGCAGAATCGGCGGCAGCGGGCGAAGGGCTGGCGCGGCTCGCACGCGAGCGCGATCGATTGCTGCAAGTGGGTCACCTGGAGCGCTTCAATCCGGCGGTTATGGCTCTCGAAAAAGCGCTCACGATTCCGCTTTTCTTTGAAGTACACCGGCTTAGTGTTTTCACGCCCCGGAGCCTGGATATCGACGTCGTGCTGGATCTCATGATTCACGATCTGGATATCGTGCTCAGTTTCACGAAGGAACTGCCGGAGGATATTCAGGCGGCCGGAATCTCGGTGCTCTCTCCGAAAGTGGATATCGCGAACGTGCGACTGTCGTTTTCCAGCGGATGCGTCGCCAATCTCACAGCGAGCCGGGTTTCAACGGAAAGGGTGAGAAAATTACGACTCTTTCAGCCGGGCGAGTATATTTCACTCGATTATCAGCGGCGTGAAGCGCTTAAGCTTGCAGTCAAGCCGGTAAGCCATTCAGCAACGCCTCAGATTGATTTTGAGCCGCTGCCAGTTCAAAAAGAGGAGCCGCTACGGCTGGAGCTGGAGAGCTTCTTCGATGCGGTGCGAAACCGCACGCCGGTGCGGGTAGATGGACTGCAAGCGTCTAACGCGCTGCGCGTAGCTGAAGCCATTCTTGATAAAATCAAAGAACACATGGATTTAGTCGCTGAAACGTTGCGACGAAGAGTTTGAGTTTCTCAGAGCCCCACTTGGCGCAAGCAGTGTTGCCGCCCTCTCCGATAGAACTGAATCTGCTGCTGACATGGCCGGAGGAACGGACGCGGCCGGAGTGGCTGGCGATTTTTGCGGCATCGATCGCCCTGCACGTAATCCTGTTTTCGATCGCGTTAGAGATTCCTAACTTTGTCGGGCAACGGCAGCCGGAGCAAACGGTGGTTGAGCATCATATTCCGCTCTATTTGCCGCCGGACGTGATGACGCAGAGAGCGCCGAACCGGCAGAAGATTTCAAAACACATCGATCTGGCGGATCTGCTGCCTGCCCATGAACAGCAGGCACAACGAGCCGCGGCGAGACCCAGCGTAAAGCGATTTGAATTGCCGAAGCAAAGTCTGGCGAAACCGATGAAGAGCGCTCCACAGATTCTGCCGGAGGCGCCGACCGTCGCGATGAATCAGGCACCGGGACCATTGCCGGTGGGATCTCCGAACGGGATAACCGCGCCTCCTCCACCGACGCCGTCGACGGGGCCGTTCCAAAATATCGGGAGCGAAGCGCCACCAAACGCGCATCCCAAGCTGGTTCCACCAAACCCCACGGTACAGGCCACCATCAATGGACTGACACAGAGTACGAACGGGCGGCATTTGATCATCAGCGACGATAGCGCTTCACAGCCGATGCCGCCCTCACCTGGATCTCTGGGACAAGCGGGCGCCCAGCATGCGGCGGTGGAACTGCAAAGCGATCCGGAGGGCGCCGATTTCAAGCAGTACTTGATGCAGATTCTTTCGATTGTGCGCGCGAACTGGAGGCGGGTGATTCCGGAGAGCGCGCGAATGGGCCAGTTGCGCGGGCGAACAGTGGTCGAATTCATCATCACGCGCGATGGAGCCATTCCGAAGCTGGTGACCTCGGATTCCTCAGGATCGGAACCGCTGGACAGAGCGGCTGTGGCGGGGCTCAGCATGTCGAATCCTCTTCCGCCGCTGCCTGGAGATTTCAAGGGATATCAGATCCGGCTGGCGTTTTCGTTCGCCTACAACGTGCCATCGCAATGACGCCGACCGAACCCAAACAGAGCGTGATTGGTCTGCGAACGGCTTTGATTCTGTATGTGCTGCTGATCGCAGCGGCATTCTTCGCGCTGAAGGGCACGGCTTTGGCAATCGCCGTGTTGATCGTGTTTTTATTGGCGGCGAAGTCCTTCGTACACTATCTGCGCGGCCGGAATAGCTAGATTCCCAGGTGACGGCGACTGTGGTTCAAATCCACCAACCGCGGTGGATTCCAGCCGTCGCGAATTGGTGCAAACCACTGATTTCTAAATAATTTAGTCGCTTCCGGCGTGTGGCGAAACGCGTGCATAGATACTTTCGTCCGAACTATCGAGAGTCGAGCCATGCAAGCAAAAAACAATCACCCATTACGAACCGCAGCGCGCTATTTGTCAGTCGGTCTGCTAGCCGCTTCGGTGGTTTTCGGGCAGAATTCCGCGGCAGTGCCGGCCCCTTCCGATCAACCGCAGACGGTTAATCCGAACGGCGGCTGGAAGCGGGTTGGCGATCCAAGCGCGCAAAGCCAGGCGCCGGATGCGAACAACAACGCGCCAGCTTACAACACGAATCAGTACCCGGCGGATTCCGGGCAAAACGCGGCTGGCGATCCAGATCAGGCACCCCCGCCACCACCGCCGCCGCCCGCGAATGGACAGCAGCCGGCATACAATCAACAAGGATATCCACCGCAACCCGGTTACGGACAGCCGACATACAACCGGCCAGGATATCCTCAAGCCCCATACGGGCAGGCACCATATGGGCAGCAACCCTATGGACAGTCGGGGAATCAGAACTACCCGCCTCCTAACTACCAGGCTCCGCCGCCGGTACCGGCATCCTTGACGATTCCGCAAGGAACGTATCTGACGGTCCGAGTGAATCAGATGCTTTCGTCCGCGAAGAACCAACCCGGAGATGCATTCACGGCGACCTTGGTAGAGCCGTTGGTAGTGAATGGCGTGGTGGTGGCCGAACCCGGTGAGACGATCGGGGGACGCGTGGTGACAGTGCAGAAGCACGGTACCGGGACGCCGGCGAAACTAGGCATTCAGCTTACAAACTTGACGTTAGTCGACGGGCAGCAAGTAGCGATCAATTCACAGTTCATCAGCCGTAGAGGCGGGACTACGCCGGGCGGCGCGGAAGCAGGCACGGTGGTCGCAACGACCGGCATCGGGGCTGCGATTGGAGCGGCTGCCGGTTGGGGAACAGGCGCGGCAATCGGCGCGGGAGCAGGCGCTATAGCGGGACTGATCGGCGTGGTGGTCACGCACAATCATCCGAGCGTGATCTACCCGGAGCAGGTCCTCACCTTCCGTCTGGAATCGCCAGTGCTGATCTCAACAGCGAACTCACCGCAAGCTTTCCGTTATGTAGCGCCGGGCGAGTACGACCGGGCGCCGGACAACGGAGCTGGATACGGGGCTGGACCTGGATATAACGGCGGCTATGCGGCTGGACCCGCGCCCGCTCCTTACGCTTACGCGTATGGTTATCCCTATCCGTATTCGTATTACCCATATTGGGGGCCTTCCTTTGCGTTTTACGGAGGGCCCGGGTTCTGGTGGGGCGGACACTGGTACCGCGGTCCGTATCGTGGATACGGCGGATGGAGCGGGCGGGGATTCGTGGGCGGCCGGTCGTTCGAGAGCCATGGGTCGTTCGGCGGCGGCCACGTCAGCGGGGGCGCAAGCGCGCATAGTTCAGGCGGCGGACACCGATAAGATCTACAGGCAGATTGATCTACTTCCAGGCTGGAGGCGAAAGCTTCCAGCCTTTTTTGTTTGTGGCGAGACCCGATCAGAGTTGGAAAGCGGTTTTCTGCCGAACGAACTCGGGAGCGACAGAAGGCGGAGACGGGAGACAGAAGAGAATAACCGCTCAGTTTTTACCAAACGAACTCATTTTTACCAAACGAACTCGGGAGAAGAAGGAGACAGGAGCCAGAGGTTGCGGCCGCTCGCGCGGTTCCGAAGAGATGACGAGGGCAGAGGGGCAAGACCGCGCCCCGAACCTGTCGGTCAGGCGCAGTTCAAATCGGCGAAATTTATTTTTTCGAGTGGAATCAGAGGCTTAGGTGTGTTTTGAGGGGGCCGGCGGTACGGGGGCATGGCGATACTCGGGGCGTGCAGAAGAAGCGGGGCGGCGGACCGAAGTCAACGATTGGCAAGCAGGCGTCCTCCCAGAATGCGACCAAGCACGGCGGGCGATCGCAAACCATACGCATTCTGCCGGATGAAGATCCGGAAGAGTTCGAACGTGTCAAGAATGGCTGGCTGACCGAGTATGAGCCCGAAGGGCACATGGAGGAAACGCTCGCGAACAACCTGATCGATAGCGAGTGGCTGCTGCTGCGGGCGCGGCGAAACCGGTTCAATGCGGAAGCGCGAGCAGTAGGTGAGGGCAAAGAGCCGCATGAGTGGACGGCGGAAGACAACCACCAAGTCGAGCTGATGCAACGCTATCTCACGACGGCGGAACGGTCCTTCTATCGAGCTTTCAATGCCATGCAAGGGTTACGAAAGGACATCATGCGGGAAAGAAGAGAGGCGCGCAAGCTAGAGATCCAGAACGATGAGCTGCGCGCAAAGATTAGCCGGCTGGAAGCGGCAGCGCAGAATAGACCGGCGGCGCAAGCAAGCAGCGCTAAAGCGAGCAGCGAAAAACCCAAGAAACAGGGCAAGATCGGGCACTTGCAGGGCGGCGAGACTATGCCGCGGCCGGAAGAGCACGGCGGCTGCGAGTGCGAAAGCTGCACGCGAGCGAAAGCAAGGATTGCGGCGCAAGGAAGGTAAGTTTGCATGAGACGAAAAACGTGGAGGAACCATAAGTTTCCCGCCTGCGGCCAAATTCGAGACGTCGAGGGCCGGCTCTGGGATGTGCGCGACGCACGCGGCACCAAACATGGGTTCGATTTGCTTTTTGGCTCGCTGGTGAGCCGTCAGGGACGCGGGGTGTGGGGCCTTCCGGCCCTGATCGCCACGCAACCGCTGGTCGATTTTTGGGAGGCCAACCAGACCAAGCGCAATGGCGTGATTTACGACCTGCCGGCCGGGCGAACCACGCTGAAACGAGTACGGCACCGTTTGGGCTTCCGCTCGTGGGATGACATAGCGGAATTTTGGGAGGACCGGATCGATGACCTGGGAGCGCTGAGCGCGCGTGAGTTTGCCGCACGGCACAACATTCGTCTCGAGGTGGTGTTCGCCAGGCGTACCCAACATTTGGGCCGGCGCGCGCGCCACGCGGGCTGGTGGCGTGAGGCGGGGCCGCTCGAAGTCCTGCGATCCGATGTCACGCTGCGGGAAATGGGCGAGAAGCTGGATATCTCGATCAGCCAAGCTTTCCGGTTGAAGTATCAAGCGCGGCTGCAGGAAGCGGCGTGAGGATTGGTCGGGGGGCAGGTAGACTTCCAGTAGCGGCCAGCGTTGACGAGGGGGTTGACGTTTAGTGACTAAGCAAAAAGATCAGATAAAAACTCAACGTAGCTTTGAGTACGACGTGTGCCTGTCATTCGCGGGAGAAGATCGCGCGTACGTACGAAAGGTCGCTGACGAGCTGATGACCCAAGGTGTCCGCGTTTTTTATGACGAGTACGCCCAGGCAGATATGTGGGGAAAGGATCTTTTTACCCACCTCGATGACATTTACCAGAATGCAGCACGTTTCTGTATCCTGTTTGCTTCAAAAAACTACGCTCGTCGTGTCTGGACGAATCACGAGCGCGAAAGCGCCCAAGCCCGCGCAATTCGAGAGCACGCCGAGTACATTCTTCCCGTGCGTTTGGACGAGACGAAGATCCCGGGGCTAAGGACGACGGTGGGATATGTGGACGCCGCGAAGGTGTTGCCAAAAAAGGTTGCTCGTTTGGTCGTCGCGAAGATCGGTGATCGTCCGCGGGAAATGTATTTCCCACCCATTCCTGATCGACTTTTTGCTCGCACGCGTGCCCGGACGGCTCGTTCCCGCAATACTATCGAGAGACGCGCTCGAGACTTCTACGGTGCGCTGGAACGAATGCGCTCAGACGAGCGAAGGTTAGTGCTCGCAACTTTCTTGCACGCCTGTTGCGCAGAACTTCCGCACAATGTGCACACCACGGTAGATCTCCTTCGACGGGTCACTGGTTTTTCAGAAGGGAAGATAGGGCGGCTTGCTGGCGGTCTGCGTTCGCTCGGCGTGTACGCACAGCTGCGCGAAGATGAAGGACATGACGAATATCTGGGTCGCTCCAAAACGCTCGTTTTGGAATGGCACGATCTGTCCGCAGACTCAGATGTCGGCGGGAACGCCACAGTCGTTGCCTCTGAGGTTGTCACGGCTGCATGTGATTCGTATTGTTGGGACTGCGCCCTGCCGGCGCTGGAACGACTAGATTTCTCTGCGCTGGCGACCGCAACGCTGACTCCGGACGCCCACAAAGCGGCGTCCCCACGCCAGAACTGAGCACACGATTCCTACGACAAGGCATGCCCGCTACGGGTTGAAGCATCACCCTTGGGCATCTGCTCGAAGGAGGTCGGCACTTTCGAGTGACATCGAGCCGGGTCGGAAATAGTCGCGGATAGAGAAGGAAAACGACGCTGCGACACGGCATTGACTTCCATCTGAACGCGCAGTCGGCTATGATTTCCTGTGCCGCAGTTCCGCGCCGCAGCGGCCACAAGAACTCGTTTCGAAATTGGACAAGCGGCGACGCTCGAAGTCGGCGCGGCTCCATATCGGAGACCCTGGAAGCGCTGCGGAGTTGCGGCACGGCACAACATTCGTCTCGAGGTGGTGTTCGCCAGGCGCACCCAACATTTGGGCCGGCGCGCGCGCCACGCGGGCTGGTGGCGTGAGGCGGGGCCGCTCGAAGTCCTACGATCCGATGTCACGCTGCGGGAAATGGGCGAGAAGCTGGATATCTCGATCAGCCAAGCTTTTCGCTTGAAGTATCAAGCGCGGTTGCAGGAAGCGGCGTGAGGGTTGGTTGGGGTTTGAGGGGTGCGGGAGGGGTGTAGCGCCTTCTTCGTCACGGATGAGCTCGCCATCTGCATTCGCGGATGGAAGCCGATTTGTTGTTCCTAATCAGAGCTACGGAAACACAATCAATCTACTCACGGTTGCCAGTGAGGGAGTCCCTCAGCTTAATTAAGCAAAAGTGTCTCGCGCTATCGTGCGTGTCTCGCTCGGATCGCCAGCTCGTATCCGTACTTCCGGATAAGCGCGTTCATAAACTCAGGATCAAAGCCCGTAATATATGAAATCATTCCGGCCAAGCGAGTACGATCTGCCGAAGAAAGGGTATCCAGCTTGTATACGCGCGACCGTACTTCGCGTTTTAATTGCCTTCCTACATACGTGTTCCCATCGCTGCCAAGCGTGATTCCCGTAACTCGTCTTCCGCCTCTTTTAGAACTGTGCCGCGTCTTTGCATTATTGATATGAAGCTCACCGGGAAGCTGGAGCCTTGTTACCTCCAGGTTCACCTCGCGCTCTATTTCTGAAAGCACTCCCGGTTCGTTTGCCGAAAAGAATAGGTCGTCGGCGTATCTGGTGTAATTAACACCGCAAAGCTCACAAAGGCCTTTTAGTTTCACGTCAAGCCCAAGGCATAATGCGTTGGAAATCGCGGGAGAGGTTGGCGCACCTATCGTTAACCTACCAAGGCGGAACACTAACAAGCAGAACCACTCAAAATCCTGATCGGCCCAATCTTTGAAAAGGCCAGGTCGCTGGCCTCGATACAACTTCATGTCATCTGAAGTTAGGGACGGAAAAAACTCCTGGAGATCCATACGTAGAAGAAAGCGGGTTCCAGCGTGAGATCTTGCATTATCGAGAATGGTACGACCTTTCCGATACGCAGTGGCAGCGTCGTGCACCGGCCAACCGACGATCACGTTATTAAGTAACCACTTCTGCAATGCCTTGAGGCGCTTCGAAGGATGAAAAATGGTACGCGTTCCCCCTGCGCGTTTGGCGATTGAATACTCCTTATATTGATGCGAGGCTGTTTTGACGAGCCGCGCGACGTGGTTTGGGGGCAGAGAGAGTTCCCTAGCCATTCGTTCTATCAGCATCGTCTTGAGTTGACCTCTTTCATCACGGCAACAGCGTCGGGAATAGACTGCAATCCGGATAAGAACTCGGTGCGCAATTCAGCGAGGCTAACCCACTTGATGCGGTGATAGGGATGTTGAAGAGCCTCGGTACTAGCCGGCGAGAAAAACATCGTCGCTTTGCCGGTATACGTGACCTCGTCCTTCCTGATTAGTCCCATAGCTTCGGCGAGGCCGACGAGGAGCCTTATCTCCAGATCGGCGGCGGGCACGATAGGCACGATCTTCGACATGAACAATTCGACGGTCTCGATAGTTGTTGGGGCAATGACTCCAATTAGATCGCACACGAAAAACACCAGATGTTTACGGCTGCGCGCCAAATCCAACACTTTTTCAGGTTTCGGCTTTGGGATTGAAGCAATTCTAAGCTCAAGTTCATCGGCACACTCAAGTATCTGATTGAGCCGCGTCCAAATCGTCGGGCGGAAATTGGATTCCGCGTCGATCCACTGGATCGGACCGGTATTGATAAAAGAATTGGTTCCCCGATACTGTCGGTCAACAATAGGCAACAACTTCTTCCTTAGCGGGTCAACGTGCGAGAAAGCGCCTAATTCAGCAAACGTTCCCGGGCTCTCGACAATGATGACTATCAGGTCGGAAAGTGCCGCCAAGTCGGACTCCATTTTAAGCGCACCAAGTCCTGGATGAGCGGAAATTAGCTCCCAAACCCTCTCTGCATAAAAAAGTTGAAGATCGGGCTTGCGCTTTTTGAGGTAATCACGAAGAGTGTTGCGCCGCGGGCTATGGACACCGCCGCAAATGAAAATCACAGGCGAAATTCGCCGAAACCTTTTATGCTCGGGACTCAGCGAGTCTACAATTCGATCGCAGGCCGAACGTAATTTCGCCTGCTCGACCCACGATCTCATGACTCCTACTTTAAGTGGCGGCCCGGAGTGTAGCGCAGCGGAGCGGAGGGCCGAGAATGTGTATCAATACGTCCAGGCTGGCTTTACACCAGCCTTGAGCAGCATAAGTTGATTTCACTGCTTGATGGCTAGGAGCATTCATAGCATAGAGCAACAACGGCCCGCTGGTCAATGCTTGCGGTTCGCTCAGGAAGAGCCGCCCAGGTGCAGTCGCAGCCCTGCGCGTCCAAAAGGATGCAGGCTACTCCGTGCTCCGATAAGCCAAAGCGACACATCTAGTTGGCGATTTCCGCGCACATACTTCCCCATAAACGCGCTTGCGACACGGCATTGACTTCCATCTGCACGCCCGCTTGGCTGTGACTTCCTGTGCCGCCGTTCGTGCCGCAACGGCCACAAGAACTCGTTTCGAAATTGGACAAGCGGCGCGCTCGAAGTCGGCACGGCTCCATATCGGAGACCCTGGAAGCGCTGCGGAGTTTGCGGCTCGGCACCAACGTTCCTATGAATGTGGCGTTCGACAGGTGCGCTGGGCCGCTCGAAATTCTGCCATCCAATATTACGCTGCGGGAAATGGGCGAGAAGCTGGATATCTCGATCAGCCAAGCTTTCGGGTTGAAGTATCAAGCGCGGTCGCAGGAAGCGGCGTAAGGCTGGTTGGGGGTTTAGGGGCGCGGAGTATTTTTGGGCGTTTTGTTCGTTCAGGTGATCTCGCGATGTGCATTCGGCGGATGGGGGCGGACTTGCCGTTCCTTATCTAGCGGACACTTTCCGGGTTGCCGACCATCCACCGGGTGGTTTGGGCGGTGCTTTCCAGAACGCCCTTTGTGGCCCGCAATTATGTTCCCGTAGGTGGGTCGGACGCGCCACCCGTGCAGCAATAGCGCTAAGAACCCAGGGTCACGCGGTGACGCCCCAACGGCGCGCGGCGGCGCGAATTAGGCCCTGGCCCTATGAACCTATTTCGACCATGGCGGAACGATTCCGTTCATGCGTGCATACGCCACAAGCTGACCCATGTGTTCGTTGGCATGAACGAGAATCCGCAGGTACATACCGTCAGCCGTGGCGCCTCGGTAATAGTGTTCCGGATCGGCCACCTTCCGTTTTAACTCCGCCGCCGTGACGTGCAGGTGCGCTGTCTTGACGGCATCGAGCGAGCGCTTTAGCCAGCCGATCACATCTGGCTTCCCGGTAACGGACGTTTCCAGATCGTCCTTCCAATCCGCCGGGAGCTTCGTACCCGTAACGTGCAGAAGGCCGTAATTGGCAACAGCGATGTGCATGATCACCTCGCTTACGGACCTGACTCCCGGAGCGGGCCGCCAGCCGTACTTCTCGGACGGGATGGCGTCGGCTAGCGCCACTAGTTGCCGTGCCGCGTGCATCCATTCGCCGTCATAGCCCTGCCACAGCCCTTCAAATTGGTCCTGGGCCTGACCTCCTGTGGCAACTACGAGAAGCAACGAAATGCAGCGAACGGACATTGCCTTTTTAGCAGAGAGCGGCACTAGGTCTCCAGACCGATTCAGTGTACATCGAACGTTAGGTGCGATCCGAAAAGTTCATGCCCGGGTGACGGGCAATCCGGAAATTAGAGGATCGAAACCGACGTTTCGTTAGTGATGTCAAGTCGGCCGGTTCGAAACGTTTCCTATTTGCCCGACCAGCCGCCAAATAACACAACAGCCCAGGCCAACAACGCGCGTAGCGCCCCGGCGCAAGCGGTTCAAACGCGCATCCCGTCCGCCGTTCCGAATCAATGTTTACGGACGAAAGAGTCCTCCATACCTCTCGTCGTGAAAAAGGAAGAGCAATACCGCTATTTGTGCGGAGCACGCCCGGCCCACTTTGGGCAACGCTTTTGGAATGCGAAAATGCTCCGCCGCCGTTAGTAGTCGTTGAGGCTGATACGCGCCTTGCACTCTCCTTGCTGTTGTGCAAGGATTTAATGACTGCGGGCAGCTCCGGCGGGATGAGTAACGCTGCGACTCCCTTCGACGAGAAGCCCGAAATGAGATCAATCGCTGACATTCAGGAGATTGCAGATGGTTATCGCCTTCACGTCCTCCACGCGCCGTAGTTTCCTCGCGGGCTCTGCTTCATTTAGTGCGCTTGCTGGCGCAGTACCAATCCTCGGTCGAGACGCACAGGTCCATAGAGCAGCGGCGACTGCACAATCGGGCTCCGGTCAGACCGGCAGCACACCGGCTCCGCCGAAGCAGCCTTCCATGCCGCGGACCGCACCTCCTTACGACAAGGCCACGATCAATCTAATTGGCCCAAGGTCGGGTTACACCCCACACATCGGGACGATCATCACTATGCTCACTTGGATGGATCTTGCCGTTCTCGGTCCCACGCGCGGCCTGAAGCAGCAGGACCTCGACTTCCTGTTTGACAAGAATGCCAATACGATCGGCGCGCTCATGCTTCATCTCGCTGCAACCGAGGTCCTTTATCAGCGAATGACTTTCAACAACGAAAACTTTGACAAACTCCCCGCCGACTATGAAGCAAAGTGGGGCGCGGCGATGAATCTCGGCGACGCTGGCCGGTCCTCGATCAAAGGCCACAACATTGCGTTTTATCAGGACTCCATCCGCGACGCTCGCGAAAAGACACTCGCTGAGTTCGCTAAACGCGATGACGCGTGGCTACTGACTCCGCTCAAAGAGCCGGGCTGGGGCGGCGGACCCATAAACAATTACTGTTTATGGTTTCACGTCTGCGAGCACATCTCGCACCACGCTGGCCAAATCGACTTTTTGATGAAACGCTTACCCGGCGCGAAGGCCGACGGTGCGGTAGGCTAATCGATACTCCGTTTACCTCTCATAGACAGCATAAATATTGCCGAGCTGCCGCGGGTGAGCCGCCGGGTTGGGACTTCGCTGCCATCGGTCACTGTGCCGCTTTGACCTGAACGCGGGACACATGCTTCGGCTCTGACCAGATTAGGACCGAAAAACGACGTTCACGTCATCGAAAACTGTGACGATCGCATATGCCGTGCTTGACGAACGCTTCGAATGACCTACTCGCGGACGCAGCGAACGGAAAGTGCTTGCTGCTTGTCGCCGCCGCTTTGACGGTGGAGAGCTTGGCCGCCTTTGCCGAAGTTGTAGAACCATCCGGAGGCCGCGTCTGTCTCTGAGGCAGTCCAATAAAACCCGTGTCGTTCCAAACGGGCATACTGGCCATCAGGGGAGCGGCCACCGCCGAGGACGGCGTTGAACCCTGAGCTGCCTCCTGTTAGAAGTGCCTTGTAAGCGTCTTTGCCTTTGTCCTCGGAATCCATGCTGACTCCGCCGTAAAGCTTCGCCATGTGACGCCATTCGTCGTCAGTAGGCAAGCGCCATCCATCACTTAGTGATTGACAGGCGCGCTCTGCGGATTCCCAGGTGTAGAGACGGCCATACTGACGGCAATTCAGTTCGGAATCGTTATAGCAAAAGGAGGGCTCGGTCTTGATGTCGAGATTTTGCGTCAGCCATTCCTTGCCGTCGGCCATGCGCTTAGAGGAGATGCGGCTCGGGAAAGGATCGCTGACAAAGGCGAAGACAGCACAAAGCGCGAGGGGTGCGATAACGGTTCGAATCCTCATGACCGTGCCCTAGAGCTGCCCTTTAGTTTAGTGGTGCTAGCTCTTTGTCCTCGCGCTGAGGGCGTAACCCCTATGCTTCCCGGTGCCCCTCGTTCCGTTCCGCGGCGAGGGCTGGTGCGTGCGCTGGGCCGCTCGGAAGTCCTGCGATCCGATGTCACGCTGCGGGAAATGGGCGAGAAGCTACGGGACCGTAGCTACAGAAAACCGATTCAGTAAGCGCAGTGCAAGGCCCTTAGGGCTTTGCGGACGGCGGCTGCCAGAGCTCAATCTTATTCCCATCCAGGTCATAGATCCAGGCAAAGCGACCGTAGGATTCATCCATTCGTTTGGCGTCAATCTTTACTCCCTCTTCTTTTAAGCGGTCGAGCAAAGCATCCAGATCGTCCACGATGTAGTTGATCATGAACGGTGCGTGGCTGGGATCGAAATAGTTAGTGGAGGAGGGAAAAACACTCCAAACTGTAACGTGTTCCTTTTGCGGGTCGTCGTGTTCGCGCCAGGGAAGCATCGCGCCTTGGCCTTTGTCAGCGAGTCCAAGATGCTTCGAATACCATTCGCGCATCTGATCACGATCAGCGGATTTGAAGAAGATACCGCCGATTCCAACGATGCGCCCGCGCTGCTCCATTTTGACGGGCGGCTTTGACGTTTCAGGTTGCGGAGATTGCACTTCCTGTCCTCCTATTGAGCAGGTCGAGATGAGCAACAGCGAGCCGAGCGCAACTGTGCTCCAGGGTATTCCTTGCATGTTGGATTATACAAGTTTCGGCCGGAGGGCGGTTCTCGGGTAGCGTGTTGCGAGGACTCCGCCGCTCAGGCCCTGATCACGAGCGCGAGAAAGCGTATAGAGCGGCCAGCATCAACGTGAACACAATAACTGTGAATAGAACGACTAAGAAATCCCACGCTGCGGGCATGCTCTCGAAACGCGGGAGGGAAGCACCGGTGCTTCCAGCTTCCGGCTGATCGGAATTGATGTCCGGAGTGTTCGACCTCTCGCTCGGAATAGGCACCGAATCCGGTGGCCGCTGGCTGAGACCTGCGGTCCCCCACCCCAGCGAGTTGCCGATCTTTTCTCTCAGGTCTGAAGGATCGCTCGGAAGCCGGAGGCGCACGGCGGAAGGCAGTTCCGAGAGAACTTCTTCAACGTCCAGGGGCCGCAAGGGCTTTGCCACCCAGAATTCCAGCGCATCGGCCAAGCGACAACTCAGATATGCGATGCGGAGGCTATCCAACTCAGTCGCCCCGGCGGGTGGATCATGGTGTCGACCTGCCACGACACAGAATTCGTGGGGGAGTTTCCACTGCTCGATCAAGCGGCGTCCAAGTTCGCAATGATCCATCGTGAATAGTTGCTTCTCGAGTTCGAGGAGCGAGATTACGTTACGATCTGCCTTCCGAAGCATCCGGTCGTAATCATCAGGCCACGCCACCAGCAATCCCAACCGTCCGATATCGTGAAGCAGACCGAGGGTGTACGCCTGTTCGGGCTGTGGTGCGCCCGCGGCGGCTGCGATCTCACGGGAAAGAACTGCGGTAGCAATCGTATGTTGCCAGCACCTTTGCAACGCCTCCGTCCGGAGAGCCGCCCGTGAATAGCTGGCCGTAGCCACCGACATGACAAGCGACTGAACTCGCTGGGTGCCCAGCATCATAACTGCCTGCTCTACCGTGCCAATCCGTGTCTCGAATCGGAAGAGTGCAGAATTTACCAGCCTGAGAACTTGCGCGGAAAGCGTAGCGTCTGAGGCGATTTCGCGCACCAGGAGATCGAAGTCGGGATCGTCCTGCGATGCCAGGTCCAGCACACGCAGGGCGACGTCGGGAAAGGCCGGAATGCTGGCCAGGGAGATTTCCTTCGGTAGGCGATCCTCTGAAAGCTGCAGTGACACAGTTTGATGGTCTTATCGTCCGCAGCCAGCCAATTTTCCACGATTTATTTTCTGCTGCGTGCGCCGTGGTAGAAATTGTGTGGGCCGAACGGCGACGATTTCTCTCTGCTCCCACGCACAAGCTCGAAGATTATGCACATAGAGGCTTGCGTAGTTTGTGAACCGCCTTGCATTCGAGCGTGATCGCGCGGAAATAGACGAGCGCGGATCTCGTGCGCGACCGGTGATCAGCGGGAGAGGTTCGTATCCCATACTGTTAATCATGAGTAGTTTGCGGTTCCTGCGCCGGGCGCCAGGATTCGTGCTCGCCGCGGTTTTGACACTGGCGCTGGGAATTGGTGCGAACGTCGCCTGCTTCAGCATAGTTCGCGCCGTGCTCCTGAAGCCGCTGGGTTACCGCGAACCCGGACCAATTAGTGCGTCTCTCCGGCGGCGCATCGCCCGCGCACTTCGCTCAGATCCAATCGAGCGCTCGCAACTACTCGGCCATCGGCGCTTACGCCATGGAGCAAGATCTCGTGTTCAGCGGCCGCGGCCTACCCGAACTTTTGAAAACCATCCGCGTGTCCGCAAACTTTCTGCAGATCCTCGGCGTATCACCCCTGCTCGGCAGTGGATTCGGAAATTCGGACAACACAGTCCTGATTAGCTGGGATTTGTGGCAGCGCGTGTTTCATGGTGACACTCACATCGTTGGACAAACGATCAATCTGGCGGGAACGCCGTACAGCATCTTGGGCGTTTTGCGCGCAGGCTTCGCCTTTCCGTCCGCGGAGGTCGATGTTTGGCTCTCGCGCCCGGAAGACTCGCCCGCGTTTTCCCGGCAATCCCGTGCACTCAGCCCGTTTCTGACGGTCTTCGGCCGGTTAAATCGCGGCGTCACCTTCGACCAAGCCACGGCGGAGCTAAAGGTGATGCAGACCAGCTATGCAAGGTCCTATCCCGCAATGCTGGATGCGAAGCCGAAATCGCCTCCCGCGGCCGTGCCGCTTCAGCAAACGATCGTCAGCGAGGTGCGGCCGGAACTCTGGCTGCTCTTCGGAGCCACCTTTGTTGTGCTCCTCATTGCTTGCGCCAATCTGGCTGGTCTGCTACTTGCCCGTGCAGTTGCCCGCTCGACTGAATTCGCTGTCCGCTCCGCGCTCGGCGCAAGCCGGCTCCGTATCGCCAGAGATTTGATCTTCGAAACTCTCGTCGTTTCGTCCCTGGGAGGGATAGCCGGCGCGTTTCTCGCGTTCTTGTGCCTTGCCACCGTTCGGCACATGGCGGGAACTCATCTGCCGCGCGCCAGCGAGATTCAATTCGACTTACCGGTCGCCGCCTTTGCGGTTGGTCTCTCGCTGCTGACGGCGATTCTCTTCGGTCTGGCGCCTTCCCTCAGCGCGTCGCGCACAGACCTAATGTCGGTGCTGCGGGCCAGCCAAGCCAACTCCGGCCGCTTCCGATCGCGCGGCGTTCTGGTTGTGACTCAGATTGCATTTTCAGTCGTTCTGCTCATCAGCGCAGCGCTCTTGCTGGAAAGCATCCTGCGCCTCAAAGCCGAAGCACTCGGCTTCGACTCGCAAAATCTACTCACCGCGCGCATCGCACTGTCGCCCGACGTCAACCCACACCGCTTTTTCGACGATCTCTTGACACGAATCTCTTCCTCGCCCGGCGTCGAGCATGCTTCCGCTTCGCTTACGCTTCCCATGACCAGCTATCCAGGCACACCCGTGCAAGATGCCAGCCAACCCGCATTGCCTCTCAACCGACGCCCGCTCGCAGCGATATTCATCATCTCGCCCGACTATTTCCAGACTCTGCGCGTCCCACTCAGACGCGGCCGCACCTTCACGGCACGCGACGACGAGCGAGCGAAACGCGTGGCGATCATTGACGAGGGACTCGCCCGCTATTTCTGGCCGGGCTACCCGGCCGGACAGGATCCAATCGGCCGCGAGATTCTGGTCGGCGGCGTGAATAAGGCGCCGGCGGAAATCATCGGCATCGTTGCAGACGTCCACCAGAGCATGGATGATGCAGGCTGGGGCCGCAGCGTTTACGTGCCGTTCGCGCAGTCGCCTGCGCCCCCCGCCATCTTGGCCGTTCGCGTGACGGGCAATCCTCTCCACTTCGGCCCGACGCTTCGCCGCGCCGTTCAATCTTTGAATCGCGCTCAACCTGTTTACGATGTGCGTCCTATGCAGGAGTTAGTCGACGATGAACTCGGGTCTCGCCGGCTGCTGCTGGAAATCTTGGGATTCTTCGCTTCCGTTGCCCTCGGGCTCGCGGTATTGGGCATATATGGTCTTGTTTCGTATTCAGTCAACCAACGAAGGCAGGAGATGGGAGTTCGCAGAGCGCTCGGCGCATCAGGCGTCAGCATCATAGAAATGATTCTTGCCCAAACGCTGCGATGGGCCATTGCGGGCATCGTTGTCGGAGCTGTCGCGGCGACCGCTGTCACGCGATTTTTGAGGAGCTATCTGTTCCACATCGGCGCTACTGACCCGATCACCTTTTTCGCCGTTTTCGTTCTGTTCATAACTATCGCCGCAGCCGCAGCGCTGAGGCCCGCCTTTCGTGCTGCACGAATCGACCCTATGCAAGCATTGCGGTACGAGTAGACCCAGATATTGCATATCGACTCGGAACTGTGATTACGCTGTCGAGCATGAGCCTGGGCGTGGAGACGTGCCACGTGGAATGGCCGACGTGAAGCGGATTCTTCAGGACTAATCTACCTTGCCGAGCTTGCGGCCAGGTAACGCTAAACTTATATGCGTTATGAGCCCTTTCCGCCGGGATGCATCTCGGTCCGTATGAGGTTCTCGGCCTCATCGGCGCCGGCGGAATGGGTGAAGTTTATAAAGCTCGCGATAAGCGGCTCGATCGCTTTGTGGCTTTGAAGATTCTGTTTCCAGACAGGATGGGAGACTCGGACCGCCAGCGACGGTTCGTGACCGAAGCACAGACAGCATCGCGGTTGAATCATCCGGGCATCGTCACCATTTACGACATTTCAGACCACGAAGGCTCATACGTCATCGTGATGGAGTACGTCGAAGGCAAGACGCTCGAAAATGTGAGCGCCGGCAGAGGGTTGCCATTCGAAACCGCCGGGAAATATGCCGCTGCGCTGGCGGAGGCGCTGGAGGCGGCGCACTCTGCTGGAATCGTCCATCGCGATTTAAAGCCAAGCAACATCATGATCACTAAGGAAGGCCGGCTGAAAGTGCTGGATTTCGGGCTCGCCAAGTTACTCGAACCTGCCACGCTTCTAGAACGGGCCGCCTCGGCCGGTGGTGACATAAGCACAACCGCCGACGCCGATTATGCTTCGAACGCGAGGGCCATCATGGGCACTCCGCCTTACATGTCTCCCGAGCAGGCAGACGGTAAGAAGGTGGACGTTCGATCGGATGTCTTCTCCTTCGGCGTGGTTCTGTACGAGATGCTGTCCGGGCACAGCGCATTCCGGCGAGAAACATGGGTCTCGACTTTGGCGGCTGTTTTACATGATGAGCCGGCACCGCTCCGAAAAACTCGGCCGGACCTTCCCTCTTCCCTGGAACGTTGCGTGATGCGCTGTCTACGCAAAGATCCGGCCCGGCGCTTTCAGAACATGACGGAGGTCAAGGCGGCGTTATGGAACCCGTCTGTTGCGGACGCGCGCAGGTCAGAGGTGCCGTCTCTTGCGGTTCTCCCATTCGCGAATCTGAGTGCGGACAAGGAGAACGAGTACTTCAGCGATGGGTTGGCTGAGGAGATTTTGAACGCGCTTGCCAAGGTGCCTGGATTGCGAGTGATTGCACGAACCTCAGCCTTTGCCTTCCGCGGCAGGGGGCTCGATCTTGCTGCTGTTGGGGACAGGCTCAAAGTGGGGAACATACTCGAAGGCAGCGTTCGCAGAGCTGGTAATCGCGTTCGCATCACCGCCCAGCTTGTCCGGGTTGATGATGAGTCGCAACTCTGGTCGGAACGGTACGACCGCGAAATGATGGATATCTTCGCAATCCAAGATGAGATCTCACAGGCAATTACGGACGCCCTCAAGGTGAAGCTCACGACGCCTTCGCCGCGCACGACCAATATGGAGGCGTACCAAAATTACCTCAAAGGCGTGTACCATCATCAGCGCTATTCGCAGGATGGGCTGGAGAAGGCGAAGGATTTTTTCGAGAAGGCACTGGCGGAAGACCCAAGCTATGCGCCGGCGTATGCCGGGCTTGCCGGGCAATACTACACGCTCGCTTTGCTCGGGATAAAGCGGATGACCGAGGTGGGCCCGTTGGCGAAGTCTGCCGCAGCTAAAGCGCTTGCAATCGACCCTACGCTGAGCGATGCGCACAGTATTTTGGGCGTGCTTGCCGGACTTCTTGATTACGATTGGCAAGCAGCGGAGCAGCACTTTCAAAGAGGAATTGCAGTGGAGCCGGTCCCACCTTTAGTCCGCGTGCGCTACGCACTTTTTTTTCTGGCATGGTGGGAGCGGTACGACGAGGCACTCGACCAGTGCCGGCGAGCGCTGGAGACGGATCCACTCTCCATGATCGTTCACTTCGGGTTGACTCTGTCTCATTATTGGAAGCGGGATTACCAAAGGGTAATCGGGCTAGCCGCGAAAGCGCTGGAGATCAACCCCAATTTCTTCTTCGTGCAATTCGGAATGGGCATGGCGAAATTTCATGCGGGTTCTCTACAGGATGCGATGGCTTGTTTCGAGAAGGCATTGGAAATCGCTCCGTGGTATTCCGTAGCGGCTGGTTTCCTGGCCGCCGCCCACGTACGAGCCGGCGAACGAGACATAGCGGAAAAGGTGATCGGGCAATGCATGGAGCGGCGAACAACGGCTTATGTCTGCCCAGCGTCCTTTGCCGTTTACTATGTGTCTATCGGTGACGCGGACAGAGCATTCGAATTTCTGGACGCCGCCTTAGCCGATCGCGATCCCAATTTCCTCAATCTTAAGGGGGAACCGCTCTTTGATCCTTTTCGCTCCGACCCGCGCTACGGTAAGTTGCTGGCTCAGATGAATCTCACGTGACTCAGATGGGGCGGCCGCAGGGAACGGCTAGCGGCGCGGCTACCTGCCGATAATCCTTATTATTTCAGCCATTTAAACCGAGCCACTCGCCAGAGCGGATTAACTGAAACGTCTGAGGCTTCGTTCTGTCTCAAACAGTTAGAAGGCCACTATGCGACGAACCATATTGAATAACTTCATTTTGGCCAGCTTCAGCTTCTGTCTCTTAGGCGGATGTGCTGCGCTGGCTCAAACTCCGGGTGGACAGTCCCCGAGCATGCCGCAGTCGTCTCCGACGCGCCCGGGAGCAACGAACAACCCCAATAATCCAAACAACCCGATGAATCAGCAGCCGGGCCAAAACTCCGACGCCATGACAACCCGGGTGGATGATAAGAAATTCGTCAAGGACGCAGCGCTAGGCGGGATGACTGAGGTAGAACTCGGAAAATTGGCAGCTCAGAAAGGCTCAAGCGATGCCGTCAAACAATTTGGGCAAAAATTGGTGGACGACCACAGCAAAGCGAACGATGAGCTGAAGCAAATTGCGAGCACCGAGAACATTCAGGTTCCCGACACTTTAGACTCGAAACACCAGTCCAGAATTGATAAGTTGTCCAAGCTCTCGGGTCCAAGTTTTGACAAAGCGTATATAAAGGACCAGGTAAAGGATCACGAGAAGGATATGCAGGAGTTCCAGAGCGAGGCCCAGGGGGGCTCGGATCCAAACGTGAAACAGTTTGCATCGAAGACATTGCCGGTTTTGCAGCAGCACTTGAGCATGGCGAAAGATCTGAGCAAGACAACTAAGGAGACGGCGTCGAAATAACGGCTGGGATTGAGCGTTCGGACGCTCAACCCCAAAAGTCTTTGTTCTTGAACTTCCGAAGGAAGCCGCGCAGGATCCGCTCGGTGAACGTTCCGAACGGCTGGTCGGTGGTGACGTAGGTCCACACCGCGCCTCGTTCGCGGGGATCCGGGCCGCCGCCAGACTCCGCTTCCGCGAGACGTTTTGCAATCTCTTGCGGTAGGGCGGCTTCCAGCTCTGGGAACCATTGGTCCACCTGTCTCAGATACTCGAGATGAGGATTACGGCCAGCCAAGGAAAGCCAGTGGAGCCCTGCACGGAAATCGGCCAGGCACGCCAGGTAATCCGCCCACATATCGTCAATAGTTCGCAGAGTGATTAGACGTGCAAGCTCCGACGCGCAAGGCATCGTGCCGTCCAGAATTGTTTGCCGCCGACTGTGAATGCGGTGCCGTTGACCCTCGATTGGTATCTCGTATTTCTGCAGGAAATTACGCAGATCCAGATTTTGACCTTCCACCAAGCTCTGCAAGGCATCCGGATCTTTGCTGTATCTCGGGTTAAGGTCCGCGTACTTCACCATTAAGTCGTCTTCGAGGGACACGAAAAAGCGCGAGCAGCCGGGATCGCCTTGACGGCCGGCGCGGCCCCGGAGCTGATTATCGATGCGGCGGCTCTCATGCTTGTTTGTGCCGATGACATACAATCCGCCGAGCGCCGGGACTCCCTCTCCCAATTCGATATCGGTTCCACGGCCGGCCATATTGGTGGATATCGTCACCGCGCCGCGTTGACCCGCGTGCGCAATGATCGCCGCCTCCAGTTCATCGTTCTTGGCATTCAGCACGTAATGCTGGATGTCTGGGAGCGAGCGGCTTAGATCTTCCGATTCGGCTATACTGGCGGTCCCAACCAGGACGGGCTGACCTCTGGCGTGCGCAAATCGAATCTCTTCGAGAACAGCGCGTGTCTTTTCGGCCTTTGTCGCGAACACGGCATCGGCATGGTCGACGCGGATCATCGGCCGATTCGTGGGAATCACCTCCACGGACAGGAGGTACATGGTCTTAAACTCGATCTCAGAACTGGCGGCCGTACCCGTCATGCCGCAGATTCGCGGATAGAGCGCGGCCAGATGCTGTAAGGTGATGGAGCCGAGAATCATACCCTGAAGCTTCGCGGCAACACCTTCTTTGGTTTCGACGGCGGTGTGCAGACCTGCGGGCCAGCGGCGATCCTGCGCGGTTCTGCCTTTGAACTCATCCACCATTTCGATCGCGCCGTTTTTCACGACGTAATCTACGTCCCGATGGAGGAGAGCGTGGGCGTGCAAAGCATCCTGGATGGCGGTGAATAACGATAGATTGCGTTCGTCATAAAGATTGCCGCAGCGGGTTGCGTTCTCTACAACGCGGATCCCCTCGTCAGTCAACCCGACGTTCCGCCCGCTGGTTTCGGGGACGTAGTGTACGGCGCTGCGGAGGCTGCGCACTACCTGGTCCGCTAAAAATGCCAGAGCGCTCTCATCATTGCTGCCGCCGGCGATGACCAACGGAATGCGAGCTTCGTCGATGAGAATGGAATCGACCTCGTCGATAACCGCGGCGGCAAATGGACGATGCACCTGCTCAGCCAGTTCGAGCGCGAGCTGATCCCGTCAGAAAATCGAAGCCGATCTCGTTCGCCGTGGCGTAAGTGATGTCACAGGCGTAGGCGGCGCGGCGCTCGTCCGGCGTCATACCCTGCTGTACGTAGCCGACGGACAGACCCAGGCGGCGATAAATTTCTCCCATCCAACAAGCGTCCCGGCGCGCCAGATAATCGTTGGCAGTGATCACATGTACGCCCCGGCCTTCGCGCGCGTACCACGCCACGGCGGGAACTGCCGCCAGAGTCTTGCCCTCGCCAGTCTGCATCTCGGCGATACTTCCACGGGTCAGCGCGAGCGCGCCCCGAAGCTGCACATCGAACATGTCCTGCCCGAGCGAGCGCGATGCAATGACGGCGGTGACGGCGAATAACTGAAGCAAACTCTTTGTCCGCAGTGCGAGTGAATCCAATTGCTCATCACTCAAGCGGGCGAATTCCCTTCGCATCGCGTTGATTTTCTGAATATCGGCTGCATCGCGGCGCGAGGGCGCAAAAACAGAATCCAAAAGCTGGCGCATAGTCCCTCTTCTCTTGACTGAACTGACAGATTTAGTTGTTTAAGGATGCGGCTAAAGAGAAAGCGGCGGTGGCGGGCGCTGGAACAGCGATTGGTCGAGGGTGGAAATCGGGCCGGGGAAGTCAGATGCGGTGAAGCAAAGGCAAGTTTGCGATAGCGGGAAATCAGTCTGCTCGCAAATTGGCAGCAAGTTTCTTTTGGTCAGGTGTTTCGCCGGCCGTGTCTTGTCGACGCAGACAACGCTGCACGAGGGGCAAGGGGTCGCGGTACGCAAAGCCGGTACGCACCAAGCCGATGTCAGCGCTAAGAGCGCGGCCATCAAGCAGGTTGTCAGCTTAGGCTTCACCTTCAGAAAGTATGGCACGTGCGGTCCGGCTCTGAATAGAGGCAATAAGAAGGAAGCGATGAGATGTGTTGCCGAAGTTGTCCTTCGGGCGTCAGTAGTGCAAGGTGAACGCGTCGTTCGGTTTCTGCGAAACCAGGTTCTTGATTGTCGCGGTACCGAACAGCTTCTCAAGCTGAGCGGGCAAGAACTCGCGGTACTGCCACGCTCCGTTTCGCAAACGAAAGACATACGCGACCTCTTGAGACGGAACGGATTTTGCCGCTGCATCACCAAATCCCGCAGGGTAGAAATCAACGATAAATCCGAATACCTTGGCGGATTGGTTCACAGCAACGGAGCTGCCTAAATCGTTATCAAATTCGCCCGGATCACACGCGGAGTTGGTCTGCATACACCACTGCTCGCTGGGCATGTGCGCCCGAATCAAGCTGGAATACTGCTCTCGAAGCGTATCGCTCTTTGGTGGATATAATTCGGTCAAAAGGTTCCGCCTGAGATCGAAGACTGCAATACGCATCGGATGTATGGACATGAAGTGGATTTCGCTCTCGTGCAGAATGAGATAGTCAGCTCCGATCACACCTTCAACCCAGCCGGACAGCGCAGCTTTCAGGGAGAGTTCGGTTGAGAGGATAAGAATGCACCCTGCTGACGGACTTGTCATGGTTTCGATGTAGACGTTACCGTTCCGTTCCGTGATTCGATCAGCCGACCCGAGGCAAGCCTGCTGGACGGAGGGCATGACCGAAAATGGAGCTGTTACGTTCTGAAGGACCACCGTCTTGAGGACATGTGTGGCGCGGCTGTAACGCATCACTCGCAGAGGGAACTGGAGCAGTCCGGAACCGTGGTCGATGTAATAGGCGAGGAGGAATGGATCACCGGTGTCGATCGCGTAGCTTGTGATTTCCTGGTCCAGGTCCGGAGCGGAGACTCCGGCCGACGGTACCTGAGCGCGGAGGAGCGTCGATCTGAGGGTGTCCGCGGATAACGCGCCGCAGAGAAGAGCCGTGATAACGGCCAATGGGATCACGGACGGCATATGTATCCTGAACGATCCTACCTATTTCGTCTAAGCCGCCGTGCGGTACTTCTAAAGATAGATGGGAGTTCGGACTGTTTCTGAAAGCGATTCGTCGCAGGGCGTCTGGCTGGAGAACCTAGTTTACGATCTCCGGTATGCTCTGCGGTCGCTGACGCGTAATCCTGGTTTTGCGCTTGCGGTGATCGGAACGCTGGCGTTGGGCATCGGCGCGAACACGGCCATTTTCAGCGTCGTAAATGCAGCTTTGCTACGGCCTTTTCCCTATAAGAATGCGGAGCGGGTGGTCTGGGCCACCGAGTTCTTTCCAAAGTTCAATCGCCCGATGGTATTGGCTCCCGAATACGCGGCGTGGAAACGGCAGAACACTGCATTCGAACAACTGGAAGCTTACGGAACCACTATCGGAGTCAATCTCACAAGCGGCAAACAAACGGCGCAGCGCGTGCGGGCCGGTCATGTCACACCGGGATTTTTCAAAATGCTCGGCGTGCCGCCGCGAGTGGGGCGGTGGTTCTCGAGCGAAGACAGCCAATCGGGACACGATCACCTGGCCGTGCTGAGCGAGAGATTATGGCAAGACTACTTCCACTCGGACCCGCACATCGTGGGCCGGCCGGTGGTCCTCAACGGAATTCCCTACTCTGTGATCGGGGTCATGCCAAGTGGCTTGCTTTACCCGGGCGGTCTCGATGCCGCTGTTTGGCTGCCGGACGCTGTCCATGCCGCCGCTACGGTCCCCGCGCGGAACATGGGCGTAATTTCCGTCGTCGGCCGTTTGAAGCACGGTGTCAGCATCGAGAAAGCGCGCGCGAACCTCGAAGTGATCGCACGCGGTATGGACAGCCAGTATCCGGTGCCCTGGGCGGGATATCACGGGGCCGCCACGGTAAGAGTTGTTTCTCTGCAGCAGCAGTTGACTGCGAGTTCCAAGACCGCTCTTTACGTCCTCATGGGCGCCGTGGGATTTATTCTGCTGATCGTTTGTGCAAACGTGGCGAATCTGTTTGTCGCGCGGGCATTGACCCGAGAAAGAGAGTTTGCCATTCGAGCCGCTATCGGCGCCTCGCGATCCGCGCATGACGCGGCTGCTTATCTTCGAGAGCCTTATTTTAGGAGTGCTCGGTGGCTCAATCGGAGTTGCTCTGAGCTATACAGCCGTGTCGGGGATGGGTTTTCTGATGCCCGAGGAGCTTCCCAGCCGCATCTCAATCGATTTATACGTTCTCGGTTTCGCGCTGCTTTGTTCGGTGTTTACCAGCCTGCTGTTCGGACTCGCTCCCGCGGTGAGCGCATCCAAGCCGAATCTGAACGTGTCTCTAAAGCAAGGGCGGAGAAGAATGTCGCGGCTGTTTGTGCGGAATACGTTGGCAGTTGCGCAAGTCGCGCTTTCGGTGATTCTGCTGATCGGGGCGGGGCTGCTGATCCGAAGTTTTATCGCGGTCCTCAGCGTTAACCCCGGTTTCGATGCACATAACGTGGTGCTGGGCGATATCTCGCTCGCGCCGATCGAGACGTACACTCCTCCGCGGCAGGTTGCGTTTTTCGATCGGGTTCTCGCCGCGGCGGCGAGATTACCTGGTGTTGAAACCGTGGGACTATCCAGCGCCACTCCGCTGGTGCCGTTCAATGAAATCGCGAGCGGTCTGCGCGCCGAGGGCGAGCCGGAGTCCGATGCCACGGTCGTGATCAATTCCGCTAATGGCGCCTATTTCAGAGCGCTGCGGATTCCGCTTCTCGCAGGCAGACTCTTTAGCGACGTTGATCGTGCAGGAATGCCGCGGGTCGCGTTGATCAATCGTAATCTCGCGCAAATCCTTTTCGCCGATCGCGATCCGATCGGCCGGCGCATCAAGCTGGATGACGCGTGGGTCAGGGTAGTGGGCGTGGTGGGCAATATACGGCATCGCGCGCTGGACACTAAGATCTGGCCCGAATTATTCCAGCCGTACCAACAGGCCCCAAGTAACTGGATGAGTCTGGTGATCCGCACCTCGAATCCGGCTTCGGATTTGGGTCCTCAACTCCAGAAGGCGGTTCAGAGTATCGATTCGGCTCAGCCTGTTTTCGACATTGGATCGTTAGAACAGCGCGTTTCGGTCTCGGTGGCGCAAAGGCGCGAGCGGGCGTATGTCCTGGGAGGCTTTGCAGTACTGGCGCTGCTGATTGCCGCGATTGGCGCGTACAGCGTGATGGCGTATTCAGTGACGAGGAGGACTCAGGAACTAGGTGTCCGGCTGGCGCTGGGCGCTGAACGTCGCGATCTGCTCGGCATGATTTTAGGCGAGGGATTCCGACTGAGTCTTATGGGAGTAATTGTTGGGGTCGCGGGCGCGTTCGAGCTGACGAACGTGCTGTCCACGTTTTTATTTGAAGTAACGGCGACGGATCCGCTGACATTCGTGGCGGTGTGCGGAGTGCTTATCTTTTCCGTGTGTCTTGCCAGCTATTTTCCGGCGCGGAGAGCTACAAAAGTAGATCCGATGGTTGCGCTGAGGCATGAGTGAGGAACGGACCTGAGGAGTTCCTGAAGCAGGCGATTGCGCTGGCGTTGAGCAACGTGAGTTCAGGTCTGGGCGGCCCGTTCGGAGCCGTAATTGTGAAGGATGGACAAGCGATCTCCAGCGGAAGAAATCTGGTGATTTCGAACAACGACCCTTGTGCTCATGCGGAGATTGTCGCCATTCGCGCGGCTTGCGAAGCGCTACAGTCATTTCACTTGTCCGGATGCGAGATATACGCGAGCTGCGAACCCTGCCCAATGTGCCTCGGCGCGATTTATTGGGCGCGGTTGAGCCGGCTTTACTTTGCGTCGACGCGAGAGGACGCCGCACGCGCCGGTTTCGACGACGCGCGGATTTATCGAGAGATTGCGCTTCCGCCTGAATCGCGTGCTCTTCCGAGCGAATGCCTGCTGTGGGAAGAAGGAAAGGAAGCATTCCGGTGGTGGCTGGAGAGCGATCAGCGAATCGAGTATTAGTACCAGTACTCCGAAAGTTGGAAAAAGCAAACTTGTGGCGATAAAATCCAAGCACCCGCGAAAATTTCCAATGAATTCATCTCGCTACATCCTTGCCTTATTCCTTGCGATTGCACCGGTTGCGCTCCAGGCTTCCAAGCCTACGATCATCATCAATGGCGATCCGCCGAATGTAACAGTCATCGCGAATACTTCCTTTACTTTCGGGGCGGATGCGTCAGGCGGAGGCGATTTTTCCTTCCAGAACGAGACAGGTCAGAATTGGACCAAGCTGGATGTCTTTGTCACGCTGCCTGCCTTTGAATCGATCACGTGCGGCAGCGTTGCATTTGTAACGTGCACCGTGACCACTATCACGCCTGCCGGCGCCTCACCGGCTTCCTACGATCTGATTTTTGGACCGGACCCAAAGGGCGGAATTCTAAACGGCGAGACGTTCTCCATCGATCTCAACGACAATGCGGTTATCAACACGGACCCGAACGGCGTGGGAGATTGGGGCCCGGGAACGGATTTCAACGCCAAAGCTAACGACTTTGCGCCTGAGCCGGTTTCATGGATGCTGATTGTGTTTGGCCTGGTTGGGCTCGGAGGGCTCGGCGCTTACCGGCGGCGGGCCTCTGAGTCTTGACTGAACTTCTTCGCCAAAGATTTAAATTCGGGCAGTTGACGAACGGGCTTGAGGTCGGGATCGTTTATAACCTCGCCTAGGGATTCGCCGTTTTGCAGTGCGCGTTGCAGGGCACTGAGAGCTTCGCGCTGGCGGCCTTGCAGTGAAAGCACGACTGCTTCGAAATACATCAGTTGACTATTGGCGCCATCGATGGAGCGGGCGCTCTCAATGAACTGCTGCGCTCTGGAGACCTCCCCTTTCGCGGCGTAGCACATAGCGAGCGTACCCAGTGCGTCCGCCTTTCGCGGGTTGACTTGCAATTCGTTGTACGCTGCGGAAATGGTCCGATCATACGTCAGCATGGCTTTTTCTTTCTGCCCCGCGCGGCCATAAGCCTGCGCCAGATTTCGCATCGCCTCGGACGAGTTCGGATTGAGAGTTACGGCCGTCTCAGACATATGAATGGCTTCCGGATAGCGGCCCAGTTCGTAATAGGCGGTGCCTAGATTCGAGTAGGAATCAAACGTCGGGTGCAGCCCGATGGCATTTTGGAAATACGGAATGCAATCCTTCCATCGGCCTTGCAGGTAATAGATGGCGCCGATATTGTTGTACCCGGACCAATCCTTAGGGTTGAGATCGACCTGCCGCTTGAACTCTTTGAGGGCTTCTTCGTTGCGCCCAAACCGGGAATACGCCCACCCGAGCTGTTTGTAGTTGTACCAATAATAGGGGTTCAACTGGATTGCTTTCTTGAAGGCGGCCAATGCGGGTTCCACCTGGCCAGTCGCCGCGTACGCCTTTCCAAGACGAATGTACCCGTCGTCCGAGTTCGGTTGGAGCTGAAGCGCTTTTTTGATTTCTTCCACTGCCTGAGCATTTTTCCCGGTTGCTGTGTACACGCTGCCAAGGGCAAAGTAGACCTCAGGCAGGTTATCGTTCCGGCGGCTGGCCTCGCGCGCGGCAGCCAGCGCCTTCTCAGCCCAAAAACTCTCCTTCTTCGTTTTGTACAGCAACAAACTGGAATCGGCTACTCCGGTCCAGGCCAGCGCAAAATCAGGATCCTTGCCGCATGCCTGATCAAACAGGGCCAATGCTTCACTGCCGGCTCCGGCGTCAACTCGGTTCTTCAGGATGTCTCGTCCTTTCAGGTAAAGGTCGTAGGCGGCCAGGTTCTGCGTGGCTGGAATCGCCGCCCGCTCGCGCTCTTCCACAGTGGGCGTGATACTCAAGGCTTGAATGAGATGGGTGGCGATCTCATCTTCGAGCGTGAAGAGATCGGCGCGGACGCCGGTAAAAGCCTGGCTCCAGACGCGCGTGTCTTGCTTGAGATCATCGATACTAACGATGACCTGAATACGGTCGGCCTGGCCCTGCACGGTACCGTTCACGATGAGATTCGCGCCAACCTGGCGACCGATCGCCGCGCCGGGCTGCTTAAGATCGACACGCTGGAGCGCCTGCATCGAGATGGGGTGGACGCCATTCAACGAGAACAGGCGGGACGAAATGGAGTCGGCGATGCCCTCCGCTTCGTACCCCAGATTGGGGTCCGGACTGAGCGTACGGAAGGGCAGAACCGCGATATATTTGCCCTTTGCCGGATATGCCGAGGGCATTGTGGTGCGGTGATACAGGAAAAAGGCGGCCGCGGCAATAGCTATTGCCGTCGCCATGCCGAAGGCGCCGTAGATCCAGGCCCGGCGAGATCGATTTCTCCTGCTGCGATCCGCGGCTGGTTCCGGAGCGGCATTTTCGGCCTCTAACTGGCGCAAGGCAGCTAGCAAGTCGCGCGTGGTCGCGTACCGGTTTCGCGGATCGCGTTCCAGGCAGCGAAGAATAATTGCGACCAGCTTCTCCGAAAGGGCCGGGTTTACCAGCTTCGGACTTTGCGGAATTTCGGCGACACGCAGCGCCAAAGTTTGGAAGACCGAATCGTCTTTGAAAGGAATCTTCCCGGTTGACATTTCGTAGAGGATCAACCCCAGCGAATAGATATCCGTGCGGGAATCGACCAGCTTGCCCTCGGCCTGCTCGGGTGACATGTAGCGAGGGGTCCCGTGTACTTCTCCGGCACTGCTTAAGGGCTGCTGCTGTTGCGTTTCCAGCATGCGGGCCAGCCCAAAATCGGCAATGCAAGCGTGACCCGCGGAATTAAGCAACACGTTACTGGGCTTCAGATCCCGATGAACAATCCCCTGCTCGTGCGCGGCGGCGAGGCCTTCACACATTTCGATTGCAAGCTGAACAATGCGCTCCTCCGGAAGCGAACCGTACCGCCGCAACAGATGGCTCAAATCCTCTCCATCGGCCCACGCCATGGAAACGAAACGCAGTCCGTCCGCCTCGCCCAGGTCATGAATGCGCAGAACGTTCTTGTGCGAGATCTGGCTGGCCAATGAGATTTCGTGTTTCAGCCGTAATAGCCCGTTGGGATCGCTCGCCAACTCGGGGCGAACGATTTTCAGGGCAATAGTGCGATCCAGGTCGAGGTCTCTGGCGCGATAAACCTTTCCCATGCCGCCTTCGCCCGCTTCCGCTTCGATCAAATACCGCGAGCCCAGGACCATGCCCGGCGCAAATACTCCAGATACGGACGCGTAGGAGGAAAAACGCGGCGCTTCCGCGGCATTCAGCTCTTCCAGCAACTCCTGCGCATTCTGATAGCGGCGCCCCGGTTCCCGATCGAGACAGCGCATTACGATTCGCGCGAGCCATTGCGGTATGCTCGAGTCGATTGAATGGATGGGGCGCGCGCGGTCCCGAGTCCGGGCTAGGAATGACTCGATCATGTTCTCCGCCGGGAACGGCAATTCCCCGGTCAGCAGCTCATAGAACACGACACCCAGGGCGAAGATATCGGAACGCGCGTCACTTTGGCCGCCTAGCGCCTGCTCGGGCGCCATGTAATGTGGAGTGCCAAGCACCGTGCCGGTACGCGTGATGCCCGTGTGATCGAATGATCGCGCCAGGCCAAAATCAACGATGCGCACGCGATGATCGCGGCCGATGAGGATATTCTGCGGCTTCAGGTCACGGTGGATCACGTCCTCGGTATGTGCGGCCTGCAAGCCCTCGCAGACCTGCTTCATCACGGCGATGGCATCCTTTGGCGAGAACCTGCCACGCGTACCGAGCAGCGATTTAAGATCCGTGCCGTCGACGAATTCCATGGTGATAAAACGGAGCCCGTCCGCTACGCCGAGATCGAAGATCCGCACCACGTTGCGATGCGCGATCTGCCGCGTCAGAAGCGTTTCCTGCTTCAGCCGACGCAGGGCCGCTGGATTTGCCGCCAGATCGGGCCGGATGCTTTTGAGAGCAATGGCCCGCTCCAGCTCGACATCAAAGGCTTCATAAACGGTGCCCATCCCGCCCTGGCCCAGTTGCCGAATGATCCGATATCGTCCGGCGATTACGTCGCCGACGCCGAACTCGCTCCCGGACAAGTTGAGACCGCTAAAGCTGTGGTTTGGCGAAGCAGAGGCGCCTTGCCCATCGGTGTCGTGCGTGCCAAGGTCCGCCGCGAGGGTCTGATCGATTCCTTCGAACGCGCTATTACAGCGCTCGCAAGAGATGGACCCATTCGGATTCGAGCTAGAGCAGACAGGACAGGTCAGCATTTGAGAAAACCTAGGTGGCGCGCCCGATCTGTTACTCCATCGCTGGTCCCCGCGGCATTTTCACCGTGCAAGCCCTCGGCCACGACGTGCCGGAAGGAGCCGCTAAGGACTAGCTAATTGCTCGAATAGTAGTGAGTGTATCAGTCCAAGCGTTTCTGGAAATCTCCCCTGGCGCTTGTCTGGAACGCCGGGCGCGCGCGGCACGGCGTGGTGAAGCGGTTCAACGAATCGAATTTAGTTAGAATTCGTCACGCCTGCCAAGCGAGGCGCACGCCGAGTGCAATCAAAGTCAACAGCAGCGCAATGCGGAGGGGCCGCTGCGCCACGTGGCCCGCTAAAGCCGATCCGGTAAGAGCGCCCAATACTCCGCCGAGCGCCAATTTTGCCAGCAGGACAGCATCATAGTTCCCGGCGCTCAAGTGAATCCCACTCCCGACAATGGAGAGGCCCAACCCAAAGCACAGGTCGGTACCGACCACTTCGGCTGGGGACAATTCCGTCATTCCCAGCAGGATCAGTGAACCGAGCGCTCCCGCACCGGCTGAAGAGAAGCCGACTTCAGCTCCGATAGGAAGCGTGAGCCAGGGGAGCAGCCGGAGACGCGGCGTTCTGGGAGTTGCTTTTGGACGAAAGACGCGATAAAGCCGAACGCCGGCGGCGGCGATGATAAAGACTCCCAGCGCGGCGAAAATGTCCTTGTCATAAGGCCCATGCTTGAAATGATCCAGCAGCAACGATCCAACAATCACGCCGGGCACTCCGCCGATCAGCAGAAGGCGCAGTATGCGGAAGTTAATCTGCCGGTGCAACGCATAGAAAGGAACAGACGCGACCTTTACGACGACGGAAAACGTCAGTGCCGTTCCGACCGCAACGGCGGGTGGCACGCCGAGAAAAATAATGAGAAGAGGTGTAGTGAGCGTTCCAGCGCCCACGCCGGTCAGCGAGATGGCGACGGCAATGGCGAAGCCAAGAATCGCTTCCACGTCAGTGCTCCCCGGCGATATGGATTCCGCACTCGAGTTTGCGGCCTGCCCAGCGGCCTGAGCGAGCATTCCCAGAATCGAGGGGCAACTGCGTGCAAGGGCGGCAACCGATGCTGGTGAAGCCGTCATCGTAAAGCGGCAGCAACGGAATGCTGTTTTCCCTGGCGAAACTCCAGACTTCCTTGTCGCTCCAATCGGCGAGCGGGCTCACTTTGAGCAGATGTTTGCCGGAGGGCAGCGGAAACCTGTCGGCTGTTCGAAGATTCGCCCGAGTCGGCGACTGGACCCGACGCAACCCGGTAAACCAAACTTCGTACCGTTCGAGGGCCGAAAAGAGCGGAACGACCTTGCGCATTCTGCAGCACTGATCGGGTTGGGACCGATAGAGTATGCCGAACTGCGCTTCCTGCTCGGGCACTGTTTTCTCGGGAATTAAATTCAGCAGGTTGAGACCATAACGCGCGGTCATCTCGTCGCGATAACGGTAGACCTCGTCAAAGTGGTAGCCCGTGTCGAGGAACAGAACAGGTATTTCGGGCTGGGTCTCGCGCACAAGGTGCAAAACCACCATGTCTTCCGCCTGAAAGCTGCAGGTCAGTGCGGCCGACGTACTCTCGGCAAGAGCGGAGGCGATAGCCTCACGAGCTTCGTCAACTTTGAGCACCGCTTCAGTCATCGCGATGGCCTTCTGAAACCCCATCTTTCACGACATTGACATCGAGAAGATCCAGCAACTGACGGAGCGCCTGCAGCGCCTCGGGATAATCGAGCGCAGCGAGGTCCGTTTCATGGGCCAGACCAGGGATAGAGATTACCAGCGATTTATTTTTGACCGCCCAGGCAACATTCGGGAGCGAAGACTCTTTTGGTTGGCGCACGGCTGAACCAGGTGCGTCAATCAGGCCGGCGGCCACGGTTGCGTTCGTTGCGGGATCGATCAGAATAAAGCTGCCAGTGACGCGATTCCGCTGGTAGGAATCGAACCACAACGCCCGGGATGTTTCGATTTCGGCAACGGCTATCGAGTTCATTTCCAATTGGCTGGAAGCTTCAGGCCGGAGGGTGTTGATATTGATGGCGTGATGGATCTCAGCAATGGAGGCCCACGCCTGCTGTGTGGCGTGCTTCAGCCGGTAGCGTTTGCCCATCTCACCCGGATCCGCGTGAAGCCAGATCAGAGTGGCCCGGAGCGAATGCGCCAGATGCGGCAGAGCGTTCACTGACGTTAACAGATCGCCGCGAATGATATCGATTTCGTCGCTAAGCGTGAGAGTGACTGGTTGTCCCGCGGAAGCTTCGTTCAGATCCCCATCGAAGGTGGTAATGCGTTCGACTGTGGTCGTGCGCCCCGAAGGTATAACTGCGATCGCGCTTCCGACAGAGATATTGCCCGAAGATACGGTTCCCGCATAGCCTCGGAATCCATTGCCGGAGCGAACGACGCGCTGCACCGGGAAGCGAAACGGCGCTTCCTCGGGCTGCGAATCGACGTCGACATTTTCGAGGTATTCGAGGAGAGGAGGCCCATCGAACCACGGCATGTTGCGGCTGGGGAGAACGACGTTGTCGCCTGCGAGTGCGCTGACGGGAATGAAGTAGGTCTCGAGACCTTCGAAGCCGGACAGGAAATCGCGAAATTGTGCTTTGATGTCCGCGAACACAGAACGCGAATAGCCCACCATATCCATCTTGTTCACAGCGATTACGAGATGCTTGATGCCAAGCAAGGACGCGACAAAAGAGTGTCTTTTGGATTGCGGCAGCAGACCTTTTCGGGAATCAACCAATACGATGGCAAGATCGGCTGTGGAAGCTCCGGTCGCCATGTTACGGGTGTATTGCTCGTGTCCGGGGGTATCGGCAATGATGAATTTGCGCCGGCTGGTGGCGAAATAGCGGTAAGCAACGTCAATGGTGATGCCCTGCTCGCGTTCGGCGCGGAGGCCATCGGTGAGAAGCGAAAAGTCGATCGCTCCCGCATTCCGGCCGGCTGAAGCCTTGGTCACGGATTCGAGCTGATCTTCGAAGACGCTGCGTGAATCGTAGAGCAGGCGTCCGATCAACGTTGATTTACCGTCATCAACGCTGCCACAAGTGAGAAAGCGCAGGAGCTTTTTGTCCTGCTCCTGTTCGGGATAATCTTCGAGGATGTCAAACGCGGAAACCGGCGCGGCAGCGCACATCAGAAATAGCCCTCCTGTTTCTTTAGCTCCATCGACCCGTCCTGATCGTGATCGATTACGCGATTCTGCCGCTCAGAACGCTTGGTCGTGAGCAGCTCCTCAATGATTTGCGGAACAGTC
The DNA here is from genome assembly GCA_963762495.1 of uncultured Acidobacteriaceae bacterium. Lineage (GTDB taxonomy): Bacteria > Acidobacteriota > Terriglobia > Bryobacterales > Bryobacteraceae > Bog-105. The sequence continues at coordinate 341,075 of CAVXKZ010000025.1, forward strand.
TCCGCGTTAGAGCGAATTGCGCCGGTGCATGGGCTGCAGCCGAGCGAGCGCATCCGGCACTTCACAAGCTGTGGCTCTTCACCCGGGAAGACGAGGAACGAAGGGCTGTTCAATCGAGAGCAGTGCGTCGCCGCGCACAAGCATCGGACGCAGCTTCGCGAAATAGAGCGGAACGATGGGTATGTTTTCGGCGTGAATGTATTCCCAGACGTCGATCTCGGTCCAATTGGATAGCGGAAAGATGCGGAGGCTTTCGCCCGGATGCACACGGGTGTTGAAGACATTCCAAAGCTCCGGGCGCTGGTTGCGCGGATCCCATTGACCGCGGCTATCGCGAAAAGAAAATACACGTTCTTTCGCACGGGACCGTTCCTCATCGCGCCGCGCGCCGCCCATCGCGGCATCAAAACCGCCGGCCCGCAAACCATCCAGCAGCGCTGTCGTTTTAAGCGCTCCGCAGCACCGCTGAGTGCCTAAGACGAATGGATTCGCGCCTTCGTTCAGAGCGCCGGTATTCGTATGAACGATCAACTTCACGCCGAGCGCGGCGGTGTAGCGGTCGCGGAACTCAATCATTTCCCGGAACTTGTAGCTGGTGTCGATGTGCAGCAGCGGAAATGGGATGGGGCCAGGGAAAAAAGCCTTCTGAGCGAGCCGCAGCAGGACTGATGAATCCTTTCCAATGGAATACAGCAGTACGGGTTTCTGGCACTCCGCCACAACTTCGCGGAAGATGTGAATGCTTTCGGCCTCAAGCTGCCGGAGGTGGGGCGATATGCTCACTTGCCAGCTATCTTACCACGCATCTCCACTAAGGCGATAGAGTATTGGGGATTTGTTGGAAATCAGGCTAAGGCGGTGACTCGGGCTTCTGGTGTCAACGGCTCGATGACGAAGCCTCGCAGTTCGGAGACACTCCTCAGAAAAGCAGTTTTAGCGAGAACTGAATCACGCGCGGTGAATTGCCCGCGCCCGTGACAAGCCCGAAGTTTGTGTCACCAATGTTGCTGTCGGGTTGTCCCTGCACCACGAAGTTGCAGAGGTTGAAAGCGTCCGCGCGGAACTCCAAATTGATCTTCTCCTTGATCGGAAACTGCCGGGTTAGTGACATATCAAAATTCCGGTACGAGTCCGTCCGTAAGCTATTGCGTCCCAGATTTCCGAAAGTACCTATAGCCGGTTCGCCGAAGGCGGCGGGGTTCAAGTAATACCTGGGGTCCGTAGAATTCAGGTACACGCCGTTCGGAAGCACTAGATTTGCCCGTTCCGACACATTGCCCGTATTCTCCGCATCTGAGTTGCTCGCCTGAACGTCGAACGGAGTTCCCGAATGCAAGCTGAGAATTCCACCTACCTGCCAATTGCCGATGATGTAATCGAGAGCGCCATTATGAGTGCTGAAGCTCTTTCCTTTTCCAACGGGTATCTCATACACGAAACTGCCGGAAAAGATATTTGGCAAATCGAAGCCTGAGACGCTGCGATCCAGATTGGTGTTGTAAGGGAATTCGACCTCACAACCCTCCGCTCCAAAGCTGCCGGAGCAGCCGCGATCCATAGACTTTGAACGGGTGTACGAAATGATGTAAGTAAGCCCTTTGGTTGAGCGTTGCTGCAACCGAAACTGGAAGGCATTGTACTTGCTCTGACCGACGCTTTGATCGTAGAAAGTCGGCGGGATGTACGGATACGGCCGAAGGCTGGCAATCTGGGCGCTGGTGGCGCTGGCGGGGCTTGGCACTACAGAGGTGTTGCCTTCGCCTCCCTGATTGAGCTGCCCGTCGTGAGAGCCAACGTAGGCCAGATCGAGGATGGTGTTGGCTCCGAGCGCTTGTTCGATGCCTACGTTCCACTGATCCGAATAGGGCATCTTATAGTCGCTCGGAGAAACATACCAGTTAACGAACCCGCCACTCTGGAACGGCGACGGGGCAGGATAAACCACACCGCCGGAACCTTGATTAAAAGGATCGGCAATGCTCGCCTTATTACCACTGGCGGTGTTCAGATTTTGGGCGATGAGCTGTCCTAAATCCGGCCATGTCCCTTCATAGTTTTGGGCTAACTGGATGATCGAATTGTAATTGTCGTAAAACCTGCCATAGCCTGCCCGGACCGCGGTTTTATCCGTCAGCCTGTAAGCCAGTCCGACACGGGGCTGCCAATCGTTGTAGTCGTTCGAGTAGATGGAATGGTTGCTGTGAGTCGTCGCGGTTACATGAGCCGGTAAAGTTCCGCCAGGAATGCAAGGATACCCCCGCGTAGAGCTACAAGCCGGAGGAACGTTCGCCAGAATATACGTACCGTTGGCGAGATCCACATCGCCTACGTAAGCATCTGGAGCAGGTGCCTGACCGTAAATCGGCCAGAGCGTGACATCCCAGCGAATGCCGATATTCAACGTAAGCCGAGGCGTGATCTTGAATTCATCCTGAATGTACGCGCCGTTAACCCAACCGCCGTGTTCAGTTTCGAGAACATTCCTCTTGTTGGCGCCATCCGGAATTCCCAACAAGAACGAGGCTAGGGCATTGCCGCCGATGCCGCTAGGGCTTGCTGTCTGTGCAGTCGAAAACGACTCTGAACTGTTGTCGATCGGCGAGAGGGTATTGTTTGTCGCGAAGGTAGCGCCGGCTTTGATAGTATGCTTGCTCAGGATCTTGGTAAAGTTGCCACCGAAAGTCCAGTCGTCGGCATATCGAGTATTCTGCACGGATTGCTGGTCCCCGCCCAAATAGCCGGTTACGCCCATACCTGGAACGAGCAGGCCTTTCTGCCCCGCGAATCCTCCGATGAGGTTGGTGGCCATGCCCAGCGTTGCCAACTGATTGGCGAAACCGCTCCCAGCTCCCGGAGTGCTGCTGCCCGTATCGGCATCGCCGACGTTCCGCCCGAAAAACGCATCCATTACGGCAGTCGGACCAAAGGTGTGCGTCTCATGCAGGACAGCGTTATAGCCGTAGTCGTTCGCGTAATGAGTCGTACCCGCATACCCGTTCGGTCCGGTTTGCGGCTCGAAATAGTGGGACACCCGGCCAAAGAGGATATCGTGGTCACCGAAAGTTTGGTCCACGCGAACCGAATAGGTGTCCTGGTTTGTCTCAACCGGCGCGTTAAAGAAGTAATTATTGCCACTCGGCACAGGGGCGCCGACGGGAAAATTCGCTTTGGCATAGGCAACTGCTATTGGGTTCAGATAAGCCGATATGTTGTTGTTTGGAAACGGAAGGCCGGTGGCGGGGTTGTAAAGGGTAGGGGTGCCGGGGGCACTAAAATCGCCGCTCAACTGCGCCGCGGTCGGAGCCAAGCCCTGGCTTTGACTCGCTACGCTCTGACGATAGCCTTCATACCCTGCAAAAAAGAACGTGCGATTCTTTCCGTTATAGATTTTGGGAATCCAAACCGGGCCGCCGCCAGCCACGCCAAATTGATTTTGCCGCAAGGCATTCTTTCTCGGCGCGCCTTGCTGTAAAACGAAGGGGTTACCGGCATCAAAGACATCATTTCTCAGGAATTCCCATGCACTTCCGTGGAAATTATTGGTTCCGGCCCTGGTAACAACGTTCACAATGCCGCCCGGCGCTTGCCCGAACTCCGCCAGATCATTGTGGGACTGCACCTTGAACTCCTGGACCGTATCAATGATTGGTTGGACGTTGTAGTTACCGATGAACGAACCCAGATCGATGACGCCGTCGAGAAGAAACATATTGCTGCGATTTCGCTGCCCATTCAGCGCGGGAAACGAAAAACTCCCAATTGCGTTGCCTGCGAAACCGCCGCCACCGCCTGAGTTCTGACCTACACTGATCGGGCTGGCGCCAGGCGTGAGCGTGAGCAACTGCGTGAAGTTCCGGCCATTCAGCGGGAGATCCTGGACTGCCTGCTGATTGATGACAGTACCGAGCTCCGAGGTGGAAGCCTCGATCGACACAGCCGCCGCTTCGACCGTAATCGCCTGCTGGGTTGAGCCGACTCTCAAGGTGAAATCGAACGTCGCGGTCTGATTAACGCTCAACGTAATCTGCTGCTGGGTGATCGTCTCGAAGCCGGTTTTCGCGACTTTGATGGTGTAAGAAGCCGGGGCGACGTCGATGAAGACGTAATTACCTGCGGAATTACTTACCGTACTTCGCGAGACTTGAGTGGATGGATTGGTCAGGGTGATAGTCGCACCCTCGACCACCGCACCGCTGGGATCGACGACGGTTCCGTTGATCTGGGCCGAAGATTGCTGTGCGCGGGCCCAAGGTGGCGTGACTGACGCGACTGCAACCAGAAAAAGGGCAGTGAAGCCCGCCCGCAATGCGAATTGTAGAAAGAGGCGCAACGTAGTCTCCCGATATCTCGCAGGCTGCAGGGCGCGGCCAGCTTAGAATTCCCGTTCTGCGTTTACTTAAACGGTAAAGTACCGCCAACTTATCACAATGCGGATAGATGGTCAACGATTTTCTATGAAAGTCAATACCCACCTGGTAGTAGGTAGTAACCGTACTTTCAGTTCAGGCTTTTTCCAGAGGGATAGGCGTGCGCGAGGATCTCCAATGCCTTCAGTACGTCGGGATCGTGCGGGTTCAAGGCCCGTGCCTGCAGCAAGTGCTCTTCACCACTTTTTAAGTAGCCTATCCTGCATTCAATTAGACCCAAATCTTTAAACAGGTCCGAGCGAGACTGGCAATTCCCGCATTCCCGGACAGCTTCCTGGAGTTGGGAAATGGCTTGCTGATAATCGCCCCGTTTGGCGGAGGCAAGCGCGAAGTTACCAAGTGTTGCGGCTTGTCCTGTCAGCTTTTTTTCCTCCTGCGCACGCTTGAAGCGGTCTGCGTATACCACGGCTTCCGGCGAATTCGATTTGGCAAAGGCTCGCCACAAATTGTAGAGCGCCTCGCTTTGATTTGGGTCAGCGTCGACGGCTTTTTTCCAGTAGTCGATCGCCTCAGACGAGCGGCCGAGCCTGTTGAAATCCTGCCCCGCCAGAAAATAGGCATCGGCGTTTCGAGGCTCAAGTTGGAGAAACTTGCTAAACGCGCCGACAGCGTCCTGGTAATTCCCGAGCCTTGTGTAAGCCAGTCCGAGTAAGTAAAAGGGCGCCGAGAACCGCGGCCCCCGCTCGCAGGCGAGCTTTAGCTCCGGCACTGCTTCTTCATAGCGCTTGAGATCGACAAGCAGCCTTCCCCGGTTATAGCGCGGACTGGCGCTCTCAGGCGCCAAATCCTCTGCCGCCGTAAACTCTTTCAGAGCCCGATCCACCTGATAGCGGTCCGCCAAAACGATGCCAAGGTTCAAGTGAGCTTCGGCCGAGCGCGGTTGCAGTGCCACGCCCTTTTCAAAGTCTTCAATGGCCGCGTCGGCCTTCCCCAGTTTTGCCTCCACCATGCCAAGCGCAGTTACGGCCGAAAAACTGGAGGGGAGCAAAGCGACAGCACGCTGCAGGCGGCCTTCCGCCTCCGCCAGCTGCCCCTCGCTGGCCAAAATCAACCCTAGGTTTAGAATTGCCTCGGCTAATTGCGGGTCGTCTTCGATGGCTTTCCTCAGCAGGGCTTCCGCTTCTTGTGTCCGGCCGGTCTTCCCGCAAAGCGTTCCCAAATTGCTCTCAGCTTCTGCCGACTGCGGATCGAGCTTTATCGCCTTTCTAAACTGAGTTTCAGCCGCAGATTGGTTGCCCTCCGCCGCACTTAACAGCCCAAGCTGGTTATATGCAGGGGCCATTCCGGGATCGAAAGTGACGGCCTTTTCAAGTGCTGCCCGCTGCTCTGCTCTATTTCCCAAATCTCCCAATGCGATTGAGAGATTAAACCAGGTTCTAGCGTTCTTGGGATCGAGATTCAACGCGCTTCGATACCGCTCGGCCGCTGCTTTGGGATCGCCGCGAGACAACAGATTATTGGCCTCATTCCCGGTAGCTGCAGCTATATCTATTTCAACCGATTGCTGTTTCGCGTGCTGGAACTCACTCAGTTCCTTGCTTGCCTCCAGCGGCATATCCAGGGACTTCAAGACGTGCGCGAGCTGGAAACGCGCTTCGGTGGAATCGGGGCGCAGTTCGATCGCTCTTCGCAGGTGAGGCAGTGCTTGCTTCGGCTTATCCTCTTTCGCCAGCACAAAGCCTAAATCGTACTCTGGCCCATACTCGTCCTTGCCGGTTGCCAGCGCATGGTTCAATTCCCGCTCGGCTTCCGGATAGCGCGCCAAACCTCGATAGACACTCCCCAGCACCGAGTGTCCCTCGGGGTCGTCTGGGCGGCGCTTTACATATTCACTCGCCACCGGAAGCGCACTTTGGAAATTGGCGATGCTCGCATAAGCCTTGGCCAGCGACAAACGAGCAACATCATTTCCGGGTTCGAGTTTCAGCGCCGCGCTGTACTCATCCGCGGCTTCCCTAAAACGCTTGCCGTCGGCGAATACCGTTGCCAAATTGAAGTGAGCCTGGGCCAGGTCAGGATGGGCCCTCGTCAGGCGGGAGAGTATGTCGATAGCCTGCTGCGAATTGTTGTCATTCGAATAGGCAACCGCCAATTCAATCTGCAAATCGGAATCGGCGGGAGCCAGTTTGCCGGCTTCGCGAAACTTCTCGATGGCTGCGTTGTATCGCCTTTGAGCCGAGTAAAGTTCCCCCAAACGTATGAGTGTGTCGGAAGAGCGGGGGTCTTGCTGGAGCGATCGAGTGAATTCGGCCTCGGCCTCATCCAAGCGTCCGCTCGCTTGTAGAGCCAGGGCCAGGGCGTTACGGGCCCTTTGCGAATCCGGCTTGTACTTGACCGCCTCGCGAAACTGAGTTACCGCTTTATCGGGTTGATTGCCGCTCATCAAAGCCAGTCCGAAGTTGAAATGCGCTTCCCAGGATGCCGGGTTGAGTTTCGTTGCTTTTTCGAACGCCTGCAGCGCGCAATCCAGCTCTTGGTGTTGCGCAAAATACGCGCCTAGCGCGGCATACGCTTCGGAACTGGGCGATCGTCTAATCGCGCTCTCAAGTTCGTGAGGGCCCGAGCACTGAGCCGGGCTGAATACCGGCGCGATGCAGAGTAAGCCGCCCATCGCTAAATGCCACCAGCCCAGCCGAATCATTTACTAACTCTAGCCAGTAGATTTCGCATAAATGAGTCCTCCGGGAAATCGTGGACGTACTGCTCCATGTGCTGGCGTGCCTCGGGGTAAGCTTTCAAATTAATGTACTGCAATATCAATGTTTTTTGTATTACCGCGTTGTACGGATCCAGTTCAGCGGCTTTTTTCAGATACTCTATCGCTTCCTGAGCACGCCCAAGCTTCGCAGACGCTTGACCCATTTCGAGGTTGACGGTCGCAAGATTGACAGTCGGATCGTTGAGTCCTACCGCAAGTTTCAAATGAGTCATGGCCTCTTCCGGTTTATCCTCTATCAACGCCTGGTTGCCAAGCGCGGATTGGACAACGGGATCTTGTGAATGTTCGCTGCGCAATTCATCGAGTAGGTTCAGATAGCGGCGTTGGTAATCGGGATCCTGACTGGAAAGCTGGCCATAAGCGCGGAGCAGAGTCGCTTTCGACAGTTGAAGGGCGCGGTTAGGGGGCGCGTTTACCACAATCAGCCCGTCGACCTCTTTTGCGGGAATCGCCGGAATGGGTTCTCCGTTCCGCGCGGGAATTCTGTGGTTAGTCAAAGCTGAGTGCGAAACCTGCAACACGTTTCGTTTTGTCATATGACACCCAACGCAATCGTCCGGAGGGTTCTGCTCTCTCCTGGCTTTCAGCGGGAAGCCGCAGCTTTGGTCGTTATGGCAGGTGAGACACTTGACACGGAAATACTCCGGGACGTCCGCTTGCCTTGGCTGAACGTGCGGATCGTGGCAGGTAAGGCAACCCATTTTGCCATTGCTTTCTCGGAAACATCGGCTAGCTTGCATGGCCGAATAATGCTCCAACAAATCCGATTCCTGGCGGTCGCGGCTTTGGGTGGGTCGTTTCAGGATCACCGCCGTGTCAAACAGCCACTGTCCAGGATGAAAATCGGCGAAGTCCTTCCCGGGTTGGAAAACCCGTGCATCTCCGCTTTGATGGCAGTTCATGCAGATGTTTTCCGCCAACCGCGACGCCAACTTGGCGGGATTTACGATGGAACCCGCCTTCCCTAGCGACTGGATGTGAGCTTCGCCGGCTCCGTGACAGTTTTCGCATCCGATGGCTAATTCCTGAAACGGAGGATCGCCGAAGGCGCCAGGTTGGTTCGGCATCGGCAGCGCGCGACCCGCATGACAGTTGATACACTCTTGTGGAATCACGCGCCCGAACCCAAGATCCACGCGTTCGTAACCGGGAGAGAAGTCCCACTTCTTTGTTTTGGAATAGTAAGAAAGCGGAGCTTGAAATAGATAAGTACCGCGCCGGATCAAGAAGGTAAGCCCGTTCGCTCCCGAACCCACCACATACTCGAGTTGGTGTTCCACTGTGAACACGCCTGGTTCCGATTCCTTTTGCTGCCACCCGGACTGGTTGTGAAAGACCTCGAAGATGCGCCCGGTTCCTTGTTGGGTCACGCTCGCTTCCGGCGGTAGCGCATCAGGTTCCCATTCATTAGCCAGTGTCATGGATCGTCCCATGTCTGTTTTTTCAAATGACTTATAGATAGCGCTATGGCAGCGATTGCAAGCCTTCGAACCGGCAAATCCGTCCCTGGAACGAGAAGCCTCGGTAGAAGGTGACTGGGCATTCAGCCGCAGTGCTAGGAGAAGGATAAGCGCCACGCCGCGAACTCGGATCGTCATCACGCAAGTTGCCCCTCGGCGGCATCTTTCCGTGATAGCGCAGTCATCAAGGCGCTAAAAGCGGACATCGTCGACTCGTTATTACGTTTTCTGACAGCCGTTCAGTTTAGTATGCCAGCGCCGCTCTCAGAGTTATCGTTTACTATTGCGCAAAAAGCATTATATGTGTCATGCTAAGGGCCGGATGCGACCCTTGCAGTGCAAGGCATGTTGACGCAAGCGTCCGCCTCCGATCTCATCTTGCTATGTGGACCAGAGTCCTTACCCTCTTCCTGACCACGTTCGTTACCGCGGTATCAGCTCAGACACCCAATGCGGATGACCTTATCTGGCAGAAGGCCAATCGGAAGTACGACAACCAGCGGCGGTCACTCATTCAGCAGGTGGATCGCGAAGCGCAAGTTGGACCGTTCAAGCCCACCTGGGATTCGCTCAAGACTTATCAGATTCCTAAGTGGTACGAAGATGCGAAGTTCGGCATTTTTATTCACTGGGGCCTTTATTCCGTCCCTGCGTTCGGCAGTGAGTGGTACCCGCGGAACATGTATGTTCAGGGGACTCCCGATTTCAAACACGAAGTGGCCGCCCACGGACCACAAACTAAGTTCGGTTATAAAAATTTCATTTCTGATTTCAAAGCGGATAAATTTGATGCGAAAGCCTGGGCAGATCTTTTTCGAAACGCCGGCGCCAAGTTTGTGATTCCCGTCGGAGAACATCACGATGGTTTCCCCATGTATGACTCGGGCCTAACCGATTGGTCAGCGGCGAAAATGGGACCGAAACGAGACGTGGTTGGTGAACTGGCAACGGCTGTGCGGGCCGATGGGCTGCATTTTGGCGTTTCAAGCCATCGTGCCGAGCACTACTTCTTCTTCAATGGGGGCCGTGAGTTTCCCTCCGATGTGCAAGACCCGCGATATGCATCTTTCTATGGCCCTGCCCACGTCGGCCCGACGGACAAGAACCAGTGGGCAGGACACCCAGACCCCGCTTATCTGGACGATTGGCTAGCAAGGACGACAGAAATCGTATTGAAATATCAGCCCGAAGTTGTCTGGTTCGATTGGTGGATCAATACGAAAGAATTCGAGCCTTACTTACGGCGCTTTGCGGCTTTTTATTACAACGAGGCCGCCGCTCATGGGACCACCGCGTCCATTAACTATAAGTACACAGCGTTTCCGGAAGGAGCGGCTGTCCTAGACATTGAGCGTGGCCAATTGGAAGGCGTCCGCAAGTTACTCTGGCAGACCGACACGTCAATCAGCAAGAAATCGTGGGGCTATATCAACAATGACACCTTCCGGTCTCCGGATTCGCTCATAACGGAGTTGGTTGATATCGTAAGTAAAAATGGCGTATTACTGTTGAATGTCGGACCGCGCTCCGACGGCACCATACCTGAAGAAGCACAGCACATTCTTCTCGATATGGGCCGCTGGCTCGCCACGAACGGCGAAGCGGTTTACGGTACGCGACCCTGGACGGTATACGGTGAAGGTCCAACCAAAGTAACGGGTGGAGCGTTCCACGACGCAAGCAATGAGGGCTTCTCGAGCGAGGACATCCGATTTACCACCAAAGGAAACACGCTGTATGCGATTGCGCTTGGCTGGCCGGAAGGTGGAAAGCTAACCATCAAATCTCTTGCCGAAGGCGGTCAAAATAGTATCTCGAGCATTAGAAATATTCAGTTGCTGGGCTCAAATACCAAGTTGACCTGGACACGCGATTCCGATGGACTGCACGTGCAGGCACCCGCCCAGAAAGCCGGCGAATACGCCTTTGTCTTCAAGATCTCTGAATAAGGAGATAGTGGACAGACTAGGATGATTACTAATCACCCCGGGTCATAATCGCTGATGCCTACCCGCTTAAAGGACATTGCACGCGATCTTGGCGTGTCTGTCGTTACGGTTTCCAAGGTGCTGCGCAATCACGAAGATATCAGCGACGAAACCCGTAAGCGCGTCCTCAAGCGAATCAAGGAACTGAACTATCAACCGAATCCGGTCGCTCGCGCTCTGGTGACCGGAAGGACGCATCTTGTCGGTTTCGTGGTGCCGGACCTGGTTCATTCCTTCTTCGCACAACTCGCCAAAGGGCATTTCGAGAGCTCTTCGCGAAAACGGATATGGGCTAGTTATCGCGTCTTCAGAGGAGGACCCCGATCTTGAACGTCAGGAGATAAGGCAGATGCTGATGCGCCGACTTGACGTGCTGATGATCGCGTCCACGCAGTGGAGCATTGAGAGCTTCCGTGCAATTGAAGAACAGCAGCGGCCGTATGTGTTAGTTGATCGAAAATTGCTTGGGTTGCACGCTAACTTTGTAGGTACAGATAACATAGCCGTAGGCAGGATGGCGACAACCCACCTTATAGAGAATAAGTGCCAGCGAATCGCTCATCTGGCGGGGCGTCACGTGAGTACGGCTATAGATCGGCTGGAAGGGTATCGTCAGGCATTACTTGGCGCGGGCATGGCCATCGACGAGCACTTGATCATGAGCCTGTCCCATTCCGATGATGCTGCCGATTTTAGCGCCTATGACGCGATGAAAAATCTTCTAAAGCGTAAAAAACGCCCGGATGGCGTATTTTGCCACAATGACCCGATGGCAATGGGCGCAATGCGAGCCATCCTTGAGGCCGGTTTTCGCATCCCACAAGACATCGCAATCATCGGCGCCGGCAACGTTAAGTACGCTTCAGAATTGCGGGTTCCACTCAGCAGCATAGATCAGGACAGCGAGACGCTGGGGGCGAGGGCAGCCCGGCTGGCACTCAGTTTAATGAATTCAAAACAGGCCTCCCCGCCTGAGGAAATTTTGATTCCTCCAAAATTAGTACCAAGAGCGTCTTCCCTGCGCAACGGCCTCTCATCGGCTGCGGATTCCGACCGATAAAGTCGGGCCCGCACGCCTATCATGGGCGAGATCGATTTATCGACCGCGGATTCCGGGGCAAAGTGAAGGGGATTCCGTGATCGGCCGGCCGCTACGGATGGAAAAGATCTCGCCAGATGAGGCGCGGCGCGAGTTGCTTGCCATTATGCCTGCTTTTGTCATGATGAATATGCTGCTCGACGCCTGGGCTGCCGCAATTGGCCAAGCTGCGCTCGGCAACGGTTGCAGAGATAACAAAGGCACCGGCACTGACGTTTCTCGATTGGGCCATCGATTATGCGGCGGAGTTCCGAGGGTGATCGCGGGTTCGGCATGCGAGGCCGGCGTATCTAGCAGGAGGTTACCCAGGAATGCTGATTCTTCGGGCCAGTACGACTTCGGCACCGGCGGGCAGTTGCAGCGCATCTTTCGTCTTGGTGAAAAATGCCAGTCCTTTGTAACTCGTCAGGTACTGAAACTTGCGTGAGAAAAAAACGCCTTCCGCGACCACCACCAGTGGATCCTTTGCTATTGCCAGAATTTTGGCGAATTGTTCCGGTTCTAAGCGCACCAACACGCCCGACGCCTTGATCGCGTTGGCAATTGCAGCTGCCGCAGCGCTTCCTGCTGCCATGACTCACCTCGTCGTATGATCGCCGACTTGCGCGGCGACCGGATAGCCCTGCCATATATACTCCAGAGCCTCGGGCAGGGTTTGTTGTTTCACGGCGCGGTCGGTGTGCCCGGCGTTACGCGCGAACACAAACTGATAATGATAGCCCTTGGCAGCCAGCACCTTGGCCATGTTTTCATTGGCGACGACCCAATCGTGCATATTGTCGCGCATGACATTCGGATTGAGAAGGTCTCTATCGCCGACTTCCATCCAGATGCGTAGCGGCTTGCGCGGGGTGTTAGGGATGAGATGTTCATGGAACTCCCAAGCGCCGTGCGGAGTTTCAGGGTTTGGCGGCCACTGCTGATTCACGTAAGTGCCTGAGTAGGTGAGAACGCGATGGTACAGCTCTGGGTGATACCAGGCCATGATGAAGGCACACGAGCCACCGGAACTGCCGCCCATTGTTGCCCGGCCGTTGGGATCTTTGGTCAGTTTCACGTCGCATTGCTTCTCCACGAGGGGCAGCACTTCTGTCTCGACGAACTCCGCGTATAGGCCTGACATCGTGTCGTATTCCAGGCCGCGTTCGCTCCCCTGGGCGTCGCCGCCGCCGTTACTTATGGAGATGGCAATCATCACGGGTACCCTGTGCTGGGCGATGAGATTGTCCAGGGCCGTGAACAAAGCGCGGTCCGGTCCGTCCGCCCCAACGATGAATGGCGCGGCTGTGCCGGGGACATATTGTTTGGGGACATATACAGTCACTCGGCGCATATAGGGCGCAGGGTGACTGGTGGTGATTATCATCTTGGCGGGGTCGGTAGGGTCTGCCGTGCCAGCGGTGTGAGCCTCCCGAGCGATGCCTGGATAAATCTTGCTGTCCGCCGAATTCATAGTGAACTCGAACACCGTTCCTTGCGGCACGTCTTGTCGCGCGGTCATCTCCGGTGCGGGATTGTGCGTCGGGCCGATGATGAAGTTTCCATCGGCATCCGCCGGAGGGTTTGCCCCATCAGGCAAGGCTTTCGCCGTGACATAGCCAGGTGTGTTGGGATCGCGGGTGGGCGGTGTCGGTCGCGCCGGGCGTGCGACAGTGACTGGCGCTTGGGCCATTGCCGGATCTAACGGCGTTATCAGGCCCGATCAAGAACGCGATCCTTAGAAGGCGGAACATTTAGTGATTCTAATCCTGCCGTGGCGCTAAGCTGACGGGAAGGAACGGAGGTGAGTCTTAATGAAGGCGGTCACGTTCGGAATCTGCATGCTCGCCACCTGCATTGGCGCGATGCTGTTCGGTCAAAATACATCGCCCTCTATCCCAAGGGCGGCCGTCTGGAGCGAGAAGGCCGCAGGCGCGTATCTCGATGGCCGGATGACTTGGTGGTCGAACTGGCCACCGGCAGCGCGCGACCATCAGACTTTCTGCGTTTCCTGCCACACGGTGTTGCCGTACGCTATGGCTCGGCCGGCATTACGGGCGGCTCTTGCCGAAAGGGCTCCATCGCCCATCGAGTGTCAGCTTGTGGACAACGTCACAAAGCGAGTTCGGCTGTGGAATGAAGTGGAGCCTTTCTATTCCGACGAGATGCGGGGCATTCCCAAAACTGCTGAATCGCGCGGGACGGAATCAATTCTCAATGCGCTCATCCTAGTGAGGTATAACGGACCCGCTGACAAGTTAAATCCTGACGCGCGGCTGGCGCTGGATAATATGTGGGCGCAACAGTTAAGGACCGGAGAAGCGAAAGGGGCGTGGTCATGGCTGCAGTTTCACAATTCGCCATGGGAGGGGGATTCTCAATACTACGGAGCCACGCTAGCCGCAATCGCTGTGGCGACCGCGCCCGGCGGCTATCGCGATGAAATAGCCATTCAGGACCGAATGAAAGAACTCCGCGATTATCTGGTGCGGGAGCGCGAATCGCAAATCCTGATTAATCGAGTGATGCTGCTCTGGGCAGCGGCGAAGATACCTGGGTTACTGACGCCGGCGCAGCAGAAAAGTATCATCGCGGAAGCGCTCAGCAAACAGCAAGCGGACGGCGGCTTTAGTCTTTCTTCGTTTGTCGGAGGATGGAAGCGGAGAGATAATACGCCGCTCGAGACGAAGAGTGATGGCCTCGCCACAGGTCTCGTCGTTTTCACGCTGGAAGTAGCGGGCGTTGCGCCCGACCAGCCGCAGTTGAGGCGGGGTCGTGCGTGGCTAACGCAGAATCAGGACAAGACGGAAGGCCGCTGGCTGGCATACTCCCTCAACAAGCAACGTGATTTGTCGAGTGATGTCGGGCGGTTCATGAGTGATGCAGCCACGGCATATGCGGTGCTCGCACTGGAACAGGCAAAGTAATTGGATTTTCGCGGCAAGCAGGTAGTGGTAACGGGCGGCGCCAATGGGATCGGGCTCGCCATTTCGAGGAGCATGGTCGCGGCCGGGGCATCCGTCTGGATCTTCGATTTGCCGAGCGCCAGTCACGCTGAAGTGGCTCAGTCCATCGGCGCTCAGGCTTGCGGCGTTGACATTGGGGACCGTAACTCAATCGAAGAGGCATTCGCTCGCGTCTCCGATCCGTCAGTGGTCGTGGTGAACGCCGGCATCGGCTCTGCTCAAGCGTTTCTCGAAACCACGCCGGACCTTTGGGACCGGACCTTAGCTGTCAATTTAACTGGCGCGTTCCACACAATGCAAATCGCCGCCGCCAAGCTGAAGCAGCGAGGGGCAGGATCCATTGTGTTGACGGCTTCAACAAATTCATATGATGGAGAGCCGGATCTCGCGGCATATAACGCAAGTAAAGCGGGCCTGCTTGGGTTGCTGCATACAGCCGCGAATGAACTTGGTCCCTACGGAATTCGAGTGAATGCTGTGTGTCCGGGACTTATCCGGACGCGCCTTACCTCGGCAACATTCTCGGATGAAAAGCGGCTCTCCGAGTATTTCAAACAGGTACCGCTGGGCCGCGGCGGTGAGCCGGAGGAAGTTGCGCAGGCTGTCCTGTTTCTCGCTTCCGATTTAGCCTCGTATATCACGGGCGCCACACTTTTCGTGGATGGCGGGCAGATGGCCTCCAAATTCGGATGCTGGGGAAAAGAGAACGATACATTCGACGGACAACGATGGGCGAGGAGTTCCTCCGTCTGAAGTAGCGCCCATGCGCATCGCCTGCCTACACGCACATCCCGACGATGCGGAAATTCTGGCCGGCGGCACACTGGCGCTGCTTGCGGCACTTGGTCACGACCTCACGATTGTCACAATGACCGCGGGTGACTGCGGATCGGCTGTATCCGGCCCCGATGAGATCTCCGCGATTCGGAAAGCCGAAGCAGCCGGATCCGCGACATTGATCGGAGCGGAATATCGCTGCGCAGAGTTTCGGGACTTGGCAATATTCAACGACGATACGTCCCGGCGGATAGTGACAGGCTTGTTGCGGGAGCTACGCCCCGAAATCGTGATAACTGCTTCGCCGAGCGATTATCTATGCGATCACGAGGCAACCAGCGAGTTAGTTCGCGATGCATGCTTCGCCGCTTCCGTTCCGAACTACTTCACGAAATCGCAGCATGTGGCGTCATCTGCGATTCCCTATCTCTACTTTGTCGACCCAATCGCCCAGGAGGATCGGGAAGGAAACGCGATCCCGCCCGATTTCACGGTCGACGTCGCATCGACACTGCAAACGAAGAAGGCGATGCTTGCGAACCACGAGAGCCAGCGCGAGTGGCTTCGCCAGCAGCATGGCATGGATGATTACCTCGCGCAAATGGAACAGTGGACGCGCCAATGCGGAGCCAGAGCTGGAATTCGGCTACGGTGAAGGATTTCGACAGTACAAGATTCATCCGTATCCGCACGAGCCCGATTCTTCAACAGATCCTTGCAGCGCATACCGTCGATCGCGGGCAGCGATCCTAGCGCTCACGGTTGGGGCAGTTCGCCTCGCAAAGCCGCTACCATGCGCGGGTCGTTTTCGTGCCACTGCGGGTCGAGTGTTGCCCCTGCCTGGACCAGCAGCGCGACCGCTTCGTAATAGCGTCCGCGTTCCGGCCGCGGCGGAGAATTACCCCAAGCGTACAGCGCCCAGCCCAGAGGCGTTCCGCCATAAATTTCATCTTTCGTGTCGATCGGCGCGCCGCGATCCAGGAGTAGCTTGACGGTGTCCAAGTGTCCGCCATACGCGGCCCAATGCAGGCCGGTCTGTCCGTGATGGCTGAGCTTCGCGTCCACCTTTACACCTCTTTGCAGCAAGAAATCGACGACAGCGGTTCTACCGAATTCACACGCCCATGCGAATCCGTCCCGCATTTGTTGTTGAGTTGCAGGCGGCCGCAGATTGCCATCCTCGGTAAAGAAACTGCTGACGACATCGAGCCGCCCGACTCCGGCCGCTCCCTCCAGATCCAGGCGCGCGCCGCGACCGGCAAGAAATTCGGCCGCCTGGCCGCGCCCGTTCTGCAGGCAGGCATTGACCGCGCTTGCTCCATCCGGACTGTCGATGGTTGCGCCATGGGCGATCAAGAGTTCCATCAGCGGGATCTGCACGCCGGCGTTTTCCGGATGGCAACTCGTCGCCGTCAATCCGAGCGTGGTGGATCGGCCGCCATACGCCTCTGACTCTGCGTTTATATCAGCGCCAGCGCTGAGCAGCAGCTCCGCGATGTCGACGATGTTTTTTGGCGTCTTCTGGCGGAAGTTCTCGACGCCGTTCGCCGAGACATAGTGGAGCAGCGTGGAGCGATGCTCACGCGTTGAACGCGCTTGCGCCAGTTCCGGATTCTGGCTCAGCAGCTTATCGAGCGTCGTGGAGTCACCGCTGACGATGGCATCTACCGCCGCTTCGAACTTCGAGACCGGTGAATTGGCGCGTGCCATCGCTTGCAGGTGCATGGCGAACTTCGGCCAGCTATCGAACCCGTGAGCACGCGCGATGAAGAACTGCGCGTCCGTCAGCGAACACCGTGCCACGCGTTCATGGGTCTTCTTGAAGCTCAGCCAGCGTTGCTGGATGTGTTCTGTGTCCGCGTCGATCTGTCTTCGGAGGTCGGGCGTGATATCCGGGTTTCGGAGTCGGGCGATTGCTTCCACCCAGTGGGCGGCCCAGTTGTGGACTGCGTCGGGGTCCCTCGATTTGCAGGCGTATTGGAAGTCTTTCGCGAGGTTCTTGTATTGTTCCAGGTTGGGACGAGGAGGTAGCGGAAGTGCGTCAGACATACGAATCTCCTTTCACTGCGTGCCTGGAGTCCGCACGAATCAGGCTGAAAGAAGGTTCGCAACCTTCGGTTTGTTTCGATGGGTGGGCACGGCCCTTTCCGCGGACTGGATGCGCCCCTAGCGCTGATTCGTTTTACCACGACGGGGAGAGGAAAACAACCGACAGGTCAGTCGGAAAGGGTCAATACAGGAGGGGATCGGACCACGCGGCTCGTAGGAGCGCAAGGGAGTAATTTTTCCGGCATGACGGCGGAAGCATGATCTCGCATCCTTAATAATCTGCGGTAAAGCGGTCGATTAGTCAGTAGTAAGCACTTCTTACGGACTGAACGTGGAATACCCCAGACGGCCAGCTTCGCTAATTTCAGGCCGCGCTTTCGCTCGCAGATACCTGCGTAGC
This sequence comes from uncultured Acidobacteriaceae bacterium, assembly GCA_963762495.1. Classification (GTDB taxonomy): domain Bacteria; phylum Acidobacteriota; class Terriglobia; order Bryobacterales; family Bryobacteraceae; genus Bog-105. The sequence continues at coordinate 358,939 of CAVXKZ010000025.1, forward strand.
GCGCTGACGACTGTTTGCGCCATTCTGGTTGCGCTGGGCTCCTATCCCGTTTTCGGCGCGCAACTGCCTACACTGACGAGCCTTAGCCAGATCCATGCGTTGTCGAGAGAGCAAGCCAATCGAGGGTACCCCGTCCGGCTGAAGGTGGTAGTGACGTTCTTTGATATCGCCAAAGGACCGTTTATTCCAGGCAGTTCGGCAATGGGTACCAATCTGTTTGTCCAGGACCGCTCAGGTGGCAATTGGGTCGACATAAGCGCCAACGCGCCAACGCTTCGAGCTGGGCAATTTATAGAACTGGAGGGCGTAACGACGCAAACGGATTTTGCACCCGATATCGCTCATCCGCGCTGGCATGTACTCGGTACAGCTCCTATGCCAGTACCGGTACGCGCGGAATTTGGGCGGTTGGCTTCGACGAAAATGGACAGCCGGTGGGTTGAAATTGAGGGGATCGTTCGATCGGCTGCCCTGGAGACCGGAAATCTTCGACTGGAGATCGCAATGGATGGCGGCCGCGTGACCGGCTATCTGCCCGATTTCAAGTTGCCGATTCCGGCGGGCCTAGTGGATGCGAGGGTCCGAATCCGTGGCGTTTGCGGGGCACTTTTCAACGCCAAAAACCAGGTCCAGGGAGTCATGCTGTACATCCCCCACTTAGAAGAGATGCAGATGATCGAGCCGGGGCCGATCGATCCATTTTCGATGCCGCTCAAATCGGTTGGTCGCATTCTTAGCTTCACGGTAGGCGGCGCTTCGGGACATAGGGCCAGGGTTCGCGGAGTGGTCACGCTGCAACGGCCAGGCGGATATTTTTTTCTAAAGGGTGCTGACGGTAATATTCGTGTGGAATCCGCCCAGCAGACTGTGGTTCATCCCGGCGATGAGGTCGAAGCAGTTGGATTTCCCGCGATCGGAGAGTATGCCCCCGTGCTTCAAGAGGCGGTCTATCGAGTAGTTGGTTACACCACACCGCCTGCGGCGGCGAAAGCTGCCGCCGAGAAGTTGCAAACAGGCGCTCACGATGGCGAACTCGTCCAAGTGGATGCGCAATTACTGGATCGCACCCTCACGCCGGGAGAGCAAATCCTAATTGCCAAAAGCGGCGAGGTGATGATCCAGGCAGAGTTGGAGGATCGGCAGGCGCTGGCTCAGCTGATGGCGATCGAGCCGGGAAGCCGGCTGCGAATAACTGGTATCTGCTCTACGCCACAAGGGGGCAGCGCGGAACCCGGCGGTCTCCGGCTTTTGTTGCGGGGTCCACGAGACATTATCGTTCTCTCGCGGCCACCATGGTGGACGTTCCGGCACGCCATTTGGCTCTTCGGGAGCATGGGCGGGCTGATGGTGGCGATCATGGCCTGGCTAGCCGTCTTGCGAAGGAAAATACGAGAGCAGACGCAAACGATTCGGCGGCGGCTCGAGAGCGAGGCTGCGCTGGAACACCGTTACCGGGAGCTTTTCGAGCGCAATCTGGCGGGAGTGTATCGCATGACCCCAGAAGGGCGCGTCGTCGATTGCAACGATGCTTGTGCCCGAATTCTTGGTTACTCCGGGCGTGAGGAGTTGCTCCAGTATGGAGCAACAGACGGCTTTGGGCTGCGCGACGGGATTGTGGGGCAGGTCCCGGCAGGGAAGGGAATCAATGGTGCAGAAATCGGTCTGCGGCGGAAAGACGGACGCGAAATCTGGGTCCTGGCAAACGCCAATCTGGCTGAGGGCCCGGAAGGAACGCTTATCGAGGGCACAATTGTCGAGATCACCGAGCTGAAACAAACGGTCAAGAGTCTCGAGGAGCGGACCACATATCTCGATGCTCTGATAATCAACAATCCGCTGGCAATCGCTGTCATGGACCCGGAAAGAAGAATCGTGATGTGCAATCCGGCGTTCGAGCGGCTTTTCATATTCGATGCGGCTGAACTAACCGGCTATCCGCTCGAGGACCTCCTGGCGCCTCCGGACCAGCGGGTGGGCTCGCGCGATATAGAAGCTCTCGAAGCGGGAGAGACTATCTTCAACATCAGCCGTCGCAGGCGCAAAGATGGAACCCTGATCGATGTCGAGGTCCATGGAGTTCCGCTGGTAATTAATGGGCAAATCGTCGGCTGCTATGCCATCTATCAAGACATCAGCGACCGTGTTGCCAGGGAGGCGGAGCTGCGAGCGGCGAAAGAGGCGTCCGAGGCAGCTAATCACGCCAAGACCGGATTTCTCGCGAATATGAGCCACGAAATCCGCACTCCGCTGAATGGCGTTCTCCTGGCCGCCGAGTTAGCCGCGGCCGAGAATCCCACTCCACGTCAGAAAGAGTATCTGGATACGATCCGCACCTCGGGCGAGTCGCTGCTATTGCTCCTCAATGATGTTCTGGATTTGTCGAAAATTGAAGCCGGAAAGATGGAGCTTCACTTTACGAATTTCTCCATCCGAAACTGCCTGACAGAATGCGTAACGCTCTTGGGTGGCCGTGCAGAGCAGAAGCATCTCAGCTTGACTGCTACGACCGATGAGAAGATTCCAGGCCTGATCTCCGGAGATTTCTTGCGCTTGCGGCAGATTGTGCTGAACCTGGTGGGCAATGCCATTAAGTTCACCGATCGGGGTTCGATCGCAATTAAGGCCGAGTGCCAGAGTCGAGGCGATGGTGAGCTTATCTGCCAGTTCTCCGTGCAAGACACCGGAATCGGTATTCCGCCGGAGAAGCAGTCCCTGGTATTTTGTGAATTCGAGCAAGCCGATAACACCGCCACCAGGCGTTTTGCCGGAACGGGGCTCGGATTAGCAATCTGCAGGAAACTGGTGCATCTGCTGGGCGGCCGCATGTGGCTGAAAAGCGAAGCCGGGCATGGCAGCACTTTCTTTTTCACGGCCCGCTTCAAGCCGGCTGCGACTCGGCCCGATATTACAGGGGATTCAGAACGCGCTGCCGGAACCGTGGGAGACCGGCGTGTGCTGCGCATTTTGCTTGCTGAAGACAATCCGGTAAATCAGCGATTGGCGCTGCGTCTGTTGGAAAAACATGGTCATTCCGCCACGGCGGTAAACAACGGTAAGGAAGCGGTAAGAGTCTCTTCCGAACAGCCATTTGATGTGATCCTGATGGACGTTCACATGCCCGAAATGGACGGAATCGAAGCCACGCGCAGCATTCGCAGACTGGAGACCAAGACTGGCCTGCATATTCCGATCATTGCGATCACCGCGAGCGCGATGAAAGAAGATCGAGAGGCGTGCCTGGCAGCCGGCATGGACGGCTATGTTTCGAAGCCGATTTGTCCGGAGGAGTTTCTCGCCACCTTGGCGCGTGTGACGGCCGCATTTAAGAGCGAGCAAGCGAAAGATCTGATGGTGACGACATAGGCTTGGTAGGCGGAATTATATTTACTGAATGAGTGTTAATGACGTTCTGGCGGATTGTAAACGCCATTCGTTGGCTCTGTAATCGCTGTTCTAGGTCTAGCGTGTTCGGAACCCGGGAAATTATGTATGGCCGCGCAAACCTTCAACTACGAGTGCCAGTGCAACGAACCACCAAGTTTCAGCTCGCGTCTGTGGCGAAGGTGTTTTCGATAGTGGCACTTTTGAAGCTGGAGCAAGACGGCAAGCTAAATGTCGACGATCCCGTATCGAAGTATCTATCGGGGCTGCCGAAACAATGGACAGACATTAAACTTCGAGAACTCGCCACGCGTACGTCCGGATTACCGGACAATCATCGCCAGTCCCAACAGATCCCTCTCGGACGTCGAATTGAGCCGCTCTGCCGATGAAGCGCTTCGAAAGGCGGCGGCACGGCGG